>NZ_JAMKFE010000003.1 GCF_023721835.1 Caldimonas mangrovi | reverse complement strand
GGAGCCCATCGGCTACATCCCGCCAGCCGAGGCTGAGGCAAACTACTGGCGGCATCTCGCCAATCAGGCCTCCATGGCGGAGCCCTGACTTAAACCAATCGGCCTCCGCGAAACACGGGGCGATTCACCGGAAGAGCAGGCGGTGTCCCCAGCGAGTAGGCGCTCAGCGGCAAGCGCTCCAGCCCGACAGTGCTGCTGAGGTCGACGCGGAGCACGCCGCGCGACACCATGTGCATCGCAACCTGGTAGACAACCAGGGGTGTCGTATCGAAGCTGCCGGCCAACCATCGGCAGGCTCGCAGCAGTGTGTCACCGCTCCCGCCGGCAATCTCGCTCGACATGGCCTGCGTGATACCGGCGATGTCGGTCTGGTCATAGAAGGCCAGCTGCGAGATGTCGTGATACGCCCTGACCGAGTCGTAGTTGATGTTGAACGGCTCGTTAAAGAATCGCTGGTCGAGGACCTGGAGCTCCATGCCGTTGGACCGGCAGAACTCGCGGGTGATGTCCATCAACTCCTGCTCGCGCGGAGTCAGCGTCTCGGGGTCATATTTGAAGGTGTATGGAACTTTCCAACTGCCCGCAGGCCCAGTCGTCGTGACCAGGAAGTCCAGCGTCATCACGTACGGCGTGCCATCGAGCGTCCGGGGGTGCTTGAACCCGAGGCGGCGCGCGATGCGGAAGGTCTCCATGCGGTCCAGCGGAAACTGCTCCTGAATTTCGACCACATCCTGGGCGCCTTCGAACTTCAGAAAGCACTTCCACTCACCGTCCGAGAGCAGGTGATGAACGCGCCGGGACTTGATGCCGTAGGGACGATGCGACCGCCCACTGGAAGGCACGTCCTGAATCTGCAGCCAGGGGCTGAAGTCCGCGCCAAGCCCTTGCCCGCGGCCTTCCGCGATGAAGCGTTGAACCCGAGCCTCGTCGAAGACGTAGCGCAGACGGGTCATGGTCTCCGTGCTTCCACATGGGGACGGTCCATCGACTCATCTTCGATGCTGCCCCGCAAGCGCGGGCGGAAGTCAGCTGCGCCGAGGCGGATTGGCGGGCTGGAGAGCTTGCCGCCGACCGGAGGCAGCGAGCGTTGTATTGGCAGCGAATTTGCAGCAAGCATGAGCATCCCCTGCGTCGAAACCACGCTTTGGAACACTCCACTGCTGCACTTGGCGGGTGTGAATTTTCAGCCGGCGGCCGACAGCCATCTGCGGCTGTTCAATTTCTGGAGAACTCTCCGCTCTCGCGGGTGACATTTACCTTGGACCCCTGGGCCCTGCTGCGGCAGGCGTCACAACCCTCTCACCCATCACTTTGCCAGCGACAGCAAGTAGATGGATGAATCGCCCCGGGTTTGCTAGACATCTCCGAGCCTCAAACTGAGGCCCAATAGGAGGTGCCATGAAAACGAACCAGCACTACCCGGAAGAACTCAAGATCGAGGCGGTCAAGCAGATCACCGAACGTGGGCACAAGGTCGCGGAGGTGTCGGCGCGAATCGGCGTCAGTCAGCACAGCCTGTACAAGTGGATCAAGGCCTATGGCGTGCCGGCGGCCGAGCGGCAGGCGACCAACTCGCAGGCTGAAGAGCTGCGACGATTGAAGGCCGAACTCAAGCGGGTAACCGAGGAGCGCGACATCTTAAAAAAGGCCGCAGCGTACTTTGCCAAGCAGTCCGGGTGAGGTACGCGTTCATCAAGGATCACGAGCAGCAGCACAGCGTGCGGCGCATGTGCAAAGTCATGCAGGTTCACCCGAGCGGCTTCTACGCGTGGAAGGCGGAGCCGGCGAGTCCGCGCGAGCATGACGACCGCAGGCTGCTCGGGCTCCTCAAGCACGCATGGCTGGAGAGTGGCGGCGTGTATGGGTACCGCAAGCTGACGCTCGACATGCGGGACCTCGGCGAGCGCTGCGGCAAGCATCGCGTGGCGCGACTGCTCAAGCGCGAAGGACTGCGCTCGCAGACGGGCTACCGTCGTCGGCCTGGCATGCGCGGCGGCAAGCCCACCGTGGTCGCGCCAAACCATCTGCAGCGACAGTTCTGTGTCGACGAGCCGAACCAGGCGTGGGTCACCGACATCACCTACATCCGCACGCACGAGGGCTGGTTGTATCTGGCGGTAGTCGTGGACCTGTTCTCGCGGCAGATCGTCGGGTGGTCCATGGGCAGCCGCATCGACACGACATTGGTCCTCGACGCGTTGCTCATGGCGCTGTGGCGGCGACGGCCCCAATCCTCGGTCATGCTGCACTCGGACCAGGGCTGCCAGTTCACGAGCCACGAGTGGCAGGACTTCCTGCGCGAGCACAACCTCGTATCGAGCATGAGCCGCCGAGGCAACTGCCACGACAACGCAGTGGCCGAGAGCTTCTTCCAGTTGCTCAAGCGCGAACGCATTCGTCGGCAGATCTACGCGACGCGCGCCGCAGCGAGGTCCGACGTCTTCAACTACATCGAAATGTTTTACAACGCCAAGCGTCGTCACGGCACTGCCGGCGGGACTTCGCCGGTAGAGTTCGAGCGACGTCATTCTCAACGGCTCAGGACTGTCTAGGGAATCCGGGTCGATTCAGGACTAAGTGCCAAATCGCACTAACTTTCGACGTGAATTTGTTCCCGAGACGCGTGCCCGCTCGTGGATTCCGCTCGCGTCTGCTCTGCGGTCGCTGCAACAGCGCTTCGGAACCAACGTAGCAGTCCGATTGGTGGTGTACCGCTCACGGAAGTGGACGCCCGCGTCGCGCAGTCCACCAAAAGACCCGTGCCAGACAGCGCCGTCTGCCGAAGACGGAGGGCTTCGTCGTACGTAAACGCAAGCACCCCATTGACATCGGCGGCGCGGCCTTGGTAAGATTTCCTTACCGAGCGTAAGATGCTCGTCGCCGGAGCAAATGTGGACCGAACTCTCGTTCTCGAAGCGCTACTTGCCACCCTCATGGAGGTTCAAGACCTGATGGGACAGACCTGCCCACCCCTCGGTGGCACGACGGTTCCCATCAACGAGCTGCCGATGTTCGACAGCAAGGTCTGGCCCGTCGCCTATGGGATGGTGGGCGAGAAGCTGAAGGTTGCGGTGGCGGTCGACATCAACGTGTTCCGACAGGAAAAAACCAAGATTCCTAACACCATTGACCAGACCGTGACCGCCATCCTCAAGGCCATCCAGACTAAGCCCCTCACCCCCATTTCCTCGCCGGCGCTCACGGCGACGCCGGCTCTCGCGAAGGAGACCGCATGACGACAGGCTCTGAAGACCCTCGCCAAGCACTTGCAACAAGGCTGCGCGAGGCTCGAAAACTCGCAGGCCTCTCCCAGGGCAAGGTTGCCGAGATGCTCGACATGCACCGACCGACCGTCACCGAAATCGAAAAGGGTAACCGCAAGGTCAGCGCCGAGGAGCTTGGCAAGTTCGCGGAAATCTACGACGTCAGCGTTACTTGGCTCGTGGGAGAAAGCCCCGAGAAGCTTGCAGCTAACGACCCGCGACTCGAGCTGGCCGCACGCGAGCTCAGCAAGCTCAAAACGCAAGACTTCGACCGCGTTCTTCGCCTCCTGGCGGCGATGAGGCAATCGGACCCCTCAGGGGATTGATATGGGTGCACGTCCTCTTATGTTGACACCAGCGAATCGCCGCTCGCTCTCGCGCGAAGGCATGATGGCCGCCATCCAAACGCGCATGCAGTTTGGAATGGGCGCAAACGAGCCCTTGTGCATTTACGAGCTGTGCAACAAGCTCGGCATCAAGGTTCGATTCGTCGACATCAACATAGAGGGCATGTACCGCCGAGGCGCGGACCCTCGCATCATGGTGGCGGCAAAGCGCCCCGTGGCGCGCCGCGCCTTTACCTGTGCGCACGAGCTTGGCCATCACGTCTTCGGGCACGGCTCGACGGTGGATGAACTTGAAGACGACCGGTCGAAGGACGACAGCGAGCGGCCGGAGGAAATCTTAGCCAACTCGTTTGCGGCATTCACCCTGATGCCCACGGTCGGCGTGCGCCATGCCTTCGCCTCTAGGCACTTGGCCGCCAACACGGCGACGCCCGTACAGATTTTCGGCGTAGCCTGCAACTTTGGAGTGGGTTACTCCACGCTGGTGAACCACTTGGCGTACGGCATGAACGACCTCTTGCCCGTTCGTGCGACTGAACTCCTCAAGAGCTCGCCTAAGACCATCCGCGCACAGCTTTTAGGCAAGCCAAGCGACGCTCCGCTGGTGGTTGCTGACGGGCAATGGAGTGCCAAGACTCTGGACATCGAGGTTGGTTCGCACCTGCTGCTGCCCAAGACTGTCGCGGTCGCTGAGGGCGTGATGGAACCGATTGCAGAGAACGGCTCTCAGGTTCTCTACTGCGCGGTCGCCACAGGAATTCGGCGAGCGCACGGGCCCAACGGTTGGGCGACGTTCATCCGCGTGTGCCGTGAGAGGTACGTGGGCATGGCCGCTTACCGCCATCTTGAAGATAACGACGACGAGGACGACGAGTGACTCCACTTTTCATTACCAGCGACAACCTGAGCGCGGCCTGGTCGCGCGTGTACCTGCACATCCTTGACCACCCCGGCAAGGAAATCTCGCCGCTCATCGTCAGCATTACGGGCTTCGACAAGGATGGGAGACCGCAGGAAGACGCAAGTGTGCGAGCCGCCCTGGACGCCGTGCTTACTGGGATGGAGGCAGTGAGTGTTGATGACGCTGCCTTCACTATCTTCCCCCAGCGACTTTGGCTCATGGCCCGGGGCGACCGCAAGCGCCTGTTCCAGATGTACTGCGATTGGGCATTCCCGTCATACCAAAAGAGCAATCGGAAGCTGAACGGACGTGGCCTCTACTTCGAGCGGCTCGTGAAGTTCGGGTCGGGGCCGGAGAGTGGTAACCAGCTTGAATGGATTCTGAGTCAGTACGAGAAGAGCCCTGCAATCCGTAGGTCGATGCTGCAGGCGAGCGTGTTTGACCCGGCACGCGACCACGTGGCGCAGGCCCAGGTGGTCTTTCCTTGCCTGCAGCACGTGAGTTTCCTTCCCACTAAGAATGGCCTTGCTATGAACGCCTTCTATGCGACGCAGCAACTTCTCTATCGCGCGTATGGAAACTTCCTGGGTCTGGCGCAATTGGGCGCCTTTATGGCGCATGAGATGGGAATGCCGCTCGTTCAGCTCAATCTAACGGCCGGAGTAGAGAAGCTCGATGGCATGCCCAAGACGAGCCGCAAGCTCGACTTGCTGACTGCCGCTGCACGCGCTTGTGTCTCCGCCGAAGACGCAGCCGAACAGGCGGCGCGGCCAGGTACGGCGCGCGAAGGCAAGGCCGTGGCAGCAGCATGAAGACGGTCAAGCCAAAAGGCAAAGTGTGGACGCTTCCTCGCAAGGCCGCTGGAGTCGGACCCTGCATCACGTCAGGACAGTCTTCCGTGGTCTCGGAGAACGTAGTTCACGCGCAGCCCGCAGGTGACCACTCCCACCTTGCCCCGCTGCGCGTCACCCCTGTCTACGACACCTACTGGCGCTTCGCGGCTGAGCGCCAGCGTGTCTACATGCAGCGTGTAGCGGGACTTCCGGCGCCGTGGACGAACGACCCGGTCATTTCGGTTCACAAGTTCACAAACGCATACCGGGCCTCCGACCGCGTGAGTCAGTACCTCATTCGGAACGTCATCTATCGAGATGACCTTCCGAAGTCCGCGGAGGAGGTGCTTTTTCGAACGCTCCTCTTTAAGCTTTTCAACAAGATTGAGACTTGGGAAATGCTTGAGCGGACGTTCGGCGCTGTGACGCTTGCGGACTACGACTTCACAAGATACGACCGGGTGCTGACAGGCACCAAGAACTCCGGCGAGCGCATTTACTCCGCTGCCTACATCATGCCGCCCGGGGGCTCCGCATACGGGCATGAGCTGAAGCACCAGAACCATCTGCGTTTGCTCGAACAGATGCTGTCCGACGGCTTGGCGACCAAGCTTGGAAAACTGCGAAAGATGCAAGCGGGTTTTGAGCTGCTGAAGAGCTATCCCACCATCGGTGACTTCCTAGCCTATCAGTTCATCATCGACATCAACTACACGGAGCTTACGGACTTCCCTGAGACGGAGTTCGTGGTGCCCGGGCCTGGCGCGAAAGATGGCCTGCGTAAATGCTTCTCGGACAGTGCAGGACTTAGTGAGCCGGAGTTGATTCGCTTGATGGCGGACCATCAGGAACGCGAGTTCGAGAGACTCGGCCTCAATTTCGATTCACTCTGGGGACGGCCGCTCCAGCTCATTGACTGTCAAAACCTGTTCTGCGAGGTCGACAAGTACGCGCGAGTTGCTCATCCCGAAGTTGCCGGCATTTCGGGTCGCAGTCGAATCAAGCAGAAGTTCGCTTCCTCCGGAGATGTTCCACGTCCCTGGTATCCGCCCAAATGGGGCATCAACGAGAAGATTGATGCTGATGTGCAGGTTCGCGGCTCGCGGGAGTGCGCGAAGCGCGGCGAGCGGACCTTGAAGCAGTTCGACCTAGCACTGGAGTAGGACCCATGGACCTTGACGACTATCAGCAGCGCGCTCAGGAGACCGACCGCGTTCCCTCCGGGAGCACTGGCCAAGACAAGGTCGAGCTCATGGTGCCGTTTCTAGGCCTCGCTGGCGAGGCCGGTGGCCTCCTGACCGAGTTCAAGAAGCATCTCCGTGACAGGGATGCTCACATCCTCTTTCCCGAGCGCGTGCAGGAGGAGCTTGGTGACATCCTCTGGTACGTTGCCAACATCGCTACCAAGTTTGGTCTGAGTATGAGCAAGGTGGCTTCTGCAAACCTCGACAAGACGGCGGACCGCTGGTCGGGCAGTCATTCGCTACCTTTGCCCTTCGATGACGGCGCTATAGAGCAAGAACGGTTTCCAAGGCGCTTCAGCATCGAGCTGGCCGAGGTGCATAGCGGAGGCAAGACGAAGATTCGCTGTTCGATGGATGGTGTGACCATCGGGGATGACCTGACCGATAACGCGTACGACGACGACGGGTATCGCTTCCACGACGTCTTCCATCTCGCCTACGTAGCTTACCTTGGCTGGTCACCCGTGGTTCGCAAACTTATGGGACGCAAGCGTCGAAGCGACCCGCTCAAGGATGAGGTCGAGGACGGAGGGCGAGCCCAGGTGGTCGATGAAGCAGTGTCTGCACTTGTCTTTGAATACGCGCGACACCATCGGTGGCTCGACGGCGTCGACCACCTCGACTACGAACTGCTTAAGACGGTCAAGGGTTTGACGGCTCACCTTCAAGTCAGCGAGCGGACAATGAAGGACTGGCAGGACGCCATCTTGAACGGCTTCAGAGTGTGGAGGCAAATTCGCGCAAGCCGCGGCGGCGTCATTCACATAGACCTGGACGCCCGCAGTATGGAGTGCACCGCCGCTTCTACACAGCAACTGCAGCCCGAACCCCTATGACGCTGGCCACGGCTGACATTGACGTATGACTTGTGCTCACAAGCCAGTTCTGAACACCTAGTTGAGAGGCGCGCTCGCTGACCTTCCTATGGGTGACAACGGCCGGCGCGCCGGTGTCGGCGGTGACGGTCTCGACGTCAAGAAAGGCGACTCCGTCTCCGAACGGAAGGCCCAGCGCTTTAAGGACGGCTTCCTTGGTGGCGAAGCGGCCGGCCAGCCTTTGGGCTGTTCTCTCATTGTCGCCGCACTCTTCGAGTTCCTGAGGGGTGAAAATTGTTTTCAGGTGCGCCTTCATCGTCGCGTTGAGCATGCGCGCGTACTCCGGCACGTCAACGATGTCGATGCCATGAACCACAACAAGGAAAAGCGGGCTGGGCGGGGAGCGCATAGCTCAATCTTAGTTCCGGCCAGTGACCTCCAAGAGCGCTCCGTCGGGACTTCGGCCCGCTCAAGTTCACCAGACGAGGGCCAGCCGATTAAATGCGAGGCCTCTTGTTACAATTCCGCCAACGGAGGAGAAGAAGATGACCAAAATTGCTAGCTTCGTGGTATCCGGAGAGTCCGTAGGCGTTGTCGTGGCGCAGGTCCCGGCGGACCTGAACGACCCCATCTGCATTGAATACGACCAGACCTGGAATCTGCAGTCGGGCGCAAGGGAGCCAGCCTTGCACGTGCTGCATCAACGCTGCGCAGGCTTTCTCAAGGAACAGCAAATTAGGTCTGTTGTCTTGAAAGCGAGTGCGGCTCCGCGCTCCATGGCCACCCTTGCCCTGCTTCAAAGTGCCGAGGTTCGCGGCGTCATCATGGCGGCAGCTGCGTCAGAAGCGCAGATTCAGTCCCTTGCGAAGGGGGTCGTCAGCCGAACGTACGGCGACCGCAAGGTCGACGAGTACCTGAGAGACGACACGTTCTGGCAAGACAAGGTGACTGGCAGCGGGTTGCGCAAAGGAAGCCGCGAGGCAGCAATGCTCATCATCGCCTCCCGGGAGGCTTGATGGCGACCGTCGTCCCGCCCCTGACGCTCGGGCGCAAGCTTGGCGCCGGTGCATTTGGCGAGGTGTTCGAAGGGCAAGACAGCGTCCATGGTCGTGTCGCCGTCAAGGTCATGACGCGCGCCTCTGGCGAGAGTGCGGCTGACTGGCACCAGCGTAAGGCTGGCCTGCTTGCCGAGGGTCAACGCCTGTCGGCTGCCGAACACAGGAACGTTGTTCGAGTGCACAGCATCTCCGAGGACGCTGCTGGCGACAGCATCCAGCTTTGCATGGCGTTCTGCGCTGGCGGGTCCCTGCAGGACGCATACGAAAAAGGGCCTCTACCGCTGGACACCGTCCGCGAAATCGCAACTAACGTGACACTCGGCTTGGATGCCCTCCACTCAAGGGGGATGCTGCATCGGGACATCAAGCCAGGCAACCTCCTGCGGAATGCGAGCGGCGTCGCTCTGCTGGGCGATTTCGGCTTAGTCACAGACCGTCTTCTCCATGGCTACGGCTCGATAGCTGGCTACAAGGACCATATTGCTTACGAGGTATGGTCGACTTGGGTAACAAGCGCCAAGTCGGACATCTGGGCATTGGGCATGACCCTTTATCGCCTGCTGCATGGACAGGAGTGGTACGAAGCAGGGCAGTCTCCCGCCGCAACTGTGCCCGCCGGTGGCTATGCCAACAAACTGTGCTGGCTTCCTCACATCCCCGCTGGCTGGAGGCGGATGATTCGCAAAATGCTGAACGACGACACCAGCCGGCGCTACCAATCCGCACAGCAGGTGCTCAGCGCACTTTCGACCTTGGAGACGCCGCGATGGACCGCGAAGGTCGATACTGACTGGGTCCGCTGGGAGCTTGCGATAGGCGACCGCTTGAAGGTGGTGGAGTGGTCCTGGCAATCGCCACGAAAGCACGAATGGACCGCGTGGTCCGAACCACTAGGCACAACGGGGAGGAAGAGAACCTTGGGCGGCTCTTCTGCCGCCCAGGCGCGCAGTAAGACTCTCAGCGAACTCGAAGACTTCTTCGAGCGGGCTTAGCGCCGACTCGGCCGTAGGTGTCGCGGCAACAAGTAGGCACCCGACGGGTCGAAAACAGCTGGCGTACGGCCCCCAAACGCCTTCAAGGCCGCGGCTCGCCGCCCCTCAGCGCAGTGGTAGCAGTAGGCTTGACTAGCTGCCACACCTTCTTCTGGCAGCCACGAGCGTCCGCAAAAGCAGCAAATCGGCGACGAAACAGCAAGTGACGTTGACGTTCTTCGCATGCGCCCTCTCCTTGCCCAGGCCGCAGCTGAGGCGGCCATATCTGTTTATTTGTACAGTATAGGTACCGACAAGCAACCTTACAAGCGGCCCTGTTTCGCACAGAAAGGCAAGGCCGAACTTTTTCAGCATGGAGGTTTGACCAGCCTCATGCCTTCGCCGGTGCCAGCCTTCTCCGGCCCGCACGACACGTCCCCGCGGAGTTCGACACTTCCAATTGCGGGCAGTGCGCGACGACACAGGCACCTCCGGGCTCATGAACAAGCTGTACTTGGCAACCGCAGCAATGTCGGAAGCGACAGGCTTAAGGGAGCGTTGGCGGGAGCCGTCTTAGAACGGGGGGTCGCTGCGTAAAGGCACGGTGCTTAGAAGCCGCCCCGCTTGCAGCTTGGTTAGCGCCTATGTTTCGCCACCCCGGACTCACAGTAAACGGCTTTGTTCCGCGGTAAGCAACTTCGTTTGCAGTAAGCGCGACTGTTTCCCGCGCACAAAAATGAATCGAACGACGCCCCCCTCACTCCACCGTCACGCTCTTCGCCAAGTTCCGCGGCTTGTCCACGTCCGTCCCCCGCGCACACGCCGTGTGATACGCCAGCAACTGCAGCGGCACCACGTGCAGGATGGGCGACAGCGGGCCGTAGTGCTCGGGCATGCGGATCACATGAATGCCGGGCTCGCTCTCGATGTGGGTGTCGGCGTCGGCAAACACGAACAGCTCGCCGCCGCGGGCGCGCACTTCCTGCAGGTTGCTCTTCAGCTTTTCCAGCAGCGTGTCGTTGGGCGCCACGGTCACCACCGGCATCGCGGCGGTCACCAGGGCCAGCGGGCCGTGCTTCAGCTCGCCGGCGGGGTAGGCCTCGGCGTGGATGTAGCTGATTTCCTTGAGCTTCAGCGCACCTTCCAATGCAATGGGGTAGTGCAGGCCGCGGCCCAGGAACAGCGCATTTTCCTTGCGGGCGAACTCTTCGGCCCAGGCGATCACCTGGGGCTCCAGCGCCAGCACGGCCTGCAGCGCCACGGGCAGGTGGCGCATGGCCTTCACGTGGGCGGCTTCCTGCTCGTCGGTCAGGTGGCCGCGCACCTGGGCCAGTGCCAGCGTCAGCAAGAACAGGCCGGCCAGTTGCGTGGTGAAGGCCTTGGTCGACGCCACGCCGATCTCCACGCCGGCGTGGGTGATGTAGGCCAGCTTGCACTCGCGCACCATGGCGCTGGTGGCCACGTTGCAGATGGTCAGCGTGTGGGGCATGCCCAATGCGCGGGCGTGCTTCAGCGCGGCAATGGTGTCGGCCGTCTCACCCGACTGCGAAATGGTGACCACCAGCGTCTTGGGGTGGGGCACGCTGTCGCGGTAGCGGTATTCGCTGGCAATCTCCACGCTGGTGGGGATCTTGGCGATCGACTCGAGCCAGTACTTGGCGGTAGAGCCGGCGTAGTAGCTGGTACCGCACGCCAGAATGAGCACCTGCTCGATGTCCTTGAACACCGCATAGGCGCCGTCGCCGAACAGCTCGGGGGTGATGCTCTCGACACCCGACAACGTGTCACCCACGGCGCGCGGCTGCTCGAAGATCTCTTTCTGCATGTAGTGACGGTACGGGCCTAGCTCGGCCGCGCCGGTGTGCGCCTGCACGGTGCGCACCGGGCGCTCGACGCGGGCATACCGGCCGCGCACCTCGGCGCCGTGGGCCGATTCGATCCAGTACTTGCCGAGCTGCAGGTCGACCACGTCGCCTTCTTCTAGGTAGATGATCTGGTCGGTCACGCCGGCCAGCGCCATCGCATCGGAAGCGAGGAAGTTTTCGGTCGCGCCTTCCATGGTGCCCACGCCCAGCACCAGCGGCGAGCCTTCGCGCGCACCCACCACACGGTGCGGTTCGTCGCGGCAGAACACGGCAATGGCGTAAGCGCCCTTGAGTTGCAGCGTGGCGCGCTTCACGGCGTCGAACAGGTCGCCGTCGTACAGCTGGTCGATCAGGTGGGCGATGACCTCGGTGTCGGTCTGGCTGGTGAAGACATAACCCTTGGCCCTCAGTTCAGCGCGCAGCTCGTCGTGGTTTTCGATGATGCCGTTGTGCACCAGCGCAATGCGGCCGGGCCGCGCGGTATAGGCGTCTTCGCCGGGGCCATGCGAAAAGTGCGGGTGGGCGTTGTGCACCGCGGGCGCGCCGTGCGTGGCCCAGCGGGTGTGGGCGATGCCGGTGAACCCTTCGACGCGGTCGGCGGCCACCAGGGTGTCCAGCTCGGCCACGCGAGACGTGCTGCGCGATCGGCGCAGTTCGCCCGCCTGGTGCACGGCCACGCCGCACGAGTCATAGCCGCGGTATTCCAGGCGCTTCAGGCCTTCGATGAGGATGGGGACGATGTTGCGCTGGCTGACTGCGCCGACGATGCCGCACATAAGGGGCTCCTGCGGAAAAAGACGAAATGGATGCGAAGTGGCGCGATGGTAGGCAGGGGGCACGGAAATTTTCTTGCAAAATTCCATCGTTCACGGTGAAATCAATCACCACCTTACGTTGGCGCGTGTTTCATTCATTTTTGTTCTTGTTGTGCAACAAAACGCCACCCCACCCCCTCAACTGGATGCCCTGGACCTGCGCCTGCTGGAACAGCTGCAGCGCGACGCCTCGCTCAGCAACCAGGCCCTGGCCGAAAAAGTGCACGTGTCGCCGGCCACCTGTTTGCGGCGCGTGAAGCGGCTGGTGGACAGCGGCGTCATCGAGCGCCAAGTGGCGCTGTTGTCGCCCGACAGGCTGGGCGCCGGGCTGATCGCCATCGTTGAAATCACCTTGGACCACCAGGCCGCCGACCGCCTCGAAGCCTTCGAGGCGCGCGCCGCGGCAGAGCCGGCCGTGCAGCAGTGCTACCGCACGTCCAGCGGGCCCGACTTCGTGCTGGTGGTGCAGGTGCGCGACATGGACGCCTACCACGCGCTGGTGCGGCGGCTGTTCACCAGCGACGCGAACGTGCGCAACGTCAAAACCTACTTTTCGGTGAAGCGCGCGAAGTTCGAGCCGGCCATCGCGCTGCCGGCCCGGCCTTGAACTCCCCCCGGTGCGGCCCACCCGGCGCGGGCGCTGGCCGCACGGGGCCGGTGAACCGGCGGCACGGCTCACGCGTTTGGGCGACGAAAACTGGTGGCCAACGGCGCAAATGAAACGTCGAGCGTAACGAGTCGAATCTCTCTTCGCTTGCGCATCGGTCGCTTCGCCTCTGTAACGCCACCCGTGGATGTTCTCTTCAGCATCCACCCCCGGCTTGGCATGGACACTGCTTGATGGCCGACCCGGCCCCAGCGAACCGCTGACCGTCCCGGCATGCCGCCACACCGGCATCGCCCACAAGAAAACAACCAGGAGTACCCACGCGTGACCCGCACAGCAGCCGCCAGCCAGACCTCGACACGCCGGGTCTCGACCTTCATCACCCTGGCCTTCGCGGTCGCTGCGCTGAGCGCCTGCGGGGGCAGCGGTGGGGGTGGCTCAGAGCACGAAACCGGTGGCTCTGCTCCCACCCCTGCACCGGCCCCGCCTGCACCTGCTCCGGCCCCCGGCGCCGGCACAGACGAGCCGGTGCTCGAGACGCCGGCGCCTGCGCCCTCGCCTGCATTGCCCTCTAGCGGTGCCGCAGCCGCGCCGCCGTTGCCGCCTGATCAACGCCTGCCGCTGAGCGTCGACCTGAGCCGCCCCGGCGCGGCGGTGCAGCCGGTCGCCGCCACCGCATCGTCCACCGCGAACCAGGGCAACAGCGCTGCCAAGGCGATCGACGGCAGCACGGCCACCCGCTGGGAAAGCGCCCACACCGGCAACGAATGGATCCAGTTCGACTTCGGTGGCAAGACGCAGCTCGGCTACATGAAGCTGGTGTGGGAGGCGGCCTACGGGAAGGAATATGCGATCGAAACGTCCGACGACGGCAGCACCTGGTACCAGCTGCGCTACGTCACCGGCGCCAAGGGCGGCACGGAAGAGTTCTACAACCTCGATGCCAACGTCCGCTACGTGCGTGTACGAGGCACCCAGCGGGGCACGCAATACGGTTATTCGCTGTTCGAGGTCGCGTTCAAGGGCCCGGGCAGCGGCAACTCGCTGCGTGCGCTGGCCACCTCGCCTGAAAGGTACCCCCCGGTCGGGGCCGCGCTGGCGCCCGAGCCTGCCGCAGGGGCGCCGCTCGAGATGGTGCAGTTCTCGTTGCCCAACGGGGCCTTGGTGACCCGCTTCGGCATGGTGGGCCGGTCGCGCCACGCACGCGAGCGCGGCGAAGACTGGAACGAAGCCGGCTACGGCCCGAACGACACCGTCGACGCCTCCGGCAGGCCGGTCGACAAGGGGCCCGGGGCGCACCTGAACTTCGTGGCGAACTACTTCAAGAACCGCACCTGGGGCGTGGAGTTCATCGACGACAGCAAAGTGGCCGGCGTGACCCGCCCGAAGCTGATCGTCAACCAATACTTTCCGCAGGCACAACGGGGCGGCGGCCTGGTCTTCGTTCGCCGCTTCGATTCCCCGAACGTCACCGGCTTCGGCTGGATGTCCCCGGGCGACCTGCTCGACGACTCGACCTACACCGCGGGGCTGAACAACGTTGCGGCCTGCCCCGTCGTACCCAAGCCACCGGCCGGGGCATTGCGTCGCCCCAGCAGCGGCTACAACGGGGTCATCGGCGCCAACGACGGCTGCAGCGTGGTGTTCGACAACTACCCCGGGCACACCGCCATCGCCCCCGATGCCAACGGCGTTCTCGTGCCCAATGGCGTGAACGTGCCGTCGCGCGCGCTCAGGGCCGGCGACGTCATCGAGTTCTCCAGCTCGTTCTTCTCGACGCGAGCAGCGATGGACGCGCTCGGCGACAGCGGTGCCTTTCGCTACTACACCAACGAGCTGACCTACGTGGTGGGCGAAGGCCTCAGGCCGTGGTACGGCGTGCAACCGCGGCTGATGAACGCGCCCTTGCCGCTCGACACCTTGTCGGGCGGGCTGGGCTCGGTGTCGTACGACTATGCCGACAACGCGCAGTTCATGTTCCAGCAGCCGCTCAACCACATCGGCATGCAGAACATGCAGCGCTTCATGGAAGGCCGCCGCTGGATCCACACCAACCTCTGGACCGGCGACCACACCGAGCCCGGCAATGACCGCAACGACGCGGCCGTTCGCTTGCAAGGGCCGCGCTTCAACCAGACGTCCTGCTTTGCGTGCCACATCAACAACGGGCGCAGCGTTGCACCCAGCGTCATCAACCAGCGGCTCGACACCATGGCCGTGCGCACGGCGACCGTCGACGGCAGCGGCAAGCAGCAGCCTCACCCGATCTACGGCCTGGCGGCACAGATGAATGCGCGGTCCGTCACCACCGGCCAGCTCGAAGACTGGGGCACCAGCGTTCGCGTGTCGGGGTTCGACGTCAAGACCGTCACGCTGGCCGACGGCACCGCCGTAGAGCTGCGCAAACCCAGGGTCTCGTTCGACGGCCCGCTGCCGCAGCGGTATTCGCTGCGCAGCGCGCAACCGATGATCGGCGTCGGCCTGCTCGAAGCCGTCACCGACGCCGAGATCCTTTCCCGCGTTCGCTCCACCCCGGACCAGGACGGCGTCAAGGGCCAGGCGAACTATGCCTACGACCCCGAGACCGGTGCCGTGCGCCTGGGTCGCTTCGGCTGGAAGGCGTCCAAGGTCAGCCTGCGCCACCAGGCTGCATCGGCCGCGCTGCTCGACATGTCGGTCACCTCGCCGGTCTACCCGAACCGCGACTGCCTGGCCGGGCCGGCCAACTGCACGCCGGCGAAGGTTGAAAAGGGGCTGTCGGAAGAAGACCTCACCTTGATCACCCGCTACCTCCGTTTGCTGGCGGTGCCGGCGCAACGCAGCGTGGCCAGCGGCTTTCCGAACGGCGTGGCGCCGCTTTGGTATCTGGACGTCAACCCCGCCCAGGTCGCCGCCGGTGCGAGGGTCTTCGACACCATGCGCTGCACGGCGTGCCATGTCAGCTCCATGCGAACGGGCAACCTGTCGGAAATGGCCGAACTGCGCAACCAGACGATCAAGCCCTACACGGATCTGCTACTGCACGACATGGGGCCCGATCTGGCCGACAACTTCGTCGAGGGCCGAGCCACCGGCAACATGTGGCGCACCCCGCCTCTGTGGGGCATCGGCTACACGGAGGCGGTGGCGGCCAGCAAGAATGCGCCGGTCGGGTATCTCCACGACAGCCGCGCGCGCACGCTGGTCGAAGCCATCCTCTGGCACGGCGGCGAGGCCACCGTGAGCCGCCAGCGGTTCCAATCGCTGTCCCCAGAGGATCGGGAGGCCGTGTTGGCGTTCCTTCGCTCGCTGTAGGCCGATCAGCGGTAAGGCCCGGGCAGGGCCCCGGCCCGGCTCACGTGCTGCGCAGCAGCCGTGACGCAGGGGCCCATGGCCCGTCGAACCCCGGAAACACGCGCGACAGCGCGTCGTCGCCCACGGCCAGGTGCCGCTCCAGCACGGCACCCAGCACATGCCTGAAGTCGGTCGTCACCGCCAGGTCGCGGCCGTCGGCCAGGGCCGCCCGGTCCAGCCCGGGCCAGTCGCCCAGCACCTGCCCGCCCGACACGGCCCCGCCCAGCAACCACATCACGTTGCCCCGCCCATGGTCGGTGCCACCGGTGCCGTTCTGGGCCACGGTGCGCCCGAACTCGCTCATCACGACGATCACGGTGTGCTGCAGGGCGTCGCCCAGGCCGCGCGCCAGCGCGTCCAGGCCATCGCCCAGCTGACCCAGCTTGGTGGCGAGCTGCCCGCGGCTGGCGCCTTGCGCGGCGTGCGTGTCCCACCCGCCCACCGACGTGAAGGCCAGTTGCGTGTGAGCGTCGTTGCGAATCAGACGACCCAGGCGGAAGGCGTCGGCGGCAAAGCTGCGCGGTGGCGGTGCGCCGTTGTCGGCATTCGGGTCCATCGAGCGTTCGCCGGCCATCGGCGGCCCCATCGCCGCGCTCGAATCGGCTTCGCCCTGCGCCAGGCTGCGTTTCATCTCGCTGCGGCTGCCGGTGGCGTCGCGATAGACCTTGCCCAGCACGGGATCGTTGGCATACAACCGGCTGAGCGCGGCCTGCATCCGGGCATCGTCGATGGCCCGCTCTTGCAGGGCCCGCGGGCCGGTGCCCAGCGACGCCACGCTGCCAGGTCCGGAAAAGATGCGAGCAGGGACGGTCCCCATGCTCACCGCGCGCGTCGGCGCGCTCGGGCCCGGCAGCGCCGCCAGCAGCCGGTTCATCCAGCCGTCGGGGGTGGCCTTGCGGCCCGGCGTGCCGGTTTCCATGTATTCCTGGGCGTCGAAATGCGAGCGCGTGCTGTCGGGCGAGCCGCTGGCATGCACGAAGCCCAGCGCACCCTGGTCCCAATAGGGCTTGAGCCGGCTCAACGCGGGGTGCAGACCGAAGTGCGCATCGAGCGCGAGCACGCCGTCTTCGGCGCCGGGCGCCGGCAGCGCCAGCGTGGGGCGTGCCTCGGCGTATTGGCGGTCGGCGTAGGGCACCACCACGCTGAGCCCGTCGACGGCGCCGCGCAGCATCACCACCACCAGTTTGCGGGGGCGGCCGTCGCTTGCAGCGGCGGCCGCGCCAAGCGGCAGCAGGCTCCATCCGGCCAGCGCGGCCGAGCGCATCAAGAGTTCGCGTCGTTGCATGGGGGCTCCCGGTTCAGCAGCGCATGAAATCGGGGCTGGCCAGCAGCAGCGCCGTCTGCAAGGCGGGCGGCTCGGCGGCGACGGCGGCGCGCGTGGCCGGGCCCACGGTGGGGCCCAATGTGTCCAGCAAAGCCGGCATGGCCGGGTGGCGCCGCGCCAGAGCGCGCGCAAACTGCACGCGCTGGGTCAGCCCTTCGGGGTTCATCCAGGCAGCCGCGGTGTTCTTGTAGCCGTCGGGCGTGGTGGCGCCGTACAAGGGCATGCCGGCCTGCTTCAGCCACCCGAGCAGCGGCTGCACGTCGCTGAAGTCGGCGCCCACGGCGCGCAGCGACGACAGCAGGTACTGGTAAGGCGTCTTGAACTTGGCCGCCCAGGCCTGCGGTTGCCAGAACTCGTCGGCCGAGAGCATCTCTTTCATCACGGCCTTCAGCTGGCCGCCGCTGGCGGTGTATCGCTGCGCCATGCGCTGCACCAGCGCGGGCGGCGGCTGGTCGGCCACAAAAGCCTGCGCGAGCTTGTAGCTCAGGTGGTGCGCCGTGGCAGGGTGAGCCGCCAGGATGTCGAGCGCCTTCTCACCTTCCGCCTCGCCTGCCGGCTCGATCGTGTGCCCCAGCCAGTGCTTGACGCCCCGGTCGTGGCGCTTCGCATTGAACCGGAACGCGGAGCCGCCGGCCCCGGTGCGGGTGCCGTCGGGGTCCACGGTCCAGCCGGTCAGGATGCGGGCGAGCTCGGTCACGTCCTGCTGCCGGTAGCCGCCGTCGACGCCCAGCGTGTGCAGCTCCATCAATTCGCGCGCGTAGTTCTCGTTCAAGCCGGCCGGGCCCGAACGCGCCGACGGCGAACCCGGCGCGACGCTGCGGTTGTTGTCGAGGTAGACCAGCATGGCCGGGTGGTGTGCCACCGCGCCCAGCATGGCCCGAAAGCTGCCGAGCACGTGGGGCCGGATCGCCTCGCGCTCGTAGTTGCCCACCAGCGCGTTCACGAGGCCCTTGTTGTGGAAGACGTTGAAGTGGTTGAACCAGAAGTCCACCAGCACTTCTTCCAGTTGCGCCGGGCTGTGCAGTGCGCGCGCGAAGCGTGCGGTCGCAGCTTGCAGCAGCACCGGGCGCACCGAAGCGCCGACACCGCCCGCCTTCACCGGAGCCGCCATGTCGCGGCCCTGCGGCTGGGCTTTGCGGCGTTCTTCCTGCACCGCGCGGCGTGCCTCGCGATACCGGCCGATCAGCTCGGCCTGGCCGAGCGGCAGCGTGTCCAGCAGCGCGAGCCGCTCTTGCAGCGCAACCGGGTGTGCCAGCCGGTCGGGTTCGAGCTGCTCTTCGATGAAGCGTCCCAGCCATCGCTCGGGGCCCAGCGCGTGCACCGCTGCCGCGTCCCCCGGGCGGGGCCCGAACGCCAGGCGGTTGAGCGCATGCCAGGCGCGCTCGCCGAGCGCCAGGGGGCTGCTGGCTGCGGTGGCGGGGCGCACCCCCAGCGGCCCGGCTGCGGCCAGGGCCGCACTGCCGAAGAGCCAACGGCGTCTGCTGATCATCTGGCGCTCCCACGCATTTCAGTCACCCGCACAGGATGGCTGAAAACCCATGCCCGATGATGTCCCACACGTAAAGCAGCGGGCCCCGAGGTGTGTCTGCCTATTGCGACTGCCCGCTGCCTGCGGGCGGGTCAGCGGGCAGCACGGCCGCGCAGGCCGGGCACAGGCAGGCACGACGGCGCGCCGCTTCGGGGATGCGCGCCAGCTGCGCCCGGTCGATCGTGGCCTGCGTGCACCAGCACGGCAGCGCCGGGTCAGCGGCGCCGGGCGAGCCGGCCATCACGCACTGGTTGGACGCGCCGCACAAGGGGCAGCACGTCGGGTCCACGGCGTCGGCCGGCACAGGCTCGCCCATGGCTCAACCTGCCTTGGGCGCCTTCTGCGGCCGCTTCCAGCCGGGCAACGTGACCTGCTTGGCCCGTGCCACCGTCAGCTCGCCGGCCGGGGCGTGCTTGGCGATCGTGCTGCCGCCGCCGATGGTGGCGCCGGCGCCGATGGTGACGGGCGCCACCAGCACGCAGTTGGAGCCGACGTGCACGTCGGCTTCGATCACGGTGCGGTGCTTGTTGGCGCCGTCGTAGTTGGCGGTGATGCTGCCGGCACCGTAGTTGACGCGCTCGCCCACGGTGGCGTCGCCCAGGTAGGCCAGGTGGTTGGCCTTGGCGCCGCGCGCCAGGGTGGAATTCTTCACCTCGACGAAGTTGCCGATGTGCACCTCGGCGCCCAGGTCGGCCCCGGGGCGCAGCCTGGCGAACGGGCCCACCAGCGCGCCCTCGCCCACCTTGGCGCCCTGCTGCTCGCCGTCGATGTGCGTGAACGGATGGATCACCGCGCCCGCGGCGATGTGGGCGTTCTTGATGACACAGTGCGCGCCGATGCGAACGCCGTCGCCCAGGGTGACGGTGCCTTCGAAGATGCAGTTGACGTCGATGTCGACGTCGGTGCCGCACTGCAGCGTGCCGCGCAGGTCGAAGCGGGCCGGGTCGGCCAAGCGCACGCCGGCTTCCATCAGCCGGTCGGCCTGCTGGCGCTGATAGCGCCGCTCCAGGTCGGCCAGTTGCGCGGGGCTGTTGACGCCCAGCACCTCGGTTTCGCTGCGCGGGTGGGCGGCCACCACCGGCACGCCGTCGGCCACCGCCATCGCCACCACGTCGGTCAGGTAGTACTCGCCTTGTGCGTTGTCGTTGCGCAGCCGGCCCAGCCACTGCTTCAGGCGCTCGGTGGGCACCGCCATCATGCCGGTGTAGATTTCGCGGATGCGGCGCTGCTCGGGCGTGGCGTCCTTGTGCTCGACGATGCCCAGCACGTCGCCGTCGGCGGCATCACCGCGGCGCACGATGCGGCCGTAGCCGGTGGGATCGTCCAGTGCGAGGGTCAGCAGCGCCAGGCGCTTGCCGGCGCAGGCCTCGACCAGCGCACGGGCGGTCTCGGGCTCGATCAGCGGCACGTCGCCGTTGAGGATCAGCGTGGTGCCTGCGGCCGAGAGCGCCGGCACCGCCTGCTGCACCGCATGGCCGGTGCCGAGCTGCGGCTCCTGGCGCACGAAGTGCAGGCCCGGCAATTGCAAGGACTCCCGGATCGAGGTTTCCACCTGCGCCGCGCCATGGCCGGTGATCACCAGGATGCGGTCTGCCCCCACGCTCGCAGAGGTCTGCACGACATGCTGCAATAAGGAGCGTCCCCCCACGGTGTGCAGCACTTTCGGGCGGGTGGACTTCATGCGGGTGCCCTTGCCCGCGGCCATGATGACGACGTCGAGTGCCATGCCGGTGTTTGGAGGTGTTCGTTGAAATCAGTCGTTGCAAACGCGTGTCGATCCCCCCGGGGGAACCGGGAAACGCCCGGACGGCCCGGCGGTTTCCTGGCAGGCATTATCGGCGCCCCACGTGGGCGGGTGGCCCCCCTGCTTGCGGTGCTGGCCGCCGCGCTGCTGGCCGGGTGCAGTACCCTGCGCCTGGCTTACGAGCAGGGCCCGCGCCTGGCCTACTGGTGGCTGGACCCTTACGTCGACTTCAACGACGCGCAAAAGCAGCAGGCCCGGCACGACCTGGCGCAGTGGTTCGAGTGGCATCGCCGCACGCAGCTGCCGCTGTATGCGCAAGCGCTGTCGCGCGCGCAGCGCGACGCGGCCCAGGACGGCCATGCGGCGCAAGCCTGCCGCTGGTGGGACGAAGTGCAGCAGTGGCGCGACGGCGCTTTCGAGCAGGTGTTGCCGAAGGCCGCCGAACTGGCGCTGACGCTGACGCCGGCCCAGATCGACCACCTGCAACAGCACTACGCAAAGACCAACCGCAAGTTCCGCGACGAGTTTCTGCAGGCCGACCCGGACGTGCGCCGCCGCGAAGCGCTCAAGCGCACGGCCGAACGGGCCGAACGCTTCTACGGCCGGCTCGACGACACCCAGCGGCACTGGGTGGCGCAGAAGCTCGCCGCCTCGCCCTTCGACCCGCAGCTGTGGCTGCAGGAGCGTCAGCGCCGCCAGCAAGACATCGTGCACACGCTGCGCTCGCTGCAGCAACAGCGGGCGACCCCCGAGCAGGCACGCGAGGCGATACGCGACGTCTACCGGCGCACGGTGAGTTCACCGAACGAGGCCTATCGCAGCTATGCACAAGCGCTCACGGCCTACAACTGCGAGTTCGTCGCGCAGCTGCACAACCGCACATCGGCCGAGCAGCGGCGCACGGCGGTCGAGCGTCTGCGCGGTTGGGAAAGCGACCTGCGCGCGCTGGCCGAGACCGACGCGCGCGTCGGCGGCACGCCGCGCAAGGGCGACCAGCTCAGCGCGCTGGAGCGCTAGCGGCCGGCTCCGCGCTTGCCGCAGCCGCGGCCTTGTCTGCGTTGGGCTGGATCTCGATGCGCACCCGCCGCGGGCTGATCGCCGGCCGCGGGAAGTCTTTCATCGCGGCCTCGAACAGCGCGGCGCGGATCGGGTCGTCGGCCCAGCGGCCGTCGTGCTTGGCGTGGGTTTCGTACAGCACCTTCTGCGTCTTGGCGTCGCGGATCAGCACCGCCGCGTCGAACACGTAGTAAGGCGAAGGCATGCTCCAGCCCAGGCCGATGCCGACGCCCGAGCGCATGCCACGGCCATAGAAGAGGCTGCTGCCGTAGCCCCAGGGGTAAGGGTCGTCCCAGGGGGCGCGGTCGTAGTAGGTCTGGCCCAGGCCGACCTGGATGGTGACGTCGCCGCTGCCCTGCCCGGCCAGCTTGAAGCCGGCTTGCTGCAAGGCCGGCAACGCGAGTTTTTCGATCTTGGCCTGCGCATCCGGATTGGCCTGCTGCGACGGCAGGCGCTCGAACGTGAAGCTGCCGGGCTGGCGCGATTCGGGCCACTCGGTGTAGCTGCGCACGTCGCTTTCGACCAGCCGCACGGTGGAGCAACCGGCCATCACGGCCACGGCCGTCGCCGCGAGCAGCGTCTTCCAGATCGGCATCTCAGGTCTCCCGGTCAGTCATTCGTCGAGCTTCAGGCGCACCACCGACGTCGAAGGCGGGGCGCAATCGTCGTCATCGTCGAATGCCTTGTCACCCGCAGCATCCGGCGTGCCGGTGGGTTGGAGGCCGGCAAAGGGGTACAGGTTCCGGTCCATCAGATGCGAAGGCACGACGTTTTGCAACGCACTGAACATGTTCTCGACGCGGCCCGGGAACTTCTTGTCCCATTCGCGCAGCATCGTCTTGATCTGCTTGCGCTGCAGGTTTTCCTGGCTGCCGCACAGCGTGCACGGAATGATGGGGAATTGCCGGTGCGCTGCCCAGCGCTCGAGGTCGACCTCGTTCACATAGGCCAGCGGGCGGATCACCACGTTCTTGCCGTCGTCGCTGACCAGTTTGGCCGGCATGCCCTTGAGCTTGCCGCCGAAGAACATGTTGAGGAAGAAGGTCTGCAGCATGTCGTCGCGGTGGTGGCCCAGCGCGATCTTGGTGGCCCCCAGTTCGCCGGCCACGCGGTACAGCGCGCCGCGGCGCAGGCGCGAGCACAGGCTGCACATGGTCTTGCCCTCGGGCACCACGCGCTTGACGATCGAATAGGTGTCCTGCTCCTCGATGTGGAAGGGCACGCCGCGGCCCTTCAGGTAGTCGGGCAGCACGTGCTCGGGAAAGCCCGGCTGCTTCTGGTCGAGGTTGACGGCGACCAGGTCGAAGTGCACCGGCGCGCGCTGCTGCAGGCTCAGCAGGATATCGAGCAGCGCGTACGAGTCCTTGCCGCCCGAGACGCACACCATCACCTTGTCGCCCGGCTCGATCATGTTGAAGTCGCCGATCGCCTGGCCGACGAGGCGGTGCAGCCGCTTGCCGAGCTTGTGGTTCTCGAAGGCCTCCTTGTCGGCCTTCCTGCCGTGGGTGGGGTCCTGCAGCACGGCACTCATGGCTGCGCCTCCGTCTTCAAGTGGAACACCTCGACGCCGACGGCGTCGCAATCGGGGTAGACGTCGGGCTTCTGTGTCGACACGCGCACCGCCTTCACGTGCGGGTGCGCCAGCATCAGGCGCGCGACGTCGTCGCACAGCGTTTCCTGCAGGTGCACGTGGCCCTGCTTGATGCGCTGAGCGATGCTGCGCCTCATGAAGTCGTAGTCGACCACTTCTTCGAGCTGATCGTCCTTCGGCGTCGAGTAGGCCAGCGGGATGTACAGATCGACGTTGATCAGCACGCGCTGCTCTCCGCGCTTCTCGAAGTCGTGCACGCCGATGTTGATCCACACCTCGTAGTTGGACAGGAACAGGCGCCTGCAATTCATCAGGCTCGGGTGGTTCAGCATGCTTTGCATATCAGTCGTCCTTCGGTGCTGCGGCACCTTCGGCGAGGAACATCACGTCGCGCGGCTGCGCGCAGAGGTGCTGGCCGCCGTCGACCAGCAAGGTGGTGCCGGTGATGGCGGGCGATTCGATCAGGAAACGCACCGCGCGTGCCACATCGGCCGGGGTCGACGAGCGGCGCAGCGGCGTCAGCTGGTGCGCCGCGTCGAACTGCGTCGGACTCATCGGCCCGGACACGAGCGTGACGCCGGGCGCGACACCCGCCACGCGCAGCGCGGGCGCGAGCGACTGCGCCAGCAGCGTCGTGGCGGCTTCGAGCGCCGCCTTCGACAGCGTGTACGAAAAATAGTCGGGATTCGGGTTCCAGAGCTTCTGGTCGAGCAGGTTGACGACGCACCCCTGTGCGCCGCGGGCATCCACATGCGCATGCAGCGCCTGCGCCAGCAGCACCGGTGCGGCGGTGTTGGCGCGCCAGTGGCGCTCCATCGCGGCATGGCCGAAACCGGCGATGTCGTCGTACTCGAACAGCGAAGCGTTGTTGACGACCGCATCGACACGGCCGAAGCGCTGCACCACCGCCGGCAGCAGTGCCTTGCAGCCAGCCTCGTCGGCGAGGTCGGCTGCGAAAGCGTCGGCCTGCGCGCCCAGCTGCTGCAGCGCCTGAACGCAGGACCGCGCGTCAGCCTCGGAATGGCGATAGTGCACCGCCACGTCGAAGCCGCCCCGCGCCAGCTCGAGCGCAATGTCGCGCCCGAGCCGCTTGGCGGCACCGGTCACGAGCACGACAGGGCGAGTTGGCGACGACATGCTTTCTACAATGCGGCAATGCACCACGAAGAACCTGTCAGTGTACCGGCCAGCCCCTCGGCAGAGTTGCCCGGGCGTATTTGCCGGGCCATCGCCGATGCGGGCGGCTGGCTGCCGTTCGACCGGTTCATGGAAATGGCGCTGTACACCCCCGGGCTGGGCTACTACGCCAACCCGAGCCGCAAGTTCGGGGCCCTGCCCGGCTCGGGCAGCGACTTCGTCACGGCGCCCGAGCTGACGCCGCTGTTCGGCCAGGCGCTGGCGCGCCAGGTGCGGCAGGCGCTCACGGCCACCGGCACCTCGCAGGTGTGGGAGTTCGGCGCCGGCTCGGGCATGCTGGCAGCGCAGCTGCTGCAGTCGCTGGGCAGCGCCTGTACCGGCTATCACATCGTCGACCTGTCGGGCGTGCTGCGCGAGCGGCAGCGCGAGACGATCGCCCGGCTGGCGCCCGAAGCCGCCGGGCGTGTGCAGTGGCACGACCGCCTGCCGGAAGAGATACGCGGTGTGGTGGTCGGCAACGAGGTGCTCGACGCGATGCCGGTGCAACTGCTGCACTTCGACGGCTCGCAGTGGCTGGAGCGCGGCGTCGTCGCGCACGGCGACAACGGCTTCGCATGGGGCGACCGGCCGACGGCATTGCGCCCGCCGGTCGAAGGCCCTCACACACCCGGCACGACGACCGAAGTCCACCTGCAGGCCGATGCCTTCCTGCGCACGCTGGGCGCGCTGCTGACGCGCGGCGCCGCCTTTTTCCTCGACTACGGTTTCCCCGAGCGCGAGTACTACCACCCGCAGCGCAGCGGCGGCACGCTGATGTGCCACCACGCTCATCGCGCCGACACCGACCCGCTGGCCGACGTGGGGTACAAGGACATCACCGCACACGTCAATTTCACCGGCGTTGCGCTGGCCGGCCAGGACGCCGGTCTGCAGGTGATCGGCTACACGTCGCAGGCGCGCTTTCTGATCAACTGCGGGCTGCTCGACCTGCTGCCGCCTGCCGAGGCACAGGACGCCGCGCGGCTGCGCCAGGTGGCGGCGGTGCAGAAGCTGGTCGCCGAGCATGAGATGGGCGAGCTGTTCAAGGTGATCGGTTTCTGCCGCGGCGCGGCGCTCGACGATGCGCTCGGTTTCGCCGACGGCGACCGCACCCACACCCTCTGAAGAAAGCCACGGATGTTGCGCTGGATGCTGGTCGTCGTGCTCGTGCTCGTGCTGTTCAACGGGCTGCGCCCGTGGCTCGAGAAGATCGGCCTGGGCCGCCTGCCCGGCGACCTGCACTTCAAGCTGGGCGGGCGCGAATGGCACTTGCCGATCGCCACCACGGTGCTGCTGAGCTTCCTGGCGATGCTGATCAGCAAGCTGTTCTGACGGCGCTGCTGTGGCCCGGCTACAGGCCGATCTCCCAGTCGTGCTCGCAGGCGCGGCAGTGCACGCGCAGCCGTTGCGTCCGCTCGTCCTCGCCGGTCAGCGTCCAGCGCGCATAGGTCTGGCAGCTCGGGCAGATCGCCTGGTGAGCGACGTTCTCGGCGTGCATCAGCAGATAGAGGTAGCGGCGCAGCGCCCACACGCCGATGACCGCGCTCGCGAACGCACAGGCCGCCGTCAAGAGCCGGTCGCCCCAGTCCTGCTGCGCACCGTAGACCTCCGCGCTCGCCAGCAGGCCGATCGCCGCCATCAGCAGCAGCACGAGGTGCAGGTGGCTCTGGATCAGCTCACGCTCGTACCACTTCATGAAGCCGAGCCGCCGGATCGTCTGTGCCGCCTTCATCTCGCACCCCTTCGCTCGCGCCGGCCGCGCAACCAGGGAGCCCGCGACCCATGCCGGGCATCTTCCCACCGCGGACCGGCCGGACCAAGTCGCCAGGCATCACCGATCGCAAGCAAAAGAAAAGCCGGGCAGCGCCCGGCTTTCGATGCGAACCCGAAGGTTGGCGCTCACTGCGCCGGCGGGCGCCCCACCGGCAGCGGCTTGCCGTTGAGTTCGAGCGTGCCGCCGGCAAAACGCACGCTGGCCGCGACGTGCTCGGCGTCGCGCACCACGTAACCCTGGTCGGCGAACTGGTCGATCATCGCGTTCAGCATTTCAGGTTCGGGCGCCGTGCCGGTGGCCCGGATCGGGGCCTGGTTCAGCAACTGCTCGATCCACACGATGGGCAGCTTGACGTCGGCGCGGGCCTGGCCCTTGGTCATCAGCAGCGCCATCGGCGGCAGCTGGGCATCGGCCTCGGTCACACCCTTGACGCCGAAGGCGTACGACAGTTCGCCGCGCTTGCCGCCGTATTCGACGGCCAGCTTGTCGAGCGCGTACTCGGGGTCGTGCGGCAGCAGTTTCATCAGGTCGGCCTGCATCGCCGCCAGCATGGCCTGCGGGTCCACGTCCTCGTCCTCGCCGCACGAGAACGACTGCTTCATCAGGTTGGACATCAGGTTCTGGTAGCTCGGCACGTGCAGGCGCTTGAGGGACGCGGCCATCTCGAGCTTGTCGAGCTTGGTGCCGTCGAAGCTGCCGGTGCCCAGCACGGTGGCCTTGCTCGTCAGCAGGTTCTGGTCGACGGTCGCTTCCGCGTCGAACTTCAGGTCGGTCAGCGCGAACAGGAAAGGCCGCACCTCGCCGGTCGCGGTCAGCGGCAGGCGCATGCTCATTTCCATCAGGCCGATCTGGCCCTCGTCCTTGCCGGCCATCACCCACAGGGAATCGCCGACACGGCGGCCCTCGCCCTTCCAGCGCAGTTCGCTGAGCGTGACCCGCGCGCCCTGGTTCTTGTCGGACACTTCGAAGCCGGGCATGTTGAGTTCGTAGCGCACCGACTCGCCGTCGCTGTCGCCGCTGAACGTGGCCTGCAGACCCTGCCACACGAACTGCTGGCCAGTCGGCGCCTCGAGGCGCGCGCGCGGGCTCTCGAGGCGGCTGGTGTAGTGACGGTCGAAGCCGACCGTCGTGGTGACGGTCAGCGGCTTCTGGTTGCCGAACATCTGCGCGACGACCTGCTCGGCCTCGGGCGGCAGCACCAGTTCCGACTGGATGGACGCCGCACCCCAGCTCGAGCCGCCGATCAGCGGGCCGTGCTGGATGTGCTCGCGCACGGTGAGCTCGAAGGATTTGGGCGGCATGCCGGCGGCGGCCGCTTCCTGAGAGCGCTCGCAGCCGAATTTCATCGTCACGGTGCGCGTGGCCGAGAACAGGCCCTTGTCGTAGCCCTGTTCGGTGATCCGCACGAAAGGCAGCTGGGTCGTGACCCGGTCGGCCTGGGCCCGCAATTCCTGCTGCACCTGGCCGCCCACGTAGTAGCTGCCGCCGACGTAGGCGGCAGCGGCTGCGGCGACGAGGCCGACAACCGCGAACAATGGTTTCTTCATTTCCCTCTTCCCTCGACGCGCAGCCGGCGCGTCCCTGTTGACGATCTCGGCGGCCTTCAGACCCGGGCCGCGCGGTGGTCGGGCAGTGTAACAAGCGCCCCCGCCGCCCCGGCACCCCCAAATCAGTGGAGCGCCCCCACGGCGCGGATGCGCGCGTCGTGGATCGCCTGCGCGATCTGCGGCCCTTTGAGCCCGCGCTCCTGAGCCTGCTGCGCCAGTTCGGCAGTGGGCACTGACTGCGCGACCTGCAGGACCGCCAGCAACCTGTCGCGCTGGACATACGCCTGCCCCTCGAGGCCGAGCCGGCCCCGGGCGTCGCACTCGCAGGCCAGCAGGATCTCGGCGAAGCGCTGCGGCTTGCGGAAGGCATCGCAGCGCTCCAGCAAGCGCACCAGCGCGGCGGGGCCGAGTTCGCCGCTGCGGTGCACGTTGCCGTGCTCGCGCGCCACCACCTCGGCCAGTTCGCGGCACTCGGTCGGCACACGCAGCCGCTGGCACACCTCACGCACCAGCTCGACGCTGCGTGCCTCGTGCCCCACGTGCCGCGGCAGGATGTCGGCCGGCGTCGTGCCCTTGCCGAGATCGTGTGCCAGGCAGGCAAAACGCACCGGCAAGCTGGCCGACAACCGGGCGCTCATGTCCATCACCAGCATCAGGTGCATGCCGGTGTCGACTTCGGGGTGGTATTCGGCCCGCTGCGGCACGCCCCAGAGCCGGTCGACCTCGGGCAGCACGCGCGCCAGTGCGCCGCAGCTGCGCAGCACCTCGAACATGCGCGACGGCCGAGGCTCCATCAGCCCACGCGACAGCTCCTGCCACACCCGTTCCGGCACCAGCGCGTCGACTTCACCGTTGTCCACCATGCGGCGCATCAGCACCAGCGTTTCGGCGGCCACACTGAACTCGACGAAGCGCGCGGCAAAGCGGGCCAGCCGCAAGATGCGCACCGGGTCTTCGGCGAACGCATCCGACACGTGGCGCAACACCTTGGCCCGCAGGTCGGCCAGCCCGTCATAAGGGTCGATCAGCTCGCCGTCCTCGGACTGCGCGATCGCATTGATCGTCAGGTCACGGCGCTGCAGGTCCTGTTCGAGCGTGACGTCGGGCGAGGTGCTGAATTCGAAGCCGTGGTAGCCGCGCGCGGTCTTGCGCTCGGTGCGCGCCAGCGCGTATTCCTCGTGCGTCTGCGGGTGCAGGAAAACCGGGAAGTCCTTGCCGACCGGCGTGTAACCGCCGGCGATCATCGCCTCGGGCGTCGCACCGACCACCACCCAGTCCCGGTCCTGCACCGGCAGCCCGAGAAGGCGGTCCCGCACGGCACCCCCAACCATGTAGACCTTCATCCGGCAAGTGTATCGGCCCTTCGGTACCTGGCCCGGGGTTACAGAGGCGGCGCGTCTAGCAGCCGGCATGCCCGCCAGCCCCCTGGCGCGTGGGATTACTTCACGTCTTCGCCATCGGTACAACCGGTGGGCGGCTGACGACGCAGTGCCGCTGCGTCCCGGTCGCCCTCCTTTCCTTCGTGACCTACTTTAGGGAGTCCTTATGCAATTGAAGGCATTGGCTGCCGCGGTGGCATTGACGGCTTTGGCCGGCACCGCCTCTGCGGCTGACTACAACATCGGCAACCTCTCGGAGATCCCGTCGTTCTCGGACGGCTCGGGTCTGTTCGCGCCCGGCGAATCGATCTCGGACAACTGGTTCTTCTCGATCGGCCCCCTGCCGGCGGATTTCTCCGGCCTCGTCAGCTCGGTGTACACGCAAAGCACCGGCTTCATCGACGACTTCATGGTGTCACTCACCGGCCCCGGCGGCTACATGGCCAGCTGGGAAGCCTTCTCGTCCGGCGGCACGCTCGGCTTCCAATGGGCGGCCGGGGCCGATACGCTGGTTGCCGGCGACTACACGCTGTCGGTGACAGGTGTCGCACGTGGCTCCACCACCTACTCGGTCGACTTCACCGCTGCACCGATCCCGGAGCCCGAGACCTATGCCCTGATGCTCGCCGGCCTCGGGGCGGTCGGCTTCGTGGCCCGCCGGCGTCGCAAGCAGTAAACGCAACGCGGGGTCTTCAGCTCCGAAAAGAAAAAGCGAGCCTCGGCTCGCTTTTTCCGTGGGGGCGCAGCTTCAGGCGCGCGCGGTCCGATAGGGCTCGTCGAAGTCCAGGAAGTCCTGCTCAGCCAGTGCGTCTTTCGTCCAGGCCTGCATCGCCGGCAGCTGCAGCATGCGGTCGATGTAGCCGTTGACGGCTTCCAGCACCGGCACGCCGTACGTGCGCAAGCGCGTGACCACCGGCGCATAGAAGGCGTCAGCGACGCTGAATTCGCCGAACAGGAAGGGGCCGCCGTGCTGGACCAGCAGCTCGGTCCACATCTCGACGATGCGTTCGACGTCGCGCACCACCTCGGGCTGCGTGCGCAGCACGTCGGCGCCGACGTGCGGCAGCGAAGCCTCGATGTTCATCGGGAAATGGCTGCGCAGCGCACCGAAGCCCGAGTGCATTTCGGCGCAGACGCTGCGCGCATGCGCGCGCGCCTTGCGATCGGCTGGCCACAGTTGCTTGGACGGGAATTTCTCGGCCAGGTACTCGGCGATGGCCAGCGTGTCCCAGACCACCAGGCCGCCGTCGACCAGCAGCGGCACCTTGCCGGTGGGCGCCAGCTTCTTCAGCGTGTTCTTGAATTCCGAACCCTCGGTGAAGCTCAGGCGCAGCTTGATTTCCTCGAAGGGAATGCCGGCGTGCGTCATCAGCAGCCAGGGCCGCAGAGACCAGGACGAGTAATTCTTGTTGCCGATGTAGAGCTGCATCTTTCTTCCTGCACGTCTTGAACGGAATGGGATGCTAGCCGTGGCCGGCCGCGCGCGCTTTGCAGTTTTTGCATCGCATTGATGCGCCGCCCGCAAGTGAGGTTCAGCCTCTGCGTGCGCCCATGCGGAACAGGTTGAGGTGACTGCGCGAACCGACGCGGCCCAGATAGAGCGGCGCGATCCCCTCCAGCGGCATAGGCTCGATGCCGAGCGCGTGCAAGTCCGGCAGGCCCCCGGTAGCGACGTTGTCGATGTGCATCGAGTCGAGGTTGTCGCGGCTCATCAGCGGCTCGCCGGGCAGCAGCTCCAGCAGCATGGCCTGCACCCGCCCCAGTGCATCGGGCAGCGGCAGCACCGGACGTGGATGACCGGACCAATGCCCCGCGCACCGCACCAGTTCGGCCAGCGTGTAGACGCGCGGGCCGACACATTCATAGGTCTGACCGACGCTGTCGCGCCGGTCCACACAGGCGACGATCGCGCGCGCGACATCTTCAACCCACACCGGCTGGAATTTCGCCGCAGCGCGTGCCAGCGGCATCAGCGGCAACCGCTTCTGCAGCGACGCAAACTGGTTCAGAAAGCGGTCCTGCTCGCCGAAGATGACCGACGGGCGCAGGATGGTGCATTCCAGTCCGGGCGCCGAGCGCAGCGCTGCTTCGCCGGCGGCTTTCGAGCGCTGGTAGCGCGACGGCGCGTCGGGCGCCGCGCCGAGCGAGCTCACGTGGATCAGCCGCCGCACACCTGTGGTGGCGCACGCACGTGCGAGCCGCCGCGGCAACTCGACATGCACACGCTGGAACTGCGACTCGCTGCCATGCAGCACGGCCACCAGGTTGATCACGGCATCGGCGGTAGACAGCAGCCGCTCGAGTTGCGCGTCGTCGTGCACGTCCGCCTGCACCGGCACCAGCGAGGGCAACGGCTGCAGGTGACGCGCGTGGCCGATGCGACGCGTCGGCACCACCAGGGCGCCGGCACCGCCGGAACGCTCGACCAGCTTTTCGCACACGTGCGTGCCGACAAAACCGGTGCCGCCGAGCACCACGATGTTGCCGATCATGGCAGGTCCGCCTCGGGCAACGGTGCATCGGGTGGACGCGGCCCGATCGTGCGGCCCAACCGCTCTTTCAGCGACGGCATGCGGCCGTTCAGCCGCGCGGCGTAGTAGGTCGCGTTCGACAGCACCCGCTTGACGTAGTCGCGCGTCTCGGTGAACGGGATGTTCTCGACCCAGATCGCCGCTTCCAGCAAGGGGCCGTCACGCCAGCGCCGCGGGCGGGCCGGGCCGGCGTTGTAGGCGGCTGCGCCCATGGCTTGCGAGCCGCCCATGTCGTCGAGCACCAGTTTGAGATAACTGGTGCCGAGCGCGATGTTGGTGTCGCGGTCGGTGATCTGCGACGGCGTGAAGGGCATGCCGATCTTGCGTGCCGTCCAGCGTGCGGTCGCCGGCATCAGCTGCATCAACCCGGACGCACCGACATGCGAGCGGGCATCCATCACAAAGCGCGACTCCTGCCGGATCAGGCCGTAGACGTACGCCGGGTCGAGGCCGATCTCACGGGCGCGAGCAACCACGTCGCGCCGGAACGGCATCGGGAAGCGCTGCTCGATATCGAACTCGGCCTGGGTCCGGTCGCTGGTGTTGATGCAGCGGTCCCACACCTCGTGCTCACACGCGAGATCGGCCGCGGCCAGCAGTTCGCGGTCGCTCATGCGCCCCTGGCTCGTGAAGTTGAGCGTCCAGTTCCATTCGCGCACGCCTTCGCTGCGCAGGCCCATCTCGATCAGCTGCAACGCCCGGATCAGCCCCGGATTGCGGCGCACCCGTTCTTTTTCTTCGTCGGTCAGCGGCGCGGGCCGTGCCGGCAGCGCAAGCGTGCGGCCGAGTTCCTCGGCCGCCAGCTTGCCGTAGAAGTGCTGCTGCCCGGCGATGGAATCGAGCAGTTGAGCCGCTTCCAGGCGCAGCTTCTCCGCATCTTGCGAATCGCGGGCGACCGCCTGCAGCGCTCGCGCCTTCCAATAAATCCAGGTCGGCTCGGCCTGCTCGGCCTGGCTCATCGCGTTGATCGCCTGTGTCACCTGCTGCCAGCGGCCCGCCCGCAGCGCCGCACGGGCTTTCCAGCCCAGCGTGTCGTCGGCCCAGCTGATTTCATCGGCACCCTTGACCGCGCGCTGGAAGTAGTCCGGCGCCTGGGGCAACAGCCTCAGCGCGGCTTGGCGACCGGCGCTGGCCCAGGCCCAGGACGCGAGATCCGCCGGCAGCCGCTTCGACCAGGCCTCCAGTTGCACGGCTGCGCCTTCAGGGTCGGCCGCCGCCAGCCGCACCAGCGCCAGCGTGGTCAGTTCGGCATCGGTGCGATTGCCGCTGCCGCCGCGGCGTGCAAGGTAGCGCACCGGGCTCTCGTACATCTCGTCGAAGCGTTGCGCGGCCTCGGGGCCGATCGCCGCCACCGCCTGTTGCGCCTGGGCGCGCCGGCCCAGATCGGCCATCACGCGCGCCTTGCGCCACAGGTCGGCGGCCGCCAGACGGCCCGCTTGATGCAGCGTGCTCGCCATCTGGCGGCAGCCCTGGTCGGCGGCCGTCTGCGCCATCCAGGCGCGGCGTGCGGCCTCGCGCACGTCGTCGCCCGCCTGGTGCCGCACCAGCACCGCGTAACAAGCCACCTCGCGGTCGTCCTGCATGCGAAAGCGCGGAAACTCGGCCGCGAAATTGACCCAGTCCTGACGCCGGCCGAGTTCGAGCAGCCAGTCGTTGCGAAGCCGGTCTTCGACGTAGGTGTCGGGCCAGCGCGCGAAGAAGGCGCTCAACTCTTCCTGCGTGGCCACGGGCAGGCGGCTGTTCAGTTCCCAGTAGTCGGCCCACATGGCGAGCGGGTGGCTGCGCGCGACGGCTGCCGCCTTGGCCGCCGCGAGCCGCTTCGCGTCTCTGCGCTGCCAAGCGTCGCGGGCTTCGAGGATCGGGTCGGCCTGCGCGTGCGCAACCGGTGGCACGAAGGCCAGGCCTAGCCCCGCTGCGGCCACCAGGGCCGCCAAGGTGCGTCGATATACTGATTTCAACTTGTTCTCTTGTTGGTATTCCGGATGGCCTGGACCCCACCCATCGAGGCCCGCGACCGTGCTGCACTGCGCCGCCACCTGCTGTCCGAGCGAGAGCGCTGGGCAGCAGCCGCTGCCGAATCCGGCGCCTGGCAGGCAGCGCACGACGCGCTCGCTGCCCACCTGCGCCAGGTGCTCGCGCTGCTGGAGCCGCAGTTGCTCGGCGTGTACTGGCCGATTCGATCTGAATTTAACGCAGCGGTTGCACTGCGCGACGACAAGACCACGGCCGGTGTGGCGCTTGCCTTGCCATGGGCCCGGAAAACCCCGCGCGAAATGGAGTACCGGCGCTGGGACGGCGGCGAGCCCGACAGCTGCGACGAGTGCGGCATTCCCTGCACCGAAGGTCCGGTGACAGTGCCCGACGTGGTGCTCGTGCCTTGCGTGGGCTATTCGCCGCAGGGCTATCGGCTGGGCTACGGCGGTGGCTACTTCGACCGTTGGCTTGCCGCCCACCCCCACGTGACCGCGGTGGGCATCGCCTGGGCCGACAGCGAAGTCGCGTTCACGCCGCTGCCGCACGACCTGCCCCTGATGCTGGTGGTCACGGAGCGAGGGATCGTCACGCCGAGCGACTGAATCAATCCCACTCGCCCAGGGTGTCCTCGACCTGGGGCACTTCGCCGATCGCCTGGCGCGTCAGCTGCGCCTGTTGCTCCACCCAGCTGCAAAACTGCGCCACCTCATCTCGCTGGCGCGCAGCAGGGGCCGCCACCAACCAGTACGCATGCTCACGCGGCGCGCGGTACCGGGCGGGGTCGAAAGGCTCGACCAGCTCGCCGGCACGGAGCGCTTCGGCCACCATCGGCAGCCGCGCGAGCGCGACGCCCTGGCCCGCCAGCGCCGCCTGCACCTGCTGGTAGGTGTAGTTGAAATAGACCCAGCGCTGCGGCTGGAAGTCCTTCAGCCCGTGCGACGTCAGCCAATAGCGCCAGCCGAGCACGCCGTGACCGGGGTGGCCATCGTCTTCTTCGAGCAACGCATGCTGCGCCAGGTCTTCGGGGCACTGCAACGGCTTGCCGTTGCCGCTGGCGCCGGCTTCGATCAGCCAGCGGCTGGCGACCGCTGTCAGGACTTCGCCGAACAAGCGCACGGCGCCCGGCGGCGCCTGCTCGGGGGTGCAGTAACGCAGCGCCAGGTCGACCTCGCCGCCGTCCACGTCGACCATCGCGTCATTGGCGCTGACGCGGATGTCGAGGTCGGGGTGCTCGCGCTGAAAGGCTTCCAGCCGGGGAATCAACCACAGGGACGCGAAAGATGCGAAGGTGGTCACGCTGACCGTGCGGCGCCCGCGCGCCTGGCGGATCTGCCGCACCGTCGCGTCGAGCCGGTCGAGCAGCGGCGCCGCCGCCCGCAGCAACGCGGCACCGGCGCCCGTCAACTCGACGTGCCGGGTGCCGCGCAAGAACAGCGGCGCGCCGACATCCTCTTCCAGGCCCTGGATCTGCCGGCTGATCGCCGACTGGGTCAGGTGCAGTTCCTCGGCCGCCTGGCGGAAATTGAGGTGGCGGGCGACCGCCTCGAAGGCGCGCAGCGGGCCGACCGTCAAGGGCCGCTGCCGGATGTTTTGATTCATGCCGATCTCTCATCAATCTGGCGCAAACGTCTCATTGGACCATGTTCCGGGAGAACCCTAGGATTCACCTACGGATTCAGCAGAAAGGAAGACATCATGGAACGCGCCAGCTCTCTCTCATTCATGCCCTCGTCGCAACAATCGAGCCGCACCGCGGGCCGTGTCGGCAAGGGCGAGGCCGTGACGCTGCGCGCCGCTTCGGCAGGCCTGCTGCGGGTCAGCGCGGGCCGCGTGTGGGTCACGCCGACCAGCACCGCCGCGCACGCCTCGCGCGACGTGTTCCTGCAGGCCGGCGAGCAACTGCCGCTGGCGGCCGGCCAGGAGATCGTCGTCGAAGGCTGGCCCAGCGCCCGCTTCGAACTGGTCGCCGTGCCGCACGCAGCCGGCGCCATCGCATCGCTGCAGCGACTGGTGCGTACGCTCAGCGCTTCGCGGTCTTCCGCGGCGCCGGCGCCGCAGTGCTGCTCCTGACCGCCTTCTTGCGTCCCGCGCCGGCCGGCTTGGCCGCGCGGGCGCGCAGTGCGGCCTCCAGGGCCAGGCGAGCCCAGGGGCGCATCAGTTCGGGCGATTCCAGCGCCTCGGCCGGCGGCGTGTAATAGCTCATCTTCACCGCCTTGCCCTTGCCGTCATAGACGAAAGGCTCGCCCCCGGCATCCTGCCAGCGGGGTTCGCTCTGAGCGTCGACCTTCAGGTACAGGCGCTCGAAGGCGATCAGGCCGAACATCAGCCCGTCGAGATAGATGCCATAGCCGCCGAACATGCGGCGGGCGTTGCAATGCCCGAGCGTGTGCAGCAGCTCGAGGCAATGCTGTGCGTAGTCGTGTGCAGGGGAATGGGGCGCTGCCGTCATGGCGGCAGTGTAGGCCGTCGGCGCGGGCTTCACTCGACCTTGGGGTCGCCCTCTGGCTCCGCGGCCGTCTGGCCCCGCGTGGTGCGGCGAGGCGCCCGTGCCAGTTGCGGCGCGACTTCCTCGATCTGGTTCTCGCGCATGTAGTCGTTCATCTCGCGCCAGCCGGCGAAGACGGCGGCCTTGTCGGCACGCGGGTTGAGCGTGTAGCAGTCCTCGATGGCCCGGCCGGCGTGCCGGCAGGCGCCGCCCAGCGCACGGCCCTCGGCGTCCCGGCGCTCGGCGACCGCCTCGGCCGACTCCAGGCCCAGCGCATCGCAGCCCGCGAGCGTGGCAATCAGCAAGAGAACGGCAACGATGGAAGACGAGTGACGCATGGCACGATAAACAGTCCGTGCATGGTCTTCGGCAGATCGCCGTGCGACTTGAGCAATAAACGGGTCCACCCTACGGTCTTCGACCGCCCCTCGAGGGGCGACGCCAGCGGACCGGCGAAGCCGGATCCGCGGCGTCACTCGATATGTGCCTGTTCGCTGCGGCTGGGCAGGTGCCGGAAAGCGTCTCGGTCAGGGCGCCACGGCGCCGCGTGCCATGGCCATCAGGCGGGCCACCCGCTCCTCGGTGCTCGGATGGGTACTGAACAGCCCCCGCAGCCCGCCGCCGGACAGCGGGTTCATGATCATCATCTGGGCGGTTTCGGGGTGGCGTTCGGCCGCTTCCATCGGAATACCGCGCGCGTAGCGGTGGATCTTCTCGAGCGCCGAAGCCAGTGCCTGCGGGTCACCGGAGATCTCGGCGCCGCCCCGGTCGGCCTCGAACTCGCGGGCACGGCTGATCGCCATCTGGATCAGGCTGGCCGCCAGCGGCGCCAGAATCATCACCGCGATGCTGACGATGGGATTGACCGGGCGGCCTTCGCTGTCGCGCCCGCCGAAGAACATCGCGAAGTTCGCCAGCATCGAGATCGCACCGGCCATCGTCGCGCTGATCGTGCTGATCAGGATGTCGCGGTGCCTGACGTGCGCCAGCTCGTGCGCCATCACGCCGCGCAGTTCGCGCTCGGTCAGCACGCGCATGATGCCGGTGGTGGCCGCGACGGCGGCGTTCTGCGGGTTGCGGCCGGTGGCGAAGGCGTTCGGCGCGTTTTCCTCGATGATGTAGACGCGCGGCATCGGCAGCTCGGCGCGCTGCGCGAGTTCGCGCACCATGCGGTAGAACTGCGGGGCCGTGGTCTCGTCGACCTCGCGCGCGTTGTACATCTTCAGCACCAGCTTGTCGCTGTACCAGTAGCTGAAAAAGTTCATGCCGAGCGCGATGATCAACGCGATCATCATTCCCTGCTGCCCCCCCAGCAGGGAACCAATGGCCATGAACAGGCCGGTGATGGCCGCCATCAGGACAGCGGTCTTCAGCAGGTTGAACATCGTGCGGGCCTCGTTACAAGAGTCGACAACGCCACAAAGTTGCGGCCTTGCGTTTGTAATTCAAGCGGTGCCGCGATCAAAAACCATACCCGGCATCACCGTATGGCCCTGCAGGAAATCCCGGGCCGCCAGGCGTCGGCCCCCCGGCTTTTGCAACTGCGTCAGGCGCAGCGCTCCTTCGCCGCAGGCGACCAGCAGCCCCGCTTCGTCGACGGCCAGCACCTGGCCGGGTGCGCCCTCGCCCGGCGCCAACTCGGCGGCCCAGCACTTGACGGGCACTCCGGCCAGCAGGCTGACGGCCCCCGGAAACGGGTCGAAGGCGCGGATGCGGCGTTCGATCCCCGTGGCCGGCCCGGTCCACTCGATCTCGGCCTCGGATTTCTCGATCTTGTGGGCGTAGGTCACGCCCTCCTTGGGCTGAGGCGTGCGCGTCAGACCGCCGCAGGCGGCGAGCTCGAGGGCCTCGACGATCAACCGCCCGCCAAGCGCCGCGAGCCGGTCGTGCAACGAGGCCGTGGTGTCGCCCTGCGCCACGGGTGTCTTCTCGACCAGCAGCATGTCGCCGGTGTCCAGCCCAGCATCCATTTGCATGATCGTGATGCCGGTCTCGGCGTCACCGGCCTCGATCGCGCGGTGGATCGGTGCAGCACCGCGCCAGCGCGGCAGCAGCGACGCGTGGATGTTCAGGCAGCCCATGCGCGGCAGGTCCAGCACCCACTGCGGCAGGATCAAGCCGTAAGCGGCAACGACCATGACATCGGGCGCGGCAGCGCGCAGCGCTTCCTGCGCGGCACGGGCGTCGTCGGGGTACTTGCCATCCAGGCGCAAGCTGCGCGGCTGAGCGACGGCGATGCCGCGAGCGAGCGCAAACTGCTTCACCGGGCTGGCGTGCAGTTTCATGCCGCGACCCGCCGGGCGGTCCGGCTGGGTCAGCACGAGCGAGATCTCGAAGCCCGCCGCCTGCAGGGCGGCGAGGGCCGCCTCGGCGAACTCCGGCGTCCCGGCGAAGACAACCTTCATGCCGGCCACGCTCAGGGGCGCTCGTCGTCGCGGTTGCGCTTGAGCAGCTTCGTCTTGATGCGGTTGCGCTTCAGGGGCGACAGATATTCGACGAACACCTTGCCGACCAGATGGTCCATTTCGTGCTGCACGCACACGGCCAGCAGACCATCGGCGTCGAAGCTGTACTCATGGCCTTCCCGGTCGAGCGCCTTGACGGTCACGCGGGCGTGGCGGTCGACCTTGTCATAGAAGGTCGGCACCGACAGGCAGCCTTCTTCCCAGAGAATCATCTCGTCGCTCGTGGCCACCAGCTCCGGGTTGATCAGCACCCGCGGGTCGTCGCGCTCGTCGGAGGTGTCGATCACGATCACGCGTTCGTGCACGTCGACCTGGGTGGCAGCCAGGCCCACGCCATTGGCCTCGTACATCGTTTCCAGCATGTCGTCGACCAGTTGCTGGACGCGGGTGTCGACCTTCACGACCGGCTTGGCGACGGTGTGCAGGCGCGGGTCGGGATAACGCAGGATGTTCAGTTTGGCCATGTCGAAGCAAAGCCCCGGTGCACCTGTGGAGGCACGGCAACGCGTGAACCGTGACGCAATGCCGCTGCCGCGGTAACCTCCAGCAAATTTCGTTGCGGCATCAAGGGTTTAGGGGCAGAATCTGTGAAACTATGTGAGGATTCTCGCCGAACTGCTGCTGCCCGGCGAGCCGAGAACTCATTAACCATATAGCGTCATGGCCGCGAGTTTCCAGGCCATGTCCGGCGAGCGGAGACCCTGCATGACAAGAACCGCGTTGTGGCGAGCCCGTCCCAAGGCAACCCTGGCTTCCCTCGGCTCGCAAGCGCTCGTCGGAGCGACCCTGATCGCGCTCGGCACCGCAGCGTCGGCTGTCAATTATCCGATCACCCAGCAGCAGCGCACCACCGCGCAACAGGTCGCCGAGGCCGGTGTCCCGCTGTCGGAGCTGTCGCCCAACGCCCCCGATTCCTACACCGTCAAGCGTGGCGACACGCTGTGGGACATCTCCGCGATGTTCCTGCTGCGCCCGTGGCGCTGGCCGGAGTTGTGGGGCATGAACCTCGACCAGATCCGCAACCCTCACCTGATCTATCCCGGGCAGATCCTCTACCTTGAAACGGTGAACGGCCGCGCCCGCCTGCGCCTCGGCCAGCCGGTGGGCAACGGCACGATCAAGGTCTCGCCGCGCGTGCGCAGCGAGGCGCTCGACGACGGCGCCATCGCCTCGGTGCCGCTGCACCTGATCGAGCCCTTCCTCAATGAGGCCGTGATCTTCAACAGCAACGAGCTCGAGCAGGCGCCGCGTGTCGTCGCCACGCAGGAAGGCCGCGTGTTGCTGTCGCGCGGCGAAACCGCCTATGTGCGCGGCGAGCTGGGTAACCTGCGCGACTGGCGCCTGTTCCGCAACCCGAAGCCGCTGGTCGATCCGGCCTCCAAGGAAGTGCTCGGCTACGAGGCGACCTACCTCGGCACGGCCGAGTACACGCGCCCGGGCGCCACCGGCAAAAACGGCGAAATCATTCCCGCCAGCTTCCAGGTGCAATCGACGCGGCTCGAGGTCGGTGTCGGCGACCGGCTCTCTCCGGTGCCGGCCCGCGAGTTCATCAGCTACGTGCCGCACGCGCCGCAGGGCGCGCTCGATGGCCAGATCGCCTCGATCTATGGTGAAGCGCTGACCGCCGGCCAGAACCAGATCGTCGCCCTGAACCGCGGCTCGCGTGATGGCGTCGAGCGCGGCCATGTGCTGGCGCTCTGGCGTCAAGGCCGGGAAGCGACCGACACCACCTACGGCAGCAAGCAGAAGATCCAACTGCCCGACGAACGCCACGGCCTGCTGTTCGTGTTCCGTGTCTTCGACCGCATGTCCTACGCGCTGATCCTCAACGTGAAGGAGCCGGTGCAGGTCGGCGATCGCTTCACGCAACCTTGAGCGGCGCCGGCACGGCGGCGGTGATCGACCGAGAAGAACTGGCCGCTTGGCTGCGGCTGGTCGAAACGCCCGGGCTCGGGCTCGATTCCGCCCGCAAATTGCTGGCAGCCTTCGGCTCACCACAGGCCGTCTTCGCGTGCCCTGCGGATGCCTGGCGCGAGGTGGTGCCTGCCCCGCAGGCAGCAGCGCTGAGCCGCCCGGCCGACACCCTGTCCTCCCTGGTCGAGACCACTTGGCGATGGCTGCAGGATGCAGACGGCCGCCACGTGCTGACGCTCGGCGACGCGGCCTACCCGTCCCTGCTGCTCGACATCGCCGACCCGCCGCTCGTGCTGTATGGGATCGGCCATCTCCGGTTGCTGCAGGCGGCGTCGATCGCCATCGTCGGCAGCCGCAACCCGACGCCGCAGGGCATCGACAACGCCCGTGCGTTCGCCGCCCACCTGAGCCGCGACGGTCTCACCGTCGTGTCCGGGATGGCGATGGGCATCGATGCCGCAGCGCACGAAGGGGCGCTCGAAGGGCCGGGCAGTACCGTGGCCGTGGTGGGCACCGGACTCGATCGCGTGTATCCGAAGCGGCATCTTGCGCTGGCGCGCCGCATCGGCGAGCAGGGACTGTTGCTGAGCGAATACTCGCTCGGGACGCCGCCGCTCCCCGATCATTTTCCTCGACGCAATCGAATCATCTCGGGCCTGTCACGCGGCACCTTGGTGGTGGAAGCCGCACTGCAGTCCGGCTCCCAGATCACTGCTCGTCTGGCCGCCGAACAGGGCCGCGAAGTGTTTGCCATCCCCGGATCGATCCATTCGCCGCAATCACGCGGCTGTCATGCATTGATTCAGCAGGGAGCGAAGCTGGTCGAAAGCGCGCGGGACATCCTGGAAGAACTGCAACCCGCACTCGCGGCCGCGGCCGCCCCGGCGCCGTCCTCCGAAGACGAAGCCGCCGAACCTGCCGATCCGGTTCTTGACGCACTTGGTTACGATCCTGCCACGCTGGACGCGCTGATGGCCCGGACGGGTTGGCCGGCGGCCGAGCTGAGTGCACGCCTGCTCGAACTGGAGCTCGAAGGCCGGGTGGCCCGGCTGCCCGGGCAGTTGTTCCAGCGCATAGCGCACGGCTGAGCAGTCCGGGACGGCCGAAAACCGTCCCCGCGCCCACCCCTCGTTTTCATCACTGTGGGGATTGCGCGCTCGGGTATAGTCGGACACATGTTCGATGTGCTCGTCTACCTGTACGAAAACTACTGGCGGCCGGACGCCTGCCCAGACCATGCGCAACTGACGCGCAAGCTCTCTGCGGTCGGGTTCGAGAACGACGAGATACAGGAAGCGCTGACCTGGCTCGAAGGCCTCAGTCACGCAGCCAACTCCCACGCAGGCACCCAGAGCCCCGACAGCATGCGCGTGTTCACGCAGGCCGAGCAGGAGCAACTGGGCGAGGAATCGATGGGGTTCATCAGCTTCCTCGAAAGCGCCGGCGTGCTGCCCGCTCCAATGCGCGAGATCGTGATCGACCGCGCGATGGTCAGTGACGGCAGCCCCATGTCGCTCGAAGACCTGAAGATCATTGTGCTGATGGTGTTCTGGAGCCTGGGCGAAGAACCCGACGCGCTGATCCTCGACGAACTCTTCGTCGACGCCGCCGACCGCCTGATCCACTGACTGACTCGCAGCCGAGGCGGCACCTCGCGCCCCTGCAGAAGCCTTCACCGCGTGCAGCGCTTTCCCGACCAGCACGCCACTACCCCACACATCGAGTGCCACCGCGGGTCCGGCTCCGCCGGTCCGCCTGCGGCGCGTAGGGGGTGGCCCTAGTTCAGCAGCCGAGGCGGCACCTCGCGCCCCTGCAGAAGCCTTCACCGCGTGCAGCGCTTTCCCGACCAGCACGCCACTGCCCCACACATCGAGTGCCACCGCGGGTCCGGCTCCGCCGGTCCGCCAGTGGCGCCCCCTTGAGGGGGCGCGCCGCAGGCGCGTAGGGGGTGGTCCTAGTTCAGCAGCCGAGTCGGGTCGGCGTCGAGCTTGGCCAGCGCATTGCGCGTCGCCCGCACCGTGAGTGCCTCTTCTTCAGCGGGAACCATGAGGCCGGCCTGCAGGAAGGCGGCCAACCGGTGCTGCTGGAACAGCACGCAACGCCCCGCCGGCGACGAGAACAGGCTCAGCTGCTTGCGCAGCCCTTGCCACGCCAGCTGCACCGGCTCGTTGCGGCCGCGGTAGTCGAGCTTGAACCAGCTGCCGACCTGGATACCCCGCGCCCATGCGACCATCGCGGGGCTGGGCATCGAACCGCCTTCGGCCACCACCTCGAGGCCGGAGGTTTCGCGACCGGACAGATCGAGCACCATGGATTCGTCGATCTCGACCTCGGTGTCCGGCAGCAGTTCTTCGAGCGTCTCCAGCCTCAGCATCAGCTCATCCAGGCGCTCGGTCGGAATGGCGGCAGCCTTGGCCGTGAAGGCGGCTGCGAGCGAGTTGTTCAATGCCTGGAGATGTTCGTCCTGCTTGTCGGCCGGCACACCGGCTCCTGCCATGCCGTCGCGCAGCGTCTTCAACAACGGCGGCAGGCGACGGATGACCTCGGCGCGCTCCTCGCGCGACACTTTGGCGCTGGCCGACCAGATGAGGTCGGCCGCGGCGCGCTTCATCGCCTTGGTGGCGTCGCTCTGCCCGCCGGTCTTGACGGCCGTCATCGCCAGCACGTCGGCCCAGATCTGGAACAGGAACTCGCGCACCCCCTCCTGCACCGGCACCTCGTTGAGCATCTTGCGCAGCTCGATCGTGTACTGGATGGTGAGAATCTCGCGCTGCTCGACCTGCTGCGCCAGCGAGACGCCCTTGCGGGAAGTCTCGTTTTCCTTCGTGAAATAGTGCTCCAGGAACTTCTCGAACTCGACCAGCACGGTCTGGAACACGCGGCGGCCGGTGTCGGGGTAGGCCTCGACCACCTGCACCACGCGCTTGATTTCCTTTTCGAGCGCATCGCCCATCGCGCCGGCGGTCATGGCGTCGAAACCCATCACGCAGGCGCCCATGCGGTCGATCAGCTTGCGCGCCGGGTGGTCGGTCGTCGCGAAGAAATCGGGCTCACCGATCGCGACCCGCAGCACCGGCATCTGCAGCCGCGCGAACCACACGCGCACGGAAGCGGGCAGCCGGTCTTCGGTGAGGATGCTCTGGAACAACAGTGCGACGATTTCGATGGTCGCCCGCTCGATCGGCGATTCGGTGGCGCGCTTGAGCGCCTGCTTCTGCTCCTGCAGGTTGTCCAGCAGGGCCGGTGCACTGGGCACCGCCAACTGGTCCGGCCGGGTGCTGCGCAGGCGCTGCACCACCTCACGCTCGGCCTCGGCGATCGCGGCGGCCAGCTTGGGCGAGGCATGGTAGCTGGTAGTGGCCTCGAAGTCGGGCACTTGGCGCCCCACCAGCCGGTTCAGCCGGCCCAGCACCGCCTGCGCTTGTTCGGAGGCCCGCAACAGATTGGACGCGCGTGTCATCAGGCGCGTTTCCTCGCCCACGGAATGCCGCAGGCTGCCCGGCCCGGAATGCTGGCTGCCGGACACCGCCGCCCCGCCGGCCAGCGTGCCGGCTGCGGGACTGGGCGCCGACACGCCGACATCGCGGGTGCGGCGGATCAACGGCCGCAGGTCGATCTCCGGCAATACGCCGTGGGCGATCAACCACTTGTTGGTCTCGTGATAAGCCAGCACCACCAGGTGGCCGATCTCGTCATGCAGCACCGGCTGGAGTGCGCGCCACGCCTCGACGCTGAGCGCGGCGGCGCGCCAGGCTTCCAGTACCTCGCGGGCGACCACATGGGGGCGCAGCACGTCGGCCGACGACAACTCGTCGCGCCGCTCCATCACGGTCATGCGCGAACGCAGATCGGTGAACTCCGACGACGCCTGATCCATGGTCGCCAGCGCCAGCCGGGAGCTGAGAATCTCGAGTTCGATGGTGTCGTCGTCGACCAGTGACAGTTCACCACCGCGGTGGCTCAGGGCACCCGGGCCGCTGGGCCCCGGGTCCTGCAGGCTGCTGGACTGCCGGCCTTGCAGGCGCCCGGCCAGGGACTGCTGCCACTTTGCGCGCCAGCGCTGCAGGTCCGACCAGGCATCACGGCGACGCAGCAGCAGGTCAGGCGGTGCCGGCTGGGACGCCAACACCTTGGCGCCTTCTTCGACCGCCGCCAGCGCGTTCGGCGCCCCGTAGAGCAGCACGTTCAGATAAGTTCTGCGCGCCTGGGCTGCGAGTGCCTTCGGATCGGCGGAAATCGCCATGGTTGGGAGGTAGCCTGCGGTGCGAAATTCCTGGCACTCTACACCACGGCACCCGCGTTCGGGTCGTCCGGATCGGTTTCCTTGCGGGTCGGTTTGACCAAGTCTTCACGCTTGACGCCCAGCCACATGGCCACCGCCGCGGCGACGAACACCGACGAGTAGATGCCGAACAGGATGCCGATCGTCAGGGCCAGCGCAAAGTAGTACAGGGTCGGGCCGCCGAACAGCAGCATCGACAGCACCATGATCTGCGTCGACCCGTGCGTGATGACGGTGCGGCTGATGGTGCTGGTGATGGCGTGGTCGATCACCTGGGGCGTCGTCATCTTGCGGAACCTGCGGAAGGATTCCCGGATGCGGTCGAAGATCACGACCGACTCGTTGACCGAGTAGCCCAGCACCGCGAGCACCGCTGCCAGCACCGAGAGCGAGAACTCCCACTGGAAGAAGGCGAAGAAGCCGAGAATGATCACGACGTCGTGCAGGTTGGCGATGATGCCGGCGACCGAGAACTTCCATTCGAAGCGGAACGCCAAATAGAGCATGATGCCGGCGATCGTCGCCGCGAGTGCGAGCGCCCCGTCGCGTGCCAGTTCGGAGCCGACTTGCGGCCCGACAAACTCGCTGCGCTGCAGCCGCAAGGGCTCTGTCGTGCCGGCCGTGCAGATTTCTCGGCTGACGGCCTCGCCCTGCTCGGTGACGGTCTCGCGCCGCTGCACGGTGCCGCCCTCGGCGCTGCACAATTGGCCGAACACCTTGCCGACCACCTCGCTCTGCTTGACCGCGCCGCGCAACGGGATGCGGATCAGCACGTCCCGCGAGGTACCGAAGTTCTGCACCTGCACGTCGCCCAACTGCAGCGTCTCGACCGTCGAGCGCACGCGCGGCAGATCGGCCGCGTCGGCGTACTGCACCTCGAGCACCGTGCCGCCGGTGAATTCGATGGACAAGTGCAGGCCGCGTGTCGTCAGGAAGAACACCGCCGCCAGGAAGGTGAGCAGCGAAATGGCGTTGAGCACCAGCGCGTGCCGCATGAACGGGATGTCGCGCTTGATTCGGAAGAATTCCATCGCTTCGGTCTTTGCGTGATTCGGGTGGGTCGATCGAGGCGCTCAGCCCTCGCTCTTCGCAGCAGCGGCGCCGTCCGGACGCCACACCTGGCCGATCGAGACGGACTTCAGCTTCTTCTGCCGGCCGTACCAGAGATTGACCAGGCCGCGCGAGAAGAACACCGCAGAGAACATCGACGTCAGGATGCCGAGCACGTGCACGACCGCAAATCCGCGCACCGGGCCGGAGCCGAAGGCAAGCAGCGCGACGCCGGCGATCAGCGTGGTGACGTTGGAATCGAGGATCGTCGCCCAGGCACGTTCGTAGCCGACATGGATGGCCGTCTGCGGCGCGTTGCCGTTGCGCAGTTCTTCGCGCACGCGTTCGTTGATGAGCACGTTGGCGTCGATCGCCATGCCGAGCGTCAGCGCGATGGCCGCGATGCCGGGCAGCGTCAGCGTGGCCTGCAGCATCGACAGCAGCGCCACCAGCAGCAGCAGGTTGACCGACAACGCCAGCGTCGAGAACACGCCGAACAGCAGGTAGTAGGCCATCATGAACACGGCGATCGCGACGAAGCCCCACAGCACGCTGTTGAAGCCCTTGGCGATGTTCTCGGCGCCCAGCGTCGGGCCGATGGTGCGTTCCTCGATGATTTCCATCGGCGCGGCGAGCGAGCCGGCGCGCAGGAGCAGCGCGACGTCGTTGGCCTCCTGGGTGGTCATGCTGCCCGAGATCTGCACGCGGCCGCCGCCGATCTCGGTGCGGATCACCGGCGCGGTGACGACCTCGCCCTTGCCCTTTTCGAACAGCAGGATGGCCATGCGCTTGTTGATGTTCTCGCGCGTCACGTCGCGGAAGATGCGCGCGCCTTTCGCATCGAGGGTGAGGTGCACCGCCGGCTGCTGCTGCTCGTCGAAGCCGGCCTGGGCGTCGGTGAGGTTCTCGCCGGTCAGGATCACCTGCCGCTTGACGATCACCGGGCCGCCGCCGCGCTCGACGTAGCGTTCGGTGCCGAAGGGCACCGGTCCGGCGCCGCTGGCGGCCGCCTGCGCTTCGGCGCTGTCGTCGACCAGGCGGACCTCCAGCGTGGCGGTGCGGCCGATGATGTCCTTGGCGCGGGCGGTGTCCTGCACGCCCGGCAGCTGCACCACCACGCGGTCGAGTCCCTGCTGCTGGATCACCGGCTCGCTGGTGCCGAGCTCGTTGACGCGGTTGTGCAGCGTCGTGATGTTCTGCTTGAGGGCCTGGTCCTGTACGCGACGGGCGGCCTCGGGCTTCAGCGTGCCGGCAAGCCTGAACGTGTCGCCCTCGGCGCTGTCGGTCCACTGCAGGTCGGGCAGCTGGTCGGTCAGCAGGTTGCGGGCCGTGGCCAGCGTCTGCGCGTCGCGGAAACGGATCTCGACGTCGCCGCCGACGCGGCTCACGCCGCCGTGCCGCAAATCCTTCTCGCGCAGCAAGCTGCGGATGTCACCCGTCAGCGCTTCGGCGCGTTTGGTCAGCGCCGCCTTCATGTCGACCTGCATCAGGAAGTGCACGCCGCCGCGCAGGTCGAGGCCGAGGTACATCGGCAGCGCATTGATCGACGCGAGCCACTGCGGCGAACGCGGCAGCAGGTTCAGCGCGACGATGTAGGCCGGGTCCTCGCGGTTCGGGTTCAGCGAGCGCTCGAGGACGTCGCGCGCACGGATCTGCGTGTCGGTGTCGGCAAAGCGCGCCTTGACCGAATTGCCGTCCATCTGCACGAAGTCGGGCCTGACGTTCGCCTGTTGCAGCGCCTGCTCGACGCGCGCGACCATCGAGGTATCGACCTTGACCGTCGCCTTGCCGCTGGAAACCTGCACGGCCGGCGCCTCGCCGAAGAAGTTGGGCAGGGTGTACAGCAACCCGACCACCACGGCGATCGCCAGGATCGCGTATTTCCACCACGGATAACGGTTCATGAGGACTCTTGTGCCACTGACGACAGCGGGCGCGACCAACGCGCGCCCGCACGAGGAAGGCAGCGTGTCGGCTTACTTGACCGTGCCCTTGGGCAGGACTTGCACCACGGCGCTGCGCTGGATCTGGAGCTCGACGCCGTTGGATACCTCGACGTGCACATAGGTTTCACCGATCTTGGACACCTTGCCGAGCACGCCGCCGGCAGTGACCACCTCGTCGCCCTTGGCAAGGGCCTCGATCATGGCCTTGTGTTCCTTCTGACGCTTCATCTGGGGACGGATCATGATGAAGTACAGCACCACGAACATCAGCACCAGGGGCAGCAGACTCACGAGGGTGGACTCGGCGCCGCCCTGCGCGGCAGGGGCTTGTGCGTATGCTTCAGAGATAAACACGGGAGACTCTCCTGGGGTCGAAAGACAAACGGTTGATTGTATGCGCCGGGCTTCAGGCGGTGACCCGAGCGCCCGCCCGCCCCCACCGGCACCCGGGCGCGCCGGCTCAGGAAGCCTCGGCGCCCACCCGCTCGGGTTCAGCGGGTGCCGTTTCAACGCAGTTTCGACCGCGTGCCTTGGCCCGGTACAGCGCGGCATCGGCGCGCTTCAGCAGGTCGGACCATCCCTCTTCCCGCGGCCCGCAGACCGCCACGCCGAAACTGGCACTCAGATGCAGGCGCTTCCCTTCGAAGACGATCATCTCCTGTTCCAATGCCCGGCGCAGGCGCTCGACAGCGATGGCGGCGCCGGCCAGGTCGGTGTCCGGCAGCACCACGCAGAACTCCTCGCCGCCGAGGCGAGCGACCAGGTCGCCGGTGCGCGACAGGCGCCGCATCAGTGCCGCCGTGGCCGCCAGCGCCGCGTCGCCGGCGGCATGCCCATGCGCGTCGTTGACATGCTTGAAGTGGTCGATGTCGAGCACCGCCAGCGACAACGGCCGGCCGGTACGACGCCGGCGTGCCATCTCGGCGCCGAGCACGTCCTCCAGGCGTCGCCGGTTGGCGGCGCCGGTCAACACGTCGCTGACGGACAGCCGCCGGATCCGGGCGATCAGCCGGGCGATCACGAGGCCCGCCAGCGAGAGGCTCTGCAGCATCTGGGCCAGGATGGCCGCCAGCAGGAACAGGCCGAATTCGGCACCACGGGTCGCATCGCGCACCGCGTCGCCACCGGAGGGAAAGGCCCAGTTCAGCACGGCCCGGCCCAGCAGCAACAGCCCGATCACGAAGATCGGCAGCACCGTCGCGATGCTGGTGGTGCGGTCGAAGTCCTGGCGCATGCAGTGGTACGCCTCTTGCGTCGCGCGCCACATCGCATAGCTCGACAGCAGCGCCGTCAGCAGCACGGCGGCCTGCTGGGCCGGGACCGCCGGCATGGCGCGCAGCCACCCCAGTGCCGGGATGCCGGCGACCAGCAGGACAGCGTGTTCGAGGTCCGAGGGCCGCTGCGAGGTGAACACCTGCACGCCGCGGCGCACCGCCAGGTAGCCGAGCAGCACCGCGACGTCGCTGCCGAAGAAGGCCAAGCTGTCATGCCAGTGACCGCGCTGATACAGCAGCGTGACGGCCCCCCCGAGGACCGCGTTGGAGACCGCCCAGTGCAGCGTCGCCTTGCGCGCCACCTTGAGCACCAGGCCGCCGATCAGCCAGATTGCCGCGAGCAGCGCCCCCAACGACAGCGCGACCATGAGCAATGTCGGGTTGTGCATGGCACTGCCCCTCAGCTCTCGATCCGGTTGCGGCCGCCCGATTTGGCCCGGTACAGCGCGACGTCGGCCCGCTTGAGCAGGGCCGCCCAGTCTTCCTGGGGGTCGGTGCAGGTGGCAACGCCGAAACTGGCCGTCAGCCGGATCTGCCGCTGCTCGAAGACGATCGCTTCGTCCTTTAGCGCCACGCGGGCACGCTCGGCCAGCGCCCGCGCGCCGGTCTCGGCGGTTTCCGGCAACACCACGCAGAACTCCTCGCCTCCGAGGCGGCCGACCGTGTCGCTCGTGCGCGCCGTGCGCTTGAGCACCTCTGCGACGGCGCGCAGGGCCTGGTCGCCTGCTGCGTGTCCGTGGGTGTCGTTGACCGATTTGAAATGGTCCACGTCGAGCAGCGCCACCGAGTAAGCATGACCGTTGCGCCGATGGCGCAGGGCTTCGCCCTTCAGCGTCTCCTGCAGGCGCAGGCGGTTGGCGAGGCCGGTCAATGCGTCGGTGTCGCTGAGATGCCTGATGCGGGCCATCAGCCGGGTGACCACCACGCCGCCCAGCGACACGTTCTGCAGCAGTTGCATGAACACCATGCCCATCAGGAAGGTCCCGAACGCCGCCGTGCGGCTCAGGTCTCCGGGGTTCTCCTGTCCCATGAGCATGCCCCACGCTGCACGCAGCGCACGCAACAGGAACAGCACCCCGCTGAGAACCATTGGCGCAACGGTGATCAGACTGGGCAGACGCTCGAACTCACGTCGCATGTACCCGTAGGCTTCGCCGCTTGTGCGCAGCAGGGCATAGGCACCCAGCGAGCAGGTCGCAACGACGGACATCGGATACCCCGCCCCGCCCGGCAACCACGGTAGTAGGCGAGGACAACGGCGCCCACGCCGAGGACGATGGCGTACTCGAGGTCCGTGCGGCGCAGCCCGGCGAAACACTGCACGCCGCGGCACAGCGCAAAGAAGCCGGAGAGCAGCGCAATATCGCTGCCGAAAAACGCCAGCGTATCCGGCCAGGTGCCACGGTGATACAGCAGCAGCACACCCGTGCCAATGGCCATATTGGAGAAGGCCCAATGCAGCACCGCATGGGGCATCACCTTCAGGACCCACCCGATGACCGCCCACACGACCGCGACCGTGCCGTTCAGGCACAGCGCAACGATGAGTAGGGTGCCAGCGTCCATGCATCTCCTTGGCCGTCATCGCACGGCGCGTCGTTTGTAGCTATCGGTGCAGGACCTGCCGGGCGGCACGTAGCAGGCGTCGTCTCTGCGACACCGAGAGGCAAGCGTCGGGACAGGCGCGACGAACGTGGCAACTTGCACGCCCGCCAGCGGATGTCGCAGCAGAAAACGGGGGCGCAGCGGCAGTGCGGGGAACCGGCCCGCCGTGCTGCGCTCCTGTGTGATGGCGCACAAGGCCCGGCCCCCGCACAGCGCGAGCCGGGGTGCGTCACATCTTCTGGTAAGCCTCCACGATTGCCTTGCCCTCGGGACCGGCTTTTTCGACCCACTCATTGAGCATGGTGGTGCCGACCAGCTTGCGCAAGTCGGTCTTCATCTGGGGCGAAGGCTCGGCAATCTCCATGCCGTTTTTCCTGAGCAGCCCCTGGTACTCGCGATCCTTCGCCTCCGACATCTTCCAGCCGCGCTCCTCGGCCGCTGCTGCGGCCTTCAGCACACCATCCTGGGCCGCCTTGTCGAGGCCCTCGAAAGCCTTCTTGTTGACGATCACCGCGTTCTTCGGGAGCCAGGCCTGGGCGTTGTAGTAGTACTTGATGTGCTCGTAGGTCTTGCTGTCGTAGCCGGTGGCGCTCGACGTCATGAAAGAGTCGACGACGCCGGTGGCCAACGCCTGCGACAGCTCGGCCGCCTGCACCGTGACCGGCTGCGCGCCGATCAACTCGGCGATCCGGCTCGTCGCCGGGTTGTATGCACGCCACTTGCTGCCCTTCAGGTCGGTCAGCGTGTTGAGCGGCTTCCTGGAGTACAGCCCTTGCGGCTGCCACGGCACGGCGTACAGCAGCATCATGCCCTGCTCGCCGAGCTTTTTCTCCAGCACCGGCTTCTGGGCCCGGTACAGCTTGCGGGCCTCGCCATAGCTCGATGCCAGAAACGGCAGCCCGTCGAGCCCGAACACCTGCCATTCGTTCTGGTAGGCACTCAGCAGGATCTCGCCGACCTGAGCCTGGTTGCCCTGCACCGCACGCTTGATCTCGGGCGCCTTGAACAGCGAAGCGTTGGGATGCACGGCGATGGCCAGCTTGCCGCCCGCAGCCTCTTCCGCCTCCTTGGCGAAGCGTGTCAGGTTCTCGGTATGGAAGTTGGTCGTGGGGTAGGCCGTGGCGAAATCCCACTTGGTTTGCGCGTGGGCGGTGAGTGCCAGGCCGCCGAGCGCCAAAGCGGCGAGAGAAGACTTGTGCATGAAAGGAGCTCCTTGCTTGGAAGTGGAGGGCGGCCGTTGCCGCCGGAAGAAGCGGGGACAAGCGCGCTGCCGGTGTGCTGGTCCCGCAAGTTCGTGGAGCAAATGTCGAGCGCAGGCCGTACGTCGCACAGTTCCGCGAAAACGGCTGACGGCGAGCTGCAGCGGAGTGCGGCCACCCGACGATCACGGCAACAACGTGCGCCGGCCGTTTCCCACCTGGGCTCGTTCCACGGTCTTGCGGGACAGCGAGGTGAAGCGTCGACAGGTCGTGTCGGTGCGCATCAGGAAACAACGTCCTGACCGTTGGCAACTATCGATTGCGCTTCGTGTAGTAGTCCACCAGCGCGCCGGCGTGACCCATGCCGGCCTTGCCCACCCATTCGCGGCCGAAGCGTTCGCCGAGCAGGTCGAGCGTGCGGCGCAAGTCGACCGATGGCAGGTTCACCTCCATCTTGTGGTCGGTCAGCGTCTTCTTGGCGCTGTCGTCGGCTTCTCGGGCCAGACGCCAGCCATTGGCTTCCGCCTGTGTCGAGGCCTGCACGATCGCCTGCCGCCCGGCATCGTCGAGCCCCGTCCACACCGCCTCGCTCATGCACAACATGTTCTTGGGGATCCAGGCGCGCATGTCCACGAACACCTTCATGGCCTTCCATGCCTGGCTGTCGACCCCGGTGGTGCTGGACGTGAGCATCGCGTCGACGCCGCCTTCCTCGATCGCCTTCTGCAGATTGTTGGCCGCGATGGTGACCGGTTGCGCTCCCGACAGCTCGGCCAGACGTTGCGTGGCCGCGTTGTAGACCCGGAACTTCAGCCCCTTCAAGTCGGCCAGCTTGTTCACTGGCATGCGGCTGTACAGGCCTTGCGGCGGCCACGGAACGGCATACAGCAGGCGCACGCCGCGCGCAGCCAGGTAGTCGCGGACGGTCGGCCGCGTCACGTCCCACATGCGAGCCGCATCCTCGAAGCCCCGGACGATGAACGGCAACGCGTCCATGCCCAGCACGGGATGCTGGGCGCCGTACGCCGACATCAGCACCTCGCCGAAGGCAATCTCCTTGCGCTCGAGCGCGGGGATCACCTCGGCCATCGGTTTGAGCTTGGAGTTCGGGACCACCTCGATCTCCAGGCCCCCCGAGGTGCGGTCAGCGATCTGGCGCACGAACGTCTGCAGGTTCTGCGTGTGGAACACCGCTTCTCCGTAGGCGCCCGACAGTTGATGGCGCTGGGCGAGCGCCCAGGCGTGCAGGGGCAGCAGGCCCCATCCCCCCAGCGTGGACAGCGCGCGACGGCGTGTGAGTTTCATGATCCGACTCCTCTCGACCCGAAATGACCTGCCGTGGCGGCAACCTTTGCGGAGCACCGGCCAAGCCGGCGCGGCGAACCCCGAGCGCACTCGTCGGCCGGGGCTTCACGGTGCTTCCTTGTATATGCGACAGCAACCTGCCACGCTTGATGCCGCCCGTCCCCCCGGAAACGCGAGCGTGAGATTGCACACACGGCGCGAGAGGCGTCTGACGGGCGTGCAGCGGTGGCGGCAGACGTACCGGCACCAGGAGGCAGCGCTTCGGACAGGGCTGGGCATCACAGCATCGCGACAGTTCGTGCCGCCCGGTCAAACACGCTGGACAGCGCACGCAGCAGCGGGGCCTGGTCGCCGACCTTGCCGTTCAGTTCGCGGTCCGAGGCCAGCGCGTCGACCAGGCAGCGTTCGCGGATCTCGCGATAGCGCTCGACCAGGCTGCGGCCGACCTCGGTGGTGGCGTAGGCCACTTCCTTCTTCTTGCGGTCGGACCGCACCACGCCCAGGCCTTGCAGCTTCTTGAGCGAATAGTTGACGACGTGGGTGTCCTCGACGTTGAGGACGAAGCAGATGTCGGACAAGTGCTTGCCCCGCCCGCGGTGGTGGACGTGATGGAGCACCAGCACGTCGAGCGGCGTCAGTTCCGGCAGCCCGGCGGCCGACATGCAATGGACGGTCCAGCGCGAAAAGGCGCTGTGCAGAACGGCGAGGGCGAGTTCCAGCGGCAAGGTCTTGGGGCGGCGGTCCATGTTCAAGCTCCGTCGATCATCGAAGCGGCGCACACCGTGCAGAAGGTGTGCGCCGACTTCTCGAACAAGATTTCCGACCCGCATGTCGATTCCGATTTGTTGTTATGTTGCGTTCAATTTATAAATGCACAGACAGCTAATTTGTCCATATATAGTCGTCAATTCGTGGAAGTAAAGAAAAAGAACCGATGTGGCGACGTCGCCGTCGCGCCGATCGGCCCACGGCGCCCACCAGGGCTGGCATCGATCCAAACGCGTGGAGGGGACATGGGGATTTGTGCATTGCATCCCGGGGGACAGCGCCGACTGACGCTGATCGCCCTGCAACTCGGCGTGGCGGCTCTGGCCGCTTGCGGTGGCAGGCATGCCGACACGAACACGGAAACGCCATCGGCCCCCGCCATGCCCTCGCCTGCATCTGCACCGGCCCCCACCCCGGTCGGTGGCACCTACGTGCGCCCACCGGGTGCCGCACCGCTGCTGGGCGCCAACATCGGCGCCAAGCATTACGACGACCCGGCCTACCAGCAGCAGCTCGCGCGCCTGGACACCGTCATCCTCGGCTTCCACCCCGGCTGGCGCGGCGACACCGACGGCTCCAAGATCCGCAGCGCCGTCGTCGCACTGAAAACCCTCAACCCGTCACTCAAGGTCGGCCAGTACACCATCCTCAACGAGCACACCGACGACCCGAGCAAGACCTCCAACCATGACACTCTCGCCAAGCTCGCCGCCACCGACTGGTGGCTGCGCGACGCCGTCACCGGCGCCCAGACGCAGTGGTCTACCTCGTACGGGGCCTACGACATCAACTTCACCAACTGGAGCGCCCCCGACGCCCACGGCGAGCGCTACCCCCAATGGCTGGCCCGGCGCAACGCCCAGACCTATTTCCTGCGCGTGCCCGAGTTCGACATCTGGTACTTCGACAACGTGATGAAGCATTCGCGCGTCAGACAGGCCAACTGGCGCCTGGACGGCCACAACGTCAGCAGCCAGGACCCGGCCGTCGCCGCCGCCTACCGCCAGGGCCATGCCCTGCACTGGGCCGCCGCCGAGGCCCACGCGCCGGGGCGCATCCAGATGGGCAACGTCGACAACGACCTGTCGTACCCGGAGTTCAAGGGCCGGCTGTCGGCGGCGTTTCTCGAAGGCATGATGGGGGCCAGCTACTCGCTCGAAGGGCGCCCCGACGGCTGGCGGCTGATGATGCAGCGCTACTTCTCCGCCGCCGCCCACCTGCGCCCGCCCGCGCTGGTCGGCTTCAACGTGCACGGCAGCCCCGGCGACTGGCGCTTCTTCCGCTACGCCTTCACCTCGTGCCTGCTCGGCGACGGCCAGTTCTCGTTCACCGACCCGGCCGTCGGCTACAGCTCGGTGCCATGGTTCGACGAGTACGAGGTCGCCTTCGGTGCGCCGCTCGATGCCCCCACGCTCACCGCCTGGTCCAACGGCGTGCACCGCCGCCGCTTCGAGCATGCGATGGTGCTGGTGAACCCGAACGACGATGCCCGCAGCGTGCAGCTCGAGCCGGGCTGGCGGCGCCTGCTGGCCCGCCAGGACCCGGCCGTCAACAACGGCACCCCGGTGTCACAGCTCACCCTGGGGCCCAAGGAAGGGCTGGTGCTGGTGCGCGAGTGATCCGCGCACGCCCCACGAAAAAGCCCCGTGCGCTTGGCAGCTGCACGGGGCTTCGAATTTCTTTGGTGGCCTAGGGCGGAATCGAACCACCGACACGCGGATTTTCAATCCGCTGCTCTACCAACTGAGCTACCAGGCCAGAAAGTCGAGCAGTATATCAGTTTCCGCCGGACCGCTTGTTGCGCGTGAGGTCGACGCCCAGCTGCTTGAGCTTGCGGTACAGGTGGGTGCGCTCGAGGCCGGTCTTTTCGGCCACGCGGGTCATGCTGCCGTTTTCCTTTGCGAGGTGGAACTCGAAGTACGCCTTCTCGAACGCGTCGCGCGCTTCGCGCAGCGGCCGGTCGAGCACGAAGACCTGCTCGGGTTGCGGCCCGAGCATCAGCGGCGCGGTTGCCAGCGGCACGCCGGTCGTCGCAGGGTCGATGCCGAAGTCTCGCACCGGATGGGCCGCGTGCTGATGCAGCACCGGGGCGGGCTGCGCCGGGCGTGGCGCCTGCCGGGCGAGGCCCTGCTCCACGGCGCGCAGCAGTTTCTGCAGCGTGATCGGTTTCTCGAGGAAGGCCATCGCGCCGAACTTGGTCGCCTCGACCGCGGTGTCGATGGTGCCGTGGCCGGACATCATGATCACCGGCATCGTCAGCTGGGCGCTGGCGCTCCACTCCTTCAGCAGCGTGATGCCGTCGACATCGGGCATCCAGATGTCGAGCAGCACGAGGTCGGGTCGGCGGGTCTCGCGGAAGGCCCGGGCCTGCGCCGCGTTCTCCGCGAGTTCGACGTTGTGGCCCTCGTCGCTCAGGATTTCCGACAGCAATGCGCGGATGCCGAGTTCGTCGTCAACAACAAGAATGGTGGCCATGCAGTCTCAACTCCCTGGGCCCACGGCGACAGGCGGAAGGCCGTCCGGGGAGGCAGGGCTGGGTGGAGCGATCTTTGAAAATGATATCGAAACTTGCGCGCCCTTCACGGCGGCGCCTTCCGAAGCGGCTGTTTGCGCGCCGAGGTTCTTCAGGCGGATGCGCGCGGCGTGTTCGTCGGCGATCTTCTTGACGACCGCCAGCCCGAGCCCGGTGCCCTTTGATTTGGTGGTCACATAGGGCTCGAACGCCCGATTGAGCACCTTCTCGGAGAAACCAGGCCCATTGTCGGCGACCACGAGCCGCACGGCACGCAGCCCGCCATCGTCGCCGCGCTGCACTTCGGTGTAAACCCGCACCAGCCCGTCCGGTTGCTCGACGATGGCGTCCAGTCCGTTCTGCAGCAGGTTGTGCACCACCTGCCGCAGCTGGCTGGCGTCGCCGAGGATAGGCGGCAGGTCCGGCGCCAGGTCGGCATGCAGATGCCCGGACTCGAGCGCCGAACCGTACAGGCCGATCACTTCGGCCACCATGGCGTTGAGGTCGAGCGGCCTCAGGTCGGCCGACGGCAGCCGCGCGTAGTCGCGGAACTCGTTGACCAGCTGTTTCATCGCGCTGACCTGGTTGACGATGGTGCCCACCGACTTGGCGAGCATCTGCCGGTCGGTGCCCTCGAGCTTGGCTTCGAGTTTGTGCTGCAGCCGCTCCGCCGACAACTGGATCGGTGTCAGCGGGTTCTTGATTTCATGTGCCAGGCGGCGCGCGACCTCGCCCCAGGCGATCGAGCGCTGCGCCGACACGACCTCGGAGATGTCGTCGAACACCAGCAGCCGCGCCTGCAGCGGCAGCCAGGCACCGCGCACCAGCAGCGTGATCGAGCCGCGCTCGGGCAAGGCATCGGGCGCGGGCTGCAGCTCGAAGGACTGCTGCCAGTGGTCGCGCTCGCCGGATTCGTTGCCCGCCATGTGCAGCTCGAACAGACGTGCCACCTCGGCCGCGAAGTCCTGCAGCTTGGGCACGTCGGCCAGAGCACGGCCGCGGTAGGCGGCCACCGGCAGTCGCAGGATGCGGGTCGCGCCGGGGTTGACGGTGTCGATGCGGCCTTCGGCGTCCAGCACGATCACGCCGGCGGTCATGTTGTCGAGGATGGTCTGCAAGTTGGTCTTGGCGGACTCGAGCTCGCTCAGGCTGCGCTGGACCAGCGAGCGCGCATCCGACAACTGCTGCGTCATGTCGGCGAACGAGCGCGTCAGGCCGCCAAGCTCGTCACGCGACGCGAACACCTGTTTGGGCGTCAGGTCGCCGTGCGCAACCTGGCGCACGCCTTCGGCCAGCAGCAGCAGCGGCCGAGCCAGCTGGTTGCCGAGCGTGACGGCCAGCAGCACGGCGCCGAACACCGCAAGGAACAGCGACAGCGTCAGCGTGCCGATGTACATGCGCCGCAGGCCTTCGCGAGCGAGAGCGCGCTGTTGGTATTCGCGGTAGGCCGACTGCACCGCTTGCGCGTTGGCCGCCAAGGTCTCGGGAATCAGCTGCGTGACGAGCAGGTAGCGGTCGCCGTCGGACAGGTTGAAGCTGCTCGACGGCACATGCGCCAGTGCGCGGATGCGTGGCGGGCCGGTGTCGTCGTCCAGGCCCTCGAGCTGGGCGATCACGCGCTGGCTGCGAACCTGCCGCAGCCGCGCGACGGACGGCCGGTCGGGCGCCAACGCAAGCACGTCGCGCTGGATGCCGGCACTGACGATGGGCTGGCCGCTGGCGCCGATCAGTGCCGCATCCTGTGCCGACAGCTGATCGCGCACACGCTCGATCGCCAGCGCCAGCGCCGCCTCCCGACCTTCGCTCGAGAGGCGGTCGGCGGCCGCTCGCGTCTTGCTGGCGAGGTCCTCGACCAGCGTGTCGAGCGTGACGCGCCCGAGGTTGAGGCCGGCATCGAGCGCCGCCTCCACTTCGACATCGAACCAGCTCTCGATGCTGCGCGTGACGAACTGGTAGGACACGGTGTAGATCACCAGCCCCGGGATCACGCCCACGAGCGCGAAGATCCCGGCCAGCTTGAACAGCAGCCGGCTGCCGAACTTGCGTCGCCGCATGCGCAGCGTCAGCCGCACGCCGGCAATCATGATGACCAGCGCCAGTACGGTAGCCACCGCGACGTTGAGCCACAGCAGCCATTCGAAGTGCTGCTCGTACAGCCGCCGGTTGTTGGTCGACAGCGCGAGCAGGAACACCAGCACCAGGCCTGCGCCGGAGATGGCGACAAGCGAGATGATCCAGGCCCAGCGGGTCGCTTTGGTCACAGCGTCATCATCGAAAACGTACGAACAACCAGGCGCGCTGTCTCGGCACCCCGCATGTGCGGCCGAGTGACGCCGCGGATCCGGCTCCGCCGGTCCGCCAGCGTCGCCCCCTGGAGGGGGCGCGCGAAGCGCGTAGGGGGTGGGCCATCAATTCGGGTCGTCCATCACCAGCGTGCTCTCGGCCGACAGGTCCCATTCGTCCTCACCGCCGATGCCGATCTGGAACGGACGCGGCAGCTGCGAGGTGTCGAGCCGGAAATCGAGCTCGATGTAGTGCCGTTCACCGGGCTCGAAACGGGACAGGTCGGCGATGCGCCAACGTGTCGTGCGCTGGATCGCAGCGAGCGCCTCGTCCAGCGTGTCGTAGTTCTGATTCAGGCTGCCGAAGGTGACGCGGTAGCGCCGTGTCAGCGGCTGGTAGGCGAGCCTCCAGGTGCGGCCGGCGCGGGCCACCCGCTGGTCGCGCCAGTACCAGCGCGAACGGTAGATCTGCGCCTCGGCCTCGAAATGCAGCGGCACCCCCTTGAGCAGCGCCTCCTCGACGGTTTTGGGCAGCTCGAATCCGGCCGTGAAGCTGAGCAGCACGCCATCGTCGCTGCGGCCCAGCTCGACGTCGCGCAGATTGATGCCGGCCGCCGACGCCCATCCGCACCACAGCAGGGCGAACAGCGCCGCCACCACCCAGCACCGGACGCGTGGCACCCCTGCAACTGCTGCCGGGCCGGCAGCGAGGCTGTCTTGGTGGGTGACCCGGTGAGCGCGATGCACGATGGAGAAGTCGTTTTCTAGGCGGGGCGCTTGTGCAGCACGGCGTAGAAGAAGCCGTCGTGCGCAGCCGTCTCTGTCCCCGAAACGACGGCCGCCGTTCCATTGTGGGGCACGGGCAGCGCATGGCCGGGCGACGGCAGGCCGTGCGCGTCGGATGCTCGTTGCAAAAAAGCGTCGATCTGTTGCTCACCTTCAGCCCGGAACACCGAACAGGTGCAGTACAGCAGGCGCCCTCCCGGCTTGAGCAACGGCCACAGCGCGTGAAGCATGTCACGCTGGATGGTCGCGAGGGCCTCGATGTCGCTGTCGCGCCGCAGCCAGCGCACGTCGGGATGGCGGCGCACGATGCCGGAGGCGCTGCAGGGCGCATCCATCAGGATCGCGTCGAACAGCCGCCCGTCCCAGAAGCTCGCAGGGTCGCGCGCGTCTGCTGTCTTGAGTTCGGCCTGCAGCCCGATGCGTGCAAGCGTTTCGCCGACCCGGGCCAGACGGGCCGCATCGCTGTCGAGCGCCAGCACGTCGAGGTCCGCCAGTTCGAGCAGGTGGGCCGTCTTGCCCCCGGGCGCGGCGCAGGCATCGAGCACGCGCGCACCCGCAGGCAGGGCCTGCGCCCCCGAACCGACCAGCAGCGGTGCCGCCCACTGCGCGGCGAGATCCTGCACCGACACGTCGCCGTCGGCAAAACCCGGCAGCCGGTTCACGGCCACCGGTGCGTCGAGCCGGATCGCGTGCGGGCCGACGATGCGGCCCCCCAACCCGGCCTCCTGCAGCCGGTGCTGGTAGCCCTGAGGTGTGCCGCGCCGGGCGTGCACGCGCAGGGTCATCGGCGGACGCTCGTTGTTGACGGCCAGCAGCGTCTGCCAGTGCGGCGGCCAGTCTCGCCGGAGGCGCTTGATCCACCAGCCGGGATGATTCCAGCGCGCCACCGCATCGCCGTCCGTTGCACGCACCAGATCGTCCCGCTCGCGCAGAAAGCGCCGCAGCACCGCATTGACGAACGGTGCCTGGGCGCGTTCGCGCTGCTTGACGGCTTCGACAGCCTGGTCGACCAAGGTGTGTTCGGCATACGGCGCTGCCTCGGCGTCCCAGGCCAGCCCCAGCGCGGACAGCAGCAAGGCATCGACCCACGCCGCGGGCGCCCGCTTGGCAAGGCGCTCCCGCAAGGCCTGTGCGCGGCCCAGCGAGCGCAACACCTGGAAGCTCAGAGCCTGCGTGCCGGGGCGCGCCTCGGCAGGACAGGCCGCCAGCGCGTCATTGAGCGACTGCCCGGCCCGTACGGCCTGCACGGCGTCGGCGGTGTGGGCCAGCAGGCGCGACAGCGGCAACGCGGCCGGCGCGGAAGGAGGGGAAGGTCGATTCACAGGCCGGCAGTCTAGGCGACCTTGGCAACGGCCCCATTTCAAACGGAAAAGGCCGCTGCGGACAGCGGCCTTGCAAACGGGCGAGAAGGACGTCAGCCCAGGCTGTCGGCCCAGATGTTCTGTGCCCAGTTCCAGCCGTAGACGCCTTCGAGTTCGGTCGGCCCCGGCGAGACGCCGCCCGAGCCGGCCACCGCCTTGAAGGTTTTTTCGGCCGCAACGTACTCGTGCACGCTGGCGACGTGGATCACGTTCCTGGCATCGGTGAAGCTGTAGCAGGTGTTGGTCAGCATCGGTGCCGGGTTCACGGGCCAGCCGCTCAGCTCGGCAACGATGGCGGCAGCCGCGACCTTCGCGTGCGAGTTCGCCATGTGGCCGGACTTCGGCATGCCGGGCGCGATCTGGATCGAGTCGCCGAGCACATGGATGTCCTTCGCCGCGGTGGACTCGAAGTTCAGGTAATTCACGTGGCACCAGCGCGCGTTGGCGTTGGCGAGGCCGGTCTGCACCGCGATGGCGCCGGCACGCATGGTCGGCAGCACGTTGAGCACGTCGGCCTTGACGTCGTCGTTGATTTCGAACTTGACAAGGCCGGCCTGCTCGTCGACCGCCACCGCCTTGTGCTGCGGACGGTATTCGACGATGCCCTTGTATTGCTCGGCCCAGATCTTCTTGAACAGCGGCCCCTTGGAGGTGACGTCCTGGTTGGCGTCGAGCACCAGCACCTTGGAGCGCGGCTTGGCGGCCTTGAAGTAGCTGGCGACCTGGCAGGCGCGCTCGTAAGGCCCGGGCGGGCAGCGGTAGGGTGCCTCGGGGATGGTCAGCGCATAGACGCCGCCGTCGGGCATGGCCTCAAGTTGCCTGCGCAATGCGACGGTCTCGGGACCGGCCTTCCAGGCTTGCAGGATACGGCCCGACTCGTTGGCTGCCTTCAGGCCCTGGATGCTGTCGAACATCAGCTCGATGCCGGGCGAGAGCACCAGCTTGTCGTAACCGATGCTGGCGCCGGACGCGAGCACCGCGACCTTCTTTGCCGGGTCGATGCGCGCGACGCTGTCCTTGACGATGGTGATGCCGTGGCGCCTGCGCAGATGGTCGTAGGGCGTCGTGATGTCGGCCAGGGTCTTGCTGCCGCCGAGCACCAGGTTGGAGACCGGGCACGAGACGAAGGCGCTTTGCGGCTCGACCAGCACCACGTCGATCTTGTAGTCGGACAGCAGGCGCACGTATTTCGCAGCGGTGGCGCCGCCATAGCCGCCGCCGATGACCAGCACCTTGGCTTTCGACGGTGCGGACGAGGTGGCGCAGGCGCCGAGCCCGAGCACGCCGAGCGCAGCCGCGCCTTGCAGGAGGGAACGTCGTTGCATGGGGTGCCTCCTCACTTCTTCTGGGCGGCGAAGTACGCCGCGATCTGGTCGATCTGCCGGTCGTCGTAACCCTTGGCGATCTGGTGCATCACCGTTGCCTGGCGGGTGCCTGCCTTGAACGCTTTCATCTGCTCGACGAGATATGTCGCCGGCATGCCGGCCAGCGCAGGCACTGCCGAGCCGTCGACCGTGCGGCCGTCGGTGCCGTGGCAGTTGGCGCAGGTAGCGGCCAGGCTGCGCACGTACAGCGCCTGGGCGTCGGCGGCGTGCACCGCGCCGCAGGCCATGGTCATGGCAGCCATGACGGGTAGAGCTTTCATCGTGGGTTCTCCTTGTTCTCGCGCCCCGCCAGAAACGCAGGTCACGGTTCGCCGATTTCAATGTATTGGTCGGCCAGCGCCTTGGGGCTAGGGGTATCCAGCAACAGCGCGACGAGCCGGAACGCATCGGCAGCGCCATGGCCCAGTTGCCCGTCCGGCGCCAGTTGCAGCGCCGCTTCCACCCACGTGCGCAGCAGCACCGGCCGCTGCATCGACGACAGCGCCGCCACCCCTCGCAGCGCCGCGACCAGTGCGTTGGCATCGGGCGCGCGCCATGCCGGCACGGCGCGATCACCGAGCAGCGCACGCATCACGGCGCGGTACCACAGCGGTTCCTGGTCCGCTCGCGGGCCTTCGGTGGAGCGGGCCTCGACGATTCTCGCGAGAAACGCCGTCAGCGCTGCAACCTCTTGCGACAGCGACCCGATGTCGTTGCGGCCGGTCGCCGCCGGCTGGTCGGTCTTCGTGCCGCTGAGCACATGGCGCATCGCCAGCCACAGCAGCCGGTCGAGCGGGCTGACGTGACCATCGGCGCCCATCATGCGGCGAGCGGCTTCGACCATCGATCGGCGCTCCGGCATGGGCGTGCGGGCCGTGCGCCGCCACAGCAGTTCGAGCACCGGCAAGCGCGCCGCGTGCGTCAGGTCGGCCACGTCCGCCCGCACCGCGTTGGCCACGACGATGCCGTCGGTTTCCGTTTCCCAGGCCTTCTGCTCGCGCGGGTTGGCGGGGGACATCAGCAGCGCCAGCACCGCCGCCTTGCGCTCGCCCGGGCCCTGCCAGCGCCGGATGCGTGCGATGGCTTCGCGCTCGCGGGCAGCCGGCCCGTCGAGCGCCGGCTGCTGCAGCGCGTCGTGGCGCAAAGCTTCGGCGTCGGGCGTCATCGCCGCGCTCGGCCCGCCCGGCACGCCGGAGGCGAAGGCCATCGCGCCACCCATCGGCTCGGTATCGGGCGAGTCGTCGTCTTCGGCCGGCAGCGCACGTGCCGGCAGCGGCCCCATCGTATGGCCGTAGATGCGCTGAATGCGCTCGCCCAGCGGAGGGTGTGTCGCAAACCGGGCCCAGCGCAGTCGCGAGACGAAAAACAGGTGCGACAGGCTTTCGGCATGCGCGTTGTGCCAGGCGTCCTGCCGCCGCCACGCCTGGTCGGCGATCTTGCGCAGGGCGCCGCCGATGCCCGTCATGCTGCGGGTGAACTTGACGGCCGACGCGTCGGCGAGGAACTCGCGCTGGCGCGACACCGCCGCCTTCAGCAGCCGCCCGGCGATCCAGCCGAGCGAGCCCACCGCCATCAGCCCGAGACCGAACAGGAAGCCGGGGTGGTGGCGGCCATCCTCGTCGGGCTCGACGAGCGAGTGGCCGAAGTTGTAGAGCATCTGCAGGCCCCACACCAGGCCGATCAACCGCATGTTGAGGCGGGTGTCACCGTGCACCAAGTGGCTGAACTCGTGCGCCACGACCCCTTGCAGTTCATCGCGCGTGAGTTTTTCCAATGCGCCACGCGTGACCGCCACCACCGCATCGTCGAGATCCCACCCGGCCGCGAAGGCATTGATGGCGTCCTCGCGCGGCAGCACGAACACCTGCGGCGGCTTCACGTTGCAGGCAATGGCGACCTCGTCGACGATATTGACCAGCCGCTTCTCGTACAGGTCCTGCGGCTTGCCGTGCGGCTCGCAAATGCCGCGCCCGCCCGCGAGCCGGGCCACGTGCACGCCGCCTTCGCGCAGCCGCAGCATCTCGAACCAGCTGCCGCCAAGCACGAACAGCAGCACCAGCGCGGTGTTGGTCTCGAAGAAGAGATTCGGGTAGTCGATCGTCCAGGGGAAGCTGAGCCGGTAGATCAGCGCCAGCACGCCGTTGACCGCCAGCACCAGCAGCAACAGCACGCCGACGAACAGCAGCAGCAGGCGCCGCGTGGCCGTGCGTGCGGCGTCCTGATGATCGCGAAAGCGCATCGCCATGGCGGGTCAGCGGACGGCCGGCCCGGGCGTCAAAACTGCACGCGCACGGCCTGGCGTTCGACGTCCTGCGTGGTCGACTGCAGCATGCCCGCCTCCTTGAAGCCGAACACACTGGCAACGATGCTGGTGGGGAACTGCTGCGCCGCGTTGTTGTAGTCGAGCGCGGAGTCGTTGAAGGCCTGCCGCGCGAAGGCCACCTTGTTCTCGGTGCTGGTCAGCTCTTCGGACAGCTCGCGCAGGGTCTCGTCGGCTTTCAGCTCGGGGTAGTTCTCGACCACGGCCATCAGCCGTCCCAGCGTGCCGCCGAGCGCCTGCTCGGCCATCGCCAGCGCGCCGATGGCACCGGCGTCGGTCGGCCTGGCCCGCACGTGGTCGGCCGCCGTGCTGGCCTGGTTACGTGCGGCGATCACCGCTTCGAGCGTCTCGCGCTCGTGCGTGACGTATTTCTTGGCTGTCTCGACCAGGTTGGGGATCAGGTCGTAGCGCCGCTTCAGCTGCACGTCGATCTGCGCGAAGGCATTGCCGATGGTATTGCGCAGCCGCACCAGTCGGTTGTAGGCGCCGACCGCCCAGAACAGCAGCACGGCGATGACGGCCAGGGTGACGATCTGTGTGGTGCTCATGAACCCGCTCTCCTTCCTCAGCATGGACGTTATCCCGCGACTCTACGACAGCCGCAGCCGGGATCAAAGCCGCCCCATCGGGCGGCTCAGCCCGCGTTGTAGATTTCGTAGCCGCGCCGCCGCAAGTCGCACGCCGGGCACTGGCCGCAGCCATAGCCCCAGGGGTGGCGTTGCGACCGGTCGCCGAGATAGCAGGTGTGGGTGTGCTCGACGATCAGGTCGTTCAGCGTGCCGCCGCCCAGTTCGTTCGACAGCGCCCAGGTCTGCGCCTTGTCGCGCCACATCAACGGCGTCTCGATGACGAGCGGCTGGTCCAGCCCCAGGCTCAACGCGACCTGCAGCGCCTTCAGCGTGTTGTCGCGACAGTCGGGGTAGCCGGAGTAGTCGGTCTCGCACATGCCGCCCACCAGCACGCCGGCGCTGCGGCGGTAGGCCACCGTCGCGGCGAAGCTCAGGAACAGCAGGTTGCGCCCCGGCACGAAGGTGGTGGGCAGACCGTTGCCGGCCATCTCGATCGCGCGTGCCGACGTGAGGGCGGTGTCGGAGATCTGGCCGAGCAAGGCAAGGTCGAGCAGGTGGTCGGCGCCGAGTTTCTCGGCCCACGCCGGAAAGGCATGCCGCACCTCGGCCAGGACCCGGGGGCGACATTCCAGCTCGACACGATGGCGCTGGCCGTAGTCGAAGCCGATGGTCTCGACGCGCGCATAGCGGTCCAGCGCCCAGGCGAGGCAAACGGTCGAATCCTGCCCGCCCGAGAACAGCACGAGCGCGGTGCGCGGATCGTGCATGGTCACGTCCGGATTTCGCCCTGGCCCAGCACGACGTATTTCATCGACGTGAGGCCTTCGAGGCCGACCGGGCCGCGAGCGTGGAACTTGTCGGTGGAGATGCCGATCTCGGCGCCCAGGCCGTATTCGAAGCCGTCGGCGAAACGCGTCGACGCATTGACCATCACACTGGCCGAATCGACCTCGCGCAGGAAGCGCATCGCGTTCGGGTGGTGGTTGGTCAGGATCGCGTCGGTGTGGTGCGAGCCGTAGCGGTTGATGTGCTCGATGGCTTCGTCGAGGCTGTCCACGAGCTTGATGCTGATGACGGGTGCCAGGTATTCCTCGTACCAGTCCTGCTCGGCCGCGTCGACGATCTTCGCGCTGTCGACCGCCTGCAGCAACGTCTTCGAGGCCGCATCGCAGCGCATCTCGACGCCCTTGGCAGCGAAGATCGCGCCGATGCGCGGCAGGAAGGCGGCCGCGGCGCCGCGATGCACCAGCAGCGACTCGGCCGCGTTGCACGGGCTGTACTTCTGCGTCTTGGCGTTGTCGGTCACGCTGACGGCGAGGTCGAGATCGACCGTTTCGTCGACATAGACGTGGCAGTTGCCGTCCAGGTGCTTGATGACCGGCACGGTGGCCTCGCGGCTGATGCGCTCGATCAGCGACTTGCCGCCGCGCGGGATGATCACGTCGACGTATTCGGGCATCGCGATCAGCCGGCCGACGGCTTCGCGGTCGGTGGTCTCGACCAGTTGTACGCCTTCGGACGGCAGCCCGGTGGATCGCAGCGCCTGCTGCACCAGCCTCGCGAGCGCGAGGTTGGAGTGGATCGCCTCGGAGCCGCCGCGTAGCACGCAGGCGTTGCCGCTCTTGATGCCCAGCGCCGACGCTTCGACGGTCACGTTCGGCCGGCTCTCGTAGATCATGCCGAACACGCCGATCGGCACGCGCATCTGGCCCACCGTGATGCCGGTCGGCCGGCGGCGCAGGTGGGTCATCTCGCCGACCGGGTCGGGCAGCGCCGCGACCTGCTCGCAGTTCTGAGCCATCTGCTCGACGACCTTGGGCGTGATGCGCAGCCGGTCGACCATCGGCGCGGCGAGGCCGTTGCGCTCGGCCGCGGCGACGTCCTTGGCGTTCTCGGCCTGCAGCGGCTCGGCCTGCGCCCGGATCAGCGCCGCCAGGCGCAGCAGCGTGTCGTTCTTCGAGGCGGTGGAGGCGGCGGCCATGCGGCTGGCCGCGGCGCGCGCCGCAGTGCCCACGTGAGCCATGTAGGCCTGGATGTCGGTGGCAGTCATGGGTCGGATTGTCTCAAACAGCGCCGTCCCGCGCTCGCTGGCTCAACCCAGCCGCAACCAGTGGTTGTCGAGCCGAATGCCGGCAGGCGTGGCGCGCTGCACGCCGTTCGGCGCGTCCATGGCCAACGACGCGCCGCCGGCCCACCAGCCGCCGGCGACGTCGGCTGCCAAGGCACAGGCCTCGTCGAGCGGGACGCGCCGGTGCCAGCGGCCGTCGGCGTGCCAGACGGCGACGCCATCGGCGCGCGGGCAACTGACGGCCACCGCACGCCCGGCGCACGCGACGTCGCCGCCATAGCCGAGCAGCGGGACATCCGCCGCTTGCGCCGCGCGTATCGAGCGCCCATCCCACAGCGCGAGGACCGGCGCAGCGGCCTTGGCAGCCGGATCGGAATGCTCCGCCTGCATCGCGATGGCCAAGGTGCGGCCCGACCAGGCGAGATGCCGCAGGCTCAGCCGCGCGTCGTCGATGCGCCACTGTCCGCGCAGCCGGCCGTCGCCGGCGTCGAGCCGGACCACCGATGCATCCATGCGATCGAGGTCGAGCTTGGCGCGTCCGGTTTCGGGCCGGGTGCGGATGCCGCCGTTGGCGACCATCAGGTCGCCGCTGGCGTCGAGCAGCAGCGCATGCGGGTCGGCACCGTGGGTCGGCCACTCGGCCAGCTTGCGCAGCGTGGCGCGGTCGCGCACGCCGACCAGGCCGTCGCCGCTGTCCAGGTCGGCTTCGGTGGTGTAGAGCCGTTTGCCGTCGGCGCTGACCAACGCGTGGCCGTTGAAGGCGCGGTCCGGCTCGATCCATGCCCACTGCAGCAGGCTGCCGTCGGGACGCCAGCGCAGCAACCAGTCGCCCGGCCGGCGTGCGACCGTGAGCAGCGTGCCGTCGGGTTCGGCGGCCAGCGCGTGTGCGCGGGTCGGGACGTCGACCGCCGACCGGATCGACAACGCCCGCTCGTTCGCTTCGAGCACGCCGACCTGGTAGCCGGCTGCGGCCTGCCAGGCAGCGGCAAAGCGGCCGCCGCTCGGCCTGGCTGCCAGCAGCGGCGCACGCGCGCCGAGCGCGGCAGCGGCCACGGCCGCCAGCCAGTGGCGACGATTCCAATGCAGATCAATCGCCGTCCGCATCCGAAAAGCCGATGTTCACGTTCAATGCGGCCGCCACGTCGCCTTCGGCCACCCGCTTGAGCTCGCCGAGCGCGGCTGTCGCCGCCGGCACCTGAGCGGGCGCCGCCGACTGCACCAACGCCTGCAACGGGGCCTTCACACCCTGCACCGAGGCACGCAGCCGGTCGGCCAGCGGGTTGAGACCCCGGCCGCGCAGATAGGTCTCGACCGGCACCAGCCCTTTGCCGGGCGCGGGCGGCGCCTCGGTGCCCTGCACCGTCAACGCCTCGATGCCGGCCCAGCGTGCGGTCCACGCCGCACCGCTGCTGCCGCTCGCAGCCCGGGGAAATTCCGGCGCATGGCCGTGTGCGCTCGCGGCTGGGCGGCCGATGTCGGCCCAGCGCAGCCGTTCAACGGCGCCCACCCACTGATTCACGGCCTCCGCCATGACCTGCGACGCCTGCTCGTCTTCCCAGCCGCGCTGCGCCGCTTCGGCGAAGGCATCGCGCAGCGCCACCGCTTCGCGGTCGATCTCGGCAGCGACCTGCACGGCGTAGCGGCAAGCTGGCGTGCGAGCGGCCACCTGCTCGCGCCACAGCAGCCACTCCAGTGCCGGAAAGCCTTTGCCCGGCGTGCCGACGCGCTCCATGTCCTTCGCGTCCGCCGGTGCGGCGGCAATGCCGCGCTCGATGAGCTTGGGCCGCGTCGGGTGGAAGTCGATCTGCCGCGCGGAGCGACGCTGCACGAGCGGGCCGACGGCCACGGCCGACAAGCGGTCCCAGGCCTGCGCCGCCGCCTGCCAGGCGGTGCGCGCGGCGGCACGTGCCGGGCGCTCGGTGGCAGGCGCCGCTTCGCACCACTGCTGCACGGCCCGCTGCATCTCCCCGCTGCGCTGGGCCAGTTCAGCCGAGCGCGGCACGTACCAGTGCGCGTACAGGCCTTCGGCAAAATGCGCCGGCGTGTAGTACGGCACCGCGGTCACCGCTTGAACCGCTCCGGCGGCCCACATCGCGCAGGCAGCCATCATCGTGCGCCACGAATACGCATCGTGCATCACAGCGACTCCACGAACTTGACGAGCGCTTCACGGTCTTCACGCGACAGCTTCAGCACCCGGTCGCGGCTGGCCTGCGCCTCGCCGCCGTGCCACAGAATGGCCTCCAGCACCCCGCGCGCGCGGCCATCGTGCAGCAGGCGCTGGTGGCCGTTGACATCGCGGATCAGGCCGACGCCCCACAGCGGCGGGGTCTTCCACTGCCGGCCGTTCGCCAGGAAATCCGGCCGACCGTCCGCCAGGCCCTCGCCCATGTCGTGCAGCAGCAGGTCGGTGTAGGGCCAGATGCGCTGGCCGCTCAGGACCGAACTGGTCAACCGCGGGAAGGGGCCTTCCGCCGTGGTGTAGCTCGGACGGTGACACACTGCGCACTGCGCGTCCTGGAAGATCTTCTGACCGCGCAGCACCTGCGCGTCGTTCGGCTTTCGGCGCGCCGGCGGCGCGAGCACGGCCTGGTAGAAGACCACGTTGGCGAAGGTCTCGTCGTCGATCTCGGGCCCCTCGCCCTTGGCACCGCGCGGCGCGTCGCGGCAGTCGGTCTGCGACTGCGTGCAGGCCTCGTCGGGAAAGTGCGACGACGTGATGCCGATGTCGCCCGCAAAGGCGCCGGCCGTCTGATGTGCCAACGTGGCGACGTTCGCCTTCCAGCCGAAGCGGCCGAGCATCGTGCGTTGCGACGGCGCATCCCAGACCCGATTGGGTACGCCGCGGATCGGCCCGCCGTCGCGCGCCTGCCGCTCGGCATTGGCCAGGATCTCGCGCTCGGGGATCGCTTCGAGCAGCCCGACGCCGATGACTTGCGGCGCGATGCGCGGGCTCATCATCATGTCCTTGCGCATCGGACCATAGGCGTGATCGCGCAGGATGTAGGCCGGTTTCTGCAGCGTGTAGGGGGCGCCGTCGGCAAAGCGGCCATGCACCGGCGTGTAGCGCATGTCGATCTGCGCCTCGGGCCTCACGCCCTGCACGGCGGCGTTGTTCAGCTGGTCGCCGTAGACCGGCTCGGGCACCGGCCCGCCATGCTCGTTGACGCCGGGCACCGACAGGCGCATCAGCAGCGCCACCGGCGGCTCGCTCAGGCCGTTGCGAAAGTCGGGCGGGGCGCCGCGGCCGTCCTGCACATGGCAGCCGCCGCATGAGCGCGCGATGAAATGCGGCCCCAGCCCGTCACGCGCCGAGGTCGACGATGGTGCCTCGACCCAGTTGCGGCGGAAGAACGAATTGCCGATCACGAAACGCGTGCGCTCGTCGTCCGGCAGGTTGGCAGCCGGAAACGAGAAGGCGTTGCGCCCGTCGGCGAACACGGTGGTCGCGCCGCCGGTGCGTTCGCCGAGCGGATCGTCGTCGGGCGCAGCCTGCGATACCACCAGCACCGCTGCCGCGCTGGCGAAAGCCGCGCCGAGTCCCAGGCGCCTCAGGATCATCGCGCTCACTCCGGCAGCGTCACGGTCAGGCGGGCGATGCCCACCGCGTTGGCGGCTTCCACCAGGTCCTTGCTCTGCTGCGTCAGGCTGTCGACGGTCTTCTGTACGCGCGCGCGGCCGGGCGCGTCCTTGCCGCCGACGATCTCACGGTCGAACGGCGCCCGGATCGCTTCAGCCGCGGCGAGCGAGGCGGCGATCTGCCGCGTGGTGCGCTCGGCCAGCGTCGCATCGCTCGCCGCGACCAGCTCGCGCAGCCCGGGGCCGGAGACGACCGTGCCGTCGGTCCGCTTGTAGTGGCCGAGCCAGACGTTCTGGATGCCGAGCGCATTGGCCACCACGTCGCGATGCGTGTTGTCGGAGAAGCAGGAGTGCTCGTCCTCCTGGTCCTGGCTGGCGAGCGCCACCTCGAGCCGCTCACCGGCCAGCTCGCCACGCGACAGCGTACCGATGCCGACGAAGACCTTGCGCAGCGACTCGTTGCCGCCACGCTCGAAAGCCGCCCGGTAGTTGTTCTTGGCACCCGGCTTCCAGGCCTGCAGGACGGAGCGCAGATCGTCGACCAGCAGATCGGCCGCAACCGTCAGGTACTGCCGCCGGCGGTCGGCGTTCGGCGCCTTGCCGTCGACGAAATCCTCGTGGGTGCGCTGACCGGGGCCGTCGTCGTTGAAGTCCTGACCCCACAGCAGGAATTCGATCGCGTGCCAACCGGTCGCAATGTTCTCTTCGCCGCCACGCTCGTTGTGCGCTGCCAGGTTCTTCTTGGTGATCGGCTGCTTGCGGTCGTTGATCAGCCCGGCATCCAGCCGGTCTTTCACGCTGTCGACGAAGGACTCGTCCATCGGCCAGGCGTTGATGCGGCCCTCGGGGCCGTTCTCATCGTCGATCGGGCCGCCGTAGAAGCGGAAGGCCTCGGTCTGGCCATAGACCTCACGAGCCTGGAGCCAGGCCTTGCGCGCGGCCTCCAGCGTGGCCGACGACGGTGCCGAGGTGAAGCTGCGCAGCGCACGCTGCAGTGCGACGGCGCCGTTCAGGCTGTCTTCGTAGCCCGCGTGCACGAGCTGGGCGTGATGACGAACGACGGCTTGCGCGTCGACGGCGCGCACCGACTGCTGCGTGCCGGCCGGCGCCGCGTGCTGGGCCATGGCAGGTGCTGCCACGGCAGCAGCTGCCCATGCGAATACGTGCAACAGGCGGAGTGTCATTGGGCTTCCCTTGGATCGCAAAAAACAAGATAATATAATAAGAATCGTTCTCATTTGTATACACATATGCCAGCCAGCTTGTCGTCCCCCCCGCTGCCGGGCAGCGGCATGCCGCGACGCGAGGCATCGGGGAGCAGCGAGTTGCCACCGGCCGCCAGGGCCGCTGCTGCCGGCGTGATCGTCGCGGCCCATCTGGCCGCCGGCTGGGCGCTGCTGCAACTCGAGCCCGTGCGCCAGGCGCTGGGTGCCGCGGTGCCGCTGTTCGTCGACATCATCCCTGCGGCGCCGGTGCCCCCGCCGCCGGCTCCAGTGCCGCCCCCGCCGGCACCCGCTCCCAAGGTGCAGCCCAAGAAACCGCCGCCGGCCGTCGTCGCCGCGCCGCCGTCGCCTGCGCCGGCCCCCTTCGTCGTGCCGCCGCCGCCGCCCTTACCCGAGCCGCCTGCTCCGCCGGTGGAAGCGGCCCCGCCGGCGCCCGTGCCTGCCCCCGTTCCGGTACCGCCCCCCCCAGCGGTGCCCAAGACGGTGTCGGCCAGCGCCGTGCAATATCTGACCCAGCCGGTGTTGAACTATCCGTTGCAGTCCAAGCGGCTGCGCGAGTCCGGGCAGGTGACGTTGAACGTCCTGATCGAGGCGGACGGCCGACCGTCCCAGATCAACGTGCACGCCTCGTCCGGATTCAGGCGGCTCGACGACGCCGCCGTCTCGGCAATGCGCACCGCCCGCTTCAAGCCCTACAAGGAAAACGGCCAGGCCATGGCCGTGTGGGTGCAGACCCCCATTCGATTTGACCTGGAGAATTGAACGTGACCCCGAACGAACCGATGGGCTTCGCCCACTTCATCGCGCAGTCCGATGTCGTCGGCAAGACCTTGCTGGCCATTCTGGTGCTGATGTCGGCCGTGTCCTGGTACCTGATCGTCCTGAAGGGCATCACCCAGTACGTGCGCAAGCGGCGCAGCGAGCAGTTCCTCACCTTCTTCTGGAACGCCAGCTCGCTCGATGCGGTGCGCGACGAGATCTCGACGCACGGCGTGCACGACCCGTTCGCCCACCTGACCTCGCACGCGATGCATGCGCAGGCCCACCATGCGAAGTACGGCGCGGCCAAGCTCGAAGAGGCCGGCGGTGCCCAGGACTTCCTGACACGCACCATCAAGAAGGTGCTGGACGAAGAGACCACCCGGCTCGAGAACGGCTTGACCGTGCTGGCCACCATCGGCGCGACCGCGCCCTTCGTCGGGCTGTTCGGCACGGTGTGGGGCGTGTACCACGCGCTGATCGCGATCGGCATGAGCGGCGCCGGCACGCTCGACAAGGTGGCCGGGCCGGTGGGCGAAGCGCTGATCATGACCGGCATCGGTCTGGCCGTCGCGATTCCGGCGGTGATGGGCTACAACTGGCTCACGCGCAGCAACCGCGTGCTCACCGCCAAGCTCGACGCGTTCGCCTTCGAGCTGTTCACCTTCCTGTCGCTGGGCCAGTCGCTGCAGGGTGACAACGTGCGCCCGCTGAGCACCGGCGGCGCACAACGCAACCGCCCCGCCGCGGCCTGACGAGGAAGCGGCCATGGCATTCGCAAGCTTCGACAACAAGTCCGCCAGCGCGCCGATGGCGGAGATCAACATGGTCCCGCTGATCGACGTGATGCTGGTGCTGCTGGTGATCTTCATCGTCACCGCGCCGCTGCTCACCCACTCGGTGAAGCTGGAGCTGCCCAAGGCCAGCGCGCAGGTCAACCCGCCGCAACCCGAGAAGGTGGAGTTCGCGATCGACGCGGCCGGCACGCGCTACTGGAACGGGGAGCCCGTCACCCGCGAAGAAGCCGCCACGCGCTTCGCTGCCGAAAGCGCCAAGCCGGTACAGCCCGAGCTGCACCTGAAGGCCGATCAGGAGGTGGCCTACCGCTTCGTCGCGGAAACGCTGGCCGACGCCTCCAAGGCCGGACTCACCAAGGTGGGCTTCGTCAGCGAACCCGAAACGGAAAAGTAAGGCGATGAACCAGCGCTCGTTCTGGGTGCTTGCGCACCGCTATGCAGGGCTGGCAATCGCCTTCTTTCTGCTGATCGCCGGGTTGACCGGCGCGCTGCTGGCCTTCAACGACGAAATCGACACGGCCCTCAACCCGGGCCTGCGGTTGATCGACGAGCGCCCGAACGAGACGCCGCTGGACGCGCTGGTGCTGCGCGAACGCGTCGGCCAGCAGGTCCCCGGTGCACATTTCGACTACCACCCGCTGCACCGTGACGAGGGGCGTACCGCCGCGCTGTATGCGTGGCGCATGGAAGGCCCGGCCACGAGCCAGGCGCCGGTCTGGTACGAAATCTTCGCCGACCCCTACACCGGCGCAGTGCTTGGCATGCGCAACCGCGGCGCCTGGGTGTTCGACCGCGTCCACTTCATGCCGCTGGTCTATCAGCTGCATTACGCGTTGACGATTCCCTACCCCTGGGGCATGTGGCTGTTCGGCGTGGTCTCGTTCGTGTGGATGTTCGACTGCTTCGTCGGCGCTTACCTGACCTTCCCGCGGCGGCGCCAGGGCTTCTTCAAAGGCTGGAAGCCGGCCTGGCTGGTGAAATGGTCCGGCAGTGCCTATCGGATCAACTTCGATCTGCACCGCGCGGCCAGCCTGTGGCTGTGGGGCATGCTGCTGATGTACGCGGTTTCCAGCGTGAGTCTGAACCTGGGCCATGAGCTGTACATGCCGGTGCTCAAGCGCCTGGTGCCGACGGTGGATGCGCACGACAAGCTGCCCGACCTGGCCGCCAATCCGGTGATGCAGGCCAACATGCCGTGGGAGCAGGCGCGCGCGCGTGGCCGCGAGCTGATGGCCGCACACGCGCATCGCGACGGGTTCACGATCGAGCACGAGGACTCGCTGTTTTTCGAGCGCGATCACGGCGCCTGGCGCTACGCGGTGCGCAGCTCGCATGACTTCTCGTCCGATCACGGTGCCACCTCGGTGTACTTCTCGGCACAAGACGCACACGGCGAGGAGATCGTCTTCGAGCACCCGACGATCGCCCCCGGCAACACCTTCACCAGTTGGCTGGCCGCACTGCACACCGGCAAGGTGTTCGGGTTGCCGTACCGGCTGCTGGTCGTCGTGCTCGGCGTGGTCACCGCACTGCTGTGCGTCACCGGGGTCGTGATCTGGCTGCGCAAGCGCCAGGGCCGGCGCTTGGTCAGTGCCGAACGCACCACCGCGCAAGACCGGCCATCGTCGCGCAACGTGGTCGCCGAAGACGTGGCCTGAGGGGGTTCCCGCACCATCCATGCAGACGCCGCACGGCGCCTGCACTCAGGCCAGCCAGGAACCCGCGAGGGGCGTCCCTGCCAGCCATGCCGAACGCCGCGCGGCACCGCGCGGCGTGTTCGCGCCCGCCCTTGTTTTTCTCGACGCTTTTCTTGATGTTTGAAGGAGTTGTCTTGTCTGCACGCGCCAACCATCGCGCCCGTCCGTCGACGCGCCCTCTTGCCCGCTCATCGCTTGCGCACACCCCGCTGTCGCGGGCCGCCCGGATGCTGCTGGCCCTGCTTGCCGGGTCTGCGGCCTACGCGCAGGACGCGCCGGCACCGGCTGCCCCTGCGGAAGGCGGCGTGCTGCCCACACTGACGGTCAAGGGCAGCGCACCGATCGCTGCACCGAGCGAAGGCACAGGCGAGTACAAGACACGCGCCAGCACCACGGCGACGAAGCTGGACTTGTCGAACCGCGAGACGCCGCAATCGATCAGCGTGATCACGCGAGCGCAGATCGAAGACTTCTCGCTGCACAGCGCCAACGACGTGCTCTCGAACACGACCGGCGTGCGCGTGGAGCGGGTCGAGACCGACCGCACCTATTTCAGCGCCCGCGGCTTCGACATCTCCAACTTCCAGGTCGACGGGCTGGGTCTGCCGTTCGCGACGGGCGATCAGATGGGTGACGTGGACACGGCGGCCTATGACCGCGTGGAGGTGCTGCGGGGAGCGAACGGCTTGCTGTCGTCGACCGGCAACCCGTCGGCGACCGTGAATTTCGTGCGCAAGCGCCCGACGGCAACGTTCCAGGCCTCGGCCGGGCTCACCGTCGGCTCGTGGGACAACCGCCGGCTGGACGGCGACGTTTCCGGCGCGTTGAACAAAGCCGGCACCGTGCGCGGCCGGCTGGTGCTCGCCGGCCAGCAGCGCGACTCCTACCTCGACCGCTACTCGATCGACAAGACGGTGCTGCACGGCGTGATCGAAGCCGACCTCGGCACCGACACGGTGCTCACGGCTGGCGTGACACAGCAACGCAACCGGCCGGACGGGGTGATGTGGGGCGCCGTCCCGCTCGACATGGTGGCGGACGGGCTGCCCCGCTCATCCAGCACCGGCGCGGACTGGGCCTACTGGAACACCAACGACAGCATCGCCTTCGCCGAGCTGTCGCACGCGCTGAACAGCGGCTGGCAGGTGAAAGGAACTGTCACCCACCGTGAGCTGAGTTCGGATGCGGAGATGCTCTACATCTATGGCAGTTCCGGCGCCCTGTTCACCTACCCTTCGAAGTACGAACACAACGAACGTCAGTGGCTCGCGGACCTGCATCTGACCGGTCCGTTCTCGCTGGCCGGGCGCGAGCACCAGGCGGTGGTGGGCGTGAACTGGTCGCGCAGCGCCAACAGGTTGCGCTCGACCTATGCTGACGTGGGTCTGCCGATCTCCGATGAAGACGTGCTGGATGGCAACTTTCCAAAGCCCGACTTCGGCGACGATGTCGACGGCAGCGCGGACTTCACGGACTACCGGCGCAGTCTCTACGGTGTCATGCGCTTCAACTTGACCGATCAGTGGAAGCTCTTCACGGGGGCCAACCTCACCCGCGTGACCAGCAGCGGCATGCAGTACGGCGAACCGCACAACTACCGCAAGACCAAGCTCACGCCTTACCTGGGCGTCGTCTATGACCTCGACGCTCAGCACTCGCTCTATGCCAGCTACACCAAGATCTTCAATCCGCAGTCCAAGACCGACTTCGATCGCCAGGTGGTACCGCCGGTCGAGGGCAGCAACGCCGAAGTGGGCATCAAGGGCGAATGGTTCGACCAGCGCCTGACGGGTTCGTTGTCGGTCTTCCAGGTGAAGCAGCAGAACACCGTGGGTGACTCGTTGTTCAACGACGACCCGGATACCGGGGGCTATTTCTACTACCCGACCGTCGATGCCACCTCGACGGGGTTCGAACTCGACATGGCGGGCCGGGTCACGCCGGGCTGGGACATCAGCGCAGGCTACACGCAGCTGCGCTTGAAGGACGACGACACCGGCGACAACGCGCGCACCTTCGTCCCGCGCCGTACGCTGCGTGTGTCCACCACCTACCGAGTGCCCACCCTCGACGCGTTGAAGTTTGGCATGAGTGTGAACTGGCAAAGCCGCACCGAGCGCGCCGAAGCCGAGCAGTCGGCGTACGCGCTGCTCGACGTGATGGCGCGCTACGACTTCACGCGCAATCTCAGCGCGGTGCTGAAGGTCAACAACGTCACCAACAAGAAGTACATCTCCAGCCTGTACTGGGCGCAGAACTTCTACGGTGCACCGCGTCACGCAACGCTTTCGCTCAACTGGAAGTACTGAGCGTCAGAGGCGGAACGGGAAGGGAGCTCCACAGGAGCGAGGGAGAATGGAGGTCCCGCGTCCCGCGACATTGCGCCTCATGTCTTTTTCCTCCGATTCCCCGAACTGGCGCTGGCTGCGCTTCGATCAGCTGTCGGTCCACGACCTGCACGCGCTGCTGCGCCTGCGACAAGACGTGTTCGTCGTCGAGCAGGCCTGCCTGTATGCCGACATCGACGGGCTGGACCCGCAGTGCCTGCACGGGCTGGGGCAGTCGGCCGACGGCATGCTGGCCGCCTATGCACGCGTGGTGCCGCCAGGGCTGAAATTCGACGAACCGGCCATCGGCCGCGTGATCGTCGCGCCGGCATGGCGGGGACGCTCGCTCGGCGGTGTGCTGATGCGCGAGGCGATCGCAGCGACGCGGCATGCCTATCCCGGTGCGGCGATCCGCATCTCGGCGCAGGCGCACCTGCAGAGCTTCTACCGCAGCCTGGGGTTCGAGACGGTAAGCGGCCCGTACGAGGAGGATGGCATCGCGCACATCGACATGCTCAGCCGCCCCGGCCCACCATGACCATCGGGCGAATTCACCCGCCGGGAATCAGGTGCAGCAGCGACAGCCACAGCGGCGCCGTTGCGACGAACACCACCGTCGAGATCACCAGCACCGCGGTCGTCTCGGCTTCCTGCGCCGCATAGCGCTGCGAGAACATCAGTGCATTGGCGCCGGTCGGCAAAGCCGCGGCGGTGACGATCACCGTCAGCGGCAGGCCGCGCAGCCCGAACACGAAGTAGCCGGCCAGCAGCACCCACGCCGGCATCGCGAGCAGCTTCGCGGCCGATATCCAGACCGCTGCCTGCGCGGAACCGCGGATGCCGTAGTGGGCCAGCGACATGCCGATCGCGATCAGGCACACCGGCACCACGGCCTGGCCCAGCATCACCAGGATCTCGTCCATCGCGGCAGGGATCGGCACGTCGAGCAGATTCCAGGCGATGCCGACCATCACCGGCAGCACGATGGGATGGATCACCGTGTTGCGCGCCGTGTTGAACAGCGTGCGCCACAGGCTGGCGGGCGCCGCGCCCGAACGCGCGACATCCAGTTCGACCAGCAGGGTCAGCACACTCAGCAGCGTCAGGGCGTGCACGCTGACGATCGCCAGGTGGATCGACAGCCCGTGCTCGCCGAACAACGCCGCCGCCAGCGGTATGCCGAGCTGGGCAGTGTTGCCGAAGGTCGAGCTGATCGCGCGCACGCTCGGCTCGGCCGCCACCATGCCGCTGCCGCGACGCTGTCGCCACTTGCGCCACGCGTAGATCGCCAGCATCCAACCGACCGCTGGCACGAAAAAGGCGGCCAGCGCCGACCACGGCATGGTGCCGAAGTCGATGCGCGCCGTCGTGCGAAACAGCAGCGCCGGCGCGAACAGATAGAAAGCGGTGTTCGACAGTGCCCGCGCCGCCTCGCCGCCGCCGAAGAACTTCGCCCGCCCGGCGGTCCAGCCGATCGCGATCACGACGAAGATGGCGAGCAGCTTGAGGAAGACGGCCGGGGTCATGGCGGCGCAGTATGCATGAGCCCTCCTGCCGCAGCAGGCGCTCAGCCCGCTGCAAGCTTGCGCTGCCCAGCCGGTTTGCATGCAGCATCAAACCGACCGGCTCAGTGGCTCACCGACGGCTCAGGGTTTCGCCGTGGCCTTCTTCGCCGCCGCCTTCTTCGCCGGGGCCTTGGCCGCCCGCGGCTCGAACTCGAACGCCACCTTGCCCTCCTTCTTGTCCCAAGCCAGGAAGGCCTTGAACTTGCGGCGCGTCTTGTTGGAGACGAAGTTCTCCAGCAGGCTGGTCTTGCCGGTTTCGAGCAGCTTGCTCATTTCCTCGCGCGCCACGGGCTGCTGCAGGATGATCTTGCCGCTCTTGAAGTCGCAGGTGGCATGCGGGCCGACGCTCTTCTCGCAGACGTAGCTGGTGCCGTGCTCGTACACGTGGGAATGGCACTTGGGACAGGCACCCAGCGACTGCTGACCGCTGAAGTCGACCGCCTCGCCGGACTCTGATTCCTTGCGCGCGTCCTCGCCGAAATCGAACTCGAGCTTGTGGTTCTTCAGCTCGTCGTCGTAGGCGAGCTTGAGCTCGGCGGTGAACGGCCAGCCGGCCTTGGAGCGGAAGCCCTCCAGCGGGCCGATCTTCCGGTCGCTCAGGAACTGCTCGACCTCGTGCAGCTCGAAGCTGCGTCCCCCGGGGATCTTGCTGATCGAGAAGCCGCAGCCCTCTTCGTTGCCGCTCTTGCCGGTGCAGGTGAAGCGGCGGTAGTTCTCCTTGACCACCCCGCCGCAGGTGGGGCACGGCGTCTTCAGGGTCGCGTAGTCGCCGGGGATGGTGTCGCGGTCGTATTCCTTGGCCTTCTGGACGATGCGCTCGGTCATGCGCGCGATTTCGTCCATGAAGGCCTCGCGGCTCAGGCGCCCGCGCTCCATCTGGGAGAGCTGGTATTCCCAGTTGCCGGTCAGCTCGGGCTTGGTCAGGTCCTCGACGCCCAGGCCGCGCAGCAGCGTCATCAGCTGGAAGGCCTTCGCGGTGGGGATCAGCTCGCGGCCTTCGCGCACCATGTACTTCTCGAGGATCAGGCCTTCGATGATGGCCGCGCGCGTGGCCGGCGTGCCCAGGCCTTTTTCCTGCATCGCCTCGCGCAGCTCGTCGTCGTCGATCAGCTTGCCAGCGCCTTCCATGGCCGACAGCAGCGTCGCTTCCGAATAGCGTGCCGGCGGCCGGGTCTTCAGCGCGTTGACCTTGATGTCGGTGTTGCGCACGGTCTCGCCGGCGCTCACCGGCACCAGGGTCGCGTCGTCTTCCTGCACCTCCTTGCCGTACACCGCCAGCCAGCCCGGCTTCACCAGCACCTTGCCGTTGGTCTGGAAGCTGTACTCGGAGCCTTCATGCTTGACGGTGGTGATGCGCGTGGTCACCAGGTACTCGGCCGCCGGGTAGAACACCGCCAGAAAGCGCTTGACGACCATGTCGTAGAGCTTCTGCTCGGCCTCGGTCAGGTTTTTCGGCGCCTGCAGCGTCGGAATGATGGCGAAGTGATCCGACACCTTGGCGTTGTCGAAGATGCGCTTGTTGGCCTTCACGTAGCCGTCGGCCAGCGCCTTCTTTGCATGCGGCGCATAAGTGCGGGTGGACTCGTCGTCGGCCAGCATCTCCATCGTCTGGCGCACCACCGGGATGTAGTCCTCGGGCAGCGCGCGCGAGTCGGTCCGGGGATAGGTCAGCACCTTGTGCTTTTCGTACAGCGCCTGCGCGAGCGACAGCGTCGTCTTGGCCGAGAAGCCGAAGCGCGAGTTGGCCTCGCGTTGCAGCGAGGTCAGGTCGTAGAGCAGCGGGCTCGCCTGGGAGCTGGGCTTCGATTCCTCGGTGACGGTGCCAGTCTTGTTGCGCACCGCCTTGGCGATGGCCTCCGCGGTCTTCACGTCCCACAGCCGGTCGGCCCGCATCTCGGGGTCGCCCTCGGTTTTTTTCCACTTCGTGTCGAACCACTTGCCGTCGTAGGGCCCGGCCTGTGCCTCGAAGGTGGCACGCACCTCCCAGTAGTCGCGCGAGACGAACTTGCGGATCTTCTCCTCGCGCTCGACGACGATCGACAACGTCGGTGTCTGCACACGGCCGACGGTGGTCAGGAAGAAGCCGCCGTCGCGCGAGTTGAACGCGGTCATTGCACGCGTGCCGTTGATGCCGACCAGCCAGTCGGCCTCGGAGCGGCAGCGCGCCGCGCTGGCCAGGGGCAGCATCTGCTCGTCGCTGCGCAGCTGCGCAAAGCCGTCGCGGATCGCCTGCGGCGTCATCGATTGCAGCCACAGCCGGCGAATCGACTTGTTCAGGCCACCCTTGGCCGGTGTCGCGTATTGCACGATGAGCCGGAAGATCAGCTCGCCCTCGCGCCCGGCGTCGCAGGCGTTGACGAGGTCGGTCACGTCCTTGCGCTTGATCAGCTTGACCAGCGCGTTGAGCCGGCCCTTGCTCTTGTCGATCGGGTTGAGATCGAAGTGCGGCGGGATCACCGGCAGGTGGGCGAAGCTCCACTTGCCGCGCTTGACGTCGTATTCCTCAGGGGCCTTGATCTCGACCAGGTGGCCCACCGCGGAACTCACGACGTACTTCTCGCTCTCGAAGTACTCGTCGTGCTTGTCGAACTTGCCGGCCACCGGCGTCAAGGCGCGGACGATGTCCTGCGCGACGGAGGGCTTCTCGGCAATCACCAGTGTCTTGCTCATCGTCTCTCAAAGAAATTTCTCGAAGCCTTCGATGTCTTCCGGAAACAGCTCTCCGGCTTCGGCAAACACGATCTTTCCATTCCGGCCGCGCACCAGCGTGACCGGCAACCCTTTCGGCTTCGGCAAGGAGGATGCCAGGGCCGGCGCCAGCATGGCGACCGGGAAGCGGTAACCCCTGGCCGCCAGGTACTCCCGCACCGTGGACTCCTGCTTGTCGACCGACAGCGTCAGCAATTCCAGCCCACGCTCGCGGTGCCGGCGCCACAGTGCATCGATGCGTGGCGTCTGCACCGCGCAGAACGGGCACCACGTCGCCCACCAGTACACCACCAGCACCTTGCCTGCCGCCTGCGCCTCGCCGTATTGCCCGCCGCCGACCAGATGCAGGTCGGGCAACCGCAGCGTTGCGCCCACACCAGGCATGGGCTGTGCCACCGCCCGGCCCGCCGCCAGCAAGCCGAGACACGCCAACCCGCTGCCCAGCCACGCGCGCCGCATCGGGTCGGGCGGCGTCGCGCATGGTAGCGGTTCGGTGGAGGACGCGTCGATCTTCATGGCTGGCTTCCGTTGTCGCGAGGCCCGCCTACAATGCCGGCTCTCGCGCACGCGCACGCACGCACGTGCGCGCTCAATTTCAATGTACCCAAAGTCCCTTATGACGCAAGCCCGGACGCAAGCACGGTCGTCTCCTGCTCCAACACGCCGCAAGTCCGCCACACCCGCTGCGGCGAAAACCGACCAGGCGAATGGCACCGACAGCGCCGGCCGGCGCATCCAGGTGCGGCGCTCCGGCGTGCACGGCAAGGGCGTGTTCGCAGTCATGCCGATCGCCGAGGGCGAGACGATCATCGAGTACAAGGGCGAGGTGATCACCTGGCCCGAAGCCCTGCGGCGCCACCCGCACGACCCGTCCGACCCGCACCACACCTTCTACTTCCACATCGACGACAAGCATGTCATCGACGCGAAGTACGGCGGCAATGCAGCGCGATGGATCAACCACGCCTGCGACCCGAACTGCGAAGCCGACGAGGTCGAGGGGCGCGTCTTCATCAAGGCGCTGCGCGCGATCGCCCCGGGCGAGGAACTCTTCTACGACTACGGGCTGATCATCGACGAGCGCTACACGCCCAAGCTGAAGAAGGAGTATGAATGCCGCTGCGGCAGCCCGAAGTGCCGCCGCACCATGCTCGCCCCGAAGCGCTGACGCCCCCGGCCGCCTTCGGCCACCGCTGGAGCACGGCGGCGGCAGGCCGGCCACCCCGCGGTCAAGCCCTCATCGAACACCCATGACCCAGCCGCATTGGCCCGCAGAGCGCCTGTGGGAGCAACTGTCGCCCTTGGCCCCGACGATCAGTGTCGAGGTGGTCGCTCGGACGGGCTCGACCAACACCGATCTGCTGGAGCGCGCCCGGCGCGGTGATACGGCGCCTTGCCTGCTGGTGGCCGAGCACCAGACGGCTGGCCGTGGCCGGCAAGGGCGCGGCTGGCAGTCGGCCCCCGGCGACTCGCTGACGCTCTCGCTCGGGCGGCCCTATGCGCCGCGAGAATGGTCGGGCCTGTCGCTGGCGGTCGGCGTCGCGGTGGCAGAAGCGCTGCACGAGCAGGTGAAGTTGAAGTGGCCCAACGACCTGTGGCTGGTCGACGACCACGGCAACGGGCGCAAGCTGGGTGGCATCCTGATCGAGACGCTGGCGCTGCCTTCCGGCGCGCCGGACCGCTATGCGGTGATCGGCATCGGGCTGAACGTCGGCCAGCCGGCCTCGCCCGACGATGGCCGCAATCGGACAGCGGCGCTGTGCGAACTCGACGGGCAGCTCACCGCACCGACGGCACTGGCACGCCTGGCGTTGCCTCTGTGGCAAGCCCTGCAAGCGTTTGAAATCGATGGTTTCGGACCGTTCGTTCAACGCTACGCAGCCCGCGACCTGTTGTGCGGTCGTGCCGTGCACACCACGCAGGTCGACGTGCCGGACGGCATCGCGGCAGGCGTCGACCCTCATGGTGCATTGCTCGTGCATACTGCCGCCGGGATACGCCGGATCGAAAGCGGGGAAGTGAGCGTGAGGCCATGCTGAGGCTCCTGGTGCTGGTGCTGCTGCTGGCCAACGTCGGCTACTACGCGTGGACGCAAGGCCAGCTGACCGGCATCGTCTCGGCGCCGCCGCACCAGCGCGAGCCCGAGCGGCTGCTGCAGCAGGTCAGGCCGGAAGCGATACAACTCGGCCCTCCCAGCGCCTCGCAGCGGGTGCAGCGCCCCACCGGCACGACGACCACCCCTCCCTGACGCCCGGGACGATCGGTCCGGGCTCTCAGCGAGCTGCTTCGCGGCGCCGGCTGCGTGCGGTCAAGGCGGCAGCCAAGCCCAGGGCCGCCAGCCATTCCCAGCCCAAGGCACCACCGCCTCCGTCGTCATCGTCGTCCGGCGGATCGCCGCCGCCGTTGTCGTCGACGGCATCGGCGCAAGCCTGGGTGTCCTCGTTGTCGACCGTCACCGCCTGCCGGCTCGGCGCGGTGTAGTTGGTCGGGTCGGCGGCAAACACCAGCGCCTGCTCGGCATCGAGGATGCCGGCCCCGCAGGTGCTGGTCGTGCATTGGCAACGGCCCGCATTGCCCGACGCGCAGGTGCCCAGATCGGGCGCGAGCACGTGCGGGCGCGCCGAGCGCTCGAGCCCGTCGATGACCTGATCGGGCGTCAGTGCGGTGGAGGCCTCGGCCTGCATCAAGGAGATCACACCCGCCACCACCGGCGCCGAAAAGCTGGTGCCGGCCACGGCGTCGTAGTCGTGCGTGGACGGACTGCGCGCTCCGGCGTTCGACGTCGTCAGCAGTCCGTCGTCGCCAAGATAGGGGCCGCAGATTCCGAGATCGCGCGGATCGCCGCCGACGGTCGACACGGTGACCGCGGACCCGAAGTTCGAGTAGTTGGTCTTGAAGCCGTCCTGGTTCAACGCCGCCACGGCAACCACGCCCCGGCAGTTCGCAGGGCGTGTGACGGCACCGCTTTCGTTGCCGGCAGCGGCCACCAGCACTGCGCCGCGTGCGCGTGCCGCGTCGATCGCGTCCTGGTAGGTGGCGCTGCACGAGCCGGTGCCGCCGAAGCTCAGGTTGATCACCTTGACCGGATTCGGGTTGGCCGGCACGCCGCTGACGGTGGCGCCGGCCGCCCAGCGGATGGCGTCCGCGATGTCGGCGACCGTCGCGCCGCACTTGCCGGCCACGCGTACCGGCACGACGCGCCCGCGCCAGTTGAGGCCGGCCACGCCCACCAGGTTGTTGGTTTGAGCGGCGATCTGGCCGGCGATCTTGCTGCCGTGCCAGGAGCTTTCTTCCACCGCGCAGTTGCTGAAGAGCGACGGGTTGCCATCGCGGTCGGCCTGCGTCACGTAGTCACCAGGGTCCGACGCATCGGCATCCCGGCCGTTGCCGTCGCCCGAGTACCCGACTTCGGAGACGAAATCGTAGCCGCCCAGCCACACGCTGGAGAGGTCGGGATGACCGAACAATGCGCCGGTGTCGAGCACCGCGACCGCCACATACGGCGTGCCTCCCACCGGGTCGCCGACGCTGCGATCCCATGCCGTCGGCATGCCGGGCACGCCGTTGCGCCCGGTCGCCACGGCCCTCAACCACCATTGCTCGCTGTAGCGAGGATCGTTCGGAACCAGCAGCCGTCGCTCCAGGGTGTTGTACTCGACCCACTCGACGTCGCCGCTCGCCGTCAGCGCCTCGGCGGCCTGTTCGGCCTGCTGCGGGCTCAACGGCCGGTCCCAGCCCACCAGATGCGCCCGTCCGACCGGACGTTCGATACGCGCGCCGGCCGGGGCGGCACGGGCAAGCTGGGCGGCCTGCGCACCGAGCACCCGGCTCAGGCGTTCGCGCCGTACCGGCTCATCGGCCGCGGCCGGCGCGCCCAGCGCCTTGGCCTGCTCGTGCGCCGGGTCGTCGCGCAGCTTGACGATGAGGCCGAACGACGGGCCGTCGGGCGGCGCGGCCTGAAGGGCGGTCCAGGGGGCGGCCGACAGGGCCAGAACGGCCAGGGCCAGACAACGGCGGGCAGCAGCAGACATGAACGGCATTATCCGGACCTCGACCGGCAGGTTCGTCCAGTAAGGGAGCGTGCACCGGGGTTGTTGCGCACGGATACCAACCCCGCGACAAAAGCCTGCAGGGCAACCGGTCACTGTGCAGCAAACCGCTTGCCTTCGACCTGCTCCAAAAGGGAAAAAGGCCCGAACGGGCCTTTTTCATGGACGTGAGGCGCAAGCGATACGTTACTTGGCCGCCATCAGGGCCATCGTGGTGTCCAGCATGCGGTTGCTGAAGCCCCACTCGTTGTCGTACCAGCTCGACACCTTGACCAGCCGGCCACTGACCTTGGTCAGCGTCGCGTCGAAGGTCGACGAGGCCGGGTTGTGATTGAAGTCGACGCTGACCAGCGGCGCCGTGTTGTAGCCCAGGATGCCCTTCAGCTCACCTTCGGCAGCCGCCTTCAGGATCTGGTTGACCTCTTCGACCGTGGTGTCGCGCTTGGCGATGAAGCTCAGGTCGACGATGGACACGTTGATGGTCGGCACGCGGATCGCGAAGCCGTCAAGCTTGCCGTTCAGCTCCGGCAGCACCAGGCCCACCGCGGCGGCAGCGCCGGTCTTGGTCGGGATCATGCTCTGCGTGGCACTGCGGGCGCGGCGCAGGTCCTCGTGGTAGACGTCCGTCAGCACCTGGTCGTTGGTGTAGGCGTGGATGGTCGTCATCAGGCCGGTCTCGACGCCGATCTTGTCGTGCAGCGGCTTGACCAGCGGGGCCAGGCAGTTGGTGGTGCAGCTGGCATTGGAGATGACGGTGTCGCTGCCCTTCAGCGTGTTGTGGTTGACGCCGTAGACGATGGTGGCGTCGACGTCCTTGCCGCCCGGCGCAGAGATGATGACCTTCTTCGCGCCACCCTTCAGGTGGGCGCCGGCCTTTTCCTTGGTGGTGAAGAATCCGGTGCATTCCATCACCACGTCGACGCCGAGTTCGCCCCACGGCAGCTCAGCCGGGTTGCGGTTGGCCAGCACGCGGATCTTGTCGCCATTGACGATCATGTAGTCGCCGTCGACGCTGACCTCGCCGGGGAAGGGGCCGTGTGCGGTGTCGTACTTGGTCAGGTGCGCGTTGGTCTTCGGGTCGCCGAGATCGTTGATCGCGACGATCTGAATGTCGTGCTTCTTGCCGCCTTCATAGTGGGCGCGCAGCACGTTGCGGCCGATGCGACCGTACCCGTTGATGGCAACTTTGATGGTCATGTCTCGTTTCTCCTGTGATGACAGTCAACTCGCTCGGCCGCCACGGCTCGCGGCGCCGGCCGCAAGCCGAGCGGCAATCCCTTAACGCTGGCGCAGAACCACGCGGACGGTGTCGGCGACGTTCTCGGCGGTGAAGCCGAAGTGCTTGAACAGCACCCCCGCCGGGGCCGATTCGCCATAGGTGTCGATACCGACCACGGCCTCGACGCGGTATTTCCACCAGAAGCCGGTGACGCCCGCCTCGACCACGACGCGCGGCACGCCGTCGGGCAGCACCGAGCGCTTGTAGTCGGCACCCTGGCGGTCGAACACCGTGGTCGACGGCATCGACACCACCCGCACCGCAATGCCCTCGACCGCCAATTGCGCCTGGGCATGCAGCGCCAGCTGCACTTCGGAGCCGGTGGCAATGATCACGGCCTGCGCCTTCTTCTTCAGGCCGACTTCGGCCGGCTCGGCCAGCACGTAGGCCCCCTTGGCGATGTCTTCGAGGCCCGTCTTCGGCGCGTACGGCAGGTTCTGCCGGCTGAGCAGCAGGGCGGTCGGGCGGTCGCGGCTCTCGATCGCGCAGGCCCAGGCCACGGCGGTCTCGGCGGTGTCGGCCGGGCGCCAGACGTCCAGGTTGGGAATCAGCCGCAGCGACGAGGCATGCTCGATCGACTGGTGTGTCGGACCGTCTTCGCCGAGGCCGATGGAGTCGTGCGTGAAGACGTGAACGACGCGCAGCTTCATCAGCGCGGCCATGCGGATGGCGTTGCGCGAATAGTCGCTGAACGTCAGGAAGGTGCCGCCGTAGGGGATGAAGCCGCCATGCAGCGCGATGCCGTTCATGATCGCGGCCATGCCGAACTCGCGCACACCATAGTTGATGTGGCGGCCGCCGTTGGACTGGCCGTCCTCGTCGAAGCGCAGCGCCGGCGTCGACTTGGTGTTGGTCAGGTTGGAGCCGGTCAGGTCGGCCGAGCCGCCGAGCAGCTCGGGCAACTCGGCGGTGAAGGCCTCAAGTGCCATCTGGCTGGCCTTGCGGCTGGCGACGGTTTCGGCCTTGGTGTGTGCGCTGACGGCCGTGTCGACCGCGACCTGCGCGTAGTGCTTCGGCAGATCGCCCTGCATGCGGCGCTCCAGCTCTGCGGCCAGCTCCGGGTGCTCGCGCCGGTAGCCTTCGAACAGCGTGTTCCAGGCCTGCTCGTGCGTGGCACCGCGGCCTTTGCCGTCCCAGGCGTCATAGGCGGCCTGCGGCACGACGAAGGGCTCGTGCGGCCAACCCAGCGCTTCACGCGTGCCGCGGATCTCTTCCGAGCCCAGCGCCTCGCCATGCGCCTTCGCGGTACCGGCGCGCGTCGGCGCGCCCTTGCCGATGATGGTCTTGCAGACGATCAGCGTCGGCTTGTCAGCGCTGTGCTTGGCGCGGGCGATGGCATCGTCCACCGCCTGCACGTCATGGCCGTCGATGGGGCCGATCACGTTCCAGCCATAGGCTTCGAAGCGCTTGGGCGTGTCGTCGATGAACCAAGGCGTGACCTGGCCGTCGATCGAGATGCCGTTGTCGTCGTACAGCGCGATGAGCTTGTTCAGCTTCCAGGCACCGGCCAGCGCACAGGCTTCGTGGCTGATGCCTTCCATCAGGCAGCCGTCGCCGAGAAAGACATAGGTGTGGTGGTTGACCACTTCGTAGCCGGGGCGGTTGTATTCCTGCGCCAACAGCTTCTCGGCCAGCGCCATGCCGACACCGTTGGTGATACCTTGCCCGAGCGGGCCGGTGGTGGTCTCGACGCCCGGCGTGATGCCGACTTCGGGGTGGCCCGGCGTCTTGCTGTGCATCTGGCGGAAAGCCTTGATCTCCTCGATCGGCAGCGCATAGCCGGTCAAATGCAACAAGGCGTAAATCAGCATGGAGCCATGACCGTTCGACAGCACGAAGCGGTCGCGATCCATCCAGTGCGGGTTGGCCGGGTTGTGGCGCAGGTGGCGGCTCCACAGGGCCACCGCGATGTCGGCCATGCCCATCGGGGCGCCCGGGTGTCCGGAGTTGGCTTGTTGTACTGCATCCATCGCCAACGCACGGATTGCGTTGGCCATCAGGGTCGTGTCGGCCATGCGGAACCTGTCAGAAGCACCCCCAAAAAAGTCTCATTCGAGCCGGTTGAACGGGGGTGCGTAGGGGTTGAGAGGAATCCCGGATTGTAAATGCGCCCCGATAATCGCCAGCGAATGGGAACCCGATTGAAACCTGAGGCGTGGCGGCACGGCCGCGACGCCTGATGAAAGCTCCATGAGCAAGAACCTGAAGGCCATCGTGCTGGCGGCCGGGCGCGGCGAACGCATGCGTCCCCTGACCGACCACACCCCCAAGCCGCTGCTGCCGGTGGCCGGCAAGCCCTTGATCGTCTGGCATCTAGAAGCCCTGGCGCGCGACGGGGTCGAGGAGGTCGTCATCAACACAGCCTGGCTCGAAGAGCAGATTCCCGCCACCCTCGGCGACGGCTCGCGTTGGGGCCTGAAGCTGCACTACTCGATGGAAGGCCGTGATCACGGCGGCGCGCTGGAGACCGCCGGCGGCATCGCGAAGGCCCTGCCGTGGCTCGGCGACTGTTTCTGGGTGATCTCGGGCGACATTTACGCACCCGATTTCCGCTTCGACGCACAGGTCGCGCAACACTTTGCCGCCAGCGAACGGCTGGCGCATCTGTGGCTGGTGCCCAACCCGCCGTTCCATCCTCGCGGGGACTTCGGCATCGGCGCTGGCGGTCTGGGCATGGCCGATGGTTCCGGCCTGGACGGCAAACGCTGGACGTACAGCAACCTGGCCCTGCTGCGCGCCGAATTGTGTGCGGGCATCGAGCCGGGTGCGCGTGCGCAACTGGGGCCTTTGCTCTACGAAGGCATGCGGCAGCGCCGCATCGGCGTCGAGGCCTACCCGGGCCGCTGGGAGAACGTCGGCACGCCCGCACAACTGGAAGCGCTGAACGCCGCTGCCGGCGAAGGCTCCCGGCCACCGCCCGAACCGAAGGAGGCGCCATGAACCTCGCGACCCTGGGGGCCCTGCTGGCGTACGTCGCTGCAGCGGCGCTGCTCGAGCAGCTGATCGTGCGCATCGCCAAGGCGGTGATGCTGGCGGCAACGCCGCTGTCGGGCGAGCACACCGACTCCTTCCTCTACGAGCGCTCGATCTGGACGCCGGGCGAGAAGGACCTGATTCCGTTGTGGCTTGCGCTGGCCGCGGCCGGCGGCCTGGCCTGGGCCGCCTGGAGCTTCGACCTCGGGTGGCTGTCGGGGCTGGCGGCGCTGGCCTGGCTGGCGGCGATCGGCTGGGACCTGTGGACCTGGGAGCGGGTGGCCGCCAGCGTCAAGTTCGTCACCTGGCGGCGTGGCTGGCAGCAGTCGGCTCGCCGCGTGCCGGTTTCGCACCTGGCGGAGGTGCACGTCCACGAAAAGGCCATGTTCGGCCCCTTCGGCGCCTGCTATCTGGCACTGGAAACGGACGACGGCAAGGCCGTCAAGCTGCCCCGCACCGGCGTGCCGGGCGGCTTGGGCAAGGTCGAGAACGTCGCTAACTTCGTGCGGCTGCAGATGCAGCAAGTCGAAGACCTGCGCCATCGCGTCGCCAACGAACGCAAGCGCGCCGGCAAGCCGCCGATCGACCCGTCCGAGCGCGAGTTGCGCGAGCGCCTGAAGGCGCTCAGACAGGCGCGCGTGCCGGACGCCGAGCCCCGTTGAACGCGGCCGGTGCGCCGGCCTTCACCCCTTCAGTACGCCAAGTCGATCTGATAGACCGCCGTCGTGCCGCTCACCTCGTGCCCGACGATCAGCAGCGGCTTGCCGTTGGGCGAGTCCGCCGCCGGCACCACCACCAGGCCCTCGGGGCCCAGGTCGCCGGCGTCGCCGTCGCGCGTGTTGAGGTAGGTCGCGAACACCGGCGCCGCCGGCGTGCTGATGTCGTAGACCGCGACGCCGCCGACGCGCTCCAGCCCGATGAAGGCGTAGGTCTTCGCGCCGAAGCGCGCGACTGCCACGCCCTCGGGTTCCGGCCCCTTGTTGTCGCTGCGGTTGTCGAGCGCGTTCTCGTCGTTGCCGGCGTTGAACAGCACGTTGGGCAGCGCCCGGGTGCGCTGCTCGAGATCGTCGCCCGAGTCGTACACCAGCGTGCCGGCCGCATCCCAGATCGAGAACGAACGAGCCCCGAAGGCATACAGCGCGGTGTGGCCGTCGGCGCCTGCACCGAGCGCCGCTGTCACGTTCAGGCGGCCGAGGCGGTCGTCGTCGGCACACGGGCCGCCGCACAGCGCATCGGTGAAGACGGCCGGGTCGAGCGTGAGGTCCTTGACGCGCGTCTCTTCGGCGAAGGTGTCGTATTCACGCGCGTCGCCTTCGTTGGCCGTGACCAGGTAGGTCTGGCCGCCGACGCGAAAAGCCGCGATCGCATCCGGCTGGTACATGCCGAGCAGCGGCCAGGCCCGGATGTCGACGCCAGCGTCGCGGTCGCTCGGGTCGAGGCCGTTGCCGGCGACGCGGTGGTCCTTGTAGCCCAGCGGCTCGATGGACTGCACCGTGGCCGACTCGACGTCGACGATGGCCAGCGCGTTGTTCTCCTGCAGCGTGACCCACGCGGTCTTGCCGTCGGACGACACCGCGATGTACTCGGGCTCGACGTCCTGCGCCACCGTGGCACCGGGGCCGTAGATGCGCACACCGGCGGCACGCAGCGCGTCGAGCTGCCCGTTGAAGGCCGCGAAACCCGCCGTGCGCGCAACGGGGGCAGCCGGGTCGCTGGCGTCGATCACGCTGATCGAGCCCTCCGGGTCGACGCTGTAGTCGGCATTGGGTTCGCCTTCGTTGGCCACCAGCGCCGTCCTGCCGTCTGCCGAGAAGACGACCATGTCGGGCAGCGCGCCGACCTGGACCTGGCCGAGCAACGCCAGATCGGAAGCGCGCAAGAAGGCGACCGTGCCAGGCTGCTGCTTGTCGGCGGCTTCTATGGCCACCGCGACGATGCCGCCGCGCACTGCCACACTGTTGATGCCGCCCAGACCCGCGCCGACCGCGTCGACGCCGAGCGTCTGGACCAGGGCCGGCGCGGCCGGGTCGCTCAGGTCGAGGACGTCGAGCGAACCGAGCGCACCGTTGACCACGAACACGCGACGGCTGGCGGCGTCATAGGCGGGGATCTCAGCCGCTGTTTCGCCTTGCGGCGAGGTGTAGCGCCCCAGCTCGCTGAGCGCCAGCGCGGTGGGTGTCGCCTCGCCTGCGTCGTCATCATCATCGCCGCCACCGCCGCAGGCGAGCAAGGCGGCGGTCATCACGAGCGTCAGGCAACCCGCGCCCCAGCGCTTCCACGTGGTGTTCATGTTTCTTCCTGTATCCGGCCCAAAAGCGCCCGATTGTTGGAAGGCCTCGTGACAGTGCGATGAACCCGAGCGCGGGTCCGGGTCGAACCTGCGCAGCGTGTGGCGCGCCGTCCCCGTGAGCTACCACGGTTCCGCTACGCCGTTGCTTCGGCCAAATGGTCGAAGCCGCAGGACACGCAATTCGCTATCGTCCGCGAGCGGCGGGTAACCATAAGTTACCTGCCTATCTTCCCGGCCGCTCGACGGGCAGCGACGACCGCAGCGGCAGCTTCAACCCGGATTCAGCAAGGCAAACGAATGCGAACAGCACAGAAGACACACAAGCCGTGGCGGCTGTGGGCCCTGGCGGCAGCCATGACGATCGGCCTTGCCGCCTGCGGCGGCGGTGGCGGCGGCAATGACGATGACGACGGCGGCGATCCCGTCGACCCCCCGGCTTCGGTTGGCACGGTGACGGGCACTGTCATCAACGCGGCCACCGGCAACCCGCTGGCCAATGCCTCGGTCACGATCGGCGAGTACAGCACGCAGACCGGTGCCGACGGCAGCTTCACGCTGCCCGAGGTGGCGGCTGCCGATCGTGCCGTCGCTCAGGTGGAAGCACCGGGCTACGCAGCCACTTTCCGGATCACGCCGGTGGTGGACGGCGCATCGCGCTCGATCACCGCCGAACTGCTGCCCGTCGCCCATGAGAGCGTCATCACGGTGTCCACCGGCGGCACGGCGACGGTGCCCGGCACCCCGGCCCGGGTGGTGCTGCCGGCCAACGCGCTGGTGGCCGCCGACGGCACGCCGGCCACCGGGCAAGCCAGCGTCGAGCTGACGCCGATCGACCCGGCCGTGAACGTCGACCTGATGCCCGGCGACTTCACCGCCAGCACGCCCAACGGCGTGCAGCCGCTGGAAAGCTTCGGCGCGATGCGGGTGGACATCCGCTCCAGTGCCGGCGACCGCCTGAACCTGGCGCAGGGCCAGACCGCGACCATCCGCATCCCGGTCGCCACCCGTTCGGCCACGTCGCCGAACACCATTCCGCTGTTCCATTTCAACGAGAGCACCGGGCGCTGGGAAGAAGAAGGCAGCGCGACGCTGGGCGGCAACGGCACCTATTACGAGGGGACCGTGTCGCACTTCAGCACCTGGAACGCCGACCGGCTCTATGCGTCGGTGAACGTGACCGGCTGCGTGCGCGACGAGGACAACCAGCCGGTCTCCGGCATCCGGATCGTCTCCGACGGCATCGACTACAGCGGCACGTCCAGCGCAACCACCAACGCCAATGGCGAGTTCACGATCGCGATCAAGCACAACGGCCGCGCCACACTGTCTTCGCTGGCCGGCACACGTGTGACCAATACGGTGTCGGTCGGCCCCTACACGGCGGCCACGACGCTCGGCACCTGCCTGACCCTCAGCAGCACCGCCTCGGCCGTCAGCGTCAAGCTGACCTGGGGCGCCGAGCCCGACGACGTCGACTCGCACCTCTACCTGCCCGACGGCTCGCACATCTGGTACCAGGACGAAGGCACGCTGACCGCTGCCCCGTGGGCCAACCTCGACGTCGACGACACCACCAGCTTCGGGCCGGAAGTCGTCACGGTGCGCCGCCTGATGGTCGGCACCTACCGCTACGCCGTGAACAACTACTCCGAGACCTACGACCCGGGCATGACGCAGTCGCCGGTACGTGTCGAGTTCAATGCCAACGGGACCCGGCGCGTGTTCACGCCGCCGAGCGGCGAGGCCGCCGGCAACGACTGGTGGACGGTGTTCTCGTTCACGGTCGACGCCCAGTGCCGCATCTCGATCACGCCGGTCAACACGTGGAGCCCCTCGGCACCCGCGCCGTCGGGCTCGTCGACGCCGACCTACTGCACGGCACCCTGATCTCGAGCGTGCGCTTCTGACCCGGCTCCTGGCCGAAGGTCAGGCAAGACAAGCGGGGCCCCACGGCCCCGCATTTTTTTGTCCGGCGCGGGCGTCACCGGGCCAGCGCCAGCGTCAGCTCGTCGATGCGGGCGAGCACCTCCGGCGCCAACCGCGGCAGCAGCTCGGCAGCCTTCAGGTTGTCGCGCAGCTGCGTCAGCCGGGATGCGCCGGTGATCACGGTGCTGACGCGCGGGTTCTTCGCGCACCAGGCGATCGCGAGCTGCGTCACGGTACCGCCGATCTCGCGCGCCAGCGCGTCAAGCCCGGCGACCGCCTCGTTCTTCGCCGGGTCGGTCAGTTGCTCGCGCAGAAAGCCCATGTGCTCCATCGCGCCGCGGCTGTCGGCCGGGATGCCGCCGCGGTACTTGCCCGTCAGCAGGCCCGAGGCGAGCGGGCTCCAGGTGGTCAGGCCCAGGCCGATGTCCTCGTACAGCCGGGCGTACTCCTGTTCGACGCGAAGGCGGTGGAACAAGTGGTACTGCGGCTGTTCCATCACCGGCTTGTGCAGGTGATGACGCTCGGCAATCTCCCAGGCGGCGCGGATCTCGTCGGCGCTCCATTCGCTGGTGCCCCAGTACAGCGCCTTGCCCTGGCGAATCATGTCGCTCATCGCCCACACTGTCTCCTCGACCGGCGTGCCGGGGTCCGGGCGGTGACAGAACACCAGGTCGACGTGATCAAGTTGCAGCCGCTGCAGCGAGCCGTCGATGGCCTGCATCAGGTACTTGCGATTGAGCGTGTTCTTCTGGTTCGGCCCCTCGGCCAGGCCCCAGTAGAACTTGGTCGAGACGATATAGCTCATGCGCGGCCAACCCAGCGCCTTGAGCGCTTCGCCCATCACGACCTCGCTGCGGCCGGCGGCATAGACCTCGGCGTTGTCGAAGAAGTTGACGCCGGCGTCGTACGCGGCGGCCATGCATTCGCGCGCAGCGGCCGTGTCGATCTGGTTGGCATAGGTGACCCAGGAACCGTAGGACAGCTCGCTGACCTGCAGGCCGCTGCGCCCCAATCGTCGGTATTGCATGCGTGTATCTCCAGTGCAAAGGAAAACCGCTCCCCGCAAGCCGTGCGGCCGGCTGGGCAGAAGCGGGCGCCTCGCACAGGCTAACGGCTGCCCAATCCCCCAATCGTCGTCTCGGCTTGGATCGCCCGCTCACAGGGCGCGTAGCACGTGCAAGATGCCCGCACAACGTACCCATGAGGGGGAGCAAGCACTCGCTCATCTCTTTTATATTCTTGTCCGCCATGGCAGCTTTGCCAATGGCGCGGCTGCGCATCTGCCGGCCGGATCAACCAAAAAACTCAGGGTCAACACATGAATCGAATTTCGAGCGCGCGCTCGCCGTGGACGCGGTGGGCGGGATGGCTGGTGCTGTCCGCCGGACTGGCGGGCTGCGGCGGCGGGGGCGGCGATGACGAGGGCACCGTCAGCGGGCGCGTGACGCATGCCGGCACCGGGCAGCCGGTGAGCGACGCACGCGTCAGCGTCGGCGACAAGCGCACCTTCACCGGTGCCGACGGGCGCTACCGCCTCACCGACGTGGACGAAACCGAGCGCGCCGTCGTGCACGTCGAGGCGGCAGGCTTTGCCGAAGCGATGCGCGTCACGGCGGTCGACGACGGCGAGACCAGCACGGTGGACGCCGAGTTGCTGCCGGTGGCCGGCGAGAGCCTGATCACCGTGGCCACCGGCGGCACGGCGACCGTGGCCGGCAGCCCGGCGCAGGTGGTGCTTGCGGCGAACGCGCTGGTCGACCCAGCCGGGCGCGCTGCCACCGGGCAGGCGACGGTGCGCTTGACGCCGATCGACCCGGCCGCCAACGTCGAGTTGATGCCGGGCGACTTCACCGCCCGCACCGATGACGGCGTGCGCCCGATGGAAAGCTTCGGTGCGATGTCGGTCGACATTCGCGATGCCGAGGGCCGCCAGCTGCAACTGGCCGAGGGGCAGACCGCCACGGTGCGCATCCCGGTGGCGACACGCGCGCCGGCCCCCCCTGCCACCGTGCCGCTGTTCCACTTCGACGAAGACACCGGCTACTGGGTCGAGGAAGGCACTGCCGTGCTGTCGGGAGACGGCACCTACTATGAAGGCACCGTGAGCCACTTCAGCGTCTGGAACGCCGACAGCCTCTACGACGCCATCGAGGTGACCGGCTGCCTGCGCAATGAAAGCGGCGAGCCGGTCGAGGGCGCGCGCGTGGCGTCCGAGGGCATCGACTACAGCGGCACCTCGAGCGTGCTGACCGATGCGCAAGGCAACTTCACGATCCCGATCAAGCCGAACGCTCGCGCCATCCTGACCTCGACGCTGGAGTCGCGCATGAGCAACACGCTGACCGTGGGCCCGCACGCCGCGGCGGTGACCCTGGAAGACTGCCTGGTGCTCGGCAGCGCCGAGTCCAACGTGAGCGTGAAGCTGACCTGGGGCCAGCAGCCGGAAGACGTGGACTCCCACCTGTACCTGCCGAACGGCGCTCACGTGTACTTCGAGAACGAAGGGTCGCTGACGGCCGCGCCCTGGGCCAACCTGGACGTGGACGACGTCACGAGCTACGGGCCCGAGGTGGTGACCGTGCGCCGCCTGATGGTCGGCACCTATCGCTACCTGGTGCACAACTACGACGGCACGCACACGCCCGGCATGACCGGCTCGCCGGTGCGTGTGGAGTTGAACGCGGCAGGCGAACGCCAGGTGTTCACGCCGGCGGCCGGTGAAACCAACATCACCGGCTGGTGGAGCGCGTTCGACTTCACCGTCGACGAGCGCTGCAACATCACGGTGACGCCGGTTCAGAGCTGGAGCGCAACGCCGCCGGCGCCTGCGGCCACGTCCGAACCGCGGTATTGCGAGGCAGGCTGATCCGCCTCCTGCGACGTGCCCACGAAGCGGAGCCTGCGGGCTCCGCTTTTCTTTTGCTGAAAAGACGCTTCCCGAGCGGGTGCCGCCTGCAGGAGAAAAGCCGCCAAAGAAAATGACGTCTGCTGCGCAGCTTTTTTGCAAGGCAGCACACTAGACTGACGCTACATCGGCTCTGCACATCCCATGGACCGCACAACCTACATTGCACGCCGCCAGCGAGTGGCCGACACGATGCGCCAGCACGGCGGCGGCATCGCGGTGCTGCCCACCGCGGCCGAACGCACGCGCAACCGCGACTCTCACTACCCGTACCGGTACGACAGCCATTTCCATTACCTGAGCGGCTTCGGCGAGCCCGAAAGCTGGCTGGTGATCGACGAGCACGGGCGCACCACGCTGTTCTGCCGCGCGAAGGACACCGAACGCGAGATCTGGGACGGCGTGCGCCTGGGGCCAGGCGCCGCCCCGGCGGTGCTCGGCGTCGACCAGGCTTTCGCCGTCGAAGCGCTGGACGATCAGATGCCCCAGCTGCTGGCCAACCAGGGCGCCGTGTGGTTCCCGTTCGGGGTCCATGAGGGCCTGGACACCCGCATCGAGCACTGGATCGCCACCGTGCGCTCGCGCGAGCGCCAGGGGCAGGAGCCGCCGCGCGCACTGCTCGACCTGTGCCACGTGCTCGACGAGATGCGCGTGATCAAGGACGCCGGCGAGCTGGCGACGATGCGCCATGCGGCGGGCATCTCGGCTGCCGCGCACGTGCGGGCCATGCAGCAGAGCGCGCGCTGGCTGCGCAGTGCCTTCGACGGCCGCTGGTACGAGTACCACCTCGAGGCGGAACTGCTGCATGAATTCCGCCGCCGCGGCGCCCAGTCGCCGGCCTATCCGAGCATCGTCGCGGCCGGCGCCAACGCGTGCATCCTGCACTACCCCGCCGGCAACGCCGAGCTGCGCTCCGGCCAGCTGTGCCTGATCGACGCCGGCTGCGAGTTCGACGGCTACGCCAGCGACATCACGCGCACCTTCCCGCTCGACGGCCGCTACACCGCGCCGCAGCGCGAGCTCTACGACATCGTGCTCGCCGCGCAGCAGGCCGCCGTCGCCGCGACGCGGCCCGGCGCGCGCCAGCGCGATGCCCACCATGCGGCCGTGCGCGTGCTGTCGCAGGGGATGCTCGACACCGGGCTGCTCGACGCCGACAAGCACGGCAGCGTCGACGACGTGATCGAACAGGCCGCCTACCGCCAGTTCTACATGCATGGCACCGGCCACTGGCTCGGCATGGACGTGCACGACGTGGGCAGCTACGTGCAGGAAGACGAAGCGCCCGTCGAGCAGCCCGACGGCCTGGGCGGGCGTGTCGTCAAGAAACCGTCGCGCGTGCTGCAGCCGGGCATGGTCGTGACGCTCGAGCCCGGCCTGTATGTGCGCCCGGCCGAGGACGTGCCGGAACGCTACTGGCACATCGGCATCCGCATCGAGGACGACGCGGTCGTGACGCCCGGGGGCTGCGAGCTGATCACACGGGGCGTGCCGGTGCATGCCGACGAGATCGAGGCGCTGATGCGCGCGGCCTGACGCAGGGAGGGTGGTGATGACTGCAATGGCCGGCGGCGAATTCGCCGACATGTTCGAGCTGGCGCCCGTTTCGCTGTGGCTCGAGGACTACAGCGAGCTGAAGCGACTGTTCGAGCGCTGGCGCGCCGACGGCGTGACCGACCTGCGCGAGCATCTGTACACCCACCGCGACAAGGTCGCCGAATGTTCGCGCTGCCTGCGCGTGCTGAAGGTCAACCGCCGCACGCTCGAGCTGTTCGGCGCCGACGACGTCGATCACCTGGTGTCGCAGCTCGACAGCGTGTTCCGTGACGACATGTTCGAGCAGCACGTCGAGGAGCTCGCAGCGCTATGGGACGGCGCCACGCGCTTTCGCAGCCAGACGGTCAACTACACGCTGTCGGGCCAGCGGCTCGACATCCTGCTCAATGCGACCCTGCTGCCCGGGCACGAACACACCTGGGACCGCGTGCTGCTGTCGATCGAGGACATCACCAGCCGCATGCAGGCGCAGCGCGAGTTGCTGCACAGCGAACAGTACGCGCGGGGGCTGTTCGAGCATTCGCCGGTGTCCTTGTGGGTCGAGGACTTCAGCAGCGTGAAACACCTGCTGGACGACGTGCGCCGCCAGGGCATCACCGACTTCCGCACCTTCATCGACGTGCATCCCGAGTTCGTCACGCGCTGCATGCAGGAGATCCGTGTCGTCGACGTCAACCAGCAGACGCTCTCGATGTTCGCTGTCGCCGACAAGCCGACGCTCCTGAAGCGGCTCGACGAGGTCTTCCGGGACGACATGCAGGCACACTTCGCCGAACAGCTGATCGACCTGTGGAACGGCAAACTGTTCCAGCAGCGCGAGACGGTCAACTACACGCTGGCCGGCGAGACGGTCAACGTGTACATGCAGTTCTCGGTGCTGCCGGGCCATGAGGCCACCTGGGAGCTGGCGCTGGTGTCGCTGACCGACATCACCGCACGCAAGAAGGCCGAGGCCTATCTCGAGTTCCTCGGCAAGCACGACGTGCTGACCAAGCTGCGCAACCGCTCTTACTACAGCGACGAGCTGAACCGGCTGGAACGCAAGGGGCCCTTCCCGGTCACGGTGGTCATCCTCGACCTCAACGGCCTGAAGCCCGTCAACGACCAGCTCGGTCATGGCGCCGGGGACGCGTTGTTGCGCCGGGCCGGCGAGGTCCTGGCAAAGGCGGCCGACCGCCCCGTCTGCGCGGCGCGCATCGGCGGCGACGAGTTCGCGATGCTGCTGCCCGGCACCGACGAGCGCGCCGCGCAGCACGCGATCGACAACGTGCTCAAGCTGGTCGAGTTGAACAACCAGTTCTACCCCGGCGCCCCACTCAGCTTCTCGATCGGGACGGCCACCTGCGAAAGCGGCGACCGGCTCGAAAGTGCCGTGGCGCTGGCCGACGCACGCATGTACGAGGCCAAGCGCGCCTACTACCTTTCCACCGGGCAGGACCGCCGCAAAAGGCGCTGACAGACCTCACCGCAGACCTTGAATCAAGGCGGCCGCGCCGCTGACGTTCCGGGCGCTGAACAGGGCCGAAGCCTCGTGTTGACGGGATTCAACGCTGCGGCGAGGCGTCGCCGACGACACGCTGCCGCGCGGGTGCCGGCAATGCGGCAGCCAGTTCCGCGGCAAAGCGTGCCTGCAATTCGTACGCACGCTCGACATCGGTGTCGATCGACGACAGCCGCACCAGCATGCCGTCGAGCAAACGGCCTCGCAGACCGGTTTGCAGCTGCCGCAGCCTGAACTCCCAGCCGTCGGCCACGACGGCGTCGCCGAGCACGACCCAATAGGTCAGAGGTTCCGAGCGACCGACCTTGTGCGCGTGCAACCGGGTGACCGGAATGACCTGACCGGCCACCGCCAGCTCGACGACGTGCCGGCCGTCGATATGAAATCCATTGGACGGATAGCAGGCGTCGGGCCGGTGTATCTCGAGGCCGACCGACTGTTCTCCCCCATAGGCAGCCGACAGCATCACACGCTGTCCTGCGGGGTCGACATACGTTCGCTCGAGCACCTGGTCGTACACGCCGTACGCCTTGTCGCCGCCTTCGGCCGGTCGCACCAGCGCACGATGAAGCTCGTCGACACGCCACGCGCCGACGGTGCGCGGAAACAGGTCTTCGAGCCGCTGCGACGCGCGGGCCTCGTCGATGCGCGCGGTGGGCCGTGCAACTGCCGCCAGCAGCGCTGCGCCTGCCATGGCGGCGGCCAGTCCCAGGGCCAGGCGGCGCGACCGGCTCATCGCACCTGCCGATCCGGCAACACGCGGCCGAACAACGCGTCGACGCCGACGATCGCCGCCAGCGCCGCCGCGAACAGCGCCAGCCCGGCGAAGCCGTGGATGAAGCCCTGCCCGGCCTCGTCGCCGAAGTGGTAGGTGATCAGCACGATCAGCAGCACCCGCACGACATTCGCGAAAAAGGCCATCGGCACCACCGCAACGCTCAACAGCACGTTGCGCAGCCAGGCGCCGTAGCCCATCAGGTTCGCGTAGAGCAAGCCCATCGCTTCGAGCGTGAACATCGTCTGCAGGCCGGCGCAGGCTTCCGCCACCAGCAACTGGTATTGCCCGGCGGTGATGACCACGCCCGAGCGACCCACCGGGTAACCGGCCGCCTGCAACAGCCAGGTCGCGATCACCGAAACGGCCGTTTTCATCGGGCCGGTCAGCTGCAGCACCAGCGAGTACGGCAGCGGGATCGTGAACAGCAGGAAGAACACCGGAAACCACAGCCGGCGCAGCGCCGCCCAGCCCTTGACGCACACGAGCAGGCTCGCGAACGCGAACACGAGCGCCGCCATTTCGATGCGCAGCAGTTGCTGGCTGCGAGCAAATGCGTAGACCACGAGCGCGATGCCGAGGGCCACCGCCGCGCCGCGCGAGCCGACGGTGGGCAACGCGGCGACATCTTCACGGCGGCGAAACAGCAGCCAGCCGCTGACGATCAGCGCGAGGAATTCGTAGCCCTGGCTGTAGCCGGCATAGCGGCCGTAGGCCAGGTCCCAGTACGTGGGCCCGAACAGCGCGCCCAGCCCGGCGACGACGAGCCACAGCGAGGGCGCGTCCATGCCGCCCGCCAGCCGAGACGGCCGCAAGGCCGCACGGTGTTCGAGGGTGGAGTCGGCAGCCGGTTGCATTTCGGGCTCTCGCCCCGGCCTCACTGCGCCGCAGACGCGGCAGCCGCAAAGCTGCCGACGTATTCGACGCGCGCGGCCTGGCGCAGACGGGTCATGCCCTGTTCGACCTGCTGGCGCCGGCGCTCGTTGAGCAGAAAGGCCTCGATCGCGCTGCGTGCCTGCGCACGCTCGAGCGGCGCTGGTTGCGCTGCGACCAGATGCAGGATCTGCAGAGCCGCGGGCCGAACATCGACCACCGACAGGCCGGGCGACGCTGCCGCCAACTTGTCGAGCACCGGCAGCGGCACGCCTTCTGCCGGCAGCACCAGCGGGCGGGCGTTGAAGCGCAGTCCGCGTGCGTTCAGCACGTCACGCAGTTCCTGTGGGCTGCGGGTCGCATCGATCGCGGCGACCACTGCGGCCTGCTGCTCGCCGGCCACTTGCACGGCGTACTCCTGCACGCTGTAGATCTGCCGCTTCGCGAACAGTGCGGGATGCTCGTCGTAGTAGCGCTCGACCTCGTCCGTGCTGGCCGCCGTGGCCCGTTCGGCCAGCCGGTCCTGCCAGGCACGGGCAAGCGCCTCGCGCTTGGCCGCCTCGATGGACTGGATCACGTCGGGCGCCGTTTCCAGCCCCGCCTCACGGGCCGCCTGCGCCGCGAGTTCCTGCTCGACGAGGTTGTCCAGCGCCTTGCGCCCGGCCGCTTCGCGGTGCTCGGCCACCAGCCGCGGGTTGCGCCTGAGCACCAGTTGCACCTGGTGCACCGAGATCTCGCCGTCGTTCACCTTGGCCGCGACCTGCGTCGGCTGAGCGGGCTTGGTGCCGCCGCCGCAGGCGGCGAGCAGGGCCAGGCTCAGCAACATCAGGCCCGTCAATACCGGGCGGGAAACGACGCGTGCGATGGCAGGCATGGGCAGCGGATCCGTGGAAAGACGAACGGCCGGGACTGAGCGCAGTGCCCAGTCGCGGCCGCGTGGAACGAAGTGGCGCGAAACCGAGGATCAGCGCGACTTGCGACGCCGGGCGGCGAAGCCGACACCGAGCAGGCCGAGTGCGGCCATGGCGTAGACCTCTGGCTCGGGTGCGGGCGAAGCGATGGCGTGCAGTGCACCCACATAGGAGCCGCCGAAGGCGCCGGGCGCGCTCCCGCTCACGGTCATGGTGTAGGACCCGGCCAGCAGATTGCTGAAAGTGAAGCCGTTGGACGGGTCGAAGTCGACCAGATCGCCGGACAGGCTTTCACCGCTCAGGCTGACCGAGGCCACGTTGACGTTGTAGAGCTTGCCCAAATCGAGCTCGAGCGTGCCGCCCACGACTCCCGACGTCCCATCTACCTCGAAGGTGTAGTAGTCGGTAAAGCTCGCCAGGGTGCGGCCGAACGAGTTGCCGAACCAGGTCCAGGCCGAGCCAATCAGGCCGAGGTCGTCGGCATGCGCCGCAGGCGCGAGACCGACGCCCGCAAACGCGACCACGGTGGACGCAACGATCGATTTGAACTTCATGAAGCCTCTCCCTTTGAGGAACGAACGAGGGCGGTGAATGTGCAACGGATAGTAAATGCCTTCCCCTTTCGTAGCGCCCCCCGGGTTAAGGGGGGCGCATCCCCCCTCCAGCGGCCCCGTGCGATCTGCGAGCGCTCGGCCTGCAAGTACGGCGGCGCTATGCTCACAGGCATGGCCACACTTGACCTGCCTCCCTCTTCAGCCGTCAACGGGCCGCGCATCGCCGTCGTCGGCGCCGGCCCCGCCGGCCTGGCGCTCGCTCTGATTGCCAGCCGCGAACTGCCCGAGGCTTGCATCACTCTCTTCGACGCGCGTACGCATGAGGTCGACATCGGCCGCGACCCCCGCACGCTGGCGCTGTCGCTTGGCAGTGTGCAGCTACTTCGGCGGCTCGGCTGCTGGCCGGCCGCCGACGCCCAGCCTATCCTCGCCGTGCACGTCTCGCAGCAGCAACCGGCGCCGCTGCTGGCGCGCTGGGGCGAACCGGAAGTGACGATCGAAGCCGCTCGCGAGGGCGTGCCGATGCTGGGCGCCGTTTTGACCTATGGCAGTCTGGTGGCACCGATGCAGCAGGCCTGGCTGGACGCGTCAGCCCTGCAGCCCGCCCGGCTGACGACACGCTTCGGTGTCAAGGTCGCCGACCTGAAGGCCGTCGACGGCGGCGTCGAGGTCGATGCCGGCATCGCCGAACGCTTCGACCTCGTGGTGGTGGCGGAAGGCGGCGTGTTCGCCGACCAGGCGCGCAAGTCGCTGACGCACGACTATCGCCAGACCGCCTGGGTCGGGCAGGTGAACGTCGACGGCCCGCCGCCCGGCATGGCCTTCGAGCGCTTCACGGCCCATGGGCCGGCGGCGCTGCTGCCGCTGCCCGCAGGCGCTGGTGGTCCCCGCGCTGCACTGGTGTGGTGTGTTCCCCGCGACGACGACCCGGTGCGAGAGTTGGACGACAGCCAGCGTGTCGCGGTACTGAACCACGTGTTCCACCCTCGCGTCGGCCGCATCACCGGCATCACGCCGCTGAAGCAGTTCGCGCTCGGTCTCAATGCCGAGCGCACGCTGGTGCAGGGACGCACCGTGCGCATCGGCAACGCCGCGCAGACCCTGCACCCGGTCGCCGGCCAGGGCCTGAATCTCGGCCTGCGCGACGCCTTCGAGCTGGTGAGACTGCTGGGGCGCGAAGCGGGCATCGACGCCGCATTGCGCAACCTCGAGCTGCGCCGCGCGCCGGACCGCTGGGGAACGATCGCTGCGACCGACTTCCTCGCTCGCAGCTTCACGTGGCAGTTGCCGGGGTTCGGCACGGCACGCGGCCTGGGGTTGGCAGCGCTGCAACGGCTCGGGCCGGCCAAGTCCCTGCTCGCACGCCAGATGATGTTCGGCAAGCGATAGGCCTCCCCCACGGCCTCCGGCCGCCTCTCACGGGGCGAAACCGGTTCAGCGGCATCACTCGGTTCATGCGGCGCCGAGACAAGCATCCTGTCTCACGCGGCCTCCTCGGTGACGTCCGGGTCGTCCTCGTTCACGTCCTGCAGCGGCAGTTCGACGCGCAGTTCGGTGCCGCCTCCCGCAGCCGGCACCAGTTCGAAGCGGCCGTGGAAGGCGTCGACGCGGTGTTTCATGCCGCGCAGCCCGTGGCTCTTCAGCTTAACTTTCTGCGCGCGCGCGCTGCCGATGCCGATGCCATCGTCACGCAGCCGCAGGGACAGCAGGTCGTCGTCCAATTCGATCGACAGCTCGACCCTGGAGGCCTTCGCGTGTTTCTGCACGTTGGTCAAGGCTTCCTGCACGAGTCGGTAAACCGCGATGCTGCGCTCGCTGTCCAGCGCCAGTTCGTCGGGCAGGCGACGCTGGATCACCAGCCCGCTGCTCGCCTCGACCTCTTCGGCCAAGACGTCCAGTGCCGCAGCGAGCCCGAGGTTGCGCAGCGTGGTCGGCACCAGCCCCTCGATCACGCGGCGCTTGATCTGTACGCCCCGCTCCAGCGTCTCCTGCAGCCGGATCAACGTCTGCAGGGCGGTCTCTTTTGGCTCCAGCCGCCGGCGCAGCAGCATGCCGACGTCCATCTTGCTCGCAGTCAGGATGGCGCCCAGTTCGTCATGCAGCTCCCGGGCCAGGTGCATCTTCTCCTGCTCGGCCACATGCTGCAGGTGCGTCGCCAGCTCCGACAGCTCGCGCGTGCGCTGCCGCACCGCGCGCTCGAGCCGGTCGCGCTCGTGCTGCAGCCTTTGCGCCATGCGCTGCTCTTCGTCGAGTTCGGTGCGATAGGTCTGGAACAGCAGGATCAGCAGCAACACACCGAAGGCGATCGAGATCAGCGACCACCAGCGCTGGCGTTGCACCTCGGCGGCCGCGGCGGTCTCGGCCTGCTCGAGCCGTTCGCGCTCCTGCTGCACCAGACGTCCGAGCGCCTCGCGCAGCGTGCCGTCCGACACCGGGTTGGGCTGGATCCGTGCGTCCACGTCGGTCAGGCCGGTCACCGGCGGCAAGGCGTCCAGCCGCTGCAACTCGGCCCGCTCGGCGTCGATATAGCGCAGCACGACCTCCATCTCGGGCTGCACCGGTCCGTCGCCATCGGCACCGGTCAGCCGTTCACGCGCCGAGACGATCTCGCGCAACGTGGCGCGGTGGCGCTCCAAGCTGTCGGATGAGCGCGCCAGCAGGTAGCCCGCCTGCGTCGCGTCGACGCGCGCGGCCAGGAAAGACAGGTTGTTCAGTTCCTGCGCCACGCTGCGCGCACGCTTCAGGTCGCCATACATGTCCTCCAGCCGCTGGTAGCCTTGCTCGTTGACCCACAACATGGAACCGCCCAGCAGCAGCGTGATCGGCACGGCCAGCCGCAGCACCGCCAGGCGGCGCAGCAGCGTGACGGGCACCTGGCCCGAGCGAGCGGCAGCCGCCTCGACCTCGTGTCGAGCAGCCTTCAGATGCGCCGCGATGGTTTGCCACCGTGTCGGTGCAGCGGGGGCTGATCGTTGTGGTGTGGTGGACATCGGTGCAGGTGTAAGAGGCTTCCGACAGTTCGAGACAAAGCAAACCTACAGCGCGCAGGGTCTTCCCTTCCTACGATTCAGCCATCAATCTTGTGTTTTCCCGGCGGGCCGGCGCTCCTGCCAGCCGGAGCCACCCAGGAGATGTCCATGCTTTATTACGCCGCCGTGTTCTTCGTGATCGCGCTCGTCGCCGCCCTGTTCGGCTTCGGCGGCATTGCCGCCGGTGCCGCCGGCATCGCGAAGATCCTGTTTTTCGTCTTCGTCGCGCTGACGGTGATCTCGTTCCTGATCGGGCTGTTCAAGCGGGGCGGCTAGCCTTGCCGGACGGGTCTTCGCTGAAGCAATCGGCGCTCCCAGGAAGCGGGCACGCCGTTTGCCGGATATCACGGGGCGGCGCAGCCCGCCCCTTTCCGTTGCCGCACCTTGAAGGAGGAAATGCCGTGAAGAATCGCTTGTTTGTCTTGGTGTCCGCCATGATGGCGTCAATGTTCGCGCTCAGTGCCTGCAACACCGTGGAGGGCATGGGCAAGGACGTGGAACGCGGCGGCGAGAAGGTGCAGGACGCTGCCGAGAGCACCAAGAAGAAGATGTAAGCCGGCCGTGCGGCCGCCACTCGGGGAAGGCTCGCTCGCGCAGCCTTCCTTTTTGTCGTTCAACCCACTGCGACACGCTCCATGCAACACCCGATCAAAGGCAGCTCCGACGGCACGGCTTTGACGCCGTCCGAGGCGCTGTGCCAGACTGCCTCACGTCACACCCCCAGCCTCGCCGTGGACCGCAAACGCATTCTGCTGGCGGACGATCATCAGATCGTTCGCGCCGGGCTCAAGCAACTGATAGACGCCGAGCCCGACCTCTGCGTCGCCGGCGAGGCCGCCACCAGCGCCGAAACGCTGACGCTGCTGCGCGAAGGCGAGTGGGACCTGGTGCTGCTGGACATCTCGCTGCCCGACCGCACCGGCGTCGACACGCTGCGCCTGATCCGCAACCACCTGGGAGACATTCCGGTGCTGATCGTCAGCGCCTTCCCCGAGGAGCAGTATGCGATCAACCTGCTGCGCGCCGGGGCCAACGGCTACCTGAAGAAGGACTCCGACGTCGATGAGATCCTGCGTGCGATCCGGGTGGTGCTGCAGGGCCGCCGCTATCTCAGTGCCACCGCGGCCGACCTGGTTGCGAGCCGGCTCGACCAGCCCGGCGCGGGGCCGGCGCACCAGGACCTGTCCGAACGCGAGTTCCAGGTGCTGTGCAAGCTGGCCAGCGGAATGTCGGTCACGCAGATCGCGGACGAGCTGTTCATCAGCGTGAAGACCGTCAGCACCTATCGCAGCCGCCTGCTGGAAAAACTGCAGCTCGGCAGCAATGCCGAACTGACGTACTACGCCGTCAAGAACGGCCTGATCCAATGAACTCGTAACTGCAAGCGTCGGCATCCGGCCTACAGACGAGACCCTTCGGGCCGCGTAGTCTCGCATCTACCGTTCTTTTGCGCAGACCGCTGTACGGCAGCCTCCCCGGCCGCCGAATGAGGGAGTCCCGATGAATCCGCACGCCGTCACCGCCGATGCTCCGCTGTCGTTCCACGACACCGCGCGTGTAGCGCAACCACCGCTGCGGGTGATGGTGATCGAGGACTCGCGGCTGATCCGCGAACGCCTGCTCGACCTCATCTCCACGTGCGACGGCTTCGAGGTGACCGCACAGGCCGAGACCGAAGCGGACGCGTTGTCGGAACTCTCGCGCCGTCAGTTCGACGCCGTCGTGGTCGACCTGCAGTTGCGTGAGGGCAGCGGCTTCGGCGTGCTGTCCGCATTGCATAAGCAAGATCGGCGCCCGCTGACGATGGTGCTCACCAACACCAGCACCCGCCTGGTCCGGGAGCGTTGCCTGTCGCTCGGCGCACACCACTTCTTCGACAAGTCCAACGAATTCGACGGCGTCGCGCAGGCGCTCGACGCACTGCGTGTGGCCTCGCGCCTGGCGTGACGGCCCGCTTGGGCACGCCGCCTGCCGGTGCAGCCTCGCGCATTCACCCGCTTGATCTTGCCCGGGCCCAGCCCGCATCATTGCCATTCCAGACGAGAGGAGCCCCACCCATGCCCACCGACACTTCCAAGGACTCGACCGTCCAGCCGCTGCCGCGTTCCGAAGGCACTGCTCAGCGATCCACCCGCCGCTACCCGCGTCCTCCGGCCGACGACACGGCTGCACTGCTGCAACGTGAATGGGCCGACCTCGAAGCCGATGTCACCGAGCTGGTGGCCAACCCGGCGATGGCCGAACTGCCCGAGCTGCGGGCGCTGAAGGACCGGCTGCAGGACTCACTGCACCGAGCCAGCGAGGCGGTGGCCGAGGCCAGCCACGGCATCGGCCGGCGCGTGCGCTACACCGCCAGCGCAACCAACGATTACGTCCACGAAGAACCGTGGAAGGTGGCCGGCCTGGCCGCACTGGCCGGCCTCGCGGTCGGCTACATGCTCGGCCGGCGCTGATGCGTCAGGTGCCCAGGCACCGGTGCCCGAGCGCCGGCAGCCGGGCGCGCACGTCGGCCAGCCGCGCGGTGTCCAGCTCGGCCAGCACGATCCCCTCGCCTTCGTCCTGCAGCCCCACGACCTCGCCCCAGGGGTCGACGATCATCGTGTGACCCCAGGTGCGGCGGCCGTTCTCGTGCACGCCGCCCTGCGCGGGCGCCATCACGTAGCACTGGTTTTCGACGGCGCGGGCGCGCAACAGCAGCTCCCAGTGCGCCCGTCCGGTGGTGTAGGTGAAGGCCGAAGGCACCGCGATCAGATCGCAGGGCGGCTGCATCAGCGCGCGGTACAGCTCGGGAAACCGCAGGTCGTAGCAGATGCTCAAGCCCACGCGCCAGTCGTGCTCGTCGCGCGGTACCGCGAAGGCCACCGGCCGCGACCCGGCGCGCAGCACCACACCTTCGTCGTAGGCGCGTGAGCCGCCACCAACGGTCGGCTCGTCATAGCGGAACAGATGGATCTTGTCGTAGCGCGCAACGCGCTCGCCGCGCGGGCCGTACACGATCGTGGTGTTCCCGACCCGCTCGGGGTCGTCCGTCGCCAGCGGGAGAGAGCCGCCGATCAGCCATATCCGGTGCGCCCGTGCGGCACCGCTCAGCATGCCCTGGATCGGCCCCTGGTCGAGCGGCTCGGCCAGCGCCAGCTTGTCGCGATCGGCCCGGCCCATGAAAGCGAAGTTCTCGGGCAGCGCCACCAGCTCGGCGCCCGCAGCGGCCGCCTCGGCGATCAGTTCCTGGGCGCGCTCCAGGTTGCCCTGTACCGAACACGAGGTGACCATTTGCACGGCGGCGATCTTCATCGGGGCGTTTTTCCTTCGGCCAGCGGCGGATGGCGGCCGACGACAACGACCACCGCGTCGGGTTCGCGCTCGGGAACGGCGCTTTGCGCCCGCTTCCGCGGCACCTGCTCGATCTTGGGGTCGTCCCAGCGGCCCGTGACGTGAAACTCGCGGGTGCCGGCTTCCATCAGCGGCTTGCGCAGGAACCACTGCGCAAGAAAGGTGCCGAGCCCGATCGCCGGGTTGATGGCGGCATACGCCAGCGACGCGGTGCCGGCATTGATTTCCGGCACCACGACCACCCGCAGGTCCTGTGTCTCGTGCGCGATATCGGCGCGCCCTTCCATCAGCACCGCAGCCGTCACGCCGCGCAGCCGCAGGTTGTTGGTGTAGGCGACCCCGCGTTCGATCTTTACGTCGCCGGTGAAGGCATCGAACGCGAAGCCCTCCTGGAAGACGTCGCGGAAGTCGAGCGTCAGGCGCCGCGGCAGCGACTGCAGGCTCAGCACGCCCGCGAGCTTCGCGATGCCGGGGTCGGCCTTCAGGAACTGGCCCTGGTGGATGTCGACGTTGAAGCTGCCGTCCATGGTGGGGAAGTCGAGCGACAGCGGCGAGCCCAGCCAGCTGACCTGTCCCTGCAGACGGCCCTTGCCGGCCCGTGCGACAGGGCCCAACGACAGGCGTTCGAGCAACTGCCCGCTGTCGGCCACGTCGAGTTCGAAGTCCATCACCGCACGCCGGGCCGTGCTGCCACCGGCCACGCCGCGCCAGTGGCCGGTGGCCTCCAGCCGCGCATCCGCGTTGGTCAGCCGGAACTTGTCGAGCCGCCATTCGCGGATCTCGGCGGTGCGCCAGTTGCTGGCCTCGGCCTCGATACGCCCGAGCTTCATGCCGCGCAGCTGGAAGTCGTCGACCACGATGTCGAGCGCAGGCACCGCCTGCGGCTCCTTGTCGAGCAGCGACTCGATGCCTTGTATTGCGCTTTCCGGCAGCGACAGCCGAGACAGCCGCGCGTACACGCGCCCCCCCTCGCTCGAACGTGAGCCGCCCGGCGGACGGTATTCGACATAACCGTTCAGCTGGTCGGCGTCGAGGTTGACGCGCCACAGCCCGGCCTGCTGCGACAGCCCGGCCACCACACGGGTGAGCCGGCGCTGGTCGACCGTCAGTTCGTCGGCCTGCAGGGCGATCGTCGACGGCACGTAGCCCGAGCCGCCCGCATCGCCGCCGTCGCCACCGGCCGCCGCGCCACTGCCTTCGAACGACTGCGCCACCGCACGCCAGGCGTCGAGATCGAGCCGCGACTGACGCACCGCCGCCGCGGTGCCGGCAACCGGCTCGGGTGCCGGCCGGTTGACGCCGATGCTGCCGGCCACCACCTGCGCCGCGCCGTCGCGCAACTCGCGCTCGTAGCGCAGCTCCAGCACGTCGCCCAGCAGCATCGCGACGCGGTCGCGCCCCGGCTGGCCCGCCGCAAGCGACGTGCCGTCCACCGTCGTGCGTATCGCCAGGGGCCAGGCGGCCTCGGCGGGCTTGGCCAGCGGCGCCGGCAGCGTCGTGCCCAAACCCACCAGATCGCTCGTGATCGACAGCTCGGGATACCCATGCACGACGGCGAGCCCGATCCGGTAGGCCGCCTGGCCGTTCAGGTGTTCGCCGAGATAAGGCAGCACGCCCAGCTCGCGCGCCTGGCGCAGCCCTTCGGCACTCGCGACGCCGCGGCCGGTGAATCGCAGCACGCCGTCCTTCTGGGTGCCGCCTTCGAAGCTCGCGCCGCCGCCCAGCACCCGCGCCGACGCCCCCTTGACGGAGAAGCCGCTGTCCGAGAACTGCACCATGCCTCGTGCCTGGCTCATGCGCGGCGTGGCCGGCGTCACCTGCACCTCGTTGCCCAGCAAGCCGAGTTCTCCGCTGACGCGGGCGCGGCGGACGTCGTCGAGCGGGATGCGCACACCCAGCTTGAGCTGGGCGTCGCCGCTGCCGCTGGCCTGTTCCAGCGCGCGCTGGGTCCAGCCGTTGACCGGCGTTTCGCGCACGAAGCGCAGCGCGTCGCCCAGCGGCCCGCGACCGTGGCCGTCGAGCACCAGCTCGGCGGCATGCGCCAGATCCGCGATGCCGCCCTGCACCTGCTGCAACTGGAATCCGAACAGCTGGGCCCGGGCATCGCGGATCTGCATCGACGTGCCCTCGAACACCAGTTGGCCGTGCACCCCTGCGAAGGCCGGCCAATCCGCGCTGGCACCGTCGGCCGCCGGTGCGTAGGCGAAGCGCGCGTTCTCGATCTGCGATGCGATGCGGAACGTGCCCTGCTTGCGATCGGCGAACGGAAAATGCGACAGGTCGCCGCGCACCGCGAAGTCGACGTGACGCGACGTGCCTTCGATCACCGCACGCCGCACGTAATCGCGCACATGCGCCGGGATGCCCGACGGCAGGTAGCGCCAGGTGCGTGTCGCGTCCGCCCGGCTGAGCCGTCCCTGCAGGTCGAGCACGCCGGGCAGGCGCGCATTCGGGCCGATGCCCGGTTCCTGGCCGGTCTGCCAGCCGGCCGTGAGCGTGCCCTCGACGTCGTCATTGGCAAAGCGGGCGTCGCGCACCTGGAGCTGGACGTTCGGCATCAAGCCGCGGTCGCCCACCGCACGGCCCTCGCGCTGCACGCCCCACGTCAGACGCGCTTCCAAGCGGTCGAGGGGAATGAGCGCCTCGTCGAACACCCCGGGAAACTCCAGCGCGCCGTCGTGCAGTTGCAGCGCCGCCTCGCCGCCGCTATCGCTCGCGGTGAACTCGATGTCGGCCCCGGCCACGCCGGGCCGGCCCACCCAGCGCTCCGGCGCATTCCCGGGCCGCTGCTGCGCGGCCAGATGCAAGCCTTGCACCCGCGCCTGCAGACGGTAGCCGGTGGGCCGGTCGAGCGGCCCCTGCCAGCGCGCCTGCAGGCGCTGCACCTGCCCCTGGGGCCGCAACTCGGCCAGCTCGTCACGCAGTGCGGTACCGAGCGGAAGCCGCCCGGCCAGCTGGGCCAGGATGGCCAGGTCGAGTCGTTCGGCCTGGAATTCTCCGTCGCCGGCGCTGCCTTCGCCCGGGCGGCGCCAGCGCAGGCGCCAATCGCCGGCGGGCCAGTCCAGCCCTTCGCCGGTGCGGAAGGCCAGGTGGCTGGCCGTCACGGTATAGGTGTCGCCGTCAACGTCGCCCCGGACACGCCCGCGCAGTTGCTCCAGCACCAGCGGCTCGACGTCCGGCGCGAGGCGCACGTTGACCGCACGCAGCGCCAGGTCGGCGGTAGCGCCGACCAGCGCACCATCACGCACATCGGCCCAGACGCGGAGCCCGCCGTCGCCTTCGCTCAGCTCGAACGGCAGGTCGACATACCGGCGCAGCTTCTGCACGTCGGCACGGGCCAGGTCGGCGTAGCCGCTGCCGCTCCAACGCTGCATCTCGCCGGGCCGCGCCAGCAGCGGCTGCGTGAAGCGGCCGCGCAACGAGAAGCGGGCCCCCCAGTCTTCGGGCGGCGTCGCGTCGAGCCGCCAGTCGTGACGACGCGATCCGATGCGGGAGCCGTTGCGCAGCACGAAGTCGACCGCACGCAACTCCAGCACCGGGGCTTCGCGCTGCTCGTCGAGCCAGCGCACCACGCCGTTGCGGATCGCGAATTCTTCCTGGCTGAAGAACCAGTCGGCGGCCGGGCTGCTTGCACGGCCGGCTTCGCCGCGCAGCTCGATGCCCGCGACGAACACCCGGCCCTGCGCATCGCGACGAGCTTCCAGCGTGGGCGCGTCGATCAGCAACTGGCGAAAGCGCGGTTCGAGGTGCAGCACCGACGCCGCCGACACCGCGGCACGCACGCGCGCCAGCCGCAGCGCCTCGCGCCCGGCGGAATCGTGCACGACCACGTCGAGCATCTCCAGCGTGGGCACCCAGCCGTGAGATTCGACACGGATGGCGCCGATCTGTACCGTCTGCCCCACGGCCCGCGTGGCGGCGCGCTCGATGCTCGGGCGCCAATGGTCGATTCGCGGCAGAATCGCCCAGTGGAGCGTCAACCATGCGACCAGGATGAGCGTCCACGCCAACAGCACAAGACTTCCGGCCACCCGTAGAACGATGCGCAGAATGCGCCATGTGGGCGCCAACAGGGCCGGTGAGGGAAACAGGGACATGAAGACTCGGCAACGGCAAGGGTGTTGCTCGCCGCGTACCCGTGGACGAGGCGCGGCCAATCTAGCATAGACCCGGAGCAGCACCGATGGGTTTCAACGAACAACCGAGCGCGGCGGTCCCGCCCGGGCCGACCACCGCCGCCGAGCACTCGCGCTTCGTCCAGCGCATCCGCCGCCGCTACGCGGCCGAGCAGCCCTTGCTGCCGCCCGGGCTGCCCCTGCGCGAGACGCTGGAGGCGCTGATCGACACGCTGCTGACGCAGGGCCGCCCGCTACCGTCGGCTCTGCGGGTCGCGCGCCAGCTGACGCTCGAGCGCCTGGCGGTGCTCGACGTCGAGCAATCGGCCGAAATGGCCGACATCGCCCGCTCGATGACCGAGCTGGCCGAGGTGACGCTCGACCGCGCCCTGGCCGCCGCCCGCGCCGAGCAGGACGAGCGCTACGGCCAGCCCGTCAACGAAGCAGGCGAACGCATCGACTTCTGGGTCGTCGGCATGGGCAAGCTCGGCGGGCGCGAGCTCAACGTGTCGTCGGACATCGACCTCGTCTACGTCTATGAGGAAGAGGGCCACACCACCGGCCGCCCGGACGGCGGCGGTAAGGTCAGCGCCCACGAGTATTTCTCCCAGGTCGCCCGCAGCCTGTACGCGCTGATCGGCGACACCACCGACGACGGCTTCGTGTTCCGCGTCGACCTCGCGCTGCGGCCGAACGGCAACTCCGGCCCACCGGTCGTCAGCCTGGCGATGCTGGAGGAGTACTTCCTTGTCCAGGGCCGTGAATGGGAGCGCTTTGCGTGGCTGAAGAGCCGCGTCGTCGCGCCGCGCGAGTCGGTCGCCTCCGGGCGGGCGACGCAGCTGCGCGACGTGGTCGTGCCCTTCGTGTTCCGCCGCTACCTCGACTACGGCGTGTTCGAGGGCCTGCGCGGCCTGCATCGCAAGATCCGTGACGAGGCGCAGCGCCGCGCCGCCGGCCGCCCCGAGCGTGCCAACGACGTCAAGCTGTCGCGCGGCGGCATCCGCGAGATCGAGTTCATCGTGCAGCTGCTGCAGGTCGTGCGCGGCGGGCAGTTCCCGGAGATCCGCACCCGCTCGACCGTCAAGGCGCTCGAGCGGCTGACGGCCGTCGGCGTGATGAAGGCCGAGACTGCGCAGCGGCTCGCCGCGGGCTATGTCTTCCTGCGTCGTGTCGAGCACCGCATCCAGTACCTCGATGACCAGCAGACCCACGTGCTGCCCACCGGCGACGGCGACCTCTCGTGGATCGCGCGCAGCATGGGTTTCATCTGCAACGCGGAGACCTGCGAGCTGCTCGACACGTTGTGCGAGACGCGCGAGTTCGTCGCCATGGAATTCGATGCGCTGCTGCACGACGGCCAGGCGCCGAAGAACGGCGGCTGCAAGGGCAGCTGCGGCGTGCCCCCCCCGCCGCTGGACAGCGAGAGTTTCCTCGAGCGCCTGCCGTCCGAACTGGCCGCTCGCGTACGTCCCTGGATCGAGCAGCCGCGCGTGCGGGCGCTGCGCGACGAGACCAAGCAGCGCCTGGGCAAGCTGATCCTGCGCTCGGCCCATGCCGTGCAGCAGGGCGACTGCCCGATGGATGCCGCGGTGCGCTTCGTCGACTGGATCGAGCCGCTGCTGCGGCGCGACAGCTATGTCGCGCTGCTGGTCGAGCGGCAGGAAGTGCACCAGCGCCTGCTGCGCCTGCTGGGGCTGGCGCGCTGGCCGATGCGCTACCTGATGCGTCACCCGGGCGTCATCGACGAGTTGGCAGACCCGCGGCTGATCTATACGCGCTTCGAGCCGGAAGGCTTCGTGCGCGACCTGGAGCAGCGCCACGACGCCTGGGCACGCTCCGGCCAGGCCGACGAGGAAGCGCTGCTCGACACGCTGCGCCGCGCCCACCATGCCGAAGTGTTTCGCACGCTGGTGCGTGACGTCGAAGGCCACATCACCGTCGAGCAGGTGGCCGACGACCTTTCCTTGCTGGCCGACGCCACCGTGGAATGCACGATGCGCTGGGCCTGGCAGCACCTGAAGCAGCGTCATATCGACCAGCCGCGCTTCGCGGTGATCGCCTACGGCAAGCTGGGTGGCAAGGAGCTCGGCTACGGCAGCGACCTCGACGTGGTGTTCCTGTTCGACGACGACGACGAGCGCGCGCCGGAGGCGTACGCCGCCTTCGCCCGCAAGCTGATCACCTGGCTGACCCTGCGCACCAGCGCAGGCGAACTGTTCGAGATCGATACCGCGCTGCGACCCAACGGCAACTCGGGCCTGCTGGTCACGTCGCTGAAGGCCTTCGAGGCCTACCAGGCGGGCCGCGGCAGCAACACCGCATGGACCTGGGAGCACCAGGCCATCACGCGGGCGCGCTTTTGCGCCGGCGATGCCAGCATCGGCCCGCGCTTCGAGGCCGTGCGACGCACGGTGATCGCTGCGCCCCGCGACCACACTGCCCTGAAGGCCGAGATCACCTCGATGCGCCACAAGGTGCGCGAAGCCCACACGGTGAAGGGAGGGCGGTTCGACGTCAAGCACAGCCCCGGCGCGATGATGGACGTGGAGTTCGCGGTGCAGTACCTCGTGCTTGCGCATGGCGCGGCCCATCCCGAGCTGCGCGACAACGTCGGCAACATCGCGCTGCTGCAACGCGCCGAAGCCGCCGGGCTGCTGCCGGGCGGCCTCGGTGTCGCTGCCGCCGATGCCTACCGCGAGTTGCGTCGCGCCCAGCACAAGGCGCGACTCGACGAACAGGACACGCATTTCGCGCCTGAGGCGCTGGCGTCGCAGCGTGATGCGGTGCTCGCGCTGTGGCGTTGCGTCTTCGAAGGGTGACGCCGCCGGCCCGCGCCTGGCTGGGGCTCTCAGCCGGTCTCGCGGTGGCGGCACTGGCCGGCTACGGGCTGCCGAGCGGCGCGCTGGCATGGCGGGCGGACGCGCCATGGTCGGTCTGGCGATGGTTCACAGCGGTGGCGGTTCACTGGACGGCGTTGCACCTGGGTGCGAACCTGGCGGGTCTGGCGTTGCTCGCATGGCTGGGCGCATCGGCGCGGTTGCCGTCCGGTGCCGCCTGGGCGTGGTGCGCCGCGTGGCCGCTCACGCAAGCGCCGCTGATGCTCGTGGGCGAGCTCCGCGCCTACGGCGGGCTCTCCGGCGTGCTGCATGCCGGCGCCGTGATCGCCGCAACGTACATGCTCTGTCGCAGTCGCGGCGCGCCTCGCTGCATCGGCCTCGGCGTGCTTGCCGGCGTGGCATTGAAGCTGTGGCTCGAAGCGCCGTGGCAGGTGCCGCTGCAGGCCGACGCCGCATGGGGGTTTCCGGTCGCGGTGATCGCGCATGCCACCGGTGCGCTGACCGGCCTGGCCTGCGCGGTCATCGCGCTCGGAGTCAACCGCGGATCCGCTTGACCAGCGCCGTGGTCGAATAGCCGTCGACAAACGGGATGGCGCAGGCTTGCCCCCCCCACGAGCGCACCAACGCCGTTTCGGCCAGCGACTCGATGTCATAGTCGCCGCCCTTCACATACACGTCGGGTCGCACCCGCCGCAGCAGCCCGAGCGGTGTCGGCTCGTCGAACAGCGTCACGAGGTTCACGCTTTCGAGCGCGGCGAGTACGCAGGCTCGGTCGGCTTCGGGGTTCAGCGGCCGGTCGGGCCCCTTGCCCAGCCCTCGGGCCGAGGCGTCGCTGTTCAGGCCGAGCACCAGGCTGCCGCCCAGTCCACGCGCCTGCGCGAGGTAGGTCACGTGCCCACGGTGCAGGATGTCGAACACGCCGTTCGTGAAGACCAGCGGTCGGGGCAGGCGCGCCAGGGCCTGCACCAGTTCCTCGGGCGGGCACAGCTTGTCGAGGAACGTGAGCGCAGCGGCAGACATCAGGTGAGATCCATGTAGGGGTTGTGCGCCACTTCCCAGAGCAGGCCTTCGGGGTCCGCGAAATAGCCACGGTAGCCGCCCCAGAAGACCGGCTCGCCGGCCTTGACCAGTGTGGCGCCTGCGCGCACCGCCTCGGCCAGCGTGGCGTCCACCTCGGCCGGCGAGCCGACGTTGTGCGCCAGCGCGACGCCACGGAAGCCCTCGCCCGCGGCATCGACGCCGGCATCCTCGGCCAGCGCATCGCGACCGAACAGGCCGAACATCACCCGCTCGCCGACGACGAAGAAGGCGACGCTGTCATTGCTCGCTTCGTGCAACGCCCATCCGAGGCCGTCGCGATAGAAGGCCACCGAGCGAGCGAAATCCGCGACACCGAGGGTGACCAGGCTGAGTTTCGGTTTCATGCAGGGCTCCAGGCTGGGGATGCGTCCATTATCGGCAGCATCGCCGGTGTCACCTTCGCTACACCGGCCGCGTCATGCGGCTTCTAGACTGCATCGATTCCCCGATCGCAGGAGACGACGATGCTGGTGCTGTGCGGGTTCGCGCTGTCCAATTACTACAACAAGGTCAAGCTCGCGTTGCTGGAAAAAGGCGTGCCCTTCACCGAGGAGCGGGTGGGTACCGGCCGGCCCGAGATCCTGGGCGACTCGCCGCTCGGCAAGGTGCCCTTCATACGCACCGAGCACGGCGGTCTGTGCGAGAGCCAGGCCACCCTGGACTACATCGAGGCACGTTGGCCCGTCCCGGCCTTGATGCCGGCCGACCCGTGGCAAGCCGCCAAGGTGCGCGAGCTGATCACCTTCATCGAACTGCATCTCGAACTGGTCGCGCGCGAACTCTACCCGCAGGCCTTCTTCGGCGGCAGCGTCAGCGCAAGCCATCAGGCCCGCGTGCGCAAACTGCTCGACAAGCACATCCCGGGCTTCAAACGGCTCGCGAAGTTCGCGCCGCATGTGGGCGGCGAGCAGTTCACGCAGGCCGACTGCGCGGCCTTCGTGCACCTGCCGCTGGTCGGCCTGGCCACGAAGATCGTCTACGGCAGCGACCTGCTGCTGGAGCACGGGGTCGACTGGAAGACCTACACCCGCTTCATCGGCCAGCGGCCCGCCGCCCTGCAGGTCAGCGCCGACCGCAAGGCCGACGAGGAACGCGCCGCGCAAGCCGCCAAGGCCCGGGCCGGCATCACCCCACCAGCTTGAGCCCGATGATGCCGCAGGCCACCAGCGCCAGACACGCCAGGCGTGCCGGCGTGGCAGCGTCGCCGAACAACAGGATGCCGAACACCGCCGTGCCCACCGCACCGATGCCGGTCCATACCGCATAGGCGGTCCCGAGCGGAATCTGTTTCACGGCCAGGCCCAGCAACACGACGCTGCCGACCATCGCGGCGACTGTCAGCGTCGTGGGCCAGAGGCGGCTGAACCCCTCCGTGTACTTCAAGCCGACGGCCCATCCAATTTCAAGCAGGCCGGCCAGGAAGAGGAGCGTCCAGGGCATGCAGCGCTTTCTCGAGAAAAGTCAGAGCGCGGCAGTCTAGCCGGCCCCTTTCCGCGACGACGGCTGTGGCGTGCCAACCACCCAGGCCGGCAGGGGGCTTGGGGCCTGTAAGCCGAAACTCGAACCGTCATCGAGTCCCAGGCGCCGGGCCATCGGAGTTGCCCGGTGCGATCCGGGGCGCCCACAGCACCTGCAGTTCCTGCAAAGGCTGGCCCTGCGTCACGCCCAGCATCAGCTCGGCAAGCTTGACGCCGGCACCGTGAGGCGTCGGTTGCTCGATCGCGGTCACCTCGAGTTCGAGCACGGTGGAATCGGCAGGCGTGCCGTCGTAGACGATCACCGAGATGTCGCGCCCCAGCACCTGCCCGGCATCGAGCACGCAGCGCACCACGCCCACGCCGCTCAAGTTGTTGTCGACGATCACTGCGGTCGGCGTGTCGCTGCCGGCCATCATGGTCTGCATCGCCTCGTACCCGCCGCGCCGCCCGAAGCCCGCTGGCACGACCCAGCGAGACTCTATGCTGAGACCCGCTTGCTCCATGCCGGCGACGAAACCCTGGTGACGCTGCCATGCGAAGTTCAGTTCCAGCGGCGCATGGACATACCCGATGCGCCGATGGCCAAGTCGGTGCAGGCGCTCGACCGCGAGGCGGCTGCCGGCCTCGTTGTCGAAGTCGAACCACGCATAGCCGCTCGAGTCCGCGGTGCGCCCATAGGCCACGAAGGGCGCGCCGCACTGCCCCAGGTAATCGATGCGCGGATCGCGGCATCGTGTGTGGGGAACGATGAACCCGTCGACGCGACGGCCGCGCGACAGGCGCTCGTAGGTCGCGATTTCATCTGCCGGCCTCGCCGAGGCGATCAAGAGGTCGATCTGCTCGGCCGCGAAGCGCTCAGTGAGGCCATCGACGACTTCCAGGAACCGCGGATCTCCGAGATGGCCAGCACCCGTGGGATGAACGATGCCGATCGCATCGGTCTTGCCGAGCGCGAGGCGACGCGCCATGAGGTTGGGCTGGTAGCCAGCCTCGCGTGCCGCCTCGATCACCCGCTGGCGCGTGCGCTCGCTGACGTCCGAGTAGCCGTTCAGCGCCCGGCTGACCGTGGTAGGAGACAGGCCGAGGCGGGCAGAAAGTTGCTTGAGATCCATGTGCGATGCGGAAGGCTCCCGCACGATTGTCGCAAAGCCCGCCCTGGTTTGCCTGCAGGCACCGTCACGCGGCGCCATCGATGCTGCGGCCCTGCGCGTCGAAAGCATGCACCTCGTCGGGCCGGGCTCGCAGCCACAGCGGCTGGCCGGTGTCGTGGCGCAAGGCTCCTTGCGGCAGCTTGACGGTCAAGTGCGCCTCCTGGCCCGCAACGCTCGCGTACAGCACGCTCACGTCACCCAGGTGCTCGACCAGTTCGACCCGCGCCGCCAGGCCCTGCCCCTCGCCCACCAGTTCCCAGGACTCGGGCCGTACGCCCCAGGACGCGACACCGGGCGGACGAGGCGCATCGGGCAGCGCCAGCGTGGCCTGCAGGAAGTTCATGGCCGGCGAGCCCAGAAACCCGGCGACGAAACGGTTGCCAGGTTCGCGGTACAACGCGATCGGTTCGCCGACCTGCTCCACCCTTCCGTGGTTGAAGACGGCGATGCGGTCACCCATCGTCATCGCCTCGGTCTGGTCGTGCGTGACGTAGATCATCGTGCTGCCCAGCTCGCGGTGCAGGCGCGTCAGCTCGACACGCATCTGCACTCGCAACGCAGCATCCAGGTTGGACAAGGGCTCGTCGAAAAGGAACACCGCCGGCTTGCGCACGATAGCGCGACCGATGGCGACCCGCTGGCGCTGCCCGCCCGACAAGGCCTTGGGCTTGCGATCGAGCAGATGGGTGATCTGCAGGATCTCCGCCGCCCGGTGTACGCTTTCGGCCACTTCGCGCTTGGGCCGGCCGGCCAGCTTGAGAGCAAAACCCATGTTCTCAGCCACGCTCATGTGCGGATACAACGCGTAGCTCTGGAACACCATCGCCGCCCCTCGCTTGGCCGGCGGCACGTCGTTGACGACACGGTCGCCGATGTGGATCTCGCCGGCTGTGACCTCTTCGAGGCCGGCAATCATGCGCATCAGAGTCGACTTGCCGCATCCCGAGGGCCCGACAAACACCATGAACTCGCCGTCGCGTATGTCCAGATCCACGCCGCGGATGATTTCGGGGCCGGACTCGTACTGCTTGCGGATACCGCTGAGTGAAACGTTTGCCATGTGAGTGATTGATTGCAGGCCGTCAGCCCTTGATCGCGCTGGAGATCGCGCTGCGCACGAACCAGCGCTGAAACACGATGAACAGCAGCAGCGTCGGCAAGGTCGTCATTGCTGCGAATGCCATCACGTCGCCCCACTGCCTGGGAAACTGCCCGAAGAACGTCTGCATGGCCAGCGGCAGCGTCGCGAACTGGTCGCCTCGCACCGCCATCACCGGCCACAGCAGGTCGCCCCAGCGCGCGAGAAACTGCAGCACGGCCACAGTCGCGATCACCGGCCTGGACAGCGGCATCACGATGCTCCAGTAGATGCGCCAGCGGCTGGCGCCGTCCATCACCGCAGCCTCTTCCAGGTCCTTCGGTAGCGCGATGAAGAACTGGTAGAAGAGGTAGACCGAGAACGCATGCGCGACGAAGGGAATGATCTGCACGCGATAGCTGTCGAGCCAGCCGACGCTTCCGTCCCACCACGGCAGCTGGTTTACGAGCAGCAGCAGCGGCACCGCGATCGCCTCGAACGGGATGATGATCAGCGCGACGATGGCCGACAGCAGCAGGTTGCGCCCCGCGAACCGGAAGCGCGCCAGCGCGTAGGCGAGCATGCTGTTGACCAGCAGGCCCATCGTCACCGTGACGCTCACGGTCAGCAGCGAGTTGCCGAGCGCCTGCAGGAAGGGCGTGCGCTCGAACACGTCGCGGAAGTTCTGCAGCGACAGATCTCCGTAGGGCACGAAGGCCTTGAGGCTGCCCATGTCGGCCAGCAGTTGCGCTTCGTCGCCCTTGAAGGCCGATGCGACCATGAACACGAGCGGAAACAGGAAGAACACGGCCAGGACGGCGTTCAGCGCGTAGTGCGCCGCTGCGGCGCGATGTCTGGCGACAGGGGTCGACACACCGTTCACGCCACGGCCCTCTCTTCCTTCACCAGTGCCCGCTGCAGCAACGAGACGGCAAGCACGATCACGAAGAACACCACCGACAGCGCGGAGGCATAGCCGATCTTGCCGTTGCGAAAGCCCTCGTGGACCATCAACATCACGACGGTACGGAAGTGGTCGATGGGTGCCGCCGAGCCGCTGTTGGCGATGATCTGGACCTGCGTGTAGAGCTGGAACGCATGGATCGTGGTGGTGACCATCACGAAGATCGTCGTGTTCTTCAGCAGCGGCAACGTGATGTGGCGAAACTGCTTCGACGGCGTTGCGCCGTCGAGCGTGGCTGCCTCATAGAGGTCCGGCGGAATCGACTGCAACCCGGCCAGGAACACCAGCATCTGGAAGCCCACGCCCTGCCACACGGACAACAGCATCACCGCCGGCAGCACCAGGTCGGGGTCGCGCAGCCAGTCTTGCGGCCCCACCTGCCCGAAGCCGAGCAATTGCACCATGCGGTTGATCACGCCCTGGTCGGCACTGAACATCAGCGACCAAATCACGGCCACCACCGCCATCGTGGTGGCCACCGGCAGGAAGTACACCGAACGGAAGAAGCGCGAACCGGCCATGCGGCGGTTGACCAGCACGGCCAGCAGCAGCGCGAAGCCCGACTGCACCGGCACCACCACCGCGACGAAGTAGAAGTTGTTGCGCAGCGCGGCCCAGAACGACTCGTCGTCCCACAGCCGCAGGTAGTTGCGCGCAGCCACGAACTCGGTGCCCATCGCATCGCTGGTGATGAGCCGTTGGTCGGTGAACGACAACCCGAGCGCGAGCAGGAACGGCAGCACCAGGAAGGCCGCGAGCAACACCACGGCTGGCGCGGCGAAGGCCCACGCGACGAGTGCGTCGGAGTCTCGCGACGGTCGGCGCCGACGGGCACGCTGCGGCAGTTCGATGGAGACGGCGGGTTGACGTATGGACATCCGGTTTTCGAGCATGGCGGCAGGTCAGTGGGTCAGAAGGGGGCTATCGCTGGGATAACCCTCATGCCGCGTGATCTCTTCGTCGATCACGCGCACGGCTTCATCGAGTTCGCGTTGCACGTCGGCCCCTTCGATGATGCGCGCCACCGCCCTGGCAAAGGCCTGCGTGATCACCGGGTAGGCGGGTGTGGGCGGTCGCACGCGGGCGGTGCCCTCGACGATCTGGTCGACATAGAGCCGCAACGGGCCGCCGAGCCCGTACTGCGGCGAGAACGCGATCGCATTGACAGTGCCCGGTACCGCGCCGTTGGCCTGCGTGACCCGCAGCACCTCGGCGTGCGACATCAGGTGTTCGAGCACCTTCATGGCCGCGTCGGGGCGCGCGCAGTCGCGCGTGACTGCCCAGCTCCACGAGCCGGCACCCGTGACGGCGCGGCTGCCGAAGCGCGGCATCGGGATCAGCACGAGGTCGTCGCCCAAAGCCCGCCGGTAGTCCTGGTAGACCCAGTGCCCCACGTGCGACAGCGCCGAACGGCCTTCGACGAAGTCGGAGTCGCCGACGGGCTTGGGGTTCAGGTAGCCGGCACGCACCCACTTCTGCACGGTCTGCAAGGCCCGCACCGAGGCGGGCGAGTTGAGCACGCCCTGCGCCGAGCGATAGGTGCGCCGGTCGATCAGGTCGCCGCCGAAGCTTTGCACGATCGGGGAGAAGCCGTAGGTCAGCCATTCGCCGATGCCGTAGTTGAGCTTCATGTCGAGCGGCCACGGCACGCCTTGCGCCTTCAGCCGCTGCAGCACGGACTCGAACTCCTCGTGCGTCCAGGCGGACCGGGTCTGGGCCGGGATGCGGATGCCCGCCGCTTCGAGCAGGCGACGGTTGCCCCACAGTGCGAGGCCGGAGTCGAACTGCGCGAGGCTGTAGAGGCGGCCACGGTGGCTGCCCTGGCTTTCGAGCGTGCGCAGCATCTGCTTGCGCAGGCGCTGCACGAAGGGTTGGTCATCGAGCGGCACCAGCCGCGTCGCCCAGGCGTAATACGAAACGAGCGGACCATCGAGGTCGAGCAGGCACGGCAGGCGGCGCTGATCGGCGGCCTGCTTTACCTGCTCGGCGTAACTGCCTTCGGGCAGCGGCACCATCGTGACCCGCACGTCCTTCTGCTGCGCATGGAAGGCGGCGATGGACGCCTCGTAGACGCGGCGCTCGGGGCCGGCCCCGACATGCAGCCACAGCGTCACTTCGTCAGCTGCGGCCGCGACGCCGGCGGCCATCCACAGCAGGGCCGCAACCATGGCGTGCCGGTTTTTCGATCGGTCCATCGTCGTCTCGAGCACTGAGGCGGCCGTCACATCACCGGGTAGCCCTTGTTGTCCTCGATCGTCTCATCGATCTTCTTGACGGCGCGGTCGAGTTCGCGCTTCACATCGCGCCCGCCGACGATGTTGTTGACGGCTTCTGCAAACGCGGAGCTGATCGCGGGGTAGGCCGGCGTCTGTGGCCTCACCCCCGCCACGCCGCCGAGGATCTGCTGCACATACAGGCGCAGCGGTCCCGCCTCGCCGTAGTTGGCGCTCTTGACCAGGGCGCTGCGCGTGCCCGGCACGGCGCCGTTCAGCGACGTGACGCGCTCGATTTCTCGCTGCGACATCAGGTGCTCCAGCACCTTGGCCGCTTCGCGTGGATGCTTGCAGTCGGACGAGATGCCGAAGTTCCACGAACCGGCCCCGGTGGCGGCCTTGGCGCCGAACTTAGGCGAGGGGATCAACACGAGATCATCGCCCAGCGCCTTCTTGTAGTCGTTGTAGGTCCAGTGGCCGACGTAAGACAGCGCAGCGCGGCTGTTGGCGAAGTCGCCATCGTCCCGCGTGGCCGGGTTGATCCAGCCGTTCTTGGCCCACCCCTGCACCGCAGTGAGCGCCTTCACCGCTGCGGAGCCGTTGAGCACACCGTCGGCCGACTTGTAGCCCTTGCGGTCGATCAGATCGCCGCCGAAGCTCTGCACGATCGGCGAAAAGCCATAGGTCAGCCACTCGCCGATGCCGTAGTTGAACTTCATGTCCAGCGGCGTCGGTACGCCCGCGGCCTTGAGCTTCTTCAGCGCTTCCTCGAACTCGGCCAGCGTCCAGGCGTCCTCGACCTTTGTCGGCACGCGCACGCCGGCCTTTTCGAGCAGCTTGCGGTTGCCCCAGATCGCAAGGCCCGAGTCGTACTGACCCACGCTGTAAAGCTTGCCGTTGTAGGTGCCCTGCTTCACCAGCGTGGGCAGCATCTCCAGCTTCATCGCGCCGCCCACGGTGTAACCGTCGAGCGGAACGATTTTGCCGCTCCACGCGTAGTTGTAGACGTTGGGCCCGTCGAAGTCGAGCACGCACGGCAGCTTCTTCGCCAACGCAGCGGCGTTGACCTGGTCGCTGTAGCTGCCCTCAGGCAGCGCCACCAGTTCGAGCTTCAGACCGGAGTGGGCCTGGTTGAAGGCCTTGACCGATTCGATGTACGCGTCACGCTCGGGGCCGGGCCCGGCGTGCACCCACATCGTGAGGGTCTGTGCCGACGCAGCACCGCAGGCAAGCAGTGCGGCAGCGGCCACCGCGTGGCGGCTGCAGGAACGGTGCTGGTGGGTCATGTCTGTCTCCATTGTTGTCGGTGAAAGTGGTTCAGAGGCCGGCGGCCCCGAAGTACGCGCCCCACGGCGGCAGGCGTATGCCCTCGTCGTCCGTGGTGGTCTCGAAGCCGTGTCCCACGAGCGGGTGCACGCGCACGCCGATCCGATGCCACGGCACATGCGCGGCCTCGGGCCCCAGATTGAAGGCCGCAACGATCCGCTGTTCGCCGTGCGAGCGCATCCAGCCGATCACGTTGCCCTGCTGTGTCAGCAGTTGCAGGTTGCCCCGCACGAGTGCCGGTTGCCGCCCTCGCCATGAAAGGAAGCGGCGGTAGGCGTGGAGCAGCGAGCCCGGGTCGACCTCCTGCCGCGTGGCGCATCGCTCCAGGTGCTCGGGCGGCGTCGGCAGCCACGTGCGCTCGCCTTGCGTGAAGCCGCCCAGGCGCTGACGCGCATCCCATGGCATCGGCGTGCGGCATCCGTCACGGCCCTTGTGCTCGGGCCAGTGCGTGAGACCGAAGGGGTCTTGCAGGTTGTCGTACGCCACGTCGACTTCGGACAATCCGAGTTCCTCGCCCTGGTAGATGCAGGCCGTGCCGCGCAGGCACAGCAGCATCGCCATCAGCACACGCAACGGCGCGCCGCCGTGCGCCTGCAGTCCCCAACGGCTCGCGACGCGCGGAACGTCGTGGTTGCCGATGGACCAGCAGGGCCAGCCGTCGCCCATCCGGCCTTCGACATCGTTGAGGATGCCGGCGAGCATGCCGGCGCTGAAACGTGGCCCGAGCAGGTGGAACGAGTACGCCATGTGCAAGCGTCCGGGTCGTGTGTACTCGGCCATGCACGCCAGCGCGTCGTCGTCGCCGATCTCGGCGAGCAGGCAGCGACCGGGGTAGCGGTCGACCACGGCGCGCAGCTTTTCCATGAAGGCGAGATTCTCCGGTTGCGACTTGTCGTGCAGATGCCGCTGCATGGCGTAGGCGGTTCCTTCCGGCAGCCCGTCTGCGCGCAACTCGACGTGCGTGGCCGGCGGGTTGCTACGCAGCTGCGCGTCGTGGAAGTAGTAATTGGCGGTATCGATCCGGAACCCGTCCACGCCGCGGTCGAGCCAGAAGCGCACCACCTGGGCCGCTGCCTGCTGCACCGCCGGGTGGTGGTAGTTGAGGTCGGGCTGGCTCCCGAGGAAGTTGTGCAGATAGAACTGCTGGCGCTGCACGTCCCACTGCCAGGCCGAGCCACCGAACAGCGACACCCAGTTGTTGGGCGGCTGCGGCTGCTCGTCGATGCTGCCGATCGGGTCGGCCCACACGTACCAGTCGGCCATCGGGCCGGTGCGGCTGGCACGGCTCTGCTCGAACCACGGGTGCTGGTCGGACGTATGGCTGAGCACCAGGTCGATCAGCACGCGCAATCCCAGGCGGTGTGCCACCTGCACTAGCACGTCGAAGTCAGCCAGCGTGCCGAAGCGCGGATCGACGTCGCAGTGGTTCGCCACGTCGTAGCCGAAGTCCTTCATCGGCGACGGATAGAACGGGCAGATCCAGATGGCGTCGACGCCCAGCGAGGCGATGTAGCCGAGCCGCGTCGTGACACCGGCCAGGTCGCCGAGGCCGTCGCCGTTGGTGTCCTGGAAGCTGCGCGGGTAGATCTGGTAGATCACCGCGCCACGCCACCATTCGGCGTCGTCGGTCGGGGCTGCGGGGCTGACGATATGGGATGGCACGGATGAACCGGTCGAGTGGGTTGTAAAAGGACAGGGGCCGCGGGCGGCGCCCTGTCGGAAGAAGGCCAGGCGATGAGGAGTCCTTCCCGGCCCCCAAGCAAAGCGATCAGAACCAGGCCTCGACCTGAACGCCGTACGAGCCGCCGCTGGTCGACTGGCTGAACGCGTCGACCGGCGTGCCGCAATCGCGGCCGGTGCACACCACGCTGCCGGCGTCGCGTGCGGCGTCGTTCCATTTGGCATAGGTGTAGTACAGCCGCAGCGCCGGGCGTGCCCACAGGCTGCGGCCCATCGAGAACTGCGGCGCGATGGTGAACTTGGTCAGGCGGAGCGCCGGTTCGCCCTCTTCCTTCAGCTGCTGGTACCCCAGCTCGCCGGCAATGCTGAGCACGTTGTTGAAGTGGTACTGGGGGCGCGCACCGGCGAAGAACGACTTGGTGGTCACACCTTCGACTTCCTTGTGGTGGATGCCAGCGACGAGCGCCGCGGAGACCGGCAGATCCTTGGAGTCGATCGTCCAGTGATCGAACAGCAACCACTCGTTGCGCCTAGCGGTGCTGCCGGCAAAGCCGAAGCCCTTCAGCGCGGCCGCATTGCGCGCCACCTGCAACACCGCGTTGTTGGAGCCAGGCAGACCGAACAGGTTGCTCTGCGTGTGGCTCACGGTCAAACCGTAGCCATGGCGGCCGGCCGCACCGGAATGGTTGTTCTTGCGGATGAGGTCGATGCCGACCGTCAGTGCGCCGCCCGGGTTGACCGGCATCTCGGAGATGCGGAAGTCGTGCACGGTGGCCGTCTGGTCGCCGCCATTGACGATACCCGGGTTGTAGCCGCCCGCCGCGCCGTAGCCTTCGAAGTCACCGACGCGGAACATCGCATACGAGAACTTGCCGAAGCCCGCGTCGATGCCGTCGACGCCGCCCCCGGGGCCCTGCGCCGGCTCCCAGTAGGTGTAGTCGAGCATGTGGATGTCAGGATTCTTGTAGAAGCGCTTGCCGGCCCACAGCGAGGCGCCCTTGAGCACGGGCGTGCCCAGGCTGGCACCGATGTCGCTCGCCTCCACGTATGCCTGCCGCCAGGCCGGCGCGCTCTGCTCCCAGTTGGCCAATTGCTGCGTACCGTAGGCCATGGTGAACGCGGCCTTGAAGCCTGTGCCGTCCACTTCGCCCAGGTTGGCTCCGAAGTTCAGGCTGGCGTAGGTGTCGCATTCATTGCCCAGGCGGAAGAAGCCGATCTCGGCGCCGGGCAGGCGGAAGCACACCTCCTTGCCGCCCTTGGAACTGGTGCCCCCGCCGCTGCGGAAGTACCCGGTGAAGTCCAGCGGAACCGCGGCGGCCGACCCCGCCACCCCGATCAGTGCGGCTGCACAGACAGCCTTCCTCTTTGCGCTCATGTTGTCTCCTCGCCCATTCAAATCGCTTTGGAGTCATTCAAAACGGTTTGGACTGTAAATTCAAAGCGCTTTGGATTTGATTGGGGTTAACCCGAGCGAAGAAAGAGTGCGAGAAAAAGGGCGCCTGCAGCGCCCTTCGGATGACGGCAGTGAGGCTGCTGCGTCAGGTGGGCTGCGCCTGCGGGCCGGCGCCGCGCGCGGCCGCGGCCAGCTGCGTGGTCAGCTCCTTGCGGAAGCGATTGAGTTCCTGCACGCTCTGGAAGCTGCGCTCCATCAACAGGCTCATGTTGTGCAGGATGCGCTCGACCACCTTGTTTTCCCACACGGCGTCGAACTGGATCTGCTTGTCGAGCCAGTGCTCCAGCCACTCGGGGTTGGGCAAGCGGCTCTGGATGGTGTCGCGCGGGAACAGCTTTTCGTTCACGTGCAGGTTGGTCGGGTGCAAGGCCTGCGCCGTGCGGCGGGCACTGGCCATCAGCACGCCGACCTTCGCGAACGCGGCCTTGGCCTCGTTGCCGAAGCGGCCGATCGCGCGCTTCATGTAGCGCAGGTAAGCGCCGCCGTGGCGGGCCTCGTCGCGTGCGAGCGTTTCATAGATGGACTTGATGACCGGCTCGGTGTGCCATTCGGAGGCGCGGCGGTACCAGTGGTTCAGCCGGATCTCGCCGCAGAAATGCAGCATCAGCGTCTCCAGCGCAGGCGCCGGGTCGAACTCGAAGCGGATCTCGTGCAACTCCTCTTCGCTCGGGACCAGGTCGGGCTGGAAGCGCTTGAGGTATTCCATCAGCACCAGCGAGTGTTTCTGCTCCTCGAAGAACCACACGCTCATGAAGGCAGAGAAGTCGCTGTCGTCGCGGTTGTCGCGCAGGAACATCTCGGTGGCCGGCAGCGCCGCCCACTCGGTGATCGCGTTCATCTTGATGGTTTGAGCCTGCTCTTCGCTGAGCTTGCTCGCATCGAAGCGATCCCACGGAATGTCCCGGTCCATGTTCCAGCGGACGGCTTCCAGTTGCTTGAAAAGCTCGGGATACAGCATGACGGTTCCTGTTGACGAAAAGCAATGTTCCACACAAGCCCCACAGCCTGACTGCAGGGCAACCCCTTATTGTCCCGGAAGTCGACCAGCTGCTGATGAAAAGGGCGGACTGCTGGTCCGGTTTTCACGCAAATGGCGACCCATTGGAGAAACCACACGACCAAAAAGGAAAACAAAACCGAATGGGGCATTTATTAAACTGATCAGTCTCAATTAGACGGAGCGGCTCTATCGGCGAACGCTCTTCGATGGCCGCAGATCGCACCGCGTCCTGCGCGAAGATCTCCCCGGGCCGCCCCGCGTGGCCAGGGGCGGCGAAAATCGCAACCGTTTGTTCACATCGCAATCAATTCACGGAACTTCGCTGCGAAGGGCACTTCCAATGCGGGTCAGGCTAGGGCGGGAGTCCCTTTGGCGCTTCGAGCGCCGCACCAACGGCAGCCGCGGTCGTCTCTGGACGGCAGCCGCTACCGTGTACCCCTTACAGCTGCGGAGCCTTCCGGATCACCCGGATGCAATCCCAGAGCGTTTTTCCTCCTCCTCCCTCCCTCCCTCCTTCGCTCTGGGGCGCTTCGCAGCGTTTTTCTCTCCCGGCGGCACCGCACTGACGGTGCCGCTTTTTTTTCGCCCGCATGGCGACCGCGGTTGAGAGGCGGCCGATGCGTCGCATTGCGGTCATCGGATCGGGCATCTCGGGGCTGGCTGCCGCCTGGCGGCTTCAACCGCATGCGGACGTCACGCTGTTCGAAGCCGGCCGGTACTTCGGCGGCCACACGCACACCGTGGACGTGACGCTCGACGGTCCGCGCGGCCCGGTCACACACGGTGTCGACACCGGCTTCCTGGTCTTCAACCCCCGTACCTACCCCAACTTGGTCGCCCTGTTCGAGGGACTGGACATCCACACCACGCCGTCCGAGATGTCGTTCTCGGTGCAGGTGCCGGGCCACGGGCTGGAGTGGAGCGGCAGCGACCTCGGCGGGGTATTTGCGCAACGGCGCAACCTGCTGCGGCCTGCTTTCTGGCGGCTGCTGGTCGACCTGCTGCGCTTCAACCGGCTGACGCAGGGCATCGCACTGCGCGACGCAGAAAGCGAGCTGCACGAGCCGATCGGCGACTTCCTGCAGCGGCACCGGTTCGGCGCCGCGTTCCGCGACTGGTACTTCCTGCCGATGCTCGGCTGCATCTGGTCCTGCCCGACCGACCAGATGCTGCGCTTTCCGGTGGCGACCATGATCCGGTTCTGCCACAACCACGGGCTGATCCAGATCGCCCACCGGCCGCAGTGGTACACGGTGACCGGCGGCGCGCGCCACTACGTCGACAAGATGCTCGCGCTTGTCGGCGACGCCCGGCTGGCAACGCCGGTGCATCAGGTGCGCCGGCACCTGCCCGGCAACGACACCGGTGCGCAGGTTGCCACCGACGGCGGCGCCGAGCACTTCGACGACGTGGTGTTCGCCTGCCATGCCGACCAGGCGCTGGCGCTGCTCGAGCGCCCCACCGACGAGGAGCGCGCGGTGCTGGGCCGCATTCGCTACCAGCCGAACCGCGCGGTGCTGCACACCGACACCAGCTTGCTGCCGCAGCGTCGCCGCGCCTGGGCAGCCTGGAACTACGAACGTGCGCTCGACGACTCGCGCGAGCGCACCGCGGTCTGCCTGCACTACCTGCTGAACCGGCTGCAACCCTTGCCGTTCGAACGGCCGGTGATCGTCAGCCTGAATCCGGCCCGCGAGCCGCGGCCTCAGGACGTGCTGGGCGAGTTCGACTACCGACACCCGGTGTTCGACCTCGACGCCATCCGCGCGCAGCAGGAGGTGCCGCGCCTGCAAGGCGTGTTGCGCAGTTGGTACTGCGGGGCCTGGACCGGCTACGGCTTCCATGAGGACGGGTTGAAGTCCGGGCTCGACGCCGCCCGTCGCCTGCTGGATCGCATCGATGCGGACGGCGCAGCACGGTCTCGGCGGAACGCCGCATGAGCCGCTCCCGGCTCTGCGAAGGGGGGACTCTCTCTCTGAGAGAGGGACGCCGGACATCCAGGGCGCGCCCATGACCGACGTGCCGCTGATCGGCTTCGGCCAGGTGCGGCACACGCGGCTGCGGCCGGTGCGGCATGCCTTCGCCTACCCGAGCGCCTTCCTGATGCTGCCGATGCGTACGCTGCGCCGCACCCCGTGCCCGGCGCTCGCGCGCAACCGTTTCGGGCTGCTGTCGTTCCACGACCGCGACCATGGCGACGGACGCGCCGACAGTCTCACGTGGTTGGAATCGCTCTTGCAGGCCGAAGGCGTGGCGGACGCCGACGGCGAAGTGTGGCTGCATACCTATCCACGCCTGCTCGGCTACGCCTTCAAGCCCGTCAGCTTCTGGTACTGCCACCGGGCGGACGGCTCGCTGTCGGCGATCGTCGTCGAGGTCAACAACACCTTCGGCGAACGGCACTGCTATCTGCTGAGCGGCCCTCGCCTGGTCTATGGCGTGGAGCTCGAGGCCCGGAAGATGTTCCACGTCTCGCCCTTCTGCCGCGTCGAGGGGCGCTACCGCTTCCGCTTCTTGCGTACCGCCGCCGATGCTGCCGTGCATCCGAACCGCACCGTGGTGCGTATCGACCACGACGATGCACACGGGCCGCTGCTGCAGACCAGCGTCAGCGGCGAGCTGCAGCCATTGACCGCAAGCAGCATCCGGCACGCGTTGTGGGGCACTTCGCTCACCAGCTTCGGCCTGATCGCTCGCATTCACTGGCAGGCACTCCGGCTCTGGCTGCGCCGCGTGCCGTTCTTCAGCAAGCCCAAGGCGCCTCGAGCCTTCGTTTCGCGATGAATCACAGCCCCACCCTCTCGCTCGACAGTCCCCCGCTGCCCGACTCTGCGCCCGGCAGTGCGCGCATGGTGTTTCAGCTGATGCGAAGGCTGCGACACGGCACGCTCGACGTCCAGTTGCCCGACGGCAGCAGCGCTCGCTTCGGCAGCGGCGATGCGCCATGCGCGGCCATCCGCCTGCACGGCTGGGGCGTGTGTGCGCGCGCCCTGAAGGCGGGCGACATCGGATTTGCCGAGAGCTATATCGACAGCGAATGGACGTCGCCCGACCTGAAGGCCCTGCTCGATCTCTTCATCATGAATCGCGAGGAGTTCGAATCGGTCGTCTACGGCAGTTGGTGGGGTCGCGCACTGTATCGGCTGCGCCACCTGCTGAACCGCAATTCCAGACGGCAGGCGCGGAAGAACATTCATGCGCACTACGACCTCGGCAACGAGTTCTACCGGCTGTGGCTGGACGACACGATGTCGTACTCGAGCGCCTGGTTCGACGGCGGCCTGCAGCAGCCGATGGAAGGCGCGCAGCGAGCCAAGAACCACCGTGCGCTGACCGAGTGCAATGTGCAGCCGGGCCAGCGCCTGCTGGAGATCGGCTGCGGCTGGGGCGGGTTGGCCGAGATGGCGGCGCGCGAGTTCGGTGCGCAGGTGGTCGGCGTGACGCTGTCGCCGGAGCAACTCGCCTACGGCCGCGCGCGATTGCAACAGGCTGGTCTGGCATCGCGCGTCGAGCTGCGGCTGCAGGACTATCGAGACATCGATGACGGCCCCTACGACGCGGTCTGCTCGATCGAGATGTTCGAGGCGGTCGGCCGTGAGTACTGGGACGGCTACTTTGCGATGCTTCGGCGCCAGCTCAAGCCCGGCGGGCGGGCCTGCCTGCAAACCATCACGATCCGGGACGACCTGTTCGAGCGCTACGTGAGGTCGACCGACTTCATCCAGCAGTACATCTTTCCCGGCGGCTTGCTCCCCAGCCCGTCGGCCTTCCGGCAGCAAGCGCGCGTGGCGGGTCTGCAGGTGATCGAGGAACTCGACTTCGGTTTCGACTATGCCGAGACGCTGCGCCGCTGGCGAGAGCGCTTTCTGAGCGAGGACGTGCGCGTGCGCAAACTCGGCTTCGACACCCGCTTCATGCGCACCTGGGAGTTCTACCTCGCCTACTGCGAGGCCGCCTTCGCACAGCGCAACACCAGCGTCATGCAGTTCACGCTGCTGCGCGCCTGAATCGCCCAGGCCATGCTCGGCATCCGTTGTTCGGCGCTCGACGCCACCCCGCTGACCGCCCAGAACCGGTTCCGCCTGCCTGCCTTGATGCGGCCGTCCGACGCCGCGCGAGAGATGCTGCGTGGGTGGGAGGACGGCCAATTCGAGATCCACTTCCCGAAGCGTTTCACGCTCGGATTGAAGGCGCTGCAACACCTGCATGATCGCCTGTACTTCGCCGCGGTGAAGTGGGCGACAGGGAGTTAAGCTCTCGCGTCATGCAAGCCCCCGCACCCGCGCCCGCCCAGCACGAACCGCACGCCGCGCGGCTCGTCCACTTCTTCGAAACCATGACCCCTGCTGCGCTCGACCGGCTCAGCGAGATCTACACGACCGATTGCCGCTTCAAGGACCCGTTCAACGAGGTGCGGGGCCTCGATGCCGTCCGTCGCATCTATTCCCACATGTACACGACCCTCGACGAGCCTCGGTTCGAGGTGACGCATGCCATGACGCAGGATCGCAACTGCGTGCTGACCTGGAACTTCCGGTTCCGCTTCCGCCGCCGTGCCGAGGTGCAGACGGTGCACGGCACGTCGCATCTCGTGCTCGATGCCGACGGCCGCATTGCCGACCATCGGGACTACTGGGATGCCGCCGGCGAGTTCTACGAGAAGCTGCCGCTCGTTGGCGGCCTGATGCGCTGGCTCCGGCGCAAGGTGCAGTCGGCATGAGCGCCGCCCCCCTGTCCGCGACACGTCGCATTGCCGTCGTCGGTGCCGGGCTGGCCGGCCTGGCCTGCGCGCGCGCCCTGCACGAGGCAGGCGTCGCCGTCACGCTGTTCGACCGGCACGCCGAGCCAGGCGGCCGTTGCGCGACGCTGCGCAGCCCGGCCGGCCCGTTCGACCACGGGCTGCCGTGGCTCGCCGCGGGCACCGAACGCTACGCCGGGCAGTTGCGCGCCTGGTCGGACGCCGGATGGCTGGCGCCGGACCCGTCGGCGCCGGGGCGCTGGATCGCCCAGCCCACGATGCAATCGCTCCCCGCACGCCTGGCCGACGGGCTGCTGTTCGCCGGCAGCCTGGAGATCGCGGCCCTCGAACGCGACGGCCCGCACTGGTTGCTGCGGCCACACCAGGCGGCGCCGTTCGGGTTGGACCTGAGTTTCGACGCCGTCGTCGTGGCGATGCCCGCCGAGCAGAGCGTCCCGCTGCTCGGTGGCGACCCGGCGCTGGCCGACGCGATGCGCACGGTCAGAAGCGAGCCCTGCTGGACCGTCACCGCCGCCTGGCCGGTCGCGCTGCCGATCCGCGACGACGAGCTTCACAGTCCCGATGACGTGCTGCAGCGGGCCCGTCGCGACGATCGACGCCCGGGACGGCCGCGCCTCGACGGCACGCGCTGGGTGCTGCATGCGAACGCCTACTGGAGCGCGAACAACCTCGACGTGCGCGAGCCCGACGTCGTGAAGCGGCTGCTGGATGCCTTTGCCCGCGCCGTCGGGGTGCGCCTCGCACGCCCTTCATACGCCGCGGCGCAACTGTGGCGTCATGCCGAGGTTGCGCTGCCGCACACAACGCCTTACGGCTGGAACGCCGAACTGCAGCTGGGCGCGTGCGGAGATGCGTGGCACGCCCGAGAAGGCGCGCAAGGTGCTGAGCGGGCGTGGCTCAGCGGCAGGTCGCTCGGCGAGCACATCGCCGCCGGCGCCTGAGCATCGGCAGCCTGCAGCTCAGGGCGCTGCGGGGGGCATCGATGCCAGCGCGCCCCGCAACGCGGCTGCCTGCTCGTCCAGCCTGCGTCGGAACCCCGCGGTATCGGGTCGCGGCAGCGCCAGCGTCGTCAGGTGCCACAGCAGGCCGCCGATCGCTCGCAACGTGTCGCCGCCGTAGCGCGGAACGACATGCACATGCACATGCGGCACGGTCTGGCTGGCGCCTTCGCCGTCGTTGACGAGGAAGTGCTGCGCCCGGCTGCCGAGCGCGCGCTGCTGAGCGGCGGCGACGCGGTAGGCCAGCTGCCACAGGTCGTCGCGCGTGGCGGCGTCGAGTTCCGCCAGCGTGCGCACCGCCTGGCGCGGCACCACGAGCACATGGCCACGGCTCATCGGGCGGATGTCCATGAAGGCGACACAATGCTCGCCTTCATGGACGAAGCTGGCGCGCAGTTCGCCGGCGAAGATGCGCTGGAAGACGTTCACGCTGTGCCGTGCCCGCGGGCTACTTCAGCCAGCCCTTGCGGCGGAAATACCAGAACGGCGCGATCACCGAGACGGCCATCAGTGCGATCGAGAACGGGTAGCCGAAGCGCCAGCTCAGCTCGGGCATGTGCTGGAAGTTCATGCCGTAGACGCTGGCGATCAGCGTCGGCGGCAGCAGCGCGACGCTGGCCACCGAGAAGATGCGGATGATCTTGTTCTGATTGATGTTGATGAAGCCGACCGTGGCGTCCATCAGGAAGTTGATCTTGTCGAACAGGAAAGCGGTGTGCGAGTCGAGCGAGTCGATGTCGCGCATGATCTGGCGTGCATCTTCGAACTGCTCGGCGTTCAGCAGCCGACTGCGCATCAGGAAGCTCACCGCTCGGCGCGTTTCCATCACGTTGCGGCGGATGCGGCCGTTCAAGTCTTCCGACCTCGCGATGGCGGCCAGCACCTCGCCGGCTTCGGTGTCGCTGACGTCCGCCTTCAACACCCGCGTGCTCACCGCTTCGAGGTCGTCGTAGATGCCTTCGAGCGAGTCGGCCGAGTACTCCGCATCCATGTCGTAAAGCTTCAGCAGCACGTCTTTCGCGCCTTCGATCAGCCCCGGCATGCGCCGCCCGCGCAAGCGCAGCAGACGGAACACCGGCAGGTCCTCGTTGTGGATCGAGAACAGCACGTTGTCGCGCAGGATGAACGCGGCGCGCACGTTGCGCGCGCCGTCGTCGTCCTCGATCAGGAAGTCGGAGCGGATGTGCAGCTCGCCGTTGTCTTCTTCGTAGAAGCGGGCCGATTCCTCGAGGTCTTCGCTGGTCACGTCCTCGGGGATCTGCAGCCCGAAGCGGCCGGATATCCAGCCTTTCTCCTCGGGCGTCGGCGACTCCAGGTCGACCCACACCGGCTGCACGCGTGCCAGCGATTCGGGGCGGTCGATCTCTTCCTGGTAGAGCCGTCCGTTGGACAGCGTGAAGACGTTGAGCATGGAATCTCCAACCAAGGCCGGCCGCAAGAGCATGCAGCCGGCTGGGATCTGCGGATCAGGGCGTTGGGAACGAACCGTCTCGCCCCGACCGCTGCGCCACTGCGCTGGCTGGAGCGGACGGTCACCGAGGGTGACAACTGTCCAAGGAAGTCTCCGGGATTCGAAACAACCGCGGATTATGTCATCGCCCCGTGACGAACAGCAATCCGTGCGCCGGCCCCAGGGCTCACGGGGCGCGGCCGGAAGGAGTAGGCTGGCGTCATCGTTTGCATTGCACCGATCAACACCGCGATGGACACCCTCGAAGCCCGCCCCGCCGCCGTCCGGCAACGCCTTGCCGCGTTGCGTGCCGCCCTGCAACGCCACGGCCTGTCCGCCTGGCTGGTGCCGTCGGCCGACCCGCATCTGTCCGAGTACTTGCCCGAGCGCTGGAAGGCGCGCGAATGGCTGAGCGGGTTCACCGGCTCGATGGCCACGCTGGTCGTCACGCCGCAGTTCGCCGGCCTGTGGGCCGACAGCCGCTACTGGGTGCAGGCCGAAGCCGAACTCGCCGGCAGCGGGATCGAGCTGATGAAGATCCCCGCCGGCAACAGTTTGCTGCACGTCGACTGGTTGGCCGCCAACCTGCCACCGGGCCAGTTGGTCGGCGTCGACGGCCAGGTGCTCGGGCTGGCCGCCGCACGTGCGCTCCAGGGAGCGCTGGACGCCAAAGGGGTGCGGTTGCGCACCGACCTCGACCTGCTCGACGAGGTGTGGCCCGAACGACCGGGGCTGCCCGCGCCGCCGGTGCGCGAACACCTGCCGCCGCATGCGCCGCTGTCGCGGGCGGACAAGCTCGCGTCGTTGCGCGAGGCGATGCGGAGCGAAGGCGCGCAGTGGCACCTGATCTCCACGCTCGATGACATCGCCTGGCTGTTCAACCTGCGCGGAGCAGACGTTTCCTACAACCCGGTGTTCGTCGCGCACGCCCTGGTCGGGCTCGACGAGGCCACGCTGTTCTTGCAGGAGGCCAAGGTGCCGCCCTCGGTGCGCGAGGCGCTGGGCCGCGACGGCGTGCGCCTCTCGCCGTATGAGCAGGCACGGCTGCGCTTGCAACAGCTTCAAGGCACGCTGCTGCTCGATCCGCGCCGCATCACGCTCGGTTTGCGGCAGGCGGTGCCTGCCGCAGTGCGGGTGGTCGAGGCCGTGAATCCGACCACGTTCGCCAAGTCCCGCAAGACGCACGCCGAAGCCGAGCACATCCGCGCGACGATGGCGCAGGACGGCGCGGCGCTGGCGGCGTTCTTCGCCGCCTTCGAGCAGGCGCTGCAACGCGGCGAGCGGCTGACCGAGCTGGACGTCGACGAGCGCATCACCGCGGCCCGGGCACAACGGCCGGGCTACGTGAGCCCTAGCTTCTCGACCATAGCCGGGTTCAATGCCAACGGCGCGATGCCGCACTACCGCGCCACACCCGCTTCGCATGCGGTGATCGAAGGCGACGGACTGCTGCTGATCGACTCCGGCGGGCAGTACCTGGGCGGCACCACCGACATCACACGGGTGGTGCCGGTCGGCATGCCGAGCGCGGCACAACGGCGGGACTTCACGCTGGTGCTGAAGGCGATGATCGCCTTGTCGCGTGCGCGCTTTCCGCGCGGCCTGCGCTCACCGCTGATCGACGCGATCGCGCGGGCGCCTTTGTGGGAGCACGGGCTGGATTACGGTCATGGCACCGGGCATGGCGTCGGCTACTTCCTCAACGTGCATGAAGGGCCGCAAGTGATCTCGTATCACGCGGCGCCGGAGCCTCACACGGCGATGGAGCCCGGGATGGTGACCTCGATCGAGCCGGGGCTGTACCGGCCGGGGCAGTGGGGCGTGCGGATCGAGAACCTCGCGCTCAATGTGCCGGCGCTCCACACCGAGTTCGGCGAGTACCTCGGGTTCGAGACGCTGACGCTGTGCCCGATCGACACGCGGTGCGTGGAGCGGACGCTGTTGCGGGCCGACGAGGTGGCGTGGTTGGATGGGTACCACGCAACGGTGAGAGAGAGGGTGGCACCGCTGGTCGGCGGCGAGGCGCTGGCCTGGCTCGTGGAGCGCACGCAGCCGCTGGCCGGCTGACGGCGCTGCGCCGCATCCAGGGACTGCAGCCCCGCGGGGGCTGTGCCTGCCGCAGCGGCGGATGGTTGGGAAACGAGTGGTGCGTTTCCTGTCGCGGCGAGCTCCATGGCACTGCCGCACGGGGAGCTCGCGCCCGCGCCATTCGCGACTTCCGGCCGCGAAGCACGTCACACCTCACCGCGATGCGCGCATACCCGCACGCCCTCGCCGTCGCAATCACGCTGTCATCCTGTCGGAAAATTCCTGACATTCGGTCTAGTGCCCGGCCACTGTGGAATCCCACGACCAGTGACTACAGTTCTCGACATGCCCCAGACGATGCCAGGAGACCTCGATATGCAGCCGCTCGATTCCGCCGCCAACCCGTTCGCGTTGATGACTGATCCGCAAGCCGTGCTGCAAGCCGTCCAGCGCTCCGACCGTCTGGCCCGTTTGCAAAGCCGCGTCTACCGTCCGCTGGACCAGACGCCGCTGGGCCACCCGCTCGAGCGCGATTCCGAAGACGCGATTGCGTGACGCGCCGCCCTTCGGGGCAGCCCTGACCCCCTACTGACGACCTGATCTGCCGAGCATCGCGCTGACGCGCGAGGGCGAGGCTTTGCCCGGAGCCTGACCGCCATGCTGACCGAAGTACGCCCGACGATCGACACGCTGCTGCGGCAGCACCGCCCGATGGTGCGCCGCCTCGCGCAGCGGTTGATGTCTCGCCTGCCGGCGAACGTGGAACTCGACGACCTGCTGCAAGCCGGCATGATCGGCCTGGCCGATGCGCTGTCGCGCACGGAGACCCTGGCAGGGCCGCAGTTCGAAGCCTTCGCGGCACAACGCATCAATGGCGCGATGCTCGATGAGCTGCGCGCCGGCGACTGGGCCAGCCGCGACATGCGGCGCCAGCAGCGCGGCGCGAGCGTCGCGGTGCAGCGGCTCGAGCAGCGGCTCGGCCGCGCACCGCAATCTTCGGAAGTGGCGAACGAGCTCGGCGTGACGCTCGCGGACTACCAGTCCTTGCGTGCGGCGCTGCGTGATACGCAGTTCGTCTCGCTCGAGGATGTGATGGGCGACGAGGACTCCGATGGCAACGCGCTGGAAGAACACGTCGCCGACCCCGACGCCGACCCGGTGCGCCATGTCAACGAATACCGCCGCCGGCAAGCGCTGGTGCGCGCGATCGAGGATTTGCCCGAGCGCGAGCGCCAGGCCCTCAGCATGTACTACGAGCACGACATGAGCCTGAGAGACATCGGCGCGGTGATGGGCGTGACGGAATCGCGCGTGTGCCACCTGCACGCGCAAGCCATCCGGCGCCTGCGCGTCAAGCTGCGGGAGTGGTGAGCCGCTGTTGCGGCTGAACCGGCGCAGCGCGCAGCGCCGCAGGCACGGCCTGCGCAGGCAGGGGGCGCGACATCAGGAACCCTTGCAGCAGATCGCAGCCGAGCGACAGCAGACGCTCACGCTCGGCCTCGGTCTCCACCCCCTCGGCCACCACCTGCATGCTGAGCGCATGGGCCACATCGATGATGGAGCCGATCAGCAGCACCGCCTCTTCCGAACGCTCGATGTCGCGCACGAACGAGCGGTCGATCTTCAGCTTCGGACACTTCAGCCGACGCAGGAAGCTCAGCGAGCTGTAACCCGTACCGAAGTCGTCGATCGCCAGCAGGTAGCCGCCGCGACGTAACGCGCGCAGCACCGAGTCGGGGTCGGCGATGTCTTCGAACACTGCCGTTTCGGTCAGCTCGAACTCCACGTCTTCCGGCGTCAATTGCAGGGTGTCCAGCGCCTGCATGAAACGACGCCGGTGGGCGTCGCGCCGGAACTGCGTCGACGCGAGGTTCAACGCGACGCGTGGCACGGCAAGGCCCTGCGCCTTCCAGGCGTCGATGTCGGCGCGCAGCACGCGCAGCGCCTCGAGCCCGAGTTCGACGATCAAACCGGTACTCTCGGCCAGCGCGATGAACTCGCTCGGCGGCACCATGCCGCGCACCGGATGCTGCCATCGCGCCAGCGCCTCCATCCCGGCAATGCGGCCGGCCGGGTCGTACACCGGCTGGTAATGCAACTGCAGTTGCCCGGCGGCCAGGCCCGCGCGCAGTTCGGCCTCCATCACCGAACGGCGGCGAATCTCCTCGCCGAGCTGCGCCGAGAAGAAGCGGAACGCGTCCTTGCCCTCGCGCTTGGCCTGGTACATCGCCGCATCCGCACACTGCATCGCGTCGTCAGCCGTGCGTGCATCGCGGGGCAGCAACGCGATGCCGATCGAAATGCTGACGCGCAGCGTCTCGCCCTCGAAATCGATCGCCCGCGGCACCTGCTCGACCAGATCGGCCGCGATGCGCGACGCCGCCTCGCCGGGATGCGACGATGCCTCGATCAGCAGCCCGAATTCGTCGCCGCCGATGCGTGCGACCATGTCGCCCGGACGCACGATGCGCCGCAGGCGCTCGCCGACCTCCCGCAGCACGCGGTCGCCGCCGCCGTGACCGGTGGCGTCGTTGATCTGCTTGAAGTTGTCGACGTCGATGAACATCAGCACCTGCAGACGCCCCTGCCGGTTGGCACGCTCGACGGCCGCGCTCAGCGCGTCCTGGAACGCCGCGCGGTTGGGCAGGCCGGTCAGCGCGTCGTGCAGCGCGAGGTACCGGTTGCGCTCCTGCGCGGCGCGCACCGTCGCCCGCAGGCCACGCGAGACGAAACTCGACAGCCCCAGCGCGATCGCCATCACAGCCACGCCGCCGGCCCAGAACTTCGCCAGGTCGCGCAGGATGCCGCTGCGGTCGGCATGCACGACGAGCCGGCCGACCGTCTGGCCGCCGACGGTGATGGCGTGCTGCACGGTCTCGACGCCGGCCCAGCGCTGCAGCCAGCCATGGTCGGGCCGCGCGTGCCGGTAGGTCGCGAACACCGTGCCGTCCGGCCGCAGCAACTCGGCGCTGAGCACCTGTCGCGCCACCTGCAGGCTGGCCAGAGCTTCGAAGGCGTCCGGCGCGGCATTGAAGATCAGGGCCGCGCTCGTGTTCTGCCCGACGATCTGCGCCTGGGTGCGCATCTCGGTGCGAAAGCGCCTGTCCAGCTCGACGTATTGAACGGCGGTCAGCAGGAACACCGCCAGCAGCATGGCGCCGCAGGCGATCCACACGTCGCGGTGGTAGGCAATGAACGAACGTGCACCCATCCTGCGTCCTCAATCGTCCTTGACGAAACGCGCCAGACGCAGCAGCTTGGCGCTGAATTGAAGACCGGCCCGGCGCGCCGCAGACAGACCGATATCGAAGGCGACCCGTCCGCCATCGGTCTGCAGGTTCAGCATCACTCCCTCCTCGATGAGCCCCAGTCGGTCGCCGACCAGCAGCACCGCCGTACCGCCTTGTGCGGCGACCGCGGCCGGCGCCTGCACGCCGACGTAGGCGGCATGGCATTGCGCCGCCTGTTGAGGAAGCACTTTGCGCACCCGCAGTGCACGTCCGTGCACGGACTGCCCGGCAAGACGCAGCAGCGCCGCCGACAAGGCGTCATCATCGAAATAGCACAGATCGAACGGCTGGGCGGCCGGCAGCCGCTGCGGCGGCCAGCTCACGAACAGCAGCACCCGGTAGACGATCTGGGCTTTGACGTCGGGTTCGCTGCCGGCCGTCTGCGCGCTTGCCGGACGGCCGGCGAGCGCGGCCAGCAGACCGAGAGAGATCAGCAGGCTGGAGGGCTTCATCGCGGCGGCCTTCAGAAGCGCCCCTGCCAGCTCAGCTGCAGCCGGCGACCGGATTGAGGCACGCGTTCGAAGGCCAGGCCCGGCGTCGCCGGGTCGTCGTAGTGCACGTCGCCGAGATTGGTCACGCGCAGCTGCCATTCTGCGTGCGGCGAGATGTGGCAGCGCAGCATGGCGTCTGCCAGGACGCGGGCATCCAGCCGCTCGCCACCCCGCGTGCGACGCGACCCCATGGCATTCAACTCGACGCCCAGCAGCCACCTGCCGGCAAACGGCACGCCGGTGCCAGCCTTCAGCAGCCAGCGCGGGGCATTGCTCAAGCGCTCCCCGCCGGCGCGTGCTTCCTGCAAAACCGCGCTGGCGCGGACTTCGATCGAACCCGGGCGCGCGTGCTCGACCTCCACTTCCACGCCGACGGCGCGCGCCGAGCCGACGTTGCGGTATTGCTCGTAGTCCTCGCCGTCGACCGGCTGCATCTCGATCAGGTCGCGCAGTTCATAGCGATAGAGGCTGGCAGACAGCCGGGTGCGCTCGTCGAGCGCCTGCTCCATCGCCAGTTCGACCGTCACGATATGTTCACGCTCGAGGTCCGGGTTGGCGATCTGCGAGAAGCCGCCGTCCTCGTAGTAGCGCTCGCTCAGATTGGGCGTGCGGAACGCCCGGCCGACCAGCAGTTTCCACGCACGGTGACCATCGGGCCGGTACACCAGCGCCGCCCGCGGCGACAGCTCCGGCGAGAAGTCCTCGGTCACGTCCAGCCGCAACCCGGTGGTCAGCGACCAGCGCTCGGACAGCCGGTACTGGTCCTGTACGAACGCGCCGACGGTGTACGGACGGCTGTGGTGCGACAGGTAGGTCTCGTTCGGGTCGACGTCGAAGTTGTGCAGGCGGGCGCTCAGGGCCTTGCGGCCCTCGACGCCCATCACGATCGTGTGGTTCAGCCAGCCACGCCACGTTGTCCGGTACTCGCTGGCCAGCCAGGTGGCCCGCAGGTCGTCGACATTGCGCACCTCGGGGTCTTCGTAGACGTAGCGCCCCTTGAACACGTAGTGCCCCAACGAGACGCGGGCTTCGGGATGCCAGTTGCCCATGCTGCCGGGACTCCAAGCCGCCTCGATGAATGCATTGCGGTCGACGTGATCCGTACCCGAGCGGCCGAACGCCGTGCCGTAGGCTGCCGTGGCCAGGTCCTTGCGCCGTTCCATCGCCGAGAACTTGAACTGCCACGGGCCATCGCGGTACTTGCCGAGCAGGCTGCCGTACTCCATGCCGTCGAGACCCGAGACGCGTCCCGAGGGATTGCCGGCGCTCGCATACGCCGGCAGGCGCAAGGTGTCGCCATCAGTGCCGTACAGGGCCACGCCGACGAAAACATCCTGCCCGCCCTCCAGCACCGCTCCATAGTGGCCCACCGCGCGGCGCGTGCCGCGCGAGCCGGTCCCGAGCTTGACGCTGGCGCCCGGTGCGTCGGCACCGTCGAGCGTGACGACATTGGCGATGCCGAACAGCGCGTTGCCGCCATACACCGACGACGAGGGCCCGGCGATGAACTCGACGCGCTTGATCCATTCGGCCACGATGGGGAACTCGTAGTCGGGCAGCGCCTGGTCGAAGATGACATCGTTGACCCGGTAGCCGTCGACCAGCGTCAGCATGCGGGCGCTGAAATCCCCCGGTCGGTTGAAGCCGCGCACGCCGAGCGCCGAGTACGCGCGATCGTGCGTCACGTACAGCCCCGGCACCACCTTCAGCACATCGGCCAGCGTCTCGTGCCCCCGCGCCTCGATCTCCCGGCGCCGCACCATGGTGACGTGCGCCGGAGCGTCGAGCGTGTTCTGCGAGTACTTCGAGACGGAGTCCACCTCCTGCGTCACCAATTGCTCGAGCACGGACAGGTCGTCCTCGGCCGCTCGAGGTTGGGCATGGGTGCGCGTCGCCGCGCACGCCAGCAGGGCCGCGACGCAGACAACGGACAGCTCGGGAAGAAAGGAAACTGGCGCGAAGGACTGCAAGCGCATGGCGTGGGACAGCAAGTGGCCGACGATCCGCGATCGCCTGTCCCGGTATCGGCATCGCACGGTCGTACTTGAGCCGCCGGCATGCCGCAGTGTGCTGTCCCTCACGTTTGCGGCCCGCGGGCGCGCCGCCGCTGCGCGGCCGGCGGGTTTCACGGCCTCAAGGCGTCTCCCGGAACGCCTGGCGCTCGAAGTGGTTGTCGAGGTACGGGTGCCGTCCGCGCAGCCACTGCCAGGCGCTGGAGGCCGCATACAGCGGCAGGAAGAACGGACCATAGCGCTCGTACTGGCGGACGTGCACGTGCTCGTGCCGCCGGCACGCGTCGAGCGAGGCCCGGTCGAGCCCGAGGATCACGTGGCCGAGGGTGAGCGCCGAAAATCGCACGGCCGGCGGCAGGCGGCCCGCCAGACGGCCCATGCGGCCGCCACCGACTTCCAGCGCGCCCTGGACCACTCTCGCATGGGCACCGCCCGCATAGAAGGCGGCCGCCAGCAGCAGGCCGAGGGCAGTGGAAGGGGCTGCCCAGGCATAACGCGCGAACCCGGCCGGCGTCATGGCAGCCCCGTGTCGATCACTCGCCGAGGACCTCGGCGAGTTCCTTGCAGGAAGGCTTGCAGACCATCTCGGTCTTGCCGAGCAGCTTCTTGGACTGCAACTGGTCAGGGGTGCGGTGTTTGCCACACTTGAAGCACGAACGGGTGTTGGCCTTGCTCGCGAACGGCGAACCGACCGTCTTCGAGCGGTAGCGCAGGCCATCGTCGTTGATGCGGGTGGTGACAGTCTTGGTCATGAATGAGTTGCCTCCAGGGAGACCTGTGCAATTGAGGACTAAAGCGTGATTTTCCAGCCTGGAGGCCCTTCACGCCAAACCGGACGGCCGCCGGGGGTCATCGGCGCCGCAGGTTGCAGGCTCGAAAAGCACCGAATTGCCATGTTTTCACGCCCCGCCGGCCTGCCCCGACCGGCGCCGCCACCACTGTGACGCCAGCAGGCAAGCCGCTGCCCAGGCGGCACCCAGCGACCAGCCGGCCAGCACGTCGCTGGGCCAGTGGACGCCCAGGTAGACCCGGCTGAAGCCGACCAGCATGGTCAACAACACGGCCACGCCGAGCAGGTAGAACGCCGCGCGACGGCTCGGCTGCAAGCTCGCGAGCAAGGCGCCGAGGGTCAGGTAGACCACCGCCGACATCGTTGCATGGCCGCTGGGGAAGCTGAGAGTGAGCACCGGCACTCCATGCGGCACCAGATCCGGGCGGGGCCGTTCGATCAGCCATTTCAGCCCGTGGCTCGCCGCCAGCCCGCCGCCGACGGCGCACGCGACCATCAGTGCGGTGCCCCATTTGCGCATCAGCACGAGGTAGCCCGCCGCGGCCAGGGTCACGAGGGCGAGCACGGCGGTGCTGCCGAGCGCCGTGAGGTCGCGCATCGTCAGTTCGAGCCACCAGGGCCCCCACGGGTCGCCGGGGTCGTCGGCGTGCCGCAGGGCCAGCAGCAACTTGCGGTCGAGCGTATCGGTCTCGCCGTCGATGACCTCGTCGGCGAGTTCGATGAAGGCCCAGGCGGAAAAGGCCGCCAGCAGGGCCAGCAGCAGAGGCGCCAGCAGGGCGCGACGCTCGAGCGCTTGCCGGACGGACTGGGCAGAGCGCCACGCCGTGGCGGGGAACTTGCGCATGTGGGCTCGCATGGTGCGTGGTTGCGGTTGGTCGCTTCTTCGGTACGGCTGCGTGGCTACGTGCCGGGGCGGACTCCCGGCGCGGCAGCGCAATGAAGCACACCGGCGCACGCAGCAAACCGGAGGGCCTCGCGGCCCGAACCCCACCCCGTCAATACAAGATCCGGCACCGTATCGTCCCCTCCACCGCACACAACTCATTGAGCGCCACCTGGCTCGCCGCCGCATCGATATCCACCACCACGTACCCCACATGCTCGGTGGTCTGAAGATACTGGGCCGCGATATTGATCCCCGCCGCCGAGAACCGCTCGTTCACGCGGGCCATCACACCCGGCACGTTGTGGTGGATGTGCAGCAACCGGCACGTCCCGCCGTGCTGCTCGGGCAGCGACACCTCAGGGAAGTTCACGGCAGACACGGTCGAGCCGTTGTTGCTGTAGCGGATCAGCTTGGCCGCCACTTCGCGGCCGATGCTTTCCTGCGCCTCCGACGTGGAGCCGCCGATGTGCGGCGTCAGGATCACGTTCTCGAACCGGGTCAGCGGGGACACGAACGCCGCATCGTTGCCCTGCGGTTCCACCGGGAAGACGTCGATGGCAGCGCCGAGCAGGTGCTCGCGATCCAAGGCGTCGACCAGCGCGTCGATGTCGACCACGGTGCCGCGCGAAGCGTTGATCAGGTAGCTGCCCGGCTTCATCTTCGCCAGTTGGGCAGCACCGATCAGGTTCTGCGTGGCCGGCGTCTCGGGCACATGCAGGCTGACCACGTCGGCCGCTTCGAGCAGATCGTCGAGCGTCGGGAGCGGGCGCGCATTGCCCAGGGGCAGCTTGGCCTCGACGTCGTGGAACACGACACGCATGCCGAGGTGCTCGGCCAGCACGCCGATCTGGGTGCCGATGTGGCCGTAGCCGACGATGCCGAGCGTCTTGCCGCGCACCTCATACGAGTTGGCGGCACTCTTGACCCAGCCGCCCCGGTGCAGCACGGCGTTCTTGTGCGGAATGCCGCGCAGCAGCATCACGATCTCGGCCAGCACCAGTTCGGCCACGCTGCGCGTGTTGGAGAACGGCGCGTTGAACACCGGCACGCCGCGCTTCGCGGCGGCCGCCAGCTCGATCTGGTTGGTACCGATGCAGAAAGCGCCGACCGCCACCAGCTTGGGCGCACGGGCAAAGACCTCTTCGGTGAGGTGGGTGCGCGAGCGGATGCCGACGAAATGCGCATCGCCGATTGCCTCGAGCAGCGCTTCGCCGGCGAGCGCCTTCGGATACGCCGCCACTTGCTGGTAGCCATCGCGGTTCAACGCTTCCACGGCAGACGGGTGGATGCCCTCCAGCAGCACGAATTTCAACTTGTCCTTCTCGACCGACAGGCGCATGCGCACGGACTCCTACTGTTGTTAAGCGTGATAGGCAGGCACACAGTGTGCCGAACGGGCGCCCTCGCCGTTGCGGGCCGCCGCCGTCGCCCTGACGGCGGCGTGCTTACCGAGCCGCCAACCGGTGCGATCGGCAGCGCAATAAACACAAATAGTTACACGACACAAGGAAACCCTCGTCGAGAGTACCCGCTTGCAGGGGTTGGACCGCTGTTTTGTCGCAAGGAGAAGTCATGAACGCACCCGAGGCCGTTGCAGTGGGGAGCGGTTCCGAGGAACTGGCGTCACTGCTGTCCGCATTGACCGCCTTGCGACGAGGGGACGCGAGCGTGCGTTTGCCGTCCGACTGGAGCGGGCTGCACGGGCGGGTCGCCGAGGTCTTCAACGACGTGGTCGAGCGCAATGCCGAGATGGCGCACGAGATCGCGCGCTTGCGCCAGGTGGTCGGCAAGGAAGGCAAGCTCAAGCAGCGTGCCGCCCTGGACGGTGCGCACGGCTTCTGGCGCGACTCGATCGACTGCATCAACTCGCTGATCGACGACCTGGTGCACCCGACCAGCGAGGTGGCGCGCGTGATCGGCGCGGTGGCGCAAGGCGATCTGTCCAAGAGCATGGCGCTCGAAGTCGAAGGCCGCCCACTGGAGGGCGAGTTCCTGCGGACCGCGAAAACGATCAACAAGATGGTCGAGCAGCTCGGCAATTTTTCGGCCGAGGTCACGCGCGTCGCGCGAGAGGTCGGCACCGAAGGCAAGCTCGGCGGCCAGGCCAAGGTCAAGGGCGTCGCGGGCACCTGGAAGGACTTGACCGACTCGGTCAACTCGATGGCCGGCAACCTGACCGACCAGGTGCGCAACATCGCCGACGTGACGACCGCGGTCGCCAAAGGTGACTTGTCGAAAAAGATCGATGTGGATGTGAAGGGCGAATTCCTCACCCTGAAGAACACGATCAACACGATGGTGGACCAGTTGCGCTCCTTTGCGTCCGAGGTGACGCGGGTCGCGCGCGAAGTCGGCACCGAGGGCAGCCTGGGCGGCCAGGCACGTGTGGAAGGCGTCTCGGGCACGTGGAAGGACCTGACCGACTCGGTCAACTCGATGGCCGGCAACCTGACGTCCCAGGTGCGCAACATCGCCGACGTGACCAAGGCCGTCGCCGCCGGCGACCTCTCCAAGAAGATCACCGTCGACGTCAAGGGCGAGATCCTCGAGCTGAAGAACACGGTCAACACCATGGTCGACCAGCTGCGGTCCTTTGCCGCCGAAGTGACGCGGGTCGCCCGCGAGGTCGGCAGCGAAGGCAAACTCGGCGGCCAGGCCGACGTGCAGGGCGTCGCCGGCACCTGGAAGGACCTGACCGAGTCGGTCAACTCGATGGCCTCCAACCTGACTTCGCAGGTGCGCAACATCGCCGAAGTGACCACGGCCGTCGCCGCCGGCGACCTGTCCAAGAAGATCACCGTCGACGTCAAGGGCGAGATCTCGGAACTCAAGAACACCATCAACACGATGGTCGACCAGCTGCGCTCGTTCGCGGCAGAAGTGACGCGGGTCGCTCGTGAAGTCGGCACCGAGGGCAAGCTGGGTGGCCAGGCCGACGTGCAGGGCGTCGCCGGCACCTGGAAGGACCTGACCGACTCGGTCAACTCGATGGCCTCCAACCTGACTTCGCAGGTGCGCAACATCGCCGACGTGACCAAGGCCGTCGCCGCCGGCGACCTGTCCAAGAAGATCACCGTCGACGTCAAGGGCGAGATCCTCGAACTGAAGGCGACGATCAACACCATGGTCGACCAGCTGTCGTCGTTCGCGGCCGAGGTGACGCGCGTGGCACGCGAGGTGGGCACCGAAGGCCGGCTCGGCGGGCAGGCCGAGGTGCGCGGCGTCTCGGGCACGTGGAAGGACCTGACCGACTCGGTCAACTCGATGGCCGGCAACCTGACGTCCCAGGTGCGCAACATCGCCGACGTGACCAAGGCCGTCGCTGCCGGCGACCTCTCCAAGAAGATCACCGTCGACGTCAAGGGCGAGATCCTCGAACTGAAGGCGACGATCAACACCATGGTCGACCAGTTGCGATCCTTCGCCGCCGAAGTCACGCGTGTGGCGCGCGAAGTCGGCACCGAAGGCAAGCTGGGCGGCCAGGCCGACGTGCAGGGCGTCGCCGGCACCTGGAAGGACCTCACCGAATCCGTCAACTTCATGGCCGGCAACCTGACTTCGCAGGTGCGCAACATCGCCGAGGTGACCACGGCCGTCGCCGCCGGCGACCTGTCCAAGAAGATCACCGTCGACGTCAAGGGCGAGATCTCGGAACTCAAGAACACCATCAACACCATGGTCGACCAGCTCTCGTCGTTCGCCGCCGAGGTGACGCGCGTCGCGCGGGAGGTCGGCAGCGAGGGCAAGCTCGGCGGACAGGCCGACGTGCAGGGGGTGGCCGGGACCTGGAAGGACCTGACCGAGTCGGTCAACTCGATGGCCTCCAACCTGACCTCGCAGGTGCGCAACATCGCCGACGTGACCAAGGCCGTCGCGGCCGGCGACCTCTCCAAGAAGATCACCGTCGACGTCAAGGGCGAGATCCTCGAGCTGAAGAACACCGTCAACACCATGGTCGACCAGCTGCGGTCCTTTGCGGCTGAAGTGACTCGCGTTGCACGAGAGGTGGGCACCGAAGGAAAACTCGGCGGACAGGCCGACGTGCAGGGCGTGGCGGGCACGTGGAAGGACCTGACCGAGTCGGTCAACTTCATGGCGGGCAACCTGACCTCCCAGGTGCGCAACATCGCCGAAGTGACCACGGCCGTCGCGGCCGGCGACCTGTCGAAGAAGATCACCGTCGACGTCAAGGGCGAGATCCTCGAGCTGAAAAACACCATCAACACGATGGTCGACCAGTTGCGCTCCTTCGCCGCCGAGGTGACGCGCGTGGCACGCGAAGTGGGCACCGAAGGCAAGCTGGGCGGCCAGGCCGACGTGCAGGGCGTCGCCGGCACCTGGAAGGACCTGACCGATTCGGTCAACTCGATGGCCTCCAACCTGACGGTGCAGCTGCGCGACGTGTCGAAGGTGGCGACGGCCATCGCAATGGGCGACCTGACGCAGAAGATCACGGTCGACGTGCGCGGCGAGATCCTGCAGATCAAGAACGTGATCAACACCATGGTCGACCAGTTGTCGTCGTTTGCCGCCGAGGTGACGCGCGTCGCGCGCGAGGTGGGCACCGAAGGCCGGCTCGGCGGGCAGGCGCAGGTGCGAGGCGTCTCGGGCACCTGGAAGGACCTGACCGACAACGTGAACTTCATGGCCGGCAACCTGACCTCGCAGGTGCGCGGCATTGCGAAAGTGGTGACCGCGGTGGCCAACGGCGACCTGAAGCAGAAGCTCACGGTGGAAGCCAAGGGCGAGATCGCCGCACTCGCCGAGACCATCAACTCGATGACCGACACGCTGGCGACCTTCGCCGACCAGGTGACCACCGTGGCGCGCGAGGTGGGCGTCGAAGGCAAGCTCGGCGGGCAGGCCAAGGTGCCGGGTGCCGCGGGCATCTGGAAGGGCCTGACCGAGAACGTCAACGAACTCGCCGCAAACCTGACGACCCAGGTGCGCGCGATCGCCGAGGTGGCGACCGCGGTGACGCAGGGCGACCTGGCACGCTCGATCACGGTGGAGTCGCAAGGCGAGGTCGCAGCCCTGAAGGACACGATCAACGAGATGATCCGCAACCTGAAGGACACCACGCAGAAGAACACCGAGCAGGACTGGCTGAAAACCAACCTCGCGAAGTTCAGCCGCATGCTGCAGGGCCAGAAAGACCTGGTCACGGTGGGCCAGCTGATCCTCTCCGAGCTGGCACCGGTGGTCGGCGCGCAGCAGGCCGAGTTCTACGTCAGAGGCAGCGCGGCCGACGCCTCCAAGCTGAAGCTGCTGGCAAGCTATGCATCGGGCGGCCAGCACACCCACGGCAAGGAGATCGAGCTGGGCCAGGGCCTGGTCGGGCAGTGCGCGCTCGACAAGGAAAAGATCCTGCTGACCAACGTACCGTCACAGGCCTTTCGCATCGCATCGGGCCTGTCGGAAAGCGCCGCGATGGACGTGCTGGTGCTGCCGGTGGTCTTCGAGGGACAGGTGCGCGGCGTGCTTGAACTCGCGTCGCTGGAGCGCTTCAACCCGGTGCACGAAGCCTTCCTCGACCAGCTGACCGAGTCGATCGGCATCGTGATCAACACGATCGAGGCCAACAGCCGCACCGAAGACCTGCTGAAACAGTCGCAGTCGCTGGCCGAGGAACTGCAGAGCCGGCAGCAGGAGCTGCAGCAGACCAACCAGGAGCTGCAGGAGAAGGCCCGCTTGCTGGCGCACCAGAACCATGAGGTCGAACGCAAGAATCAGGAAGTGGAGCAGGCCCGGCAAGCGCTGGAAGAGAAAGCCGAGCAGCTGGCGCTGACGTCGAAGTACAAGTCCGAGTTCCTCGCGAACATGTCGCACGAGCTGCGCACGCCGCTGAACAGCTTGCTGATCCTGTCCGACCAGCTGTGCAAGAACCCCGACGGCAACCTGAGCACCAAGCAGGTCGACTTCGCCAAGACGATCCACTCGTCGGGCAACGACCTGCTGATGCTGATCAACGACATCCTGGACCTGTCGAAGATCGAGTCGGGCACCGTGGCGGTGGATGTCAGCGAGCTGCGGCTCGACGAACTGCAGCGTTACATCGAGCGCAGCTTCCGCCACTTCGCCGAATCGAAGCAGGTCGACTTCTTCGTGCGCCTGGAGCCGCCGGTGCCCAAGAGCATCGTCACCGACGTGAAGCGGCTGCAGCAGATCATCAAGAATCTGCTGTCGAACGCGTTCAAGTTCACGCATCAGGGGCAGGTGTCGTTCACGCTGACGGCCGCGCGCAGCGGCTGGTCGGCCGACCACGAGGAACTGAACCGCGCGGCACAGGTGATCGCCTTCGAGGTGGCCGACACCGGCATCGGCATCTCGCCCGACAAGCAGCAGATCATCTTCGAGGCCTTCCAGCAGGCCGACGGCTCGACCAGCCGCAAGTACGGGGGGACCGGGCTGGGCCTCGCGATCAGCCGAGAACTGTCGCGCCTGCTCGGTGGCGAGATCCGTCTCGTCAGCGCGCCGGGCAAGGGCAGCGCATTCACGCTGTTCCTGCCTCAAAGCCACATGCCGCAGCGCACGTCGCGGCCTCAGCGGCTGTCCGCGGCGCCCGCGCCGGAGGCGTTCCGCCCGACGCCGCTGGAGCTGGCGCTCGAGCCCGTGTCCGCCGCCGACGAGCCGCTGTTCCCCAACGAGGCCGACGACGACCGGGAAGACACCGGCCCCGACGACCGCCTGCTGCTGATCGTCGAGAACGACCTCACGTTCGCGAAAGTGCTGCTCGAGTCGGCCCGCCAGCACGGCTACAAGGGCATCGTCGCGAGCACCGGCGCGCAAGCGCTGGCCATGACGCTGCAGTACACGCCCAGCGCGGTCACCCTCGACATCTTCCTGCCCGACATGCAGGGCTGGCGCATCCTTGACCGGCTCAAGGCCGACCTCCGATTGCGCCACGTGCCGGTCGTCGTCGCGTCGACCGACGAATCGCGCGAACGAGCCTACGCCGCCGGGGCCTCTGCCTTCCTGTCGAAGCCGCTGCAGTCGAAGGACCTGGTCGACCAGGCGGTCGGCGGACTGCAACGCCACGCCGGGCGCCCGCAACGGGTGGTCGTCGCGATGCCGGCTTCGCGCGAGCGGCAGGAGTTCCTCGCCTGCCTGCGCGACGTGGACGTCACGCTGGTCGAGCAGGCCGCAGCGCTGGCGCAGGCGCTGGCGTCGAGCGACCCGGACATGGTGGTGGTGGACGCCCGGCTCGGCGGGCTCGACCCCGGCGCTCTGCGTGAAACGATCGAAGCGGGCGGCCCCGGGCTGCCGCTCGTCTTGCATGCGCCCGCCCACGAGGCCGCGCATGCCGCGCCGGTCTGGCGCCTGCCGCCCGCCTCGCGCGTGGCCGACTCGGTGATCCGGCTGTTCGACCACACCGCGTTCTTCCTGCACCGCGACCTGGCGTCGATGCCGGAGCCCGAGCGTCACGCGCTCGAGGAACTGCACCGCGACAACCAGGTGCTGCACGGACGCAAAGCGCTGATCGTCGATGACGACATGCGCAACATCTTCGCGCTCGCGACCGTGCTCGATGACCATGGCATGCGGATCGTCTCGGCCGAGAACGGGCGCGACGCGATCCGGCTGGTGCAGGAACAGCGCGACATCGACATCGTGTTGATGGACATCATGATGCCGGAGATGGACGGCATCGCGACCATCCAGGAGATTCGCAAGCTCCCCGGCGGGCGCGAACTGCCGATCGTTGCAGTGACCGCGAAAGCGATGAAGGGCGACCGCGAGAAGTGCCTGCAGGCAGGCGCCTGGGACTACCTGTCCAAGCCGGTCGACACCCCGCATCTGCTGGCCGTGCTGCGGAGCTGGCTGTGCCGCTGACACCCGCGGTGGACGAGCGGGACGACCCGCCGGGCAGCATCCTCATCGTCGACGACCTGCCCGACAAGCTGCTGGTGCTGCACACCGTGCTCGAAGACCTCGGGCAGCACCTGGTGTTCGCGCGTTCGGGCAGCGACGCACTGCGCGAGGTGCTGCAGCGTGAATTCGCGGTGATCCTGCTCGACGTCAACATGCCGGACATCGACGGCCTGGAAACGGCCCGTCTGATCCGCAGCTACAAGCGCTCCGCACACACGCCGATCATCTTCATCACCGCGTATGCCGACGAGATGCAGACCGCCCGCGGCTACTCGCTCGGCGCCGTCGACTACATCCTGTCGCCGGTGGTGCCGGAGGTGCTGCGCAGCAAGGTCAAGGTGTTCGTCGAGCTGTACGCGATGCAGCAGCGCGCGCGCCGCCAGGCCGAGGAACGGGTGGCGCTGGCCGCCGCCGAAGCGGCGCGTCATGCCGCCGAGGAGCAGTCGCGGCGCCTGTCCTTCCTGGCGCAGGCCAGCCGCGTGCTCGGCGGCTCGCTCGATGCCGAGGTCGCCGCGCGCGAACTGCTGCGGCTGCTGGTGCCCGAGCCGGCCAGGCTGGCGCTGCTGGTGCGCACCGACGACCACGGTGCTTTGCGTCATGCGTTGGTGCAAATGGACGACGCGCCCGCGCAGGAATGCGACTACGAGGCCGTGCCGGCCGCCGCGCGGGCGCTGGTCGACCGCTGCATGCAGGCTCAAGGCCTGGTGCAGGCGGACGAAGCACCATGGCTGCCGCACTGGCTCGCCGACACGCCGGCTGCAGGGCTCGGCGCCGCTGCCGTGCCGATGATGGTGGGCCGCGAGATGCGCGGCGCGCTGCTGGCCGTCACGTCGCAGGCGGGCCGCTGGCATGTCACAGCGCTCGAGGAGTTGGCGGGCCGTGCGGCCATCGCCTTGGAAAACGCCCGGCTGTACCGCAGCCTGGAGAACGAGATCGAGGAACGCCGCCAGGCTCAGGCGGAGCTGCTGGAGGTCAACCGGCGCAAGGACGAGTTCCTCGCGATGCTGTCGCACGAGCTGCGCAACCCGCTGGCACCGATCCGCAATGCGATCGAGCTGGTCCGCCGCGTGGCCCCGCCCGACCCGAAGATCGTCTGGGCCGGCGACGTGATGGATCGCCAGGTGCGGCACCTGACGCGGCTGGTCGAGGAACTGCTCGACGTGGCACGCATCAACCAGGGCAAGATCGCGCTGCACCGCGAACCGACCGAGCTGGCTGCAGTGGTCGCGCATGCGGTCGAGACGACGCGCCCCTTGATCGAGGCCCGCCGGCACGTGCTGGAGGTGTCGTTGCCGCCGCAGCCCGTGTGGCTGCAGGGCGACTTCGCCCGCCTGTCCCAGATCGTCGCCAACTTGCTCAACAACGCCGCGAAGTACACCGAGGAAGGCGGCAGCATCGAGTTGCGGGCCGCCATAGACGCCGGCGAGCTGTGCCTCTCGGTACGCGACAACGGCGTCGGCATCGATGCGCGGTTGTTGCCGAGGGTGTTCGACCTGTTCGAGCAAGGCGAGCAGACGCTGGACCGCAGTCAGGGCGGGCTGGGCATCGGCCTGACGCTGGTACAGCGGCTCGTGGCATTGCACCAGGGCCGGGTCGAGGCGCACAGCGCGGGGCTCGGCGCCGGCTCCGAGTTCCGCGTCTTCCTGCCCTGTCTGAGTGTGGTCGAGGCGCACCGCCCTCCCGCCCTCGAGGTGCACGGCGTTCAGGGCGACGGCGTGCGCGTGCTGATCGTCGACGACAACCAGGACGCGGCCGACAGTGTCGCCGTGGTGCTGTCGCTCGACGGGCACGAAGTGAAGACCGTCACCGACGGCCTGCAGGCGCTGGCCTGCGCACCGGTCTACCAGCCGCACGTGGTGCTGCTCGACATCGGATTGCCGGGGCTGGACGGCTACGAGGTCGCGCGCCGGCTGCGCCAGATGCCGTCGACGCGGTCGGCCCTGCTGATCGCGCTGACCGGCTACGGCCAGCAGGAAGACCGCGAGATGGCGCTGCAGTCGGGATTCGATCGCCACCTGGTGAAGCCGGCGAACCCGATGGACATCGGACGCGAGATCATGCAGTGGAAGCGGCGTGCGGCACCCGGCGCAGACACGCGCGCAGCGTCTCCCTGAAGCGAGGTGTTCAGGGCTTGCGCCGCGCGCGTAGGTTCTTGTCGATGATCGCGATGAGGATCAGGCTGAAGCTGAGCAGGCGCACGCCGTAGAACAGCGGCTCCTGTTCCTCGGTGCCGTGCTGAAGGCCGAGCGCGACCCGGTTGACCGCGTCGACCAGAAAGGCCAGCGCGAACAACAGGAAGAAGCGATCGCGCGTCTGGCGCCAGAAGCGCAGAAAGAACAACGAGGCCACCACCGAGGCCATCGCGATCGCGCCGAGCAGCAGTGAGTTCATTGCATCACTCCGAATCGAGGATCAGCCCGTACAGCAGCACGAGCATCGCGGCCAGGGCTGTCGCGCTGCGCAACAGCGACAGGTCGGTGGTGGGAAACACCAGCTTGTCGAGCACCAGCAGGAAATTGTTGATCGCCAGACCGACGAAGCACAGGCCGCTCCACAGCAGCAGACGGTAGCGCCCGCGGCCGTAGGCCTGCAGCAGGAATCCTGCGCACAGTGCCGCCGTCAGCGCACACAGGAAGTAGATGACACTGGCCATCGTCAATCGCCCTTTCTCAGCTTGAAGGCATCGGCGAATTGCTGGATGCGGTTTTCGCGCTTGGCGTGGATGAGGTTGGTGATCGGGATCAGATGGCTCGCATACAGGCCCGCCAGGCGGCCGACCATCTCGTGCGTCTGCGGCGAGTCGCAGTCGTAGTGAAAACTGCCGGACTCCTTGCGCAGCAGCCCCAGTCCCGCGAGCCGCTCCAGGACCTCGTCGGCGTCGCTCACGGGGATGTACAGGCGGGCCGCCACCGCATCCGACTGCCAGCCTTGAGAGGCTTCGCGCCATAGCATCAGCAGCGCCTCCATGTGCGCGATGGAGTCGATGTGCCGTAGCACGAAATCCTGGATGTCGGGTGGGATCGGGTCTTGCATCGGAAAGCGCGGACCCCGGCAGACCGGCTGACGAGGCGGAGTTCGCGGCACCGAGTTATACCGTTCACACGGCGAGAAGCAAGCATCCGTAACGAACTGCATCGAATTTCTCTTGCTTCTCGAGGTCGTTATCGCACCGCCCGATGGATGGCGGCCCCTGCTGCCGCATCGACACACAGCCCACGATCCCCTCACAATCCGAGCCCATGCGTCACGCCGTTGCCACCGCCCCCGCCTTGCTGCCGCTGCGCGCAGTGGCCTTCCTCGGGCAGGTACTGCTCACCGCGGCGGCGGGTCTGCGCGGCCGCTGGCGCTTTCCGGCGCGCGATTTCGCACGCGTGGCGGCCGACTGCAGCGCCGCAGCGCTGCCCATCGTCACGGTCGTGAACGTGCTGGTGGGCGCCATCCTCGCCTTCGTCGGTGCGGTGCAGCTGGTCAAGTTCGGCGCCGGGATCTACGTCGCCGACCTGGTCGGCATCGCGGTATCGCGCGAGATGGCTGCCGTCATCACCGCCGTCGTGATGGCCGGTCGCACCGGCGCGTCGTTTGCTGCCGAGCTGGCGACGATGCAGACCAACGAGGAAATCGACGCACTGGAAGTACTGGGGCTGCCGGCGGTGGACTATCTCGTGCTGCCGCGTGTGCTCGCGCTGCTGCTACTGATGCCGCTGCTGTACGTCTACGGCTGCGCCACCGGCCTGGTCGGCGGCATGCTGGTGGGCGTCGGCATGCTCGACCTCGCGCCGGCCGCCTACTTCGAGCGGACGTTCCAGGCCCTGTCATGGGCCCACGTCGGTCTCGGGTTGATCAAGTCTTTCGTGTTCGGCGCGCTGGTCGCCATGACCGGCTGCTATTTCGGGCTGTACGCGCAGCGCAACGCCGCCGGCGTCGGCACGGCCACGACGCGGGCGGTGGTTTTCAGCATCGTCGGCATCATCTCGCTCGACGCGGTGTTCGCGGTGTGCGCCAACGCGCTGGGAGTGTGAACATGCTGCTGGCGGTACGGGACCTCGAGATGCGATTCGGCGACCGGCTGATCCAACGCGACGTCTCGTTCGACGTCGAGCGCGGCACCGTCTTCGCGGTGATGGGCGGCAGCGGTTGCGGCAAGAGCACGCTCCTCAAGCACCTGGTGGGCCTGTTGCACCCGGCAGCCGGCCGTGTCGAATACGACGGCGTCGATTTCTGGAGCGCAGACGAAGCCACGCGCGCGAAGATGCGCAGGGGCTTCGGCATGCTGTTCCAGAGCGGCGCCCTGTGGTCGTCGATGACGCTGCTCGAGAACGTCTGCTTGCCGCTGGAGCAGCACACCGGCCTCGATGCGAAGCAGCGCGACGCACGCGCGCGTGAAGTGCTCGAGTGGGTCGAGCTGGAGAAGTTCGCCGACTACCGGCCGGCCGACATCAGCGGCGGCATGAAGAAGCGCGCGGGGTTGGCGCGTGCGCTCGCCACCGAGCCGCCACTGCTGTTCCTCGACGAACCATCGGCCGGGCTCGACCCGATCAGCTCGAAGCGCCTCGACGACCTGATTCTCGACGTGCGCGAGCGCACCGGTGCCGCCGTCGTGATGGTCAGCCACGAGCTGCCCAGCCTGCTCGCGGTGGCCGATGACGGCATCTTTCTCGACGCCGACAGCCGCCACCCGATCGCCCGGGGCAGCCCGAAGGAATTGCGCGATCATGCGCCACACCCGACGGTGCGTGCGTTCCTGCACCGCGAGGAGCCCGAGCCCCAGCCGGAGATTGCGACCGCCTCATGAAACGTCACGCCTTGTTTGTCGGCAGCTTCGTCATCGGCGCCCTGGTGCTGCTGGTGATCGGCATCATCTGGTTGAGCGGCAACGCGCTGTTCCAGCAGGAACTGCGCGCCGCCGTCTACTTCAAGGGCAGCGTCAACGGCCTGTACGTCGGTGCGCCCGTCACCTTCCGCGGTGTGCCGGTCGGCCGCGTCGAGTCGATCGGCATCGAAGTGGACGACCAGACGCTGAACGCCCGCATCCCGGTGCTTGTGTCGATTCGCGCCGACGCGGTGCAGTTCTCGGGCAGCGCGGACGCCGCACCGCCCGACCTGCCCGCCTTGGTGCAGCGCGGCCTGCGCGCCCGCCTGCTGGCACAGAGTTTCGTCACCGGCCAGAAGTACATCGAACTCGATTTCGCTCCGAACACCCCGGCAGTGTTCGTCAGCTCCGGCCCCGTGCCGGAGATCCCCACGCTCGGCGACCGCTTCGACGCGCTGATCGACCAGGTCGCCGAGCTGCCGCTGCGCGAGACGGTGCAGGACTTGCGGGCCACGCTGAAGCTGTTGCAGGAGACGCTCGTCAAGACCGGCACGACCCTCGACACCGCAAGCACCGAGATCGCAGGCACTGCCGCCGAGGCACGCAAGACGCTCGCCTCGGCGTCCACGGCCCTCGATCGGATGCAAAGTCGCGCTGACAGCACGCTTGACTCGGTGAGCCGGCTGGCCGACAGCGCCCGGGAAACCGTCACCCGCGCCGGACCGGACCTTCAGCAGACATTGGCCAGTGCACGTGACGCTGCCGACAGTGCACGTCTGGCAATGAATCGTGTCGCTGAGCTGACCGCACCGGGCACCTCGCTGCGAGCCGACCTCGACTCTGCCGTGCGCGACCTGGCGCTCGCCGCGAGAGGGCTGCGCGAATGGAGCGAAGTCCTGGAAGAAAAACCGAACGCCGTGATCTTCGGCAAAGATTGAACATGAAACGCTGCGCCCTCCAAACCGTCGCGGCCGGCCTCCTTGCCGTCACATTGGCCGGCTGCGCCAACAAGACGCCGCCTGCGGTCCTGCTGACGCTGCCCGCGGCGGCACCTGCGTCACCGGCGCCGGCGGCCGGCACCTCCGCGAAAGTACTGGTCGTGCGCCGCACGGAGATCCCCGAGTACTTGCAAACGCGGCACGTCCGCTACCGCGCGCAAAGCAGCACGCTGGAGGCATGGCCCGGCGTTCTGTGGGCCGAGCGGCTGGAGGTCGGCGTCACCCGTGAACTGGCCGCCGCACTGCGCGACGCACTGCCGGGTTGGACGATCTGCGAAGCCAGTTGCGCCGAGGCTCAACCGGAGATCAGCCTGTCGCTGCACCTGCGCCCGCTCGATTTTTCGCGCTCGCGCCGCGAGCTCGAGGCCGAAGCGCGATGGTCGGTCTCGCAACTGCAGCCCAGCCCGCGGGTCATGGCATCGGGGCGGCAACGCGAAACGGTGGCGGCAGCCTCGGACACACCGGAGGCCCACGCGCAGTCGATCACGCAGCTGTTGCAAGCATTGGCAAGAACAGTTGCCGATCGCGTGCGCGCCATGCCCTGAGCGACAGGCGCATCGCAACCGGAAGACCACCGGGTTCGCGGCGTGCCGGAGCACTGCGCATCATCCCTCAAATTGACCTGCAGGTTGATTGGGAACAAGCCTATTTCGGGTATTCCCGTCACGCGCTTGTCATGTCCGGAAGGCGGCGGCACACTGGTCCCGCAAGACACGTCGTTTCCTCAACCCTTCGGAAAGGAGGACTTATGAATCTGACGATCAGCGGCCATCACCTGGAAGTCACGCCTGCCCTGCGAGAGTATGTGCTCACGAAACTGGACCGGGTCACCCGGCATTTCGATCAGGTGGTGGACATCAACGTGCTATTGAGCGTTGAGAAGCTGAAGGAGAAGGAACGCCGGCAGAAGGCCGAGGTCAACGTCCACGTGAAAGGCAAGGACATTTTCTGTGAAACCTCTCACGAGGACCTCTACGCGGCCATCGATCAGTTGATGGACAAGCTCGATCGCCAGGTCGTCAAGCACAAGGGCCGCCTGCAAGACCATCATCATGAGTCGCCCAAGCGCATGGACGGCGCCATCACCGAAACCCCGCAGTAAGGTTCGATCACGCTTTTCCCGACAGGCGGCCTCAGGGCCGCTTGTCATTTGTGACAGTTGCCACACCGTCTGCTTGCTGCATCGCAACAAGCAGAGCACAATCGGAACCAAGCCATGAGGTCGGCCCTCTATCCGATAGAGCTGCCATTCAGCTTCCTATAATGCAACGCTTTGTCACTGACTCCGCGCCAGCCCAAGCCTTGATCCAAGGTTGAAGGCCCGTGCGCCGTGACCCCAGATGAACCGTCTCGCCGCCATCCTGCCCGCCAGCAACGTGCTGGTGAACGTGGACGCCACCAGCAAGAAGCGGGCCTTTGAGCACGCCGGCCTGCTGTTCGAGAACCATCACGCCATTGCGCGGGCCACCGTGACGGACAACCTCTTCGCACGCGAGCGCCTGGGCTCCACCGGGCTGGGCCACGGCGTCGCGATCCCGCACGGGCGCATCAAGGGGCTGAAGAACCCGCAAGCAGCGGTCTTGCGAGTACAGCAAGCCATCCCCTTCGACGCACCGGACGACGAACCCGTCAGCCTGCTGATCTTCCTGCTGGTCCCCGAGGCTGCTACGCAACGGCACCTGGAGATCCTCTCCGAGATCGCCGAGCTGCTGTCCGACCGCGACCTGCGCGAGCGCCTCAAGACGGAACAGGACGCCGTGAAGGTGCACGAAATGATCTCTTCCTGGGAGCCGTTGAAGTCGGTGGCGTGACGCCACCCTCGCTTCGCTTGCTGCCCGGGCGCGCCGATTGAAACCCACCGTCATCAGCGCAGAGGCCCTTTTCGAAGCCCAGCGCCCCACCCTGAAGTGGCAGTGGATCGCCGGCCATGCCCACCCTGAACGCCGGTTCGATGAAGTGGCGGTGCGCGACGCCCAGTCCGCCGCCGACCTGGTCGGGTACCTCAACTACATCCACCCCTACCGCGTCCAGATCGTCGGCCGCCGGGAGGTCGAATACCTGGCCGACGCCAACGCCGAGGACCAGGCTCGCCGCATCTCGCGCATCGTGACGCTGGAGCCGCCGGTGCTGGTCGTCGCCGACGGGCAGACGCCACCGGACCAGCTGGTGGCGATGTGCGAGCGCGCCGAAATCCCGCTGTTCGTCACCCAGGAGTCCGCCGGCTTCGTGATTGACGTGATGCGCAGCTATCTGTCGATGCATTTCGCCGAGCGCACCACGCGCCACGGCGTCTTCATGGACATCCTCGGGCTGGGCGTGTTGCTGACCGGCGAATCGGGCCTGGGCAAGAGCGAGCTGGGGCTGGAGCTGATCTCGCGCGGCAATGGCCTGGTGGCCGACGATGCGGTCGACCTGTACCGCGTTTCGCAAAGCGCGATCGAAGGCCGCTGCCCCGAACTGCTGATGAATCTGCTCGAGGTGCGCGGCATCGGCCTGCTCGACATCAAGGCGATCTTCGGCGAGACCGCAGTGCGCCGGAAGATGCGCCTGAAGCTGATCGTGCACCTGGTGCGCAAGGAAACCCTCGAACGGGACTTCGAGCGCCTGCCCTATGAGCCGCTCTACGAAGACATCCTCGGCGTGCCGGTGCGCAAGGTGGTGATCGCGGTGGACGCCGGCCGCAACCTCGCGGTGCTGGTGGAAGCAGCGGTGCGCAACACCATCCTGCAGCTGCGAGGCATCGACACTTACAAGGAATTCATCGAGCGGCACCAGCAGGCGATGCTGCGGGGTGAATAGGGGCCACCCCCTACGGCCTTCGGCCGCCCCCTCAAGGGGGCGCCGCTGGCGGACCGGCAAAGCCGGATCCGCGGCGGCACTCGGGCGGCAAGCGCCTGCGCTGACATCCCGGCGGTGAGGCATGCGCTGTCGCCTCGTCATAGGCGTCATCGCCCCGGTGGCCTCGCGGATCCGGCTTTGCCGGTCCATTTGGGCCGCCCCCTGAGGGGGCGCGCGAAGCGCGTAGGGGGGTGGGCCGCCCCCCTTAGCGTTCGGCGTGGTAGTGGTGACCGAGGGTGGCCTTGCCCTTGCAGTCGGTGCAGACGACATACAGCGACAGGGAATGGTCCTGCAGCTCGTAGCCGCGCTCCTTGGCGATCTCTTGCTGGCGGCGTTCGATCTCGGCGTCGTAGAACTCCTCGACGCGCCCGCACACCACGCACACCAGGTGGTCGTGATGCTTGCCTTCGTTGAGTTCGAAGACGGCCTTGCCGGCCTCGAAGTGGTTGCGTGACAGCAGGCCGGCCTGCTCGAACTGCATCAGCACGCGGTAGACCGTGGCGAGGCCGATGTCCGAACCCTCGGCCAGCAGCGTCTTGTAGACGTCTTCGGCCGTCATGTGGCGTTGTTTGCCGGTCTGAAAGACCTCGAGGATCTTCAGGCGGGGCAAGGTGGCCTTCAGGCCGCTGCTCTTCAGTTCGTCGACGTTGGTCATGGTGCGGCTCCGTCCGCGTCCAGGGGCGGCACAGCAAGGCCCACCCGGTAGAATCCGCGCATCATATCGAGGTTGCGGGCCACTCCCGTGCTTCCCCCGCACATACCCCTATGTTCCTCATCATTCGTTGGGCCGGCCGCACCGGCCTGATCGCGGCCTTCGGGGCCCTCGCGGCGTGCAGTTCGCTGCAGTCGAGCGACAGCTTCCTCGGCGTCATCACCCCCTACCGCATCGAAGTGGTGCAGGGCAATGTCGTCACGCGCGAGATGGCCGCCGCCGTCCGCCCCGGCATGAGCCGCACGCAGGTGCGCGACATCCTCGGCTCGCCGCTGCTGACCGACATCTTCCACGCCGATCGCTGGGACTACATGTTCACGATCCGGCGCCAGGGCGCCGAGCCTCAGCGGCGTCGCGTCACGGCCTACTTCGACGGCGAGCAGCTGGCGCGGGTCGAAGCCGACGAACTGCCGAGCGAGCAAGAGTTCGTCGACTCGATCGACACGTTCAAGCGCCGCGGCGACCCGCCGAAGCTGGCCTTGACCGAAGAGCAGCTCAAGGCGCTGCCGCCCCCGGCGCCGCGCCCGGCCGAAGAAGCGCCCCGTGCGGCGCCCGCGCGCACCTACCCGCCGCTCGAACCGTCCGGCGGCTGACGCTCGCCGGCCCACCGCTTCTTTCCCCGACACCTGCAAGCCATGACCCACCGCATCGCCATTGCCGGGAGTTCCGGCCGCATGGGCCGCACGCTGATCGAAGCCGTGCTCGCCGCCGACGACTGCCGGCTCGCCGCGGCGCTCGACCAACCGGACAGCCCGGCGCTCGGGCAGGACGCCGGCGCCTTCCTGGGGCAGGCGTCCGGTGTCGCGATCGGTGCAGACGTCGAGGCCGGCCTGACGCAGGCGCAGTATCTGATCGACTTCACCCGCCCGGAGGGCACTCTGGCGCACCTGCTGGCCTGCCGCGCACGCGGCGTGAAGGCCGTCATCGGCACCACCGGCTTCAGCGAGGCGCAGAAGGCGCAGATTGCCGAGATCGCCCGCGACATCGCGATCGTGATGGCTCCCAACATGAGCGTGGGTGTCAACGTCGTGCTGAAGCTGCTCGACATGGCCGCGCGCGCACTCGACCAGGGCTACGACATCGAGATCATCGAGGCACACCACCGCCACAAGGTCGATGCGCCGAGCGGCACCGCGCTGAAGATGGGCGAGGTGGTGGCCGCTGCGCTCGGGCGCGACCTGAAGCAGTGCGCGGTCTACGGCCGCGAAGGCGTGACCGGCGAGCGTGACCCGTCGACGATCGGTTTCGCGACGGTGCGCGGCGGTGACATCGTCGGTGACCACACCGTCCTGTTCGCCGGCACCGGCGAGCGCATCGAGATCACGCACAAGTCGTCCAGCCGCGCCACCTATGCGCAAGGCAGCCTGCGCGCGGTGCGCTTCCTGGCCGGCCGGTCCACCGGCCTGTACGGCATGGACGACGTGCTGGGCATGGCCTGAGCCGGCTGCAGCTTCGTCAGGCACCGAAAACCGGCATGGGCGGCTTCGAACACTTCTGGATCGAGGCAGACGCGGTCACCCGGGCGGTCGCGCTGCTGCTGCTCGCGATGTCGGTGAGTGCCTGGGTCGTGATCTTCTGGAAGGGCTGGCTGCTGCGGCGCGCGCGCATCGACATCGAGCGCGCCGTGCCGGCTTTCTGGGCCGCCGGCTCGGTGGTCGACGGCCGGCAACGCCTGGCCGGCCTGGACCGCGAGGGCTTGCTCAGCCCGCTGCTCGACGCTGCGCTGCGCACGCCGGCCGCCGGCACGCTGGCATCGAGCGGCCACCTCGAATCGCAGCTCACGCGCCGCCTGCGCGACGCGCTGCACGCCAGCCTGCGCCACCTGCAATTCGGCCAGGTGCTGCTGGCGTCCATCGGCAGCACCGCCCCCTTCGTCGGCCTGTTCGGCACCGTGTGGGGCATCTACCATGCGCTGGTGACGATCGCCTCCGAAGGCCAGATCACGATCGAGAAGATCGCGGGGCCGGTCGGCGAGGCGCTGATCATGACGGCCGCCGGCCTGGCAGTGGCGATCCCCGCGGTGCTGGCCTACAACGTGTTCGGCAAGCTGGTGGGCGGATGCGAAGCCGAGCTCGAAGGCTACGCGCACGACCTGCGCGAGATGGTCGCGGGCCCCGGCGGGCGCGACAGCACCACCGAGGCCGCCTGAGATGGCCTTCGGCCGCCTCGAACGCACGGCCGGCCCGCGGCCGATGAGCGAGATCAACATGACGCCGCTGATCGACGTGATGCTGGTGCTGCTGGTGATCTTCATGATCACGGCGCCGCTGATGACCTCCAGCCTGAAGCTCGACCTGCCCCGGACCGACGCCGCCGCGCCCGATGAGGCGCCACGCTTCGTGACCGTGGCCATGACGCCGGACGGCAGCGTCTACCTGGATGACCAGAAGCTGGCGCCGCAGGAGCTGGAAGCCCGCATCGCCTCGCGCGCGAAGCAGGACCCGCAGACCGAAGTGCATTTGCGCGCCGACCGCGCCGTGCCGTACGGCCAGGTCGCCGAGCTGATCGGCGCGGTGCAGAAGGCCGGCCTCAACCGCATCGCCTTCGTCGCCGAGCCGGCGACAGCGCCCACACGATAGGCCCGTCGCGGCGATGGCCGCACCTTCGCCCCGGTTCCTATAATCGGCCACCCTTTCCTTGCCCGAAGCAGGACCGGCGCGCCTCGAACAGGCGTGCCCAGCCCCATGAACACCCGACAACTCCCCGCCTACGACCACCGCCAGGTGGAAGCCGACGCGCAAGCCCTCTGGCAGTCGCGCGATGCCTATCGCGTGACCGAAGACACGAGCCGCAAGAAGTTCTACGCGTGCTCGATGTTGCCTTACCCCTCGGGCAAGCTGCACATGGGCCACGTGCGCAACTACACGATCAACGACATGTTGACGCGCTACCTGCGCATGAGCGGCTACAACGTGCTGATGCCGATGGGCTGGGACGCGTTCGGCCTGCCGGCCGAAAACGCCGCGCTCAAGAACGGCGTGCCGCCGGCGCAGTGGACGTACGACAACATCGCCTACATGAAGAAGCAGATGCAGGCGATGGGCTTGGCGATCGACTGGTCGCGCGAGATCGCGACCTGCGATCCCAGCTACTACAAGTGGAACCAGTGGCTGTTCCTGAAGATGCTCGAAAAGGGCATCGCCTATCGCAAGACCCAGGTCGTCAACTGGGACCCGGTGGACCAGACCGTGCTCGCGAACGAGCAGGTGATCGACGGCCGCGGCTGGCGCACCGGCGCCCTGGTCGAAAAACGCGAGATTCCGGGCTACTACCTGAAGATCACCGACTACGCCGAGGAGCTGCTCGACCAGGTGGCCCACCACCTGCCCGGCTGGCCCGAACGCGTGCGCCTGATGCAGGAGAACTGGATCGGCAAGAGCGAGGGCGTGCGCTTCGCGTTCCCGCACGACATCCGCGCTGCCGACGGGCAGCCGATCCAGGACGGCAGGCTGTACGTCTTCACGACACGCGCCGACACCATCATGGGCGTGACCTTCTGCGCCGTGGCACCTGAACACCCGCTCGCGCAGCACGCCGCGGCCTCGAACGAAAAGCTGGCCGCCTTCATCGAGGAATGCAAGAAGGGCGGCACCACCGAGGCCGAACTCGCGCTGAAGGAAAAGGAAGGCCTGCCGACCGGCCTGTTCGTCGCGCACCCGCTGACCGGCGACCCGGTCGAGGTGTGGGTCGGCAACTACGTGTTGATGAGCTACGGCGACGGCGCGGTGATGGGTGTGCCGGCGCACGACGAGCGCGATTTCGCGTTCGCGAAGAAGTACGGCCTGCCGATCCGGCAGGTGGTCGCCGTCGAGGGCGAGACCTTCTCGACCGAGGCCTGGGCCGAGTGGTACGGCGACAAGCAGCGCGGCATCACCGTCAACTCAGGCGCCTTCGACGGCCAGGGCTACAAGGACACGGTGAACGCGGTCGCCGACGCCCTGGCAGCCCAGGGCCTGGGCGAGAAGAAGACCACCTGGCGCCTGCGCGACTGGGGCGTCAGCCGCCAGCGCTACTGGGGCACGCCGATCCCCATCATCCACTGCGACGACTGCGGCTCGGTGCCGGTGCCCGAGCAGGACCTGCCGGTCGTGCTGCCGCCCGACTGCGTGCCCGACGGCAGCGGCAACCCGCTGAACAGGCGCGCCGACTTCCTGAATGTCGCCTGCCCCAAGTGCGGCAAGCCGGCGCAGCGCGAAACCGACACGATGGACACCTTCGTCGATTCGTCGTGGTACTTCATGCGCTATTGCGACCCGACCAACGACCAGCAGATGGTGGCCGGCGGCGCGCAGTACTGGATGCCGATGGACCAGTACATCGGGGGCATCGAGCATGCCATCCTGCACTTGCTGTATGCGCGCTTCTGGACCAAGGTGATGCGCGACCTGGGCCTGGTGCAGGTCGACGAACCCTTCGTGAAGCTGTTGACGCAGGGCATGGTGCTCAACCACATCTACTCGCGCCGCAACGACAAGGGCGGCGTCGAATACTTCTGGCCGCACGACGTCGACAATGTGCACGACGAACACGGCAAGATCGTCGGCGCCAGGCTCAAGAGCGACGGCTCGTCCGTGACCTACGAAGGCGTGGGCACGATGAGCAAGTCCAAGAACAACGGCGTCGACCCGCAGGACCTGATCGACCGCTACGGCGCCGACACCGCCCGCCTGTTCGTGATGTTCGCCTCGCCTCCGGAGCAGACGCTGGAGTGGAACGACGCCGGCGTCGAAGGCGCACACCGCTTCCTGAAACGGCTGTGGACCTATGCGCAGGCGCACCGCGAACAGGTGGCCGAAGCGCTGCCCGAAGGCCTGGCCGCCGAGCTGATCTACGCGGCAGCGCCGTCGGACGTCAAGAAGCTGCGGCTGGAGGTCTACCGCCTGCTGCAGCAGGCCACCTACGACTACGAGCGCATGCAGTACAACACGGTGGTGTCGGCCTGCATGAAGCTGCTCAACACGCTGGAAGGCTTCGACGCGCAAGGCCACGCCGACCGCCACTACGCATCGTGGGCCGTGCACGAGGCGCTCGGCATCCTGCTGCGCGTGCTCTACCCTGCCTGCCCGCACATCACCCACGCGCTGTGGCAGGAGCTGGACTACGCCGGCCAGTACGGCGACCTGCTTGACGCCCCGTGGCCGCGTGTCGACGAAGGCGCGTTGGTGCAGGACGAGGTGGAGCTGGTGCTGCAGGTCAACGGCAAGCACCGCGGCTCGGTGATGGTGCCAGCCTCGGCCGACAAGGCCGCGATCGAAGCGGCGGCGCTCGCCAGCCCTGAGTTCGCGAAGTTCTCGGAAGGCAGAACGGCGAAGAAGGTCATCGTCGTGCCGGGCCGGCTGGTCAACGTGGTGGTGTGAGCCGGATGACCACACGACGCGCCCTGCTCATCGCCGCCGTGCCGGTGCTGTTGGCCGCCGGCTGCGGCTTTCAGTTGCGCGGCGCACAGCAATTCGCCTTCCGCAGCATCCAGCTCGGTTTCGCCCGCCACTCGGAGATCGGCGACGAATTGCGGCGTCAGCTGGCCGCGGCCCCGGCGGTGCAGGTGGTCGAGGCCGCCAAGGACGCGCAGGTTGTGCTCGACGTGCTGGACGACGGCATCAGCCGCTCGGCCAGCGCCACCACGGCCGCCGGTCAGGTGCGCGAAATCACCGTGCGCACGCGGCTGCGCTTCCGCTTGCGCACGCCGTCGGGACGCGAGCTGATCCCCGAGACCGAACTGGTGCTCAGCCAGCCCTTCAGCTACAACGAGACCGACGCGCTCGGCAAGGAAAGCGAAGAGGCCGAACTGGTGCGCTACATGCGGCGCGACATCGTCGCGCAGGTGATGCGGCGACTCGCTGCGGTCGAGCTGTAATGCAGGTCCGGCTCGACCAGCTCGGCGCCCATTTGCAGCGCGAGCTGCGCCCGCTCTACACGGTCTACGGCGACGAGCCGCTGCTGGCGCAGGAAGCCTGCGATGCCATCCGTGCCGCCGCACGTGCCGCCGGCCACACCGAGCGCACCGTGCACACCGTGGCCGGCGCGCATTTCGATTGGGGCGAACTGCTCGGCGCCGCACAGGCACTGAGCCTGTTCGCCGACAAGCGGCTGATCGAGATCCGCATTCCCGGCGGCAAGCCGGGCAAGGACGGCTCCGAGGCGCTGCAGCGCTATTGCGGAACGCTGGGCGACGACCTCGTCACCATCGTCGTGCTGCCGCGGTTGGACAGGGCCACGCAGTCGAGTGCCTGGTTCACCGCGTTGGACGGTGCCGGCGTCACGCTGCGCGTCGACCCCGTCGAGCGCAAAGTGCTGCCGCAATGGATCGCCCAGCGGCTGAGCAGCCAGGGGCAGCGCGTGCAGGGCGGCGAGGCCGGCCAGCGCACGCTGGCCTTCTTCGCCGACCGCGTCGAAGGCAACCTGCTGGCCGCGCACCAGGAGATCCAGAAGCTCGGCCTGCTTTATCCGGCCGGCGAGCTGAGCTTCGAGCAGGTCGAAGCCGCGGTGCTCAACGTCGCGCGCTACGACGTCTTCAAGTTCACCGAAGCGGTGCTCGCCGGCCAGACGGCGCGGGTGCTGCGCATGCTCGACGGCCTGCAAGCCGAAGGCGAGGCCGCCGTGCTGGTGCACTGGACACTGGCGGAGGACATCCGCGCGCTGAAGCGCGTGAAGGACGCCATGGCCGCCGGACGGCCGTTGCCGATCGCGCTGCGCGAGCAGCGCGTCTGGGGCGTGAAGGAAAAGTTGTTCGAGCGTGCGCTGCCACGCGTCGGCGACACCAGCCTGCTGGCGCTGCTGGATGCGGCCGCCATCTGCGACGGGTTGGTCAAGGGTTTGCGCCACCCCGACTGGCCGCTCGACCCCTGGGCGGCGCTGCGCCGCCTGGCATTGATGGTGGTCGACGCCACCGCCACGCCGCCGAACGCCACCGCGTCGCCGCGCTGGCTCGCGCTGCGCGCCTGAGCCTCGGCGGCCTCAATATCCGGCGCCGCGGTCCACCAGGTGGCGCAGCGGGCGGCCTGCGCGCAGGGCGTGCACGTTGTCGGCGACCACGGCCGCAGCCGTGCGCGGGTCGGTCTGCGCGGCGACGTGCGGCAGCACGGTGACGCGCGGATGGCGCCAGAACGGGTGGCCCGGCGGCAACGGCTCCGTGCGGAAGACATCGAGCACCGCCCGGTGCAACACGCCGCGGTCGAGTGCCGCCAGCAGGTCTTCGTCGACGACGTGCGCGCCGCGGGCGAGGTTCACCAGGCTGGCACCCGGTCGCATGCGCGCGAAGGTGCGTGCGCAGAAGAAGTCGCGTGTCAGCGGCGTCAGCGGCAGCAGGTTGATGACGATCTCGGCCTGCGCCAGCAGCGCGTCGCAGCCCGTGTCGCCGTGCAGCGTCTCGACGCCCTCGAGGACCTTGGCGCGCCGGCTCCACGCGAGCACGCGGTAGCCGTTGGCCTGCAGCCGCAGCGCGACGGTACGGCCGAGTTCACCCAGCCCCAGCACCCCGATCACGACCTCGTCGGCCCGTCGCTGCGGAGAGTGCGGTGCCCACTGCCCACGCGGCTGAGCGTCGAGACGCTCGAACCAGCAGCGGTGCAGCGACAGGACCGCCCACAGCGCCGTCTCGGCCATCGCCTCGCTCATCGCCGGGTCGACCATGCGGGCGAGCGGCACGGCAGCCGGCAACTCGGGGTCGGCCAGCAGCCGCTCGACGCCGGCCCACAGCGACTGCACCAGCCGCAACTTCGGCAGACCCTGCAGGCTGCCCGGCGGCGGGTTGGCAACGACCGCGACATCGACCGCTACACGCAGCCCGGCCGGCAGGCCGGGCTGCCACACCGTCAGCGTCTCGTCGGGCAATGCACGCCGCAGCTCGGTGCACCAGGCCTCGCGTTCCACCGGCTCGAAGCGGCCTGCCAGCAACAAGCTCATGGGTGTGCCGCCGGCCGTTCAGTCATTGCCGACGAAGGACAGCACACGCACCAGCGCATGCCTGACGGCGGCGGCCCGCACCTTGGTGCGGTCGCCTTTGAACAGCAAGACCTCGGTCTGCACGAAGTCCTGGCCGCGTGCAAAGCCGAACCAGACGGTGCCGACCGGCTTGGCCTCGGAGCCCCCGCCGGGCCCGGCGATGCCGGTGACCGCGACGCTCACCTGCCCGCGCGAATGCTGCAAGGCGCCGAGCGCCATCGCCATCGCCACTTCGCGGCTGACGGCGCCATGACGCTCGATCATTTCGGCCGGCACGCCGAGCAGCTCGGTCTTGGCCTCGTTCGAGTAGGTCACGTAACCGCGCTCGAACCAGTCGCTGGAACCGGCGATCGAGGTGCAGGTGCCGGCGATCAGCCCGCCGGTGCACGACTCGGCCGTCACCAGCTTGAGCCCGCGCGCGCTCAACGCCAGACCGAGCTGCGTCAGCAGCGTGTCCAGCGCCTGCACTTCCACCAGGCGATCGAGTCCGAGGCTGCCCATGGCTGTTCCTTTCGAGCCGCGTCGCTACCAGAATCGCCAGAGCGCGAACACCAGCAAGGTGCAGAAGGCGGCGACCACGTCATCGAACAGGATACCGAAACCGCCGCGCCAGCCGCCCCCCTTGAACCGGGCGTCGGCCCAGCGAATGGGACCGGGCTTGACGGCATCGAAATAGCGGAACCACGCGAAAGCGCACAGCTGCGTCCACAGCACCGACAGCCCGCCCACCGGGCCGGCCGGCGTGACGAACCACAACACCGTCCAGAAACAGACGATCTCGTCCCACACGATGCTGCCCGGGTCGTTCACCTGCAGGTGCGCGGCAGTGACGGTGCAGGCCCACCAGCCGATCACGAACGCCAGCGGCAACAGCACGGCCCAGTGCAGGTCGGTGAGCCACAGGTCGAGCACCATGAAGCTGAGCCAGGCCCACAGCGTGCCGACGGTGCCCGGAGCCGCGGGACTGAGCCCGCTACCGAAGCCGAGCGCGAGCCAGTGCGCCGGATGGGAACGCATGAAGGCAGCCGTCACCCGCACGGGTGCATCGGGGCCCAGGTCGGCATAGGGGATATCGGAGACGTGCGGATTCATGTGCGGAAATGGTCGAAGCCGGACAACTGCCATTCGACCGGGTGGCCGCGCCCGTCGACGAGGCGCAGCCCGGGCTCGGGCTCGATCGCGCCGATGCGGCTGACGGGCACGCAGGCGCTCTCGGCGGCCGCCTGGACCGCGTCGCGCCGGTGCGCCGGTGCCGTGAAGAGCAGTTCGTAGTCGTCGCCGCCGGACAGCAGGCACTGCCGCTGCCACGTCTCGGGCTGCGCCGTGAGCACCTCGCTGCGCGGCAGTGCGTCCAGCCGCAGGGTTGCGCCCACGCCGGAGCGGCGCAACACATGCGCCAGGTCACCGGCCAACCCGTCGGACACATCGATGGCACTGGTCGCCAGCCCGCGCAGCGCCAGCCCGAGCGCCACCCTCGGCTGCGGCTGCTCGAGCGCGACACGCACGCGCTGGAACGCGTCACCGGGCAGCACGAGGCCGCCACGAAAGGCTTCGAGCGCCAGCCGCGCGTCGCCCAGCGTGCCGCTGACATAGACGTCATCCCCGGTACGCGCCCCGCTGCGCAGCAAGGCCTGCCCGGTCGGCACCTCGCCGAAGATCGAGACGTTGACGGCCAGCGGCCCGCGCGTGGTGTCGCCGCCGACCAGTTCGCAGCCGTGTGCGTCGGCCAGCGCGAACAGGCCTTGAGAGAAGCGCTCGAGCCAGGCGGCATCGGCCACCGGCAGCGCGAGGCTGAGCGTGAAGCCGAGCGGCTCGGCGCCGCACGCCGCGAGGTCGGACAGGTTGACCGCCAGCGCCTTGTGGCCCAGCCGCTCGGGGGCGACGGTCGACAGGAAATGGCGCCCCTCGATCAGCAGATCGGTGGAGGTGGCGAGCTGCATGCCGGGGCGCAGCTGCAGCAGCGCGCAGTCGTCGCCCACGCCCAGCGCGGCGCGGCGCACCGGGCGCGTGAAATAGCGTTCGATCAGTTCGAATTCACCGAGAGCCATGCCGCATTGTCGCGCCGGCCGGGACAAGGCGGCCTTACAGCCTGGCGTCGCGCAGCAGGTTGGCCAGTTCGACTGCGGACTTGACGTCCATCTTCTCGAACACGCGGGCCCGGTGGACTTCGACCGTGCGCACGCTGATGTCCAGGTCATCGGCGATCAGCTTGTTCGGCCGGCCGGCGATCACCAGACGCATCACGTCGCGTTCACGGTCGGTCAGGTCGGCGAGCTTGCGCTGCACGCTTTGTGCGTCGCGCCGCTGCGCGATCACCTCGGCACTGCGAGCCAGCGCCTGCTCGACACGGTCGACCAGCGCGTTGTCAGAAAACGGCTTCTCGACGAAGTCGAAGGCCCCTCGCTTGACCGCCGCCACCGCGGTCGGCACGTCAGCGTGGCCGGTCAGGAAGATCACCGGCATCACCTCGGTGAGCCCACGCTCGATCAGCCGGTCAAACAGCGCCAGCCCGCTCATGCCGGGCATGCGCACGTCGAGCAGCAGGCAGCAGGGGTCGCGCGGCACATACGGGCCGTGCGTGCTGCGCTGCTCGAGCATGGCCTCGAAGGCCTCGGCCGAGGCGTAGCCCTCTGACAGCAGCCGACGCGAGCGCAGCAGCCACGCAAGGGCATCGCGCAGCACGTCCTCGTCGTCGACCAGATAGACGGTGGGAATGGCTTGGGGCGCGTGGCTCATGGGTTCAGATGGGGCTCGGGTCGTACACCGGCGGCTGCCGCCTCGCGGCTGGCAGCGCTGTTGGCTTCTGCTGCAAGCGTAAACCGAAATTGCGTGCCGCCCCCCTGGGTTTGCGGCAGGTTCTCGAACACCAGAGCGCCGCCGTGCTGCTCCACCACCGTGCGGCACAGGCTCAGGCCCAGGCCCATGCCTTCGCTCTTGGTGGTGAAAAAGGGCGTGAACAGGCGCTCGGCCACCTCGGGTGCAACGCCGCCGCCGTGGTCGATCACGCTGAACTCTACCCAGCGCGGATGCGGCTGGCGCACCTGGAAGCGCAGCACGCGGTGCTCGCGCGGCACCTCCTCCATCGCCTGGATGCCGTTGCGCGCGAGGTTGAGCAGCACCTGCTCGACCATCGTGCGGTCGCACACCACGCGCGGCATGGCGGCCGGCGGCCGCGGCACGTCGATCTCGATGCGGGTGCCGCTCTTGCGGGCCTGCAGGCCCACCAGCGGCATCACGGTCTCGATCAGATGGTCGGCACGGATCGCTTCGCGCAGGTGTTCGCGCCGTCGCACGAAGTCGTGCACGCTCTTGATCACGCGGCCGGCGCGCTCGGCCTGCTCGGCGATGCGCTCGATGGCCTGGCGGATCATGCGCTGCGTGTCGGCGTCGACGCTGCCGTCCTGCATCAGGTTGATCGAGCCCGTCGCATAGCTGGAGATCGCCGCCAGCGGCTGGTTCAGCTCGTGGCTCAGCATCGACGCCATTTCGCCGACGGTGGCGAGCCGCGCGGTGGCCTGCAGCTTCTCGTGCTGCTGACGCGACAGCTCCTCGACGCGCCGCTGCGCGCTGATGTCGAGCATCGCCCCCATCCAGCCGGTGTGCCGGCCCTGCCCGTCGACCAGCGGCGCCTCGAACACCATCACCGGGAAGCGTTCGCCGCTGCGGCGCATGAAGACGGTCTCGTAGCCTTCGCGCGGCGGCGCCTCCCCGGCCAGGCGCACCTGCTGGCGGCGGCTGTACTCGGCGACCATCTCCGGCGGCCAGTACGGCGGTGGGTCTTCCGCCGTCATCTTGCCGATCAGTTCAGGGGCCGAGAATCCGACCATCTCGCAGAAGGCCGGGTTGACGTAGGTGATGCGGCCGTCGAGGTCGCGGGCGCGCAAGCCGGTGACCAGCGAGTCTTCCATCGCCTTGCGAAACGCCAGTGCTTCGGCGAGGCTGCTTTCGGCCTCGGCGCGCTTGCGCACGTCGCGCACCAGCAGCAGCACGACGGCGCTCAGCGCGAGCGACAGGCCCAGCACCAGCGCAGTGGCGAGGTTGGGGATCAGGTCCGGCTCGCCGGTGGCACTGTCGAGTCGCAATTGCAACGACGTGCCGGGCAGGTCGATGATGCGCTGTGCGACGAACACGCCGCGCCCCCGCTCGATGCTGCCGGAGCGCGCCAGCCGGGTGCCGTCGCCCTCGACGAAGGCCAGTTCGTGGCCCTTGCGGTTTTCGGGGGTGGTGGCCTCGACCAGCACGCTCTGCAGTGCATAGGAGGCGACCATGTAGCCGCTCAGTTCGCCGCGCGTGAGCATCGGCAGGCACACGTCGAGCAGCTCGACGCCGAGACCGCCGGCCAGCGGCACGAAGTAGCTGCGCGAATAGGCCGGGCCCGACAACCGCTTGGCCGTGGAGCAGGCCACCTCGGCATCGACGTCGATGTCTTCACGCGGCAGCTGCGTGAACACCGGGCGCCGGTAGGGCGAGTCGACGGCGTGCAGCAGTTCGAAGTCGAGCGCGCGCCGCTCGATGCGCACCAGCTCGCGACGTGAGCGCAGCAGGTCGGAGGTGTCGATGCGCCACTGCGACAACGGCGGGTCGTTCCACAGCAGCGCCTGCAGGTTCTGCAAGTCGCGCCCGAAGCTTTGCTTGACCTCGGCGGCAGCCGCTGCCGCGGTACGTTCGACGTGCTCCTGCGCCTGCGACGATTCGTAGTCGAGGGTCAGACGCACCAGGGCGGTCTGCGCCACCGCGAGCAGCCCGACCAGCGCGACCCATGGCAGGGCGCGTCGCAGGCTGCGCGGTTTGGGCGGCGGCAAAGGCTCGGCGGGCATCATGGGATTGTGGCGCGCGGCGCCCTCGATGGCGACCGCACGCCCTCCACTATTGCCAACCGCAGCACGAACCCTCGTACGCACTTTTGCGCATGTCTCCCGGCCGGCCGGTTTGCCACACTGCTCGGCGCGACCGGACGGGCCATGCACACCGCACATGGACCGATGTCGCGAATGGCGGACACACGATGTACGCCAGCCGCCGCGCACTCCTACAATCGTTCCCCCGCCTCGCGCCGGGCGCGTCCATCCAGCTTTCAAACGGCTGTCGATCCGCATCGCGTGCGTGGCCTCCGGCAGCCCCGTATCACCGCGAAGGACCTTCATGCCCAGCCCCGAAGAAAAACGTGCCGAGCTGCGCCGCGCCGCGCTCGAATATCACGAGTTCCCGACCCCGGGCAAGATCGCCATCGCCGCGACCAAGTCGCTGGTGAACCAGCGCGACCTCGCGCTGGCGTACTCGCCGGGCGTCGCTGCCGCCTGCGAAGAGATCGTCGACAACCCCGTCAACGCCTTCCGCTACACCTCGCGCGGCAACCTCGTCGCGGTCGTCACCAACGGCACCGCGGTGCTGGGCCTGGGCGACATCGGCCCGCTGGCGGCCAAGCCGGTGATGGAAGGCAAGGGGGTGCTGTTCAAGAAGTTCGCCGGCATCGACGTGTTCGACATCGAGATCAACGAGCGCGACCTCGACAAGCTGGTCGACGTGATCGCGGCACTGGAGCCGACCTTCGGCGGCATCAATCTCGAGGACATCAAGGCGCCGGACTGCTTCTACGTCGAGCGCAAGCTGCGCGAGCGCATGAAGATCCCGGTCTTTCACGACGACCAGCACGGCACGGCCATCGTCGTCGGTGCCGCCGCGCTGAACGGCCTGAAGGTGGTCGGCAAGGACATCCGGAACGTGAAACTCGTCACGTCCGGCGCCGGTGCCGCAGCGCTGGCCTGCGTCAACCTGCTCATCAAGCTGGGCCTGCCGCGCGAAAACATCTGGCTGACCGACCTCGCCGGCGTCGTCTACCAAGGCCGCACCGAACTGATGGATCCTGACAAGGCCCAGTTCGCACAGGTCACCGAGCAGCGCACGCTCGCCGAGGTGATCGACGGCGCCGACATCTTCCTCGGCCTGTCAGCCGGCGGCGTGCTGAAGCCGGCGATGGTGCAGCGCATGGCCGCCAAGCCGCTGATCTTCGCGCTGGCCAACCCGACGCCCGAGATCCTGCCCGAGGACGTGGCCGCGGTGCGCGACGACGCCATCATGGCGACCGGGCGCACCGACTACCCGAACCAGGTCAACAACGTCCTGTGTTTTCCGTACATCTTCCGTGGCGCGCTGGATTCCGGCGCGACCACGATCACCGACGAGATGGAAGTCGCCGCGGTGCACGCGATCGCCGAGCTCGCGCAGGCCGAACAGAGCGAGGTGGTCGCAGCCGCGTATGCCGGCGCCACCTTGAGCTTCGGCCCCGAGTACCTGATCCCCAAACCCTTCGACCCGCGGCTGATGATGCGCATCGCGCCTGCGGTCGCACAGGCGGCGGTCGATTCCGGCGTCGCGCTGCGCCCGGTGCCCGACATGGACGCCTACCGCGAGAAGCTGCAAAGCTTCGTCTATGCCTCCGGTACGACGATGAAGCCGATCTTCGCGGTGGCCAAACGCGCCGAGCACAAGCGCGTTGCCTACTGCGAAGGCGAGGAGGAGCGCGTGCTGCGCGCGGTGCAGGTGGTGGTCGACGAAGGCCTGGCACGGCCGACGCTGATTGGCCGTCCCGAGATCATCCAGCAGCGCGCCGAGCGCTTCGGGCTGCGCCTGCAGGAAGGCCGTGACTACGACGTCGTCAACACCGAGTTCGACCACCGCTACCGCGACTACTGGCAAACCTACCACCGCATGACCGAGCGCAAGGGCGTCACTGCGCAGTTGGCGAAGATCGAGATGCGACGGCGCCTGACGCTGATCGGCGCGATGCTGCTGCACAAGGGCGAAGTCGACGGCATGCTGTGCGGCACGTGGGGCACTGCCGGGATGCACCTGCCGTACATCGACCAGGTCATCGGCCGGCGCGAGGGCGTGAACGTCTATGCGTGCATGAACATGCTGATCCTGCCGACGCGGCAGGTGATGCTGGTCGACACGCACATCAACTACGACCCGAGCGCCGAACAGCTCGCCGAGATCACCGTGCTGGCCGCCGAAGAAATGATGCGCTTCGGCCTGCACCCCAAGGCGGCGCTGCTGTCGCACTCCAACTTCGGCTCGAGCAACCAGCCGTCGGCGCTGAAGATGCGCCAGGCGCTGGAAATCGTGCGCCAGCGTGCCCCCTGGCTCGAAGCGGATGGCGAGATGCATGGCGACGTGGCGCTCGACGCCGCGCACCGGCGCGAACTGATGCCCAACAGCACGCTGGCCGGCGAAGCCAACCTGCTGGTGCTGCCCAACATCGACGCGGCCAACATCAGCTACAACCTGCTGAAAACCGCCGCCGGCGGCGGCATCGCCATCGGCCCCGTGCTGCTCGGCGCGGCGAAGCCGGTGCACATCCTGACGCCCTCGGCCACGGTGCGCCGCATCGTCAACATGACCGCGCTGACGGTCGCCGACGCCAACGCCGCGCGCTGACGTTCCAACAGGGTGCCGCAGCGCACAAACAGCGCTGCGGCCCTTGTTTCGGAACGGAGAAACGCCCCTCGCTTCCAGGAAGAATAGAACAAAAACAGATAGCGAGCACTCACAACAAATCCCTGCACAGCGCTCGGAGACTGCTGCAATATGAGGCACGACCTTGTGGTTTAAGCCCCGAACCGGTACCATCTCGCCTTCAGTTTTCAGGGAAAACCCGTGGCATCCGCTACTCGGTCACTGCGGTGGCAGTCGCTCCAAAAGTTAGGAGTCACTACCGCCACAGCGGTCCTGGTTGCACTGGGTCCGTGTCCCGCCCTCGCCAAGGGCGAGGCACCGGAGGCAGCAGCCGGTCTACCAGCCGTCGCGTTCGCGGATCTGCCCAGGCAGGCACAGGAAACCCACCGACTCATTCGCAAGGGAGGCCCCTTCCCCTACGAAAAGGACGGAACGGTCTTCTTCAACCGCGAGCGGTTGCTGCCGGCCCATCCGCGTGGTTATTACCGCGAGTACACGGTCAGGACGCCCGGTGTTCGGCACCGCGGGCCCCGGCGCATCGTGTGCGGCGGCGAAGTCCGGCGATCCCCTGACAACTGCTACTACACCGACGACCACTATGCGAGCTTTCGCCGGATCGTCGAATGAATCGTGACTAAAGAGGGGATCGTGACCATGCTTTTGCAGACCGTCCGTCCGAACATCGTCCAGGCCATCCGCGCATTCCGCGTGGAAGACCTGATGCAGACCGCGCAAGACACCGGTCAGCACTTCCTGTACGCGAACCTGGGCAACGTCCAGACCAAGCAGGAGGTGCTGGAAAGCATCGCGCAGTCGTTCCTGTTCCCGCCCCACTTCGGCAAGAACTTCGACGCGCTGTACGACTGCATGACCGACCTGGTGCACAAGGCCGGGCAGCAGCCGGGCTTCATCGTCGTGCTCGAACAGATCCCCGACAACCCGCGCTTCGACCGCGAGGCGCGCGAGCAGTTGCTGGACGTCTTCCGCGACGCCGCCGACTACTGGGCGGACCGCAAGATACCGTTCAGGTGCTTCTATTCTTTTCTGTAGCCCGCTCCCAGGAAATCGGGTCATGGGAGCGGGCCAACGAAGTGGCCCAGAACAGCGAGATCAATGCCGGCAAGGCGGGGACGGCCGCCAAGCCTTCGAAGAGCGGCAGCAATCCAGCTTTCGGCACCAACATGCCGCTGATGAGCAGCGCGTTCGATACCGCTTGCTGGCTGGCGGCGGCGTAGAAGGGTCCCCCCCTACGCGCTGCGCGCGCCCCCCAGGGGGCGGTGCTGGCGGACCGGCGGAGCCGGATCCGCGGCACCACTCGCAATATGCGCAGGTTGGGGCTGCGGCGGCGGCAAGAGAGATGAGCGGTCCTTGAGGCCGCTTTTCTTTTGGTCCGCTGGTTATGGGGCGCCTGTGCTGGCGGACCGGCGGAGCCGGATCCGCGGCACCACTCGCAATATGCGCAGGTTGGGGCCGCGGCGGCGGCAAGAGAGATGAGCGGTCCTTGAGGCCGCTTTTCTTTTGGTCCGCTGGTTATGGGGCGCCTGTGCTGGCGGACCGGCGGAGCCGGATCCGCGGCACCATTCGCAATATGCGCAGGTTGGGGCCGCGGCGGCGGCAAGAGAGATGAGCGGTCCTTGAGGCCGCTTTTCTTTTGGGCCCGCTGGTTATGGGGCGCCTGTGCTGGCGGACCGGCGGAGCCGGATCCGCGGCACCATTCGCAATATGCGCAGGTTGGGCCCACGGCGGCGGCAAGAGAGATGAGCGGTCCTTGAGGCCGCTTTTCTTTTGGCCCGCTGGTTATGGGGCGCCTGTGCTGGCGGACCGGCGGAGCCGGATCCGTGGCACCACTCGCAATATGCGCACGTTGGGCCGCGGCGGCGGCAAGAGAGATGAGCGGTCCTTGAGGCCGCTTTTCCTTTGGGTCAGCTTGCTCGCAGGAAGCCTGAGACGCGCTGCGCGAGCGCGATGTATTCGGCGACCGGGACTTCCTCGGCGCGGCGTTGCACGTCGAAGGCTTCGGCGTGGCCGCGCGCTTCGAGCCAGCGGCCCAGGGTGTGGCGCAGCAGCTTGCGGCGCTGCGAGAAGGCGACGGCGACCATCTCCTCGAGCAGCTTGGGGTCGATGGCGGGTGGGTCGGGCAGCGGCACCATGCGCACGACGGCGGAATCGACACGCGGCGGCGGCTCGAAGGCCTCGGGCGGCACTTCGAACAGCGATTCGATGTCGTAGCGCCACTGCAGCATCACGCTCAGTCGGCCGTAGTCCTTGTGACCAGGGGCGGCAGCCATGCGGTCCACCACCTCCTTCTGCAGCATGAAGTGCTGGTCTTCGATCGCGTCGACGTAGGCCAGCAGGTGGAAGGCGATCGGCGACGAGATGTTGTAGGGCAGGTTGCCGACCACGCGCAGCTTGCGGCCCGCTTGCGCGCCAATCGCACAAAAATCCACCTGCAGCACGTCGGACTCGATCACCGTGAGTTCGGAGCGCTTGCGCAGCCGGGCGGCCAGGTCGCGGTCCAGTTCGATCACCGTCAGCCGCTCGCAGCGCTCGAGCAGCGGGTCGGTCAGCGCGCCGAGGCCGGGGCCGATCTCGACGAGTGCTTCGCCGGGCTGCGGCGCGATGGCGCGCACGATGGCGTCGAGCACCGCCGTGTCGGCAAGAAAGTGCTGGCCGAAGCGCTTGCGCGGGACGTGCTTCACTGGGGCGGTTCGCGCATCTCGACGTAGGCCTGCGCCCGGATCTCGCGCGCCCACTCTTCGTAGGCCTGGTCGAACTTGCGTTCGCGCAGTGCGTTGGTGGCCAGCTCGCGCTGCTGGCGTGCGTCGAGCTGGCTGTCGCGCCGCTCGGTCACCTGCACCAGATGCACGCCGAAACGCGACACGAAGGGTTCGGAGATCTTGCCGACCGCGAGCTGGTTCATCACCTGCTCGAACTCCGGCACGAACTGCCCCGGGTTGGCCCAGCCGAGGTCGCCGCCCTGGGGGGCGCTGCCGTCTTCGGAGACCTCGCGCGCCAGCTGTGCAAAACCGGCCTCGCCGCGCTCGATGCGCTGCTTGTAGTCGGCCAGCCGGCGCAGCGCGGTCTGCTGCGACAGCTGCGGCGACACGCGCAGCAGGATGTGCCGGGCGCGCGTCTGGGTGATCGCCAGGCCCTGGCGGTCCTTGCGGTCGGCCAGCTTGAGCACGTGGAAGCCGGCGCCGGAGCGCAACAGCTGCGGCGCCACGTCACCCGCCTTCAGGTCCGCGACCGCCTGCACGAACAGGTCGGGCAGGCGATCGGCCGGGCGCATGCCGAGGCGGCCACCCTGTTCGCGGTTCGGACCTTCGGAATGATCTCGCACCAGTTCCTCGAACGGGGTGCCGGCGCGGGCCTTGTCGAGGACTTCCTGGGCCCGTGCACGCCGCTCGGCTTCCTGCTGGGGCGTGGCGCCTTCAGGCACGCTGATCAGCACCTGGGCGATGTCGTACTCCGTCTGTGCCCCCGCGTTGCCGCGCAGCTCGCGCAGGTAGGCGTCGATTTCGGCATCGGTGACCTTGATGCGGCGCTGCACTTCACGCTCGCGCAGCCGGGTCAACAGCAGCTCGTCGCGCACGTTGTTGCGAAAACGCGCGAAGTCGATGCCCTGCTCGCGCAGGCGGTCGCGCAGTTGCGGCAACGTCAGCTGGTTCTGGGCCGCGACGTTCGCGACCGCCCGGTCGACCTCGGCCTCGTCGACACGCAGGCCCACGATCTTGGCGTGCGACAGCTGCGCACGCTCGTCGATCAGCGCATCGATGATCTGGCGGCGCAACTGTTCGCGCGGGGGCAGCCGGGTGCCGTTGCGGGTGGCGTCCTGCTCGACGCGAGCCAGGCGCTGCTGCACCTCGCTGTGGGTGACGAGCTCCTGGTCGACCACCGCGACGATGTAGTCGCCGGTCGTGGGTGGCGGCGCGGCCGCCTGTGCCTGGGCCGCGAGCGGCAGGGCCAGGCAGCCGGCCAGCACGGCGGCCGCCCAGCAAGCGGCGCGGCGCCGGAAAAAGAGAAAACAGGTCATGAGTCGGTCTCAGGGCTGCGCGCGGTCGTCGCGCAGCAGTTGGTAGCCCGGGATATTGTCCTTCAAGGCCCGCAGCGGGCTGGAGCCGAGGCGGGACAACCCGACGAATTCGAGCTGGAACATCAGGCGCGTCGTCGCATCGCTGCGGCTGATCGAGCGGCGCTCGACGACGAGGCGACCGATCCAGCAGCCGGCGTCGTACTCCAGACCGAGCAAGGTGTCGGTCAGGCGCCGGTCGCGCATGCTGTAGTTGACGCGGCCCACGCTGTAGAGCGAGCCGACGCAGGCGCTGCCGCCGGAGGCCGAGCGGTCGGCCTCGTACACCGGCCACTGCCAGCCGACATCGAGCTGCTCGCTCGAGTTGCGCACCAGGCTGTAGCTGCCGCCCACGGTGCGGAACGGACCGGGGGAAAAGCGCGCCGACAGCGTCGAGCGCACCGTGCGGTCGATGTCGGGGTTGTATTGCGCCGAGCCGCTCAGCGTCCAGTTCGGGATCAGGTTCGTCGAACCGACCACCAGCACGTCGCCGAAGCGTTCGTTGGACGGCGTGCCCTCGGGGGTGAGGGTCTGCTCGCGGAACAGGTAGCGCTGTGCCAGGCCCAGACGCAGTGCCTCGGTACCGGTCGCCTCGTCGAGGAAGCGGGTGTAGGCGCCGGCGGTGAGCTGGTGCGCGTCGGCCACGCGGTCGACACCGGAGAACGGGTTCTCGGTGTACAGCGACGTGAAGTTCAGGTCTTTCGCGGCGGTGTCGAAGGTGGGGATGTCGTCCTGCCGGCGGTACGGCGTGTTGACGTAGAGCAGCCGCGGCTCGAGTGTCTGCACATAGCGCCGGCCGAACCACTCGCTGGGCCGTTCGAAGACCCAGCCGTTGTCGATGCTGAAGGTCGGGATCGCGCGCGACACGTTGCGGCGGCCGTCGTCACGGTCGATGCGATAGCTCGCGGCATTGATGCTGACGCGCGGTGTCAGGAACCACCCCGGGGTGTCGACAATGGACCAGCTGAGACTGCCGAGCACATGCGCACGCGTTGCATCCGGCCGTTGCTCGAGATCGCCCGGGTCGTACTGAACAAAACGGTTCACTTCGGCCACGAACGCCGCTCGCAGGCCGGAGCCGAAGTCGTGCTGCCGGCGCACGCCGACCTGCGGCTCGCGCGAGTACGGCGACTCGATCTCGGCCGTCGGGTCCTGCAGCACCTGCCAGCGCTGCACGCGGGCGTACAACTCCCAGTCGTCACGCCACCAGTTGGCACGCACGTCGCCGGGCAGCAGCCGCTCGGTCAACGTCGAGATGTTGCGCTCGAAATCCTTCCAGTAGTCGTCGTCGGACACGCGCTGCACGTCGATCGAATACAGGCCGTCGCCGGGCAACTGCCCGCGATGATCCAGATGTGTCGACCAGCGATTGCTGCCGTAGACGCGATCGTCCGGCACCACGTGTGTCGTCAGCTCGCCGGAAAAGCTCGGCCGCAGGTAGCGGAACTCGGTGCCGAGCGCCGCGCCCCGTTTGGTGATCACCGACGGCGTCAGAGTCACGTCGTAGTTGGGCGCGAGGTTCCAGTAGTACGGTACTGCCAGCTCGAAGCCGCTCTTGCTGTCGAGGCTGAAGCTGGGCGGCAGCCAGCCCGATTTGCGCTGGTCGGAAATCGGAAAGCTCAGATAAGGCGCCGCAAGGACGGGGACGCCGTAGAAACGCAGCACGCCACCTTCGGCCGTGCCCTCGTTGTTCTCGAAGTCGAGCGTCACGCGCGACGCGCTCAGCAGCCAGGCGTAGTCGCCTTCGTCGTCGGGCGTGCAGCTCGAGTAGGTGGCGCCGATGGCCGCCAGGCGCTGACGGCCGAGGAAGTCGATGCGGTCGGCCTTGCCGCCCGCCTGGGTCACCGAGAAAAAATAGGTCGGCTCGACGAAATAGCCTTCATAGGTGTCGAGCTTCAACTGCAGTTCGGGACCGCTGAAGACGTTGCCGTCGCGGCTGATGCGCACGTTGCCGGTGGCCCGCGCCGAGCCGTCCGCCTGCCGGTACTCGACGCGGTCGGCGCGGATGCTGGTCGCTCCGCGCGTCAGCTGCACATCGCCTTCGGCGACGGTTTCGCGGTCGGGGCTGCCCTTGAGTTCGCGCGCCTCGATGTTGACCGGCAGCTGTTCTTCGTCGACGGGATTGGCAGGCGCCTGCGCCTGGGCGCAGCATGCGGCGGCCAGAAGGCAGGCAGCGGCAACGGGCCGCAGAACAGGCAGGGCGGGAGGCAGGCGGACCAAGACGCGGGCAACGACCAAGTGGGGAGAACGACGGGCCGCCTGCGAGGCGGGTTTGTAGAATCGCCGATTATTCCATGAGCCTTCTGTGCCGCCGAGGCCATGCACTGCGCCGCTTGTTGCGCGATGTGACCCCTGCCAACCTTCCCTGACTCCCCACATGACGCCTGCGATCACCTGGGCCGACGACCGGCGCCGCGTAGCTTTCGAACGCTGGCTGGCCGGGCTGGGCCGCCATGGCATCGACCCCCGCTCGGTGCGCAGCGCCAGCGCCGACGCCAGCTTCCGGCGCTATTTCCGGGTCGATGCGGCGCACGGCAGCCTGATCGTGATGGATGCGCCACCCGCGCAGGAAGACTGCCGCCCGTTCGTCAAGGTCGCGCGTCTGCTGCGAGGCGCCGGCCTCAATGCCCCGGAGGTGATCGAATGGGACGAGGCCGAAGGCTTCATGCTGCTGTCGGACCTCGGCTCGACGACCTACCTGGCACAGCTGGATGCCGGCAGCGCACCGGCGCTCTATGACGACGCGACCGCCGCGCTGGTCAAGATGCAGGGCATCGCCGCCGAGCATGCGCTGCCGCCCTATGACCGCGAACTGCTGACGCGCGAACTGCAACTGTTTCCCGACTGGTACGTCGCCCGGCACAGCGGCGTCGTGCTGGACGACAACGAACGCATCCTGCTGGAGCGCAGCTTCGAGCTGATCCTGCGCAACACCCTGGCGCAGCCGCGCGTGCTGGTGCACCGCGACTACCACTCCCGCAACCTGATGGTCTGCGGCGGGCTCGGCGAGCCCGCCAACCCCGGCATCATCGACTTCCAGGACGCCGTCTGGGGCCCGGTCACCTACGATCTGGTCTCGCTGCTGCGCGACGCCTACATCGAGTGGGACGAGGAGCAGCAGATCGACTGGGCCGTGCGCTACTGGGAGAAGGCGCGCAAGGCGCAGTTGCCGGTGGCGGCCGACTTCGGCGAATTCTGGCGCGACTTCGAGTGGATGGGCCTGCAGCGGCACCTGAAGGTGCTCGGCATCTTCTGCCGCCTGTCCCATCGGGACGGCAAGGACGGCTACCTGAAGGACCTGCCGCTGGTGTGGCGCTACGCGCACCGGGTCACCACGCGCTACAGCTCGTTGACCCCGCTGGCCCGGCTGCTCGAACGCCTGGCCGGAGAAGAGCGCAAGGCCGGCTACACCTTCTGAGCGCTCCCAGGGGGCGGTGGCACTTGCGGGAACCGCCGCACTGCCCCGGCTGCGGCGTCAGGCCACCTCGGGCAGCAGCTCGACGTGATCGAGCGAGCGCGTCGCCGTCTCGCAGCCGGCTGCGGCCAGCCACGGGTCGCGGTCTTCCGAGCCGAAGGTGCTGACCAGGAAATCCATGAAGGCCCGCGTGCGGGCCGGCACGTACTTGCGGCTCGGCATCGCGGCGTAGATCGTGTAGCTCATGATGCGCCACTCGGGCAGCACCCGCTCCAGCGCGTGTTCGAGCAAAGCGTCCTCGACCATGAACGACGGCAGCCCGACGATGCCGAGGCCGGCGAGCGCTGCGGCGTAGAGCGTGTCGATGTGGTGGGTCGTCAATGCAGCGCGCGGCTCGATCTCGATGCCGCCAGGCGTCGGCGCGCCGAAGGGGCAGCTCTCGAAGCGCCAGGTGCGCGGCACGTTCGGCAAGTTCGCGACCAGGCACTCGTGGTGTGCCAGCTCGCTCGGATGATGGGGCCGCCCGTAGCGGTCGAGATACTGCGGCGCCGCACAGGCCACCACCTCGGTGCGCGCCAGCTTGCGTGCGACGAACTCGCCGTTCAACGGGCGGGGGCCGACGATCAGGATGGACACGTCGTAGGCCTCGTCGGCTGCCTCCACCGGGCCGCCTGCGGTCAGGTCGACGGTGACCTTGGGGCACTGGTCACGAAATTTCGGCAGATGCTTGGCCACCTGGTGCACCGCAAACGCCCCCGGCACCAGCACCCGCAGATGCCCTTTCGGCTCGGCCACCGCGGCACTGGCCAGCGCTTCGGCCTCGTCGACCTCGCCGAGGATCTGGCGCACCCGCTCCAGATACGTCTCGCCCACTTCGGTCAGCGCCAGGCGCCGCGTGGTGCGCTGGATCAGCCGCGCGCCCAGGTGGGCCTCGAGGTCGGCGACGAGGCGGGTCACCACCGCCGCAGACAGGTCCAGCGAACGCGCCGCCGCTGCGAAGCTGCCTTCGTCGATCACCTTGGCGAACACGCGCATCGAATGCAGCCGGTCCATGGGACGCCCCCTTTGTTGCGGATTCGGAAATTATTCATTGAAAGAAAGACCGTTTATCTGGCTAGGGTTAATACCTAAAGTTCACCCCATCGATGAGCCCAACGAACAAAGCGATGCGACTCACCGACGCGGGCAGGCGGCACGACCTCCTTCCCCGCCCCGTCAACCCAGTGTTTGGAGTCTGAAATGAACGTCAAGAAGTCCCTCGTTGTCGCCGCCGTGTCTGCTTTTGCCGCCGCCGGCGCGTTCGCCCAGGAAGTCACCGCGGAAGAACTCGCATTCCCGTCCAGCGTCGCGTCGACCAAGACGCGCGCTGAAGTGAAGGCCGAGCTGGCTGCCGCCCGTGCGCAGAACGGCCGGCTGTCGGTGTTCAGCGGCGAAGCCACCGCGTTCCCGCAGGAACAAGCGACCAGCGTGACGCGCAGCCGCGCCGACGTGCGCAACGAAACGATCAGCTACCTGCGCGAGCACCGCTTCCCGTCGAGCGACGACCACAACATCGGCGGCTGAAGCAGCCCACCCCGTTCGGCCGGCCCACGAGGCCGGCCGGATGCCGACGAAACCCGCCCGCGAGGCGGGTTTCGTTTTTCTGCGCCGCCAGCTGACACGCTCGTCGACGGACTATGTTTCGGTGAGCTGGAAGTCGGCTGCGCCGAGCACGCGGCCATTGACCAGCACCTCGACGCGGTGTGCGCCGGGATAAAGCCGGCGCGTGGTGCGCACGACGAAGTCGCGCACGAACTCGAAGCTCTCGGTGCGGCCCGGCTCGACCTGCCGCACCTCGCCCTTGAACACCTTGCGCCGCGCCGCGCCGTTCGCGCTGGCATAGCACACCGCGTAGTCGACGCAGGCCGCCGCCGGCGTCGCATCGGTACGGCGCAACGCAAAGCGCAGCGCCAGCCGGCCGCCGATCGGAACACGCCAGCGGTCGAGCTCGGGCCCGTCGATCACGAAGGCGTCGTCGACCGCAAAGCCGAGCAGCGCCAGCGCCTGCGGGTGCCCCTGCTTGATCAATGTGCGCAGGCCGCGGTTCACGGTGCGCTCCCCGTCCGGCCAGCCGCGCCCGATCCAGCCGCGCGCCACCTCCACCGCCAACGCCGGGTCGAGCCGGCTGATGTCGTTCAGATGGTTGGCGGCCGAGCGACGCACCACTTCGTCGGCGTCGCCCGCGAGGGCGTCGATCAGCGGCACCGTCAGCGACGGATCGTCGACCAGGTGGGACACCCGCCGCGCCCAGGGCAGCAGCGGCCGCGATCCTTCGCTGGCCAGGCGCCGCACGCGCGGGTCGTCGTGGGTGCACCAGCGCTGCATGCACGCCAGCGTCGACGTCGGGTCGCGCTGCAGAAAGGGGCGGACGGCGAATTCACCGCTGAAGTGCCGCGTCATCCACGCCAGCGCGTCGAGTGCCGCCTCGGGGTGCCCGATGCCGGCGTCGGCGACGAACTGCAGATGCGGGGCATGGCGAAACGCCGCCATGCCCTGCACCTCGCGCGACGGCGCGCCGGGCTCGCCCATCGCCTGCTGCAGCACGGCAACCGCCTGCTCGAACGGCGCCGGCAGGTGACGCACCAGGCCTTGGGCGACGCGGCCGACGCGCGCCATCAGGCTCAGGGCGTCGAAGCCGTCGAGGCAGTCCGCGACGAAGCGCTTCGACGGGAAAGGGCGATGAACCGCAGCGATCGAGCGGGCGATCCACTCCACCGTGGCGACGTTGAAGCCGTCTTTCAGCAACGGAGCAGCGGTGTCTTCGTTCATGGTCGGCGGCAGGCGAGTCGACGATGCCTGCAGGGTAGCGCAGCCCCCTGACAGCAGCTGTCAGCATCGGGCACACTCGCGCCATGTCGAGCCGATCCACGCCCCGCCTCCACGTGTCCGCCCCCCTTGCCGCCGGCTCGAGCCTGCCCCTGCCGCCCGGGCCGTCGCGCCATGCACAGGTGTTGCGGCTGCAGCCGGGCGACGCGGTGACCTTGTTCAACGGCGACGGCGGAGAGTGGGAGGCGCGCATCGTGCGCATGGGCCGCAGCGAGGTCGACGTGCAGGTCGAACGGCATGAACCGGTCGACCGCGAACTGCCGATCGACGTCACGCTCGCGGTCGGCATGCCGGCCAACGAGCGCATGGACTGGCTGGTCGAGAAGGCCACCGAACTCGGCGTCGCGGCGATCCAGCCGCTGGTGTGCGAGCGCTCGGTGCTCAGGCTGTCCGGCGAACGCGCGCAGAAAAAGGTCGCTCACTGGACCGCGGTCGCGGTCGGTGCCAGCGAGCAATGCGGCCGTACGCGGGTGCCGCGGGTCGAACCGGTGCGCGCACTGGCAGGCTGGTGTGCCGCGCTGCCGCCCGGTGGTGCCGGCCTGCGTGCGGTGCTGAGCCTGCAGCATGCACAGCCGCTGGCCGCGCTGCCGGCCGCCGGTGCAGCGCTGTTCCTCAGTGGACCCGAAGGCGGGCTGACGGCCGCCGAAGAAGCCCTGGCGCGGCAGGCCGGCTTTCGCGCCGCCAGCCTCGGGCCGCGCGTGCTGCGCGCCGAGACGGCACCGCTGGCCGCGCTCGCGTTGCTCGGTCTGCGCTGAGCACCACCTCTCGTCTTGCGTCACACTGCAGGCCTGCTCCGAAAGTAGGCTCGCATGAACCGCAACGTCTGGCTGCTCACCCTGTGCAGCGGCCTCTTCATGACGAACAACGTCACCTTCATCGCCATCAACGGCCTGGTGGGCCTGGCCCTGGCGCCGACGATGTGGATGGCGACGCTGCCCGTCACCGCGTATGTGGTCGGCAGCGCAGGGGCCACTGCGCTGGTGGCCCGCACCCAGCGGGCCTGGGGCCGCAAGCGCTCTTTCCAGGTCGGCTTGGTGGTGGCCGTGTTGACGGCCGCGCTGTGCGCAACGGCGGCGGCCGCCAGCAACTTCTGGCTGCTGGTGGGCGCCACCGCGCTGGCCGGCTACTACAACGCGAACGCAGCGCTCTATCGCTTCGCCGCCGTGGAGCTGGTGCCGCCCTCGCTCAAGGAGAAGGCGATCTCCTGGGTGCTGGCCGGTGGCATCCTCGGTGCCATCATCGGCCCCAACCTTGCCACGCGCACCAAGGACTGGCTGGCCGTGCCGTTTGCCGGCGCCTATGCCGCGCTGGCGGGGGTGGCGCTGCTGTCGCTCTTGGTGTTGAGCTTCATCGACTTTCCTCCGTTGCCCAAGGCCGACCCGACGCGCCCGGGCCGACCGCTGCGCGAGATCTCACGCCAGCCGGTGTTCATCGTCGCAGTGGCTGCCGCCGCGCTCGGCTTCGGCGTGATGAACCTGCTGATGTCGGCCACACCGATCGCGATGGCGCAGTGCAAGCACCCCTTCGAAAGCGCCGCACTGGTGATCGAATGGCACGTGCTGGGCATGTTCGTGCCCAGTTTCTTCACGGGGCACCTGATCAAGCGCTTCGGCGTGCTGCCGATCATGGCCGCCGGCGTGGTGCTCAACCTGGCGTGCATCGCGGTCGCGCTGTCGGGCGTCGACCTGATGCAGTTCCTGACGGCCTTGCTGCTGCTCGGCGTGGGCTGGAACTTCCTCTACATCGGCGGCACGACGCTGCTGACCGAGGCCTACCGGCCGGAAGAAAAGACCACGGCGCAGGCGGCGATGGACTTCTGGGTCTACACGACCACCGCGGTGACGTCGTTCGCTTCGGGCGCGCTGATCACGACGCAGGGCTGGGAGCTGCTGAACTGGGGTTCGTTGCTGCCGGTGGCCTTGCTGACCGTGGCGATCGCCTGGCTGGCCCTGCGGCGCCGACGTGCGGCCGTCGCCGCCTGACACCCTACATCGCCGGTCGCGGCGGCGGCTCGTCGATCAACACCGGGTCCCAGGCATGGACGCGCTGGCGCTGCTCTCCGAGGCCTGCGATGCCCAGGCGCATCTCGTCGCCCGGCTTCAGGTAGCGCGGTGCCGGCTTGCAGCCCATGCCGACGCCCGGCGGTGTGCCGGTGCTGATCAGGTCGCCAGGGTGCAGTGTCATGAAGCGGCTGATGTAGCTGACCAGTTGCGCGACGCCGAACACCATGGTGCGCGTGCTGCCGGTCTGCCGACGTTCGCCGTTGAGGTCCAGCCACAGTTCGAGCGCCTGCGGGTCGGGCACCTCGTCGGCGGTCACCAGCCACGGCCCGACCGGGCCGAAGGTGTCGCAGCCCTTGCCCTTGTCCCACTGGCCGCCCCGCTCGATCTGGTACGCGCGCTCGGAAACGTCGTTGACGACGCAGTAGCCGGCGACGTACTGCAGCGCCTCGGCCTCGCTGACGTAGCGCGCCCGCTGTCCGATCACCACGCCGAGCTCGACCTCCCAGTCGCCCTTGACCGAGCCCTGCGGCAGCACCACCGGATCGTTGGCGCCGATCACCGCGCTGGTCGCCTTCATGAACAGCACCGGCTCGGCCGGCACCGCGAGGCCGGCCTCGGCGGCATGGTCGGCATAGTTGAGGCCGACGCAGACGAACTTGCCAATGCCGGCCCACGGCGGCGCGAGGCGCCCTGGCTCGCCCACCAGCGGCAGGTAGGCCGTGTCGAGTGCGCGCAAGGCCGCCAGGCCTCGTGGCGTCAGTGTCTCGGGCGTGATGTCGGCGACGACGCCGGTGAGGTCGCGCAGCCGGCCGGCTTCGTCGATCAGTGCGGGTCGTTCCTGGCCGCGGGGGCCGTGACGCAACAGCTTCATGCTCGGGTTGTCAGGGTTGGGCGGCGATCACCGTGGCCACGGCCGCGGTCAGCCGCTTGCCGTAGGGCACATGCAGGAACTCATTGGGACCGTGCGCGTTGCTCTTCGGGCCCAGCACACCGCACACCATCATCTGGGCCTTCGGGAAGCCCTGCTGCAGCATGCTCATCAGCGGAATGGTGCCGCCCTGGCCGATGAAGCCGAGCGGCGCGCCGTAGAAAGCCTGCGAGGCGCGGTCCAGTGCCTGGTGCAGCCACGGCGACAGCTCCGGCGCGTTCCATCCGGTCGCACCGTGGTCGCCTTCGAAGGTCACCTTCGCACGGTAAGGCGGGTCGACCTCGAGCAAACGCTTCAGCTCCTGCGTGGCCTGCGCACCGTCGACCAGCGGCGGCAGCCGCAGCGACAGCTTGAACGCGGTGTAGGGCCGCAGCACGTTGCCGGCGTCCTGCAGCGACGGAAACCCCTGCGCGCCGGTGACGCTCAACGTCGGGTGCCAGGTGCGGCGCAGCAACGCCTCGGCCGGGTCGGTGGTGGTGGGCAGCGCGAACGCTCCGTCGGCGCCGCAGGCCCAGGGATACCGCTTCCAGACTTCGTCGCCGAGGATGCGAGCGGCCACCTTGGCCTGCTCGACACGCTCGGCCGGAATCTCGCAATGGAAGCTGCCGGGCAGCAGCCGGCCGGTCTTGCTGTCTTCGAGCCGGTCGAGCAGCTGGCGCAGGATGCGAAAGCTCGACGGCACCAGACCACTCGCGTCGCCCGAGTGCACGCCCTCGGTCAGGATCTCGACCTTCAGCACGCCGCTGACCATGCCGCGCAACGAACTCGTCAGCCACAGCTGGTCGTAGTTGCCGGCGCCGGAGTCGAGGCAGACCACGAGGCTGACGTCGCCGAGCCTGTCCTTCAGGGCGTCGATGTAGGCCGGCAGGTCGTAGGAGCCGCTTTCCTCGCAGGTCTCGATCAGGCCGACAACACGCGGGCGTGGAGTGCCTTGCCGCTCGAGCGCCAGCAGCGCGGTGATCGACGCATAGACGGCATAGCCGTCGTCGGCGCCCCCGCGTCCGTAGAGCTTGCCATCCTCGTACTTGGGCGTCCACGGCCCCAGGTCGCTGCGCCAGCCGCTGAACTCGGGCTGCTTGTCGAGGTGGCCGTACATCAGCACGGTCTGCGTGCTGTCAGCCTTGGTCGCGGGCAGCTCGAAAAAGATGACCGGCGTGCGCGGACGGCCCTGCGCGTCCTTCAGGCGCACCACCTCGAGCTTCAGGCCCGGCAGCTTCTTGCTTTCGACCCACTCGGCCGCGCGGCGCACCACCGTCTCGATGTGGTCATGCTGCACCCAGTCGGCGTCGAACGCGGGCGACTTGGCCGGGACACGGATGTAATCGGTCAGCGCGGGGACGATCTCGCGGTCCCAGACCTCGTCGACGAAGGTCTGCATCGCGGACGGGTCTTGCAGCGGATCGAGCGGCAGGCGGTCGGGGGCGTTCACGGCGGGCTCCTGCGGAGAAAGGAACGTCGAGTTTAGGCCTCGCTTGCCGACGAGAACCGAAGCAGCGGGCAAGACCGTGCGCTCAACGCGCCTGCCCGGGGAAGCGCCGGTCCAGCCAGTGCTTCAGCACGTCGAACACGGCCTCGTTGTCGGGCTCGTTGAAGATCTCGTGGTACATGTGATCGAAGCGGTGGCAGTGCGCCACGCCCGCCGGTGCCCGCTCGGCGAACGCCGCGCTGCCGGCCGGCGCCACCAACCGGTCGGCGCCCGCCCAGATCAGCAGTGTGGGCACGCTCCACTGCCCGGCACGCTCGCGCACGCGCACACCGCCTTCGACCATGAAGCGGACCAGCCGGGCCGTCACCTTGTCGTGCACCAGCGGGTCGTCGACATAGGCTTTCACGACCGCCTCGTCATGCGAGACGAAGGTGGGGTTCAACCCGTTCGGCACCTGCAGGTTGGGCGCCAGCGCATGCGAGGCGGCGAGCAGGCCGCGGTTGAGTGCAGACAGTCCGATGTCGAGTGCCGGCGATGACATCACCAGCCCGTCGACCGGCCGCAGCGCGTCGGCCACGAACCGTCCCACGACCAGCCCGCCCATGCTGTGGCCGAGCAGGAGCAGCGGCGCCGCGCCTTGCGCACGCAAGTGGTCCACCACGGCTGCCAGGTCGGACAGCAGGTCGTGCGGGTGCCTGAGCCCGCCACGAGGCCCCTGCGACCGCCCATGGCCTCGATGGTCGTAGCCGGTGACGGCAAAGCCCCAACTGCGCAGGCGTTGCGCGACATGCTCGTAGCGCCCGCTGTGCTCGCCGAGACCGTGCACGATCAGCACGGCGGCCCGGGCAGGCGTTTCGGGAGCGGGCCAAGCGCGCAGCGCGAGTTGCGTGCCGTCGGCGACGGTCAGTTCAGCCAGGCTGGAGATCGGCGTGACGGCGAGCGGGTTCATGAAGGCGCAGTGTAGAGAGCACGGTCGTTCGAGACCAGGGGTTGGACCCCCGTCCTCAGGGCCCGGAACGCCACCCCAGCCCCGCAGTCGTGCCGCCCGGCGCCGCGCCGCGCCGTGGGCGGTACTCGCAGCCGATCCAGCCTTCATAGCCCAGCGCGTCGATCAGATCGAAGAGATACGGGTGGTGCAGCTCACCGTGATCGGGTTCGTGGCGTTGCGGCACGCCGGCGATCTGCAGATGTGCCACGCGGCCGGTGGGCAGGTAGCGCTGCAGCTTCATCGCGACGTCGCCCTCGACGATCTGGCAGTGGTACAGGTCCATCTGCACTTTCAGGTTCGCGGCGCCCACGCGATCGATGATCTCGTGGGCGTGGTCCTGCCGGTTCAGAAAGTAGCCGGGCACGTCGCGCAGGTTGATCGGCTCGATGGTGATCTGCACTCCGGCCGTCTGCGCACGCTGTGCGGCCCATGCGAGGTTGTCGACGTAGAGCGCCTGCACGTCGGCACGCTCGCAGCCAGGCGGCACGACGCCGGCCATCACGTGAACGAGGGGACAGCGCAGCCCCTGCGCGTACTCGAGCGCCTGCTCGACACCCGCCCTGAACTCGGCCTCGCGCCCCGGCAGGCAGGCCAGCCCGCGTTCGCCTGCCGCCCGGTTGCCCGCGGGTGCATTGATCAGCACCTGCTGCAGGCCGCAGGCGCCGAGCCGGTCGCGCAAAGCCAACACCGAATACTCGTAGGGAAACTGGCACTCGACCGCGCGAAAATCGTCGCGCGCCGCAGCGGCAAAACGGTCCAGAAAAGCATGCTCCGGATAGAGCATCGACAAGTTGGCGGCGTAGCGAGGCATCGTGTGTCGGGGCGTGGTCCTTGGCAGCCGGCAGCGTACTCCACGCCGGGTGCAGCGGCCCTCAAAAAGTGGGCACACGAGTTGCTTAAGGATGTTCAGTGGTTTATGGCGCTCCGAGCTAACACCGGTTCGCTCCTCCCTCTCCGACCCTCCCTCACCTAGCTTGGGCGTATCGGTTCGGAGCGCCTTTTGTACATTGCAGCTCCCGGCAGCTTGGCGGTTCTTTCAGCACCGCAGGCAACAATTACCGGGAGCTGCTTTCTTTTGCCGCAAACGCGCGTTCGTGCGTTCCTGCCGGCCTCGAACCCCGCTCTCCGACTCCGCCACGCTGACGCCCGAGCCTCTCGACGTTCCGTCCCTGAGACATTCGCATGCCGAGGTTGCGACTGCTCACGGCGCTGGACGCCTGCACTCGCATGCACCGGCTCGACGGCGCCGATATCGAGACCCACCGGCAAGAAGTTCTGAATCACCCTGAAATTCGTACGGGTGTGCTCGATGGTCGCTCCGGCCGTGAACGGGCCGGCTCGCCCCCACCCAGCACGCACACCAACTGCTCGAGCAGGTGCACGACCTCGTTTGCGCGTCACTTCCCTGTCCTCGCTGAAGTGATGCGCCTGCCGCACGGAGTCGTGGAGGCAGTTCACCGCCTCCAGATCGCTCTGGAAGTTCTTGCGGATCACCGACCCCGCGGTTCGATCGCGCGGCGCATCGCGTCCTGCTTCGCCGGCTCGATGAACAGGGTGCCGATCGCGTTGCCGACGCGGCACCCACCCGAATGCAGCCCTCCCAGGCTCCTTGCGTGGCGATCCCGCTGGGCCGTGGGGCAAGGGCCCCTGCCTGCTGTTGACCCTATGGCAGCACGTCACGACTGCCCTTAGCATCGCGCGACACAACGACAAGCATGAGGGTCTCCACCATGACCGAGCCACGACAGCGGCCCGACTACATCTATTCCGGCGGCAACGTGCTGATGCACCCGCCGCTGCGCTTGGGCAGCTCGCGCATGTACGGCTTCTTCCTGAAGGGAGACCGGCAGCAGCTGCAACAGACCGTCGACATCACCTTGAACGCACCGGCCGCCGGCCACATGCGCTTCAAGGTGCTGTCGCCCTACGTGATGCTCACCTTCACCCAGGTGCAGCACGCCAACTCCACCAACCCCGTCGACGAGGCCAAGGGCTGGGGCGAAGAAACCGACATCGTTACCTGGGTGCTGGTCGGGCAGCTCTTGCCGGGCCAGTCCCGGGTGAACCGGCTGTTCGTTTACCCGGTGCACATCTGGGTCGACGACACGATGGCACTCATCAACGGACGCGAGCTGTTCGGCTACCCGAAGTACAGCTGCGAATACACCATGCCCGCGCCGGGCGAGCCGGCACTGCGCTTCACGCTGGCCGCCAAGGGCTTCCAACCCTATTCACCGCAGACGCAACTGGCGATGCACCCGCTGCTCGACGTGCACGGCCAGGGGAACACCGCGCACACACCGCTGGCGGACATCGGCTCCCTGGTGAAGCAGCTGGTGCAGGTGCTGGCCAGCGACGCGGACGCGCTCGACCTGGACGCTGCGGGCTGGGAACAGGTCATCGAGACCTTCACCGCGCCGCAGCTCGACCAGATCTTCCTGAAGCAGTTCCCGGACGCGGCCGGCGAGAAGGCCGTCTACCAGGCCGTGGTCAGCGCGCCCGCAACGGTGACGGCGCTGCGTTCGGTGCAGTTGCTCGGCCCGGCCTACCAGGCCACGCTGCACCCCTACGACAGCTTCCCGCTGAACCGCACGCTCGGGCTGCCCCTCGGCACGCAGCCGGCCCTGCTCGGCTTCCATCTGGACATGGATTTCGAGGTACCGCCCGGCACCGAGCTCGTCGACAACTCGCAGGTCCGCCCGCAGAAGGTCGCCGTCCTCGGCGGCGGGGTCGGCGCAATGACCGCCGCCTTCCACCTGACCGAGCAGCCCGGCTGGCGCAACCGCTACGAGATCACCGTCTACCAGATGGGCTGGCGGCTGGGCGGCAAGGGCGCCAGCGGGCGCAATGCCGAGGACGGCCAGCGCATCGAAGAGCACGGCCTGCACATCTGGTTCGGCTTCTACGACAACGCGTTCGCGATGATGCAAAAGGCGTACGGTGCGCTCGACCGCCCGCCCGGCGCCCCGCTCGCCACCTGGCAGGACGCCTTCAAGCCGCAGCATTTCATCGCGCTGACCGAATGGATCGACGGCCAGTGGAAGACCTGGCCCATCGACACGCCGATCAAGCCGGGGGAACCGGGCCATGGCAACGAAAGCCTCGGGCTGTGGGCGATGGCGACCACGGCCTACGCCTGGGTACGCATGTGGTTCGACCAGTTGCGCGGCGCGCTCGACGAGGCCGCGCTGCCGGCGCCGCCGATGTCCAGCGGCGAGCACCCCGACTGGCTGCATCGGCTGGCGGCCGCCGTGGAGACCGACGTCGAGCACCTGGCCGCTGACGCCCAGCACGTCGCCGAGGCGTTGCACGCACTGGCCCTGTCGCTGCCCGAAGACCTCGGACAACATGGCGGCGGCGACCGCGACCTGATGAACGCGACGCTGCGCGGGCTGCGTGCCTGGCTGTGGGACGCGGTGCTGCATCGACTGGACGGCAACGACACGCTGCGCCGGCTCTATATCTGCATCGATCTCGCGGTCACTTCGCTGATCGGCATGATCGAGGACGGCGTGCTCGTCCACGGCTTCGACGTCATCAACGACATCGACTTCTACGACTGGCTGACGAAGCACGGAGCGAATCCCCGGTACACCGTCCATTCGGCCCCGGTGCGCGGCTTCTACGACCTGGTGTTCGCCTACGAGGACGGCGATTTCGACCGCCCCAACATCGAAGCCGGAACGATGCTGCGCGGCATGATGAAGGTTGCCATCGCCTACCACGGCGGCATGATGTGGAAGATGCAGGCCGGCATGGGCGACACCGTGTTCACGCCGTTGTACCAACTGCTGAAGGCGCGTGGCGTGACGTTCAAGTTCTTCCACAAGGTCGAGGAGCTGCTGCCGGCGGCCGACGGTTCCATGACGGTCGACACGATCCGGCTGACGCGCCAGGTCGACGTGACCCGCGGCGCCGACCACTACGACCCGCTGGTCGACGTCGAGGGCCTGGCCTGCTGGCCCAGCACGCCGAACTACGGGCAGATCGTGCCCGAGCAGGCCGCGCTGCTGCAGCGGGGCCGCGTCAACCTCGAATCGAACTGGAGCGACTGGCCGCAGCGCTATGAACAGCACTTCGGCCGGCCTTTGCCACAGCTGACGCTCAAGCGCGGTGAGGATTTCGATCTCGTCGTCTTCGGCATCTCGGTCGACGGCGTGCCCCAACTGTGCTCCCGGCTCGTCGAGCGCAGCCCGGCGCTGCAGACCATGACGCGCACGCTGAAGACCGTCGCGACGCAGGCCTACCAGGTGTGGCTGAACCAAGACCTGCGCCAGATCGGCTGGGCCAGCTATGCCAGCGACGGCCAGCCGCCGGTGCTCAGCGGCTACAGCGAACCGTTCGACACCTGGGCGCCGATGGACCAGTTGCTGGTGCGCGAGAGCTGGCCTCCGGCGCTGCAGCCGAAGAACGTCTCGTACTTCTGCAGCGCATTGCCGATGGCGCACTACCCGCCGCCGTCGGATCACGCCTTCCCGGAACGCTGCAGCGCCGCCGTCAAGCACAACGCGATCGACCAGCTGACGCGGCGTATCCATACGCTGTGGCCGTCGATCGCCACCGCCGGCAGCTTCGAGTGGCCGGTGCTGGTCGATGCGCAATCGCGCACCGGCGAACAGCGCTTCGACGCGCAGTACTGGCGCGCCAACATCGATCCCTCGGAGCGTTACGTGCTGTCGGTGGTCGACAGCACCGCCGCGCGGTTGCCGGCCGACGGCTCGGGCTACGCGAACCTCTACCTCGCCGGCGACTGGCTGCGCACCGGACTGAACGCGGGCTGCGTCGAAGGCGCGGTGATGGGCGGCATGCAGGCTTCGCGCGCGATCAGCGGGTGGCCGCTGGTCATCCGCGGCGAGAAGGATCTATAGCGCCGCCGAGTCGCCTGCCACCAGGTCGGCACGGGCGCGCTTGCGGCGCGCCTTGTGCTGGTACATGTTCTGGTCGGCCAGGTTGATCAGGTCGAGCGCGCGCGCATTGGCGGTCCAGTGTGCGATGCCGTAGCTGATGCCCGCATCCTCGAAGCCGCGTGCGACGAGTTCGGTTTCCAGCAGCGCGAGGCTGCGTTCCAGCTCGTGCTCGAGGTGATGCGGTGCCAGGATCGCAAACTCGTCGCCGCCCAGCCGGAAGCACGAGGCGCGGCCTTGCGTCAGCTCGCTCAGGCCTCGCGCCACCGCCTTCAGCAGCTCGTCGCCTCGGCTGTGGCCGTGCCGGTCGTTGATCTGCTTCAGCCCGTCGAGGTCGATCAGCAGCAACATGTGCGGCACCAGCTCGTGTTCCGTCGGCGTGCCGCGATCGTTCAAGGCCCGCTCGAAGGCGTAGCGGTTGCCGATGCCGGTCATCGCGTCGGTGTGGGCGACTTCCAGCGCCCGGCCGAGCTGCATCGCGTAGCTGTCCTTCTCGAGGTTGAGCGTGCGGATGCGGTCCGCCAGCGCGAAGGCCTGTAGCAGCGCCTCGATCACGCCGCCGAACAGGGTCAGCATCTCGGCATTCTCGACCAGGTCGGGGATCAGGCCGATGTTGCCGGGCAGGATGATCAACGCCGGCACGAACATCGCCGCGAACGCCAGCGCGAAGAAACGCGCCGGCCGATAGCCATGCCACCACGAGACGACACCGCTGGTGACCATCAGCACCAGCCAGGCACTGATCAGCAGCGTAGCGGTCGCGTGTGCGTACGGCACGGCGAACACCGCCAGCGGGGTCAGCACCAACGCCACCGCGATCAGCGCACGTAGGGCGCGGTGCAGCTTCGGGTGCCGCTTCGGCAACTCCAGGAAGTCGATACAGAACAGCGCGCTGATCGCAGGCAGCAGGAAAAACGGCACGTAGTGCACACGCAGGTCGTGCCAGCCGAACAGCTCGGCCGGCAACTGGAACACCAGCGCCCATGCGATGCAGGCCATCACCAGCTGCATCGCGTAATACAGGTGGCTGCGGATGCGCGTCAACGCGAAGACGAACAAGTTGAAGGCAGCGAGTGCCACCATCGCGCCGAGCGAGCCGAGGATGACGAGGTTCTCTTCCAGCACCTTGCGCTGGTAGTCCGTCTCGGTCAGCAGCTGAAAGCGCGGCACCGACGCGAAGTAGGGGCTCTCGAACCGCACCAGTACTTCGTACTCGACCCCCGGCGCCAGCACGACTTCCTTGCCATAGTGCAGCGCGTACTCCCTCTGCTCGCGGTAGCCGCTGCGCAGCACCTGCCGACTGCCGTCGCTGCCGTACAGCCGCGCCTCGACGTGCTCGATCAGGGTGTTGTTGGGGTCGAACACCCATTGCGGCGGCCCCACGTCCTGCCGCACGCGTGCGTGCAACCAGTACGCACCGCCGAACAGGTCGACGCCTTCGGCACGCCGCAGGGTCTGCAGCCGCTCGGCCCGCACCTCGGCCTGCGGCGAGAACACCTCCCCGGGGCCGGCCACGAACAGCCGGCCGACTTCCAGCAGGTCGGTGCGCGCGGGCGGCGAAATCGGGACAGGCGCAGGCTGTTGGGCCGCAGCGACACCGGCCAGCAGCGCGAGCAGCAGCCAGGCCGCCAGGGAGCGGAGGGCAACGACACAGAGGCCCAGCGGAGAGGGAAACACGCGCAGCAGCAGGTTCGCGAAGAATTCTTGATTTTTGCGCAGAACCCTGGCGCGCTGGAGGGGACTTCTGCGGGTAAGCGCACGAAAACACCGGAAGCACGCGCTGGCCGGCCCTCGACTGCGGCTGCCTGAAGCTCTGGCCTTCCTGCATTCCTACAGCCGGTGACCTCCTTTGTCCGACAGACCGGGGGGGCGACAGGCGAGACGCTGGCGGCGCAGGCGTGGCACCGATTGGAGGATGTGATGGCAGCCTCAGGCCGACGGCACCAACCCACCCCGACCCGGCAGTGGTGCGGCGAGCGCGCCGCGGAGGGGCTCCGAGGCGTGCTGCGGTGCTGCGTGACCGGGCTGGCCGTGGCTGGCGCGTTGCAGGCCCAGGCGGACGACGAGCCGCCCCTCGATGGGGTTGACGCGGTGGTCGCCTCGGCCGATGCCGGCTCGGGCTGGAGCAGCGGCCCGGTCGCCGTGGAGCTTCCGCCGGCACCGGCGGACTGGCACGACGGCACCCCCGGCACGGCGGGAGCACGGCACGTCGGCTATGGCTGGACGCTGCGGCGCGGGCACAACAGCATCACCGTCTCGCTCGGCGCGACGGAATATCGGGTCCCGCTGGACGCCGAAGCGCCGGCCGGTGAGGCGACGCTCACGGTCCTGCCTTCGGTGCAGCTGGGCTGGTACCGGCGCCTGTCCGACCACGCCGGCGTCTACGCCGCCACCGAGGCGCTGAACCGCAGAAACGACGGCGGCGTCATCTCGGTGCGCCGTGCGCGACTGGGCTTCGAGTGGTCGCCGTTCAAGGGCTCGCGCCTGGGCATCGCGCACGGCGGGCTGCGCATCAAGTTCGACGATCAGTCGCGCATGCTGCTGAAGGTGCGGCGCAGCAGTTTCGCGGCCTATTGGCAGGCGCGCTTCTAGTGTGCCGTCCCGCAGGTTGGCGGAATCAATGTCGGGCGCGGGCAGTGGGTTGCAACGAGTTTGCGGGACGGCACACCAGCCCTGTCACCCGCCCGATTCAGCCCCGCGCAAACTTGAACACCGCCACGCTGGCCAGCAGATTGGGCCGCAGCCGCACCGGCCGGCCGCGCTGGATACCGAAGGAGTCCAGCACCTGCAGCCCATTCTTGCGCGCCAGTACCTCGAAGTCGGCGTAGGTGCCGACGCGGATGTTCGGCGTGTCGTACCACTCGTACGGCAGCGCCCGGGTGACCGGCATGCGGCCTGACAACACGCGGAATCGGTTGGGCCAGTGCGCGAAGTTCGGGAAGCTCACGATGCCGATACGGCCCACCCTGGCCGTCTCGCGCAGCATCGATTCGGTGTTGCGCAGGTGTTGCAGCGTGTCGAGCTGTAGCACCACGTCGAAGCTCTGGTCGCCGAAGAGCGCCAGACCCTCTTCGAGGTTCAGCTGGATCACATTGACGCCGCGCTGCGTACAAGCAAGCACGTTGGCGTCGTCGATCTCGATGCCGTAGCCGCTGCAACCCTTGTGGTCGCGCAAATGCGCCAGCAGCTCGCCGCGCCCGCAACCGAGGTCGAGCACGCGCGAGCCCGCCGGGACCAGCTCGGCGATGAGCTCCATGTCCTTGCGTTCGCTCATGTCCGTGCCCCTTCGTTTTCCGCAGCGATGCGATCGAAGTAGGCCCTCACGACGCCGTGATAGCGCGGATCGTCGAGCAGAAACGCGTCGTGCCCGTGCGGAGCGTCGATCTCGGCATAGCTGACGTCGCGCCGGTTGTCGAGCAGCGCCTTGACGATCTCGCGCGAACGCGCCGGCGAGAAGCGCCAGTCGGTGCTGAAGCTGACGAGCAGGAACTTCGCGGTGGCGACCGACATGGCGCGCGCCAGGTCGCCGCCGTGTTGTCCGGCCGGGTCGAAGTAGTCGAGCGCGCGCGTGATCAGCAGGTAGGTGTTGGCGTCGAAGTACTCGCTGAACTTGTCGGCCTGGTAGCGCAGGTAGCTCTCGATCTGGAACTCGATGTCCTGGGTGCTGTAGCCCAGTTCGGCCGCCCGCAGCTCGCGGCCGAACTTCTCCTCCATCACGTCGTCGCTCAGGTAGGTGATGTGGCCGATCATCCGTGCGACGCGCAGGCCACGCTTCGGGATCGCGTCATGCGCCTGGTAGTGTCCGCCGTGGAAGTCCGGGTCGGTCACGATCGCGCGCCGCGCGACCTCGTTGAACGCGATGTTCTGCGCCGACAGGTTGGGCGCCGTCGCCACGGCGACGCAGTGGCGCACGCGCCCAGGAAATTGCAGCGTCCAGCTCAGCGCCTGCATGCCGCCCAGGCTGCCCCCGATCACTGCCGCCAGTTGCTCGATGCCCAACGCGTCGAGCAGACGCGACTGCGCGAGCACCCAATCCTCGACCGTGACCACGGGAAAATCGGCGCCGTAGGGCTGGCCGGTCGATGGGTTGACGTGCATCGGCCCGGTCGAGCCGAAACAGGAGCCGAGGTTGTTGACGCCGATCACGAAGAACTTGTCGGTGTCCAGCGGCTTGCCGGGCCCTACCAGGTTGTCCCACCAGCCTTCGCTCTTCGGCTGGCCTTCGTAGGTGCCGGCGACATGGTGCGACGCGTTGAGCGCATGACACACCAGCACCGCGTTGCCCCGATCGGCATCGAGCGTCCCGTAGGTTTCGTAGACGAGGGTGTAATCGCGCAAGCTGGCGCCGCTGCGCAGCGGCAGCGGCTGGTCGAAACGCATCGACAGGGGAGCGACGTGGCCGATGGAAGTCATGACTGCAAAACAAAACCCGGCGCCACTGAAGGTGAGGCCGGGTCTCGTCTGCCCCCCTTTAGCTGCATTTTTTGAGCGCCCGCAAGCCGGAACAAATCGGCGCTGGGCGGCAGTATATCGCCTTGCCCCACAGACGCGTCACTCCGGCACCAGCCGCCACCATTGCGTCTGCATCCCGTGTCCCTGGTGTTCCTCTTCGACCCAGCCGAGCAGCACGCCGGATGGCCCGGCCTCGAGTTGCGCCAGCGCGAGCACGGCTGCCGGCTCCCGCGCCACGACCAGCCGGGCGTCGCCCTGCCAGTCGAGATAGTGGCTCAACGCCGCGAGCAACTGGCTGGGCTGGCTCTGAAGAAAGGTAAACGGCATCGGCAGACCGGAAGTGCTTTGCTCTATGCAGGCGCGTGCGGCCCGCATCGGGCCCCGCAAACTTGCCACCCGCAGCGCGACGCCGGCCGGCAAGGTGCTTTCGCCCGCGAGGTCGAGACACTGCACCGCGCCATACAGCGCCAGTTCGCTCCAGGCTCCGATGCGCCGAGGGCGCCGGCCCAGGCGCTGCGTGAGCCATTCTTGCCACCCCGCCGGCGGCGGAGCTGCGACAAAGTGCGCCGCGGTGCGACAGCGGTTCACACGGCCTCCTGGGCAGTGCAGTCCTCGAGCACCACCGCCGCGTGTCCGCCACCGAATCCCAGGATGTACGCGAGGATGTGACGCGCCGCCTCTGGGGCGTGCTCGGCCAGTCCGACGCCGAGCGAGGGGTCGAGCGGGTAGCCGATCAGCGGCCAGTCGCGGCCCTCGATGCACGCCATCAGCAAGGCCGTCTCGGCGACGCCCGCAGCGCCAAGGGTGTGCCCGAGATGCGCTTTCAACGACACCAGCGGCGGCATCGTCTCGAAAAACCGCAGCAAGGCTGCAGCCTCGATGGCGTCGTTGCCCGGGCTGCCGGCGGCCTGCAGCTTGATGAGGCCGATCTGGGACGGCTGGAGGCCAGCGGTCTCCAGAGCCTGCCGGCACATGGCGGCAATCGCCGCCGGTACGGCCGCAGCGGTATCACTGCCGTCGACGACGTTGGCACCGCCCGCCACACGCCAGCGCGAAGGCTCGGTGCCGAGCGAGACGGCCGCCACGGACTCGCCGAGCATCAAGCCCTCGCGTTGCAAGCCGAACGGCAGCGCCTGCCGAGGCGCCAGCAACTGCATCGCACCGAAACCCGCCAGCGTCAACCGGTTGCGCAGTTCCACGCCCAGCACGAGCGCCGTCGGCGTCTGGCCCGCCTGTACGAAGCGGGCGGCGCCAAGCAGCGCATTGATGCCCGACGTACAGGCCGTCGACACGGTAAACACCGGCCCCCGCCAATCGATCCAGTCGGCCACCTGTTCGGCGAAAGCGTGGAAGTTGGGGGAATAGTCACCGCTTTGCTCGCGTGCGCCGATGTCGATGGAAGACGATGCGAGGAACAACGCCCCCGAAGGATCGACAGCGGCACTGCAATCTGCGACGGTCCGCAAGACGATGCGACGCGCGCGTTCGAGCCAGTCGCCGCCTTCGTCGGGGATGGCATGAAACGGCCATGACATGCCGGGTGCCACCTCGACGCGTGCGGGTGACGGTGGCACGCTGCGCACCGCGCGGGCACAGGCGCGCAGATCGAGCCCGAGCGAGCACGAAAGTGCTCGGCCACGCACATAGACTGGCTTCATGCCGCGCCGCGTTCGCGCAAATAGTCGGCGAGCGTCGCAATGGAGTTCAGCGCGCGCCGGGTCTCCTTGCTGTCGGCCATGCGGACGCCGAAGCGCTCCTGCAAGGCCATCGAAACCTGCAAGGCGTCCAGAGAGTCGAGCGCCAACCGGGACTCCGGGCCGAACAGCGTTTCGTGGTCGCCGAGCCCGCCACGCGGAGCCTCTTTCTCGGCTGCCTCCAGCACCAGCTTCTTCAGAACGGCGATCAAGTCGTCGCGTGATGTCGGCGTCATCGTAGAGTCCGTCGGAACAGGAACAGGGCCAGCACCAGCATGGCGCCGGCAAAGGCGCCCAGACGAGCCGCATGCGGCAAGGTGGCCGAGACGTCACCGCCTCGAAGCAGCACGGTCAGCAGCGCCTCCAGTCCCCAGTTCATCGGCGATAACCCCGCCAGCTGCTGCATGAAGCCCGGCATGACGAACTTTGGAACCATGATGCCGCCCACCGCGCCCATCAGCACGTTGAGGATGGGGCCGACGGCCGACGCCTGCGCGTGCGTGCGGACCAGGCACGACAAGGCCAGCGCCAGCCCCACCGCAGCGGCACTGACTGCTGCCACGGCAAGCGTCAACGCCGCCCAGTCGACGCCAGCCAGCGACAGCGCATCGCCCCCGAGAACCGGCATCAGCCATACGCCCACCGCGAGCATCAAAGCCGCCTGCACGGCGTTGATCCCGAGATAGGGCACCGCTTTCGATGCGAGCAGCATGATGCGGCCGACCCCCAGGCTGTGCAGCCGTGCGAGCGTGCCGCTGCTGCGTTCCTGGATGAACAACCCCGCGACCGAAGTGACGACAAAAAACATGCCGAAGACCAGCCATGCCGGCACGTTCTGCTGTACCGCCGTCGGACGTGGCCCCGTGCTCGCATGGCGCTGCGCGTCCACCAGGGCCTGCATCGAAGCGGTATCGGGTGCATCTGCGTCGACAGCGGAGACCACCGCGCGGAACTTGATCTCTCCGGCGATTGCTGTCAATTCCGCACGCAAGGCATTGAACAGATTGCTGTCCATGCCGGGTTCCGTGACCAGATGGAGCACCGACCGGCGCGGCAGCGCCGCACGACCCAGCTCCTCCGACAGCCCGGGTTCGACCACGAGCACGTACTTCAGTTGCCCGGATCGCAGCGGCCCAACCCAGTCGACCGGCAAAGCGCGGGGCTCACCATGCCGTTCCTGCCAGACGGCCAGCAGCGCCTGCGCCAGCTCTCCTTCGTCGTGCACCTTGACAGCGTAGGCCAGTTCGCGCAGCGGCGGGTTGTACACGTCCTTGAGCGCCAGCGACATGATGACGATGAAGATCACCGGCATCAGAAACAGTGCCGCCAGCCCATGCAGGTCGCGCGACAGCGCCAGCAATTCCTTCTTGACGAGCGCACCGAGCATCATGCCTCCCGCAGGGAACGGTGAGTCAGCGACATGAAAAGCTGCTCGAGGTCGCAGCGACCGAACTGGGCGTGGCGCACGCGCAGACCGGCAGCTTCCAGTGCCGCGAAAACGGGGGCCACGCGCTGGGCCTCGGCGAGCCGCAGGCGCAATGGAGCGTCGCCGTCCAGCAGCTCGCCGAAACGCGACAGCAGCGCTCGGGCTTGTTCGACGCCACCGCTTTCGAGCGTGATGGCTAGGTGTGCGGCCCCCTCGGACAGCAACTCGTCCAGCGTGCCGTCGCGCAGCACCCTGCCATGGTCGAGAATCGCGACGCGTTCGGCGATTGCCTCGATTTCCTCCATATAGTGCGAGGCGTAGATCACTGCCACGCCCTGCGACGCCAGCGATCGGATCGACTCCAGCACGAAGGCGCGCGATTGCGGATCGACTCCTACGGTGGGTTCGTCGAACAGTACGAGTTCCGGCTCCGCCAGCAATGCAATCGCGAGGTTCAGCCGGCGCTTCAGCCCCCCTGACAGCCGCTCCGCCCGAACGTCGGCGAACCGCTCCAGCTGGGCAAACGCAAGGCCGGCACGTACACGGTCCCCGAGCCGCGCCCCTGTCAGCCTGGCTGAGCCGGCAAAGCAGCATAGGTTCTCGCGAACCGTCAGCATGGGATAGAAGGCGTATTCCTGGGGTGCGATGGCGATGCGCGTGGGATGGCGCTTGCGAACGAGCGCCAGCGGCTCGCCGTCGACCAGGATCTCGCCGTGCTGAACCGTCAACAGGCCCGCCAACAGGGAGATCAGTGTCGTCTTGCCGGCCCCGTTGGGCCCGAGCAGGCCAAGAACCTCACCTCGCTGCGCCCGCAGCGAAATGCCGTCCAGCGCAGGTCGGGCCGCCGCGGCATAGCGGAACGCGAGCCGATCGAGCGCCAGCATCAGCCGAGCTCGGCCTTGAGGGCGCGGAAGAAGGCCTCTTCCCGAGCCGACAGCTCGAGCAGCTTGTCGGCCACCTTGCCAGGGTCGAGCGGCTCGCGCCCCTTGACCATCCGGGCCGCAGTCAGCGCAAATGCGCGCCAGCCGTCGCCGATCGTCGTCAAGCGTTCCGAGAACTCGGCAAGCCGGGGCAACTCTGCCAGTGCGGCCGCCTCCTGGAGAAAAGCGGCGTAGATGAAGCGGAAACCGGCCCCGCCCGTGCCTATCTCCTCCTGCATGCGCACGATGTGCCCGATGAAGTCGGCGCTGCCAGGCTGGTCGGCCGGCAGGCGACGCAGCTTTTTCGCCAACATCCGCATGCCGCGCACGCCGGCGATGGGCACCGGTGCGAGCATGATCCGGCAAGTCTTGCGGATCGCCGAGCGGACCGCGACGGGCTCCACCGACTTCGCGCCGAGGGTCCGCGGGTAGTACAGCAAGCCCTTGGGCGCCAGCACCCCCTTGGCGAAGCGGGCCCGCTGCAGGTCCGCGCTGGCACATCGCACCGGTTCCTCGAAGACGGGGTCGCTGATCAGATAGTCGCCGTCCGACTTCCCGTACACCAGCAGGTTGTGCGCGTTGAAGTGGAAACGCATGTCCTGAGGGAAATACGGCAGCCAGTACACCGACGTCTGCAACCCCACGACGTGCCCCTGCGCCAGCAATGCGTCGAGCCTCAACTGGCCGGCTGCCTCGGAGCGGAAGGCCTCGAAGCGAAAATCGGCGCCCAGCGGCCGCAGCAACCCCTTGATGATGGACTTCGGCGGCATGCGGTAGGCGATCAACGGCAGCCCCGAAACCTTGACGAACGGCAGATAGGCGAACGACAGCGCGGACGACAGTCCGAAGGCGAGGCTTTCCGTCATCGGCACGCCGTGGTGACGCAACAGGCTGGAAATCACCCCGCTTTCGCAGTGCGCCGCGTGCTGGTGTGCAAAGCTCACGGAACGCTCCTCAGGTCCTGCACCGACAGGCCGAGCGCCTGGGCATAGCGCTGCAGATGCTTCTCATGCAGCTGCGCGAATCGGTCCGGGCGCATGTGGCGGCGCACGCGCCACTGCCAGAACCCGGTGGTCTGCGCGAGCAGAGCAACATCCATGCGTCGCGCGTACATCCAGTACTCCAACGGCGACGCCGCGCCGGCTCTGGCGCGTTCGAGAGCGGCATGCGCCTGCTGCTTCATGACTTCGACGGCATGGCTCGTGACGATCTCTTCGGCTTCCCACCCGCGTGAGGTGGTGATCACCATGCGGCCTCGTGCATCTCGTGCATAGACCGCCTTTCGGTGCCCACCCAGCGTCACGTTGCCATCCTGCGGTACGGCATCGACGTCCATCAGACTGCCTCCATGAAGACGAACCCGCTGGAGAAGCGGCCGCTCTCGGGAACGAACATCAGCAACCGATGCCCCGACTGGATGCGGCCCGAACGGAACAACTCGTCGAGCATGATGTACGGTGATGCAGAGCCGGTGTTGCCCTTGCTCGCCAGGTTGGTGAACCAGCGCTCGCGCGGAATCGGCAGCCCGATCTCCGCCAGCGTACGCTCCATGGCCGGCATGAAGTAGAACGACGACAAGTGGGGCAGGAACCAGTCGATCCGGCTCGCCTCGAGGCTCCGTTTGCGAACGATGTGCTGCAACGGGTCGCGCAGCGTGGCACGTGCGATGTGGTCGTTGAGCAGGCGCACGTCCTGCTTGACGGCAAACACCGAACTCGACCGCCATTGCTCGGAGGGGAAGCTGAGCCAGCCCCGCAGCGATTCATCCTCGTTCTTGTCGGCACCGGCGTACATGCAGGCTGGCAGTTCGTGCGCAGCCGACGACAGCTCGATCCATTCGACGCGCAACGACAACGGCCCCTGCGGCTCACGCTCCAGCAGCACGGCCCCCGCACCATCAGACAGCATCCAGCGCAGGAAATCCTTCTCGAACGCAATCTCGGGCCGGTCATGCAATGCCTGCACCTTGTGCTCGACTTCGGCTTCGAAATTGCGGGCAAGCAGTATGGGAGAAGCCAGTTCGGACCCTGTGGCTACGGCCCGCACCGCATCACCTGCGCGCACCGAGAGCCAGGCATGCTTCAGCGCCGCCGTGCCGGCCAGACAAATCCCTGCGCACGACACCAGTTCCAACCGTGGCCATCCCAGCTCGCCATGGACCATGACCGCGTGATTGGGCATGAGCTGGTCGGGCAGCGAGGTGCCGGTCGCCAGCACGTCGACCGCACCAATGTCACCCAGCGCGCGGATCGCGCTCGCCGTGAGCTGGGCGTTGCTCATTGCCGGCTCCCCCGTCGCCCGGTCGATTGCATAGTGACGCGACTGGATGCCATTGCTGCGCAGGACCACGCGGCGCGCCCGCGACGGTCTGCTTCCGACCTGGCCGAGCACCCCCTCGACTTCTTCATTGTCAACCGGTGCAAAGGGCAGGAAGGCACCCGTGCGGGTCAGGAACACGTCATTCATACTGGGCCATGCGATGGTCGGCGGATCCGGAAGGCAGCTCGAACTGGGTGCGGATTCTATTCAGCCGCCCCTGCAAGGCAGGGCGCAGCAAGGCCTGCAAGGCCAGGCTCGCCGGAACGAGGGTCACGATCATCGTGACCAGGAAGGCAACGTAGAGCAGCAGCAGAGGGCGCCGTCGCGCGCTTCCCGGTGCACCGACCGCCCGCAGCAACTTGCCCCAGAGGAAGAAGCTCCGGGTTCCGGTCTTCTCGCTGAAGTACAGCCGAGGCTCGACCCGCACCGCCACAAGGCCGTGCAGCAGCGGCTGCGACCCTTGCTCGCGCCCTTCGTGCAGCGCATCGCGCAGTGCGAGTCCGAAACGCCTGGCGCCACGCACCTGTGTGTCGCTCAGACCGGCCGGCGGCAGTCCCCAGAAGCCGCTCTTCTTTCCACTCAGCAGCCAGCGCGGCGTGGTGATGAAGGTTGCCAGCGTCGGGCCCGGGTCCGTCAGCACGACGTTGTCGATCAACCGCGCGTCCACAGCGCCGAGCAGCGACTTCATCTTTTCCTGCGCCAGCAGCCACATGTTGCGGCAGGCGACCACGGTCACGACTGGCTTGCCTTTCAGGAGCCGACGCGTGATCGGGTGCTTGAGAAACGCCGTGACGGGAAGCGAAGGCGCGAGAAACCAGACCTGGTAGGGCAGGATGACGAGATCGAAATGCTCGTCCCCATGCAGCGACAGCGGCGCCAGCGCCGGCGGCGCCATGTGGGCCGATTCGGGAAAAGCGTCCAGGAAGCTGAAGAAGGACCAGGGAAACGGATAGCTCGGTTCGGGCCTCAGGGTTTCGACATGCACTTCGACCTTCGGGTCGGCCTGCAGCGGCGCAAGGAGGCTCTCGACCACAGCATCGAGCTGGCCGGTTTGCGAGTATCGAACGACAAGCACTCGCTTCTTGCGGGAGTCGGGTGCGAAAGCAGGCTCAAGGTTCACGAGAAACGCAACAGCAGGATACAAAGCCCAGGACTATAGGCGTTCGGCCTGCTTTCGACCCTCCCCAACTCGGGTGCTCGCGCCGCAGCGAGCGCCCTCAGGAGGCCTTGGTCGGGTCTCCGTGGCACTTCTTGTACTTCTTGCCGCTGCCGCAGGGGCAGGGGTCGTTGCGGCCCGGGCCGGCTTCCTTGCGCACCTGGGCCACCGGCCGGCGCGACGCGCGCTCGCGCCAGAAGTCGCGCAGGTCGTAGACGGCCCACATCGCATCGGCCAGCCGCTCGTCGCGGCTCATCTCGCGCTGCTCGGGGGCCAGTTCGGCCTCGTCGCTCGCCAGCACTTCGAACAACTGCAGGCAGCCGTCGACGAACTCGTTGCCTTCGTCGTCGGCCGGCAGCAGCCATTCGTCCTCGAAGGCATCGACGGCCTGCAGGAAGCCGCTGGCCCACACGGCGCCCAGTCCGGGCACCTCTCCGAAGGCGGCGCGCTCTTCCTCGGGGGTGTGCGCGATCACCGCCTCCCAGTCGGTCAGCAGCGGGTTCAGCGCCCGGTCATCGTCGAGCCGCTGCACCGGCGCCTCGACAGCACGCAGCACGTCCTGCCAGCGGCGTTCGATCAGGTCCATCACCAGCACCTGCTGCGATTCGTCGGCAAAGGGCAGCGCCTCGCCGATCACCTGCGGCAGTGCTTCGGCCGGAGCGCTGGGCGTCGGGCCGCAGGCCATCGCGGCCAGCACGCCATCGAGCTGCTCGAGGTCCGGCACGGCCTCGCTGCGTTCGGACATTTCGGCAAGCAGGACCTCGAGCTGGTCGAGTTCAGCGTCGGTCAGGGGGGGCATGTTGGGTTTCATCGGCGTGTCCAGCGGGCAATCCCGGATTGTCTCAGCACGCCGGGCCGGAAACGCTTCGCCCCGTTGACCGTCCAGCTTTTTGCTGCACGGCATACGATGCCGCGTCGCGACTTCGGAGCACCCCATGCCGTACTGGCTGATCGCCCTCGACCGGCATTTCCCGATCCGCTACCTCGCCTGGCTCGCGAGCGCCATCGGCTTCCTGCTGGCCGCCTTCGTCTGGGTCGGCTTCGACACCGGCGGCTGGTGGGTGCTGCTGTTCGCGGCGCTGCTCGTCACCGGCCTGCACGACGTGCGGCAAGGCCGCCATTCCGTGCTGCGCAACTACCCGGTCATCGGACACCTGCGCTTCCTGCTCGAGTTCGTGCGGCCGGAGATCCGCCAGTATTTCATCGAGAGCGACAACGAGGCCGCCCCGTTCTCGCGCCAGCAGCGATCGCTGGTCTATCAGCGCGCCAAGGGCGAGCCCGACAAGCGGCCCTTCGGGACGCAGCGCGATGTGGGGGCCGATGGCTACGAGTGGATCAACCACTCGGCAGTGCCGACGCAACTGCCGACACACGACTTCCGCATCACCATCGGGCCGCAGTGCGCGCAGCCTTACTCGGCCAGCGTGTTCAACATCTCGGCGATGAGCTTCGGCTCGGTCAGCGCCCACGCGGTGCTGGCACTGAACGCAGGTGCACGGCGCGGCAACTTCGCGCACGACACCGGCGAAGGCTCGATCAGCCGCTGGCACCGCGAGAACGGCGGCGACCTGATCTGGGAGATCGGTTCCGGTTATTTCGGTTGTCGCAACGAGGACGGCAGCTTCAATCCCGACAAGTTCGCCGAGGCTGCACGCGAACCGCAGGTCAGGCTGATCGAGATCAAACTGAGCCAGGGCGCCAAGCCGGGCCACGGCGGCGTGCTGCCAGGCGCGAAGGTGACCGCCGAGATCGCCGCCGCACGCGGCGTTCCGGAAGGCATGGACTGCATCTCGCCGGCCGCTCACAGTGCGTTTTCGACCCCGATCGAGCTGCTGCAGTTCGTCGAGCGGCTGCGCCGGCTGTCGGGCGGCAAGCCGACCGGCTTCAAGCTGTGCATCGGCCATCCGTGGGAATGGTTCGCCATCGCCAAGGCCATGGTCGAAACGCGCATCACGCCCGACTTCATCGTGGTGGACGGCGCCGAAGGCGGCACCGGTGCCGCACCGCTGGAGTTCACCGACCACGTCGGCGCGCCGCTGCAGGAAGGGTTGCTGCTGGTTCACAACACGCTGGTCGGGCTGAACCTGCGCCAGCAGATACGCATCGGCTGCGCCGGCAAGGTCATCAGCGCCTTCGACATCGCCCGCATGATGGCGCTCGGTGCGGACTGGTGCAACTCGGCACGCGGCTTCATGTTCGCGCTCGGCTGCATCCAGGCGCAGGCCTGCCATACCGGGCACTGCCCGAGCGGCGTGGCGACGCAGGACCCCCGGCGCCAGCGCGCGCTGGTGGTGCCGGACAAGGCCGAACGCGTCCACCGCTACCACCAGAACACGCTGATCGCGCTGAAGGAGCTGGTGCAGGCGGCCGGGCTCGGCCATCCCAACGAAATCACCGCCGCGCACATCGTGCACCGCACCGCGCGCCACGAGGTCAAACTGCTGGCAGGGCTGCTGCCCTTCGTGGCGCCGGGCGCGCTGCTCGTCGCGGAATTGCCACAACAGGTCTTCGCGCGGTACTGGCCCTTGGCGCAGGCTCATTCGTTCCAGCCGATGGCGCAGCTGTAGAAAGACCGGGTATCCCCCAATCCATGGGGATGCCGGCGCGGGAAGGCTTGATTAGGATGGCCGTTACATTACAGGACCACCCCCTGGACAGCCTCCCCGTGCTTTCGGTCTACCTGGTCGAAGACGACCCTTTGCTGGCTCGCCACGTGCTCGACGCGCTCAATGGTGCAGCCGGCATCCGTTGCGTCGGCCATGCCGACCGCCTGTCGAAAGCGCGCGCCGAGCTGCCGGAGCGCCGGCCGGACGTGCTGCTGTCCGATCTCGGCCTGCCCGATGGCGACGGCACCGAGCTGATCCGCGAGTTGAACGCACACCGGCACGCCGGCTGGCACCCGCATATCCTGGTGTTCTCGGTGTTTGGCGACGAAAGCCGGGTGATCCACGCGATCGAGGCCGGGGCCGACGGTTATTTCCTGAAAGGGTGCCCGGATCGCGAACTGGTGCAGGCCGTGCAGTGCGCCTCGCATGGCGAATCGCCGATCTCGCCGGCCATCGCCCGCTACCTGCTCAAGCGCTTCGACGGCGCGAGGCAAAGCGCCGACCGGCTGTCCGGTGCCGAGCAAGCGGTCCTGAAACTGGTGGCGCAGGGCTATGTGCCCGAAGAAGTGGCGGAACGCCTGATGATGACGGCGCATGGCGTCGCCACGCACGTGCGCGGCATCTACGCGAAGCTGCAGATCCGCCACCAGCCCGCCGCGATGCGCCTGGCAGGCTGATGATTCGCCTGTTCGGGTTGGGCCGGCTTGTCGCCGCGCTGGTCCTGGCGTGGGTCCTGGCGCTGCTCGCTGCCACGTCTGCCGGTGCCGCCCCCGTCCACGTGCGCTCGGCCTGGTTGATCGATCTCACCGAGCCCGGCGCCATCGAGCACCCGGTGCGCCTGCCGGATGGCTGGGAACACACGGCGCCGCGCCGCAATGGGCGGGCCAGCTACCGGCTCAGCGTGCCCGACTCGGCACTGCAGGTCGACCGGCCTTCCCTTTTCCTGCGCCGTGCCGGCAACGCTTTCCGAGTGCATTTCAACGGCCAGTCGGTGCTCGAAGTCGGCGGCGATACCTTGCCGCTGCCGAACTACAACAACGAGCCGCACCTGATCCGGTTGCCGCGCACGCTGCTGCGTGCCAGCGGCAACACGCTGGTGATCGAGGTCATCGGGCAGCCGAAGCGCGAAGCCGGCCTCTCGACCGTCTGGGTCGGCAACGACAGCGAACTCGAACCGCTGTACGAGCAGGCCATGACCGCGCAGGTGCGCGGCAGCTGGTTCGTGATCAGCGCCAGCCTCGTGATGGGCATGCTGGCACTGCTGCTGGCTTGGCGCACGCGCCTGCCGATGTATGGCTGGTTCGCCCTGGCCAACCTGGTGTGGGCCTGGCGCGTCAGTGCCTTGAACGTGCACGCTCCCGGCATCTGGGCCGGCCCGCTGCACTGGGCGTTCGAGTTGAGCTACAGCGTTTTTGTGGCGTCGATCTCGATGTCGCTGCTCACGGTCATCCAGCGCGACACGCCGATCGCACGGCGGCTGATGGCCGGCTTCGTCGGGTCGGCCCTGCTGCTGTCGCTGGGCAATGCGCTCTTCAACCTGCCGCTATTGCGCACCGCGCACCTGCTGCTGATACTCGTCGTGACGGTCAGCATGGCAGTGTTCCTGGCGCACTACACGGTGCGCGAGCGCTCGCGCACCGGCGCGCTGCTGTGCTTCTCGGCGGTGGTCGGGGCGATCTTCGGTGCACGCGATTGGGTCGTGTTCCGGCTGCAGCAGGACTACGACGCCTACACCTGGTCGCGCTACGCGATCTTCTTTCTGCTGTTCGTGATGGCCTGGCGCCTGGTCGAGGACTATTCGTCCACGCTTGCCCGGCTGCGGGACATCAACCGCAACCTGCAGGACGCCGTGGAGCGCAAGCAGAACGAGCTGCAGCTGGCGTTCGAAAGTCGCCGCGAGGTCGAGCGCCACCAGGCGGCCAGTGCCGAGCGCGACCGCATCCTGCGCGAGATGCACGACGGCCTGGGCGGCAGGCTGGTCGGTGCGATCGCACTGTCACAGCAACTGTCGCCGAGCGCCGACGGCATCGAGTCGCCCACCTTGCACCAGTTGCGCCAGGCGCTTGACGACTGCCTGGTCGAACTGCGGCTGTCACTCGACTCGCTCGAGGCCGAGCAGTGCAGCATCGGCGAGGCGCTGGCCGAGATGCGCTTCCGGGTCGAGCCGTCGCTGCGCGCGGCCGGCGTGCGGCTGGTCTGGAACGTCGACGACGAGGCGGTGGACGCCGAGCTGCGGCCAGGCGACACGCTGCAGGTGCTGCGCATCGTGCGCGAAGCGTTCACCAACGTCATCAAGCACGCGCAGGCCACCGTCGTGTGGCTGACGCTCGCGCGCGCCGGTCACCGCATCGAGCTGACCGTGCTCGACAACGGCCTTCTGCAGCGTTCGACGCCGGGCACGCGCCGCCTGCCGGCGATGCCCAGCGGCAAGCGCGGCCTCGCGAACATGCGCCAGCGCGCGCAACATCTCGGCGCCGACATCGAGATCGGCCCACACCCGGAAGGTTGGTCCGTGCGCTTGAGCTTCTCGGCACCGGTGCCTGCCGCGGTCTCCAAGCAAAACGCCGCTTGACGCGGCGTTTTCCGGGGAAGGTGGTTCAGCTCTGCGGAGGCTGCGTGTCGACGAAGCTCTGGCGTTGCGACAGCTTGTCGTACAGCTTCGCAAGGTTGGGGTGGTCGCGCCGCCAGTCGATCTGCGGGAAACGGAAATCGAGATACCCGAGTGCGCAGCCGACGGCGATGTCGGCCAGCGTGAAATGGATGCCGGCGCACCAGGGCCGGTCGCCGAGCCCCTGGCCCATCGCCTTGATGCTCGCGTGCACCTTGTGCATCTGCCGGTCGACCCAGGCCGCGCTGCGCTGCAGTTCGGTGCGGCCCGGCCAGGTCAGTTCGAGCCGGGCGAGGATGCTGGCGTCGACCAGGCCGTCGGCCAGCGCTTCCCAGGTGCGCACCTCGACGCGTTCGCGGCCGGAGGCCGGGATCAGCCGCTGCACCGGCGACAACGTGTCGAGGTATTCCACGATCACGCGCGAATCGAACACCGCCTCGCCACCCTCCATCACCAGGCAGGGCACCTTGCCCAGCGGATTGGACTCGGTGATGCCGGAGCCGGCGGCCCAGACGTCTTCGAGTTCGAGCTTGTAGTCCAGCCTCTTCTCCGCCATCACGATGCGCACCTTGCGCACGTAGGGGCTGGTCAGCGATCCGATCAGTTTCATGGTGTGACTGCGATGGTGTGGAGCTGATTCTAGGGGGTGTTGGACCTCGCTTCCGGGCAGCTGCCACCCCCTTCTTGGGGCTGTCGTCAACACGACACGAAGGGCGCCGGCGCTGGAATCCCGGTGTTACAGTCGCCCGGATCGAGGTGAAAAACCCGCGGGGAGGAGCGAAAAAATGAACACGAGCATTGCATCCGGGCCGCAGGCGATGCCCGACCTCGGCGTGGTCGTCGACAGCGGCGGCATGCCGGGCATGGTGAGCTCCATCGGTGCCGAGCCGCCGGTCAACAGCGTCTTCTCGCGGCTGCTGCACCCCGCACACGCGCACCACATCCCGCTGGAGTTCACCGGCTCCGGCTCCGAATACTTCCGCATCTGGATCGTCAACCTGCTGCTCACGCTGGTGACGCTGGGCCTTTACTACCCCTGGGCCAAGGTGCGCAAGCTGCGTTATTTCTACGGCAACACGGTGGTCGCGGGCCATGCGCTCGACTTCCACGGACAGCCCAGGCGCATGCTGCGCGGCACGCTGCTCGCGGGGGTCTTGCTGGTGGCCTATGGCCAGGCCGGCGAGTTCTCGCCGATCGCCGGCTTCGTCGCTGCGCTGGCGCTGAGCCTGCTATGGCCGGTGCTGTTTCGCGCGGCGCTGCAGTTCCGGCTCGGCCACACCAGCTGGCGCGGCTTGCGCTTCGCGTTCGCCGGCTCTGCCGCCGACGCGTACAAGGCGCTGGCGGTGCCGCTGCTGATCTTCCTGCTGCTGCCGTCGGCGCTCGGAATGCTGGCCGACCCCGAGGGCGGCCAGGCCGATGCAGCGGCGGCCGCCACGGTCGGCCTGGCCATCCTCGCGCTGCTGGGCGTCGGCCTGCTGGCCCTGCCCTACTTTCACTGGCGCCAGAAGAAATACCAGCACGACCACTACCGCGTCGCACAGCTCCAGAGCGAGTTGCGCGTGGGGGCCGGCACCATCTACGGCATCTACCTGCGCACGCTGGGCCTGGTGCTGCTGGTGCCGGTGGCGTTCTGCATCGCCGTGGCACTGACCCTCGGCGGGGTCCTTGCCGACAAGGGCTGGTACTCGGCACTGATGGTCGCGCTCGCCACGTTCGCCTGGGCGTTGTTCCTGTTCGGCGGCCTGTACCTCTACATCGTCGTCGGCCCCTACTTCACGGTGCGGCTGCAGAACCTGTTGTGGACCAAGACCGGCAACCGCTACCTGCGGTTTCGCAGCGAGCTGGCGCTGTCGCGCTACCTGGGCCTGCAGCTCAAGAACTACCTGCTGGTGCTGATCACGCTGGGGCTGTACTGGCCGTGGGCGACGATCGCCAGCCGGCGCATGCGACTGGAAGCCGTGACGCTGGTCTCGCGTATCGATCTCGATGAGCTTTACATGGCGCTCAAGCCCCGCACCGGCGACGCCGCCGCCGACATGGGCGACGAACTGCTCGGCTTCGACATCGGCCTGTGAACGCGTCCGACCGTTCCGCTCCGACGCTGGCACTCGATTACTTCGACGGGCGCCGCGCACGCGCGCTGCGGGTGCAGGCCTGCATCGGCGATGGGATGCTGCATCTGCGAGGCGACGGCGTCGAACGCAGCGTCCCTCTGCGCGACGTCCAGTGGCCCGAGCGCACGCGCCACGGCAAGCGCATCGCACACCTGGACGACGGTGCCTCGCTGCACGCACCAGATGCCGCCGCATGGGACGCATGGGTCCAGGCAGCCGGCCAGCACGACGGCCTGGTGTCGCAAGTCCAGCAGAGCTGGCGCTGGGTGTTCGCCTCGGTCGTGCTGCTGCTCGGCCTGGTGGCCCTGGGCTACCAATGGGGCTTGCCGTGGGCGGCGCGCGGAGTGGTGAGCTTCGTGCCGCACGTCGTCGACGAGACGATCGGTGCATCGGCCTACGCGTCGATCGGCTCCCACCTGCTGCAACCCAGCGCACTGCCGCAGGCCGATCAGCAGCGTTACCGCCAGGCCTTCCAACAGGCGGTGCAACGAGCCTACCCGGACGGCGGCGCCCCCGATTGGCAACTGCACTTCCACCAGAGCCGCATCGGCCCGAACGCCTTCGCGCTGCCGGGCGGCACGATGGTCATGACCGACGAACTGGTCAAGCTGGTCGATGGCGACGCAGACGCCATCGTCGGCGTGCTCGCGCACGAACTGGGTCACGTCGAACGCCGGCACGGCATGCGCGCGCTGGTCCAGGCCACCCTCCTCGGGGCCGTAGCGAGCGTCGCCTTCGGCGACTTCAGCGGCTGGCTCGCGACCGCGCCGGTGGTGCTCGGCCAGGCGGCTTATTCGCGCCATGCCGAGCGTGAAGCCGACCGCGACGCGATCCGTCTGATGAAGGCCGCCGGCATCTCGCCGTTGGCCATGGTGCGCTTTTTCGACAAGATGGCCGAAAAAACCGGCGACCGCGAGCCTTCGGCGCTGGGCATCGCGTTCGCCAGCCATCCGCCCGACGCGGAGCGGGTGGCGATGTTTCGCGAAGCGGCCGCGACGCCTTGAGGCCCGGCCCTGCGCAGGGGTCTGGTGCCGTGGACCGGCGCGGGCTGCTTGTCCGCCGACGCATCGACGTCGGCGCGGCTGCGCGAAGGAGGCTGCGGCACCGATGCGCCTCGCTCCGGGGCCGGGCAGGCGGAGCGCCTAAAATCACGCCTTCTTTCCGCGTCTTCGCCGAGCTGCCCGGCTCGCCCACCGCCATGGACTTCTCCCCCCTCACCGCCCTGTCGCCGCTCGACGGCCGCTATGCCGCCAAAGTCGCGGCGCTACGCCCGCTGCTCAGCGAGTTCGGCCTGATGCACCGCCGGGTGCAGGTCGAGGTCGAGTGGTTCATCGCGCTGTCGGACGCCGGCTTTGCCGAGCTCGCGCCGCTGTCGCCGGCCGCCCGTGCGCACCTGCGGAGTCTGGTCGACGGCTTCTCCGCTGCCGACGCGCAGGCGATCAAGGACATCGAGAAGACCACCAACCACGACGTCAAAGCGGTCGAATACTGGATCAAGTCGCGCTTCGAAGGCCACGCCGAACTGCAGTCGGCCGGTGAATTCGTGCACTTCGCCTGCACCAGCGAGGACATCAACAACACCTCGCACGCACTGATGCTCAAGAGTGCCCGCGAGCAGGTGCTGCTGCCCGCCCTCGAACGGCTGATCGCGAAGCTGACGGCCCTGGCGCACGACCTGGCCGCCATGCCGATGCTCAGTCGCACGCACGGGCAGACCGCCAGCCCGACCACCGTCGGCAAGGAAATCGCCAACGTCGTGGCGCGCCTGGCCACCGCGCGCGAGCGCATTGCGGGCGTGCAGCTGCTTGCGAAGATGAACGGTGCGGTGGGCAACTACAACGCACACCTGGCGGCCTACCCGGCGTTCGACTGGGAGGCGTTCTCGCGCCGGGTCGTCGAGCAGCAGCTGGGCCTGACCTTCAACCCGTACACCATCCAGATCGAGCCGCACGACTACATGGCCGAGCTGTTCGACGCGGTCACGCGCGCCAACACCATCCTGATCGATTGGTCTCGCGACGTGTGGGGCTACATCAGCCTGGGCTACTTCAAGCAGCGCACCAAGGCCGGCGAGATCGGCTCGTCGACGATGCCGCACAAGGTCAATCCGATCGACTTCGAGAACGCCGAAGGCAACTTCGGCCTCGCGAATGCGGTGCTGACACACCTGAGCCAGAAGCTGCCGATCAGCCGTTGGCAGCGCGACCTGACCGACTCGACGGTGCTGCGCAACATGGGGGTCGCGCTGGGTTATGCGCTGCTGGGCTACGACTCGCTCGCGCGCGGGCTCGACAAGCTGGAAGTCAATGCGCAGGCGCTGCATGACGACCTGGACGCGGCCTGGGAGGTGCTGGCCGAGCCGATCCAGACCGTCATGCGCCGCTATGGCCTGCCCAACCCGTACGAGCGGTTGAAGGAGTTGACGCGCGGCAAGGCCATCACGCGTGCAGCGATCCAGCAGTTCATCGAGACGCTGGAGTTGCCGCAAGCAGAGAAGGACCGCCTGGCCGCCATGACGCCGGCCAACTACACCGGCCTGGCGGCTGGCCTCGCAGGCCGCATCGGCAGTTGAGCCGGCTCCGGTGTCAGCGGGGCCGCCGGGGCGCTGCAGGCTGAGGTGGCGTGGGGTCCAGCGCTTCGAGTATCGGCTGCAGCAGCGCACGCGCCGCATCCACCGCCGCGGCCTCGTTGCGCCGCGCAATCGCGTCGCACACAGCCACGTGGGCGAGGTAGTCCGGCTCCGGCAGGCCGCCGAGTTCCAGCGTCGCCCGCACCGTGGAGCGCACCGCACGCTCGAAGAAGTGATACAGCTTGCCGAGCGCCGGGTTGTGCGCCGCGTCGACCACCGCCCGGTGAAAAGCCAGGTCGTGCTCGACGAACACGCTGGGGCGGCGGCGGTTCAGATGCTCGCCGCGCAGCGACAAGGCCGCACGGATGCGCTCCAGGTCTTCCGGCGTGCGCCGCCGCGCGGCCAGGCGCGCCGCCTCCACCTCCAGCATGGCCCGCACCTCCAGATGCTCGCGCAACGTTGCGCGGCTCAGGTCCTGCGGCACGTCGCTGGCGTCCACCGCCGAGCGGATGTAGGTGCCGTCGCCCTGGCGCACCTCGAGCACGCCGCTGAAGGCCAGCACGCGCACTGCCTCGCGCACCGTGTTGCGGCTGACGCCCAACTGGGCCGCCAGCTCGGCTTCCACCGGAATGCGCTCGCCGACGCGCCACTCGCCGCGCTCCAGTCGCTCGCGCATCTTGTCGACCGCCACGTCGACCAGGGAACGGCGCGATGAAGACGAAGCAATGCCGGTGCTCATACCTGCTGCCCTCCTGCGGGTGAGAGAAACATCGGATGATTCTAGGGGCCTTGCGCGGCCCCCGGGGGCAGGTCCATAAAATGCGGCCCATGGACTTCATCGACATGCTGCGCGCCGCCGAGCGCACCAACCGCTCCCTGCTGTGCGTGGGGCTCGACCCGGAGCCGGCCCGATTTCCCGGCGCGTGGAAGGGCGATCCGTCGCGCATCTATGAATTCTGCGCAGCCATCGTCGATGCCACCCAGGACCTGGTGATCGCGTTCAAGCCGCAGATCGCGTATTTCGCGGCCTACAGCGCCGAGGCGCAGCTCGAGAAGCTGATGGCACACATGCGTGCCGTCGCGCCGCAGGTGCCGGTGATCCTCGACGCCAAGCGCGGCGACATCGGCTCGACCGCCGAGCAGTACGCCAAGGAGGCCTTCGTGCGCTACGGCGCCGACGCAGTGACGCTGTCGCCCTTCATGGGCTACGACTCGGTCGAGCCCTATCTGCGCCACCCGGGCAAGGGCGCGATCCTGTTGTGCCGCACCTCCAACCCCGGCGGCTCCGATCTGCAGAACCGGCGCTTGGCCGACGTCGACGGCCAGCCGCGCGTCTACGAGCACCTGGCGTCGCTGGCGCAGGGAGACTGGAACCGCAACGGCCAGCTCGGCCTGGTGGTCGGCGCAACCTACCCGGAAGAGATCGCCCGCGTGCGCGAGCTGGCACCGACGGTGCCGCTGCTGATCCCCGGCGTCGGCGCACAAGGCGGCGATGCGCGCGCCACGGTGCAGGCAGGTTATCGTGCCGACGCAAACGGCATCACCGGGCTGGTGATCGTCAATTCGTCGCGCGCGGTGCTGTATGCGAGCAGCGGGGACGATTTTGCCGCGGCCGCGCGGCAGGCGGCACTGGCGACACGGGACGAGCTGAACGCCGCGCGCGGCGCCTGACAGTCAGGCGGTTGCCCGATCAGCCAGCGGCAGGAAGGGCAAGCTGCGCAACCGCTGCCCCGTCAGCGCGAACAGCGCCGCTGCCAAGGCCGGTGCCACCGGCGGCGTTCCCGGCTCGCCGACGCCGCCCGGCGCACGGCTGCTGCGCACGATGTAGGTTTCGATCACCGGCGTGTCGGCCAGCGTCAACAGCGGATAGTCGGGAAAATTCTGCTGACGGACCGCGCCGCGCTGGATGTCGATACGCCCGTGCATGGCTGCGGTGAGGCCGAAGATCACACCGCCTTCCATCTGCTGCGCAACGATGCCGGGGTTCACGACCACGCCGCAGTCGATCGCGCACACCACACGGTGCACGCGCGGCCGGCCCTGTTCGAGCGAGACCTCCAGCACCTCGGCAACGATGGAGTTGAAGCTTTCGTGCAGCGCGACGCCGCGTGCCCGGCCGGCCGGCAGCGGCGTGCCCCAGCCGGCCTTTTCAGCGGCCAGCTTCAACACGGCCTGGTGGCGCGGCTTGTCGTCGAGCAGCGCCAGACGAAAGGCCACCGGATCCTGCCGGGCCTCGAACGCGAGTTCATCGATGAAGCCCTCGCTGAAAAAGGCGTTGTGCGAGTGGCCGACCGAGCGCCAGTAGCCGATCGGCACACCGCTTTTCGTCGCAGCATGGGCCACGCGCTGATGGCGCACCTGGTAGGGAATGTCGAACAGGCCTTCGCTGGTGGTCTTGTCCGGCAGATCGAACGGGCCGGTCAGGGCCGGCAGCCCTCGCTCCATCCATCGCGGGGTGATGGCGTCGCCGGCGCTGGCGATCTGCAGCGCCAGCGGCAGACCCTTGGCGTCGAGTGCGGCGCGCATCACTGCCACGGCGGCGGGACGATAGAAGTCGTGCGTGAGGTCTTCCTCGCGCGGCCAGATCAGCTGCACCGGCCGTCCGCCCATCTCCATCGCCACGCGTACGGCCTGGCCGACGAAGTCGACGTCGAGCCGGCGGCCGAAGCCGCCGCCCAGCAGCAGCACGTGCACCGTCACGTCGGCGGAGTCGACGCCCGCGACACGCGCCGCAACGTCCCTTGCCAACGTCGGCGCCTGGGTCGAGACCCATACCTCGACCTTGCCGTCGTGCACGCGCGCCGTGCAGTTGATCGGCTCCATCGTGGCATGCGCCAGATACGGCGCGCGGTAGACCTGCTCGACCACGCGCGTCGCCGAACGCTCGGCCTCCTGCACGTCCCCGCGCCGGTGAAACGCAAAGCCTTCGCCATCGCGCTGGGCCGCTCGCGCTGCAGCTTCGAGCGACTGCTCGATCGTACGGCTCTCGAGCAGCCCGCGCTCGGGGTCATGCGGCGGCGCATGCCAGTCGATCGGCATCGCCATCGCGGCCTGCTTCGCGTGCCAGTAGGTGCGGCCGACGACCGCCACGCCGGCAGTGGCGCCGGCGATGGGCCCGAGTTTCACCACCCGTTCGATGCCGGGCATGCGCAGGGCTTCGTCGACGCCGACGCGGCCGTAGCCGCCGCCGAGCATGGGGCTCATGCGCATCACCGCATAGCGCATGTCGGGCAGCCGCACATCGATGCCGAAGCGCGCGCTGCCATTGGTCTTGGCCGGCACGTCGGTGCGCGGCGCACTGCGGCCTATGAGCTTCCACGTCTGAGCCGGCTTCACTCGAACTTCGGAGACCGACAGCGCGGCAGCCTGCTTGACCAGTTCGCCGAAATGCGCGCTGGGGCCCGACGCATGGCTCACGACGCCCTCGACGATGCGCAGCTCGGACACCGGCAGCCGCCATTGCAGCGATGCTGCGCCCAGCAGTTGTGCGCGCGCGGTGGCAGCGGCCGTGCGCAGCACGTCCCATGCATCGGCCACGCTGCTCGAACCGCCGGTCGCATTGACGCCGAGCTCGCGGGCCAGCTTGGCCACCATCCACTCGGTGATCAGCACGCCAGTGTTGTCGTCTCCCGGCTCGCGGTCAGCCGGGTGGATCGGCAGGCTGCCAACGAACATCGCGACGTTGCCATAGATCGTGTCGCTGCCGGCCGGCTCCAGCTTCACGCGGTCGAGCGGCACGTCGAGTTCTTCGGCGACCAGCATGGGCAGCGCCGTGTGCACGCCCTGGCCCATCTCGCTGCGGTGCATCGCCAGCACCACCTGTCCGTTCGGATCGATCTTGATCCAGCCGTTCAGGCCCACCTGCTCGCCGTGCACCGGCAGACTGCTGCGGTTGCCGACCCGGCTGCGCGGCGGCAGCAGCCCCCAGCCGACGAGCAGAACGCCGCCGGCACCGGCGGCACTGAGCAGGAAGGTCCGTCGCTTCATGCGCGCCTCGATGTGCGCCGCCCGCGCAGCGGGGAGCCGAGTTCGAGCGCGGCACTCTTGATGGCGGCGCGCACGCGCGGGTAGGTGCCGCAACGGCACAGGTTGGTCATGGCGGCGTCGATCTCGGCGTCGCTGGGATCCGGGTTGCGCCCGAGCAGCGCCGCAGCGGCCATCAGCATGCCCGACTGGCAGTAGCCGCACTGCGGCACCTGATGCTCGACCCACGCACGCTGCAGCACGTGGCGCTGCTCGACCGTGCCCAGGCCTTCGATCGTCTGCACCGCCCGGCCCTGCACCGCCGACACCGGCGTCACGCACGAACGCACGGCGTCGCCGTCGACGCGCACGGTGCACGCACCGCACGCGGCGATGCCGCAACCGAACTTGGTGCCCGTCATCTCGAGCACGTCGCGCAGCACCCACAACAGCGGCATCGCGGGATCGACCACGTCATCGCTCACCGTGCGGCGCTGTCCGTTGATGTCGAGTTCCATCGCGTGTCTTCTCCTGTATCCCCAACGAGGTGCCTGGGCGATTGTCGCCCCGTGACGCACGCTCGTTCGACGCGGAATCTTCCCATGCACAGAAATGCTGCACACGCATGGCAGTTTTGACATCCGTGCCATGAACCTGCGAGTGGCCCAGCGTTTGCTTACACGTCGGCCGACCCTTGACACGCATTGGAGATGCCTCATGAAGTTCCGCCTTTCCACGCCGGTACGTGCCACCGTTGTCGCCTGCCTCACGGCGGCTGCCTGGGACGCGCATGCCCAGTCCAGCGCACAGCTCTACGGACTCATGGATGTGTTCGTCGGCTCGCTCGAGAACAGCGGCACCCGCAGGCTCAGCAAGGTCGATTCCGGCGGCATGACGACCAGCTACATCGGCATCAAGGGCGCGGAAGACCTGGGCGGTGGCCTGAGCGCGCAGTTCGCGATCGAGTCCTTCCTGCGGGCCGACACCGGCGAGGCCGGACGCTTCGGGCCCGACGCATTCTGGGCGCGCAGCGCCTACGTCGGCTTCGCCGGCAGCCTCGGCACGCTGCGCTACGGGCGCAACACCAACCCGACCTTCGTCACGACGCTGGTGTTCAACCCGTTCGGCGACTCGTTCGGCTTCTCGCCCGCCATCCGCAACCATTTCGGTGGCGGCACCGGCCAGGTGGCCGGTGACACCGGCTGGAGCAACTCGGTCGCCTACCTGTCGCCGAGATTCGGCGGCTTGAGCGCGAGCCTGCTCTATTCGATCAGGGAAGCCGCGCAGGGCGCGAACTTCGGCGGCAGCCTGACCTATTTCGCCGGCCCGCTCGGCCTGGCATTCGCTGCGCAACAGGTCAAGGTGCCGTTCGCCGCCGGCAAGGAAACCACCTACCAGCTCAACGGCTCGTACGATTTCGGCATCGCGAAGGCCTACGGGCAATACACGCAGGTCAAGGAGGACGATACCGGCAGCACGGTGCCGAAGAACCAGCTGTACCAGCTCGGTGCGAGTGCCCCGGTCGGTGCCGGCTCGGTGCTGGCGTCGTGGGGCCACGCGAACAGCGAGCCGACGGCCGGCGACGACATCAAGCGCAACACCGCTTCGCTGGGCTATGACCACTTCCTGTCCAAGCGCACCGATCTTTACGCCATCTACATGCACGACAGGGTCAAGGGCGAGGACGCCGGCAACAGCTTCGCGGTCGGTATCCGGCACCGTTACTGACAGTCGATTGACAGGCGAGCCCGGGGCAGCACCTGTCGCACTGTCCCTTCAACGAGGGACCGGCTCGGCTTTGCAGTCCCCCTACACTGGGGACATGTGGCAACTCTCCGTGGCCGTCGTCGAGGACGACGCCCGTTTCCGTCAGGCCTTCGTGCAGGCCATCGAGTCGGCCCCCGACCTGAAGCTGGCCGGGGCGGCCGCCGATGGCGCGGGCGGGCTCGCCTTGCTGAAAGCGACACGACCCGACGTGCTGCTGGTCGACCTGGGGCTGCCGGACATCGGCGGCATCGAATTGATCCGCTACTGCGCGCGTCATCTGCCGGAATGCGACGTGATGGTCGTCACGGTGTTCGGCGACGAGCAGCACGTGGTCGGTTCGCTGGAAGCCGGCGCGACGGGCTACCTGCTGAAGGACACGCTGCCCGAGGACATCGCCGATCAGATCCGTGCGCTGCACGCCGGCGGCAGCCCGATCAGCCCGGTCATCGCGCGCCAGTTGCTGAGCCGCCTGGCGCCGGCCGGCGCTGGTGCCGGTGCCGGTGCAGCCCCGGCCGAAGGTGCACCGGCACTGTCGGACCGCGAACTCGCCGTGCTGACGCTGGCCACCAAGGGTTTCACCTACGAAGAGATCGCCCAGATGATGAGCGTCTCGAAGCACACGGTGATGACTTATGTGAAACGCAGCTATCGCAAGCTGCAGGTCAATTCCAAGTCCGAAGCGGTGTATGAAGCTCGCAAGCTGGGCCTGCTGCGCGACTAGAACGCTGGTAGGCCTGGTGCTGGGCCTGCTGCTCAGCGCGGCACTTGCCCAGGACACCGGGCCCGAGGAAATTCCCCCTGCCCAGCAGTTCCGCCTCGCCGAGCGCCAGATCGTGCCGCTCGGCCCGGCACTGCCGGACGCTGGCATCGTCCGTCCCGACCTGTCCGAGCCCGGCTGGGAGGTCGTCAAGCTGCCGGTCGCGACGCCGCGCGGAGCCATCACGCTGTTCAACGGCCCGCGGGACTGGGTCATGCATTGGTACAACGTGCGCTACAGCTTGCCGCCGAGCGGCGCATCGCCGCCGCTGGCGCTGTACAGCGCGCGCGTGCAGGGCGGCCCGGTCGAGGTGCACGTCAACGGCCGGCTGCTGTCGGCCAACCGCCGCAACTGGGGCTCGCAGTGGAACCGGCCGCTGTACGTGCCGATCCCGCACGACGTCGTGTTCACCAGCCCCGGCGTCGCCATCGACGTCGATGTCACCGTCGGCGTGCCATTGCGCGCCAACATGACCCATTCGCTGTCGACGCTGTGGGTCGGCCCCGCCGACGAGATCCGCGCGATGGCCGACCGCCGCACGCTGCTGCACGTCACCGGGCCGCAGGTCACCAGCCTGACCATCCTGGTGCTGGGCCTGTTCTCGCTCGGCGTGTGGATGCGGCGACGCAACGAGTCGGCGTACCTGCTGTTCGCATTGGTGTCGGCCGCCTGGTGGGTGCGCAACCTGCACTACCACGCCGACCTGCCGCGCGGCGGCATCGTGCACGACTGGTTCTGGTGGCTGACCAACGCGTCGATGTCGTGGGTGATGGTGCTGACCTATCTCTTCGCGCTGCGTTTTCACTACCGGCGCTATCCGTTGATCGAATGGCTGCTGGTCGGTTTCACGGCGTTGTCGGCACTGCTGACGATCCCGCCGTCGCCCTGGGACCCGTTGGTACTGCAGCAGTCGGTCAATGCGCTGGTGTCCATCTTCGTGACCGCCTTCATCACCTGGATCGCGGTGCGCTACAAGAGCCGAGAACTGCGGGTGCTGACACTGACGATGTGGGTCTGCATCGCGATGGGCGTGCACGACATCCTGCTCGTGAGCCTGCGCATCTCGCCCGAGAGCCTGTACCTGATGCCGTACGCGACGCTGCTGGTGTTCGCGGCCTTTCTCTATGCCGTGCTGCGCCGCTACAGCGGCGCGATCGAGGAAGTGGAGCAGATCAACGCATCGCTCGAGGAGCGGCTTGCCCAGCGCACTGCGCAGCTGGAAGAGAACCACCGCAGGTTGCGCGACGTCGAACGCGAGCAGGCCATGCTGCTGGAACGCCAGCGCCTGATGCGCGACATGCACGACGGCATGGGTTCGGCATTGATGTCGTCGCTGGTGCTCGTCGAGCAGGGCAAGCTCGACATCCAGGCCGTGGCCGCCGTGCTGCGCGAGTGCGTCGACGACCTGCGGCTGGTGATCGACTCGCTGGAGCCGATCGGCCACGATCTCGTCACGCTGCTGGCCACGCTGCGCTACCGGCTCGGCAAGCGGCTGGAGGCAGCCGGGCTGCAGCTGGAATGGCAGGTCGACGACCTGCCGCCGCTGCCCTGGCTCGATGCGACGGCCGCACTGCAGGTGCTGCGCATCGTGCAGGAGGCACTGACCAACATTCTCAAGCACGCCAGGGCGCGCAAGGTGACGATCGCGCTGAGGAAGACGGGCGACGCGGTCGAGGTGCACATCGACGACGACGGCATCGGCTTCGATGCGAGCGCGGTCGGCAACGCGCCGACCGCCAGCAAGGGCTTGCGCAACCTGCGCAAGCGTGCCCAGACGCTGGGCGGGGACGTGGTGTTCGCTTCTCAGCCGGGCCGCACCTGCGTGACGCTGGTGCTGCCGGTGCAGCGCGGCTGAAAGGAAGGGACCGACGTCAGGGCCCGAAGCCGAACGGCGTGGTGGCGCCGGCGGCGGTGAGCGTGACGTCGACGGTCTGCGGGGCCTCTCCGGGCACCGAAGCTTCGAGCCGGTAGTCGGACGCGACAGCGCTGTCGGCAGAGAAGGCCAGCGTCGGCGCATAGCCTGCGGTCACAGGGGCCGCCAGCGGCAGCGCGAAGGCGTAGGCACCGGTGTCGGCGTCAACCGGCTGCGCGGCGATCTCGAGGGTCACGCCGGACGTCAGCAACTGCAGCGCCCGCACCGTCGCATCGATGCCGTCGTCCGGCACCGGCTCGACCGTGACGCTGCCGTCGGCCGTCGCCATCGCCGACATCGGCGGATCGATCGGCGCCGACGCTGCATTGAGCGCGGTGCGCGCTGCGGTCGTGACCGGCACGCCGGTCACGATGGCGGTGGCCCGCCCCGGCGCACTGACGACCAGCGTGTAATCGCCGGCCGGCACCGGGGACAGCACGAACTTGCCGGTGGCGGCGTCCGGTGCCGTGGATTTGACCACCACGCTGCCTTGCTGGACCGAAACCGTCGCATCGGCGGCCATCGCCGGCGCGACGTACCCTTCGACGGCCTCACCGGCCGTCCCGACGAGCGGAATCACCGCGATCACCGGCTTCAGCAGGTAGTTGCCCGAGTTCCCGGCCGTCACGATGGATTTGCAGGCATCGAAGTCGAGCACCACGTCGAGCACCTGATCGGCCTCGACCTGGAGGTGCGTGTTCAGTTTGAGCCCGCTCCGCTGGGCGCTGGGTGTCTTCAACGGAATCTCGGTGCCGGTGATGTCGCCGGCCCGCACGATGGCGTTGGCATAAGGAGCGCTGGCCGGGTTGTCGGCGAGCACCAGCCGGATCTGGCTGTAGGCGCCGGCCGGCAGGCTGGCCTGACCGAGTTCGGCGAGCACGCCGTTGGTCAGCGTCAGCAGGTCGATGCGCTGAGGCGCGGCCAGCGGAATGTCGACCCATCCGCCGTCGTCCGTATCGGCAGCGCCGCTTTCGTGCACCCGCACCTGGTCGACCGTGACGTAGACGTGCTCGTAGCAGGCCGGCGCATCGGTCAACGACATGCGCACCGTGCCTTCACCACCGCCCGAAGAACCGCCGCCACCGCCCCCGCACGCGGTCAGCACCCCGAGGCCGACGAGCATCGCAGCGCTCGTCAAGCGGGCAATGAATGGAAAGCCGAACGCCATGAGGACCCTCATCGAAATGGAATAGATGGGAAATCATTCCATGCATGAGGCGCGACAGCAATTCAAGAGATGTATCGAGTTGTGCGCGAACCGATGGAGCGGCGATCAAACAGGTGGCTGCCCACTTCTGTAGGCCATCTATACGGGCAAAGGCTCGCCGTCGACAAACACCTTGAGTTCGCCCGCAGCGAAGGTCACCCAATCCTCGTTGGCCGTCAGCGGCTCGGTGACGACGACGGCGACGCGATCACGTGCCGTCGTCACGTCGGCGAAGTTGACCGACATGTCCTCGTCCTGGAGCTTCGCCGCCCCGAAGGGGTGCTGGCGCACCAGGTAGTGCAGCCGCGTGGAGCAGTGCGCCCACAGCGCATGCCCGTTGCTGAGCATGAAGTTGAAGGTACCGTGCCGCGCCACCAACGGCACCAGTTCGCGCAGCGTCTCAGTCAGCTGCTCGGGCGTCGGCACCGACGCGTGGTTCTTCGCCAGCTCCTGCATCAGCCAGCAGAACGCCTGCTCGCTGTCGGTCGTGCCCACCGGGCGGAACGCCGCATGCAATCTCGGCGTGAACCCCTTCAGATCGCCGTTGTGCGCGAACACCCAGTAGCGCCCCCATAGTTCGCGCACGAACGGGTGGCAGTTCTCCAGCACCACCGGCCCCTGCGTGGCCTTGCGGATGTGCGCGATGACGTTGGTGCTCTTGATCGGATAGCGCCGCACCAGCTCGGCCACCGGCGAGTGCAGTGCGGCCTGGTGGTCGACGAAAAGCCGGACACCCGCGCCCTCAAAGAACGCGATGCCGAAGCCGTCGGCATGCTCCTGCGAGCGCGTCGCGAACCCCGTGAAACTGAACACGATGTCGGTCGGGGTGTTGCAGTTCATGGCAAGCAGCTGGCACATGATGATGGGCGGCGCGGTGCGAAAGACGCTCCATCGTACTCGTGGCCCCCAAACGAAAAACGGCACCTCGAGAGTGCCGTTCTTGTCAGGACCGGGCCCGGATCAACCCTGCGTCTGCTTGACCTTCAGCCGCCACGCATGCAGCAGCGGCTCGGTGTAGCCGCTCGGCTGCTCGACGCCCTTGAACACCAGGTCCTGCGCGGCCCGATAGGCAGCCGAGGTGTCGAAATTCCCCGCCATCGGCCGGTACAGCGGGTCACCGGCGTTCTGCTGGTCGACCACCGCCGCCATGCGCTGGAAGGTCGCGTTCACCTGCTCCTTGCTGACCACGCCGTGCAGCAGCCAGTTGGCGATGTGCTGGCTGGAGATGCGCAGCGTGGCGCGGTCTTCCATCAGGCCGACGTTGTGGATGTCGGGCACCTTGGAGCAGCCGACCCCCTGGTCGATCCAGCGCACCACGTAGCCGAGGATGCCCTGCACGTTGTTGTCGAGTTCCTGCTGCTTGTCCGCATCGGACCAGTCCGGCTGCTCTGCCACCGGCACGGTCAGCAGGTCGCCCAGCAGCGCGTCGCGCGCGGCGTCCGCGTCGGTCTTCTCCAGTTCCTGCTGGATCGCGAAGACATCGACCTGGTGGTAGTGCAGCGCATGCAGCGTGGCCGCGGTCGGCGACGGCACCCAGGCGGTGTTGGCACCGGCCTTCGGGTGCACCGACTTCTGCTGCAGCATCGCGGCCATCAGGTCGGGCATGGCCCACATGCCCTTGCCGATCTGCGCACGCCCGCGCAGGCCCATGCCCAGACCCACCAGCACGTTGTTGCGCTCGTAGGCGGCGATCCACTTGCTGCCCTTCATGTCGTTCTTGCGGATCATCGGGCCGGCCTGCATGGCCGTGTGCATCTCGTCGCCGGTGCGGTCCAGGAAGCCGGTGTTGATGAAGGCCACCCGGCTCGCCGCGGCGGCGATGCAGGCCTTGAGGTTGACGCTCGTGCGGCGTTCCTCGTCCATGATGCCGAGCTTCACGGTGCTGTCGGGCAGGCCGAGCAGCTGCTCGACGCGGCCGAACAGCTCGCTGGCGAACGCCACTTCCGCCGGGCCGTGCATCTTGGGCTTGACGATGTAGACGCTGCCGGTGCGAGAGTTGCGCAGGCCGCTCTGCCGCTTCAGGTCGACCAGCGCGATGGTCGTCGTGACCACCGCGTCGAGGATGCCTTCCGGGATCTCCTTGCCGCCGCCGTACAGCACGGCCGGGTTGGTCATCAGGTGGCCGACGTTGCGCACGAACAGCAGCGAGCGGCCGTGCAGCACGACCGGCCGGCCGTCCGCGCCGACGTACTCGCGGTCGGGGTTCATCGTGCGCGTGATGGTCTTGCCGCCCTTGTTGACCTGCTCGGTCAGCGTGCCCTGCAGGATGCCGAGCCAGTTGCGATAGGCCAGCACCTTGTCGGCGGCGTCGACGGCCGCCACCGAGTCCTCGAGGTCGAGAATGGTCGACAGCGCGGACTCGATCACAAGGTCCGCGACACCGGCCGGGTCGGTCTTGCCGATGGCCGATAGACGATCGATGCGGAGATCGACATGCAGGCCGTGGTGCTTCAGCAGCACACCGCTCGGCTGGGCGGCGTCGCCCTGGTGGCCGATGAACTGCGACACATCCTTCAAACCGGTGGTGCGGCCGTCCTTCAGCGCGACCGACAGCTGGCCGCCTTCGACCCGGTAGCCGGTGCTGTCGCGGTGCGAACCGCTTGCCAGCGGCGCCGCTTCATCGAGGAAATTGCGCGCGAACTCGATCACCTTCGCGCCGCGCACCGGGTTGTAGCTGCTCCCCTTCTCGGCACCGCCGGTCTCGGGAATGGCGTCGGTGCCGTACAGCGCGTCGTACAGCGAACCCCAACGGGCATTGGCTGCGTTCAACGCATAGCGGGCGTTGAGGATGGGCACCACCAGCTGCGGGCCGGCCTGCAGGGCGAGTTCGGCGTCCACCTGCGTGGTCGTCGCCTTCGCGCCGCGCGGCGCGGGCATCAGATAGCCGATGTTCTCGAGGAAGGCACGGTAGCCGGCCATGTCACGGATCGGCCCCGGGTGAGCCCGATGCCACGCGTCGAGTTCGGTCTGCAGGCGATCACGCTCGGCCAGCAGCGCCACGTTCTTCGGCGCCAGCTCGTGCACGATCGCGTCGAACCCTGCCCAGAAAGCCGCACCGTCGACACCGGTCGCGGGCAGGACTTCATCTTCGATGAAGCGGTACAGCTCGTGGGCGACTTCGAGCCGGTGTACGGTCGTGCGTGGGGTCATGGTCGGGTCCTCTTGAAGGTCTGGAGTGTGGAAAGCGTTCAGGCCGCGACGGCCGCCCGATGAAAGTAGTACAGGGTCAGGAAGGCGCCCACGGCGATGACCAGCCGGCGCAACCACAGCGCGGGCACCTTGCGTGCCATGCTCGCGCCCCAGTAGCCGCCGACGCTGGCGGTGGCGATCATCAGCAGCGTGTGCGGCCAGCTGACAGCGCCGGCGGCGATGAAGGTGACGACCGTGACGCTGTAGATCACGGCCGACAGCAGGTTCTTGATCGCGTTGATTTCCTGCACGTCGTCATGGCCCGAGATCGCCAGGCTGGCCATCATCAGGATGCCCATGCCGGCCCCGAAGAAGCCGCCGTAGACGGACACCAGCAGCTGCGTGAACCAGCCGGCCGGTGTTCCGCCCGCGGGCGCGCTTCGCCGCTCGCGCCAGCGCGCCAGCCACGCGGCCAGCTGCGGGCTGAAGGCGAACAACAGCGTCGCGAAGCCCAGCAACCACGGGATCAGCCGCGCGAACTGGCCGTCCTGCGTCTGCAACAGCAACAGCCCGCCCGCGATGCCGCCGGCCAGCGACGCCACGCCCATCGGCAGCAGATAGCGCGACAGCGGGGCCAGCTCGCGTTTGTAGGCCCAGGCGCCGGACAGGCTGCCCGGCCACAGGGACACCGAGTTGCTGGCATTGGCAACCACCGGTGGCACGCCGACAGCCAGCAGCGCGGGGAAGGAGAAGAAGGTGCCGCCGCCGGCCACCGAATTCACCGCGCCGGCAGCGAAGGCGCCGGCACCGATCAGCATCGCGTCGACGGGCGTCATGCGCTGCCCCCGTTCACGCGCTGCAGCAGTGGCAGCAACTCGTGCAGGCTGCGGCCCTCGAAGCTCGGTCGGGTGTCCAGTTCCTCGGGCGGCAGGCCCGCCCGGTTCAGCCAGAAGGTGGTGTAGCCGAACCAGGTCGCCCCGACCGCGTCCCAGCCGTTGCTCGAGACGAACAGGACGTTCCTGGCGGTGGTGTCGGGGCGCGCCGCGCACAGCGTCTGCAGGCCGAGGGCATACACGCGCGGGTCGGGCTTGTAGCAGCGCAGCGGCTCGACACTGATCACCGTGTCGAGCACGTTCTGCAGCCCGGCGCTCTTCACGGCCACTTTGAGCATCGCCGGATCGCCGTTGCTCAGGATGCCGGTGACGAGGCCGAGCGCGCGGACCTGCTGCAGCACCTCGCGGTTTTCCGGAAAGGCACTGAGGTGGCGGTACTGGTTCATCAGCTGGTCTTCGCGCTCGCGTGTCAGGTCGAGCTTGAGCCGCGCACAGGCGTGGCGCAGTCCCGCACGTGTCAGTTCCCAGAACGGCCGGTAGCGGCCCCCGGCCGGGTCCGCCATGCTGACCAACCGCGTGTATTCGATCTGCTTGTCGCGCCACAACGCCGCGAGCACCTGTCCCTGCCCGGGGAACAGCTGCTCGGCAAGCAAGCCGACGCTGTAGACGTCGAACAAGGTGCCGTAGGCATCGAACAGGACGGCGTGGACCGGGGGCATCTTCATGCCCGCACTTTATTCCGAACCTGGGCAGCGATTCAGAACACGAAACGTGCTTGATTTTTTACTTTTAGCGGCTTAATCTCGCCCGCACCATGGACCGGCTCAAGCAGATCGAATCCTTTGTCGCCGTCGCCACCAAAGGCAGCCTGACCGCCGCCGCCCACGCCGAAGGCGTGGCGCCCGCGGTGATTGGCCGGCGCATCGACGCGCTCGAGGCACGGCTCGGCGTCAAGCTGCTGCTGCGCACGACCCGCCGCATCACGCTCACCCACGAAGGCAGCGCCTTCCTCGAGGACTGCTCGCGCCTGCTGGTCGACCTGGCCAACGCCGAGGCCAGCGTCTCCGAAGGCGGCGTCAAGGCCAGCGGCCACCTGCGCATCACCGCGCCGGCCGGTTTCGGCCGCCGCCATGTGGCGCCGCTGGTGCCGCGCTTTCTGTCGCTGCATCCGGACGTGTCGCTGTCGCTCAACCTCAGCGACCGCGTGGTCGACATCGTCAACGAAGGCGTCGACTGCGCCGTGCGCGTCGGCGACCTGCCCGACTCCAGCCTCGTCAGCCTGCGACTGGCCGACAACCGGCGCATGTGCGTGGCGACGCCGGCCTACCTGAAGCGGCGCGGCCGGCCGCAGCACCCGGGCGAGCTGAACCAGCACGAATGCCTGACACTGAGTTCCGACGCCAGCCAGACGCGCGGCTGGGCCTTCATGATCGACGGCGAGCTGACGCATCTGCGGCCACCCGGGCGGCTCGATTGTTCCGATGGGCAGGTGCTGCACGACTGGTGCCTCGCGGGCATGGGCATCGCGTGGCGGTCGACCTGGGAAGTCGAAGGAGAGGTGGCGGCTGGCCGCCTGGTCAGCCTGCTGGACGAGTTCGCAGCGCCGCCGAACGGCATCTTCGCGGTCTTTCCGCAGCGCAAGCACCTGCCGCTACGCGTGCGGCTGTGGATCGACTTCCTGAAACACACTTACGGCGACGAACGGTACTGGTCGCGCAGCAGCAGTGAGCCGGGCGGCGCATGAAACCGATGTTCGACGCCTGGGACGCATTGCGCGGCCTTTCGACGCTCGACCACCCGGCGAAATGGGTGCTGGCGCTGGCGGTCCTGCTCGGTGCGGCGATGATCGGCGGCGCGCGCGCAGACCGGGCGGCGAAACTCGCGGCGTGGGCCTTCTGGCTCGCGGCGCCGGGTTTGACGCTGTCGCTGGCACGGTGGCTCACGGGACAAGCGTGGACGGCCTGGGCATTCACCATCGCCGCCTGCGCGCTGCTGGCCGGCTGGGTCGCCCGCAGCCATGCCGTCTCGTTGACGCTGGTGTGGGCCGCAGCCCTGCTGCTGCTGGCCGGCGTGCATGCGGGCCTGGACCGCTTCAACCTCTCGCAGGCCGTGAGCGACGCGCTGTTCCTGGCCGGTACGGCCGCCTTCGCGGTCGCCCTCGCCACACGCATCGTCACGCGCCGCGGAACGGATCGCGCCCCCGTGCCTCCGCCGCACGATGATGCGCAACGCGAAGCCTCCATCCGTGCCCGCCTCGACAGCGACGAGGCCCAGGAAGGCGCCGACAAGTACACCCGCGAGTGACACCGTGACGCCCGGCCCCACCCATTGCGAGCAGCCTCCGGGGGCCGACGCCGCCTGGCGGGACGCCGCGCGGCTGCCCGGGCTGTCGCCGGCGTCCGCTGCCTTGCTGCAGCGCCTGGTGCAACACCCTCACGCGCCGGTGTTCCGTCACCGCAGCGGACATCGGCTCACACGCGCCGACCGCTGGATGGTGCGCTGGCACCACTTGCGCATCCTGCACGCATCGGGGCCCGATCCCCGCACCCCGCCGGGCTGGGCGTGGCGCCACGCCCGGCGCTGCGGCGCGACCGTGCCTTTTTTTCTTGCACGCGGCTCGCTGCCGACCTCGTGGCAGGGCATACCCACGACCAGCCGTGCCGATCTCGCGGCGAACGTGGCCGGTTTCGTGCCCCGCGGCGCGAGACTCTCGCGCCTGCTGTGCTTCACCACCAGCGGGACCACCGGGCATCCGATCCAGGTGCCGTCTCACCCCCGGGTCGCTGCAGCCTACTTCAGCCACCATTGCCGGGCGTTGCGGCTGTACGGCATCGTGCCGCGGGCCGGCCGCGGCGAGATCGGCATCGTGCTGGCGGGCTTCCAGCAGCGGTGTTTCACCTACGTCTCGGTCAACCCGCTCAGTGACGAATGCGGCGTCGTCAAGCTCAACCTGCATCCTGCCGACTGGCGCTCGCCAGACGACCGCCGGCGCTACCTCGACGACCTGCGGCCGGAGCTGATCTCCGGCGATCCGGTGTCGCTGGCCGAACTGTGCCGGCTGGGTCTGTCGCACCGTCCGCGTGCGGTGCTGTCCACGTCGATGGCCTTGTCCGACGGACTGCGTGCCGAGTTCGAGGCGCAACTGCAAGCCCCGGTACTCGACCTGTACTCGATGAACGAGGCCGGCCCGATCGCCGTGCGCGCCCCCGACGGCGAAGCCCACGTGCTGCTGCAGTCACGGCTGTTCGTCGAGATCGTCGACGCCGACGGGCGCGCCTTGCCTGAAGGCGAGCACGGCGAGATCGTGCTCACAGGCGGCTTCAACCCGTGGCTGCCGCTGCTGCGCTACCGCACCGGCGACCATGCCCGTCTGGGGCGCACGCGCCACGGGCCGGCCCTGTTCGACCTGCAAGGCCGGCCGCCGGTGCGCTTCCGACGCCCCGACGGACAATGGCTCAACAACATCGAGGTGACCCACGCCCTGAAAGGCTGCGCGCTGGTGCGCTGGGCGCTCCATCAGCGCGGGGACGGCAGCCTGCTGCTGAAGGTCGACCCGCCGCGGGCAGATCGCGATGCCCTGCGGGCCGCACTGTGCCGGCCCTTCGGCCCCGCGCTGCCCATCGATATCGTTGCGCTGGCGCCCGGCGACAAGCTGGTGCAGTACACCAGCGATCTGGAGTCTTCGTGACCCTCGACATCGAACTCGCCGCCAATCTGCTGATCACGGTTTCCGTCGTGCTGGCGGCCCGCAACAGCGTGCACACCTGGTGGACCGGCATGCTCGGTTGCGCCTTGTTCGCGGTCGTCTTCCACGGTGCCCGGTTGTACGCCGAATCCGGCCTGCAGGGCTTCTTCATCGCGACCAGCGCCTGGGGCTGGTACCGATGGAGCCGGGTGGGCACACGGCCGGCACTGCCCGTCACCCGGGCCGGGTGGCAACACACCGCGGCGGCCGCGTCGGTCGCGCTGCTCGCCACGCTGGCATATGCCGCACTGCTGCGCCACCACACCGATGCGGCAGCACCGCTGGCCGACTCGGCCGTCACCGCCTTCAGCGTGCTCGCACAACTGCTGCTGATGCAGCGCCGTCTCGAGACCTGGCCCTGCTGGCTCGCGGTCAACACCCTTGCCGTGCCGCTGTACCTGTCGCGTGGCCTCCACGTGACCGCGATGCTGTATGCGGCCTACTGGTGCAATGCGTGGTACGGGTGGTGGCACTGGCATCGCCGGATGCAGCGGGAGCAGCAGGCATGAGCCCCGCCCGATGGCGCACCGGCCTGGTGGTCGGCAAGTTCTCGCCGCTGCACCTGGGCCACGAGGCGCTGATCCACCACGCGCTGTCGCAGTGCGACGAGGTCGTCGTGCTCGGCTACAGCGTGCCCGAGTTCGAGCCCTGCGACGCGCTACGGCGCCGCCAGTGGCTGCACGAGCGCTTCCCGCAGGCACGCAGCATCGTGCTCGACGACGCCACGCTGCACGCACTGGCACCCGGCTTCGCGCCGCTGCTGCCCAATGGTGCAGCCGACTCGCTGCACCAGCCCTACCTGGCGGCGCTGCTCACCGACGTGCTGCAGTTGCGCATCGACGTGCTGTTCGGCAGCGAAGCCTACGTGCAGCCGACGGCGCAGGCCATCGCGCACCGGCAGGGCGGGCCGGTGGAGCCGGCGCTGTTCGACCTCCACCGCGTGCGGTTTCCGATCTGCGGCACGCAACTGCGCCGCCACCCTCACCGCCACCGCCACGACATGGCCGCGTGCGTCTACCGCAGCTTTGTCCAGCGCGTGTGCCTGCTGGGCGGAGAATCCACCGGCAAGACCACGCTCGCCGCCCGGCTGGCGCAGCACTACGCCACGGTGTGGGCGCCCGAATACGGCCGTGAGCACTGGGAAGCACGCGGCGGCCAACTGACGCCGCAAGACCTGCTGCACATCGCCGAGACACAGATCCAGCGGGAACAGGATCTGCTTGCCGAGGCCCACCAGTTCCTGTTCTGCGACACCTCGCCGCTGACCACCCTGTGCTACAGCGTGGCGATGTTCGGCGAGCAGCCCGCCGCGCTGGTCGCGGCTGCCGCGCGCGGCTACGCACAGGTGTTGCTCTGCGAGCCCGACTTCGACTTCGTGCAGGACGGCACGCGCCGCGACGACGCCTTCCGTGCCTGGCAGCAGCGTTGGTACGAGACGGCATTGGCGGATGCGGGCGTCCGCTACACGCGTCTGACCGGCTCTCTCGATGAACGCATGGCTCTCGCGGTCGACCGGCTCGGGCCGCCCGAACCGGCCCGCCACCGGCCGGCGTTGTAAAGCAAGGCGGCGGCCTCCACAATGCCCCGTCGCCACCACGTCGCACTGGACATGCTCGAATCCTTGCTCGCTTATGCGCACATCGTCGCCATCCTCTCGCTGGTCGTGTTCCTCACCAGCGAGGCCGCGCTGTGCCGCACCGAATGGATGAACGCCGCGGTCGTCCGCCGGCTTGCGAAGATCGACTTCGTCTATATGCTGACGGCGCTCGCCGTGCTGGCCACCGGGCTGGCCCGCACGGTGTGGGGCATCAAGGGGTTCGGCTGGTACTGGAGCCAGCCGCTGCTGCACCTCAAGTTCACGCTGTTCGTCGTGATCGGCCTGCTGTCGATCAAGCCGACGCTGATGTTCGCGCGCTGGCGCAAGACGGTCGACGCGAACGGCACGCTGCCGCCCGAATCCGAAGTGAAGCAGGCACGCAAGTGGGTGATGATCGAAGCGCACCTGCTGATCCTGATCCCGCTGGCCGCGACGATGCTCGCACGCGGCATCTGGACCCGGTGACCTCCCCTGACGGCCTTGAAGAAAGGACACCCCGATGAAGACCTTCCGCTCCCTGACGCGGTCCCTGGCCCTTGCCGCGCTGTGCGCCGCGTGCATCGGCGTGCAGGCGCAAACCCTCACCAAGCGCAAGCCCGGCCTGTGGGAAGTGCAGCAGACCCACCAGAGCGGCCAGGTCGCCGGCCAGAAGATGCCGTCGCAGGCCGAGATGCAGGCCATGATGGCGCAGATGCCGCCGGCGCAGCGTGCGCAGATGGAGAAGATCATGCGCGAGCAGGGCGTGGGCCTGACCGACAAGCCCAATGTCACACGCTACTGCCTGTCCAAGGAGATGGCCGAGCGCGACCCGACCGCACAGGCTCCCGACCCCAACATGAAGTGCGAGCACGAGGTGGCGCCGGTGTCGTCGAGCGAGGCGAAGTTCGCCTTCACGTGCACTGGCCCGCAGGGCGGCGTGAAAGGCGAAGGCCGCGGCTGGGACATCACGCCCGAGGGCTACCGGACGTCGATGACGATGCAAGGCACGGTGAATGGCCAGCCGATGAGCATGAAGATGGAACAGGCGGCGAAGTGGCTGGGCGCTGACTGCAAGGGCATCAAACCCATGAAGTAAGACCCCCCCTACCGCCTGCGGCGGCCCCTCGAGGGGCGACACCAGCGGACCGGCGGAGCCGGATCCGCGGCGTCGCTCGGATGGGGTGCAAGGTGCGCGGGGAACGACAAAGGCCGGCGATCGCCGGCCTTTGTCTTGGTGCGTCGGCGTCAGCCGAGCTTCTTCTTCAGCAGCTCGTTGACCTGCGCGGGGTTGGCCTTGCCCTTGGTGGCTTTCATCGCCTGGCCGACCAGCGCGTTGAAGGCCTTTTCCTTGCCGGCGCGGAATTCCTCGACCGACTTGGCGTTGGCGGCCAACACCTCGTCGAGGATCTTTTCCAGCTCGCCGGTGTCGGACATCTGCTTCAGGCCCTTGGCCTCGATCACCGCGTCGACGTCGGCGCCCTCGCCGGTCCACAGCGCCTCGAACACCTGCCTGGCGCCGTTGTTCGAGATGGTGCCGTCAGCGATGCGGCCGATCATCCTGGCAAGCGTTCCGGCGCTGACCGGGCTCGCGGCCAGTTCGCGCCCTTCCGCGTTCAAGCGGCGCGACACCTCGCCCATCAGCCAGTTGGCCACCAGCTTGGGCTGCTCACAGGCCTGCGCAGCGGTCTCGAAGTAGCGGCCGAAGTCCTTGGACTGCGTCATCATCGTCGCGTCGTAGGCCGGCAAACCATAGTCGCGCTGGAAGCGCTCGGCCATCACGCGCGGCAGTTCGGGCATCTCGGCCTTCACGCGCTCGATCCACTCCGGTGCGATCACCAGCGGCGGCAGGTCGGGGTCGGGGAAGTAGCGGTAGTCGTGCGCGTCTTCCTTGGTGCGCATCGAGCGGGTTTCGCCGGTGTCCGGGTTGAACAGCACGGTGGCCTGCTGGATCGCCAGGCCGTCCTCGATCTGGTCGATCTGCCAGTGGATCTCGTAGTCGATCGCCTGTTGCAGGAAGCGAAAGCTGTTGAGGTTCTTGATCTCGCGGCGGGTGCCGAACGGCGCGCCCGGCTGGCGCACCGAGACGTTGGCGTCGCAGCGGAAGCTGCCTTCCTGCATGTTGCCATCGCAGATGCCCAGCCACACCACCAGCGCGTGCAGCGCCTTCGCGTACTCGACCGCCTCGGCCGACGAGCGCATGTCGGGCTCGGAGACGATCTCCAGCAGCGGCGTGCCGGCGCGGTTCAGATCGATGCCGGTCTGGCCGTGATAGTCCTCGTGCAGCGACTTGCCGGCGTCCTCTTCCAGGTGAGCGCGGGTCAGCCGCACCGTGTGCGGCTCGTCGCCGACGTAGAACTCGATCGTGCCGCCCTGCACCACCGGGATCTCGTACTGGCTGATCTGGTAGCCCTTGGGCAGGTCGGGGTAGAAGTAGTTCTTGCGCGCGAAGATCGACAACGGTGCCACATGCGCACCGACCGCCAGGCCGAGACGGATGGCCCGCTCGACCGCGGCCCGGTTCATCACCGGCAGCGTGCCGGGCAGCGCCAGGTCCACCGGGCAGGCCTGCGTGTTGGGCGCAGCGCCGAACTGCGTGCTGGCGCCGGAAAAAATCTTCGATTGCGTCGACAGCTGCGCGTGCGTTTCGAGGCCGATCACCACCTCGTAGCCGCGCACCAGTTTGCTCTTCGTGCTCATCTCAATAGCCCTCCGGTGCGCAGAGGTGGAAGTCGGTGGCCTGCTGGAAGGCATGCGCAGCGTGCAGCAACTCGCCCTCTTTCCAGTAGTTGCCGATCAGCTGCAGGCCCACCGGCATGCCGCCTTCGCCGAAGCCGGCCGGCACGCTCATGCCGGGCAGGCCGGCCAGGCTGGCGGGCAGCGTGAAGATGTCGGCCAGGTAGTTGGCGACCGGGTCCGTCTTGCCGCCGATCTGCCACGCCACGGTCGGAGAAACAGGGCCGGCGATCACGTCGCACTGCCTGAACGCTGCCTGGAAGTCGTCGGCAATCATGCGGCGCAGCTTCTGCGCCTGCAGGTAGTAGGCGTCGTAGTAGCCGTGGCTCAGCACATAGGTGCCGATCATGATGCGACGCTTGACCTCCGGGCCGAAGCCCTCGGACCGGCTCTTCTTGTACATCTCGAGCAGGTCCTTGTACGCCTGCGCGCGGTGCCCATAGCGCACGCCGTCGAAGCGGCTCAGGTTCGAACTCGCCTCGGCGGGCGCGATGATGTAGTAAACCGGGATCGACAGCTCGGTCCGCGGCAAGGACACGTCGACCAGCGTCGCGCCGAGCTTCTCGAACTCAGCCAGCGAGGCGCGCACCGCCTGCGTCACGTCGGCCGCAACGCCGGCGCCGAAGAACTCCGTCGGCAGGCCGATGCGCAAGCCCTTCAACGGCTGTGCGGCGGTGGCGCCGGCGCGCGCGGCGCGAACGGCCGCCGTGAAATCTTCCACGGGCTGGTCCGCCGACGTGGCATCGCGCTCGTCGAAGCCGCTCATCGCCGTCAGCAGCAGCGCGCAATCTTCGGCGGTGCGTGCCATGGGCCCGGCCTGGTCCAGGCTGGACGCAAACGCGATCATTCCGTAGCGCGAGCAGCGGCCATAGGTCGGCTTGATGCCGGTGACATTGCACAGCGAGGCCGGCTGGCGCACCGAGCCGCCGGTGTCGGTGCCGGTGGCTGCGGGCACGAGGCCCGCGGCCACCGCGGCAGCCGAGCCGCCCGACGACCCGCCGGTGATGCGGCGGGTGTCCCATGGGTTGCGTGCCACGCCGTAGGCCGAGTTCTCGTTGCTGCCGCCCATCGCGAACTCGTCGCAGTTGAGCTTGCCGAGCGTCACGGTGCCGGCCACGGCCAGCTTGGCCACCACCGTCGCGTCGAACGGGCTGCGGTAGCCGGCCAGCATCTTCGACGCCGCCGTGCTGGGGAAGTCGGCCGTGACGTAGATGTCCTTGTGGGCCACCGGCACGCCGACCAGCGGCCCTGCCTCGCCCTTTGCGCGGCGCGCGTCGGCGGCCTCGGCCTGCCGCAGCGCGACGGTTTCGTCGGTGCACAGGAAGGCGCCGAGCTGTTCATGCGCTGCAACGCGCGCAAGGAAGTGCTTCGTCAGCTCAACGCTCGAGACGGCGCGCGCCTCGAGTTGGCGGCCGATCTCGGCCACCGTCATGCGGTGCAGATCCATCGCCGACCCCTTACTCGATGACCTTGGGCACGAGGAAGAGCCCGTCTTCCACGGCCGGGGCGCTGCGCTGGTTGGCCTCGCGCTGGTCGGCCTCGGTCACCGCGTCAGCGCGCAGGCGCAAGGCCACGTCCTGCACCGCCGACAGCGGCGTGTACAGCGGCTCGACCCCGGTGGTGTCGATCGCGCGCATCTGTTCGACGATGGAGAAAAAGCCGTTGAGCTGCTGCAGCATCGCCGCCTGTTCCTCGCCGCTCAGCTCCAGCCGGGCGAGATGGGCGATGCGGCTGACGTCATCTGAAGTCAGGGCCATGTAAATTAGTTGGTTTTTGGGTGGTTCCCGCAGCGATCGGCGCGGGGTGGATCGGGTATTATCGCCCGTTATCCACAGCCGGCCCGATTGCTGAGCGCCGGTGGTCCCGGACCACCTCCTACCCAGCGATCTGCGCCGGTTTCGTGCTGAAAAGCGCGCAAAAGGGCGCATGGGACGCGCCCCGGAGCGGTTCCGGAGAAAACCCGAAAAACACTTGGTCGCCCCGGCTGCGACGCCAGTTGCTCACAGCCCCGGCCCGACCTGCTCGACACGCAACATGTTCGAATCCATTCGTCGCTACTTCTCGACGGACCTCGCCATCGACCTGGGCACCGCGAACACACTGATCTACGTGCGCGGCAAGGGGATCGTGCTCGACGAACCGTCGGTGGTGGCGATCCGCCACGAAGGCGGCCCCAACGGCAAGAAAACCATCCAGGCGGTCGGTGCCGAGGCGAAAGCCATGCTCGGCAAGGTCCCCGGCAACATCGAGGCCATCCGGCCGATGAAGGACGGCGTGATCGCCGACTTCACGGTCACCGAGCAGATGCTCAAGCAGTTCATCAAGATGGTCCACCCGCGCTCGGTGCTCAAGCCCAGCCCGCGGATCATCATCTGCGTGCCCTGCGGCTCGACCCAGGTCGAGCGCCGCGCGATCCGCGAATCCGCGCTGGGTGCCGGCGCCTCCGAGGTCTACCTGATCGAGGAGCCCATGGCCGCAGCCATCGGCGCCGGGCTGCCGGTGTCCGAGGCGTCCGGCTCGATGGTGGTCGACATCGGCGGCGGCACCACCGAAGTGGGCGTCATCTCGCTGGGCGGCATGGTCTACAAGGGCAGCGTGCGCGTCGGCGGCGACAAGTTCGATGAAGCCATCATCAACTACATCCGCCGCAACTACGGCATGCTGATCGGCGAACCCACCGCCGAAGCCATCAAGAAGGAAATCGGCTCCGCCTTCCCGGGCTCCGAGGTCAAGGAGATGGAAGTCAAGGGCCGCAACCTCTCGGAGGGCGTGCCCCGCAGCTTCACGATCAGCTCCAACGAGATCCTCGAAGCGCTGACCGACCCCCTGAACCAGATCGTCTCCTCGGTGAAGAACGCGCTGGAGCAGACACCGCCCGAACTCGGCGCCGACATCGCCGAGCGCGGCATGATGCTGACCGGTGGCGGCGCGCTGCTGCGCGACCTCGACCGCCTGCTGGCCGAGGAAACCGGCCTGCCGGTGCTGGTGGCCGAAGACCCTCTGACCTGCGTGGTGCGCGGCTGCGGCATGGCACTGGAACGCATGGAGCGTCTGGGCGCCATCTTCACCTCGGAGTGAGCCGAGACTCGAAGCGTGTCCGCTCCCCCGTGGCCGGACACGTTCGCCCTCAAGGCCAGTAGAGTCCCGACATGCCGCTCGGCACCCTGGATCGGACCCCACCGCCCTTCTTCAAGCAAGGGCCGTCGGCGCTGACGCGCCTGATGTTCTTCTCGGCGCTCGCCTTCTTCCTGATGGTGGCCGACACACGGCTCAACATCACCCAGCCGCTGCGCGCCGTCGTCGCGACGGTGCTGCACCCGATCCAGCGTGCGCTGCTGGTGCCGGTGGAAATGGCGGTGTCCGGCAGTGCCTATTTCGACGGCATCAAGGAAGCGCGCGCCCACGAAGCAGCGGCACGCCGTCAGCTGACCGAGCAGGCCGCCCGTGTCAGCCGGGTCGAACTACTGGAACGCGAAAACTCCCGGTTGCGCGCGCTGCTGCAGCTGCGCCCCGCCGTGCAGGCCCGTACCCAGGCCGCCGAGGTGCTCTACGACACGCCCGACCCCTTCAGCCGCCGGGTGGTGATCGACATCGGCAGCACCCAGGGCGTCGCGCGCGGCTCGCCGGTGATCAACGAGAACGGCGTGCTGGGACAGGTGACGCGCGTCTACCCGCTGACGTCCGAAGTGACGCTGCTGACCGACCGCGCCGCCCTGATCCCGGTGCTGAACACCCGCACGATGGTGCGCGGCGTCGCCTACGGCGACCCGGCCAGCGACGCGATGGAGTTGCGCTTCATGGCAACCAACGCCGACGTGGCGGAAGGCGACCTGCTGAGCACCTCGGGCGTCGATGGCGTCTACCCGCCGGGCCTGGCGGTGGCGCGCGTGACCAAGGTCGACCGCCGCGCCGATTCGGCCTTCGCGAAGATCGCGCTGGTGCCGGTCGCCTCGCCCGTCAGTGCGCGCCATGTGCTGGTCGTGCAACCTATCGGCGCACAGTTGCCTGAGCGCCCGCCCGAAGACGCGGCGGAGCCCGGCCCGGCCCGGAAAGCGAGGGCCGTCCGATGATGCCGCGCGGTTCCGACCAGCTGCTGCTGCCGGTCAACCCGGTCTTCATCTGGTTTTCGCTGCTGTTCGCCTTCGCGGTCAACCTGGTGCCGATCGGCAAGACCACCGCGATGCCCGACCTGCTGGCGCTGACGCTGGTGTTCTGGAACGTGCACCAGCCGCGCCGCGTCGGCGTGGGTGCGGCCTTCGCCTTCGGCGTCATGATGGACGTGCATGACGGCGCGCTGCTGGGCCAGCATGCCCTGGCCTACACGCTGCTGTCGTACTTCGCCATCACCATCCACCGCCGCCTGCTGTGGTTTACCGTGCTGTCGCAGGCGGTCCAGATCCTGCCGCTGTTCTTCGCGGCACACGCGGTTTCCGTGATCATTCGACTGATTGCGGGAGGACTGTTTCCTGGCTGGGAACTGCTGCTCGCGCCGCTGTTCGAATCGATGTTGTGGCCGGTGGCCACCTGGATGCTGCTGGCGCCCCAGCGTCGACCGCCCGACCCCGACGCCAACCGGCCGCTGTAGACCCCTCCCCGTGGGTCGTTGACGATGACCGAACTCAAGAACGTCGAACTCGAGCTGTCGCGCTTTCGTGCGAGGCTGCTGTTCGCCGGCGCGATGGTGCTGGTGTGCTTCGGTCTCATCTTCGCGCGGCTGGCCTACCTGCAGGTGATCCGCTACGACGAGCTGTCCACGCGCGCCGAGAACAACCGCATCGCGGTGGTGCCCATCGTGCCGAACCGTGGGCTGATCCTCGACCGCAACGGCGTGGTGCTGGCCAACAACTACTCGGCCTACACGCTGGAGTTGACCCCGTCGAAGATCGACGACCTGGACGCGACCATCGACGAGCTCGCGCAGGTGGTGCAGATCTCCAGCTACGACCGGCGCCGCTTCAAGCGGCTGATGGACGAGTCGAAGAGCTTCGAGTCGCTGCCGATCCGCACCCGGCTGTCCGACGAGGAGGTGGCGCGCTTCTCGGTGCAGCGCTACCGCTTCACAGGCGTGGACATCAAGGCACGGCTGTTCCGCAACTATCCCCTCGGCGAGGTCGGCGCGCACGTGATCGGCTACATCGGTCGCATCAACCAGGCCGAGAAGGAGAAGATCGACGAGTCGGAAGACGCTGCCAACTACCGCGGCACCGACTACATCGGCAAGCTGGGCATCGAGCAGAGCTACGAGCGCGAGCTGCACGGCATCACCGGCTTCGAGGAGGTCGAGACCAGCGCAGGCGGGCGCGCCGTGCGCCGGCTGCGCTCCAGCCCGGCGACCCCCGGCAACACCGTGATGCTGTCGATCGACATCAAGCTGCAGGCGCTCGTCGAGCAGCTGTACGGCGCACGGCGCGGCGCGCTGGTAGCGATCGATCCGAAAAGCGGCGAGGTGCTGGCCTTCGTCAGCAAGCCGACCTTCGACCCCAATCTTTTCGTCGAGGGCATCGACGTCGAGAACTGGCGCTCGCTGAACGAGTCGCCCGACAAGCCGCTGCTGAACCGTGCGCTGCGCGGCACCTACCCTCCCGGCTCGACCTTCAAGCCCTTCATGGCGATCGCAGCGCTGAACTCCGGCAAGCGCGGTCCCAACGAGGCCGTTCTCGACAATGGCATTTTCATGTTCGGCAATCACCGTTTCCGCAGCCACGGCGACGGCGGGCTCGGCATGGTCGACATGCACCGCTCGATCGTGAAGTCGAGCAACGTCTACTACTACTCGCTGGCCAACGAGATGGGCGTGGACCTGATGTACTCGCAACTCGCGCCGTTCGGTTTCGGGCAGATCACCGGCATCGACATCGACGGCGAAGTGCGCGGCGTGCTGCCGTCGACCGAGTGGAAGCGCAAGGCCTACAAGAAGCCGGAACAACAGCGCTGGTATGCCGGCGAGACCATCTCGCTGGGCATCGGCCAGGGCTACAACAACTTCACGATGCTGCAGGTGTCGCATGCGCTGGCAACGCTGGCCTCGGGAGGCGAGCGCCACGTGCCGCACCTGGTGCGCGAGATCCGCGATGTCGTCACCCACGAGCGCCGGCCGGTCGGCTCCGAACCGGTCGAGCCGCTGGACCTGAAGCCGGAGCACGTGGACGTGATCAAGCGCGCGATGTATGCGGTCACCCAGGAAGGCACGTCGACGCGGGTCTTCCTGGGCGCCAAATACCAGAGCGGCGGCAAGACCGGCACCGCGCAGGCCGTCGGCATCCGCCAGAACGAAAAGTACAACGCCTCGAAGATGGCCGAATACCTGCGCGACCATTCGCTGTACGTGGCCTTTGCGCCAGTCGATGACCCGAAGATCGCCCTGGCGGTGATCGTCGAGAACGCCGGCTTCGGCGCGCAGGCCGCCGCACCGATCGCGCGGCGGGTGCTCGACTACTGGCTCACCGGCACCTACCCCAGCGAGGAAGACATCATCGCGACACAACGCGGCGAGACCGGTGCCCCGGTCGGCGCGCCGCGCGTGGCGTCCGAGGTGCCGCTGCCTCTGCCCGTCGCGGCCGTGCCGTCCGCGGGCGGGACGGCGCTGCCGGTGTCCAACCCCGACCCCGCCGCTTCGAGCCCCGCCACGCCGGTGCCTGCCTCGCAGGTCGCCCCCGTTTCGACGCCACCCGAGGCCGTCCGATGAACGTCGCCTTCGAACGACCCTCCCTGTGGCAGCGCGCCAAGCCCATCTTCCTGGGCTTCGACGGCTGGCTCGCGCTCGCGGTACTGCTGCTGTGCGGGGCCGGGCTGCTGACGATGTATTCGGCCGGGTTCGATCACGGCACCCGCTTCGTCGACCACGGCCGCAACATGCTGATCGCGCTGGCCGTGGTCTTCGTCGTCGCGCAGATCCCGCCGCAGAAACTCATGGCCATCGCGGTGCCGCTGTACATCGTCGGCGTCGCGCTCCTGCTCGGCGTCGAGCTGTTCGGCATCACCCGCAAGGGTGCGACCCGCTGGCTCAACGTCGGCGTCACGGTGATCCAGCCGAGCGAGCTGCTGAAGTTCGCGGTGCCGCTGATGCTGGCCTGGTGGTTCCAGCGGCGCGAAGGCCAGTTGCGCACGCCGGACTTTCTCGTCGCGGTCATGATCCTCGCCGTCCCGGTCGGCTTCATCATGAAGCAGCCCGACCTGGGCACCTCGCTGCTGGTGATGTCGGGCGGGCTGTACGTCATCTTTTTCGCCGGCCTGTCGTGGAAACTGATCATTCCGGTGCTCGTCACCGGCGTGGTTGCCATCTCGGCGCTGGTGCTGTCCGAGGACCGCATCTGCCAGCCCGGTGTCGACTGGCCGGTGCTGCACGACTATCAGAAGGGCCGCGTGTGCACGCTGCTCGACCCCAGCAAGGACCCGCTCGGCAAGGGCTTCCACACGCTGCAGGGCATGATCGCGATCGGCTCGGGTGGGCTCACCGGCAAGGGGTTCATGAAGGGCACGCAGACGCACCTGGAGTTCATCCCCGAGCGCACCACCGACTTCATCTTCGCCGCCTACTCGGAAGAGTTCGGCCTGGCCGGCAACGTGGCGCTGCTGCTCGGCTTCATCTTCCTGATCTTCCGCGGGCTGGTCATCGCGGGCGAAGCGCCGACCATGTTCTCGCGGCTGCTCGCCGGCGCGGTGACGCTGATCTTCTTCACCTATGCCTTCGTGAACATGGGCATGGTCAGCGGGGTTCTGCCGGTGGTGGGCGTGCCGCTGCCCTTCATCAGCTACGGCGGCACCGCGATGGTGACGCTCGGCCTGGGCGTCGGCATCCTGATGTCGATCGCCAAGAGCCGGCGGCTGATGATGTCCTGAACCGGGAGGTCGCGATGACCGCAGCTGCGCAGCGCATCGGCATCGTCGGGGTCGGCAACATGGGCGGCGCGATGGCCGAGCGGCTGCTGTCGCAGGGCTGGCCGGTCGCCGTGCGCGATGTCGACGCCGCACGGGAACATGCCCTCGCGGCCCTCGGTGCAGTGGTCTGCGCCACACCGGCCGAACTGGCTGCGCGCAGCGACTGCGTGATCGTCGCGGTCGTCGATGCCGCGCAGACCGAGGCCGTGCTGTTCGGCCCGGACGGCATCGCGACCACGCTGGCCCCGGAGCGCTGCGTGATGCTGTGCCCGACGATCGCCCCTGACTGCACCGAGGCGTGCGCGCAACGGCTCACCGCCCTGGGCCTCCACTGCATCGACGCGCCGATGTCCGGCGGCCCCGCGCGAGCACGCAACGGCAGCATGAGCCTGATGGTCGCGTGCAGCACGGCCGTTTTCGAGCGGCACGCCACGCTGCTCGGCGTGTTGTCGGGGCATGTATTCCGGCTCGGTGAACGCATCGGCGACGGCGCCCGCACCAAGCTGGTCAACAACCTGCTGGCCGGCATCAACCTGGCGGCCGCCGCGCAGGCCGTGCTGCTGGCCGAGCGGCTCGGACTCGATGCCGTGCGCACGCTGGAGGTGATCGAACAATCGAGCGGGCAGAGCTGGATCGGCAGCGACCGCATGCACCGGGCACTGGCGGGCGACGTCGCAGTCCACGCGCACACTGCGCTGCTGGCCAAGGACACGCGCCTGGCCCTGGACGCCGCCGGTGCAGCGGGTGTCCGGCCCACGCTCGGCGTCGCGGCGGCGAGCCTGTTCGCGCAAGCCTGCGCCGCCGGCCACGCGTCGCTCGACGACAGCAGCCTGCTCGACTTCCTGCGCTAGGCGGACACCGCCCGCTGACGCCCCACCCGCCGATGCGTCTCGCGCGCATGCGGCACCCAGCCCCGCCAGTGCCAGCGCGCCGCCATCGTCAAGCCGCGCAGCCACTCGTCGGCCGCATACGCGATCCACACGCCCACCAGGCCCCAGCCGAGATACACGCCCAGGAACCACGAGCCGCCAGCCAGCACCAGCACCATCGACAGCGCGCCGGCCAATACCGGAAAGCGTGCATCGCCGGTGGCCCGCAACGCATTGATCACGACCAGGTTGAAGGTGCGCCCCGGCTCCAGCAGCACCGTCAGCCACAGCAGCTGCGTGGCCGTCTCGACGATGCGCGCGTCGCTGGTGAACAGACGCAGGTACCACGGCGCGCCGATCGCCGCGAGCAACGCGACGCCCGTCGAGACCGCCAGACCGAGCCGCACGCTCTTGCGCACGAGCCGGTGCGCCTCGTGCAATGCGCCGGCACCGACCAGGTGACCGACCAGGATCTCGCTGGCAAAGCCGATCGCCAGGCCGAACAGCAGGATGAAATACATCACCTGCATCGTGTAGCTGTGCGTGGCCAGTTCCGCCGCGCCCATGCGGGCCACCATCGCGATGCTGACCATCAGCGCCAGCCGGTAGGCGACCGCCTCGGCGGCTCCCGGCAGGCCGATGTGCAAGGCCGGCCCGAGCCGGCGCCAGCGCAGCGCCCACCAGTCGCGCGCGGTGGGCACCAGTTGCAGCCGCCAACGCCACAGCCACAAATGCCAGGCCAGGCCGAAGGCACGGCTGAGCGCCATCGCGAGCGCGAAACCGACCAGCCCCAGGGGCGGCAACGGCCCGAAGCCGCTCATCAGCGGCACGCACAGCAGCAGGTGCAGCGCATGCATCGCCAGCATGTTGTAGAGCGTGTCGCGCGCATGCAGGTGCGCGCGCATCACCGCTGCCATCGTTGCGTTGTAGGCATCGAGCGCGAGCGCAACGGCCGCCATCGTCAGGAACGGCACCGCCAGGGCCATCACGCCGTCCGGCGCATTCATCCAGTGCAGCAGCCACGGCGCCGCCACTGCCACGGCAGCCGCCGTGATGCCCGCCAGCCACGAAGTAGCGCCGAGCGAGGCGCGTGCCGTCTCGTCCGCCGTGCGCCGGTTGCCGGCGCCGAGGTTCTGCGTGATGACGACGCTGACCCCCATGCTGATGACGCGAAAGAGAATGAAGAACGCGGCCTGCAGATGGTTGACCAGCGCGAAGGCGCCCGAGGCTTCGTCGGACATCCGCGATGCCATCCACAGCCCCGCCAAGCCGACCAGCATGCCCAGCAGCAGCTCGGCCAGCAAAGGCCAGGTGATCGAGAACAGGGCCGGGCGCGGCGCGCCGGCGCGCGCAACGCGAGCGGTGGGCATGAGGTCAGCGGATGGGGGGCGGGTGAGAACCGGCGCAATGTCGCCGACCTGTTCTTCTCGTTATTCCGGATATCGGAAATTAGTTCGCTTTGTACACTAATCAGGCCGAGCTTGCAGAGGACGGTTCCTTGCGTCCCGCAGCGCGGCGAGCGAGCGTTGTATACGGGGTTCATTGCAACGCTCTCGGCACCGACGGGTTACGACGTCTGCCATGAGCGCGTCCCCGCCCCCGGTCCTTCCCCGTGGAGGGCCGGGGTTCTTTTTGATGGATCAGGTGCGACGTCGGCCGAGCAGGCGCTTGACCCCGTCGATCAGACGGCGCGAGCGGGTGCGCGGGCGCTGCTGCCGAGCCTTCACCGGTGCCATTTCCTCGCGCAGCGGCTTGGCGAGGAACTCACGCTCGATATCCAGCGAGGAGCGCACACCCAGATCCGCCTTGTGCTCGCGCAGCCAGCGGTCCGCCGCGCTTCGGCCGAGTTCGCACAGCTTCTGCAGGAAACCCCAGTCGGTGTTGAACTTGCTCGACGCGTTGAAGGGCAGCAGCCCGGCGTCGTCGGCAATCATGTGCATGCGCAGGTCCTTGTAACGCCCCGGGTCCAGCCGGTGCTCACGCAACAGGCGCGAGACGAACGCGATGGCACGCATTTCCGCCATCAGGCTGGTGTTGAAGGTGATCTCGCTGAGTCGGTCGATGATCTCCACGCTGCGGCGCGGCGTGCCTTCGCGCCGCAGCGGGTTGAGTTTGACCAGCAGCACGTCCAGGGCGTCGGTCTGGTAGATCAGCGGAAAGATGGCCGGATTGCCGACGTAGCCGCCGTCCCAGTACGGCTCGCCGTCGATCTCGACGGCCTGGAACATGAAGGGCAGGCAGGCCGACGCCAGTAGCGCGTCCTCGCTCAGCTCGTCGCCGGTGAACACGTGCGCCTGGCCGGTACGCACCGACGTGGCGGTGATGAACAGGTGCACCCGGGGTGCGGCTCGGTGACAGTTCTTCAGCACCGACGCATCGACGTGCCGGCGCACCACGTCACGCAGCGGGTTGAGATTCAGCGGGTTGAATTCATAAGGGCTGAACGAGCGCCAGAACACGTTCATCCACTGGTAGGCGGGCAGTTGGTCGAAGTTGAAGTTGCCGCCGGGCGGGCGACCGTGCGCCGGAAAGGGCGAAAAGATCTGCCCGCTGACGCTGACGTCGCGCCAGAAATCATGCAGGGCCTGCCGTCCCTGTGGCGGCCCGCCTCGAGCGAGGCCGGTCACCAGCACGCCGGCATTCAGGGCGCCGGCACTGGTGCCGGAAATGCCGCTGATCTCGAGATCGTCCTCCTCCAGCAGCCGATCGAGCACGCCCCAGGTGAAGGCCCCGTGCGAGCCACCGCCTTGCAGCGCGAGGTCGATACGCCGGCGCGCGCGGCCGGCGGAAACAGCCTGATCCATTGAAACTCCCGGGTCGGCGCAGGATCAGCTGACGGCCGCGCGCCGCGCCGCCTTCCTGCAGCCGACACGGTACACGCTCTCAGTGAAGCGCCGGGTGGCCCGGCCGCAGAACTCAAAAATGCCCGAGGGTTGCGATGCCTTGGGCGGGTCGCACTGTCTCGCGGCTCGGGCCGACGTCGAACGCCAGGCCGGCGCGCAGCCATGCGGCGACCGCTTCGACGGCGAGGGTCTCCGCCAGCAGCTGCCCGGCCGACGCGAACGGCTCGGCACCGAACGCGAACACCTTCGCGCTCTTGCGGTCCGGCAGGAAGGCGGGCGGTATCGCCTGCGTGAACGCAGCCGGCTCCGGGGCCCACACGGCGACCAGCGCATCGCCCGCACGGAGCGTCTGCTTGCCGACCGCCAGATCGCGCCCGCACACGCGAAAGGCATGCCTCAACGGCGGCGCACGCCGGCGCATCTCCCGCACGAAGGACGCCAGCAGCGCAGGCTCGCGGCCCGCAAGTTCCGCCACCCGTGGCGCCGCACACAAGGCCCGGACGGTGTTGCGTATCAGCACGGCCGCCGCCTTGTGGACCAGGTAGAACAGCTGGGCCAGCCGCAGCACGGCCCGTTCCAGCGTCACCTCCGGGCGGCGCGCGGCGAGGTCGGCCAGCCGGCTGAGCACGCCCGTCCCGCGCAGCGGGCCCCCGGGCCGGCAGGCGATCGACTGCATCACCGCCAGCAGTTCACGTGCGGCAGCCGGCGCCAAGCCGAGCGGGGCCTCCGGTTCGCCGGCGTGGCCGCAGCGCCCGGCCCGGGCCGCCAGCTCGGCAAGCTGATCGTCGCTCGCGCCCAACAGAGCCCCGAGCGCGTGCCCCGGCAGCAGCCGGGCATGATCGTGCAGGCCGTCCGCGCGGCCGAGGGCCAGGCCGGTCGCCGCGAGTGACGTGCCGGCGCGGCGCGCCGCCTCGCGCACCTGGTGTTGCGACACGCCGTCCAGCAACGCGGCGACCACGCGTTCCACCTCGCGATGCGGCTCACCGCGCGGCAGGCACGTCCCCCCGGCCGCAGGTACCGAGCTGAGCGTGGACACCAGCAGCGACGATTCGCACAGGCAGCAGGCGGGGTGCCGAAGCAGGTCATCTGCCGCGTCGGCGCCCAGCACGACCCAGAGCCGCAAGCCGGGGTCGTACTGCAAGGGGCGGTCCAGCTGGAAGTGGGGTGGAGACGTCGGCATGCTGATGCGAACCCTTCGTCGAAGGGTCGCTTCCTGCCCCGGCCGGTGATCGCGGCCGGGACGGGCTTGGCGGATGAAAAGCCGCGATTTCAAGGCAGCATCGCTGCAGTGGCAACTGTCAGGGTTCACAGACCGCGGCGAACCGTCCGGTGCATGCCTACCCCGGCGGCCCCCGACGCGAACGCCGCTACAGCAGGCCCAGCACGGCCGCCCGGACCGCCGCGGCCGTCTTATTGCTGGCGCCGAGCTTGATCATGGCGTTGTTGATGTGGAAGTTGACGGTCCGCTCCGAGATGCCAAGGATGTCGGCGACGTCATTGGACGTCTTGCCATCGGCCGTCCAGCGCAGCACCTCGACTTCGCGCTCGCTCAGCTTGACGTCGATCTCGGGCAACAGCCGAGGAGCAATGAGGTCTTTCATTCCAACATGCGCCACTTGCGCCAGTCAAAACATCTTCGGCAGGTTCACCACGAGTTCTTCGCTCGTGATGTCGCCTTCCGAGCGAGCAAAGGACGTCATGCTCAAGAGGCCCCGGGTGTCGCGCACCGGCACCCCACAGCCCACGCGCAGGCCGAACGATGAGGCTTCGTCCCAGAATTCCTTGGAGGCAGCGGTGACGCTGTCGGCCCATACCAGGATCTTGGACGACGACAGGCCGTGCTTCACCGTCGGGTCGATCGCCAGGTAGCCACGCTGCTCGTAGCGCTCCTGCCATGCGGCCGGGAAGTTGTTGTACATCGCCATGCGCGGGTTGGAAAGAGGCAGAGCCACGCGCAGCCAGTAACTGCAGAATTCGAAGCCGAGATCCTGCGCCGCCTCGACCAGGCGTTCGAAGCGCTCGGTTTCCGAGCCGGCCGCCAGCAGGGTCTGGACGCCTTCCTCCTGCCAAGCCTTCATCGATTCTCCTGTGCCACCGAAGCGAACTCCTACCAAGCACCGCAACAGGGCCCGAGTGTAGACGCTCACCTTCTCGAGCTTGCGCCCGACGACTCGCAAAGCGCTGATTATGTCGGGATGCTGCTGATTGCACTCGTATGTAACAGCATCAAGTGGCCGGGTGCGCCGCATACGTCACGTCGCCGGCACGCGCGCCACCCCCGACAGGGCGATGCGCCCGATCGAGCAGCCGACTAAGCTGAACCTGCCCCGTCGAGCGGTACTGCGGGCTCCCCTCGTCATTCTTCTGGAGGAAGCGCCATGCTGCCATGGTTCTGGCTGTGGGCCCCACACGTCCATTGGCCGTTCAGCGGAGACGTCGCGCAGGACATTGCCCCCGACACGCGCTGGTTCTTCAACGCCATTCCGCCCGAAGCCGGCGTCGGCCCGATCGAGCAAAAGATCTTCGAGGCCCACTCCTATGGTCGCCAGCTGGGCATGCTGACCGCCGTGCTGCTCGACCTGGCCGATCGATCGGCACCGCCCGAGGACGCCGAAGCACAGCAACGGCTGGCCGGATTGAAAACCATGTGCCAGGAGATCGAACACATCAAGGCTCAACACGGCGAGGCACTGGCGGCGGCCGCTGCGACTGCATTGCGCCGCCTCCAGGCACATGACCCCGCCGCACTGCGCGAGGTGCTGACGCGGTTCTCGAACCCCTGACGCGCGGCACCAAGACCGGGCGCCGCACACGCGCGCGCCCGCATTTCGTGCGTTCACCTCTCCATGGTGCCCTCAATTTGTGCCCACCACGCCCCATTCCGGGGAAATGCTCCGCCCCAAAAAGGCACAGACCTTGCTTTGAACTGGTGCGTTTTACTGACAGCCCCCGCTGGCCGCGCCATCCAGGTGCAGTCAGCGGGGGTTGCGTCGTCTGCAAGCGGCCAGGCAACAACGAGAGGGTCTCATGGAGTCATTCAAACAGGGCAGTGACGCCCTTTTCATCCTGCTGGGCGCCATCATGGTGCTCGCCATGCATGCCGGTTTCGCCTTCCTGGAACTCGGCACCGTGCGCAAGAAGAACCAGGTCAATGCGTTGGTGAAGATCCTGGTCGACTTCTCGGTGTCCACGCTCGCCTACTTCTTCGTCGGCTACACCGTGGCCTACGGCGTGCAGTTCTTCAGCGACGCCACCGTGCTTGCACAGCGCAACGGCTACGACCTGGTGAAGTTCTTTTTCCTGCTGACTTTCGCCGCGGCGATTCCCGCGATCGTTTCGGGCGGCATCGCCGAACGGGCCAGGTTCTACCCACAGCTACTCGCCACCGCGGCGATCGTCGGCGCGGTCTACCCGCTGTTCGAGGGCGTGGTGTGGAACGGCAACTTCGGCATCCAGGCCTGGCTCGAGTCCGCCACCGGCGCGCCGCTGCACGACTTCGCCGGCTCGGTGGTGGTGCATGCGGTGGGCGGGTGGATCGCGCTGCCGGCCGTGCTGCTGCTCGGCGCGCGCAGCAACCGCTACCGCAAGGACGGGGCCATTTCGGCGCATCCGCCGTCGAGCATCCCCTTCCTTGCCTTGGGCGCCTGGGTGCTCACCGTGGGCTGGTTCGGCTTCAATGTGATGAGCGCGCAGACGGTCGACAAGATCTCCGGCCTGGTCGCCGTCAATTCGCTGATGGCCATGGTGGGCGGCACCCTCGCCGCGCTGATCGCCGGCCGCAATGACCCCGGCTTCGTGCACAACGGGCCGCTGGCCGGGCTGGTGGCCGTGTGCGCCGGCTCCGATCTGATGCACCCGGCGGGTGCGCTCGCCACCGGCGCCATCGCCGGCGCCTTGTTCGTCACCACCTTCACGCTCACGCAGAACCGCTGGAAGATCGACGACGTGCTCGGCGTGTGGCCGTTGCACGGCCTGTGCGGGGCCTGGGGCGGCATCGCAGCCGGCATCTTCGGCAGCACCGCGCTCGGCGGCATCGGCGGCGTCAGCTTCCTGGGGCAATTGCTCGGCACGCTGATGGGCGTCGGCTGGGCCCTGCTCGGTGGTCTGGTGGTCTATGGCGCGATCAAGCTGCTGTTCGGCTTGCGCCTGAGCCAGGAGGAGGAATTCGACGGCGCCGATCTGAGCCTCCACCGCATCACGGCCACGCCGGAGCGGGAGGTGAACTGGTAGGGTCGGGCCTTCTCCTTCCGCACAGCACGTTGTAGGCTACCGCGGCGCAAGCAGGTCGGCTTCGTCCTGCCTGCGCCGCAGGCACACCGCCCACCACAACAAGCAACAGGAAGGAAAAACACATGCAGACCACTGTCGTCGGCATCGACCGCCGAAGCTTTTTCGTGCTTCCCCAAGCGCCCGAGGAAGCCGGCTACTACACCTACGGGACGCCCATGGGCGGAGCAGGGCAATACGCCCACCCCCAGATGCTGACCTTCATCTTTCAGCTCGAGTTCGCCTGGAGTTCGATCGACGATCGCAAGTTCGGCATCGGCAACATCAGCTTGGCCGATGGGGCGTCATTTCCCCCGCACAGAAGCCATCGCAGCGGCCTCGAAGTGGACATGCGCCCGCTCAGGAAGGACCGCAAGCACTTGCCGGTGCGGTATACCGAGTCGACCTACGACCGCGTCGCGACCGAGCGTCTCATCGACCTGATGTACGCCACCGGCATGGTGCGCCGTGTTTTCTTCAATGACGGGTCGATCGCCCGTGTGAGTCCGATGCGCGGCCACGACGATCATCTCCACGTCGAAGTGATCGGCTGAGGCAGATATGCACGTGCGCAAAGCTCTCATCGTGTCTGTCGCTCTTACAACGGGCTTGTCTGTTGCCGCCATCCCGGCGTGGGAGTTCTCTTACAAACCCGCGCAGGCGAGCTTTGCGACCTTCGGCGGCGGTCTGGGCGACCCGGTGCCGCCTTCTGAGCAAGACAGCAGAATCGCGTTCCAGCTTCGTGGCCAAGCTGCTCGGGAGATGTTCGACGCGATGGGGCCAGACAAGACGGACGCGTGCAGCAGCACGGCCGGGGAACGGTTCCGGTCACGCGACGACGACCGGCTGACCTGCACGCGCTCGCCGAAAGGAGAGTACGCCTGCTACTTCGGATTCGATCTGAAAACAGGCGCCAGCGTCGGCGGATCGGTATGTTGAGGCCCGTTGGCTGCGGTGCGGCTCGCAGCGTTGGCACTACGCTTGTGACGACTGCGACGCCCTGTTCATCGCCGGAGTGAAAGGCCCGGTACGGTAGCGGCTAACGCCGCGCCAGGCGTTGGTGCAGCAGGTGCACCGCCAGCGCCGCCGACAAGGCCGCTGCCAGCGCGGCACAGGCGGCGATGGCCTTGCCGGCCCCGGGTAGCGTTGCATGCAGCACGACGAAAAACGCGGCAAAGCCGAACAGGCCCCGCACGAAGCCCGTCAGCAGGGCGACCGTGGCCTGCGCACCATGACGCGGCAGCGTGAAGCAGGGCAGCACGTTCCCGGCGATAGGGATCGCGAGCAGCAAGCCGCTGACCATCACCGGCAGCACGTCGGCACCGAGCATGATCGCTGCGGCCATCACGAGCGCCGCGGCGACGCGCCAGGCCAGTTCGCTGCGCGGGATCGCCACCGGCCCGCCCACAGGCGGCCCCGAGCCCGCGCGGCGGGCGCAGTGGCGCATCGCGAGCAGCCCGACCGCCGGTGCCATGAGCGCCAGCGCGTAAACCGCCTCGGCCGGCAGCGTGAGCTGCGCCAAGGCCCAGCCGCCGCCGACGATCGCCGTGTTGGCCGCGGCCAGGCCCGCCCACCAGGGCGCACCCACAGTTGCGCACAGCGCGAACACCACCAGATGCGCGATGGTCGCCGGCAGGCAGACCAGCGTCGCCAGCGCAATGGCAGCCGCGTGCCCAGCAGGCTGCTGCACCAGCACGAACAGCATGATCGGCCCGGCGATCACCGGCATGCCGGCCAGCGCACCGGCGACACCATGGCCATAGCGTCGCGCCGCCAGCGACGCGAGCAGCACCGAGGTCGCGACCAGCCCGAGCTTCAGAAGAAACAATCGGGCTCCTGCATGCCGACCACGAGGGCCCCTCTTGTGCGACTCAACGCGAGGCCGCCTGCGTGAAGTACGGCAGGAACACCGCGTTGCCCAGCCCGTTGGTGGCGCGGATCCACTCGAGCGAGAACTTCTCGCCGAGCCGCTTCAACTCGCGCGTCAGGATGGGCCCCGGCGGCTCGACCGCCATGCCGTGCCCACCCAGCGTCTGCTTGGCGGCCCGCGCGGCGTCCTCGCTCATCTGCCATCCGCGCCGCTGGGCCTGTTCGGCGCTCGCCAGCACCGCCTGCTGCTGCTCGGGCGCCAGGCTGCCGAACGCAGCCCGGCTGACGGCCACCGCGTTTTTCGGGATCCATGCGTGAACGTCGTAGAAGTGCTTCATGCCCGTCCAGGCCTGGCTTTCGACGCCGGTAGCGGCAGAGGTGATCATCGCGTCGATCTGGCCCGACCTGAGGGCCGCCGGCAGGTCGACCGCGTTGACCTCGACGGCCTTGGCCTGCACGTAGGACGCGAAACGGCGCGTGGTGTCGTTGTAGGTGCGCATGCGCAACCCCCGAAGGTCACCGATGGCCTGCAGCGGCCGGTTCGAATACAGGCCCTGGGGCGGCCACGGCACGTCGAACAGCATGCGCAGGCCGAAGTCGCGCGCCTTGTCGTCGATCGGCCGGCGCGCCAGCTCGGCCAGGCGCTGTGCATCGGCATAGCCCGAGACCACGAACGGAATCGCATCGACGCCGGCCATCGGCAGCGTGCCGGCAACCGCGCTGAGCAGGATCTCGCCCGCCTCGAAGCGGCCGTCCTGCACGCCGGGGAAGATGTCCGGCAGCTTGGCGAGCTTGCCGCCCGCATGCACCTCGATCGACAGCGTGCCGCCGGTGGCGGCCTTCACTTCTTGCGCGAACAGTTCGATGTTGCGGGCATGCAAGCCGTCGGCAGAGTAACCGGTGGCCAGGCGCCAGGTGCGCGACGAGGCTGCGGCTGCCGCTCGCGAGTGCGGCAACCAGGCCGCAAGCGGCCCTGCGCAGGCCGCCTGCAGCAGCACCCGGCGGCGCACCGAGCCGCCGGGGCCGGGGTTCATGATGTGGTCTCGAATTCCCTCATTCAGCTGTTCCATAGCCGCCACCTCCGGGCGTTTCGATCACGAACTGATCATCGGCCGCCATTTCGACGGAGCCGATGTGCGTGAGCTGCTGCGTCGATCCGTCCGCGCGCAGCACATAGTTGCGCCCGGGCTCGCCCGCAGCGCCCCCCGCCAACCCGTAGGCTGACGTCGACCTGCCGTTCGAAAGGATCGAGGCGGTCATGGGTTCGAGGAAGCGCACGACACGCGTGCCGCCGTCACCACCGCGGAAGCGGCCGCCACCGCCCGAGCCGGCGCGGATCTCGAAGCGCTCCAGCCGCACCGGATAGCGGAACTCCAGCACCTCGGGGTCGGTGAGGCGCGAGTTGGTCATGTGGGTCTGCACGACGCTGGTGCCTTCGAAGCCGCGCACCGCACGGCCGTCGGCGCCGATATCGATGCCCGCACCGGAGCCGCCGGCGATGGTTTCGTAGTACTGGTACTCGTCATTGCCGAAGGTGAAGTTGTTCATCGTCGGTTGGCTGCCGGCCAGCACACCCAGCGCGCCGTACAGCGCGTTGGTCACGCAGGTCGACACCTCGACGTTGCCGGCCACCACCGCGGCAGGCGGGCGCGGGTTCAGCATCGAGCCTTCGGGCACGATCACCTCGATGGGCTTCAGGCAGCCCGCGTTGAGCGGAATGTCATCGTCGACCAAGGTGCGGAACACGTAGAGCACCGCCGCCATCGTCACCGCGCGCGGTGCGTTGAAGTTGTTCGGCATCTGCTCCGAGGTGCCGGTGAAGTCGACCACCGCCGAGCGCTTCTCGCGGTCGATCTTGATGGCCACCTGGATCTGCGAGCCGTTGTCCAGCGGCAGCAGGAACCGGCCGTCACGCGTCAACGCCGGGTCGAGGCGCGTGATCGCCATGCGCACGCTTTCCTCGGCGTTGTCCTGCACGTGCTTCATGTAGGCCTGCACCGTGGCAAGGCCGAACTGCTTGACCATTGCGCGCAGCTCGTGCACGCCCTTCTCGTTGGCGGCGATCTGCGCGCGCAGGTCGGCGATGTTCTGCTGAGGGTTGCGCGCAGGCCAGGCACCGCTGCCGAGCAGTTCGATGATTTCGGCCTCACGGAAGCGGCCGGCCTCGACGAGCTTGATGTTGTCGAGCAGCACACCTTCTTCGTCGATGGTGCGCGAGAACGGGGGCATCGAGCCCGGCGTGATGCCGCCGATGTCGGCATGGTGGCCACGCGAGGCCACATAGAACAGCACCTGCTGGCCGCCGTCGTTCCAGACCGGCGTGACGACCGTCACGTCGGGCAGGTGGGTGCCGCCGTGGTACGGGTCGTTCAGCACATACACGTCGCCGGGCGACATGTCCGGGTTGCGCTCGATCACCGTCTTGATCGACTCGCTCATCGAGCCCAGGTGCACCGGCATGTGCGGGGCGTTCGCGATCAGGTTGCCTTGCGCGTCGAACAGCGCGCAGGAGAAGTCCAATCGCTCTTTGATGTTCACCGAGTAAGCGGTGTTCTGCAGCCGCAGGCCCATCTGCTCGGCGATGTTCATGAACAGGTTGTTGAACACCTCCAGCATCACCGGATCCACCTCGGTGCCGACCGCGCTGAGTTGCTTGCGCGGCAGCACGCGGGTCAACTCGATGTGGTCGAGTGCCGTCAGCACGGCCTGCCAGCCGGGTTCCACCACCGTGGTCGCGGTGCGCTCGGCGATGATGGCCGGGCCGTCGATCACCGCGCCGCGCGCCATGTCGTCGCGGCGGTAGAGCGTGGCGTCCTGCCAGCCCTCGTCGGTGTACATGCGCACCACGGCGTGGGCGGTCGGACGATGGCGCTCGGCGCTCTGCGCCAGCTCCTCGGGCGTTTCGCCCGGGCCCACGGCCTCGATCGAGACCGATTCGATGACCAGCGCCTTGTCGGGCATCAGGAAGGCGAAGCGGGTGCGGTAGGCCGCCTCGAACGCGGCACGGATCTCGTCGATGCTGCCCAGCGGCACCACCAGCGAGGTGTCGGTGCCCTCGTAGCGCACATGCACCTTCGGCAGCATGCGCACCTGCACCGGCTGGAAGCCCTGACGCACGATCTCTTCCTGCGCCTCGGTGCCGATGCGGTCGAGCGTGCCGCGCGCCGCCGCCAGCCCGGCGGCCGTCAACGGCTGCTCGATCGCGGCCTCGCGCATCGCGATCTGGTCGGCCAGGCCCATGCCGTAGGCCGACAGCACGCCCGCCAGCGGATGCACGAACACCCGCTTCATGCCGAGCGCATCGGCCACAAGGCACGCATGCTGACCGCCGGCGCCGCCGAAGCACTGCAGCGTGTACTGCGTGACGTCGTAGCCGCGCGCGACCGAGATCTTCTTCACCGCATTCGCCATGTTCTGCACGGCGATCTGCAGGAAACCCTGGGCCAGCTCTTCCGGAGTCACCTTGCGCGCGGTCTTGCGCCGCACGTCGTCGGCCATCGCCTGGAACTTCTCGACGACGGCGTCTCGGTCCAGCGCCTCTTCTGCATGCGGGCCGAACACCTTCGGGAAGTATTCGGGCTGGATCTTGCCGAGCATGACGTTGGCGTCGGTGGTCGCCAGGGGCCCGCCTCGACGGTAGCAGGCCGGGCCGGGGTTGGCGCCGGCCGACTCGGGCCCCACGCGCAAGCGCGCACCGTCGAAGCTGAGGATGGAGCCGCCGCCGGCCGCCACCGTGTGGATGCTCATCATCGGTGCGCGCATGCGCACGCCGGCCACCTGCGTCTCGAACGCACGCTCGAACTCGCCGGCGTAGTGCGACACGTCGGTGGAGGTGCCGCCCATGTCGAAACCGATGACCTTCTCGTGGCCGCCGGACACCGCCGTGCGCACCATGCCGACGATGCCGCCGGCCGGGCCGGACAGGATCGCGTCCTTGCCCTGGAAGCGGTCGGCCTGCGTCAGCCCGCCGGACGACTGCATGAAGTACAGCGGCACGCCAGGCATCTCGTTGGCGACCTGCTCGACGTAGCGGCGCAGGATCGGCGACAGGTAGGCATCGACCACCGTGGTGTCGCCGCGCGAGACGTACTTCATCAGCGGGCTCACCTCGTGCGAGACCGACACCTGCGTGTAGCCGACGTGGTGCGCCAACTCCGCGGCGAGTTTCTCGTGCTCCGTGTAGCGGTAGCCGTGCATGAACACGATCGCGCAAGCGCGGATGCCTTCGTCGTAGGCCTTCTGCAACGCGTGGCGCAGTCCGGAACCATCGAGGGCCTCCACCTCGTCGCCGTGCGCGCCGACGCGCTCGTCGGCTTCGATCACGCGCTCGTACAGCAGTTCAGGCAACACGATGTGGCGGTCGAACAGCCGCGGGCGGTTCTGGTAAGCGATGCGCAGCGCGTCGCGGAAGCCGCGCGTCGTCACCAGCACCGTGCGGTCGCCCTTGCGCTCGAGCAGCGCGTTGGTGGCGACCGTCGTGCCCATCTTGACGCACTCGACCTTGTCTGCCGTGATCAGCTCGTCCGGCTGCAGCCCCAGCAGGCGGCGAATGCCCTCCACCGCGGCATCGCGGTACTGCTCGGGGTTTTCGGATAACAGCTTGGCGGTCGTCAAGGAGCCATCGGGCCGCTTGGCGACGATGTCGGTGAACGTGCCTCCGCGGTCGATCCAGAACTGCCAACGTTGGGTCGAAGTGGTCATGGGCGGCTCCCTGAGGTGCGATTCCCGTAGGGGGAAGAAAGGTTGAGGATCAGAGCGAGGCGGCAGCTCTCGCCGCCTGGTCGTACACGCCGGAGAGCACGCGCAGCAAGCGTGCGAGCTCTCCGATCTGTTGGTTGAGCGCGTCGTCCGCCTTCAGCGCATTGATCAGGCAGTTCTCGCGGATCTCGCGATAGCGCTCGACATGCTTGCGGCCGAGTTCGGTGGTGGCGTAGGTCACGTCCTTGCCGTTGCGGCTCGACGCCACCACACCCAGGCCCTGCAGCTTCTTGAGCGAGTAGTTGATCAGGTGCGTGTCCTCGACATTCATGATGAAGCAGATGTCGGACAGACGCTTGTCGCGGGCACGATGGTTGACGTGGTGCAGCACCAGCACGTCCAGCGGCGTCAGCTCGCGCAGGCCTGCAGCCGACATGCAGTGGACGATCCAGCGCGAGAACGCGTTGTTGGAGACGATCAGGCCGAATTCGAACTCGCTCAGCTCCTTGCTGCGCGGGGACACGAGATGCGCCGACGACACGATCTCGTGGTGCGGGGCGTCGGTCTCGTCTGCGGCGGTCGTCTTGCTCTTGCGATTCATGTGTGAACCCTCTCGGTTCATCGCACTGCGGCTGTGCATTTCGCACCCTGGAGGTGCATCATCAGCTCGCTGCGATGGGTGGAACTGTAGCCCAAGTTGAAAACAAAATGCCAACAAAATGTCGACGTATCGGGAAAACACTGATATCACTTCATCGTCAGTTCCTTACATTTCAGTCAGCAAGTTCTTGGCCTCGATCTTGCAACTTTGCCAACACCCGCGGCAAGTGCCGCCTTCACCTGCAAGGAGCTTCCATGTTCAAGACGTCTCTTGCCGCCGTCGCACTCAGCGGTCTGGCGCTCAATGCCTATGCCCAGTCGAAGTGGGACCTCGCTTCGGCCTACCCGGCCGCCAACTTCCACACCGAGAATCTGATGCAGTTCGCCAAGGACGTCGAACAGGCTTCGGGCGGCAAGCTGCAGATCACCGTGCACCCCGGCGCCTCGCTGTTCAAGGCGCCCGAGATCAAACGCGCCGTACAGGGCAACCAGGCACAGCTGGGCGAAATCCTGCTGAGCGCCTATGAGAACGAATGGCCGGTGTTCGGCCTCGACGGCCGCCCCTTCCTGGCCAGCAGCTACAAGGAAGCGCAGCGCCTGTACCAGGCCCAGAAGCCCGCGCTGCAGAAGAAGCTGGGCGAGCAGGGCATGATGCTGCTGTACACGGTCCCCTGGCAGCCGCAGGGCCTGTACACCAAGAAGCCCATCACCTCGTTGTCCGACCTGAAGGGCAGCAAGTGGCGCGCGTACAGCCCCGCCACTGCGCGCATCGCCGAGCTGATCGGCGCCCAGCCGGTCACGGTGCAGGCTGCCGAGCTGTCGCAGGCGATGGCCACCGGCGTGGTGGAGTCGTTCATGACCTCCAGCTCCACCGGCTACGACAGCAAGACCTACGAGCACATCAAGTACTACTACAACGCCCAGGCCTGGCTCCCGAAGAACGCGGTGATCGTCAACAAGAAGGCTTTCGACGGCCTCGACAAGGCGACGCAGGACGCGGTGCTGAAGGCCGCCGCCACCGCCGAAGACCGCGGCTGGAAAGTCTCCGAAGCCAAGGACCGCGAATACCAGGGCCTGCTGAAGAAGAACGGCATGGAGATCACCGAGCCCAGCCCGCAACTGAAGACCGAGCTGCGCAAGACGGTCGGCACGCCGATGCTGGCCGAGTGGATCGAGAAGGCCGGCCCCGAGGGCAAGGCCATCGTCGACACCTATCAGAAGCCCTGATCATGCGCCGGCTGCTCGACGCCCTGTATGACGGCGCCGCCTGGCTGGCGGCGCTGCTGATGGTCGGCACGCTGGTCATGGTCCTGGCCAGCATGCTCGACCGTATCGTGACCCTGCCCCTGCGCGGCATCGACGCTTACGCCGGCTACTGCATGGCCGGCGCCGGGTTCCTGGCGCTGGCGCACACCCTCAAGCGTGGCGAGCATATCCGCGTCACGCTGTTGATCAACAGCCTCGGCGCCACGGGGCGCCGGGGGCTGGAGCTGTGGAGCCTCAGCGCGGCGGTGCTGCTCAGCGGCGCGCTAGCGTTCTACAGCCTGCGCCTGGTGTGGGAGTCGCACGCATTCAACGACATCTCCACCGGCTTTGACGCGACGCCGCTGTGGATCCCTCAGCTGTCGATGGCGATCGGGACCGTGGTCTTCTTCATCGCCTTTGTCGACGAGTGGTGGCAGGAAATACGCGGCAAGCGCATCGCGCCGGTTTCCGCCGAGCTGAAGCTCAACGAATGAGAAGTACATCATGAACGACCTGTTGATCATGACGCTGCTGGTCGCGAGCCTGTTCGCACTGCTGGGCAGCGGCGTATGGATCGGGCTCACGCTCACCGGCGTGGCCTGGATCGGCATGCAGCTGTTCAGTGCGCGGCCGGCCGGCGACGCGATGGCGGTCACCATCTGGGGCTCGGCCTCGTCGTGGACCTTGACGGCGCTGCCGCTGTTCGTCTGGATGGGCGAGATCCTGTTCCGCACCAAGCTGTCGGAAGACATGTTCAAGGGGCTGGCCCCGTGGATGAACCGGCTGCCCGGACGCCTGCTGCACACCAACGTGATCGGCTGCACGATCTTCGCCGCCGTCTCGGGCTCCAGCGCCGCCACCTGCGCCACCGTCGGGAAGATGGCGCTGCCCGAACTCAAGTCGCGCGGCTACCCCGACAGCATCGTGATCGGCTCCCTGGCCGGAGCAGGCACGCTGGGGCTGCTGATCCCGCCGTCGTTGATCATGATCGTCTACGGCGTCACCGCCGACGTGTCGATTGCGCGCCTGTTCGCCGCCGGTGTTTTTCCGGGTCTGATGGTCGCCGCACTGTTGATGGGCTACCTGATGGTCTGGGCCTTGCTGAACCCGGACAAAGTGCCGACGGCCGACCGCTCGATGAGCTTCTTCGAGAAAATCAAGACATCGCGCAGCCTGATCCCGGTGGTGCTGCTGATCGTCGCGGTGCTGGGTTCGATCTACACCGGCCTGGCGACGGCAACCGAGGCCGCGGGCCTGGGCGTGGTCGGCTCCCTGATGCTGTCCGGCGTGCAGGGCTCGTTGAACTGGCGCACCTTCCGCGACTCGCTGATGGGTGCAACCCGCCTGTACTGCATGATCGCGCTGATTCTCGCAGGCGCAGCCTTCCTGACGCTGTCCATGGGCTACATCGGCCTGCCGCGCCATCTGGCCGAGTGGATCGGCTCGCTGGGTCTGTCGCCGCTGATGCTGCTGCTCGCTTTGATGCTGTTCTACATCGTGCTCGGCTGCTTCCTCGACGGCATCTCGGTGATCGTGCTGACGATGGGCGTGGTGCTGCCGATCGTGCATGCCGCCGGCATCGACCCGATCTGGTTCGGCATCTTCCTGGTCCTCGTCGTCGAGATGGCGCAGATCACGCCACCGGTCGGCTTCAACCTGTTCGTGCTGCAAGGCATGACAGGCAGGGAACTGCCGTGGATCGCGCGGGCCTCGGCACCGATGTTCCTGCTGCTGGTCGGCGCCGTCGGGCTGCTCTATGCCTTCCCGGGCATTGCCACCTGGTTGCCGAAACAAATCATGGGCTAAGGGAGGGGGGAACTCGCGAGCGGCCCGCCGGCTGCTCGCGAGTATTTTTCACAACCCCAGCAACGCCTGCACGCGCAGGCGTTCGCGTTCGTCGAAGTGGCGTTCGAGGTAGGCCGCCACGGCCGCCATGCGCTGCGGGTCCGACAGCTCCGGTGCCCGCCGGAGCACTTCCACTTCGCGGTATGCCTGGGCGACGCGCTGCTGCCAGCGCGCCCACTCGGCGTCTTCCTCACGCAGGCGCTGCGCGGCTTCAGGGCCGAACTGAGCCACCCGCTGCTGGTGCAACACCTCGGGGTCGGTGCCCGGCGCGCCGCCGAGCAGCAGCGAATGTGCGGTCGGTTCCGGCGCCGGCGCCGCCGTCGCCATCTCGCGCCTCAGCGCTTCTTCTTCCTCGCGGTAGAAGGCTTCGGCCCATTCAGGCCCCAGGATCCGCCGGCGTGCCAGCTGGCGTTCGGCGAGCGCCGGCTCCCAGCTGCTGCGATCGCCGAGTCTGACCTGATGGTCATAGCGCTGCTGCTGCAGTTGCACATAACGCTGCCAGATCTCGCGAACGCGGCCGGCCGCCTCGACGCCGACATCACGGGTCGCGTCGGCGAGCATCAGCGCGCCCAGTTCGTCGACGCTGGCCTCGCCGAGCGCGCCGAGGTAGTAGTCGAAGCGCCGGCGCAACGCAATCGATGGACGCAACTGGCCGCTCGCATCGACGCCCCAGTCGCCGTCCGGCAAGGTGCCGCGCAACGAGCCTTCGGAGAACACGGCGTGGGCGACCTCTTGCGGTGTACGGCCGGCGGCCGGTGATGGCGCAGGGCCTGCAGGGCCGGCGGCCATCAGGCTGAAGCCATCGCTGCGCCCGATCGGTGCTCCGCCCGGTTCGGCCTGGGTCTGCGCCGCCGCAGCAGTGCAGCCGTCGGGGCACGCCAGCTCCCAGCCGATCGCGCCGAGCAGCGCCAGACCCGCGGCTCCCAGCGCCCACCACGCCGTGCGCGCATGCAGGTGCTGCATCACAGCCCGGCCAGCTTCAGCCTGTTCGCGTGCGACCGGTAGAACGCCACCGGGTCCGGCGTGAACAGCCCCCGCAGACCGAAGGCGTGGTTCATCTGGTCGACGTGGTTCCACGGATAGTCGTCACGCAACACCTGGCCCCAGTGCGATGAGCAGCGACCGACCAGGCCGTCGTTTGCCGCCCCCTTGAACATCAGCGACGTGACCCCGAGCAAGCCGTCGGTCGGGTCGAGCAGGTGGGTCAGCACCGCGGTGCCGCCGGCAGAGTAGTAGCGCACGCCGTTTGCCGCCGAGGGCCCCTGGCCGCAGGAGGTGGGCGGCGCACCGGCCGGGAAGCGTGCGTTGAAGCTGGCGGCGCCGGCGCTCGTCAGCGAATTCATTGCGGCCTCGGAGTTCTGCGGCAGCGACGAGGCGCCCGACAGGAAGCTGATCACGCCGGCGAAGCCATTGACGATGCCGGCCACCACCTGCGTGCTGCCGGTCGCGTCAGTGCCGCGCTTGACGGCGTCAGCCACGGGGCTGCCCTGGTGCGGGGTGCCGACCGTCGTGACCGAGGCGACCAGTTCGGGTGCGACGGCAGCCACATAACGCACCGTCTGCCCGCCATGGCTGTGACCGACGAGGTTGAACTTTGCGTGGCCGTAGGCGGCCTTCAACCGACGCAACTCGGCGAGCAGCTGCTCGCCGCGCACCTCGCTGGCATTGGCGGCCGATTGCTGCGGCACGTAGACGGTGGCGCCTCCGGAACGCAGCGACGACGGTATGCGGTACCAATAGTTGACGATGCCGACCGAATCGAAACCGAACAGTCCGTGTACCAGCACGATCGGGTGGCGGGTCCGGGTGTACGTATCGGCGGCATGAGCCGTCGCCGTCGTGCCGAGAGCGGTGAGGCAGACGGCCGCGAGGGCCGTGCGCGCAAGCAAGCGTTTCACGTCGATGTCTCCTTGTGGAATGTCCGCGCCGCCTCGCGCTACTGCGTCCGAGGAGCGCGGTGAGCGCATTAAAGAACGATCGTTCGTTTTTGACCCTGCGGACTTGCCCGCAGCTGCGGCGCAGCAAAGTGATGCGCCTGACGGCGCGGCGCGGCCTGCCGTCACGGCGATCACAAGTACGAACCGCCGCTTACAACCCAGCCTGCCGCAGCCGATGGGCCTGAGCGCGATAGAACGCCACCGGATCGGGCGTGAACCACGCCCTCAGCCCGAAGGTGTGGTTGATCGCATCGACGTGATTCCATGGGTAGTCGTCGCGCAGCACTTCGCCCCAATGCGACGAACACCGGCCGACCAGCCCATCGTTCGGCTCGAAGCCGAAGAACACGCTGGTGGCACCGAGGAAGCCGTCGGCGGGGTCGAGCAGGTGGGTCAGCACTGAGGTGCCGCCACTCGAGTAATACCGGATGCCGTTGACGATGGCCGGCCCTTGCCCGCAGGCCGAGCCCGGCTGCCCCTGTGGGAAGCGGCGGTTGAAGTCCTGCGCGCCCCGCGTACTGAGCGACTGCAGCGCCGCCAGCGAGTTCTGCGGCAGCTCGGGACGGCCCGACAGCGCGCTCAGCAGCCGCGACAGCGCGTCGGCGATCGCCGACACCGGCCCGGTCGTGCCGGTCCACGACGTCAGTCCCTCGACGCCGTCGGCGGTCTTGCTGCCACCGTGCGGCGTGTGCACGGTGGTCACCGAGGCGACCAGTTCCGGCGCCACTGCCGCCACGTAGCGGCTGGTGTGGCCGCCATGACTGTGTGCAACCAGGTTGAATCTCTGGTGGCCGTGGACAGCGTGCAATGCACGCAGCTCGCGCAGCAGTTGCTCACCGCGCACCTCCGACGAGTTGGACGCCGAAACACTGGCCGTGTAGACCGTCGCGCCGCCGCTGCGCAGGGCGTCGGGCACGCCATAGAAGTAATTGACGGGCCCCAGACTGTCGAACCCGAGCAGGCCGTGCACGAGCACGATCGGATGGCGCGTTTGCGTGTAGGTGTCGGTCGCATGGGCGGCCAGCGGGGCCGCTGCCGTGCCGCACAGGCAGGCGGCGGCCCATGCCGCGCGGGCTAACAGACGTTTCACGAAGGTCTCCTTTTCTCGCGGTTGCCGCGGTTCAGGCCGAGCGCGATGTGAGCGCCCGCCACCGCGGTCGAGGCATTGAAGACGGTGAGACGTCAGGACGATGCGGGGGATAACCCAAAGCTGCGGCGCAGCAAAGTGATCGGGTCGCCGGCATCCGCCCATCAGAGGGGCCTGGGATCACCGCTCCCCCTCAGCTCGGGGGGAAGGGCCCGCCGCGGGCACGAGTTGCGCTCAGGGGTGCACTTCGTTCGCGGCAACCGGTTCGCCGGAAGGCTCCAGGCCCGGCGCCGCAGCCGGGAAGCGCACCGTCACCCGCGTGCCGCGCGGGCTGCCGTCGCCGCCCCAGCGAGCGTCCTCGATCGCGATCACCGCCCCGTGCTGCTGTCCGATCTCGCGCACGATCGCGAGCCCCAGCCCGCTGCCGTCGACATCGGTGCCCAAAGCCCGATAGAACGGCTGGAACACCAGCTCGCGCTCTTGCTCGGGAATGCCCGGGCCGGAGTCTTCGACCTGCAGCACGCTGACTTGGCCGAACGGGTCGTTGAACACCCGCACCGTCACGGTCCCGCCTTCCGGGGTGTAAAGGATGGCGTTGTCGACCAGGTTGCGCGCCAGCTCCTTCACCAGCAGCGGATTGCCAAGCACGCGAGTGCCCGGCGCACCGGAGACGCTCTCGGGACGCCCGGGCTCGGGTCCCTCGTAGCCGAGGTCGATGCGCTTCTCCATGGCTCGCGGCACGAAGTCGTGCACCGCCTCCATGGCCAGGCGCGCCAGCGGCACCTCGTGGCGGTGCGGCAGCTGCCCCTGGTTCTCGGCCCGTGCCAATGACAGCAGCTGGTTGACCATGTGCGCCGCACGCTGGCTCGAGCGCGCGATCTGGCGCAGCGACTTCTTCAGCTCCTGCGGGTCGCGCTGACCGGCGTCGATCTCGCGCTGCGCCAGCTCGGCCTGCATGCGCAAGCCCGCCAGCGGCGTCTTCAGCTGGTGCGCCGCGTCAGCGAGAAAGTGCTTCTGTGTCTGCAGCGACTGGTCCAGCCTCCCCAACAGATCGTTGATCGAGCGCACCAGCGGTGCGACCTCCTCGGGGGCATCGCGCTCGTCGATGGGGCTCAGGTCGTCGCTGCGCCGACGCCGTATTCGCTGCTGCAGCTCGGACAGCGGCGCAATGCCGCGTGACAGCGCCAGCCACACCAGCAGCACTGCGACCGGCAGGATCACGAACTGCGGCAGGATGACGCCCTTGATGATCTCGGTCGCCAGCTGCGAGCGCTTGTTGAGCGTCTCGGCCACCTGCACCAGCGCCGGCCCGTCCTCCGGCGCCCCCGGCAGTGCGACCCACATGTACGCGACGCGCACCGGCTCGTGGTGCGCCTCGTCGCTGCGCAGCCGGACCTCGCCCGGACGGACCGGTTCCGCGTCGGGCACCGGCAACTCGCGGTCACCGCTGACGTATTCGCCGCGCGTGCCGAGCACCTGGAAATAGATGGTGTCGACATTGTCCGCACGCAGGAACTCCGAGATCGCGCGCGGCAACTGCTGCACGGTCTGTTCCGGCGACGAGACGATCTGCTGCGCCAGCGAGCGCGCCGTCTCGCCGAGCGCCCGGTCAAACGGCCGGTTGGCGATGTTCTCGGCCACCAGCCAGGTCAGCGCGACGCTCATCGGCCACAGCAGCAGCAGCGGCGCGAGCATCCAGTCGAGAATCTCGCCGAACAGCGAACGCTGCTCACGCTGCCCCGGGGTGCCGGTGGCAAAGGGCTTGGGGGGCATCAGCCGGGGATCTTCTCGAGGCAGTAGCCCAATCCACGCACGGTAGCGATGCGGATGGGGCCCTGCTCGATCTTCTTGCGCAGGCGATGGATGTAGACCTCGATCGCGTTGTTGCTGACCTCTTCGCCCCATTCGCACAGGCGCTCGACCAGCTGGTCCTTGCTGACCAGCCGCCCCGCGCGCTGCAGCAGCACTTCAAGCAGGCTGAGTTCGCGCGCCGACAACTCGATCATCTGCTCATTGATGTAGGCCACGCGGCCGGTCTGATCGAAGGTCAGCGGCCCATGCTTGATCACGCTCGACGCGGTGCCCAGGCCGCGGCGGGTCAGTGCGCGCACGCGCGCTTCCAGTTCCTGCAGCGAAAACGGCTTGGCCATGTAATCGTCGGCGCCGAGGTCGAGCCCCTTGACGCGCTCCTCGACGCTGTCGGCGGCCGTCAGAATCAGTACAGGCGTCGCGGTGCCGCGCGCACGCAGCCGCCGGAGCACTTCCAGCCCGTGCATCTTCGGCAGACCGAGATCGAGGATGATCAGGTCGAATTCGTGCGAAGACAGCGCCGCGTCGGCCTCGGCTCCCGAGCCGACCTGGTCCACCGCATAGCCCGAACTGCGCAGCGAACGCAGCAGGCCGTCGGCCAGCACTTGATCGTCTTCAGCGATCAGGATCCGCATCGTATGTCTCCTGCAGCTCTTGATGCTCGAGTGCGCTGCTGTGACCGATTGTAGGTGTGCGCGGCGGGTCCACCGCGCATTGCCGAGCGGCCATCGCAGCTCGGGCTGTGCCGGGCTGCCGGTGGCGCCCCTTGGAGGGCGCGCGAAGCGCGTAGGGGTGACCTCATCCAGTACTGTACAAACATCCAGCTTTTGCGATAATGCGCCGGATCTTTGGAGAACCGAATGGACGCACCGAACAAATCCGCCCTCAATACCGAAAAGGCCAAGGCCCTGCAGGCCGCGCTGGCGCAAATCGAGAAGCAGTTCGGCAAGGGCTCCATCATGCGCCTGGGTGAAGGCGAAGTGATCGAGGACATCCAGGTCGTCTCTACCGGCTCGCTGGGCCTGGACATCGCGCTCGGCGTCGGCGGCCTGCCGCGCGGCCGCGTGGTCGAAATCTACGGCCCCGAATCGTCCGGCAAGACCACGCTGACGCTCCAGGTGGTCGCCGAAATGCAGAAACTGGGCGGCGTGTGCGCCTTCATCGACGCCGAACACGCGCTCGACGCGCAATACGCGCAAAAGCTGGGCGTCAACCTGCAGGACCTGCTGATTTCCCAGCCTGACACCGGCGAACAGGCCCTCGAGATCGTCGACGCGCTGGTGCGCTCCGGCTCCATCGACCTGATCATCGTCGACTCGGTCGCCGCGCTGACCCCCAAGGCCGAACTCGAAGGCGAAATGGGCGACAGCCTGCCCGGCCTGCAGGCGCGCCTGATGAGCCAGGCGCTGCGCAAGCTGACCGCCACCATCAAGAAGACCAACTGCATGGTCATCTTCATCAACCAGATCCGCATGAAGATCGGCGTGATGTTCGGCAGCCCCGAAACCACCACCGGCGGCAATGCGCTGAAGTTCTACTCGTCGGTGCGCCTGGACATCCGCCGCGTCGGCTCGATCAAGAAGGGCGATGAAGTCATCGGCAACGAAACCAAGGTCAAGGTCGTCAAGAACAAGGTCGCGCCTCCGTTCAAGACCGCCGACTTCGACATCCTCTACGGGGAAGGCATCAGCCGCGAGGGCGAAGTGATCGACATGGGCGTCAACGCTCGCATCATCGAAAAGTCGGGTGCCTGGTATGCCTACAACGGCGAGAAGATCGGTCAGGGCAAGGACAACGCACGCGAATTCCTGAAGGAAAACGCCGACATCGCGTTCGAAATCGAGAACAAGGTGCGCGCAGCGCTCGGCGTGCCGCTGCTGGCAGGCGCCGACAAGGCGGCCGACAAGCCCAACGGCAAGGGCAAGTCCAAGGACAGCAAGGAAGCCAAGGACAAGGTCGAGTAAGCCCAACCGCGCCCGCCGCCATGGGTTTCGGCAAGTTGTCGTTGAAGGGGCGGGCGCTGAAATACCTGGCGGCGCGGGAACATTCCCGCGCCGAACTCGAGCGCAAGCTGCGCCCACACGAAGAAGAACCGGGCCAGGTCGAAGCGGCACTCGACGAACTCGAAGCCAAAGGCCTGCTCTCGCAGGCCCGTTTCGTCGAATCGCTGTTGCACCGCAAATCGGCCCGTTTCGGCGCCGCCCGCATCCGTCAGGAACTGAATGCCCACCAGCTCGACACCGACGCGGTCGCGCAGGCGGTCGGTCAGCTGCAGGCGTCCGAATTCGAGCGGGCGCAGGCGTTGTGGCAGAAAAAGTTCGGCACCCCGGCGATCGAGCCCGCCCAGCGCGTCAAGCAGATGCGCTTTCTGGCCGGGCGCGGCTTTTCGCCCGAGGTGATCCGCCGGGTGGTGCGCGGCACCGACGACGATTGACGCGCCCCGCTGGGGGCGACAGCCGCCCGCAAGGTTTGGTGCAGCGCACCATGCTAAAGTCACGGGCTCGCCGTAACCGGCCTGAAACCCGCCTGTAACTCCCGGCTGACATGGCACTTCCTCCGGCTGCCCCCCAGCGCCAGCTCAAGCACCGCCGCAGCATCGACGTTGCCGTCTATGCCCGCGGCGACGGGCTTTGGGAAGTCGACGCCCGCCTGACCGACGTCAAGACACGCGACTACCCGCTGGCCGGCAGCGTTCGCCTCGCCGGAGAGCCTGTGCACGACATGACCCTGCGTCTGGTCGTCAACGAACAGCTCGACATCCTCGAAGCCGGTGCCATCACCGAAGGCATGCCCTACCCTGGTCATTGCGACGCCCACGGCCATGCTTATGCCCGTCTGGTCGGTCTCAACCTGTTCAAGAATTTCCGCCAGGCGGTCAAGGAGCGTCTCGGCGGCATCCAAGGCTGCACGCACCTGACCGAGATGACCCAGGTGCTGCCGACCGCCGTGATCCAGGCCTTCGCCGGTGAGGTGCTCGACACGCAGGAAAGCGGCGCCGCCGCCAGCGACAACCCGCCCTTCCAGCTCGATCGCTGCCATGCGCTGCGTTCCGACGGCGAGGCGGTCCGACTGTTTTACCCGCGCTGGTACCGGCCCCCCGCCGGACCGGTCATTTCCGTAGACGACCCAGAGAGAGTCACACCATGAAGATTCATGAGTACCAAGGCAAGGAGATCTTGCGCAACTTCGGTGTGCCGGTGCCGCGCGGCTACCCCGCCTTCACCGTGCAGGAAGCCATCGAGGCGGCCCAGAAGCTGGGCGGCCCGGTCTGGGTGGTCAAGGCACAGATCCACGCGGGTGGCCGCGGCAAGGGCGGCGGCGTCAAGCTGGCCCGCTCGATCGACGAGGTGAAGAGCCTGTCCGAGCAGATCCTCGGCATGCAGCTCAAGACCCATCAGACCGGCCCCGAAGGCCAGAAGGTGCGCCGCCTGCTGATCGAGGAAGGTGCGGACATCAAGAAGGAATACTACGTCGCCGCCGTGACCGATCGCGGCACGCAGCGCGTGGCGATGATGGCCTCCAGCGAAGGCGGCATGGACATCGAGGAAGTGGCGCACGCCACGCCCGAGAAGATCCTCAAGGTCTTCGTCGACCCGGCGACCGGCCTGACCGACGCACAAGCCGCCGAGCTGGCTCGGGGCATCGGCGTGCCGGACGGCTCGGTGGCCCAGGCCGTCGACGTGCTCAAGAAGCTCTACCAGTGCTACATGGCGACCGACGCCAGCCTGGCCGAGATCAACCCGCTGATCCTCGAGGGCAACGGCAACATCAAGGCGCTCGACGCGAAGTTCAACTTCGACGCCAACGCGCTGTTCCGCCACCCCGAGATCGTCGCCTACCGCGACCTCGACGAGGAAGACCCGGCCGAAATCGAAGCCTCCAAGTTCGACCTTGCCTACATCCAGCTCGACGGCAACATCGGCTGCCTGGTCAACGGCGCCGGCCTCGCGATGGCCACGATGGACACGATCAAGCTGTTCGGCGGCGAGCCGGCCAACTTCCTCGACGTGGGCGGCGGCGCGACGGCAGAGAAGGTCACCGAGGCCTTCAAGATCATGCTGAAGAACCCCGAGGTGAAGGCCATCCTGGTCAACATCTTCGGCGGCATCATGCGTTGCGACACCATCGCCGACGGCGTGATCGTCGCGTCCAAGGCGGTCGGCCTGAAGGTGCCGCTCGTCGTGCGCATGAAGGGCACCAACGAAGAACTCGGCAAGAAGATGCTGGCCGAGTCCGGCCTGCCCATCATTGCCGCCGACACGATGGCCGAAGCCGCGCAAAAAGTCGTGGCCGCGGTGAAGTAAAGCCCTGAGAGGAAACTGAAATGAGCATCCTGATCAATAAGGACACGAAAGTCATCACCCAGGGCATCACCGGCAAGACGGGCCAATTCCACACCCGCATGTGCCGCGACTACGCCAATGGCAAGAACTGCTTCGTCGCTGGCGTGAACCCCAAGAAGGCCGGCGAAGACTTCGAAGGCATCCCCATCTACGCGAATGTCTCTGAAGCCGCGAAGGCCACCGGCGCGACCGTCAGCGTGATCTACGTGCCGCCCGCCGGCGCCGCCGCGGCCATCTGGGAAGCCGTCGAGGCCGACCTGGATCTGGCGATCTGCATCACCGAAGGCATTCCGGTGCGCGACATGCTGGAAGTGCGCAACAGGATGAAGGCCAAGGTCGCGGCCGGCGGCAAGGAAACCCTGCTGCTCGGCCCGAACTGCCCTGGTCTGATCACGCCCGATGAAATCAAGATCGGCATCATGCCCGGCCACATCCATCGCAAGGGCCGCATCGGCGTCGTCTCGCGCTCCGGCACGCTGACGTACGAAGCGGTCGCCCAGGTCACCGAGCTGGGTCTCGGCCAGTCGAGCGCGGTCGGCATCGGCGGTGACCCGATCAACGGCCTCAAGCATATCGACGTGATGCGCATGTTCAACGACGATCCGGACACCGATGCGGTGATCATGATCGGCGAGATCGGCGGCCCCGACGAAGCCGAAGCGGCGCGCTGGTGCAAAGACCACATGAAAAAGCCCATCGTCGGCTTCATCGCCGGTGTCACCGCGCCTCCGGGCAAGCGCATGGGCCATGCCGGGGCACTGATCTCCGGTGGCGCCGACACTGCCGACGCCAAGCTCGCCATCATGGAAGAGTGCGGCTTCAAGGTCACGCGCAACCCGTCCGAGATGGGCAAGCTGCTCAAGGGCATGCTCTGAGCGCCCTCTGATCGCCCCGACGAGAGGCCGCACCTGCGGCCTCTTTTCGTCTGGGCCGTCAATTCCCTGTCGGTGTCCTGTCGGCGTACGTAGTTGTCGCAGGGCCTGGCGGGCGCCTCCCCCTACACTTACGGGTTCTCCCCAGGAGCGCCAGCGCTCCGCCCTGGTTTTTCAAGAAGCAAGAGGACAGCACATGGAGCAGTTCATGACACCCGAGTTCTGGGTGGCGGTCGGGCAGATCATCATGATCGATATCCTGCTGGGCGGCGACAATGCGGTCGTGATCGCGCTCGCCTGCCGCAAGCTGCCGCCAGCGCAGCGCCGGCTGGGCATCCTGTGGGGCACCTTCGGCGCCATCGCGCTGCGCGTGATCCTGATCTTCTTTGCGCTGACGCTGCTGAAGATCTCCTTCCTCAAGATCGTCGGCGCGCTGCTGCTGCTGTGGATCGGCATCAAGCTGCTGGCCCCCGAAGACGAGGACGAGCACGCCAACATCCAGGCCAGCGACAAGCTGTGGGCCGCTGTGAAAACGGTCATCATCGCCGACTTCGTGATGAGCCTGGACAACGTCATCGCGATCGCCGGCGCCGCCGAGACGGCCGGCGAAGGCCACCAGATGCCGCTGGTGATCTTCGGCCTGCTGGTGTCGATCCCGATCATCGTCTGGGGCAGCCAACTGGTGATCAAGCTGATGGACCGCTTCCCGATCATCATCACTGCCGGTGGCATGCTGCTTGGCTGGATCGCCGGCACGATGGCCCTGACCGACCCCGCCGTCGCCACCTACCTGCCGCAGCTGCCGCAGACCGACGTGATGAAGTACGCCTTCGGCATCGGCGGCGCGCTGCTGGTGCTCGCCGTCGGCAAGCTGGTGGCGATGCGCAAGCCACGCCCCGGCGAATCCAGCGCCACCTGATCCTTCCACACCAACCGTGCCCAGGGCGCCGCTCACCGCCGTGAGCGCGCCCTTGTCTTGCCAGAGGGGCTCTGCTAACGTGCCAGCTCACTGCCATCTGCAGCACGAAAGCACGAGCATTCAATGAGCAAGAGGAAGGGAAGCGTCTGGCGGGCCGATTGGTTCGTCGGCGTTTGGGTGGTGCTTGGCGTGTTGGTCCTGCACGCGGCGACCGATTTCATCGGCGGCATGGAGCGTCGCTACTACGACTTCGGGATGGCCAGTGCGGCCCGCACCCCCTCCGATCGCATCGCCGTCATCGCGATCGACGACCAGAGCATCTCCAACATCGGCCGCTGGCCCTGGTCGCGCGATGTGCATGCCCGCCTGGTCGACAAGCTGTCGGCCGCGGGCGCCAAGACCATCGTTCATACCGCCTTCTTCTTCGAACCGCAGCAAGACCGCGGGCTGGAATACATCCGCCGGCTGCGCCAGGTGCCCGGCGTGGCCGACAACCCGCCGGCCGCACAGCTGCTGCAGGACGCCGAAGCCGCGCTCGACACCGACTCGCGCCTGGCCGCCAGCATGGCCCGTGCCGGCAACGTGCTGCTGGCCGCCGACCTGCGCCTGGGCGACCCGCTCGGCCGTCCGGACCGTCCGCTGCCGAACTTCGCGCTCGCCAGTTCGCTGGACCCCGCCGGCGCTTTTCTCATCACGGCCATCGATACGCAGCAGCCGATCGAACCACTGGGCGCCAAATCGATCGGCATCGGCCACCTCCGGCAGCTGCAGGACCCCGACGGCGCGGTGCGGCGCGACGCACTGCTGATCGACTACTACGGTCGCGCCGTGCCGTCGCTGCCCCTGCTGGCCGCTGCGAGCAGCCTGAACCTCGGCATCGCCGACGTGAAGGTCGGCACCGGCGACGTGATCGAGCTGGGGCGGCTCAAGATCGTGACCGACGGGGCCGCACTGATGCGGCCGCACTTCTATGCGACCGACGGCAGGCCGGCGTTCCCGATCGACTCGTTCTATGACGTCCTCAACGACAAGATCCCGGCCTCGAAGTACGCCGGCAAGATCGTCCTGATCGGTGCCACCGCCGCCGGCGTCGGCACCAGCTTGCCCACCCCTGTTGCCGCCTCGATGACGCCGGTCGAGACTATGGCGCACATCACCTCCAGCATCCTGTCCGAGCACTTCGTCACCTCGCCGGGCTGGGCCCACGCACTGTCGCTCGGCGCCGCCGCGCTGGTAGCGCTCTACCTGATCGTGCTGCTGCCCCGGCTGTCGGCCGGCGTCGGCGCTGTCGCCACCGGGCTGGCGCTGCTGGTGCTGCTGGTCGCCGAGCTGGTGCTTTTGAGCCAGATGGCGGTGTGGGTGCAGTTCGTGCTGCCGGCGGCGCTGCTGCTGATCGGCCACCTGCTGCTGACCACCAAGCGCTTCCTGGTCACCGAGGCGGGCAAGATCAAGTCCGACGAGGAATCCGCCGAAACCAACCGCATGCTGGGCCTGGCGCTGCAAGGCCAGGGCCAGCTCGACATGGCCTTCGACAAGTTCCGCCGGGTGCCGCTGTCAACGCCGCTGATGGACAACCTGTACAACCTGGCCCTCGACTTCGAGCGCAAGCGCCAGTTCAACAAGGCGCAGGCCATCTACGAGCACATGGCCGGCTACGACCGCAAGTACAAGGACATCGAAACCAAGCTCGCGCGGGCCAAGAATCTGTCCGAAACCGTGATGCTCGGCGGCGGTGGGTCGTCGGCCGGCGCAACAGTGCTGCTCGGCAACGGCCAGGTCGAAAAACCCATGCTGGGTCGCTATCAGGTCGAAAAGGAACTCGGCAAGGGCGCGATGGGCGTGGTCTACCTCGGCCGCGATCCGAAGATCGGCCGCATGGTGGCCATCAAGACGATGGCGCTGAGCCAGGAATTCGAAGGCGCCGAGCTCGACGATGCACGCGAGCGCTTCTTCCGCGAGGCCGAGACCGCCGGGCGGTTGCAGCACCCGAACATCGTCACGATCTTTGATGCCGGCGAGGAACACGACCTCGCGTACATCGCGATGGAATTCCTCAAGGGCCAGGACCTGGTCCCCCACTGCCGGCCCGGCGCGCTGCTGCCCGCGGCCAAGGTGGTGTCCGTCGTCGCCCGTGTGGCGCAGGCGCTGGCCTATGCGCATGCCCAGGGTGTCGTGCACCGCGACATCAAGCCGGCCAACATCATGTACGACCTGGCCAGCGACACCGTCAAGGTCACCGACTTCGGCATCGCTCGCATCACCGACTCGTCGCGCACCAAGACCGGCATGGTCCTCGGCACGCCGTCTTTCATGTCGCCCGAGCAGATGGCCGGGCGCAAGATCGACGGCCGCAGCGACCTGTACTCGCTGGGCGTCACGCTGTTCCAGCTGCTGACCGGGCAGTTGCCCTTCCGCGGCGAGTCGATGGCCGAGCTGATGTACAAGATCGCCAACGAAACGGCGCCCGACGTGCGCACGCTGCGGCCGGAACTGCCCGAGGCGCTCGCCAACATCGTGGCGCTGGCGATGGAAAAGCGCGCCGAGATCCGCTATTCGGACGGCCAGCAACTGGCCGCCGACCTGATGAACGTGGCGGCCGGCCTGCCTGCTGCATCCGTGCCGGCCGCCGACGACGGCGCCACCACGGTGCTGCCCCCGGGTGCTGTGGCCCAGGCAGGTGTGTCGTATGCTGCAACGGCGGCAGTGCCGGCGCCCAGCGCCGAACCGACCTTGCGCCTGCCCCCCCGTAACCAAGGGGGGCAGTCCGGCGTGGCCGGCAACGATCCGCGGCACAATCCAGCCCACCCGGCGGCCACCGCTTCCAAGCCCAAACAATAGGTGCCGGCTTTGAGTTCCGCTTCCATGCTTTTCGAGTTCTTCAGTCTGACCGACCCGGGTCGCGCACGCGACAACAACGAAGACTCGGTGGCCGTGGACGAGCCCGCCGGCCTGGCCGTGCTGGCCGACGGCATGGGTGGCTACAACGCCGGCGAGATCGCCAGCGGCATGGCAACCGCCTTCATCAAGTCCGAACTGGGTCGCTGGCTCACCGAAGCCTCGGCCAACGCCACCGACACCGACGTGCGGCGCGCGATGGATATCTGCGTCGACAACGCCAACCGCGCCATCTTCAATGCGGCCAACTCCAACCCGCAGTACGCCGGCATGGGTACCACGCTGGTGGTGGCGGTGCTGCGCGAAGGCCGGCTGCTGATGGGCCACATCGGCGACTCTCGCGGCTACCGCTTCCGCAACGGCAAGCTGACGCAGATCACCAAGGATCACTCCTTGCTGCAGGAGCAGATCGATGCCGGCCTGATCACCCCGGAACAAGCAGCTTTTTCCTCGAACAAGAACCTCGTGACCCGAGCGGTCGGCGTCGAAGACAACGTCCTGCTCGAAACCCACCTGCACGATGTGCTGTCGGGCGACATCCTGCTGCTCTGCTCGGACGGCCTGTCCGACATGATCAGCGACGACCAGATCGCCGCAGTGTTGCAAAGTGCCAACGACTTGCGAGAAGCGGGAACGGGCCTGGTGGCCTCCGCCAATGCCGCAGGCGGACGGGATAATATCGCCGTCGTGCTCGTGCGGGCCCAGGGCACCGCGACCGCCGGCCGTTCATGGTGGCCGTTCAGGCGCTGAGAGCGCAGTACCACAATCAGCGTCACAAGAGACATATCCAACAGAGGTCAAGCATGGGGAAACTGGTCGTTTCGCTCGACGGGGTGGTGATCAAGGAGGTTCAGCTCACCAAGGACAAGACCACTCTTGGCCGGCGTCCCTACAACGACATCGTCATCGACAACCTCGCCGTCAGCGGTGAACACGCCGTGCTCCAGATGGTGGGGCAGGACGTGTTCATCGAAGACCTCAACAGCACCAACGGCACCTACATCAACGGCAAGGCGATCAAAAAACAACTGCTCACGCACAACGACACGGTCGAGATCGGCAAGTACAAGATCAAGTACCTGACTGACGAGGTGCACGAGTACGAAAAGACCATGGTCATGAAGCCGGGCACGGCTCCGGGCGCACCGGCCGGCGGTTTCCAGCCGCCCCCGGTGTCGCCGCTCAGCACCCCGTCCGGCTTCGGGGGCCTCGGCGGTACGCCGGTGCCCGCGGCCTCGATCAAGGTGCTCAACGGCGCGGCGGCCGGCCGCGAAGTGAGCCTCACCAAGGTCGTCACCACCGTCGGCAAGCCTGGCGTGCAGGTCGCGTCGATCACAAAACGCCCGGGCGGCTATGTGTTTGCCCATGTCGAAGGCGCCATGAAGCCGACCGTCAACGGCAATGCCGTCGGCAACGACCCGGTGCACCTGAAGAACGGCGATGTCATCGAACTCGCCGGCACCCAGATGCAGTTCGTGCAGTCCTGAGCGAGACGATTGCTGGCGCCCGCCCTTTCGCCCCACGGCGCCGCATGACATCCGCCGGCCCAGCATTCCCGGCCTGAGCACCCCGTGTACGCGACGCAGTACTGGCCGCGATGGTTGATCGCCGGCGTTTTGCTGCTGCCGATGCTGCTGCATGCCACCGGCTTGGTGCCGCTCGGCTTCATCGAGCGGCTCGACCACTTCATCTACGACGTGCGCTTGCGCGCGACGATGCCTCGCACGCTGGACGAGCGTATCGTCATTGTCGACATCGACGAGAAAAGCCTGGCCGACGTCGGCCGCTGGCCCTGGGGCCGTCAGCACATGGCGCAGCTGACGCGCGAACTGTTCGAGCGGCAGCGGGTGCAACTGGTCGGCTTCGACATCGTGTTCGCCGAACCGGACCACAGCTCGGGCCTGGCGCAGCTGGAGCAGTTGGCCCGCGGCGAGCTGAAGGACGTGCCCGCCTTTCAGGCCCGGCTGGAGCAGCTGCGAGCGCCGCTCGACCACGATGCCCGCTTTGCGCAAGCCCTGCGCGGCCGCCCGGTCGTGCTCGGCTACTACTTCACCAGCGACCGCGGCGGCGGCACCAGCGGCGTGCTGCCGGCCCCGGTGATGGACCGTGCCGCCCTGGCCGGCCGCCCGGTGCGCTTCACCCGCTGGGACGGATACGGCGCCAACCTGCCGGTGCTGGCCGAGGCGGCACCACACGCTGGCTTCTTCAATTCCATACAAGACCCGGACGGCTTGGTGCGTTCGGTGCCGCTGGTCGCCGAGTTCGACGGCAAGCACTACGAATCGATCGCGCTGGCGATGTTCCGCAGCCTGCACGGGTGGCCGCCGGTGCAGCCTGGCTTTCCAGCCGAACGCTGGCTGCCGCGCAGCTATCAAGGTCTCGACAGCATCCAGCTGCGCACCGGCGGGCCGTCGTCGATGGCGATCCCCGTCGACGCCAGGGTCGGTGCATTGGTGCCCTACCGCGGCCCGGGCGGCCCTCAGGGCGGCTCCTTCCGCTATGTGGCGGCCAGCGACGTGCTGCAGGGTCGGCTGCCGCCGGCCGAGCTGAGCGGCAAGATCGTGCTGGTCGGCACCACGGCGCCCGGCATGTTCGACCTGCGCAGCACGCCCGTCGGTCAGGTTTACCCGGGTGTCGAGGCCCATGCCAACCTGCTGTCGGGCCTGCTCGACGGCCGCTTGCCGGTGCAGCCCGACTATGCACTCGGCTACGAGGTGCTGATGCTGCTGCTTGTCGGCATCGGGCTCGCGCTGCTGCTGCCGCAGCTCGGCGCCGTCGCGGCTGCGCTGGCCGCGACGGTCGCACTGCTCACGATCTTGGCGGTCGACACCTGGCTGTACGTCGCTGCCGGCCTCGTGATGCCCTCGGCCTCGCTGCTGCTGCTCGCCATTGCGCTGTTTGCAGCGCACGTCGGCTACGGCTATTTCGTCGAGGAGCGTGCACAGCGCGCGCTGACGCGGCTGTACGGCCACTACGTGCCGGCAGAGCTGGTCGCCGAAATGGCGCGGCAGCCGGTGCAAGGGAACGGCATGGACGCCGAGAACAAGCCGCTGACGGTCCTGTTCTGCGACATCCGCAACTTCAGCCAGCTGTCCGGCAGCCTGCAGCCGCAGCAGGTGCGAGAACTGCTCAATCTCTGCTTCCTGCGCATGACCCAGGTGATTCGCGATCACCGCGGCACCCTCGACAAATACATCGGCGACGCGCTGATGGCCTTCTGGGGTGCGCCGTTGGACGAGCCGCGCCACGCCGAACTGGCGGTGCAGGCCGCCCAGGCCATGACCCGCGCCGTCGCCCCGCTCAACGCCGAATTGCAAGCCCGCGGCCTGCCGGAAATCGCAGTAGGCATCGGCCTCAACACCGGCATGATGTGGGTCGGCGACATGGGCTCAGACCTGCGCCGCAGCTACACCGTGATGGGCGATGCGGTGACCCTTGCGTCGCGCGTCGAGGCGCTCGCACGCAGCTACGGCGTCGATGTGCTGGCCGCGGACGGCACGCGCGACGCGGCCAACCACTTGCCGTGGCAGGAGGTTGACCGCGTACAGATCAAGGGCAAGGGCCGTCCGGTGACGCTGTACACCCCGCTGCATGCGTCGCCGGACAGCGACAAGGCGTTGGCCAGCGAGTTGATGGCGTGGCATATGGCACTGAAAGCCTACCGGATGCAGGATTGGGATCAGGCCGACGTCCAACTGTTGAATTTGCAACGCCTGAATCCTGAAAAGCGGCTGTACAGTCTCTTTGCCTACCGCGTGGCGCATTTGCGCAAGCATCCGCCGCCCGCCGGATGGGACGGGGCCTTCGAGGCCAGATAGACAACAGATCTCAGGAAACCGCGCACCACATGAAAGTCCGGGTGTTGGGCTGCTCCGGCGCCATCGCAGCGGGATGCAAGACCACGTCCTTCCTGCTCGATGACGACCTGCTCGTCGACGCCGGCACCGGCGTCGGCGACTTGACGCTCGACGAGCTCGCGCGCATCAACCACATCCTCGTCACGCACTCGCACCTCGACCACATCGTCTCGATCCCGCTGCTGGTCGACAGCGTGATGAACCGCCGCACCCGCCCGATCGTCGTGCACGCGCTGCCCGCCACCATCGAGGCGCTGCGCGCTCACATCCTCAACTGGGTGATCTGGCCCGACTTCACGCAGTTGCCCACGCGCGAGCGGCCGGTGCTGCGACTGGAGCCGCTTGCGACCGGCGATGTGCTCGACCTGGAAGGCAAGCGCATCGAGGTGCTGCCCGCCGAACACACCGTGCCCGCCGTCGGCTACGCCGTCGAAGGCCGCACCGGTTGGTGGGCCTTCACTGGCGATACCGGCCCCAACCCGGCACTATGGCCGGTGCTGGCGCGGCGGCGCGTGGCGATGCTTGTCATCGAAACCGCCTTCGGCGACAGCGAGCAGGAACTGGCACGCGTGAGCAAGCACTTGTCACCCGGCACCTTGTCGCAGGAATTGCGCGGCCTGGCCCGCGACGTGCCGGTGTTCGTCACGCACGCGAAGCCGGGCGAGATGGGTTCGATCGTGACGCAGGTGCACGCGCTCGATTCGGGCCACCGCATCGAGCACCTGGAGGCGGGTCAGGTCTTCGTGATCTGACCATTCCTGTCACCTCGGGCACTGCGATTGACACGCCCGGTCTCAAAGCTGTCGACCCCCCTCGACACATTCGTGCAGTAGATCACGCCGCACCGGCCCGAAGCCCCTGGCACACGGCCTGCATAACAAACCCCGCTTTCCTCAAACCCCGAAGGAGTCTCTCTATGAAGCAAATTCAAGGCATCAAGCGCGTGCAACAAGGCTTCACGCTGATCGAACTGATGATTGTCGTGGCGATCATCGGTATTCTGGCCGCCGTGGCGCTGCCGGCTTATCAGGACTACACCATCCGCGCTCGCGTGTCCGAAGCGCTCGGCCTCGCTTCGGCGGCCAAGGCCACCGTGGGTGAGAACATTTCGAACAACGGTGGTGTGATGCCGGCCGACGCTTGCGTCGGTGTTGCGCCGACGGTCGCCACGACGAACGTTGCATCCACCGCCTGCGACGCCGCCTCCGGCATGGTCACGGTTGTCACCACGGCGGCTGCAGGCAACGTCACGCTGACGCTGACGCCCGCCGCCCCAGGTGCCGCCGGTGGCGCCATCACGTGGGACTGCTCCATCACTGCGGGTGAAACGCGCCACGTGCCTGCCGAGTGCCGTTGATTGGCATCGTATGTAGCTAGAGCGCCGGCAGCAACATAGTGCTGCTGATGCGAAGTAGAAGAAGCGGCGCATTGATCAATGCGCCGCTTTTTTTTAGCGAGGTTTCACATGACCGCAACTCGGCACCAAGGTTTTACGCTCATCGAACTGATGATCGTGGTCGCCATCATCGGCATCCTCGCCGCAATCGCAGTTCCCGCCTACCAGGACTACACAATCCGCGCCAGAGTGACAGAAGGTTTGGCCCTGGCTGCAGCGGCCAAGGCGACCGTCACCGAAAACGTCTCGAACAGCGGGGGCGCCGTGGATGGTGCCTCTTGCGACGGCGTTACACCTGTCGCTGCACCGTCGGGCAACGTCGCCTCGATGAATTGCGGCGTCGACGGCGACGGCGTCATCACGGTAACCATGACCGCCAGCGCCCAGAACGCGGTGGTTCGGCTCTCTCCGAGCATTGCCGCAGCGAACTTGCCGGTGGAGTGGCGCTGCAGTTCCCCGACCGATCATCGATTCGTTCCGTCCGATTGCCGGAACTGACGCGCAGAGCTGCCGCCCAAAAGCAGTTCGCGCAGTAAATCTTTCCATTGCTAGGCCAGCGGTCACCGCTTCGGCGCGGGCCCTGCTCTGTGTTGGCCCCATCACCGACGCCCGGAGCGCCGGCGGCTCCTCACCCAGGAAAATCTGGTACAAGCTTCGCGTCTTTGCTTGTTGGCCGTTTCGCCGCGCATGCCTTGTCTTCCGCCACTATCGTTCTGCTGGCCCTGAGTTTCTTGCTCGGCTACTCGCAGCCACCATCAACCGCCGTTTTCAATGCCTTCGTGGCCGTCCTCGCGTGGGGCGTCTGGCTGGTTCCATCGCTGTCGCGCCAGCTTTTTTTGATGCATCGCATGTCGAGTGCGATTTGCTCGGCCTGGGTGGCATTTGCATGGGGTGCGGCGCTGTTGCTCGTGTTCGGCGGCCCTCGCATCTCGGTCATCGCGTGCGCCGCCCTGGTCGGCTTTGCAGCGTTTGCCCGCACGAGTCAGGGCAGACCGCAGACCCTGGTACTCCTGGCGCTGCTGCTGTCCGGACTTGCAAGCGTTGCCATCGCTGTCGTCCAGTATTTCGTTCCCGATTGGGCAGATGGTCACCTGCTCGCTCGCGCCGCCGGCGCCGGACGCGCCGGGGGCAACCTGCGCCAACCCAATCAGTTGAGCACGCTGCTGCTGCTGGCCGCCTCGTCGCTTCCATGGGCGGCAAGCCGTCCGGGCTTTTGGCGGCGCTATGCGTCCGTGCTCATCGCGGGGCTTCTGCTCGGCGTTGCATTGAGCAGTTCTCGCACGGGTCTCGTCGGCACGCTGCTGCTCGCATTCTGGGGCCTACTCGACAGAGGGCTGCCCGCCACGTCGAGACGCTTGCTGGTCGGTGCCGTCCCTGTTCTCGCCGTTTGGTGGGCCGGTCTCTGGGCCTGGGGGCATTTCGGTGGAACGACTTATTTTGCAGAGGCGCGGGCCGCATCCGGCAGCGACATCAGCAGTTCCCGCTTTGGGATCTGGTCCAACACCCTCGACCTCATCGCCACCAACCCCCTCTTCGGCGTGGGCTGGGGCAATTTCAACTTCGCCTGGACCTTCACCGAATTCCCGAATCGGCCCATCGCGTTCTTTGACCACACCCACAACCTGATGCTGCAGTTTGCGGTGGAGCTCGGGCTGCTTGCAACGGCGGTGATCTTCGGTTCTTTCTTGTGGTTGCTGTGGCGGGCGCGCGGCGCGTTGAGACACCCCGACCCGCAAACCGCATTGCTCGCCCGCTGCTGCCTGATGATGCTGATGCTGCTTGGCTGGCACAGCCTGCTCGAGTACCCGCTGTGGTACCCCTACTTCCTGTTCCCGGCCGCATTCGCGTTCGGCACCTATCTCGGCATCGGTTGGCCTCGTCGCACCGACGGGCAGCCCGGCGCCGTGTCCGGCAGGTGGGCGGCGGCTCCGTTCCAGGCCGTCGGTGTGCTGATGATCATCGGCTCCATCTACGCGGTGTGGGACTACCAACGGGTGGTGCAGATCTATGCGCCTTACGGCACCGCCGGCAAGGCGCCGTTGCCCGATCGCATCGAGGCCGGCCGGCGCAGCACCTTCTTCGGCCACCACGCCGACTATGCCGCTGTCACGACCGCGGAACATCCGTCCCAGGTGTTCGACGCGTTCGAGCGCCCCTTGCGACATCTCGTGGACGCCAGACTGATGATCGCGTACGCCAAGGCACTCGACGAACTCGGCGATCGCGACAAGGCTGTCTACGTGGCGCAGCGGCTGCGCGAGTTCCGGCATCCGCTGGGGGATGCGTTCTTCAAGGTCTGTGAAACGCCGGTCGACCCGTTGCCGTTCCAATGCGATCGCGTGAGAAGAACGTTCGACTATCGCGAGCTGTACCCGTCGGCCATCCGGCCCCCCGGTGCGCTGACGCAGTCGTGGCGCCGCAACCGGCGTGCCGCTATGCGGCGACGAACGAGCCCGACTTCCCGCCGTGCTTTTCGAGCACCTTCACCCCACCCATCACCATGCCGCGGTCGATCGCCTTGCACATGTCGTAGACCGTCAGCAGCCCGACCTGCACCGCCGTGAGCGCTTCCATCTCGACGCCCGTGCGCCCTAGCGTCTCGACCTGCGCGCGGCAGTGCACGCGTGAAGCGGCCTCGTCCGGCTCGAGTTCCACCGCCACGCGCGTCAACGGCAGCGGGTGGCACAGCGGTATCAGGTCGGCGGTGCGCTTGGCCGCCTGGATCGCGGCGATGCGCGCGATGCCCAGCACGTCGCCCTTCTTGGCGGTGCCCGACAGGACCACCTGCAGCGTGGCCGGCTGCATCTCGATGTAGCCCGTGGCCACGGCGATGCGGTGCGTCACGTCCTTGGCCGCGACGTCGACCATGTGGGCCTGGCCTTGCGCGTCGAAGTGGGTCAGGCCGCTGTGGGAGGAAGGGTTCTGAGGGGTGTTCATGGCTTTGGCATCATAGCGAGCGGCTACCCGTCTGTTGCAACTGCAACCGCGGGGAGTGAACGTCTTGCGGCGCGGCGGCTCCAATCGAGCCTGCGGCCCGCTCGAGGCCACCACGGATCACACGCTGTTGAAGACACCTCACCTTTTCGCGCGCGGCCATGCCGCACGGCCTTTGCTTCGCACGCTGGCGCTGTGCGTTGCGCTGGTGTTCCCCGCGGCCCCGGGCTGGGGCCCGCTGGCGCACGCGCAGAACAACCTGCCGGCGCTGGGCGACAGCGTCGCCGGCGACTTCAGCGTATCAGCCGAGCGTCAGCTCGGCGACCGCATCATGGCCGAGATCCGGCGCGACCCGCTCTACCTCGACGACGCAGTGTTGGGCGACTACCTGCAGTCGGTATGGCAGCCGTTGCTCGCGGCCGCGCGCGTCCGCGGCGAGCTGTCGCCCGAGCTGGAAGACCGCTTCGCGTGGCAGGCCTTCCTGGTGCAGGACCGCACGGTCAATGCCTTCGCACTGCCGGGCGGCTTTGTCGGCGTGCACCTGGGGCTGATCGCGATGACCAACACGCGCGACGAGTTCGCCTCGGTGATGGCGCACGAACTCTCGCACGTGACACAACGGCACATTGCGCGCAGCCTCGTGAAGGGCAAGCAGCAGTCGATGCTGGCGATCGCGTCGCTGATCATCGGCATGATCGCGGCCAGCCGCAGCCCGGACGCGGCGAACGCACTGATGACCGGGGGGCAGGCGGTGGCGTTGCAGGGGCAGCTGAACTTCTCGCGCGACATGGAGCGCGAGGCCGACCGCATCGGCTTCGGTGTGCTCGATGAAGCCGGGTTTTCGCCGGCCGGCATGGCCAGCATGTTCGAGCGGCTGCAGCAGAATTCGCGGCTGAACGACAGCGGCGCCTACCCTTACCTGCGCACCCACCCGTTGACGAGCGAGCGCATCGGCGAAGCGCGCGCACGGGCCCAGTCACGCACCGCCACACCGCCGCGCACGGTGCTGGAGCATGCGGTGATGCAGGCGCGCGCGCGCATCCGCATGGACACCCGGCCCGACATGCTGCGCGAGTGGCTGCGGCAGTCCGACGCCGCAGCGGGCCATCGCGCCGGGCAGGTTCTGACCGAAGCCACCAAGGCGCAGGCGGCAACGCTACTGCGCGACTGGCCGACGGCGGAGGCCGCGCTGGTCCGCGCCCAGCAACTTGCCCGCGGCGACAGCCGCGCCGAACGCAGCATCGCCTTCCTGCGCATCGAAGCGGCGCTGGCGCGCGGTGACGTCGCTCGCGCGGATGAGGCGCTGGCCCCCTGGCGCGGCGACGGCTCGCGCGCCAGCGAGCTGCTGGCCGCGCAGGTGAGCCTGGCGGTGCAGGGGCCGGCCGCGGCCCCGCGCCTGCAACGCACGGCCGAAGACCTGCAAAGCTGGGTGTCCATGCACGGCGCCGACGTGCAGGCGTGGGAGCTGCTGGGCCAGACCTGGGATCGGCTGGGACAACCGTTGCGGGCCGTACGAGCGCAGGCCGAGGCGCGCTACGTCACCGGCGACCTGCAAGGCGCGCTGGACCGGCTGAGGGCCGCGCAGCAACTGGCGCGGGCGCCGGGGCAGACCGACTTCATCGAGGCGTCGGTGATCGACGCACGGATGAAGCAGGTGGAGGCGGAGTGGCAGCGGCGCGTGCGTGAGGAAATGCGGCGCTGAACGGCGCCAGGCTTACCGCTGCCGGTCGAACAGGCGGTCGAGCGCGGCTTCGATGACAACACCGCACAGGCTGTAGAGCAGCGAGCCGATCAGCGCGGCCGTGAAACCCGGCACGTAGAGCCCGTCGAGGATGTTGGCCGCGAAATAGAACATCAACGCGTTGATCACGAACAGGAACAGCCCCAGCGTGACCAGCGTGACCGGCAGCGTCAACACCACCAGGATGGGCCGCACGACGGCGTTCAGCAGCCCGAGCACCAACGCCGCGATCAAGGCCGAGCCGAAGCTGCTGACCTGGACGGTGGGATAGATTTGCGTCACCAGCAACAGGGCCGCCGCCAGCAGGAACCAACGCGCAAGAATCTTCATGGCCGGCAGGATATCACCGGCCCCTGACGGTTCAAGCCGGCGCGGTTCAGGCCTCGGCCATCGCGAACCACAGCCCCACGCCGGCCACCAGGAACGACGGTAGCCTGAATCCCGTCGCTTCGGCGCCGGCCAGCTTGGGCCGGCGCACGTCGATGACCTCGTCCGGCGTGAGCTGCTGCATCAGTTCCGGCAAGGGGCCCTTGGCCAGGCAGGGTTCGGCCTCGAGCCCGTGCTCGTCGAGCCACGGCTGCATCTGCGCGAACAGCTTGGCGGCCCACTTGCTGCGCCAGTGTTCGCGTGCACCGTGCGACACCCACTTGGAAGCCCGGTGCGTCATGCGCGGTGCGCAAGCCACCAGCACCCAGTGCACGTCGTGCGTCTGGTGCAGGCGGGGGGCGAGTCGGTCCTGGGCGTGCGCCGCGTCGTCCAGCAGCACGGCAACCTTTTTCTTCATCGGGGCAACCTCAATTCGGCAGCGGTGAACGCCAGAGTCTGCATCGCGTGCGGCCCGGCGGGCCAGCGCAGGCCAATGCCCCCGCACCTTGCTTGGTTTAGCCCTCGCCCGCACAATCCGCGCTGTCGAAAGGGGAGTAGCACTCGGTTCCCCACCGAGGCGGCCACCCGTCAGTACGGACGCTCTACCCGCTGGAGCGCCCGGGTCCCGCAAAGGCACGCCGGCAGTTCACCGCCGGCGCCGCTTCCCCCGCAAGACCTTTCGGCGCAAAACCAACCCGTTTTTCTCGGAGTCTTCATGGACACCATTGCGCCTGTCTGGCTGTGGGCTTTTTTTGTCGTTTCCGTTCTCGTCGCCCTGTTCATCGACTTCGTCGTGCTGCGCAAGCAGGGCACGCACGAGGTTTCGGTGAAAGAAGCGCTCAATTGGTCGCTCGTCTGGGTCGCGTTGAGCTTCGCGTTCAACGGGCTGTTCTGGTGGGCGGTGGCGCAAGACCACGGCAACGCGGTCGCCAACACACGGGCGACGGAGTTCCTGACCGGCTACCTGATCGAAAAGTCGCTGGCGGTCGACAACATCTTCGTGTTCCTGATGATCTTCACCTACTTCGGGGTGCCGGCCGGCTTCCAGAAGCGGGTGCTGATGATCGGCATCATCGGCGCCATCGTGCTGCGCACGGTGATGATCCTGCTCGGCAGCTGGCTGATCAGCGAGTTCCATTGGCTGCTGTACGTGTTCGGCGCCTTCCTGCTCGTCACCGGCATCAAGATGTGGTGGGCTTCGGGACAGGAGCCCGATCTCGAGAGCAACCCGGCGTTGAGGCTGCTGCGTCGCATCGTGCCGGTCTCGAACGGTTTCGACGGCGAGCGCTTCTTCACCTGGCAGGACGGCAAGCGTCTCGCGACGCCGCTGCTGCTGGTGGTGCTGCTGGTGGGTGTGATCGACGTGATCTTCGCGGTCGACTCGATCCCGGCGATCTTCGCGATCACGACCGACCCGTTCATCGTGCTGACCTCCAACATCTTCGCGATCCTGGGCTTGCGCGCGATGTACTTCCTGCTGGCGGCCATGGCGAGCAAGTTCCATCTGCTGAGCTACGGTCTCGCGGTCATCCTCGCCTTCATCGGCACCAAGATGCTGCTGATCGACGTCTACAAGATCCCGGTGCTGGCGTCGCTGGGCGTGGTGGTCGCGATCCTCGCGGCAACGATGGTGCTGAGTGTCAAGACCGCGCCCCGGCTGCCCGTCCGGCAAGACAAATAGGTCGCGGGCATGTTGCGCAAATGCCATGCCCGGCCGGCACGGTAGCCTCGAGGCAGCACAACACAAACAAGAATCGTTATCATTACCGCCTGTCACTGATCCGGTCTTTCGCCAGCTCAGCGCCCCCGAGGGGGCGCTTTTCATTGCCAGCCACGGCCTGCGGTGTTCGTTTTCTCACAACACGCCTCCAGGAGTAGTTCATGGCTCGCAAGCAACGTCGGGCGCCCGTCAAGGTCGCGCCGGCCCCCTCATCCGTCACCCGCGGCGCGGCGCTTTCCGCGCTGGCGCCGCTCGGCGCGCTGGCAGCCGGCTTCGGCTTTGCCGGCGTCGCACTGGCGCAAACGCCAGTGGCCGAAGAGCCGAAGCAGGCCGGTTCGCTGCCCGTGATCACCGTGCGGGGCACGCCGGAGACCGAGTCCAAGGAAAGCTATCGGGCCAAGCGCTCGGGGATCGGCAAGGGCGACCAGGCGCTGCGCGATATTCCACAGTCGGTGACGGTAGTGACCGAGCGCCTGATGGACGACCGCAACCTGGACGACTTCCGCGAGGTGCTGCGCACCACCGCCGGCGTGACTTTCCAGGCGGGCGAAACCGGCGAGGAAGACGTGCGACTGCGCGGCTTCTCGCTGTTCCAGGCGGGCGACATCTATGTCGACGGCATCCGTGACCCGGCCTTGCAGGAGCGTGACACCTTCAACCACGACCGCATCGAGGTACTGAAAGGCTCGGCATCGATGCTGTTCGGCCGCGGCTCCACCGGCGGCGTGGTCAACCAGGTCTCCAAGCAGCCGTTCCTGATGACGCAACACGAGGTGGAGGCCACCGTCGGTTCCGGCGACGAATACCGGCTGACGGGCGACTTCAACCTGAAGACGGGCGACGATGCCGCGCTGCGCATCAACGCGATGTACCACGATGCCGACAAGTGGGGCGCACGTGTCTCGAAGAAGGGCATTGCCCCGACCTACCGCTTCGGCATCGGCACCCGGCACGAGTTCTCGGTCGGGCTGTACCACATGGCATACGACAACCGCCCGCTCTACAACCACCCCTGGGTGCTGGACGAGAACGGCAAGCTGAAGGAGACCCTGCCGGCCAAGAACTACTACGGCTTGGACAGCGACTACAACAAGGGCGAAGCCACCTACGGCACCTTCAGCCACATCTTGCGCATGGGCGAAGGCGGTGAACTCAAGACGACGCTGCGCCATGGCCGCTACAAGCGCAATCTGTGGGCCAGCGTGATCCGCGGACAGGCGCCGCAAGGCACGACGCTGACGCTGGACGACTACAAGAACCCGGACCAGGTGCTGACCCGTACCGCCAAGGGCCGGGTCGGCGAGACCGACGTGACCTACCTGGGCACGACCTACACGAACGACATCGACTGGATCGGCGTCAAGCACAACCTGATCGCCGGCGCCGAGTGGATGCACGAGGACGCAAAGCGCAACAACAACATCGCCGGCGCGGGAACGCGGCCGACGACGACCGTGGGCACGCCGCATGACGGCGCCACCTTCGACGACCCGCGCGGGAACATCCCGATGAACGAGTTCGACGCGAAGACCATCAGCCTCTACGGGCAGGACCTCGTTGAACTGACGTCGCAACTGAAGCTGCTGGCCGGCCTGCGCTACGACCACTTCAAAGGGCGCTACGACAACAGTGAAACGGCCGATCCCACGGCCACCGAGACGAATTTCAGCCGTACCGACGCGCTATGGAGCCACCGTCTCGGGCTGATCTGGCAGCCGAACGACTGGTCGTCGTATCACGTGTCCTACGGCACCTCGTTCAACACCTCGGGCGACACCTACCAGTTCAACAGCCGCACCGCGAACACCCCGGCCGAGAAGAGCCGCAACTTCGAGATCGGCAGCAAGTTCGACCTGTTCGACAACCGCCTGTCGCTCGGCGCCGCGGTGTTCTATTCGCAGAAGTACAACGAGCGCAACACCGACCCGGACAGTGCCGCAGAGCAGGAGTTGCTGTCCGGCAAGCGCCATGCCGCAGGGCTGGACCTCGACATCGCCGGCCGCATCACGCCCGCGTGGGAGGCCTTCTTCTCATACACCTGGGTCCCCGACGCAAAAATCGACAAGAGCAACGTCCAGCCAACCAACGCGAACGGCAACCCCAACAATGCACAACGCGAGGGCGACCGCCCGGGCCTGACGCCCAAGCACATGGCCAGCGTGTGGACGACGTACCGCGTCATCCCTGCGCTGCGTCTGGGCGCCGGGGTGAACTACCGCGGCGAACAGAATCCGGAAGGCAACCGCACGGTCACCGCCAGCGCGTTCACCACGCTGGACCTGATGGCCGAGTACACCTTCAACGAGAACCTGTCGCTGAAGTTCAACGTCAACAACGCCACCGACGAGCTGTACGCCGACTCGCTGTACCGCGGCTTCTACTCGCCGGGCGCACCGCGTACCTACCAGCTGACGCTCAAAGCCTTGTTCTGAGCCTGCGGCTTCGCGTCCCACGGCCTGCCGCTCCCGTGCACCGGGGCCGGCAGGCCTTTTCGCTTTTGCCGCGGCTTGACGGGGCGCACAGCCGTTTCAGCCCGCCGCCGATACACTGCCCCCCAGGTCGACACCACGCCATGCTGCTGCACCTTCAGAACATCCTCACGGCGGAAGAATTGCGCGCCGCCCGCACCACGCTGCAGGCGGCGTCCTGGATCGACGGCAGCTCCACCGCCGGGCAGCAGGCGCTGAACGTCAAAAACAACCAGCAACTGCCGCAGGACGGCGAGGCCTCGCGTTCGCTGCGGGCCTTGGTGCTGGGTGCCTTGAACCGGCATGCGCTGTTCTTTTCGGCCGCGCTGCCGAAGAAGATCTTCAACCCGCTGTTCAACCGCTACGGCGGTTCGACCAACCATTACGGCAAGCACGTCGACGGCGCCGTGCTGCATTCGCGTGCCAGCGGCGAGCGGGTGCGCTCGGACGTCAGCTGCACGCTGTTCCTGTCGGAGCCCGGCGAATACGATGGCGGCGAGCTGGTGATCGACGACACCTACGGCAGCCAGCGCATCAAGCTGCCGGCCGGTGACATGGTGATCTACCCGGGCACCAGCGTGCACGGCGTGGCACCGGTCACGCGCGGCGAGCGGCTCGCCAGCTTTTTCTGGGTCGAGAGCATGGTGCGCAGCGACGAGCAGCGGCGGCTGCTGTTCGACCTCGACATGAACCTGCTGAAACTGCGCCAGCGTGACGGTGAATCCGAACTGGCGGTGGCGCTCAGCGGCACGTATCACAACCTGCTGCGCATGTGGGCAACAACTTGACCCACCCCCTACGCGCTGCGCGGCCCGGCAGGCCGCGCTGGACCGAGGACGGTCCAGCCCTTCGCCAGGCACGAGCGGTCCGCAGGGACCGCTCGTGTCCGGTCTCAGCCCCCCAAGGGGGCGGCACCAGCGGACCGGCAGAGCCGGATCCGCGGCGCCACTCGATCACGAGGCATCTTGCCTTCCGTGAAGTGAGCTGCAATATCGCTGCTGTAAAACCATGAGCACAAGCCACTCCGCCTCTGCCCCGACACGCATCCCACCCGGCGTCGTGGCCGCGGGCGACTACGAAGCCGTTGCGCGAGAGCGGCTCGACCCGGCTGCGTGGGCCTACTTCAGTGGGGGTGCGGCGGACGAGATCACGTTGCGCCGCAACCGCGAGGCGTGGGACGCGCTCAGCCTGCAGCCGCGCGTGCTGCGCCGTGTGGCCGGCGGGCACACGCGTTTGGAGCTGCTCGGCCGCACGCTCGCGCATCCGCTGCTGCTGGCGCCGATCGCCTACCAGCGCATGGCTCACCCGGACGGCGAGATCGGCAGCGCGTGCGCCGCCGCGGCGCAGGAGGCGGGCATGGTGCTCAGCCTGCAGGCCAGCACGCCGATGGAAGACGTCGCCCGCGCCGTGCTGCGCGAAGCGCAACGCGGGCCGCTGTGGCTGCAGCTCTACCTGCAGCGCCAGCGCGGGCACACGGTCGAGCTGCTGCGGCGTGCCGAAGCGGCCGGCTACGAAGCCATCGTGCTGACCGTCGACGCGCCGACCAGCGGCGCACGCGATCGCGAGCGCCGCGCCGGCTACCGTCTGCCGACGGGCATCACGGCTGTCAACCTCGCCGGCGTGCCGCAGCCCGCCGCCGCGGCGTCTACCGCCGGCAGCAGCGTGCTGTTCGACGACCTGCTGCAGTCGGCGCCGACCTGGGACGACGTCGAATGGCTGCTCGGCCAGACACGATTGCCGGTGCTGCTGAAGGGCGTGCTGCACGAGGACGACGCGCGGCAGGCAGCCGCGCTGCGCGTCGCCGGGCTGGTCGTCTCCAACCACGGCGGGCGCACGCTCGACACGGCCGTGACCACCGCCTGGGCCCTGCCGCGCATCGTGGACGCTGTCGGCGGCGCGCTGCCGCTGCTGGTCGACGGCGGGATCCGGCGCGGCACCGACGTGCTGAAGGCGGTCGCTCTGGGTGCGCGAGCGGTACTGGTCGGGCGCCCCTATGTGTTCGCGCTGGCAAGCGCCGGTGCGTTGGGCGTGGCGCACGTGCTGCGCCTGCTGCGCGACGAGCTCGAGATCGCGATGGCGTTGAGCGGCTGTGCAACGCTGGCCGATGCCACGCCGTCGCTGCTGGTGCACGAAGACGCGTGAGCCCGCCTGCGGGGCGCCCCCGCAACCGCTTCAGTGCGTGACCAGTTCGGGCGTCACCCAGCTTTCCGGCAGGCGCTCGAGGACCTGCTTCGCGTCGAGCGAGCGGATCGGCACCGCCAGGTCGGTCGGGATGCGGTCGTGCGCCTGCAGCGCCAAGTAGCGCAGCGCGCTGACACGCAGGAAGGACGCGAAATTGCCGACCTCTCCGCGGGACTGCACCAGTTCGTCGTAGAGCCGCTCCAGCAGTTGCGACACGCTCATGCCGTCGCGCTTGCCGATCTCGGCGAGGATCTCCCAGAACAGGTTCTCGAGGCGAATGCTCGTGACCACACCGTGCAGCCGCACGGAGCGCGTCTTCGACTGGTAGGACGCCGGGTTGGCGCGGATGAAGATCTCGCACATCGCTGTTGCCTCCTGGGGCGAGCCCTCTGGCCGGTGCAGGGGCTCGCGCAACAGCAAAGATAGCGGCTCGACGCACGGATGGAAAGCGCCCGCCCGCAAGACCGCCGAGCGGGTCAGGCCTCGATGCGCGTGCCCAACACCGACAGGAACTGCGCCAGCCACGCGGGGTGCGCGGGCCAGGCCGGCGCGGTGACCAGCAGGCCATCGGTCAGCGCCTGGTCGACGGCGATCTGCGCGTAGCTGGCACCGGCGAGTTCGACTTCCGCCGCGCAGGCCGGGTACGCCGAGACGCGCTTGCCGCGGATCACGCCGGCTGCTGCGAGCAGCTGGGCACCATGGCAGATCGCGGCGATCGGCTTGTTCGCCTTCGAGAAGTGCTGCACGCACGCGATCACCTTCGGGTTCATGCGCAGGTATTCCGGCGCACGGCCACCCGGCACCACCAGCGCGTCGTAGTCTTCCGGCCGCACCTCGTCGAAGCCGGCGTTCAGCGTGAAGCGGTGGCCCGGCTTCTCGGAGTAGGTCTGGTAGCCGTCGAAGTCGTGGACCGCGGTCATCACCCATTCGCCGGCCTTCTTGTCCGGGCACACCGCATGCACCGTGTGGCCGACCATCGACAGCGCCTGGAAAGGCACCATCGTCTCGTAGTCTTCGCCGAAGTCACCGACGATCATGAGGATCTTCTTGGCCATGTCTGTCTCCTTTCTCGAGAGGGAAAACGCGGGTGGAGCAGAGGCGCACGCACGGCAGCGAGGCCTCTGTCCCGATTGTCGAAACGGTGCATGCGATGCGGGTAATAGCCGGCTACTGCGTCTGCTGCGGGGGGGCTCAGAACGGAGAGCGTCGTCCCTAGCGACCACCCAGGGACGCATGCAGACAGCATGCAGAGAGCGGAAGTGATGCCGGCCCGCGACAAAACCGCACGCACACTGGGCGAAACGCTTGATTTCCCTGGGAAACGTGCTTCTCAATGCAGCACTCTCGCAGTACCATTCGCGTCGCAGGTGTTGGCAGGAAACGAGAGCTCATGCGGCCTTCGCCCCGACCCGGCACATCAACCACTCACTTGATGGAGAAATTCGACATGGCAACTGCGAAGAAGGCTCCCGCGAAAAAAGCGGCAGCCAAGAAGGCCCCGGCCGCAAAGAAGGCCGCTCCGGCGAAGAAGGCTCCGGCTGCGAAGAAGGCAGCCCCGGCGAAGAAGGCGGCACCGGCCAAGAAGGCCGCTGCGAAGAAGGCGCCTGCCAAGAAGGCCGCTGCCAAGGCAGCCAAGCCCAAGGTCAAGCGCACGCCGAACGCCGCGTTCATGAAGGCGATGACCCCGACCCCGGCGCTGGCCGCCGTGATCGGTGACAAGCCGATGCCGCGCACGGAAGTGACCAAGAAGGTCTGGGAATACATCAAGAAGAACAAGCTGCAAGACGCAGTCAACAAGCGGATGATCAACGCCGACGCCAAGCTGAAGGAAATCTTCAAGAAGGCCCAGGTGTCGATGTTCGAGATGACCAAGCTGATCAGCAACCAGCTGAAGTAATCGGCCCGGTCCGCTCTCTCTCAAAAGCCCGGCGGGTCACTCCCCGGGCTTTTTTCATGCTCTCGTCGTTCTTCCCTCGATGCCATGCTGCGCTACCTCACCGTCCCCGTCACGCCCTTCCAGCAGAACTGCTCCATCGTGTGGTGCGACGAGACGAACCAGGCCGCCATCATCGATCCGGGCGGCGACCTGCCGAAGCTGCTGACCGAGGCGCAGCGTCTGGGCGTCGAGTTGACGCAGATCTGGCAGACGCATGCGCACATCGACCATGCCGGCGCGACCGCGCAACTCGCACGCAAGCGTCAGTTGCCCATCATCGGCCCGCACGAGGGCGACCTGTTCTGGATCCAGGGACTGCCGCAGCAGGGGGCCATGTTCGGCTTCCCCCCGAGCGAGCCGTTCACGCCGACGCGCTGGCTGAAGGATGGCGACAGCGTGAGCATCGGCCATTGCACTTTGCAGGTGCGCCACTGCCCGGGGCACACACCGGGGCACGTGGTGTTCTTCTCGCCGGAGGCCAACCGGGCGTTCGTCGGCGACGTGTTGTTCGCCGGCTCGATCGGCCGCACCGATTTTCCCGGCGGCGACTTCCAGACGCTGGTGGCGTCGATCACGCAGCGCTTGTGGCCGATGGGCGACGACGTGGTGTTCATCCCGGGGCACGGGCCCGAGAGCACGTTCGGGCAGGAGCGGAGGAGCAACCCGTTCGTGCGCGGTACCTGAGCCCCCAGGAGCAAGCCGGCGTCACGCCGGGTCGAAGCGGCGTGACGGTTTCTCCGCCTTTTGGTACAGCGGCATCACCCGCGGCATGTTCTCGCGCAGGTCGCGGATGCGGGTTTCGCCGGCGGGGTGGGTCGACAGGAACTGCGGCGGCGCGCCCTTGCTGGCGGCGATCATCTTCTGCCACAGCGTGACGCCGGCGTTGGGCTCGTAGCCGGCACGCGCCGCGATGTCCATGCCGACCAGGTCGCTCTCGGACTCGTCTTCGCGGCTGAAGCGCAGTGTCAGCAGCTGGCCGCCCATGTTGAGCAGCGTGTCACCGGTGCTGCCCAGGCCGAGCAGGCTGGACAGCAGGCCGGCACCGAGGCGCGTGGCCGCCGTCTTGCCCATGCGTTCGCGCGCGTGCTCGCGCAAGGCATGGGCGATTTCGTGGCCCATGATCTGGGCCACTTCATCGTCGTTGAGCTTCAGCTGCTCGAGGATGCCGCTGTAGAAGGCGATCTTGCCGCCCGGCATGCAGAAAGCGTTGATCTGCTTCGAGTGGATCAGATTGACTTCCCACTTCCACTGCTTGGCACGCTCATTCCAGCGCAGGCTCAAAGGGATCAGGCGCTCGGCGACATAGCGCAGCCGCACCACCTGGGGATGATCGGCCGGCGCCAGTGCCTTCTGCGAGCGGGCCTGCTGCATCATCTGCGCGTACTGCTGGGACGCCGCGGCCTCGACCTGCTCAGCCGGCACCAGCTTGGAAAACGACGACTGCTTGCCGACGTCGACGCCATCGCGCGACTGCGCGAGGGCCGGCAGGGTGGCGCCGACGCCGGCAGCCAGCAGCGCCCCGGTGAACAAGCGCCGGCCCGAACGTGCCACGCTCGCTTCGTGGCCGGCATCGAGCGCGGCCAGCCCCGCGCATAGGGCACAGTGATGGAAGGCTTGCAGTTTCATACGTCCTCAGACTGTGTTCGTGTCCTGATGTTCCAGCATGCGCCGCACGCGCGGCAACAGCAGGTAAGCGGGAAAGGATAGCCAGAAGGTCAGGAAGAAGTAGGCGGCGTAGCCCATTTCCTGCGCGCCGATGCCCCCCGCCCACCCTGCCACCGCGCGCGAGAACGCGAAGATCGACGACAGGATCGCGTACTCGGTGGTGGCCTTTGCGCGGTTGGTGATGGCCATCAGAAACGCCAGGAAGGCACCGGTGCCCAGGCCACCGGTGAGGCTCTCCAAAGCGCTGGCCGCATACACCGCCGCCTGGTGATGTGCCGCGATGTCGGCCGGCTGCACGATGCCGTCTGCACCGGGCAGCACGCGCGGCACGAACCACGCGGCGAGCGCGTAACCGAGGTTGGACAGGGCCTGCCACAAGCCGAGCACCCACAGGCCTTTGAAAATGCCGACGCGGTCGACGTACCAGCCACCGACCAGGCCGCCGGCGATCGACAGTGCGAGGCCGACGTTGACACTCACCAAGCCGATCTGCTGGTTGGAGAAGCCCGAATCGACCCAGAACGGCTTGACCATGAAGCCCATCGCCGCATCGCCGAGCTTGAACAGCAGGATGAACACGAGGATGGAGATCATGCCGTGGCGCGACAGCAGCTCGACCCAGGCGCCGAACACCGGCCCTTCCCGCATCAGTTCCGCGCGCGGCCCGTGCGCGGCCTTCACCATCAGGCCGGCACCGGCGAACATCAGGCTCACCGGTATGGCGCCGCGGAACCACCAGGTGCCAGCCAGCGGCACCAGACCGTCCCAGCCGGCTGCCTTCGCGATCGGCGGCAGTGCCGGCCACAACAGGCCCAGCAGCACGAGGCCGAGCGCCGCCACCCACAACGGCTGCTGGCGCAGCAGCGACAGCTCCTTGCCGACGCTGCCGGGCGGTGCGCCGGGACGCGCGGCCTCGCGCGGTGCGAGCAGCACCACCATCGCATTGACGACGAACACCGCACCGCCGAGCACATAGGCCAACGACCAGCCGAACCAGCCCGACAGCATCAGCACGGCGCCGGCGAACAGCATGCCGACGCGGTAGAAGCCGATGCGAAACCCGTTCGCCAGGCCGTACTCGCGCTTGTCGAGCAGCTCGATCGTGTAGCCGTCGGTGGCGATGTCATTGGTGGCCGAAAACATCGTGAACACGCCGATGGCGACCCACACCCACGGACCAAAGCCCAGGCTGCCGGCGAACAGCCACATCACGAGCGCCATGCCGAGGTTGGCGCCCGCGATCCACCACCGGTGATGGCGCGCCCAGTCGATCGCGGGCGCCCACAGGAACTTGATCGTCCACGCGAGGCCAAGCAGGCTGAGCAGGCCGATGTCGGCGAGGCCCACGCCCTGCTGCCGAAAGTAGACCGGGAAGATGTCGTAGAAGACGCCGAGCGGCAGGCCTTCGGAGAAGTACAGCAGCGCGACCCAGAAGAGCTTGCGCTTGTACGCGGGAGTCGGTGCAGCCGGAGGGGCGGATGTCATGCGCGCATTCTAGGGAGCGCACGGCAGCGGCCTACACTCGTTTGCGGTTGACCAGCCAGATGCCGGCGGCGACGCCGGCCAGGGCCGCCATCAATTGCGGCGTGATCGCCTCGCCGAGGATGGCCCACCCCATCAGCAGGCCGAACAAGGGCGTCAGGAAGGTGAACGAGGCGAGCCGCGTGGCCGGGTAGTGGCGGATCAGCCAGAACCACACGAGGTAGCTGGCGAAGGCGACAAGCGCCGACTGGAAAAACATGGACCCCCACAGCGCACCGCTCCACTCGGCAGGCCAGGCTTCGCCGCGCAGCACCGAGACGAGACCCATCGCAGCTGCAGAGATGGCGAGCTGATAGAAGAGCGTCTTCTCCGGCGCTGCAATGCTCAGGCGCGTGGCGCGGATCGCCAAGGTCGTTGCGCCCCACAGGATCGCCGCGCCGACGGCAAGCAGATCGCCGATCCAGCGCTGCTCGCCACCGCCGGAAAACCCTTCGCTGAAAGCCATCGCGACCGCTGCGAACCCGAGCGCGAGCCCGGCGATCTGCAGCGGCGAAAGCTTCTCGCTGTGTGCGATGAAGGGCATCCCTGCCGCGACGACAAAAGGCGACAGGTAGAGCAGCACGACCAGCCGTGATGCCGTGGTGTAGCCCAAGCCGATGTAGATGCAGACGAACTCGGCCGCGAACAGCAACCCGGCAAGCAGGCCGCCGGGCAGTGTGCCGTCGCGCCCGAACAGCGGCGTGCCACGCGATGCGGCCCAGGCCCACACGAGCAGCGCGGCCACCGCCGAACGCACCGCGGCCTGCATCACCGGCGGCATCATCGGCAGCGTCGCCTTGGCGACGATCTGCTGCAAACCCCACAACAGGCAGCAGCCTACGAGCAGGATCACGGCACGCGAGTCGAGATGCGGTCGGCGGTCAGTCATCCGATGATTTTGCCCGCCGCCGACGCCCGCTGCACGGCCCACCGCCGCCCGTGCGATCTTCAGCGCAGCCGGCGCGTGGTCTCCCGGATCACGAGCGAGAGTTCGGGAATCTCGACATCGGCCGGCTCACCCTCGACCAGCTTGAGCAGCGACCGCGCAGCCAGTTTGCCGACCTCGAACATCGGCTGACGCACCGTGGTCAGCGGCGGCGTCGTGTAGAGCGAACTCGGCAGGTCGTCGAAACCGATCAGCGACAGGTCTTCCGGCACGCGGATCCCGCGACGGTACAGCGCGAGTCGAGCACCGTAGGCCGTCTGGTCGTTGGCCGCGAAGATCGCGGTGAACGGCACGCCGGCGTCGAGCAGCCGGTTCGCGGCCATCACGCCGCCGGGTTCCTTGAAGTTGCCGCTGACGACCAGTCGTTCGTCGCCGGGCACGCCCGCCTCGGCCAGCGCGCGGCGGTAGCCGGCAAGACGGTCGACCGCGTCGGCATGGGCGAGGTCGCCAGTGATGTGGGCGATGCTGCGGTGGCCGAGATCGAGCAGGTGGCGCGTCGCGATGTAGCCGCCCAGTTCGCTGTCGAGCCGGAAAGCGAGCGCTCGTGGCGCACGCAGTTCATGACCGGTGGCGACCACCGGCACATGCTCGGAAAAGCGCTGCAACTCGTCGTTCGACAAACGGCCGAACAGCACGATCATGCCGTCCACCTGCCGCGCCAGCAGCCGGCGGATGCGGTCGGCTTCCTCCTTCGGGTTCCAGTGACCGCTGGCGATCAGCGGCTCGTAGCCGGTGCCGGACAGTGCAGCCTCCACGCCCAGCAGCGTCTCGGCGAAAAACGGGCTGTCGACGTCCTGCGTCAGCACGCCGAACATCATCGAGCGGCCGCGCTTCAGGCTTTGCGCCAGCAAATTGGGCTTGAAGTTCAGCGCAGCGATCGCGGCCTCCACGGCCTCGCGCTTGGACGCCGACACCCGTGTGCCGCCGTTGAGGATGCGCGACACGGTGGCGGCCGAGACCCCCGCCGTCCGGGCGACCTCGAGCAAGGTCGCGGAGCCGCCCGCTTCACGGGGCGTTTTGCTTTTCGTTTTCACAATGCGTGCGGGTCGGCCGATGGATCAGCCGCGGATTGTAGTGCCGCATTGGACAAGAGCGATGGCGAGCTTGCGGTGAACTAGGGCGAACCAGGGGTTGACAGTTTTTCCTAACGTCGATCAAATGCATTATCTTGAAAACGATTTCATTGAGCTGAGAGGCGCGGAGCCGGCGCCCGCCTCGCAGCGGCCTTCCGCGGCGGGACGATCCGCCGCGGCCTTGAACCGTATGCTCCAAAGGAGAAGCACTGTGTCGATGCAACGTTCGGATGCCACATCCGGGCTGACCCACCTGCCGCCCGACTCGCCGGTGCGGCGGCAGGACTTCCTGCTGGGCGTCGCGACCGCGGCCTTCCAGATCGAAGGCGCGAGCAACACCGACGGCCGCCTGCCGTCCATCTGGGACACCTTTTGCCGCGCGCCGGGCAAGGTCCTCAACGGCGACAACGGCGACGTCGCGTGCCGCCACTACGAGAAGTGGGCGGAGGACGTCGAACTGATCGCCGGTCTCGGCGTCGACGCCTACCGCCTGTCGGTGGCGTGGCCGCGCGTGATGCACGCCGACGGCCGCAAGAACGACAAGGGGCTGGACTTCTACAAGCGGCTGCTCGACCGCCTGCGCGAGAAGGGGTTGGACACCTACGTCACGCTCTACCACTGGGACCTGCCGCAGCATCTGGAAGATCGCGGCGGCTGGCTGAACCGCGAGACGTCGTACCGCTTCGCCGACTACGCCGACCTGCTGAGCCGCGAACTCGCCGGCCGCGTGACCGCCTGGTCGACGCTGAACGAGCCCTGGTGCTCGGCCTTCCTCGGCTACGGCAACGGCCACCACGCGCCGGGGCTCAGTTCGACCCGCTACGCGACGCAGGCATTGCACCACCTGCTGCTCGGCCATGGGCTCGCGCTGCCGGCGCTGCAGGTAAACGACCCGGCTGCGCGCCGCGGCATCGTTGCCAATGTCGGCGCGGCCTCGCCCGCAAGCCCGACGCCCGAGGACCGCGAAGCCGCACGCCTGTTCGAGGTGCAACACAACGCCTGGATCCTCGACGCGCTGTTCAAGCGGCAGTACCCGGACGACCTGTTCCGCCTGTGGCCCGGCAGCGAGCCGCTGGTGCTCGACGGCGACATGGACGTGATCGGCCGCCCGATGGACTACCTCGGCATCAACTATTACTTCCGCGTGCACGTGAAGAGCGATGGCGCACACGGCTACACCGAAGTGCGCGCCGAGGGCGTGGAGCGCACCCAGATGGACTGGGAAGTCCACCCTGACAGCCTGCGCCGCCTGCTGATCGGCTTCAAGCGCGACTACCCGGGCCTGCCGCCGATCTACATCACCGAGAACGGCTGCGCCTGCGACGACCGCATCGAGGACGGCCGCGTGCGCGATCCGCAGCGCCTCAGCTACATCGACCGCCACCTCAGCGCGGTGGACGGCGCCATGCGCGAAGGCGTCGATGTGCGCGGCTACTTCATCTGGTCGCTGATGGACAACTTCGAGTGGGCGTTCGGCTACGAGCGCCGTTTCGGCATCGTCCACGTCGACTACGACACGCAGCAGCGCACGCTGAAGGACAGCGCGCTGGCCATCCGCGATTTCCTGGCCGCGCGCACGCCATGAAGCAACTGCCGATGCCCCGTATTCCTTCCGCAAACACAGAGCACTAAGCTCGCCACCCCGAGGAGACAGACGTGAGATTCCCCATCAAGCAAATTGCCGCCGCAACCCTGCTGAGCCTGGCCGCCGCTGCGCAGGCACAGGCGCTGAAGGCCGAGGTCATTCACTGGTGGACGTCGGGCGGCGAGTCGGCCGCCATGCACGAGTTCGCCAATGCCTTCAAGGCCGCCGGCGGCACCTGGGTCGACAACGCGGTGGCCGGCGCGGAGCCGGCGCGTGCCGCAGCCGTCAACCGCATCGTCGGCGGCAACCCGTCGACCGCCGCGCAGTTCAACATCTCCAAGCAGTTCCACGACCTGATCGCCGAGGGCCTGCTGAACGACATGGACGCGGTGGCGCAGAAGGAAGGCTGGGACCAGCTGTTCCCGGCGCCCATCATCAACAGCGTCAAGGTCAAGGGCCACTACTACGCGGTGCCGGTCAACATTCACATGCCCGGCTGGTTCTGGTATTCGAAGTCGGCCTTCGACAAGGCCGGCATCAAGAGCGAACCCAAGACCGTCGACGAACTGTTCGCCGCGCTCGACAAGCTGAAGGCAGCCGGCCTCGTGCCGTTGGCCCTCGGCGGCCAGCCGTGGCAGGAGAAAATCACCTTCGACACGCTGCTGGCCAACGTGGGCGGCAAGGACCTGTTCATGAAGGTCTACCGCGACGCCGACCCGAAGGCCATCAACTCGGCCGAATTCAAGCGCGTGCTGGCCACCTTCAAGCGGCTGCGCGACTACGTCGACGCCGGTTCCGCCGGGCGGAACTGGAACGACGCGACCTCGATGGTGATCGCCGGCAAGGCCGGCATCCAGATCATGGGCGACTGGGCCAAGGGCGAGTTCAGCGCGGCCAACCAGACGGCCGGCAAGGAGTTCGGGTGTTTCCCCGGCCTGGGCAGCAACTCGCCGTACATCATTTCGGGCGACGTGTTCGTGTTCCCGAAGACCAGTGACGCGGGCGCCATCAAGGCACAGCGCACGCTGGCTTCGCTGATGACCTCGCCGGCCACCCAGGTCGCCTTCAACAACAAGAAGGGGTCGATCCCGATCCGCACCGACGTCGATGCCAGCAAGATGGACGTCTGTGCGCAGACCGGCATCCGCATCATGAAGGATCCCTCGCGCCACCTGCCGAACGCCGAGATGCTGGTGACGCCGGACGTCAACGGCGCGCTGCAGGACGTGATCACCAAGTTCTGGAACAACAACCAGTCGGTCGACGACGTCGTGAAGGCCTTCGCCTCCGCGGCCAAGGGCTGAAGCCGCAACGGTCCCGCCGGCGGGCCCGGCGGGAACCACCCCACATGGAGACGACATGAACGCCAGGCCCCCGGCCCTGCTGCTGCGCCAGTGGGCGGTCTACACCGCGCTGCTGCCGCTGGCCGCGACCGTGCTGCTCGCCTACATCGGCACCGTCGGCTGGTCGGTGTGGATCTCGTTCACCGGCTCGCGCACGCTGCCGACCGGCAGCTTCGTCGGGCTGGCGCAATACGTGCGGCTGTTCGACACGGAGCGCTGGATCATCTCGCTGCACAACGTCGTGATCTTCGGTGTGCTGTTCATCGCGGCATGCCTGGTGATCGGTTTTCTGCTGGCGGCGTTCATCGACCAGAAGGTGGCCGGCGAGGGCGCCTTGCGCACGATCTTCCTGTACCCGTACGCCATGTCTTTCGTCGCGACCGGCCTGGTGTGGCAGTGGATGCTCAACCCGGAGCTCGGGCTGCAATCGACGATGCGCGGTCTTGGTTGGGAGGGCTTCACCTTCGACTGGATCGTCAGCCAGGACAAGGCCATCTATGCCATCGTGATCGCCGCCGTCTGGCAGGCCTCGGGTCTCGTGATGGCGCTGATGCTCGCCGGCCTGCGCGGCATCGACGACAGCCTGTGGAAAGCGGCGCGCATCGACGGCATTCCGCGCTGGCGGGTGTACCTGAGCATCGTGCTGCCGATGCTGTGGCCGGCCATCGCCACCGCCTTCGTGCTGCTCGCCGTCGGTGTCGTCAAGGTCTATGACGTGGTGGTCGCGATGACCCAGGGCGGCCCCGGCACCGCCAGCGAAGTGCCGGCGAAGTTCATCATGGATCATCTCTTCACGCGAGCCAACATCGGCCTCGCATCGGCCGCCTCGACCGTGCTGCTGCTGACCGTGCTGGCCTTGCTGGCGCCCTACCTCTACGCCCGCAGCCGCGCCGCGCGGCGGGAGGCTGCCCGATGAGCGTCGCCATGCCGCCTCTCGCCGTTCGCCCCGTCACCCGCGCGCCGGCACGTCGCCGCTCGCGCTGGACCGCCTCGCGCGTCGGCCTGTACTTCTTCTTGCTGTCGGCCGCCGCGTTCTTCCTGCTGCCGCTGTACGTGATGCTGGTCACGTCGCTGAAGCCGATGGAAGAGATCCGCCTGGGCAACATCTTCTCGCCGCCGGTCAGCCTCACGGTCGAGCCGTGGATGGTCGCGTGGGCGTCCGCCTGCACCGGGCTGCAGTGCGAGGGCATTCGCACCGGATTCTGGAACTCGGTGGCCATCGTGGTGCCGAGCACGGTGCTGTCCATCCTGCTCGGCGCCATCAACGGCTACGCGCTGTCGTTCTGGCGGCCGCGCGGCGGTGCATGGCTGTTCGGCGTGCTGATGCTGGGTGCCTTCGTGCCCTACCAGGTGCTGATGTTCCCGCTGGTGCGTGCATTCGCGGCCATGTCGCTGTTCGGCACGCTGCCCGGCATCGTGCTGATCCACGCGATCTTCGGGATGCCGGTGATGACGCTGCTGTTCCGCAACTACTACGCGAGCCTGCCGATGGAGCTGTTCAAGGCCGCGCGCATCGATGGCGGCGGCTTCTGGCGCATCTTCTTCCAGCTGATGCTGCCGATGTCGCTGCCCATCATCGTCGTGGCCGTGATCATGCAGGTCACCGGCATCTGGAACGACTTCATTCTCGGGCTGGTATTCGCCGGCCGCGAGAACCTGCCGATGACGGTGCAGTTGAACAACATCATCAACACCACCACCGGCGAGCGTCTCTACAACGTCAACATGGCAGCCACCATCCTCACCTCGCTGGTGCCGCTGGCCGTCTATCTCATCTCCGGGCGCTGGTTCGTGCGAGGCATCGCCGCCGGCGCGGTCAAAGGCTGAAAGCCGAGGATCGACACATGTCCAGCGTCTGCATCGAAGATCTCCAGGTCCGCATGGGCCATGTCTCCATCCTCGAGAACCTGCGGCTCAAGGTCGACGAGGGCGAGTTCCTCGTGCTGCTCGGGCCGTCGGGGTGCGGCAAGTCCACGCTGCTGCACTCGATCGCCGGGCTGCTCGACGTGCACGACGGCCGCATCGAGATCGCCGGAGAGGACGTCACCTGGGCCGACCCCAAGGACCGCTCGATCGGCATGGTGTTCCAGTCATATGCGCTGTATCCGACGATGAACGTCGAGCGCAACATGTCCTTCGGGCTGCGCATCAACGGTGTGCCCAAGGACGAGATCGCGCGCCGTGTGAAGCGTGCCGCCGACATCCTGCACCTGGGCGAGCTGCTGCAGCGCAAGCCGTCGCAGCTGTCGGGCGGGCAGCGCCAGCGCGTCGCGATCGGCCGCGCCCTGGTGCGCGAAGCGGCGGTGTTCCTGTTCGACGAGCCGCTGTCCAACCTCGACGCCAAGCTGCGCACCGAATTGCGTCGCGAGCTCAAGCAACTGCACAAGGAACTGCGCTCGACCATGATCTACGTCACCCACGACCAGGTCGAAGCGATGACTCTGGCCAGCCGCATCGCGGTGATGAAAGACGGCCGCATCCAGCAGATCGACGCCCCGGCCACGATCTACCACCGTCCGGTCAACATGTTCGTTGCCGGCTTCCTCGGGGCGCCGGGCATGAATTTCCTCGAAGGCCAGCTCGAACGCGATCATGGCCGCGTGCTGTTCCGCTCGGCTTGCGCCACCGTCGACGTCAGCGGCTATGCGTTCCAGCACACCGCCGTGCACGGCGCGAAGACGGTGCTGGGCATCCGGCCCGAACACATCACGCTGAAGGCGCTGAACGGAGCGCAGACCGGCAGCGCGCGCATCTCGCTGGTCGAGCCGATGGGCGCACACCTGGTGACCTGGCTCGACGCGCACGGCCAGTCCCTGGCCGTCCAATCGGCCGCTGACCAGGAGATGCCGCCCGACCAGGTGGTCGGCTTCGAGATCGACGCCAGCAAGGTGTCCTTGTTCGACGCCCCGACGCAACAGCGCCTGTAGAGCGGCGCTTCCTCGACCTCTTCGACAACCACAGGGCCCTGCGCCGCCTTCGCTCGACCTGGAAAATTTATGTAAACGTTTTCATCCGGGCAACCGGAGTTTGGTGCCGCCGAGGCCGGCGGCTTGTTCTTGTACCGAGGAGACTAAAAGTGAGACTGTCCATCCCCATGTCGGCGCCCTCGCGCGCCCCGAAGCGGCGCCTGCTGTCCGGCGCAGTCCTGTCGTGTGTCGCCGCTGCAGCCGGCGCCCAGACCTCCCCGACGCTGGAGTTCTCCGGCTACGCCCGGGCGGCCACCGGCGTCAACTCGCGCGGCGGCACGATGGTGTGCTACCAGCTGCCGGGCGCCGACACCAAGTACCGCCTCGGCAACGAGTGCGACTACGTGATCGAGCCCAGCTTCGTGGCCAAGCTGGCCGACATCGACAACGGCGGCCGCTGGTACATCCACCTGATGCCCTCGGTCTACCGCGCCTGGGGCGACGAGGAGGCGGGCACCGACGAGCTGACCACACGCTTCGGCCAGGCGTATGCCTACGGCGCGGGCATTCCGCAGCTGGGCAACGGCAAGGTGTGGGTCGGCCGCCGCTTCTATGACCGCGTGCAGCTGGGTATCAACGACCAGTTCCTCGAGAACCACGACGGCGACGGCGCCGGTATCGAGGACGTGGAGCTCGGCGTCGGCAAGTTCAGCTATGCCTTCATGATGAACCCTCGCAGCGAAAGCGCCGTCGAGAACCGCTACGAGCACGCCTTGCGCTACACCGGCATCCCGACCTTCGGGAAAAGCGAGCTGGCGGTCTACCTGGGCTACGCGAACACCACGACGAGCGAAGACCAGTCGACCGACCCGCCGACCCCCAAGGCCGAGAAGGACGCCTACACCCGCCTCGGCCTGTACCACGTGACCAAGGGCACCTTGGGCGGCAATACCTTCGTCGGCGCGAAGATCGAGAAATCGGACGACTTCAGGCAGTGGCGCGCGGTGCTGCAACAGACCGGCATGCTCGACAGCATCCGCACCGGCTGGGACCTCATTGCCGAGTACCGCACGAAGCGCGTCAGCGGCGCAGACGAAAAATGGTATTCGCTGGGCGGACGCACCGACACGCACATCAGCGGGCCGTTCCGCGGGTTGATCGAATTGGGGCACGACATCATCAAGCCCGAAGACGGCCCCACTCGCAACCTCACCAAGCTGACGCTGGCCGCGGCCGTGTCCGCCGGCACGCAGCCGAGCTCGCGTCCCACGATCCGGCTGTTCTACACCTACGCGCGCTGGAACGACGCCGCACGCGATGCGATCAATGCCGACACCGGCCTGGGCAGCTCGCGCCTGAGCCAGGTGTTCGGCGACCGCAAGAGCGGCTCGTCGATCGGCGCGCAATTCGAGGCATGGTGGTGATGAGCAAGGGCCACAGGGCCTCTTGCGTGTAACGGCTCAACACGACGGCAACCCGCGCTGGTCAGGCGGCTGGCGGGTTCGAAAGAACCTTCAGCGTACCTGCTGCACCCAGCGTACGAGATCGCGTGCCGGCATCGCGCCCGACTGGCGGCTGTACTCCTCGCCGCCACGGAACAGCAGCACCGTGGGGATGCTGCGGATGCGATACCGGACCGAGGTCTTCGGGTTGTCGTCGCTGTTGAGCTTGACGAACAGGGCCTGGCCCTTGAGCTCGCGCGCCGCCTGCTCGAACTGCGGTGCCATCATGCGACACGGGCCGCACCACGGCGCCCACACGTCCACCACCACCGGCAGTTCGGTCTTGCCGACCACGGCGGCAAAATTCTCGTCGGTCAGCTCGAACGGCTCGCCGCTCAGCAGCGGCTGCTTGCACTGCCCGCAGTTCGGGTCGTCCTGCAGTCGCGCTTGCGGCACACGGTTGAGGGTCTGGCAGTGAAGGCAGGCGATCAGCACGGGGTACCTCCTGAGTCGGACCTGCACAGGCAAGAGGGCCAGCATCCGACGGGCCTGTGCTTTGCAAAGTGCGTGCGCCTGCCAGGCAAATCAAGTGCCGGCGAGCAGCAAACGCCTGAGCTGGACCACCTCCTCGATCCCCAGCACAACCAACCCGTGGCGTGCGGCGTAGTCGGTCACTTGCGCGCCATGCGCCATCGAGCCGTCCGGATTCATCAGCTCGCACAGCACGCCGGCAGGATGCAAACCCGCTGCACGCGCCAGATCGACCGCGGCCTCGGTGTGTCCGCGCCGTTCCAGCACGCCTTGGCGTGCAGCGCGCAACGGGAACACATGCCCCGGGCTCGCGACCCCGCCCGGCACGGTGCCCAAGGCGGCTGCGATGGTGGTCAGCCGATCGCGCGCCGACACGCCGGTGCCGACGCCTTGCCGCGCTTCGATCGACACGGTGAAAGCCGTGCCGTAGCGGCTCTCGTTGAGCGCCACCATCGGTGGCAGGCCGAGCGCGTCGACGGCGTCGGGTTCCAGGCAGAGGCAGACGATGCCGCTGCCGTCGCGGATCAAACGTGCCATCGTCGCCTCGGTCATCGTGGCGGCCGCCGCGATGAAGTCGGCCTCGTTCTCGCGATCTTCGTCGTCAGTGACGAGCATGGGCTCGCCGCGTTGGAGTGCCAGCAAAGCGGCACGCCAATGCGCCGGCAGGTCGCCGTGCGAAGTCGCTGGGAGGGGGCTGGGGGAAAGCAGAGTCGAACTCATGAAACGCTCCTGCAAGGGTGAAGGACGGGCGTTTCAGGGCACGGCGGCGTCGCAACCGGCCACTGGCGCACGTGCATGCGCCGGCTGCCGGCCACGCCGCAACCGCTGTCTTCTTTCATCCGGACTGTGACCGTCGGCTCCGGCTTGGGACCGGATCTGCTGACCCCGTGGTGCATGCTGCTCCCGCGGGCGCTCGCGGGCTCGAACGGCGCGAAACGCGCCCTTCCTACCGCCGGTGGGGACTTTCACCCCGCCCTGAAGACCCGGCCATCATAGAGCCGCTGCGGCACCGACGCCTGTCGTCAAGTTGACAGCCGCTGCGCCACGGCATCGCCCACGTGCTGCATGAAAACACGCACGCGCGCGGTGCGCCGCAGGTCAGGGTGCGTGAGCAGCCACAGCGGGGTCGCGATCTCGTCGACGTCGTCCGACACGGCGATCAGCTCCGGCTCCTGCGCGCCGACAAAGGTCGGCAGCACGCCCACGCCCAGCCCGGTGCGCAGCATCACGGTCATCGAATGGAACAGGTCGACGCGCATCCGCACACGCTCGGCCGGCACGTGGTTGCGCATCCAGCGCTCGAAGAAGGTGCCCGACGCGTCGCGTTCGAAGCCGATCCACGGTGCCTGCTCGATCAGCTGCCGCATCGGCAGCGGCCGCTGCGGCAACCCGGCGTCGCCGCGCCGTGCATAGATGCGAAACCGCACGGTGCCGAGCTGACGGCCGACAAGGTGCTGTGGCACCTGGGTGCTGATGCGCAAAGCCACGTCGGCGTCGCGGCGCGACAGATCGACCAGTGCCATCGCCTCGACCACCTCGACCTCGATACCGGGGTGCGCTCGCGCGAAAGCGGCCAGCGGCTGCGGCAACAGGTAGAGCATCGCGATGTACGAGGTGTTGAGCCGCACGACGCCCGTCAGCTGCAGATCGCGCCCGACGATGCGTCGCGCCACGTCGTCGATGGCCGGCTGCATGCGGCGCGCCTGGTCGGCCAGCAGCTCGCCGGCCTCGGTCGGCGCGTAACCCTGGCGGTGGCGGTCGAACAAGCGCGTGCCGAGCCGGTGTTCCAGCGCGTCCAGTCGGCGCAGCACCGTTGAGTGTTGGACGCCCAGAGCACGGGCGGCACCGACCAGCGAGCCGGCGTCGGCGACGGCCAGCGCATAACGCAGGTCGTCCCAGTCGAGGGCGGAGGGGGGAGCGGAAGCGGGCATTGTGCCTTTTTGCAAACTTGATATGCCGATCTTCGCCTTGTTTGTGCGTCAACGCAAACCTAGAGTCACGACACCGACACGAGGAGTTCGCCATGACTGCCCCCACCGCCTGTCCCCGTCATTCAGCCTCCACCGCCCCCCTGCTGCGCCTGGCCTCCCCGACCGCCGAAGCGGCTGCCGGGGAAGCGGTCGACGTCGGCGGGGCGCAGGGCCTGTTCGACCGCTGGTTCGAAGCCTGGGCCGAGCGCGCGCACCACGTTTGGTCCAGCCGGGGCTGGTGCCACCCCGGCACGGCACCCTATCTCTGACACCCCCCTCGACACCCACAGGAGCCCATCGATGCCTTTCGCTCACCTGCGCTACAGCGCCGACCCTGCCCTGCAGACCACCCCGCACGACCTGGCAACGCGACTGACGACGCTGACCACCGACATCCTGGGCAAGAAGCCCGAGGTCACGGCCGTGCAACTCGAACCGGTCGATCCCGCGCTGTGGATCATCGGCACCCGCAGCCTGAACGAGCACCGGCTTGCGAGCTTCAACCTGCGCATCTCGATCACCGAGGGCACCAACACGAAGGACGAAAAGGAACGCTACGTCGCCGTCGTCTACGAGGCGATGCAGGGGCTGCTGGGCGCATTGCATCCGGCCAGCTACGTGCTGGTCGACGAAGTGCGCGGCGACGCATACGGTTATGCCGGCCTTACCCAGGAACGGCGCTACATCGAGGCCAGGCTCAAAGCGGCAACTCGGTGAAGTAGCGTCCGCCGTGAAACAGCAGTGGCGAGGCTTCCGCGCGATGGATGCAGCGCTCGACCTCGCCGACAAAGATGACGTGGTCGCCCTCTTCGTACTGGCTGCGGTTGAAACATTCGAACACCGCGGCCGCACCCTCGATCACCGGCGTGCCGGAGCCGTTCTCGCGGTAGTCGACGCCGGCAAAACGGTCGACGTTCTTCGCCGCGAAGCGCTCGGCCAGCGTGATCTGGTCGGCGGCGAGGATGTGGATCGCGTAATGCGATCCGCGCGAGAACACCGGCATCGAGCCCGCCCGGCGCGACAGGCTCCACAGCACCAGCGGCGGCTCCAGCGACACCGAATTGAACGAGTTGGCCGTTAGGCCGATCAGGCGCCCGTCGACGTCGCGCGCGGTGACGATCGTCACGCCGGTGGCGAACATGCCGAGGGCACGACGGAATTCGAGCGACGAGAAACTGGGGGCCGCGGCCCGGCGGGGTGGGTTCACGGCGACCATTATTCCGCGCACGGCGCGGATACGCTCGCAAGCGGGTCTATGAACGGCGCTTGACGCAACACCAGGATGGAATAAAGCTGCAGGCCACGACGTACACCCCTGCATGAGCGCTCCGGCCGCTTTCCGCACGCAATTGCTCGACGCGATCCCGCGCCTGCGCCGCTATGCGCGCTCGCTGGTGTACGACACGCATGCTGCCGACGACCTCGTGCAGACTGCGCTTGAACGTGCGCTCGCCCATTGGCATCAGTTCGACCAGAGACGCGACCTGCTCGCCTGGCTGCTCAGCATCACGCACAACGCCCATCTCGACGAGGTGCGCAAGCAGTCGCGCTACGCGCCGCTCGCGGAAGACGATTCCGGCACGCAGCAGGCGGGGCCGGCCATCGATCTCGACGCCGGCCTCGACCTGCTGCGCGCGCTGCAGCGCCTGCCGCTGGAGCAGCGAGAAGTGCTGGTGCTCGCGGGTGTCGAGCAGCTTTCGTATGCCGAGTGCGCCGACATCCTGCGCATCCCGATCGGCACCGTGATGTCGCGCCTGTCGCGCGGCCGAGCCGCCCTGCGCGCCCTGCTGGGCAGCCCTGCCGACGCGGCCACGCCCGCACCGGCTGCCGCCCGCCGCCCCACCTTGCGACGCATTGCCTGACCATGCCGACGCCCACATCCCCCGCCCTCGAAGCCGCTGACCGCGACCTGCGCCTGAACGCCTACCTCGACGGCGAACTCGACGATGCCGACCGCGCAGCGGTGCAGGCGTGGCTGGCCGCGAACCCGGCCGCACAAGCCCGCTTCAATGTCTTGCATGCCGACCGCGATGCCTTGCGCGCGGCCCTGCAGCCAGCGCTCGACGAACCGACGCCGGATCGGCTGTCGCGCACCGTGATGCACGACAGCCGCAGTCGGTGGGCGCAATGGCGCATCGCCGCCGGCGCCTTGTTGTTCGTCGGTGGCGGTCTCGTGGGCGCGGCAGCGACGTGGCAGCAGATGCGCTCGCAGGCCACGCCGCTCGCGCGGCAGCAGCCCTTGCCATGGGTGCAGCGCGCGGCAGTGGCGCACAGCGTTTACGTGCCCGAAGTGCGCCACCCGGTGGAAGTGCGTGCACGGGAAGAACACCTGGCCCGCTGGCTCACGCGGCGCATCGACGCCCCGGTCCGACTGTTCGACCTGCAGGCGCACGGCTATGAGCTCGTCGGGGGCCGCCTGTTGCCCGACGTCACCGGGCCGAGCGCCCAGCTGATGTACGAGAACGGCGCCCGGCAGCGCGTCACGGTCTACCTGCGCAAGCCGGAAACGGACACGCCGGCGGCCTTCCGCTACGAGCAGCAAGCCGATGTGGGCTTGTTCTATTGGGTCGACGACGAGGTCGGCTATGCGCTGGCGGGCCAGTTGCCGAAGGAACAGCTGGTCACGCTGGCGAGCAGCATCTACCAGCAAGCCAAGAAGGCTCAGTAGCGCAGGTTGAACAATGACTCGATCTGCGCGGCCGGCAGCGGCTTGCTGAACAGGAAGCCCTGCACCTCGTCACAGCCGCGGCGCTTCAGGAAGTCGACCTGCTCGGGCGTCTCGACGCCTTCGGCCACCACGCGCAGTTGCAGGCTCCTGGCCAGGCCGATGATCGCGCTGACGATGATGGCGTCGTCGGCATCGGTCACCAGGTCATGCACGAACGATCGGTCGATCTTCAGCAAGTCCACCGGGAAGCGCTTCAGGTAGGCCAGGCTGGAATACCCGGTACCGAAGTCGTCGACCGAGATCTTGATGCCCAGCGCATGCAGTTGGCCGAGGATGGACAGCGTCTCCTCGGTGTTGTGCATCAGGGTCGTCTCGGTGATCTCGACTTCGAGCAGCCGCGGGTCGACCCCGGTTTCATCGAGCACCGAGCGGATCATCGACAACAGCTCCAGGCTGCGGAACTGCCGCGCCGAGATGTTGACCGAGATGGGGCAGACGTCCAGCCCTTTGGCGTGCCAGCGCTGGAGCTGCTGGCAGGCTTCGCGCAACACCCATTCGCCGATCGGCACCACCAGGCCGCTTTCCTCGGCCAGCGGAACGAACTCCACCGGGCTGATGGAGCCGCGCGTGGGATGCTGCCAGCGCAGCAGTGCTTCGCAGGCGCACAGCATGCCGCTGGCCAGCTCGTAGCGCGGCTGGTAGTGCAGCACGAACTCGCCGCGCTCGATTGCACGGTGCAGGTCGTTCTCGAGCAGCAGCCGTTGTGACGACGAGGCGTCGGTCTGCCCGCTGAAGAACAGATAGCTGCGCCGTCCCTGCGCCTTGGCCTGGTACATCGCGGCGCTGGCCTTGCCGACCAGCACGTCGGGCGTGTCGCCGTGATCGGGGAACAGGCTGATGCCGACCGACGGCGTCACGCGCAGCTCGAGCGTGTCGATCTCGTAGGGCTTGGCGACTTCGTCGATCAGCTGCGAGGCGACCATCGCCGCGTCGCCGGCGCCGCTCAGGCCCGGCAGCAGCATCACGAACTCGTCGCCGCCGAGCCGCGCGACGGTGTCGGGCCGGCGCATGCACTGGTGCACGCGCAGCGCCACCTGCTGCAGCAGGCGATCGCCGACCACGTGGCCGAGCGAATCGTTGATGGTCTTGAAACGGTCGAGATCCATGAACATCACCGCGACGCAGCCACCCTGCTCGCGCGCATCGTGCAACGCTTGGCGCAGTCGCAATTCCAGCAGGCGACGGTTCGGCAGGCCGGTCAGTGCGTCGTGTTCGGCCAGGTGGCGCACCTGGTTCTCGGCGGTCTCGCGCTCCTCGGTCTCGCGACGCAGCTGGGCATACGCCAGCGCCAGCGCCTCGGTGCGCTCCTTCACGCGCGCTTCGAGTTCGTGCTGCGAGACCTGCAGCGTCTGCATCGCTTGGCGCTGCTCCGTGATGTCCTCGATGATCCAGACCGTCGCCCCCTTGGAGGGATGCTCCGGCTCGATCGGCATCGCGCGCACGCGGGCCCAGAAGGTGCTGCCGTCCCGGCGGCGCATTTCTCGCTCGATCTCGAGCAGCTCGCCGCGAGCCAGCCGCTGCGCGGCGAGCCGGCCAACCTCGACATAGCTTTCCGGCGTGGCCCACGTCACCGATCCGGGCTGGTCCTCGAGCCCGCCGTGCGACCAGCCGAACATTTCCTCGAAGCGGCGATTGGCGTGCTGTATGCGCCGGTTGCGGCTGAGCGCGATGCCGACCGGTGCATGGTCGAAGATCGCCTGGTACTCGAGGATCGTCTGGCGCAGCAAGGAGCCGCCCTCGCCTGCGACGGGGCTGGATTCGGGGGGGTGGGGCTCGCGTTTGCTCATCGGCGACCAGGCTGGCTGCTGATTGTGCACCAGCGTCTGCGCGCCTCCCGGCAGGGGTACTACCGAGCGCCCGCGGTGTTCAGAGGATGCGTTGAGGATGCGACAAGGCCTCGTGCGCGGCATGCAGCCGGCGCACCAGCACGCCGATGAAGGCTTCGTTGAAGCGCCCGCGGCATGCCACGCTGAGCTGCGCCAGCGTGTCGGGCGTGAACGAGATGGTCGTGATCGGCTCGGTCGCCACCACGTCGGCCGAGCGCAGCCGCATGTCCTTGCTCGGCGCCAGGTAGGCCATCTCGCCGACCAGCATGCCGGCTTTCAGCGTCTCGACCTTCTGCCGCTCGCGGAGCACCTCGACCGCGCCCTGGGCGACGATGTGGAAGTCGCGCCCGCGCTCGCCCCGCTTCATCAGCTTGTGGCCGACGGAGTAGCGCTGCCAGCGCGCCTGATGCACCACCTCCCACAACTCGACGTCGTCGAAGCCCTTGAAGAAGTCGAGCTGGCGCAGCAGGCCGAAACGCTCCGAATCGAGCACCGCCTGCAGGTTGCCGCGCGGCACCTGTCGGTTGGTGATCAGCGACGCCAGCGCATTGGCGAAGTCGTCCCAGTTGGCATAACGGTGCTCGGGCAGCTTGTTGAGCGCCTGCAGGATGACGCCGTCGACGGCCGGCTCCACACCGTGGCGGCGCTCGCTGGGCGGCACCACCGGCGCATTCAGGATGCGCTGGATCATCGCCGGCTGCGAGTCGGCCTCCACCGGCGGGTGGCCGGTGATCAGGTGGTACAGCACCGCGCCGAGTGCGTACATGTCCGACTGCGCGTTGAGCGGCCCGCCGTCGAGCTGCTCGGGCGACATGTAGGTCAGCGAGCCGACACGATGGACCTGCGTCGTGTCGGCGCCGAGGTTGAGCACGCTGCCGAAGTCGCTCACCTTGACGTCGGTGACGTGGCCGTTGGCCTCGACCGCCAGGATATTCGCAGGCTTGATGTCGCGGTGCACCAGGCCCTGGCGGAACACGTAGCCGAGCGCCATCGCGCACTTGAAGCCGATCTCGACGATCAGTTCCAGCGGCAGCAGCTGGTCGGCCCTGCAATAGGGACGCAACGTGCTGCCCGGCACATGCTCCATCACGAGGTACTGCTCGTCGGGCTTGTCGGAGGCGTCGAAGATCTGCACCACGTGCGGGTGCTGCAGCCGGCCGACCAGGGCCGCCTCGGCCGCGAAGAAGCGCGAGTAGTAGCGGCCATCGACGGGATCGCGCACCGCCGCGTCGCGCACGCGCTTGACTGCGACCTCGCGTGCGTGAAATTCGTCACGACACAGGAACACCTCGCTGGTCGCACCTTCGCCCAGCTTGCGCAGCACTCGGTATTCACCGATGTGCGTGAAAGTGGCAACCGGGGCGTCGGTTTCGGTCATGCAAGGCGTGTATGGGACAGGGAGGGTGCATCATTTCACCGTCGCCTGCTGCCGGCAAGCGAACTACGACTCGAAAAGTAGAATCGCCGCATGATCCGTGCCAAACAAGAACTCCTGCAGGCGCTGGCCGACGAGTTGGCCGTGCTGGCCCCCACGCAGCCGCCCGCAGCCGCCTTCGAGAGCCCGAAGCAGGCTGCCCACGGCGACCTGGCCTGCACCTCGGCCATGCAGCTCGCCAAGCCGCTGAAGAAGAATCCGCGTGAACTCGCGCAGACCCTGATCGACGGGCTGAAGCAACGCGAGGCCTTCGAGCGCTGGGTCGACAGCATGGAGATCGCCGGCCCCGGCTTCATCAACCTGCGCCTGAAGGCCGCCGCGAAGCAACAGATCGTCGCCGAGGTGATGGAAGCCGGCGATGCCTTCGGCCGGCAGCCTGCCAACGGGCAGCGCGTGATGGTGGAGTTCGTGTCGGCCAACCCGACCGGCCCGCTGCACGTCGGACACGGCCGCCAGGCCGCGCTCGGCGACGCGATCTGCAACCTGCTGGCGACGCAAGGCCACGAGGTGACGCGCGAGTTCTACTACAACGACGCCGGTGTGCAGATCGCCACGCTCGCGAACTCGACGCAGCTGCGCCTCAAGGGGCTGAAGCCGGGCGATGCGGGCTGGCCGGAAGCGGCCTACAACGGCGAGTACATCGCCGACATCGCGGCCGACTTCATGGCAAAGAAGACGGTCAAGTCCGACGACCGCGAGTTCACCGCGTCAGGCGACCCGGACGATCTCGACGGCATCCGCCAGTTCGCGGTCGCCTATCTGCGCCACGAGCAGGACCTCGACCTGCAGGCCTTCGGCGTCAAATTCGACCGCTATTTCCTCGAGTCGAGCCTGTACACCAGCGGTCGCGTCGAGCAGACGGTGCAAAAGCTGGTCGACGCCGGCAAGACCTACGAGCAGGACGGCGCGCTGTGGCTGCGCAGCACCGACTACGGCGACGACAAGGACCGCGTGATGCGCAAGTCCGACGGCACGTACACCTACTTCGTGCCCGACGTGGCCTACCACATCAACAAGTGGGAGCGCGGCTACACGAAGGTCGTCAACATCCAGGGCACCGATCATCACGGCACCATCGCACGCGTGCGCGCCGGGCTGCAGGCGGCGGATGCCGGCATTCCGGCCGGCTATCCCGACTACGTGCTGCACAAGATGGTGACGGTGATGAAGGGCGGCGAAGAGGTCAAGATCTCCAAGCGCGCCGGCTCCTACGTCACGCTGCGCGACCTGATCGAATGGACCAGCCGCGACGCGGTGCGCTTCTTCCTGATCAGCCGCAAGGCCGACACCGAGTTCGTGTTCGACGTCGACCTGGCGCTGGAACAGGACAACGCGAACCCGGTCTATTACGTGCAATACGCGCATGCACGCATCTGCTCGGTCATCCGCAACTGGCAGGGCGACCACGGCGGCCAGCCCGCGGCGCTGCCGTCGGCCGACCTGGCCCATCTGGTGCAGCCGGCCGAGAGCGCGCTGATGCTGAAGCTGGCCGAGTTTCCGGCCATGCTGAAGACCGCCGCCGACAACCTCGCACCGCACGACGTCGCGTTCTACCTGCGCGAAGTTGCGAGCGCCTACCACACCTACTACGCGGAAGTGCGGTTTCTGGTCGAGGATGTCGAATTGATGCGCTCGCGCATGGCGCTGTTGACCGCGACCCGGCAGGTGCTGCACAACGGTCTGGCGGTTCTGGGTGTGAGTGCCCCTGAGAAAATGTGATGACCATGTGCCCTGTCCCTGACCACAAGGCGTTCCAGTGCGCGCGATCAACAGGAAAAACCGAATGAAACAACAACGTGGCGGCTTCTTTCTCGGCATGATCGTCGGCCTGCTCGTCGGGCTGGCGCTCGCGCTGGGCGTGGCGCTGTACGTCACGAAGGTACCGGTGCCCTTCGTCAACAAGGTGCCGTCGCGCACCGCCGAACAGGATGCGGCCGAGGCCGAGCGCAACCGCAACTGGGACCCGAATGCGCCGCTGCAGGGCCGCAACGCCGTTGCGAAGCCCCCGGCGGGGCCCGCGCAGGCCGAGCCGGCGCTGCCGCCCGCGTCCGCCGCCTTGCCGCCGGGGCTGCGCCCGGGCGCGGCGCGACCCAGCGAGCCCGAGCGCTCGGCGGCGGCTGCGCCGTCTTCGTCGCGCGACCCGGCGGCCATCTTGTCGGGCGAACCGGCGCTCGCGTTTTTCGTGCAGGCCGGCGCGTACAGCCGCATCGAGGAAGCCGAGCAGCAGCGCGCGCGCCTGGCGATGCTGGGCTTTGCGGCTCGCATCACCGAGCGCGAGCAGGCCGGCCGCACCGTGTACCGGGTGCGCCTGGGCCCTTACGATACGCAGGTCGACGCCGACACCGCGCGCGAGAAGCTGAGCGGCAGCGGCATCGAAGCAGCCCTGGTGCGCGTCCAGCGCTGAGCTTGCGGAACTCCGGGCGCCCGAGGCGCTCGATGACTGACCGGACGACATTGAAGAAGGACTCGCCATGAAGCGTCGCGCATTCACTGCCGCACTCAGCGCCTGTGTCGGCACCGGCAGGCTGGCCCCGTGGCTGGCAGGCGGCGCTCTGGTCGCCGCACCGTCGGCCCGCGCACAGACGCCGCAGGCCGGCCGCGACTATGTCGTGATCCAGCCGCCGCTGCGCCAGCTCGGCGCCGGCAAGATCGAGGTGATCGAATTTTTTTGGTATGGCTGCCCTCATTGCAACCGTTTCGAGCCGATGCTCGAAGCCTGGGTTCAGCAGCTGCCGGCCGATGTCGGTTTCCGCCGCGTGCCGGTCGCCTTCCGTGACGCCTTCGTCGTGCACCAGCGCATCTACTACGCCCTGGAGGCCCTGGGGCGGGTCGAGGACCTGCACCGCAAGGTCTTCTTCGCCATCCACACCGAGAAGAACCCGCTGAACACCGAAGCCGCCGCGGCCGATTTCGTGGCCACTCAAGGTGTCGACCGGGCGCAATTCGTCGAGGCTTACCGATCCCGCGACGTCGAGACCAAGGCGCTGCACGCCCGGCAGCTGTCCGACCGCTACAAGATCGACGGTGTGCCCACGCTGGGGGTGGCCGGCCGCTACTGGACGTCGGGCGGACTGACCGGCTCGCTGGAGCGTTCGCTGCGTGTGGCGGACCATCTGATCGATCTTGCGCGGCGCCGCTGAGGCGTTTTCGCGGGCGGTTGCGCAAAAATGCACCGCCGGCGTCCGGGATCGTCCGGTACGCCGCTGAGCAAACCGGAAACCGTGGGCTAGAATGAGGCGAACTGCAAGTTTCATGCCTCAATGAACTCCCTGTACGAGCGCAGCTGCGCGCCCTCCCTTCTCCATCGCCTGGCTCGGCAGCTGGCTCCCGTCGCCGTTGCGGCCTTGCTGACGGCAACGGCCAGCTCCGTCGGGGCTGAGCGGGCCGACCGGGAGAAGCCCTTGAATTTCACGGCCGACGCACTGCGCTACGACGACGCCCGTCAGACCAATGTCCTGACGGGAAATGTGGTGATCACCAAGGGGACGATGTCGATGCGCGCTGCACGCGTGGAGGTGCGCCAGACCGCCGACGGCCACCAAGCCGCCGTCGCCATCGGCGGAGCCGGCAAGCCGGCCCAGTACCGTCAGAAGCGAGACCGGGTCGACGAGCACGTCGAAGGCGAAGCCGACCGCATCGAATACGACGGTCGCACCGACACGTTGAAGTTGACCGGTAACGCCGTGATCCGGCGCTACCGGGGCGAAGCGCTGGCCGACGAGGTCAAGGGCCAGACGATCACCTATGACAACGTGGCCGAAGTGTTTGCGGTCGATGGTGGCCGGGAAGCCGGCGGGCGCGTCAGCGGTGTCATCGCGCCGCCGCCTGCTGCCAGCGCGCCGATCCCGCCCGCTTCCGCCCCCCAGGAGCCTCGATGAACGCGGCTGCCCTGTCGGAAGCCGGCCCCAGCCGGCTCGAAGCCCGCGGGCTGCAGAAGTCTTACGGGGCGCGCAAGGTCGTCAAGAACGTGCACCTCTCGGTCAAGAGCGGCGAAGTGGTCGGCCTGCTGGGCCCCAACGGCGCCGGCAAGACCACCAGCTTCTACATGATCGTCGGTTTGGTGCGCGCAGACGCCGGCGAGATCACGCTCGACGGCCGCAGCGTCGAGCGCCAGCCCATCCATGAGCGCTCGCGCCTGGGCCTGAGTTACCTGCCCCAGGAAGCGTCGATCTTCCGCAAGCTGACGGTGGCCGAGAACATCCGGGCGGTGCTGGAGCTGCAGCACGACAGCAAAGGCCGCCCGCTGCCCAAGGACAAGATCGAGCAGCGGCTCAACAGCCTGCTGCACGACCTGAGCATCGAGAAGCTGCGTCACACGCCGGCACCCGCACTGTCCGGCGGCGAGCGCCGCCGCGTCGAGATCGCCCGTGCCCTGGCGACGCAGCCGCGCTTCATCCTGCTCGACGAGCCGTTCGCCGGCGTCGACCCGATCGCGGTGATCGAGATCCAGCGCATCATCAACTTCCTGAAAGCGCGCGGCATCGGCGTGCTGATCACCGATCACAACGTGCGCGAGACGCTGGGCATCTGCGATCACGCCTACATCATCAGCGAGGGCGAGGTGCTGGCCGAAGGCACGCCTGCGGAGATCGTCGAGAACCCCGACGTCCGCAAGGTCTACCTCGGCGAACACTTCCGGATGTAGAGATGAGCGGCATGAAACCGTCCTTGCAGGTCCGCCTCTCCCAGCATCTTGCGCTCACCCCGCAATTGCAGCAGTCGATCCGCCTGCTGCAGCTGTCGACCCTCGAACTCCACCAGGAAGTCGAGCAGATGCTGGAGCAGAACCCCTTCCTCGAGCCCGAGGAAGAGTTCGTCGCCCAGCCTTCCGCCCTCGATGCGACCGAGCGCCCGCTGACGCGCGAGGAACGCACCACGACGGATGCCGAGCAGAACAACAGCGACAGCTTCGAGGCCACCGACGCTGCCCCGGCGATGGACACGGTGGAGCTCGGCACCACCGAGCGCGACGACTGGGAGAACGGCACCGAGCGCGACGACTTCGACGGCATCCGCGAGACACCGACCAACCGCAACGGCGCGATCGAGGACGACGACCTCGACCCGATCGACCGGGCCTCGCCCGGCATCAGCCTGCAGGACCACCTGCGCCGCCAGTTGCTGGGCATGCGCCTGACCCCCGAGGACGCCGCCGCGGTCATGGTGTTGATCGAATCCCTCAACGAGGACGGCTACCTCGCGGACCCGCTGGAGGAGATCGTCGAGCGCCTGGTCGACGAAGACGATCCCGAAGGTCGCGAAGACCTGCTCGAACGCCTGCAATGCGCGCTGAAATGGCTGCAGAACATGGAGCCGACCGGCATCGGCGCGCGCAGCCTGTCCGAATGCCTGTGCCTGCAGCTGCGCGCCATGGAACGCAGCGAGGCGCAGATCATCGCCCTGCTGATCTGCAAGGGCCACCTCGAAGCGCTCGCCCGGCGCGACGTCAAGAAGCTGATGGCGGCCACCGGTGCCGACGAGGACCTGCTGCGCCAGGCCCAGGGCCTGATCGTCTCGCTCGAGCCCAAACCCGGGCGGCCCTTCGTGCACGCCGAGGCCAACATCGTCGTGCCGGACGTGATCGTGCAGAAGTCGGGCCGCGGCTGGAAGGTGGTGCTGAACCCCGACGTGATGCCCAAGCTGCGCATCAACGACCTGTACGCGCAGGCGCTGAAGCAGCAGCGCAGCGGCGACAGCGGGCAGGCCCTGAGCGCACGGCTGCAGGAGGCGCGCTGGTTCATGAAGAACATTCAGCAGCGTTTCGAGACCATCCAGCGCGTCTCGCAGGCCATCGTCGAGCGACAGAAGAATTTCTTCACCCATGGCGAGATCGCGATGAAGCCGCTGGTGCTGCGCGAGATCGCCGACGAGTTGGGGCTGCACGAATCGACCATCTCGCGCGTGACCACGGCCAAGTACATGGCCACCCCTTTCGGCACCTTCGAGCTGAAGTACTTCTTCGGCTCGTCGCTCAACACCGAAGCCGGTGGCAATGCGTCGAGCACCGCGGTGCGCGCGCTGATCAAGCAGCTCGTCAGCGCCGAAGACCCGAAGAAGCCGTTGTCCGACAGCCAGCTGAGCCAGATGCTCGAAGAGCAGGGCATCCAGGTGGCGCGCCGCACGGTGGCGAAGTACCGCGAAGCGCTGAAGATCGCGCCCGCCAATCTGCGCAAGAGCATCTGAATGGGCACCGACCACCCCCTACGTGCTGCGCGCGCCCCCTTCGAGGAGGCTGAGCCCGGACACCAGCAGTCCCTGCGGACTGCTCGTGCCCGGCGAAGGGCTGGACCGTCCTCGGTCCGAGGCGGCCTGCAAGGCCCACTGACGGCCCGGCGAAGCCGGGTCCATGGTGGTCCACCCCCTCAGGGCCTCCCGTCGCGAAGTGTGAAGTTGCATGCCTGCCCCGTTGTTTGAACTGTTCTTGCCCTGCGCGGGCGGCGTCGAGGAACTGCTGGCCGAAGAGGCGATGGCGATCCTCGGCCCCGACACCGGCGGCATGCTGGAGCGAGGCGGCATCGCCTTGCAGGGCGACGCGCGCGCGGTGATGGCGCTCAACCTCGAAAGCCGGCTCGCACAGCGCGTGCTGGTGCGCGTGGCCCACGGCCGCTACAAGCTCGAGGACGATCTCTACGCACTCGCCCGCGAGGTGCCCTGGCAGGCCTGGATCGACCCCCGGCAGACCTTCAAGATCGACGTCACCGCACAGCGTTCACCGCTGCGCAGCCTCAACTTCGCCGCGCTGCGCATCAAGGACGCGCTGTGCGACGTGATGCGCGCCGAAGCAGGCGACCGCCCCAACGTCGACACCCAACGCCCGCACCTGCGCGTGATGCTGCATCTGAGCGAAGAGCATGCAACGCTGTATGCCGATACCTCGGGCGAGCCGTTGTTCAAGCGCGGCTGGCGCGAGGACAAGGGCGAGGCCCCGCTGAAGGAGACGCTCGCCGCGGCCATGCTCGCGGCGGCCGGCTGGAAGGGCACGCCCGAACAGGGCGGGGCGCTGCTCGACCCTTGCTGCGGCTCCGGCACCATCGCCATCGAAGCGGCACAGATCGCCTGCGGCATTGCGCCGGGGTTGAAGCGGCGCTTCGCGTTCGAACGGCTGACGCCGTTCTCGGGCCCGCAGGTGCGCGCCGAGTGGGCCGCCTTGCAGCAGCAGGCGCGTGCGCGGGCGCATGCGCCGACGGTGCCGGTCTACGCCAGCGACGTCGCCTTCCGGATGATCGACTTTGCGCGACGCAATGCCGAGCGGGCGGGTGTCGCGCATGCGATCGAACTGCACGGCGGTGACGTGCTGCAGCGGCCCGCGCCTGCCGTTCCCGATGGCTTGGCGCGCACGATGATGGTCAACCCGCCGTATGGCGAACGCATCTCGGCAGGTGGCAGCGTCGCGCGCAGCAAGGAAGAGACCGGCACGCCGGACGACTTCTTCCCCCGGCTCGCCTCGCACTGGAAGCGCCACTTCGGCGGTTGGACGGCCTGGGTCTTGAGCCCGGACATGAAGCTGCCGTCATTGATGCGCCTGAAGGAAAGCCGGCGCGTGCCGATGTGGAACGGTCCGATCGAGTGCCGGTTGTTCAAGTTCGATCTGGTGGCCGGCAGCATGCGGGGTGCAGCAGGTGCCGAGGACCATCAGCCCCGCAGATAGCCGCGCACGATGGCGGCGCTGTAGCGGCTCGCGATCTCGCGGATGAAGGCATTGAAATCGACGTGCGCGCTGTCGTCGGCGCGGTCGGAAATCGTGCGCAACACGGCGCAAGGCAGGCCCATGTCGTGGCAGACCTGGGCCACTGCGGCGCCCTCCATTTCGACGGCCAGCGCGTCCGGCAGTGCAGCGCGCAAGGCGGTGCTTTCAGCGGCCGTGCTGACGAAACGGTCGCCGCTGATGACGAGGCCGGCGTGCAGTGCGGGCGTTGCGATGCCGAAGGTTGCCAGCAGGTCGGCCCCCAGGTGCGCGGGGGCATCGGCCAGTACCGATATCGCGGCCGAGCGCAGCCGCTCGCTCATCGCGGCATCCGGCTGGAAGCGAGAACGCCCGTACAGCGGCACCTCCCAGCGCGGGAAGATCGGCGACGCGTCGAGGTCGTGCTGCAGCAAGGCATCGGCGATCACGACGTCGCCTACCCGCACGTGCCCGCCCAAGCCGCCCGCCGCGCCGATGAAAAGCAGTTCCTCGGCCTGGTAGCGGTCGGCCAGCAGCGTTGCGGTCGTCGCCGCCGCGACCTTGCCGATGCGCGAGAGCACCGCGACCACTTCGCGGCCTTCCAGATGCCGACCCAGAACTCGCGACCGGCGACCATTTCCTTATGTTCGTCGGGCATCAGCGCGAGCAACGCGGCGAGTTCCTCGTGCATGGCGGCCATGATCGCGATGCGGCCCATCGGTGCGGCTCCGGAAAAGAAGCAAACGGCCCGATGTTGCCACCGGGCCGTCGAGATCTGCGAACGTGTTACTTGTTGCGCAACTCGCGCCGCAGGATCTTGCCCACCGGGGTCTTCGGCAGCTCGGTGCGGAACTCGATGATCCGGGGACGCTTGTAGCCGGTCAGGTTCTGCTCGCAGTACGCGCGCACCTCGGCCTCGGTCATCGCCGGGTTCTCGCGCACGATCACGAGCTTGACCGCCTCACCCGACTTCTCGTCCGGCACGCCGACCGCCGCGCACTCGAGCACACCGTCCATCTGCGCGACCACATCTTCCACCTCGTTGGGATAGACGTTGAAGCCGGACACCAGAATCATGTCTTTCTTGCGGTCGACGATCTTGAAGTAACCGCGCTCGTCCATCGTGCCGATATCGCCGGTGCGGAAGAAGCCGTCGGCGGTCATGACCTTCGCGGTCTCGTCGGGCCGCTGCCAGTAGCCGGCCATCACCTGCGGGCCGCGTATGCATACCTCGCCGGGCGTACCCAACGGCACTTCGTTGCCTTCGTCGTCGAGCAGCTTGATCTCGGTCGACGGGATCGGCAGGCCGATGGTGCCCGTGTAGGTCTTGCTGTCGGTCGGGTTGCAGGTGGCCGACGGCGAGGTTTCCGACAGGCCATAGCCTTCGCAGATCGAGCAGCCGGTCTTTTCGAGCCACAGCTTCGCGGTGGCCTGCTGCACCGCCATGCCGCCGCCGACGCTCAGCGACAGATGGCTCCAGTCCACGGTGTTGAAGTCGGCGTGGTGCGCCAGCGCACCGAACAGCGTGTTGACGGCCGGAAAGCTGTGGAACTTGTGCTGCGACAACTCCTTCAGTACCGCCGGTATGTCGCGGGGGTTGGGAATCAGCACATTGCAGCCGCCGGTGCGCATCGACAGCATCATGTTCACGGTGAACGCGAAGATGTGGTACAGCGGCAGCGCGCAGATCGTCACCGGCTGCTCGCCGGGCGCCAGTTTCTTCATCGCCGGCTGGTTCCACGCCTCGGACTGCAGCACGTTGGCGATCACGTTGCGGTGCAGCAGCACCGCGCCCTTGCTGACGCCGGTGGTGCCACCGGTGTACTGCAACACCGCGATGTCCTCGCGCTTGATGTCGGGCTTGCGGAAGGCGGCGTTGCGGCCGGCGGCCAGGGCGTCCTTGAAGCGCGTGGCGCCCGGCAGGTGATAGGCCGGCACCATCTTCTTCACGTTGCGCACGACGTAGTTGACGATCAGGCCCTTCAGGCCGATCAGCTCCCCCATCGACGCCAGGATCACCTGCTTCGTCGGCGTGTGAGCCTGGCAATCCTGCAACGTCTTGGCGAAGTTCTCGATGATGACGATGGCCTTCGAGCCCGAATCCTTCAGCTGGTGCTCCAGCTCGCGGGGGGTGTACAGCGGGTTGACGTTGACCACCACCATGCCGGCGCGCAGGATGCCCGCCACCGCGATCGGGTACTGCGGCACGTTGGGCATCATGATCGCCACGCGGTCGCCCTTTTCCAGCCCCTGCGCCTGCAGGTAAGCGGCGAAAGCACGCGAGAGGTCGTCCACCTGACCGAAGGTGACCGTCTTGCCCAGGAACTTGTAGGCAGCGCGATCACGATGCTTGCGGAAGCTTTCCTCCAGCAGCTCGACCAGCGAGGCGTATTGGTCGGGATCGATCTCGTGAGGGACGCCCTCGGGGTAGTGCTTCAGCCAAACCTTGTTCATCCAGTTCTCCGCTAAGAGCCGCGATTCTGACGGAAGGCTGACGGCAAACGCATCAGGTGTTTCGATAGCGCGACTTAGATGGTGCTCCCCAGAAAAAGTCGCTCCGGCGTCGCGTACGCGACATGCGGGGCGGCTGCGTGTGCAGATGTACCGGTTCTCTGCGTCCCGATGGGGCGTTGTCCTACAGCTGAGGCGTCACGGGCCGACGACCGCTGCTCGGCAGCGGCCGCCGTTCCGACACGGGTCGGCATTCGCCTGACATGAGCAGCGTTACGGCTGTCGCGCCACGAAAAGCCCTGCTGAAAGCACCGCGTCCAATATCGACGGACCGACCGGGTGTCGTCCGTGCCCGGCGCAGTCCACAAGGAGCGAGACATGAGACCACTGCATCTGCTACGCAATATTGCGATCGTGCTTGCCGGCGTTGCCGCCTTCGGTGTGGCGAGCGCGCAAAACGCCGGCGACGGCGCCACGCTGCCCGGGTCGAACAGCGGCTCCGTCCAGCCGACCTCGCCGATGGCGCGACCCGCCGGCGAACCCGGCGCAGCCCCACGGGATGCGAGCCCGGGGTCGTCCCCGGAGGAGCAACGGCCGTATGACGACCTCGGCCGCGCCGCCGACCCGACGTTGCGCCAGGCACCGCGCCGGGTGGACCCCGGGAACATGACCGAACCCACAGACCCGGAGGCCGGCGCCATCCAGATCGAGGGTCAGACGGCCCCGGCCAACCCGACGCGTTGAGCGCCCAGCGACGCCACCCAAGACCCGGGCGGCCCGCGGGCCGCCCGGTCGATCGCGAGCCGGGTGCGGCTACTCGACCGCCTTGACCATGTCCTCGACGACCTTCTTGGCATCGCCGAAGACCATCATGGTCTTGTCCATGTAGAACAGTTCATTGTCCAGGCCCGCGTAGCCCGCCGCCATCGAGCGCTTGTTGACGATCACGGTCTTGGCCTTGTAGGCCTCGAGGATCGGCATGCCGTAGATCGGGCTGCCCTTGACCTGCGCCGCAGGGTTCACCACGTCGTTGGCACCCAGGATGATCGCCACGTCGGCCTGGCCGAACTCGCCGTTGATGTCTTCCATCTCGAAGACCTGGTCGTACGGCACTTCGGCCTCGGCCAGCAGCACGTTCATGTGGCCTGGCATGCGGCCGGCCACCGGGTGGATCGCATACTTGACCGTGATGCCCTTGTGCGTGAGCTTCTCGGCGAGTTCCTTCACGGCATGCTGGGCGCGAGCCACCGCCAGGCCGTAGCCGGGCACGATGACCACCGTTTCGGCATTGCCGAGGATGAAGGCCGCGTCGTCCGCGCTGCCGCTCTTGACCGGGCGCTGCTCCTGCGACCCGCCGGCCGCCGCCGAGGTGTCGCCGCCGAAGCCGCCCAGGATCACGTTGAAGAACGAGCGGTTCATCGCACGGCACATGATGTAGCTCAGGATCGCGCCCGACGAGCCCACCAGCGAGCCGGCGATGATGAGCATGCTGTTGTTCAGCGAGAAGCCGATGCCGGCCGCCGCCCAGCCCGAGTAGCTGTTGAGCATGGACACCACGACCGGCATGTCGGCCCCGCCGATCGGAATGATGATCAGCACGCCGAGGATGAAGCTCAGGGCCAGCATCGCAAAGAAGGCGGTCCAGTTCCCGGTGAACATGAACGCCAGGCCCAGCGCGACGGTCGCGAGGCCGAGCACCAGGTTCAGCAGGTGCTGGCCGCCGAAAACCACCGGCGCCCCCTGGAACAGACGGAACTTGTACTTGCCCGACAGCTTGCCGAAGGCGATGACCGAACCGCTGAAGGTGATCGCGCCGATGGCCGCCCCCAGGAACAGCTCGAGCCGGTTGCCCGCCGGGATCGGCTCGCCCACGCCGGTGATGCCGAAGGCCCACGGCTCGGCCACGGCCGCGATCGCGATGAACACCGCCGCCAGGCCGATCATGCTGTGCATGAAAGCCACCAGTTCCGGCATCTTGGTCATCTCGACGCGCTTGGCCATCACGGCGCCGACGCCGCCGCCGATCACCAGGCCCGCGAGCACGTAGCCCATGCCGGCGGCCGCCTGGCCGCTCAGCTTCACGATCAGCGCGGCAGTGGTCAGGATGGCGATCGCCATGCCGACCATGCCGAAGAGGTTGCCGCGGATCGACGTGGTGGGGTGGGACAGGCCCTTGAGCGCCTGGATGAAGCAGACCGACGCCACCAGGTACAGCAGCGTCACGACGTTGAGGCTGAGCTCCATTTACTTGCCCTCCCCGGTGGATTTCTTGTCCTTTTTGCGGAACATCTCCAGCATGCGCCTCGTGACGAGGAAGCCGCCGAAGACGTTCACCGCTGCCAGCGCGACCGCCAGCGTGCCCATGCTCTTGCCGAGCGTGGTTTCGGTGAGCGCCGCCGCAAGCATCGCGCCGACGATCACGATCGCCGAGATCGCGTTGGTCACCGCCATCAAGGGCGTGTGCAAGGCGGGTGTGACGGTCCAGACCACGTGGTAGCCCACGTAGATGGCGAGCACGAAGATGATCAGGTTGACGATCACCGGGCTGATGGTTTCCATCGATTGAGCTCCTCAGATCCTCAGAATTTGCGGATTTCTTTGATGCGGTTGCGCTCGTCGAGCAGCACCACCTTGGGCTTGTGGTCGCGCGCGTGGTCTTCGCTTATCGGCGCGTAGGTGCAGATGATCAGCAGGTCGCCGACATGCGCCTTGCGCGCCGCGGCGCCGTTCAGCGAGATCGCGCCGGAACCGCGCGGGGCCTTGATGATGTAAGTCGAGAAGCGCTCGCCGTTGTGAATGTTGTAGAGCTCGATCTGCTCGAATTCGCGCATGTCGGCAGCGTCGAGCAGGTCTTCGTCGATGCCGCAGGAGCCTTCGTAGTGAAGGTCTGCCTCGGTCACGGTCGCGCGGTGCAGCTTCGCGCGCAGCATCATGCGGTTCATTTGCGCGTCACCTGCCCGTCCTGCGTCATGCGGCAAGCGGCCACGATGTCGTCTTCGAGGTTGACGGCCAACGCGCCTTCTTTCGTGATCAGGAGCTTCAGGAAGTCGAGCACGTTGCGGGCGTACAGCGCCGAGGCGTCGGCCGCCACCAGCGCTGGCAGGTTGGTCTCGCCGACCAGCGTGATGCCGTGCTTGACGACGGTCTTGCCGGGATCGGTCAATGGGCAGTTGCCGCCTTGCGGTGCGGCCAGGTCGACGATCACCGAGCCGGGCTTCATGCTGCGGACCATCTCTTCGGTCACCAGCACCGGTGCCGGCCGCCCGGGAATCAGCGCAGTGGTGATCACGATGTCGGCCTGGGCCACGCGCTTGGCGACCTCTGCCTTCTGGCGGTCCAGCCAGCTCTGCGGCATCGGGCGCGCATAGCCGCCCACGCCCTCGGCCGCCTCCTTCTCTTCGGGCGTCTCGTACGGCACCTCGATGAACTTGGCGCCGAGCGATTCGACCTGCTCCTTCACCGAGGGCCGTACGTCGGACGCCTCGATCACGGCACCCAGGCGCTTCGCGGTGGCGATGGCCTGCAGGCCGGCGACGCCGACGCCCAGGATCACGACCCGCGCGGCCTTCACCGTGCCCGCCGCCGTCATCAGCATCGGGAAGAAGCGCTGGTAGCGGTCGGCCGCGATCATCACCGCCTTGTAGCCCGCGATGTTGGCCTGCGAGCTGAGCACGTCCATGCTCTGCGCGCGCGTGGTGCGCGGTGCCGCTTCGAGCGCGAAGCTGGTCAAGCCCGCCGCGGCCAGCCGCTGCAGGCCTTCGGCATCGAAGGGATTGAGCATCCCGACCACCGTGGTGCCCGGCTTCATCAGTGCCATCTCGTCGGGCTGCGGGGGACGCACCTTCAGCACCAGCTCACCGCCAAACGCGCCGGCCCGGTCGGTGATTTCGGCCCCGACCGCCGTGTAGGCCTCGTCGGGTGCCGAAGCAGCGACGCCGGCGCCGGACTGCACCCGCACCGTGTGGCCTTGCGCCTTGAGTTTTTTTGCCGTCTCGGGCGTGACGGCCACGCGGGTCTCCCCCGCCAGCGTCTCCAGCGGTACGCCTATGAGCATGTAGCCCTCCTAAGGTGGTATCCGTGAACGTTCACGGTCGACTGATTGAACCGCCCGGCAGCTTACACAAGCTTACGGGGCGGTCCCAGTAACCGAGTTTCAACTTTCAGCGGATTGACAGCTATCCCGGAAGCGACAAGCCTGTTCCGTGCCACGCCGCTCGCTGTCGCGATCAGTCAAGGCAGGTCGAAGCAGAAGCCCGAATAGTGCGGCACATCGTACCCGGCCTGGAAGGGCAGCGTCAGGGCCTTGGCGGTGTTTTCCCAGTCGTCACGCTTGGCGTAGCCCAACGCAAGGATGTCGGACACGAACGTCTCGCGTGCCTGCACCCGGTACGGGCAGAACGCGCAGCCGATGCTGTTGAGCGTGAAGAAGGCGCGCGACTCGTGGATGGGCGTGCCGTTGATGACCAGGCGCCTGGGCAGCCGGGGCAGCCGCTGCAGCAGTTCGGCCAGCGTGAACGGGAGATATTGCAGGCTGCCGGACGCGAACAGCACCTCGTGGTCTGTGGCAGCGTGGTGGTCGCTCGTGAACAGCAGCCGGCCCTCCGGGGCGCGAGCCAGCGCCAGCTCGCGACCGCGCGCGACGACCGCGGGCACGTCGCAGACCGTCCAGCGCAGGGCGGCCGGGTAGCTCAGCGCACGTCGAAAGGCGTAGTACTTGACGCCGATGTGCCCGCCCAGGTCGAACACGCTGTGCAGACCCTCGGTGAAGGACTTGCCGAGCCAGAACATGGCCGGGTAGTCGCGTGGCGCGATGGCGCTCGTGTAGGGCAGGTTGGCCGAGTCGTCGTTGTCGTAGCCCAGCTTGCCGGTGCGCGGTGCGGCGGCGGCCGCCGCGTCGAAACTGTCGAAAACGCCAAGGAAGAGGTTTTCGTCGGTGTTGCGCAGGAAGCGCCGTGCGTGACGGCGGCGACCCAGCTGACGGATCCCCGGTGTCATTGCCAACCGATCGACCGCCTGATGCAGTGTGTGCAGCCATTGCATGGTAGACCCTCCCGTTCGACGGTCAGCTGCGGAGGTCGGCAGCGACCCTGTCCTTTGAACAGACGGATCATCTGAAAGTTGGCGCACGCTGACATCCCCGAATCAGGGGGCGTGCGCAGGCACGCCAGCATGTCGTGCGGCCCGAACGCAAGCACGCTCACCACAACGCGCGCACGCAAGGGACTTGTCGGCCTTGCCATAAACTGCCCGCCATGGAAGAACGTTGGAAACCGAGCGTCACCGTCGCGGCCATCATCGAGCGCGACGGCCGTTACCTGCTGGTCGAGGAGCACACCTCCGAAGGCCTGCGGCTGAACAATCCGGCCGGCCACCTGGACCCGGGCGAATCGCCCGAGCAGGGCGCCGCACGCGAAGCGCTGGAGGAAACCGGCTGCGTGTTCAAGCCCACCCACGTGGTCGGCGTGTACCTGTCGCGCTTCCATCGCCCGGCGACCCACGAAGACGTGACCTATGTGCGTTTCGCCTATGGCGGCACCGTGAGCGACCCGGCGCCGGGCTGGGTGCTCGACGAAGGCATCGTGCGCACCCTGTGGCTGACGCCGGAGGAGATCCGCGCGTCGGCGGATCGCCACCGCAGCCCGCTGGTGCTGCGCTGCCTGGAAGACCATCTGGCCGGCAAGAAGTATCCGCTCGAACTGGTGACGACCCACGCCACCGTGTTCGACCCGGAGATCAAGACACCATGACCCGCGTGGTGGTGGGCCTGAGCGGCGGCGTCGATTCCGCCGTCTCCGCGTGGCTGCTCAAGCAGCAGGGCTACGAGGTGGTCGGCATCTTCATGAAAAACTGGGAAGACGACGACGACAACGAGTACTGCTCGTCGCGACAGGATTGGCTCGACGCCGCGTCGGTGGCCGACGTCCTCGGCATCGACGTCGAGCACGTCAACTTCGCGGCCGAGTACAAGGACCGCGTGTTCGCCGAGTTCCTGCGCGAATACCAGGCCGGGCGCACCCCCAACCCCGACATCCTGTGCAACGCCGAGATCAAGTTCAAGGCCTTTCTCGACCACGCGATGCGGCTGGGCGCAGGCAAGATCGCGACGGGTCACTACGCCCGGGTGCGCGAGTCCGGCGGCCGCTTCCAGCTGTTGAAGGGGCTGGATCCGTCCAAGGACCAGAGCTACTTCCTGCACCGGTTGAACCAGTCACAACTGTCGACGACGCTGTTTCCGGTCGGCGAACTGCACAAGACCGAGGTGCGGCGCATCGCCGCCGAGATCGGGCTGCCCAACGCGAAGAAGAAGGACTCGACCGGTATCTGCTTCATCGGCGAACGGCCGTTCCGCGAGTTCCTGAATCGCTATCTCGCAAACCGGCCGGGCCCCATCATGGACGACCGCGGCCGCACCATCGGCGAGCACGTCGGGCTGTCGTTCTACACGCTGGGGCAGCGCAAGGGCATCGGCATCGGCGGGCTGAAGGAAAGGGGCGCGCCACGCGGCGGCGGCGACCACGACCCGTGGTTCGTGGCGCGCAAGGACATCGAGCACAACACGCTCTACGTGGTTCAGGGCCACGATCATCCCTGGCTGCTGGCGCACACCTTGACTGCCGACGACGCCAGCTGGGTGGGTGGCGCGGCGCCTGCAGTGGGCGCCCTCGCGGCCAAGACACGCTACCGGCAGGAAGACGCCGCCTGTACGCTGACGCCGGGCACCGGCGATGGCTTCTCGCTGTGCTTCGACGCTGCGCAATGGGCCGTCACCCCGGGGCAATCGGCCGTGCTGTATGACGGCGAGGTCTGCCTGGGCGGCGGGGTGATCGCCGGCAGCGAAGCTTGAAACACCGTACAGGCAGGTCTTGGCCTCAACGGGGGGCGGCGAGGTTCAGCACCCAGTAGCGCCCGTAGGTGCTGCCGGTGTTCAAGGCGCAGGCCAGGCCCGCGTGGCGATAGCCCGGACTCATCAAATTGGCGCAATGTCCATCGCTGCCCATCCACCCGTCGACCGTGGCCGATACGCTGCGGGTGCCTGCCGCGATATTCTCGGCCACCGCTGACCAGGTGTAGCCGGCGGCACTGACACGTTGCCCGAGCGTGCTGCCGTTGCGGCCCGTGTGCGAGAAATAGTCGTGGTTCGCCATGTCCAGCGCGTGGCCGTAGGCGGCTTGTGCCAGCTTCGGGTCCCAGGTCAACGCCGTGGTGGGCGCAAAGCTGCCTCGCGTCCCGCAACTGGCGCCGGCGGCGCGCCGCTGGTTGATCAGCCGCAGCGCTTCGGCCTGAAAGTCGGGCAGGCCGCACGCGATGTCCGCGCCGGCCGACGGGCTGCCGTCGTCGTTGGGGCTGGCCGTGTCGTCGCTCGTTTCATCGTTGCCGGAACCGCCGCCGCACGCGGCCATCGCCGCCGTCAATGCCATCGCCGTCACCCAGCGACGCGCCGTATCTGGTTTCATCGAACCGCTCCGTTGTTTCCCGTCAGCATCGCCGATACGCAACCAATACAGGTGACCGGGAGATACCAGCCCGGACCGCCCGTGCGATCACTTCGACACCGGCCGCAGTTGCTCGTCGATCGAGCGGGTCTTGGCCGTCACGGTGTCGCCGGTGTGGAGCGTCGACTTGCGTTCGATCAGCAGCAGCTGGCACTCCTCGTCGGCCACCGGGTTGTGGCGCACGCCCTTGGGCACCACGAACATCTCGCCCTCGCGCAGCTCGACGTGGCCCTGCTCCATCTCGATGCGCAGCCGACCCTTGAGGATGTAGAACAGCTCGTCCTCGTGCTCATGGCTGTGCCACGCCAGCGTGCCCTGCACCTTGGCGACCTTGACGTACACATCGTCGACTTCGCCGACGACACGCGGGGACCAGTGTTCGTCGAGCGCGGCGGCGACCTGGGCGGGAGCAACGGCTTTCATCTGCATGCGACCTCCGGAAATTCGTATGCGCCCGAGCATCGCCCGCCGCGTCTTAATACACAAGTGATAGATTGCGGGGCTTGCCAGACCGTGTCGCGCGTGACGAGCGCGTGCATCGCCAACAAAACAGCCCTGGCGCCGGCCCTTTCGACTCCGGCGCCGGCGACAAGAACAGTCCCTGTCCGGAGGCCCGGGCGCCGCCATGCCGCAGGCCACAGTTGTACCGCGACTGCACTGAGGGTGCCCTGTTGTGATGCCTGCGTGCCGCCCGGCCGCGACCGGCTTTTTTCCGAGAGCCCTCATGAGACATCGCCTTGCCACCGCCCTGGCCGCTGCTGCGCTGCTGCCCGCATTCGCCTGGTCCCAAACGCCCGCCGTCCCCGCGGCATCGGCACCCGACGCCGCTGCCGTGAAGGTGCAGGCCTTCGAGCAGCTGGCGATCCACCCGCTGCGCGAGGCGCCCGCTTCCATCGTCGCGCGCAACGAGGCCCGGCTGTCCGCCGAGGTGGCCGGACGTGTCGTGCGCTGGACCGCGGACACCGGCGGCAAGGTGGCACGCGGGGCGCTGCTGGTCGAACTCGAGGCCACCGACTATCGGCTCACGCGCGACCAGGCCCGTGCGGCGGTCGATGCCAGCCAGGCGCGGCTGAAGCTGGCCGAGTCGCAGTTGCAGCGAGCCCGAGAACTTGTCGCGCAAGGCTTCTTTTCGCAAGAGGCACTCAACAGCCGCGAAACCGAAGTCCAGTTGCTGCGTACCGAGCTGGTCTCGAACCGCGCACAACTCTCCGCGGCCGAACGTTCGCTTGCGAAGACGCGCATCACGGCGCCGTTCGCCGCCAGCGTGAAGGAGCGGCTGGCTCAGACGGGCGAGTTCGTGGCGGCCGGCACGCCGCTGTACGTGCTGACCCAGACCGACGCTGCCGAAGTGAGCGCACAGGTTGCGCCGGCCGACGTGCCGAGCGTCAATGCGAGCACGCGGCTGGAGTTCGTCGGCAGCGGCCAGGTGGTCCCGTTGAAGCTGCTGCGCACCTCGGCCACCGTGACCGCCCCGGCGCGCACCGTCGAAGTCCGCCTGGCACCCGCGCAGCCGGTGGTCGTCGGCAGCGCCGGGCAACTCCGCTGGGCCGAGCAGCGCCCGCACGTGCCGGCTTCGATCCTGGTGCAGCGCGAGCGCCGGCTGGGCGTCTTTGTCGTCGAGAGCGGCCGCGCCAAGTTCGTGCCGCTGCCCGAGGCTCAGGAAGGTCGTGCCGCACCGGCCCCGCTGGCGGCCGGCACGCAGGTGGTCGTCGGCGGCCAGGCGGCGCTGCGCGACGGGCAACCGGTCAGCGTGACGCGCTGACACCGCAGGAGCCACCATGAAGCTGCTGCGCGCGCTGATCCGCAACCACCCGCTCGCCAACGTCACCTTCGCGGTGGTGCTGGTCCTCGGCGTGATCAGCTACCTCACGATGCCCCGGGCGCAAGACCCGGAGATCAACTTCAACTGGGTCGGCATCACCACCGTGCTGCCCGGCGCCTCGGCCGAGGACATCGAACGCCTCGTCACAAACCCGCTGGAAGACGGCATCAAGGGCGTGGCCGACTTGCGTTTCGTGGTCTCGACCAGCCGCGAGAACGTCTCCAGCATCCTGGTGCGCTTTCGTGAGATCTCGCCCGCGACGTTCGACAAGCGCATCAACGATCTGCGCCGCGAAGTGCAGAACAAGTCCAACACCGAACTGCCCAGCGAGGCCGAAGACCCGCTGATCCTCGAGATCACCACGTCCAACGGCTTCCCGACCGCGGCGATGATGCTGCTCGGCCAGGCCGACGACGAAACGCTGCGCGAGACGGGCCGGCAGATCAAGCTCGATCTGGAGCGCCTGACCGGTGTCGACCAGGTCTATGCCTCGGGCCTGCGCGACCCGGAGCTCCTGATCACACCGGACACGGCCGCACTGGCCGCACGCGGCTTGAGCGCCACCGACGTCGCCGATGCGGTGCGCAGCGTGTTCCGCGACACCTCGGCCGGCACGCTGAAGACGCGCGGCGGCGCCTGGTCGGTGACCGCACAGGGCATCGCGACCGATCCCGAGCGCCTGGCCGGCATTCCGATCCTGAGCCGCAACCAGCCGGGCGTTAGCACGCGGCTGGGCGACGTCGCACGCATCGAACGCGCACGCGAGCCGGCCAGCCAGTACGCCAGCATGGAAGGCCGGCCGGCCATCAGCCTCGCGGTGACGAAGAAGGCCCGCGCCAACACGCTCGACCTGGTGGAGCGGCTGCGCGGCTACATCGACGAACGCAACCGCACGTTGGCCGCGAGCGGGCTGACGCTGGTGCTCAGCGACGACCAGACCGTGCCCACGCGCGAGGCGATCGGCGTGATGGAGTCGAATGCGATCTTCGGCTTGATCTCGGTGCTGCTCATCTGCTGGCTGTTCCTCGGCTGGCGCATCGGCGTGCTCATCGCCCTGGGCATCCCGTTCTCGCTGGCCGGCACGATGATCATCCTCAACAGCTTCGGCCACACGCTGAACATCTCGGTGTTGCTGGGCATCGTGATCGCACTCGGCATGCTGGTGGACGACGCGGTGGTGGTCGTCGAGGCGATCTACTACCGCGTGCAGCGCGGCGCCGATGTGATCGAAAGCGCAATCGAAGGAGTGCGCGAAGTGTTCGCGCCGGTGGTGTCGTCGGTGGCGACCACCATGGCCGCCTTTCTGCCGCTGATGCTGCTGCCCGGCATCGTCGGCAAGTTCATGTTCGTGATTCCCTTCGTCGTGACCATGGCGCTGCTGATCAGCCTGGTCGAGGCGTTCTGGATGCTGCCCACGCACGTGGGCGCGATCCGGCTGAAGATCGACCACAACGCACGCTCGCAACAGTGGCGCAACGAATTCAACCGCAAGATCCGCCTGTGGTACGGCAAGACGCTGGCCATGGTGCTGCGCCGGGCCGCGTGGTCGGGCGTGATCGCCGCCGCCCTGGTGGCCGGCGCGGTGGCGCTGTTCGTCACCGGGCTGGTGCAGGTGCAGTTTTTTGCATTCGACCCGATGCGCATCTACTACGTCAACGTCGACATGCCGTCGCAGGCGACGCTGGAACAGACCCTGACCGAGACCGAAGCGGTCGAGCGCGCCGTGCGCAAGCATCTGCGCGAAGGCGAGCCGCGCTCGGTGGTGTCGATCGCCGGCCTGAAGTTCACCGAGACCGAGCCGGTCTACGGCGATCCGTATGGGCAGGTGTCGGTGTCGCTGAACCCGCGCGGCAAGGACGGCCGCGAGGTGGCCGACATCGTCGAATCGATGCGTGCCGAGATCGAGGCGCTGCCGGGTCCCGGCCGCAAGAGCTTCACGATGCTGTCGGGCGGGCCCCCGAAGGCCAAGCCGATCAACGTGAAGGTGCGCGGCGACGACTACGAGCAATTGCGTCGTGCCACCGACGCGCTGAAGCAAGTGGTCGCCAAGGTGCCCGGCACCAAGGACGTGACCGACGACGACGTGCCCGGCCGACCCAAGCTGCTGCTCAACTTCGACTACGACGCGGTGCGCAAGGCGGGGCTCGACGCTGCGCAGCTGTCACGGCTGGTGCGCATCCTGGTCGACGGCGAGGTGGTGGCCTTCACGCGCGAAGAGGGCAACAAGATCGAAGTGCGGGTGCGTGCCCGGGACGAACTGCGCGACGACCCGGCCACGCTGCTGAACGAGCCGCTGACGCTGCCCAACGGCCAGGTCACGCGGCTCAATGCATTGATGCAGTCCAGCGTCGAGGAAGGCAAGGGCTTCATCCGCCACTACAACCTGCGCCGCACCATCGCCGTCGAGGCCAACCTCGACGACCCGAAGGACAACCCCGAGGCGCTCAACACACAGCAGGCCAACCAACGCGTGCAGGAAGCCTGGAAGTCGATGAGCGCGCAGTACCCGGGCATCGACCTGGAGTTCTCCGGCGAGCTGGAAGACATCCAGGAGAGCCTGGATGCGATGGGCATGCTGTTCGCGCTCGGTGTCGGCCTCATCTTCCTGATCCTGGCAGCGCAGTTCATCAGCTACTGGCAGCCGCTGATGATCCTCGTCACGGTGCCGCTCGCCTTCACCGGCGTGACCTTCGGCCTGGCGCTCACGCAGAACCCGCTGTCGCTGTTCACGATGTACGGCGTGATCGCGCTGACCGGCATCGCCGTGAACGCGGCCATCGTGCTGATCGACGCCGCCAACGACCGGCGCGCGCACGGCATGAGCACGCTGCATGCGGTGGTCTGGGCGGCGCGCCGGCGCGTGGTGCCGATCCTCATCACGACCACCACCACGATCGGCGGCCTGTTCGCGCTGGCCACCGGACTGGGCGGCAAGAGCCTGCTGTGGGGGCCGGTTGCGGCCAGCATCGTCTGGGGCCTGGCGTTCTCGACGTTGCTGACGCTGTACGTGGTGCCGTTGCTGTATCTCGCGTTCATGCGCGAGCGCAAGCGGCGCTGGCGCGACCGGCTGGCGTTCTGGCGGCGGCGTACTGCCGCGTAGCGCGGTCCGCGCTCAGGCAGCGTGCGCGAGCGCCGGCTCGTCGGGCAGCGCGTCGAGCGCGTGCGCCGCCCCCAGCAGCGCCGGCGCGGCCGCCCGCACGACGTAGGTCGGAATCGGCCGCAGGTAATTGCCAAAGCGTCCCTTGCTTTCAAAGCGCTCGCGAAACGGCGAGCGCTCGAACCAGTCGCCCAGCTTCGGCACGATGCCACCGCCGATGTAAACGCCACCGCGCGCGCCCAGCGTGAGCGCCAGGTTGCCGGCCACGCAGCCGAGGAAGGCGCAGAACAGCGTCAACGCCTCGACGCATTGCGGATCGGTGGCCTCCACTGCGTCGTGGGCGATCGCCGCGGCATCCAGCGTGCGCGGCTCCACGCGGTCGAGCACGCACAGCGACAGGTACAGGTTGACCAGCCCCGGGCCCGACACCGCCCGCTCTGCCGACACATGCCCGAAGTGCCCGCGCAGTTCGGCGATGACGGCGGCTTCGCGATCGTTCGCCGCCGGCAGGCTGACATGCCCGCCTTCGCCGTTGATCGGGATCAGGTCCCGGCCTGCCAAGGCCGGCAGCAGCCCTGACACGCCCAAGCCGGTGCCCGGGCCGACGAGCCCGCACGGCGCATGAGCGACCGGCTGGCCGGTGCCGATCTGATGCAATTCGTCGGGACCGAGCAGCGGCAGCGACAGTGCCAGCGCGGTGAAGTCGTTGATGACCAGGAAGCGCTGCGCGCCGAGCTCGCGCTTGACCTGCGAAATCGAGAACGACCAGTGGTGGTTGGTCATCTGCACCCGGTCCCCGACCACCGGGTTGGCGATGCCGATGGCGCACCAGCGCGGCGGCGGCTTGCGCTGGTCGGCGAGGTAGCGTTTCATGGCCTCGATCAGCGTCGGCGTCCCGGCAGCGGGGTAGGTGGCCGCGTCGTCCACGGGCGCGCCCGGGCGATCGATCCAGGCGAAACGGGCATTGGTGCCGCCGATGTCGCCGACCAGCCGCGGATAGGTGTGTGCGTTCATGTCGAGGGTCGTCGAGTAGCCGGGCCGAACCCGGGCCGGGGCAGGAAGGTCGCCCCGCGAGGCCGGCCCGCCGGTACGGCAAGCCACCGCACCACGTGCAGCATTCATGCCCGGCCGACCCGCGGCTCGGCCGGGCCGGCTCACCTTACCACCAGATTTCGACCTGCGCGCCGTAGCTCGTGCCGCGCGTGCGTCCGTCCCCGATGCCGGTCAAGCCGTTCTCGCCCGCCGCGGCGTTGGCCGCTGCGTTCCACTTGGCCGTCGTCACGTACAGGCGCAGTTCGGGGCGACTCCAGAAGCCCGAGCCGGTCGACAGCGTGGGCGCCAGCGTGAACTTCGTGAGCTTCTGCGTCTCGCCCCCGTCGGGCTTCTTCTGCGAATAGCCCAGTTCGGACACCAGTTTGAAGTGCTTGGTGAAGGCATACGAGGCGCGGCCGCCGACCGAGATGCTGTTGCTCTTGTTGCCGTCGTCGTCGCGGTCCTGCTGCCACAGCGCCATTGCCTGGCCACCGAAACGCCCCACCTGCCAGCTCAGTGCTTCGACCACACGCCAGCCCTTGGTGCCCGAGCCCGCGCCCAGATTGCCGAAGCCGGTGTTCAGGTTGGCCGAGCCCTGCGCGTACTGCAGCCACAGGTTGTTGTTGCCTCCCAGGCCGAACAGGTTGTCCTGGGTGTGCTGCGCGGTCAGCGCGACACCGTTCTTGCCGCCGGTGTAGGTGCCGTCGGTCAACGTGCCGACGAAGCGCAGCTTGCCACCCGGGTTGGCTGCCACGTCGTAGAACTCCGCGCTGAGGCGGTTGCCCGGCTGGTCGCCGGCGGTGTCGTCATCGCCGTCGTCGTCGCGGAAATAGGCCACCGCCAGTTTGCCGGGGCCCATCGCGATGCCCTTCACGCCGGCACCCACGCCGTCCTGCTGCGTGAAAAAGGTGTCGACGATGTGGACGTCGGCCCGGGCGTAATAGCGCTTGCCGATCCAGAACGAGGCGTCCGGCGCGATGTCGAAGCCCTTGCCTTCGACGAACATCTCGGCCAACCCCAGCTTGGCGTCGTTGCTGTCGGTGCCGCCATTCCACAGGTTGGGCGTGAACTGCACCTTGGTCTCCACCCCCTCGAGATCGAATTTCTCGCTGAGAAAGAACTCGCCGTAGAAGTCGCATTCGTTGCCCAGGCGGTACTTGAGCCCCGGGCCGTTCAGGCCGTAGCAGGCGCGCGCGGCGTTCTTCTTGGTGGCACCCGGCCCGGCGCGGAAGTAGCCGTTGCTGTCGAGTGCGGAGGCCGAACCGCAAATGGTGGCCGCAGCGATGGCGACGGTGCCGAGCACCGTGCGGGAATGAAGACGTTTAGACATTGTTAAGACTCCTCAAGCTTCCTATGGGGATGAACGGTTCAAGGAGCCGGCGCTGCTACGCCGACTCCGGGCCGAATTCTTTAAGGAGTCTTTAAATCTTTAACTTATCGTTAATACGAATGTCAAACAAATGAGACAAACCCAGGCTCAGGGTCAAACCGTCTCGACAACCGGGGGCCGGCATGGCAAACGGCGTGCCGGCTGAATCGGTAAAGGCGACGGCGCCTGCTCCGGGTCGGCCACCAGACGAACCCCGGCCCTGCTCTCCGGCGCGAGCCGCTTCCACCGCGGCGTCCAGCGCGAGGAGGTAGGTCTGCAAGGCAATGGCGTCGATCACGCCCGTGATGTCGGCAATTCGCCCGGGTGAGGCAGCGATGTCGCCCATGCTGCTGACCCCCTGGGCCACGACAGCGCCGCCGCGATTTGCCGCCTGTGCGGTGGTGGACGCCAGCGCATGGGCCCCGCGCGCCGAACGGCTGTTGTCGCGCACGGCGGCGGTGAACTGCTGCATCGATGCGGACGTCTGCTGCAGGCTGGAAGCGGCTGCTTCGCTGCGCGGCCACAGGTCCTGCTGTCCGCTGGCGATCTCGCCGACCGCCGTGCCGGCCGGGGCCCGTTGGGCCCGGCGACGCCCGGCCTCACCGAACCGGGATGCGTAGGGTCAGAACGGGATGTCGTCGTCCATATCGTCGAAGCCGGTCGACGCCTTGGGCGCCGGTTTCGGCGCCGGACGGGGTGCGGGCGCCGCACGCTCGCCGCGGCCGCCGCCCGCGCCTTCGCTGTCGCGGCTGTAACCGCCGCCGCCCCCCGTGTCGTCGCCGCCCATGCCTTCACGGCCGCCGAGCATCTGCATCTGGTCGGCGATGATCTCGGTGGTGTACTTGTCGACGCCGTCCTTGTCCTGCCACTTGCGGGTCTTCAGGCGGCCTTCGACGTAGACCGGGCGGCCCTTCTTCAGGTATTCGCCGGCGATCTCGGCCAGGCGGTCGTAGAACACCACGCGGTGCCACTCGGTCTCTTCCATGCGCTCGCCGGAATTCTTGTCCTTCCAGTTGCGCGAGGTGGCGATCGTGACGTTGCAGATGGCAGCGCCGTTGGGGGAGTAGCGCACTTCCGGGTCGCGGCCGAGGTTGCCGATCAGGATGACTTTGTTGATAGAGGCCATGGTGCCCGGCTCCTGGTGTCGTGTTGGGTTCGGTAGGGAATGCGGCATTATCTCCGATGCTCCGGCGTGGACCTTGCATGGGTCGATGCCACCCCCCGCATGGGCGGCCCCTGCCGCGAGCCCTCGCCGATGAAACACCAGGAACCCGATTTCCTTCACAACCTGCGCGCCGAATTCGCTGACTGGCGCCTGTGGTTCGACCGCGCGATCGTGCTGGCCTATGCGGCCGCGGCAGGGCTGTTCATCGTGGGCTTCACGATGTTGACCGAAGCCGCGCTGCACCGGTTCAAGCACGTCGAGGCCTGGCAGCCGTGGATGGTGTTTTTGTGGACCCCCGCCTGGGTGGTGGCGCTGGTCTGGATCACGCAGCGCTTCTTTCCCGGCGCTGCCGGCTCCGGCATCCCGCAGGTGATGGCCGCGCTCGACCCCGCGACGCCGCAGTCGCAGCGGGGCTTGTTCGTCTCGTTGAAACTGTCGTGCGCAAAGATCGTGCTGACCTCGGGCGGCATGCTGGCCGGGCTGTCCATCGGCCGCGAAGGCCCGTCGGTGCAGGCGGCCGCCGGTGTGATGCTGCACGCACGCCGCTGGCTCTCGCCCCGCTCGGGCATCGGTGACCACGGCCTGCTCGTCGCCGGCGGTGCGGCCGGGATTGCGGCCGCCTTCAACGCGCCGCTGGCAGGGGTGGTGTTTGCGATCGAGCAGCTGACGCGCGGCATGGAGCCCAGCCACAGCGGGCGCAACAGCGGGCTCATCATCGGCGCCATCGTGCTGGCCGGCCTGATGGCGGTCTCGGTGTTCGGCAACTTCACCTACTTCGGCGTCATCCGGGTGCCCCGCCTCGACTGGAGCCTGCTCGGCCCCGGGTTGCTGGTGGTGCTGGCCTGCGGCCTGCTCGGCGGGCTGCTGGCACGGTTGCTGGTCGCCTCGATCGCGGGCCTGCCGGACCGTTACAGCGACTACCGCCGCCGTCATCCGTTTCGTTTCGCCGCCGCCTGCGGCTTGGTCGTTGCACTGATCGGCTGGGCCGCCGACGGCACGACCTATGGCGGCGGCGACGAACACACCCGCCGCATGCTCGCAGGCGACCCCGGCCTGCCGGAGCTGTACGTGCCGTTGAAGTTTCTCGCCACCTGGGTCTCGAGCTGGTCCGGCGTGCCGGGCGGGGTGTTTGCGCCCTCGCTGTCGATCGGCGGCGGGCTCGGCAACGACGTCGCGCAGTTGACCGGCCACGCCGAACACGCACCTGCACTGATCGCAATGGGCATGGCAGGCTTCCTGGCGGCTGCAACCCAGGCACCGCTGACCGCCTTCATCATCGTGATGGAGATGGTCGACGGGCATGCGATGGTGCTGAGCCTGATGTCCGTGGCCATGCTGTCCAGCCTCGTCTCGCGCTTGCTGAGCCGTCCGCTCTACAGCGCGATGGCAGAGCTGCAGATGCTGCGGCTCGGCCCCGTGTCGAGCGAGCCCCCGGCGCAGCCGGCCCCTCAGGCGGAAGACGGGTCCGCTGCCTCGGCCACGACACGCTGACGCGCGGGCGGCCGCATCGGCCAGGCGAGCACCAGCCACGCGACGCAGAGCAGTGCGCAGACCTTGAACACGCCGTCGTAGCCCCACATCGCGGCCAGCTTGCCGCCGATGAGGCCGCCGGCAAACAGGCCCAGCGACTGGCAGGTGTTGAAGACGCCGAGCGACAAGCCCTTCGCCGCCGGCGGCGCGACCCGGGAGACGAGCGATGGCAGCGTCGCCTCGAGCAGGTTGAAGCCGATGAAAAAGCACACCAGCAGTGCCACCAGCATCGCAGGTTCCGCGTAGCCCCAGGCCAGCGCCACCTGCGTCAGCGCGAGCAGCCCGATGGCCGCCAGGAAGACGGTGCGCACCCGCTGGCGTCGCTCGCTCCAGAACATCACCGGCAGCATCACGGCCAGCGAAGCCAGCACGACGCCGAGATACACCCAGCCGTGTCGTTGCACCGGCAATTGCGCATGCTCGACGAGTGCGATCGGAATGACCACGAACATCGCCATCTGCACGGTGTGCAGCAGAAAGACGCCGCCGCTCAGGCGCGCCAGCTCGGCATGCAACAGCACCTGGTGCCAGCTGGCCCGGTCGCGCGCGCGCGGGGCGGCCGGCACGTCGGGCACCAGTTTCCACACCACTGCGCAACCGGCCACGGCCAGCAGGCCGGTCAGCGTGAACAGCCCGGCCATGCCGATCTGCGCATAGAGCCATGGCGCCAGCGTCAGCGACAGCGCAAAACTCAGGCTGATCGAGCCGCCGACCATCGCCATCGCCTTGGTGCGGACTTCGTCGCGGGTGCTGTCGGCGATCAGCGCAGTGATTGCCGCCGAGATCGCACCGGCCCCCTGCAAGGCGCGCCCGATCGTCACGAGGAGCAGGCTGTCGGCGGCCGCGGCCACGAAGGAGCCGGCGGCGAAGACGAGCAGCCCGGCGGTGATGACCGGCTTGCGGCCGTAGCGGTCGGACGCCCAGCCGAGGGGAATCTGCAGCATCGCCTGCGTCAACCCGTAGATGCCGATCGCCAGTCCCACCCACCCCAGTTGCTCGCCACTTGGCAGCGAGCGTGCATGCAGCGCGAACACCGGCAGGATCAGGAACAGCCCGAGCATGCGCAGCGCGAACAGCCCGGCGAGCCAGCCGCTGGCGCGGCGTTCTGCCGCAGTCATGCGCAATGAGGACGAAGAGCTCATGGAGACGGGTCGGGGCAAACCGTTATTGTCGCCGAGCGCCTTTTGGCGTCCCGCCGGATGGGATCCCTGAGGGCGGTAGGATGCGGGCTTCGCGCGCGAGCGCCTGCTCGCGTCCGCGCCAGCCCCCGCCCATGTCCACCATCGCCGCCCACCGCTCCGATTCCGCCGTCACGCAACCGCTGCATATCCTCGACGAGGTGTTCGGCTACAACGCCTTCCGGGGGCAGCAGGCAGCCATCGTCGAGCATGTCACGGGCGGCGGCGACGCGCTGGTGCTGATGCCCACCGGCGGCGGCAAGTCGCTGTGCTACCAGGTGCCGGCCATCGCGCGGCATCGGCGCGGGCAGGGCGTCGCGGTGGTGGTCTCGCCACTGATCGCGCTGATGCACGACCAGGTCGGCGCGCTCGAAGAGGTCGGCGTGCACGCGGCCTTTCTCAACTCGACGCTGTCGCTGGAAGAGGCGCAGCATGTCGAGCGCGAGATGATGAGCGGCCGTCTGACGCTGTTGTACGCCGCCCCGGAGCGCGTGACGACACCGCGCTTTCTCGCACAGGTCGACTCGCTGCATCAGCGCGGCCTGTTGAGCCTGTTCGCGATCGACGAGGCGCATTGCGTCTCGCAGTGGGGCCACGACTTCCGCGCCGAATACCTGGCGCTCAACGTGCTGCACGAACGCTATGCCGACGTGCCGCGCATCGCTCTGACCGCCACCGCGGACGAGCACACCCGCGCCGACATCATCGAGCGGCTGCAGCTGCAGGACGCGCGCGTCTTCATCAGCAGCTTCGACCGCCCCAACATCCGCTACCTGATCGTCGAGAAGGACAACCCGCGTACGCAACTGCTGCGTTTCATCCGCGACGAGCACGAAGGCGAAGCCGGCATCGTGTATTGCCAGTCGCGCAAGAAGGTCGAGGAAACCGCGGCCTGGCTCAATGACGAAGGCATCTCGGCGCTGCCCTACCACGCCGGGCTCGATGCCGCGGTGCGGCAGCGCCACCAGGACCGCTTCCTGCGTGAGGAAGGGCTGGTGATGGTGGCCACCATTGCCTTCGGCATGGGCATCGACAAGCCCGACGTGCGCTTCGTCGCCCACCTCGACCTGCCGAAGAACATCGAGAGCTATTACCAGGAGACCGGCCGCGCCGGTCGCGACGGCTTGCCCGCCGAAGCCTGGATGGCCTACGGCCTCGCGGACGTGGTCAACCAGCGCCGCATGATCGACGACGGCACCGCCGGCGAGGAGTTCAAGCGTGTGCAGCGCGGCAAGCTCGATGCGCTGCTGGCCCTGGCGGAAACGCATGAATGCCGGCGTGTGCGCCTGCTCGAGTATTTCGGCGAACACTACGGCGAGCCCGCGCCGGCCGCCGGGCCGTCCCAAGACGGGCGCAGCCTCCTCGGGGGGCAGGGAGCGCACGGCGTGCCGACCCCGGGGGCTGGTTGTGGAAACTGCGACAACTGCCTGAACCCGCCCGCCACCTGGGACGCCACCGAGGCCGCGCGCAAGCTGCTCTCGTGCATCTACCGCTTCCAGCAGCACGGCGGCGGTTTCGGGCCGCGCGCCTTCGGCGCCGGCCACCTGATCGACGTGCTGCGGGGCAAGCGCACCGACAAGGTCGCGCAGTATCACCACGAGTCGTTGAGCACCTTCGGCATCGGCGCTGACCTGTCGGAACAGCAATGGCGCTCGGTGCTGCGCCAGCTGGTGGCGCTGGGCCACGTGGTGGCCGAGGGCGAGTTCAACACGCTGGGGCTGACCGACAGCGCCCGCACGGTGCTGCGTGGCGGGGTGAGCCTGCAACTGCGCGTGGCCACCGAAACAAAGCGCGGCCGGGGGGCCAAGGCGAAGGCCACCGGCAAGGCGACCGGCCGGGCTGCGCCGGTCGATCTGGACGCCGATGCGCTGCAGCGCTTCCAGGCCTTGAAAAGCTGGCGCTTCGAGGTGGCGCGCGAGCACAATCTGCCAGCCTACATCGTCTTCAACGACGCCACCCTCGCCGAGATGGCGCGCGTGCACCCCGGCTCGTTGGCCGAGCTGAGCGAAATCAGCGGCGTCGGCGCGAAAAAGCTCGAAGCCTACGGGGCGGAGATCCTGCGTGTGCTGGAGAGATGAAAGCCCCGCCCGACGGACGGGGGCCAGTGCAAGCGCCGGCTGTCAGCGCAACTGCTCGCTCTTCCGGATCTCGGCGACGAGCTTCTCGGCCACGTCAGCCACTGCTCGTCGCGCAGACAAAGAGAAGTCGCTCTTGAACTCCTCGAACTCGGCTGCGCCGTTGCCGGTCGCGCGGACGCGTGCCACCACCGTGCCGGCAGCGTCTGTGACAGTGCACGAGACCTCGGCCGAGAACTTCGTCGGGGGCCATGTAAACGGCGACGGCGAGCTGGAGTTGGTGATGATCTCCGGCGTGAAGACGTAGGAGATGCCTGCCTCACGCAACGCGGTGGCGTCGGATCCCGCCTTCACCGAAGACACTTCCTCGTAGACGGCGCGCAATGCCGAACGCACGGCCTTCTCCATGTCCCTGTACGGGAAGTAGCTCACCTTGTCGCCGCCACCGCCGGGTGTCGTGACCTCCTTGGCGCGGTCCGCATCAGTGATCACATAGCCGACCTTTTTCTTGACGAGCTGGCTCTCGGTGCGCTCAGGCAGCATGCTCGGTTCAAGGTTGATGGGGTGAGCGCATGCTGCCAGCAGCGTGACGACGGCAGCGGCCATGCCCAAGCGGGCCAGACGAACGACTTGCATCTCGGTTTCCCTCACTTCTTCAATGCGTTGATGAATGCCTGATCTTCGTAAACCTTGCGCAGCAGGCTGCGCACCAGGTTGCCGTACTCGGCCTGTCCTTTCGGAATGGCGACGGCACCGGCGAACGAACTGGGAAACTCGGTCGTCGCCTGGTACGTCTTCTTCAGGCGCTGTTCGGTGCCCCGATGGACCTTGACCTCCACTTCCATCACGCCCGTGCCGGTGTTGATGCCCGAGATGTCGATGTCGTTCTTCACGATGGTCGCGTCCACCCGCGTGCTGGCCGCCGGGTCATAGACCGACAGTTCCTTAAAGTCCTGCTCGAGCGCCTTCTCGAGATACTTGGCGAACGTGCCGTGCGGACTGCTCAGGCTGGACCCGCGCAAGGTGATGCGATTGACCGGCGCCGCAGGATCCGTGGGCTGCACCTGACCCACCGCCACTTTGTCGATGGGCTGCTTTTTCAAGCTGTCCAGCGTTTCGAAGTGGGGTGAATAAGGGGGAGCGATGAACGACGCGCAACCAGTCAGCAACGCTGCGGCCACGCCTGCAGCGCACGTTCGAAAAAGCGACATGAAATCCCTCGAACTCAGATCTATGTTTGTTTATATGTGCGCGATCTTTGCGATTCGCGCGGCGCCATTGTGATGCAAGTCCATAGGCCTTCGCACCCGCGCATTCCCTCGTTGGCGGCACGCCACAGGGCCCGGCCCTATTGCAGCGCCGTGCCCCACAGCCGTCGCAACACCTCAGCCGCCCAGGCAGGCAGCTCGTCGCCGAACGGCTCTTCCTTGACGTAGTCATCGCCGACGATCACGCCGTTGTGGGCCAGCATGCCCCTGCCCGAGACGGTAAAGGTCAGCCAGCCTCGGCGGCCGGCTTCCCAGGTCAGCGTCACCTGGCCGTCCGGTTCGATCTGTACCACAGGCTCGGGCCAGCCGGCGCGCAGCAACATGAGCAGGCGGCGCGCTTCGTCCAGCGTGGCGTCGCCGGGCAGCACCCAGGCGCGCTGCTCCGCGAGGGAGCGGACTTCCTCGATGGCGGCGGCGAGCGCAGGCGGCAGCACGGTGGACATGTTCCGGATTGTGTACGCGCCGTGAAAACCCCTCGGCTGCCCCTGCCCCAGGCAGGGCGGTAACAGCGACGCCGTGCCAATTCGTCTACGCTGCAACGGCTTTTTCCAACCCACGCCAGGAGAACCGCATGAAGCGCACTGCAACCGCCGTCTGGTCGGGCGGCCTGAAAGACGGCAAGGGCCACATCTCTACGCAGAGCGGGTTGCTCGAAAGGGCTCAGTACGGCTTCGGCACCCGTTTCGAGGACGGGCCGGGCACCAACCCCGAAGAGCTGATCGCTGCAGCCCATGCGGGCTGTTTCTCGATGGCGCTGTCGGCGCAGCTCGGCAATGCCGGCATGACGGCCCAAAGCATCGAAACGAAAGCCGCCGTCACGCTGGAGAAGGTGGGCGACGGTTTTGCCGTCACCGCCGTGCACCTGGACCTGTTGGCAAGGATCACCGGCGCCGACCGCACGGCATTCGAGGAAGCGGCTCAGCGCGCCAAGGAAGGCTGCCCGATCTCCAAGCTGCTGAACGCGAAGATCACGCTCGAATCCCGCCTGGAAAGCTGATCACCTTACCAGGCACGGCCGCTTCGGATCGAAGCGCCAGCCGGGCACCAGGTACTGCATCGCCACCGCGTCGTCGCGCGCGCCCAGGCCGTGTTCACGGTACAGCGCGTGTGCGCGCTCCACTTCGGCCATGTCCAGCTCGACACCGAGGCCCGGCTTGCGCGGCACCTGCACGCGCCCGCGCTCGATGCGCAACGGCTCGCGCGTGAGGCGCTGGCCGTCCTGCCAGATCCAGTGGGTGTCGATCGCGGTGATGCGGCCCGGCGCCGCGGCGGCGACGTGCGTGAACATCGCCAGCGACACGTCGAAGTGATTGTTGGAGTGCGAGCCCCAGGTCAAGCCCCAGTCGTGGCACATCTGCGCGACGCGCACCGAGCCCGCCAGGGTCCAGAAATGCGGGTCGGCCAGCGGAATGTCGACCGACTGCAACTGGATCGCATGCCCCATCTGGCGCCAGTCGGTCGCGATCATGTTGGTCGCCGTCGGCAGCCCGGTGGCACGGCGGAACTCGGCCATCACTTCGCGGCCCGAATAGCCGTCCTCGGCGCCACAGGGATCTTCGGCATAGGCCAGCACACCGTGCAGGTTGCGGCACAGGCGCACCGCGTCCTTCAACAGCCAGCCGCCGTTCGGGTCGAGCGTGACCCGGGCGCCCGGGAAGCGCTCGTGCAGCGCACGGATCGCCTCGACTTCTTCTTCGCCGCGCATCACGCCGCCCTTCAACTTGAAGTCGTTGAAGCCATAGCGCGCATGTGCTGCCTCGGCCAGCCGCACCACCGCCTCGGGCGTCAGCGCCGGCTCGTGCCGCAGCCGCAGCCAGTCGTCGCTGGCGTCCGGTTCGCTGCGGTACGGCAGGTCGGTCGCGTTGCGATCACCCACGTAGAACAGATAGCCCAGCATCTCGACCTCGTCGCGCTGCTGGCCTTCGCCCAGCAACTCGGCCACCGGCACGCCGAGGTGCTGGCCGAGCAGGTCGAGCAGCGCCGCTTCGAGTGCGGTGACCACGTGGATGGTGGTGCGCAGATCGAAGGTCTGCAGCCCCCGGCCGCCCGCATCGCGTTCGGCAAAGTTGCGGCGCACGCCGTCGAGCACCCGGTGCCAGCGACCGATCGGCTGCTGCAGCACCAGCGGGCGCGCGTCCTCCAAGGTCTGCCGGATCTTCTCGCCGCCCGGCACTTCGCCGACGCCGGTGTGCCCGGCGCTGTCTTTCAGGATGACCAGGTTGCGCGTGAAGAACGGTGCATGCGCACCGCTGAGGTTGAGCAGCATGCCGTCGTGCCCGGCGACGGGGACGACGCGCATTTCGGTCACGAGCGGCGAGGTAGGGGCGGTATGGTCGATGGGCATGGTGATCGAACGTGGAAGGGTCGCAGGGGACGCGGCGGGCTCAGTCCGCCGAGATCTTGCCCGCCTGGATCACCTGCTGCCAGCGGGCGAACTCCTGCTGCTGGAAACGGCTGAACTGCTCGGGCGTGTTGCCGACGATCTCGAAGCCGACTTCGGTCATGCCCTTGCGCGCCTGCGGGTCGTTCAAGGCGGCGAGCAGCGCAGCGTGCAGCGTGGCCTTCACGTCGGCCGGCAAGCCCTTGGGTGCCGCGACCGCCTGCCACGAATAGACCTCGACGTTCTTCACGCCGGCTTCGGCCATCGTCGGCGCATTGGGCAACAGCGGCGAGCGTTGGTGGCCGGTGATGGCCAAGGCCTTCAGCTTGCCGGACTGGATGTGCTGGATCACCGCGTTGATGTTCTGGAACGAGTAGGGCACCTGCCCGCCGACCAGGTCGGAAATGGCCGGAGCGCCGCCCTTGTACGGCACGTGCACGCCGCTGGTCCCGGTCTGCTGCCAGAACAGCTCGACCGTGAGGTGATCGGACGAGCCGTTGCCCGAAGAGGCGAAGCTGAGCTGCCCGGGCGTCTTCTTCAGTGCCGCAATCAGCTCGGCCACGCTGCCGGCCGGTGCCGACGGGTGGGCCACCAGCACGTTGGGCGCCTGCACCGCCACCGTCAGCAGGTCGAAGTCCTTGCCCGGGTCGTACTGCACGTTTTTCATCAGGTGCGGCGCGATCACGAAGGGCCCCAGCGACGAGACGAACAGCGTGTAGCCGTCGGCAGGCGAGCGCTTGACCTGGGCCGCACCGATGGTGCCGGTGGCGCCTGCCTTGTTTTCCACCACGAAAGGCTGGCCGAGTCGCTCCTGCAGCTTGGCGGCCAGGGTGCGGGCGATCGTGTCGGTCGACCCGCCGGGCGGGAAGGGGACGACCATCGTGACCGGCTTGGTGGGGTAATCGGCGGCGTGGGCGCCGGCAGCCAGCAGGGTGGCAAGGCCGATCGCGCAAAACAGATGGCGACGAATCATGGACGGGTCTCCTTCATCCGGGCGGGTGGACGGCACAATTGTTATCGTTAACAGCACCAAGTGTTATCGTTAACAATCTTGCCGTCAAGATCGTACAACCAGGAGTTTTCCCTTAGGACAACCGATTCAGGCGCTGTGGCGCTCGACGAGCGCAAACCCGATGTCGACGACAGGCTCGGCCACCGCCCGCCCCTCCGCCCGGTCGACGATGAACGCTGCCGACGTGCGCCCGATGCGGGTGCCGTCGATGCGTACCGTGGTCAGTGCGGGGTGCAGGCTGGCGGCGAAATCGAGATCGCCCATGCCGACGACGGCAAAGTCGCGCGGAACGCTCAGGCCACGCGCCTGCGCTTCGGTCAACACGCCGAGCGCCAGCAGGTCCGAGCTGCAGAACACGCCGTCCAGTCCCGGGTGCTCGGCCAGCAGGCGGGTGAGCCCTTCGCGGCCGCCGGGCAGCTTGGCCGGCGCGGGCACCCACCAGGTCGGCACCGTCGCGGTGGCGCCGGTCATGCCAAGCCGCGCCGCGGCCCGCACGAAACCTTCGTGGCGACGCCGCGCACGGGCGTCGTCGCCACTGATCAGCACCGGCCGCCGGCAGCCCTTGCGGTGCAGGTATTCGCACACTTCTTCGCCGATGCGCTTGTGCGAAAAGCCCACCAGCATGTCGATCGGCGTGGGTGTCAGGTCCCAGGTCTCGACCACCGGAATGCCGCAGGCGAGCAGCCGCTGCCGCGCGTCAGGCGTGTGCATGACGCCGGTCAGCACGATGCCGTCCGGGCGCCGGCCGATGATGGCATCCAGCAGTGCGTCCTCACGTGAATCGGCGTAGCCGCTTTGCCCCAGCATCAGCTGATAGCCCCGCTCGGCAAGTGCCGCGGTCAAGGCCTCGATGGTTTCAAGAAAGACCGGCCCCGCGAGGGTCGGCACCACGGCAGCCACCAGCCGGCTCTTGCTGGAACGCAGCCCGCCGGCCAGCAGGTTGGGCACGTAGCCGGTGCGCTGCACCGCGTCGCGCACTCGCTGCAGCGTCTCGGCAGAAACCTGCGCCGGGGTGTTCAGGGCACGTGACACCGTGATGGCCGACACGCCGGCCAGCCGGGCGACGTCGTGCACGGTGATGCTGGCGCGGCGGCCAGGCGCGCGGGTCTTGGCGGGGGGCGGGGTGTCGGGCATCGCGAGGCGTTCGTCAGCCTGCGATGGTAACGATCACAGGCGGCTCGCCTCAGGGCTGCACGGTCACAGTGATTTCGTCGCTTTCACCGCGGTTGCCGAATTCGTCCCATGCGCGCGCCACGTATAGACGGGTGGTGGTCGACGTCACCGTCGGTGCGGTGACGGTCAACCGGTACGGCGACTCGGTGTCGGCGCCGAGGAAGACCAGCGCATCGTCGTCCACGCGGTAGAAGCGCACTTCGTCGATGAAGCCCGAGCCGCCGCCAGCGCTGGCCTGCAGTTCGAAGGTATCGCCGGACGACACGAGATCGGGTGACGCGGCCAGATCCACGTCGGGCTCGTCGTCGTCGCCGATGCTCCAGTAGACACCGCCGCCGCAGCCGGCCAGCAGCAGGGCAGCGCCGAGCGCCAGCACGCGCAGGCGGCGAGCGGGGGTGACAGGGGAGCGCAAGGAAGCAAATGGCATGCGGGCGATGCTACGCCGACAGCCGCCAGCTCGCCAAGCCAGGGCCACTGCCAACCGCCGACACCCGGCTTCACTATGATGGTGGGTTTTCCTGCTCCAGCACAGGCCCATACCCCGCATGTCCGCGCGACCGTCTCCCCCTCCGCAGCACGATGCCTCTCCCGGGGCCGCGGCGCCCGAAAGCCCGCAGATCCGCGTGCGGGGCGCCCGCACGCACAACCTGAAGAACATCGACCTCGACATCCCGCGCCACCGGCTGGTGGTGATCACCGGGCTGTCGGGGTCGGGCAAGTCGTCGCTCGCCTTCGACACGCTGTACGCCGAGGGCCAGCGCCGCTATGTCGAAAGCCTGTCGGCGTACGCGCGGCAGTTCCTGCAGCTGATGGACAAGCCGGACGTCGACGTGATCGAGGGCCTGTCGCCGGCGATCTCGATCGAGCAGAAGGCGACCTCGCACAACCCGCGCTCGACGGTCGGCACCGTTACCGAGATCCACGACTACCTGCGCCTGCTGTATGCGCGCGCGGGCACGCCGTTCTGCCCCGACCACGACCTGCCGCTGGAGGCGCAGAGCGTCAGTCAGATGGTCGACGCGGTGCTGGCGCTGCCCGACGACACCCGGCTGATGGTGCTGGCGCCGGTGCTGCGCGACCGCAAGGGCGAGCATGCCGAGCTGTTCCAGGACATGCAGGCCAAGGGCTACGTGCGCTTTCGCATCGACGGCACGATCTACGAAGCCGCCGACGTGCCCAAGCTGAAGAAGACCGAGAAGCATGACATCGACGTCGTGGTCGACCGGCTGAAGGTGCGCGCCGACATGCAGCAGCGCCTGGCCGAGAGCTTCGAGTCGGCACTGCGTATCGCCGACGGCCGGGCCATCGCGCTGGAGATGGACGACACGCGCGAGCACCTGTTCTCCAGCAAGTTCGCCTGCCCGGTGTGCACCTATTCGCTGGCTGAGCTGGAGCCGCGTCTGTTCTCGTTCAACTCGCCGGTCGGTGCCTGCCCGTCGTGCGACGGCCTGGGCGAAGTGACGGTGTTCGACCCGGAGCGCGTCGTCGCCTTCCCGTCGCTGAGCCTGGCCAGCGGCGCCGTCAAGGGCTGGGACCGGCGCAACGCCTACACGTTCTCGATGCTCGAGAGCGTCGCCCGCCATTACCAGTTCGACATCCAGCTGCCGTTCGAGGAACTGCCGAAGGAAGCCCGCCAGGTGCTGTTGTACGGGTCGGGCACCGAAGAAATCGAGTTCGTCTACCAGGCCGACGGCAGCAGCGGCCGCAAGCGCACCGTCAAGCGCTGGCACCCGTTCGAGGGCGTCATTCCCACCTTCGAGCGGCGCTTTCGAGAAACCGACTCGGTGGCGGTGCGCGAGGAACTGGCCCGCTACCAGGCTGCCCGTCCCTGCCCCGAATGCGACGGCACCCGGCTGCGCCGCGAAGCCCGCTTCGTGAAGCTGGTCGACGCCGAGGCCGGCGACGGCAAGCCGATCTATGCGATCTCGCGCGCCACGCTGCGCGAGGCGCAGCAGCACTTCGAATCGCTGAAGCTGAAAGGTGCCAAGGCCGAGATTGCCGACAAGGTGGTGCGCGAGATCCGCTCGCGCCTGAGTTTCCTGAACAATGTCGGGCTCGACTACCTGAGCCTGGACCGCAGCGCCGACACGCTGTCCGGCGGCGAGGCCCAGCGCATCCGGCTGGCGTCGCAGATCGGCTCGGGCCTCACCGGCGTGATGTACGTGCTCGACGAGCCCAGCATCGGCCTGCATCAGCGCGACAACGATCGCCTGATCGAGACGCTGAAGCACCTGCGCAACCTGGGCAACTCGGTGCTCGTCGTCGAGCACGACGAGGACATGATCCTGGCGGCCGACCACGTGATCGACATGGGCCCCGGTGCCGGCGTGCACGGTGGCCGCGTGATCGCGCAGGGCACGCCGGCCGAGGTGTGCGGCCACGCGGAATCGCTGACCGGCCGCTACCTGGCGCGCACGCTGAAGATCGACGTACCGAAAAAGCGCCACCGCCTGGCCGACAGCACCGACCCGCGCACGCTGAAGATCCTGAATGCGCGCGGCAACAACCTGAAAGGCGTGAACGTCGAGCTGCCGGTCGGGCTGTTCACCTGCGTCACCGGCGTCTCGGGCTCGGGCAAGTCGACGCTGGTCAACGACACGCTCTATGCAGCGGTCGCACGCAAGCTGTACCAGAGCCACCTGGAGCCGGCGCCGCACGACGACATCGAAGGGTTGGACGCGTTCGACAAGGTCATCAACGTCGACCAGTCGCCGATCGGCCGCACGCCACGGTCCAACCCCGCCACCTACACCGGGCTGTTCACGCCGATCCGCGAACTGTTTGCCGAGGTGCCCACCGCGCGCGAGCGCGGCTACGGCGCCGGGCGCTTCAGCTTCAACGTGGCCGGCGGACGCTGCGAGGCCTGCCAGGGCGACGGCGTGCTGAAGGTCGAGATGCACTTCCTGCCCGACGTCTACGTGCCCTGCGACGTCTGCCACGGCAAGCGCTACAACCGCGAGACCCTGGAGGTGCTCTACAAGGGCCGCAACATCAGCGCAGTGCTGGACATGACGGTCGAGGATGCACGCGAGTTCTTCAGCGCCGTGCCCACCCTGGCGCGCAAGCTGCAGACGCTGCTCGACGTCGGCCTGGGCTACATCCGCCTCGGGCAGAGCGCCACCACGCTGTCCGGTGGCGAGGCGCAGCGCGTCAAGCTGGCGCTGGAACTGAGCAAACGCGACACCGGGCGCACCCTCTACATCCTGGACGAGCCCACCACCGGGCTGCACTTCCATGACATCGAGCTGTTGCTGCGCGTGCTGCACCAGTTGCGCGACCACGGCAACACCATCGTCGTGATCGAACACAACCTCGACGTCATCAAGACGGCCGACTGGATCGTCGACATGGGCCCCGAGGGCGGTGACGGCGGCGGCACGGTGGTGGTCACCGGCACGCCGGAGGACGTCGCCGCCTGCAAGCGCAGCTACACGGGGCGGTATCTCAAGCCGCTGCTTTAGCGCGCGAACGCCGGCGCGTGATGAAGCCCACGCCGGCCAGGCCCGCGAGCATCAGCGCATAGGTCTCGGGCTCGGGAATGGGCGGCGGCGGCGTGACGCCACCGCTGCCTGCCGTGCCGGCGCGCAGCCCGGACAGGTAAACGGCCGAGTCGTACTCCTCGTCGCCGGTGTCGGCCACGATGATGTCGAGCGTGTGCACCGAACGGGTGGTGTCGAGCAGCCCCGTGATGGTCAGCCGCTGCGTCAGGCCGTCGTACTCGATGCCGTACAAGCCCTCCTGGTTGTCGAGCAGGTTGTCATTGCTTTCGTAGGTCAGCAACGACACCGGCGAACCGTCGGGGAAGGTGGCGTAGTTGACGCCGTCGACCACGAAGGCGAAGCCGTCGACGAAGGGCGATTCGGCGAACTCGGGGTACTCGTCCGTGCCGAAGATGAACGATGCGGAGACGCTGGTGCTGCCCGCCACCGCCTCGAACGAAAAGCTGAGCAGGTTCTGGTCGTAGGAGTCGCGGTCGGTGATCTCGCTGATCACCTCGCTGCCCCCGGTGCCGGTGATGGTCGTGTAGCCCTCGGCCGTGTTGCTGTCGGGCACCTGCGCGCTGCCCGAGCTGAGTACGATGCCGTCCGCGATCGACAGCGCCGCCCGCCCGCCGGTGGCCGCAAAGTCGAATCCGCTGTACGTGCCGGACTGGCCGACCGCGGTGTTGCCGATGTACTGCACCGAGCCGGGCTGGACCGTGAGCCCCGACGATGGTTGGAGCAGGTGGTCGACGAGCGTGCCACCGACGGTCGAGGCGTCGGTCAATGGCACCACGGTGACGGCCTGCGCGGCCGAGACAAGAGCAACCGCCATGCCGGCGGCAAGTAGACGTTTCATGAGGAATCTCCCTGGGAAAAAACGGTGAAGGCCTTCGAGGTGTGATGCTTTTCACGAAGGCGCGGGCAGCGTAGCAGCGCACGCCCCGCTTTTCGACGTCTCGCGCTGGCGAAAGTGCGTCAGTGCGTGTCTTGTGTATCGGCAGGCGTATCCCCTTGGCGCCCGCCGCCGCTCAATCCCACTTGCCGCCGCGCCCCACGCGTGCCAGTTCCACCTCCAACCGGTTCAGCGCCTCGGCGGCCGGCAGCTTGCGCGACAGCACCTGGTGCGCGGTGTTCCAGAACGCTTCGCTCACCTGCTGGTAGCGCGGGCCCGTCGGCCCGGCCGGGCGCCCCACCGCGAACGCGAACACGCCGTACAGCTCGCCCATGAAGGGGGCTGCCTTCAGCACGTCGCGGTCGCCGTAGAGCGGCCACAAGGTCGGGTTGAACGACCCGCTGATCGCGCGCTCCTTCTGCACCTCGGCACTGGTCAGGTACATCACCAGTTCGGCGGCCAAAGCAGCGTGCTGCGAATATTTCGACACGGCCAGCTGCTGCCCGCCCAGCGTGGCCGCAAAGCGGGCGCCGGGGCCGGTGCCCATCGGCAGCACGGTGATGCCGACCTTGCCCTTGACCGGGCTGTCGGCCGCCTGCGCGAGCGACCAGGCGTAAGGCCAGTTGCGCATGAACACCGCCTGGCCGGCCTGGAACACGCGGCGGGCGTCTTCCTCGCCATAGCTCAGCACCGCGTCGGGCGAAATCGTGCCGACCCACGAGGCCGCCATCTGCAGTGCCTTCACGGCCTGCGAGTTGCGCACGGTGACGATGCCGCTGACGTCGACGACGGTGCCCGCACCGTGGCTGATCAGCCATTCGAGCGCATTGCAGGTCAGCCCCTCGTAGGCGCGCCCCTGCCACACATAGCCCCACATCTGCGTGTGGCCTGCAGCGCGCTCGCCCGCCTGCACGGTCTTCGCCGCATGCACCAGGTCGTCCCAGGTCCTGGGAGGCTTCAGGTTGTATTTCGCGAGCAGGTCGCGCCGGTAGTACAGCAGGCCGGCGTCGATGAACCACGGCATCGCGAGCAGCCGGCCGTTGACGGTGTTGTTGGAGACGACGCCGCCGAAGTGCTGCTGCTCTATGCCCTTCGAGTAGGGCTTGAGATCGAGCAGGTGGCGCTCGAGCAGGCCGGGCCACACGACGTCGATCTGGAACACGTCGACCTGGTCGGAACGGGCTTCCAGGAGGCGCCGGTAGAGCGTCAGCCGCTCGTTGGCGTCGGCCGGTGTCGTCACCACCTCGACCGTGTGGCCGGTCCTTTGGGCCCAGTTCTGCGCAGCGCTCCTGCACAGCTCCAGCTCCTGCCCCACGGCGCCGCACGACAGCCGGATCGTCGCGGCTTGCGCGGCACCGCCCAGCAGCAGCGCTGCCAGCAACCCCGCCGTTGTTCTGATGTGTCTCATCTGCGTGCCCTCCTGCCTGGGTGTCGCACCAGGCGACAAGGCGTACGAGAACTCCGGCGGATGAATGCCCGGTTTCAAAGGTTCAGCAGCCGGCAGGAGGCCCGACATGAACGCAATGCAGCGTCGCCTGCAAGGTTGGGCCAACGCCGCTAGACTGCGCCGCACTGACTGGACCACCCCTACGGCCTTCGGCCGCCCCTTGAGGGGCGGCGCCAGCGGATTGGCGAAGCCGGATCCGCGGCGCCACTGGGCAATGGCGATTCGCCGACCACTGCGCGCTGAGAAACGCGGTGGAGACCTTTGAGAAAGGACCTGCTCGTGAGCCTTGCCGTCGACTACTACTTCGCCCCGCAATCGCCGTACGCCTACCTCGGCCACGAGCGCTTCTGGAATATGGCGCGCCAAGCCGGCGCGACGGTGCGCGTGCGGCCGGTCGACCTCGGCGGCAAGGTGTTCCCGGTCTCGGGCGGGCTGCCGCTGTCCAAGCGTGCGCCGCAGCGGCAGGCGTACCGGCTGGTCGAGCTGCGCCGCTTCAGCGAACACCTGGGGCTGCCGATGAATGTCGAGCCTCGCTACTTCCCGGTGGCCGGCGACGACGCCGCGAAGCTGATCATCGCGGTGGAAATGAAGGAAGGCACCGAAGCGGCGATGAAGATCGCCGGCGCCGTCATGCGCGCCGTGTGGGAACAGGAGCGCAACATCGCCGACGAATCGGTGCTCGCCACGCTGCTGGCCGAGAACGGCATGCCGGCTGCCCGTCTCGAGGACGCGCACAGCCAGGCCGCGCACGAGCGCTACGAGACCAGCACTGAAGAGGCGATTGCCGCCGGGGTGTTCGGTGCACCGACCTACGTGATCGAAGGCGAGCTGTTCTGGGGCCAGGACCGGCTCGATTTCGTCGAGCGGCGGCTGGCCCGGGGCTGACGGCTCAGGGGAGTTCGGCCTCGGCGAGCGCCGGCGCAGCCGCGTCCCTTGCGGACAGCTGTGGACGACTCCCCGCCAATGGCCAGTCGATCGCGAGTTGCGGGTCGTCCCAGCGAATGCACCGCTCGGCCGCCGCATCGTGGTAGGCGGTCGTCTTGTAGATCACCTCGGTACCCTCGGCCAGGGCCAGGAAGCCGTGCGCGCAGCCGGGCGGTACCCACAACTGGCGCTTGTTGTCGGCACTGAGCTCCGCCGACGTCCAGCGCCCGAAGCTTGCGCTGTCGCGACGCAGGTCGACCACCACATCAAACACCGCGCCGGCCACCACCCGCACCAGCTTGCCCTGCGCATGCGGAGGCAACTGGTAATGCAAGCCGCGCAGCACACGGGCGGCCGAACGCGAATGATTGTCCTGCACGAAGCTGACCGAACACCCCGTGGCGGCTTCGAACGCACGCTGGTTGTAGCTTTCGACGAAGAAGCCGCGCTCGTCGCCGTGCACTTGCGGCTCGAGCAACCACACGCCGGGCAGTGCCGTCTGCATGGCCTGCATCGCCATCAATACACCTTGTCCTTCAGCAGCTGCAGCAGGTAGCGGCCATAGCCGCCGTGGGCGAGCGGCTGCGCCAGGGCCGCCAGCTGTTCGTCGCTGATCCAGCCCTGCCGCCAGGCAATCTCTTCCGGGCAGCAGATCTTCAGGCCCTGGCGCTTCTCGATGGTCTGGATGAACTGGCTCGCCTCCAGCAGCGAGTCGTGCGTGCCGGTGTCGAGCCAGGCATCACCGCGGCCGAGCCGTTGCACGTCGAGTTCGCCCGCGTCCAGGTAGCTGCGGTTCAGGTCGGTGATCTCGAGTTCGCCACGGGCGCTCGGCCGCAGCCCGCGGGCGATGTCGACCGCCCGGGCGTCGTGGAAGTACAGGCCGGTAACGGCATAACGGCTCTTCGGCACGGCGGCCTTCTCCTCGATGCCCACGGCCCGGCCCGCCGCATCGAACTCGACCACCCCGTAGCGCTGCGGCTCATGCACCGGATAAGCGAAGACGGTGGCGCCGTTCGGCCGCGCCGCGGCGGCCCGCAGTCGGGGCGCGAGGTCGTGCCCGTAGAACAGGTTGTCGCCCAGCACCAGCGCGCAAGGCGCCCCCGCGAGGAATCGCTCGCCGACCAGATACGCCTGCGCAATGCCGCCCGGCCGGGGCTGCACGGCATAGTGCAGCGACAGCCCCCAGGCCTGGCCGTCGCCGAGCAGTTGCTGAAAGCGCGGCGTGTCCTGCGGTGTCGAGATGACGAGGATCTCCCGGATGCCGGCGAGCAGCAGCGTGCTGAGCGCGTAGTACACCATCGGCTTGTCGTACACCGGCAGCAGCTGCTTGCTCACCGCCAAGGTGGCTGGATGCAGGCGCGTGCCCTCGCCCCCGGCGAGCACGATGCCCTTGCGTGCATTCATGGCGGTGCCTCTCGTTGGTGTTCCAGCAGCTCGGTCAGCACCCGTTCCACGCCCACCTGCCAAGGTGGCAGTGCCACCCCGAAGCAGCGCTGCAGCTTGCCGGTGTCGAGCCGGGAATTGAGCGGCCGCCGTGCCGGGGCGTGAAGGTGCTCGCTCGACATCGGTCGCAGCGCGTCGAGGGTTCGCTGACATACATGGCCGCGCGCATGCGCCCATGCGAGCACATGACGAGCAACCTCGAAGCGGCTGGCGGCACCGGCTGCCGCGAGGTGGTACGTGCCGCTCACCTCGGGCTGCAGCAGCGCCACGCGCAACGCATGCGCGGTCACGTCCGCGACCAGTTCCGCACCGGTCGGTGCACCGATCTGGTCGTCGACCACGCACAGCGACTCTTGCGCACCCGCGCGCCGCAGGACCGCGGCAACGAAGTTGCTGCGCCGTGCGGCATGCACCCAACTGGTCCGCAAGATCAGATGTCGGCCGGCGCACGCTCGAACGCGCGCTTCGCTTTCCAGCTTGCTGCTGCCATACACGTTCAACGGACGGGCCTCGTCGTCTTCAAGCCATGGCCGCTGCCCCGAGCCGTCGAAGACATAGTCGCTGCTGAAGTGCACCAACCAGGCCCCCCTTGCGGCCGCCTGCTCCGCCAGCATGCCGGCGGCCTCGGCATTGCATTGCCACGCGAGCTCGCGCTCGGTTTCGGCACGGTCGACCGCGGTATGGCCGGCCGCATTGACGATCACCTGCGGCTGCACGGCCTGCACCCACCGCCGCAGCGAGTCCGGCCGGGTCAGGTCGGCCTCGGCGCGTGTTGGAGCGACCACCTCGCCCAGCAGCGCCAGTGCACGTTGCAGCTCCCAGCCCACCTGGCCTTGCCCGCCCAGCAGCAGCAGCCTCACGACCGACTCCGAAGGCGGTCCAGGTACCAGGGCACCGTCTTGCGCAACCCGCTGGCGAAAGTCTCCATCGGGCGCCAGCCGAGTTCGGTGCGGATCTTGGTGATGTCCATCGCATAGCGGCGGTCGTGGCCCGGGCGATCGGGCACGAAGGCGATCAGACGCTCGTAGCTGCCTGCCGCCGCGGGGGCCAGTTCGTCGAGCAGCGCACACACCGCGCGCGCCACCTCGAGATTGGACTTCTCGCACTCGCCGCCGATGTTGTAGGTGCGGCCCGGCACGCCACGCGCCAGCACCGTGTGCAAGGCCGCCACGTGGTCTTGCACGTGGAGCCAGTCGCGCACGTTGCGCCCGTCGCCATACAAGGGCAGGGGTTTGCCGGCCAGTGCATTGCCGATCAGGCGCGGGATCAGTTTCTCGTGGTGCTGGAACGGCCCGTAATTGTTCGAGCAGTGCGTCGTCAACACCGGCAGCCTATAGGTGTGGTGCCAAGCGCGCACGAGGTGATCGGCGGCGGCCTTGCTGGCCGAATAGGGGCTGTTGGGAGCGTAGCGGCTGTCTTCGGTGAACGGGGGCTCGGCAGGATCGAGCGAGCCGTACACCTCGTCGGTCGAGATGTGCAGAAAGCGGAACGCTGCGCGGTCGGCTTCACCCAGCGTGAGCCAGTAGGCGCGGGCGGCCTCGAGCAGCGACAGCGTGCCCTGCACGTTGGTGTGCACGAAGGCCCCCGGGCCGTCGATCGAACGATCGACATGGCTTTCGGCCGCGAAGTGAACGATGGCCCGGGGCCGGTGCTGCGCCAGCAGCCGGGCCACCAGCGATGCATCGCAGATGTCCCCGTGGACAAACGTATGCCGGGCGTCCCCCTGCAGCGTGGCCAGCGGCTCGACGCTGCCGGCGTAGGTCAGGGCGTCGAGGTTGAGCACCGGCTCTTGGCCGCCGGCCAGCCATGCACGCACGAAATTGCTGCCGATGAAGCCGGCGCCGCCGGTGACGAAAATCATGAGCGCCAGCTCGCGTTGAGAGACGCTCATGGTAGCGCCGGCCGCACCGGCAGCGTGGCGGGCGTGCAGCGCAACGCCCGCCGGTGTTCACATCAGGCGGTTCGACCAGTCGTCCACCTGGCGGTCGGCTTCATCGCGCGAGACGCCGTAGGCTTCCTGGATGCGCCCCACCAGTTGTTCGCGCTTGCCATCCATGCGGTCGAAGTCGTCGTCAGTGAGCTTGCCCCACTGCTCGATCGCCTTGCCCTTGAGTTGACGCCAGTTGCCTTCGATACGGTCCCAGTTCATGTCATGTCCTTTCGGTGAAAAAGTGTGGTTCGGCAAAGGGCCCTGGGTGCCGGCATGCCTTCGGGTGTCGGTAGCGTCGGCAGACGGGCACGGCAGGGCCCTTATCCATGGTGCAGTTCAGTCGCGGAGCGGGTTGCGGGCGCGGTCCAGGCAGGCCGCCTTCGCGTCGCCGGCCAGCGAATCACAGCGTTCGGCCTGCGCGTCGATGGTCGCTTCGCGCTTGTGTTCGACCGCCTCCTGGCGGGCCTCGCCCACCGTCTTGTCGAGGCGAGCCTCCGCCTTCGCGCGTTCGTAAGCCGCCTTAGCGTCCTTCTCGCAGACGTCCTCGGCGTTGCCGGAGCGTTCGTCGCAGCGTTCCTTCGCCACGCTGTATTCGGCCCGTGCAACGTCCTCGGCCGCCTTCTGCTGCGCCTTCGGCGTGCCTTCGTAGCTGGCCTTGGCCCGGGCTTCCGCCGTCGTCCGCGTGGCCTTGGCTTCGGTCACGCACACGTCCTTGGCGTTGCCTGACAGGCTGTCGCACTGCTTGCGTGCGGTGTCGTACTGGGCCTTGGCCGTGGCCTGTGCCTGCTCGTACACGGTCTTGTCACCTGCGGCCTGGGCGCCGGCGGCAAGGGCCAAGGCGCCAACAGCTGCCGCGACGGCTCGCGCAAGGCGGTGGGGGGTTGTCGTTCGCATGGGTTTCCTCCTAAGCGGTTCATTGAAGCGGCGCATCGCTGCATCGCGTGGTGAACGAAGCTTATGGAGCGCCCAGCACTGCAGATGCAGGACAAGTCGCGCACACCCGATAGGACAGCGCGACGACGCGTGTCGGCCAGGTCCTACAGCCAGAGGAGGCGGTCTGCCGTGTTGGGCTGCAGGCGCGGCACGGGGAGGGTCGGCCGCTCCGGCATCGCGCCATTGCCCTGTCATAAATCGCGCAGAAAGTGCTTCGGCAGGTGCCCCGTATGAATGTTCTTGAGCGTCTTCGGGTCTTGATCGTCGACCGCGCAATACAGCGCGACCAGGCGAGGGCAAACGCGATTGTCCGAAGGGACGGCAAGGGCTGCGCCCAGAAGTTGATAGGCCGATCTCGAGTGGTACAAGACCTCTTTTTCTTCGTCGTCCACCGGGTTGATCTTTAGCAGCGGTTTGCAAGTTTTCCCGAAGAATTGAAGGACTCGAATCTCCTTGTTGCTGGCGTCGAGTGTCGAGAACTGCTCCAGGTTGACGCCTGACGTCGTCGACATCGGAATCGGATAGTTCGAAACATAGTCGCCCGGCTCGATTTTCCCGCTGATCGCAAAACGTCCCTTTTCGTCCACTTTGGAGTAGTGCTCGGCATCCGCCGTGGCGACCCTCAAGGTTGGAATCACATCACTCAAAGGAGGAAGCGCAAGCAACCCCTTGGTGAGGTGGACTTCCTCTTCGATGGGATCGAGATCCGCTTCCGGCCGCAAGGCGTCTTCGTTTTCAATGCGCTCCGCTTCACCGGTGGTCGAGTAATCGATCAGTGACCAGTTCAAAAGCGAGGTGTACTGGTTCTCCGGCTCGGCCCAATTTTCCAGGGCGCGCCTGCGAGGATCCAGCTTACCCATGCTCAAGAACGCTTTTTCATGCGCCTTCAGGTAGTCCGGTGAATACACCACCTCGTCCTTCAGATTCGAGAAATCGGCAGCAAGCAGCTGCTTCATATGGGTGAGAAGCGTTGAATCGTCCGGGAAGCGAGCGCGCAGGCATTCGCGCGCTTCTGGTGCCAGATGCGCCGGCGCTCCAACCTGGTATGTGACCGAAAAATCGTATGTCCGCTCGGAATTTCTGGCATGGAGGCGCAGGCCGTCCCGATCCTTGAAGACCGCGAACCTCTCCGTCGACGCAGTGGTGTCGTGCGTCGCGCTTGCTTGAACACCGCGGGCCATCAGGCCGGTTCGTTGCAGCAATGACTCAAACGATGCGGCTTTGCTGCTGTTCATCGAATCGGATGGAGTGCCCTCGCTCCAACTCGACGATGCACGAGAGTGGCCAAGGTGCGCCGCCGCCAAGCCGCCACTCGCTCGAGGAGGGGCATACCACGTCGAAGGCCCAGCCATCGGCGCAGCATCACTCTGCGGGGCCACCGGTATGCCGGAGGGCGCACCCGATGTCGGTCCGGCCCCGGCTGTTGCTGGCAAAGCGGCCGCGGACGACGGCTCGGCCAACGAGATCGATTGCCTCGGCGCCAGCATCGGAGACGGGTTCGAACGACGGGGTACATCGGCAGCGACCGGCGACGGGGCAGGGTTTTCCGTTGGAGCCTTTCGTCCCAACCCGATACGTTCGCTGAAATCGCCCTTGGGGATGTACTTCTTGACGAATGGTGGCCAGTTCGGTCGATGCAGCGGCATATGGCCTCTCAAGGTGATATCGAGCGCGCGACCTCTCCGCGTAACGCCTTACGCCGACTCGCCGCGCGGAGCACAGTGGGGGTTTATGGCCCAGGGAGCACTGGTCAGCCTCACGGAAATGAAGTGGTGTGCGAATTCGCGAAGCGACCCTATAGTTGACGCCACCCATGCCGCACCTGCGCCACCTTCTGCTGCCCACAGTCGCTGGCGGGCTCCTGGCCCTCGCCGCCGGGTTGTCGCCTGCCGCACCGCCTACGTACAACGGCCCGCTGTTCGACACCCACCTGCACTACAACGACGATGCGCAGGCGCCCCACCCACTGCCCGACGTGCTGGGCCGCATGCAGCGCAGCGGCGTACAAGCGATCGTCGCCAACAGCCGCCCGAACGACGGGACCCGGGCCCTGGCCGCCGCGCGCGACGAAACCCGCGCCGCCGGCGTGACGGTGGTGCCGTTCATCCGGCTGTACCGGAACCGGGCCGATTACACCGGCTGGTTCGCCGACGATTCCATCTATCGCATGGTGCAGGACGAGCTGGCGCGCGGCACGCCGGCCGGGCCCTACCGCGGCATCGGCGAATTCCACTTGTACGACAGCGCCAACGCCGACGGCCCGGTGGCCCGCCGTTTGATGCAGCTGGCCCAGGACCGCGACCTGGTGGTGCTGGCGCATGTCGACGACGTCGCGATCGACAAGCTGTTCGCCCATGCGCCGAAGGCCCGCCTGATCTGGGCCCACACCGGCATCGGCGGCGTGCCGGTGGAACGGGTGCGCGAACTGTTCGACCGGCACCCCGGCCTGGTCGGTGAGCTGTCGTACCGGCCGGGGCTGACCCAGGACGACGGTCAACTGGCACCCGCATGGCGGGAGCTGCTGCTGCGCTACCCGGACCGTTTCGTGATCGGCTCGGACACCTGGATCAACCAGCGTTGGCAGTACTACGAGGAGCTGATGCGCGGGTACCGGGTGTGGCTCGGTGGTTTGCCCGGCGATGTGGCGAGGCGGGTTGCGTGGGAGAACGGGGCTGCGCTGTTCGGCATGAATTAGCCCGGGACGGAAGCGCCCCCTGCGACAAAGTCAGAACGGGTGGTCGTAGTCGATCGTCAGCGGCGCATGGTCCGAGAAGCGCTCGTCTTTGTAGATTGCGGCGCGCTTGGCCGTGGCGGCCAAGCCCGGCGTGGCGACGTGATAGTCGATGCGCCACCCGACGTTGTTCGCCCACGCCTGCCCGCGGTTGCTCCACCAGGTGTAGGCCTCGCCGGTGGTGTCGGGGTGCAGCCGGCGGTACACGTCGACCCAGCCCAGTTCGTCCAGCACCCGCGTCAGCCAGGCGCGTTCTTCGGGCAGGAAGCCCGAATTCTTCTGGTTGCTCTTCCAGTTCTTCAGGTCGATTTCCTGGTGGGCGATGTTCCAGTCGCCGCAGATGACAATCTCGCGGCCTTCGGCACGCAGGCCTTGCAGCACCGGGAAGAATTCGTCCATGAACTGGAACTTCATCTGCTGCCGCTCTTCGCCCGACGAGCCGGACGGCAGGTACAGCGAGATCACCGACAGGTTGCCCCAATCGGCCCGGATGTAGCGGCCTTCGGCGTCGAAGCCCGCATGGCCGATGCCCGACACCACCCGATCGGGCTGCTTGCGCGCGTACAGGCCGACGCCGCTGTAGCCCTTCTTCTCGGCACAGTGAAACCAGCCCTGGAGCCCATCGGCCTGGCGCACCGTGTCGACGATGTCGCAGTCCTGGGCCTTGAGCTCCTGCACGCAGACAACATCAGCCTGCTGTTGGGCGAGCCAGGGAAAGAAGCCTTTGGTGGTGGCGGAGCGAATGCCGTTGAGGTTGGCGGAGATGACGCGAAGCATGAGAGACCGGAGCCGGAGAAAGACACCGGCTGGACTTTAAGGCATGCGCATCGGTTGTGTCTGGCTCCAGGTCTCGCCGGAGGGTGCTGCTGGGAGAGTGCCCCCCAACACCTGCGCCTGCACCGGCGACAACGCCTGGCGTGCTTCGACAGCGTCCATCATCAGGCCCGGCTGGCTGACCAGCGAGGCCACGTCGTCGAGCACGCCCCCCTCGCCTACGGCATGCAACGCCGGCACGCGCAAGGCCGGGGTGTCGGCATAAAAGCTCGCATTGAGCTGCGTGTGGCGGACCAGGTAGTGGCGGAAGCGCTGGAACAGCGCGGCGTCGACCCCGCTCGGGCTGCGCCAGAAGCCTTTCAGCGGCTTCTGGCTCACGAGCCCCGGGATCGCGTAGAAGCAGTCGCCCAGCGTGAGCACCGGGGTGCCGTGGAACAATGCCTGCAGGCCGGTCGTGCTGTTAACCGTGACCACGCCGCGCGCATGCTTCAGCAGCGTGGGCAGGTGCAAGTCGTGCACGTAGAGCACCCGCTTGCTAACGCCATGAGCCCGCGCGCGTTCATCGATGAAGGCTGCGTAGTCCCGGTAGGCCCGGTCCATCGGGTGATGCTTGATGACGAGCCAGTCGCGCGAGTCGGCGTGGCACGCGAACGACTCCATCACCTCGTCGATCATCACTTCGACGCTCGGGTAGGGCGAGTGATGGAGGATCTGGCTGTCGTTGTGCACCTGCAGCGGCAACAGGAACCACTGCCTGGAACGCTCTGGCGACGTGAGCTGCGCGAGCACATGCCGTTCGGCCCATGCGTGTGCCAGCTTGCGCCACCCGCCCCGCGCCCACTTGAACGACTCGGTCAGCGGGTTGAGCGAACGGTGATGCTTCTGGAACGGATAGCGCCAGCGCATCGCGTTGGCGGCCAAACCGTAGACCATCGCGTAGGCCATCATCGACAAGAAGCTTTGCCGCGTGGGCATGGCTGGCGGCAAGGGCCGCGTGGGCAGCGAACGGTAGAACGAGGGCTCCTTGGGCACGGCTGAATCGCCATTCACACCGCCAAGCTCGAGCGTCACGTAGTCGGGCCGCAGGTAGCCTTCTTCGAAGACATAGACAGGCAGGCCCAGTTGCGCTGCCACCTTGCGCGCAGCAATGTGCATCGGCCGCGTCTGGCCAAACAGCACGATCGCGTCGACGCGGTGCGAGTGCAGGTGCGTTTCCAGCCATTGCGGCCAGTCGGCCGCCCGCCCGGTGTAGGCCACGGCACCCGGACGGCGAAAGAACAAGCCATCCCCGCCGTTGAAGTTGATCTTGTAGACCTGCTGGCCGTGCGCCTCGAGGTAATCCGCCAGCCGCGCGAAGAAGGGCCCCATCGGCCCCTGCAACAGCAGGGGGCGGCGGTGGCGCAACAGCGACAGGAGCGAAGCGGGGTGGGGCATCGATATACGTAGCGGCGATGCCCGATACGTGCGTGCCGGCCAACGGCAAATGCACGGGTCTGGGGCGCCAAGCCCGGTATTGTGGCCCAGCCAGCCTTGGGACGCCCCCTTCAAGCGGGGGCCGGTGATAGCAAATGTGTGCTTCGTGCCACAGAAGAATAGGGCCGGCGTCAGCAACAGTCAGAACCGGAGACTCCCTCAATACGCGCGCCGATTTCAATAATCAATGGCTATTTACCCCTGGCCGTCCCACCGCTCAACGTCTGCGCCAACCGAGCACCCACCTTAAACCCTTGCGCCACCACCCGGCTTCCGAACGACCACGAGACCGCCAGTCGAGCAATTCGTCGAGCGCGCGCTCGGGCGTCGTGAAAGCGCCCGTGGTGCGGCTGACATAGGTCGGATACAGGATGAGCGTTGCTGCGACCAGTTCGTCCAGCGCGAGCCGGCGTGTACGGCGCGGGTGCGCATGGACGTCCGTGGTAAGGCCCCAGCCCGCGTAAAACGGGCTGCCGTGGCAGGTGACAGGCTTGCCGCGCAACAGGGCTTCGAAGCCCGCCAGCGATGTGAGCACATGCACTTCGTCGACTCGATCCAGCAACAGGTGCATCGGCGTGTCGACGACGATTTCATCGCAGTAGCGTGATGCATCGGCTTCACCCGCCCCTGCACGGCGCAGCTTGGCAACGACGTCCGGGTGGGGCTTGTAGACAATGTGGGCTTCAGGGGCGACCTGCCTGACCGCTTGAAGCAGAGCGATGTTCGTGCGCACGCCCCGAGCACCGAGCGCGATGGAAGCGTCGGACTCCACTTGCCCGGGGACGAGGACAACGCGCTGGGCGGTTGCAGGCCGCGCCCACTCGCCTGAGCCGACGTTGTACTTGGTGATGCCAGCCTGAGTGATGCGCTCACGGAGGCGCTTGGCTCGCTCCAGGAGAGGTGGGTCGAATGCGGTTTCCTGCAGCAGCCACTCCAGATCGGACGGGGTGGTGGCATCGTAGTAGATGCCGCGACGATCGATCACCCACGACAGGGGCCGCACCAAGTCAGCGCCCAGTCCGACCGACCGAAGAAATCCGTCCTCCAGGCGAAGGACTTGCCGCGGCGGCGAGCGGTGTTCCCCGGCCGTGCGCGACTCGTCTCCCGGCGCGGATGTCTGCACGTCGCCGGCCCCCGAACGCCCCCACACGGCAAGTGTCCCCCCTGCCGGGATCGTGCTGTCGCGCTCGACAAAATTCACAGCGCTGCCGCCAAAGAACGCCCGCACGATCGGACGCTTCCAAGCGGAGAAGTTCACCGCATGGATCTGCGCGGGGAAGCGCTCGCGCATCCGCCGTTGCAGCCCCATCCATTCGACGAGCCTCTCCACTTCACATCGCATTCCGGTCTCCGGGTCGATGTAGCGGGGATACTCCACCAGCGCAGCATGCACAAGGTCCTCGATGGATACCCTAGGCTGAGACGAGCGGCGGCCCGGCGCCGGCACGTCATCCTGCGTCACGCCCCAACCCGCATAGAAAGGCATGCCGAACGTCCGCACGGGCTTGCCCCATAGCAATCCCTCGAAACCCATCTGTGATGTGACGGTGTAGACGGCGTGTGCCGCATACAGGATGTCGGGCGGGTGAGCGTCGGTCGCGAGCAACAAGACTCGGGCGGCTTCGCCCGGTGTGAGCGTATTGAAGTGCCCCTGCTTGCGCCCGGAAATCACGTCCGGATGCACTTTCAGCACAACGGGCAGATGCGGATACTCGCTGAGAGCGGCATCCAGCATTCGCCGGAAGCTGGATGCTTCGGCCAAGCCATACTGAATGGACGCATCCCCTGCGGTTTGATCGACGGCGAGAACGAAAGAACCCTCGATTGGCAGCGCGGCAGTGCGCGCATGGTTGTATTTGGAGACGCGCGCTGTGCGCCACAGAGACGTTAGATCACGCGCTCTGCGACGCTGGTACTCGTCATGCTGTGAAGCAATCAGCCTTTCAAGCCGTGATGAAGAAGTTGCGTCGTAGTAGACCCCGAGGTCATCGACAACGATCGATAGCGGCGGACTGGTACGGCCCAAACCGATAGATCGAAGAAAGCCGTCTTCAAGACACAAGAACCGGAGCCCGTGCCGATCAGCATATCTGCGGGCCGCCTCTCCGCTCGACTTGCGCCCCCATCCAATGACGGCGATAGCATCTGCCCCCCGAGGACACGCCCGGAACGCGATCTTGTACTCGTGCAGCAGTGCCTGCAGCGTCGGAATGCGCCACACGCCCCAGTTCCTGGCGATCAGGCAAGTGGAGTGGAAGCCGGGTTCAGGCAGGCGTGTCAAAACTGCTGCGCCTGACAGCGGGAGCCATTCATTGCCAGCGAGGCAAATATTGACCGGCGCTCATTGCATCGCCTCCGGTGCAAGAGCCTTGAGACGTTCCTTCGCTCCGTTGGCAATGGAACTCTTCATGTGCTCTTCGACAATGATCTGAAAGACTGCCGCTGCATCGGACGCGCGCCCCAGCTTCTCAAGCAGCAATGCCTTGTACCAAAGGGCTTGCTCACGAAAGTACGGATTCCTCTCTATGCTGCGCAATAGTTGCAGCGCTTCGGCGTAGCGATTGAGCTTGCGCAACGTCATGACTTCGACAAGTGTCATCTCGGCGGTGTCGCCGCAGGCAGCCTTGAGTCCAGCAAGATACCTCGCTGCTGGGGTAAGTGCCTTTTGCGTGTACAGAAAAGTGCCGATCTTCATGCGCTCGCCCACCGTCAAGTGCTCTGAGAGCGCAAATGCAAACCGTTCCAAAGATGTGTCGTCAAGCTCAGCGGGAGCCGGCACGTCAAGATTTTCGACCGTCTGCGTCGGCAAAGTTTTTACCTTTGCAATTGCGGCCTCTTCACTTTCGCCTCGGATGAAGGCTTCCAGCAGCAGCGGCAGAACACCTCTGTCCTTCAAGAACCGCGCCGACTCGTGTTTGCAGTTGTGCAAATAAACAGCCCGGCAGCTAGGCCAGGCACGCTGGAAGTGATGAGCACATATCAGATCCGAAAGCCAAGTTGTCCCGCAAAGCAGCAGTGCGCGACTGGGCGTTCCCAGCTGTGACGGATCCACGCGAACGTCTGGGGCCAGATTCTCTCTGCTGAAGCCGGTATATATGTTGGGCCACAATTCAGTGCCAAAGGCGATCAGCTCCGCACCCATCAACGCGGCATATAAGGCAGCACCGCAGGCTCCCATCGAAGCACCGATGCATATGATCTTCGAAGCACCCGCCGCTTTCGCTCGTTGCGACAGTGCAGTTGCCGCGGTACGCATATCGCCCAGCTCAGGAATGCCGTTCAGATACCAGCCGTTGTTCTCGCAGTTCACGTAAACATTGCTCACTCCCGGCGGGGTCGGATATTTCTCGAATGTGCCCGGCTTCTTGGTCCGGCTCGTGAAATGGATGAAGCAGACGTCTGCGCCTTGCAGATACTTCTCATCGAGAAACGCAACCATTCGACCCCCTCCGCTTTTTTGAATCAAGCCAGCACTCGCCATTCGACGGCCGTGTTGGCCGCGACGTCTTGAGCGAGACGCTTGCCGATCACCTGATCCCAGTGCTTCGGCGCGAGGCCAAACCCGGGTCGGACACTGCGCACCGCATCGGCCGTAACGACTTCACCCGCTTTGAGGGCCTTCACAAAGTACAAGGAGCGCCTGAACTGTGCATTGCCCTGCTCGCTCGACTTGCGCCCATAGTCAACGGCTCCCAGAGCGCTCCACGCCGTCCTCGCGCCCTGACACAGCGCCTGCATTTCGGCGGGTTCGAGCGAGAAGCTGTCGTCAGGACCGCCACCGCTGCGATCCAGGGTGAAGTGCTTCTCGATGATCGAAGCACCGAGCGCCACGCTCGTGATCGCTGTCGTGTTGTCCAGCGTGTGGTCTGACAGGCCTGTGACCATGCCAAAGCGATCGATCATGTCGGACAGAGTGCGCAGGTTGTAGTCCTCCGCTGGTGCCGGGTAACCGCTCACGCAATGCAGGATCGCAAGTTCCTTGCAACCGCCCGCACGAGCGGCGTCAATGGCCTCTTGGATCTCTTCGGCGTCAGCCATGCCGGTGGAGATGATCATCGGCTTGCCGGTGGCGGCAACGTACTTGATCAGCGGCAGGTCGACGGCTTCGAACGAGGCAATCTTGTAGGCAGGTGCACCAAGCTCCTCGAGCAGATCCACCGCCGTGGTGTCGAATGGCGAACTGAAGATGGTGATACCCAGCTGGCGCGCGCGTTCGAACAGTGGTTGGTGCCATTCCCACGGCATGTGCGCCTCTTGGTACAAGGCGTACAGCGTCTTGCCGTCCCACAACCCCCCGCGAATCTGGAACTCGGGCGCGTCGCTGTTCAAGGTGATCGTGTCGGGGCGATAGGTCTGCAGCTTGATCGCATCGGCACCGGCCTTTTTCGCCTCTTCGACGATGCGCAGCGCCGTCTCCAGCTTGCCGTTGTGGTTGGCCGATAGTTCGGCAATGACATATGGGGGCTCAGTCGATGCAATGCGTCGGCCGGCAATGGTGATACTGGGATGGGTGGACATGTCCTTGCTCGTGCTCATTGCGGAATCCATTCATGATGGAGCAGACCGAACCGCACCACGGCGTGGTAGGCCTGGCCGTCGAAATGCTGGTCTCGCAGCACACCTTCCTGCTGGAAACCGAGGGTCAGATGGAAACGGATGGAACGTTCGTTGAAAGCCAGCGCCTCGCCACAGACTTTGTGGAAGCCCGCCGTCGAGAACCCGTATTCAAGAGCAGCGCGGCCCAGCCGCCTGCCCGTTCCCTTCGGCGCGTCAGGTGCCAGGTAGAAGCCCCATTCGGCAACGCGACCATGACCGGGTGCATGGAAGCTCGCGAATCCGGTCGGGCCGCGTTCATCCTCGAAGACCAGCAGATGCCGAGCTGGTTCATGCCCGGCCCGTTCGAACCAGCGCCGGTGCTCTTCCATGGAAATCACGTGCTGCGTGTACATGTACCGCCTCACTTCCGGATGATTGCGCCATTCAAGCACCGTACCGAGGTCGCGCTCCGTCATCGCGCGTACTCGCCCGTCTGGGAGATGGGCTTCCTTCATCGTTCGTCCAGCATGCAACTCGACACGGCGACAGCCCCCCGGCCATCCGTCACGGCGCCGGCGCGTTCGATCATCTGCCTGAGGCGCGGGTTGTCGGTGAGGTCTTGCAGAGCGGCTCCGATGCGGTCGGGGCCGGCGTCTGCGTCTCCGAGCACGATCGCTGCCCCTGCCGCCTCGAGCGCTTCGGCTACGCCCCGTTGATTGTCCGCCAGCACGAGCATCAGTGTCGGCACGCCAAGACAACACCGCTCCCAGGACGTACTGCCGGCCGCACCGATCGCCACGTCTGCGGTTGCCATCAAACGGGCCATATCGTGCACGTCGACAAGTACCTGGGTTGGCCACCGCATCGCGGCAGCCTGCTCCTGCACGCGGAGCAGCCAGGGGGCGGTCGGTCCCATCACGACTGTGATATGCGAGTCTTCGGGCAGCGTACAGCGATCGAGTGCCTGGAGCACTCGACCTGCAGCATTGTCCCGATCGACGCCCCCCATGGTGATCACCACGTGCTGAAGTCGCATCTGCCCGCGCCGCCGCGCAAGACTCTCCGGCCGCAATTGGGCGAACTCCGGCCGAAGCAATGCATACGACGCACCGGTCAGGCAGCGACAGGACGACGGCACCAAGTGCTCGTACTCCTTGGACTGCCTACCAAGAGTCTGATCGACCAGCACATCGCAGTCGTGACGTCGGTCTGCAAGATCGTCTACGACGAGCACCCTCCCGGCCGCCGATCGCACCGCGCTCTCCCAGCGTGCATCGAGCGCATAGTGGTCCACGACCAGCCACTGCGGCCGCGTGGCCGCGAGCACCGCCCCGGTCTGATGCGCATCAAGCTGCCAAGTCCCGCCGAGCCATCCTGCATGGGCCGGCAGTTGCCGGGACTCCATCGAATCCGGGCGCTCAGCCATTGGCAAGCGATGCACCTCATGCCCGCGCCGCGCGACGACATCCAGCAAGTGCCCGGCATGCTCACGACAGACGAAATGGCACTCGACGCCCTGGGTGCGAAGCAGCTCCGCGAGTGTTAGACATCGCATGACATGGCCGGTGCCGATCTGCAGCGATGCATCCACTCTAAAGACGGCTTTGCGCGCCGACATGCTCGTCACTGCACCGATTGCAGGGCCTTGAACATCCATTCGGCCCTCACCCAATCCTCGATCGTGTCGATGTCTTGCACCCGATGCCGGGGCAACATCACCGGAGCGGCTGCTTTCGAAAAGATGGGCTGCGCCGAACCCCAGGCAGCGGCGCGTCCCCAATAGAACTGCCCTGCGTCGTGGAAGGCTTCTTCGAGGTCTTGCGAGCGCGTATTGAAGTGCTGAGGCTCGAACATCTCGACCCTGCCTGCGGCAGTGATCCGAATCGCGCGTTGAATGGGAAAGTCGTAGCTGGTGACCGAGAAGGCGTAGTCCGCCGCGGTCGCCTGCAGCGTCTCCCACCCGCGCTGCAAGTCCGACGCTGTCACGAAAGGTGCTGTGGCGTAGATGCAGCAGGCGGCTTCGATCACATGGCCCTGCTGCTCATGCCACTGCACTGCATGGCGAATCACGGGAATCGTGCCGGTATGGTCGTCGGCCAACTCGGTTGGCCGCATGAACGGCACGGTTGCCCCCCACTGACGCGCGACCTCAGCGATCTCGTCGTCATCGGTCGATACCATCACATGATCGAAGCACTCGCTGCGGATTGCCGCGTCAATGGACCACGCGATGATAGGCTTGCCGCAGAACGCCTTGACGTTCTTGCGCGGAATCCGCTTGCTGCCCCCCCGGGCAGGAATCACCGCCAGTCTCATGAACTCAGCGCTCCCTGCAACGCACGAACGACCTCGCTCTGCTGCTCGTCGGTCAGGGTCGCATACATCGGCAGGCTGATCGCCTCCGCGTAATAGCGCTCCGCCTCGGGAAACTGCCCTTCCACAAAGCCGAGGCGCTGGTAGTAGGGCTGGGTGTGCACCGGGATGTAATGAAGGTTGACCCCGATACCGTTCGCACGCAACGCCTCGAACACCTGCTTGTGCGTCCCTGTGCCAGGGCCCGCCTTGACGCGTACGACGTATAGATGCAGCCCGGAATGGCCATCCGGGTGTTGCCACGGCGTCGTGACAGGCAGTCCCTCCAGAAGTGCGTCGTAGCGTCTGGCCAGCTGATGGCGACGCTCGATGTAGCTGTCCAGCCGCCGCATCTGGCTCAGGCCAAGCGCAGCCTGCAAGTCGGTCATGCGGTAGTTGAAGCCGAGTTCGATCTGCTGGTAGTACCAGGGCCCGTCTGGCGCATGCGTCATCTGCGCCGCATCACGCGTGATGCCATGGGTGCGCAACAGCGCCATCTTGTCCGCCAGGGGGCGATCGTTCGTCGTCACCATGCCGCCTTCAGCGGTGGTGATGATCTTGACCGGATGGAAGCTGAACACAGTGATGTCGCTATACCGGCAGTTCCCGATGGGCTCGCCTTTGTAGCGGCCACCAATGGCGTGCGACGCGTCTTCGACGATCTTGAAGCCGAAACGTTGCGAAAGCGCGTGCATCGAAGCCAGATCGCACGGCTGGCCGCACAGATGCACAGGGACGACGACTTTCGGCAACCGACCAGCACGTTCGGCCTCGACCAGCTTGCGCTCCAGCGCCACCGGGCAAAGGTTGTAGGTGCGAGGGTCGATATCGACGAAGTCGACCTGTGCCCCGCAGTACAAGGCGCAGTTGGCCGATGCAACGAACGTGATCGGACTGGTCCACAGCCAGTCACCGGGCCCCAGGCCCAGAGCGAGACAGGCAATGTGCAATGCCGAGGTTGCGCTGTTGACCGCCAATGCATGCTCGACGCCGCAGTATTCGGCAACCGCTTGCTCGAACTGCGGTACCGCCGGCCCTTGGGTCAGGAAGTCCGACCGCAGCACCTCAACCACGGCATCCACGTCTTCCTGACGGATGTCTTGCCTGCCGTACGGAATCATCAGATCGCTCCGATCTTGGCCCGGTTCTGCTCGATCCAGCGCGTGAGCGCTTCCGGCTTCATCCATTCGGGGTTGTTGTCGCTCGCGTAGACAAACCCCTCTGGCACTTTCTTGCCGCCGTTGATGCGGGACTCACATTCGTTCCATTTGTGGATGGCCGGGAGGATCTTGAAGTGCTCGGGGTACTCGTAGGTGTAGTAGGCGTCTTCGGAGCCGATCATCTGCTCGTGCAGTTTCTCGCCGGGGCGAATGCCGACCATTTCGAGTTTGGCTTCGGGCGCAATCGCCTTGGCCACGTCCACCACCCGCATCGAAGGGATCTTCTTTACATAAATCTCGCCGCCTTCCATGTCGTCGAAAGCGTGCCACACCAGTTCAACCCCCTGTTCGAGCGAGATCATGAAGCGTGTCATGCGTTCGTCGGTGATGGGCAACACCCCCTTGTCCTTGATGGACAGAAAGAACGGGATCACCGAACCGCGCGAGCCCATGACGTTGCCGTAACGAACCACGGCGAACCGCGTATCGTGCCCTCCCGCATAGGAATTGCCGGATACGAACAACTTGTCGGAGGCCAGCTTGGTGGCACCGTACAGGTTGACTGGACTGCTGGCCTTGTCAGTGGACAGCGCGACCACACGCTTGACCTTCTTGTCGAGGCAAGCGTCGATCAGATTCATGGCGCCCAGCACGTTGGTCTTGACGCATTCGAACGGGTTGTACTCTGCCGTCGGGACGATCTTCGTAGCAGCCGCGTGGACAACGTAATCCACGCCGTCGAGCGCGCGATACAAGCGATCACGGTCACGTACATCGCCGATAAAGAATCGCACGCGTGGGTCGTTCTCGAATTTCTTCGCCATGTCCCACTGCTTCATCTCGTCGCGAGAATAGATGATCAGCTTCTTGGGGTTGTACTTGGCGAGGGTCATCGGCACGAAGGTGTTGCCGAAGGAACCGGTACCGCCGGTGACGAGAATGGTGGAGTTGTGAAGAGTCATGAAATCGGAACCTCCGTCAGATACTGCGTTTTGTGAGTTGCAGAGTCCTCAAGGTAGAGGTTTCTAGCAAGATTGTTGAAATATGGGGCGATGAAATCGGTGTATGTGCGATCGATGCTCGCAAAGCACCGGGCGTAGCCCAAGAAGTTCTCTCTCAACTGATCACGGGCAAACCCAATCGCAGCCTCGGCTGCCTTTTCTTCCGGCTCTAGCGAATCCTGCACGAACGCCTGAATACAACCAACCTCCATCCCGGGCGTTGAAGCAAACCCGTACGATCGCACATCCTCCATCAACAGCACCGATGGTTTTCTCCGGCGAAGAAATGCCACATGGCCATGTAAACGATAGCCGATATGGAAGTCGATCGAATCGTAGATATTGAGGTTATCGACGCTCCCATATAGGTGAAGTTCGGAGAACCCCAAGCGAGTAGCTTGCGCTGCGAGCTGAAGAGAATGCCCGTTGGGACGGCTATGAAAGGCGACATACAGTTTCGCATCCTTGAAGTGCTCCTTCAAGAGATGCATTAGCCTAAGAGACTGATGGGCATATTTCGGATGGTGTCCGATCGTCACCACAATCGAAGAAGGCTCCGCACTGCCCGTGAACTCCTTGCCGACAAGCGTTTCGTCAAATAAGGCCAAATCCCCGGAATAGACTGCAGCGATGCCATTGTTCTCAAGAATACGAACGATCGATGCATCTCTACATGGCAACGGGCCGAACCTCGTCGCCATATTTCGCAAAAATGAAACCGTGTCGTTTCCGTAGCGAAAGGCATTAAGTGGCTTGCCTGGAATCAAAGGCGTTTGAAAGCTGCAGCCAACAGGGTAAAAATGCGCGAGGCGATCTAGATCGGCGTACAGACTGTACAGGTTGCGATAAACGCCCTCGCTAACGGAGAACCCCGGCGCCAAAACGCTATCCGCCTTGTGGTGACCCAATGTGTCCAGATCGAACTCTCGGTACAGCACCTTTGGTGAATATTCCCTATATCTGGCCTGGAGAAGATTCAGTGCGGAGAACGCAATAAGAGCGTCTCCGACATTGGCGGATCGCTGCTCGGGAAAGGTTGTAAGCAGAATGTTCACGCCGCGCACTTCCAAAACAAGCGTCTGGGCCCCCAATCTGCGCCATCGGCCAAGAGTGGATGCTCGGCGAGCATTTTTGCTGCCGCCTGTGCGACCGACTTCTTGTCACCCAGTCGATTCCCTTCGACGTGTGTGATCGACCGGTGCCACACATCATGGAGAGTTCCCGGCCTCTTACGCCAGTGAAGTTCCGAGGAGTTTGATAGCAACAGCGTGGGACGACCAAGCGCTCCTGCAAGTTCCACCACAGTAGTAGCGGGTGCAATGACCAAATCCAGACAAGTCATTAAGGCGCTCACACCCTCAAGATCGTTAAATTGATCCAAATCGGGGAAGTTGATTACCCGACCTGGATACTTGCGCTCAAGATATGCAAGCTCGGCCGAGCACTCGTCGTACTGCAAATTTACGAACTGCACGTCCTGGCGTTCAAAAAGCGGCTCCAACTCTTCGACTGATAAATAGTGCTCGCTCCTCGAGTAGGTAGTGAGACTGCTACGCCAACTCAATCCTACAAGAGGCTTCTTGGCCCAGGGCGTCAAACGGTCACGCCAGCGCGACACGAGTTTCGCGTCAGCTCGTAAATAGGGCGATCCTTCGAACGTCTCGTATCCTCCAACCACATCGCCTAGAGCGTCAGTAGTCAGGATAACGTGATTCGCATTGTTTGCGAGAGCCCACCCGGTATTGTCAAAAAACGTATGCAAATCTGATCCGGGCAACCTGTCGAAACTGGTGTAGTCGGACAACCAAGCCAAGCTTCTAATGCGAGCCACTGGGACGAATGTCAACTCTGGATACGAGCGACGAAGCAATGGATAAAGACGCGGATCGGCGGTGAATGTAACATCCGCCTCTCCACATTTATATTTCATTTCCCGGTATTTGCTGGAAAACCGAATTTCGTCGCCAGGACCAAAAAAGGCCACTACGAGAACACTCGTGTTTGCCCGCTTTGGCAATTTATCCAACGATTGAACATATCTATCTCCGACATATGCCCGAATCGTCTTATGAGCTCGCATCTTGCGGAAGCTCAGGTAACTGCTCTTGATGTCGCCCAGCCCCAATGCCACTTTTCGATAATAGATATCGCCGACATCTATATCCCTCGCCGCTGCATCGTTCAGCAGTTTCTTTCCCCACGCATAGTCATTTCTGACTATCGCCACGCGGAGCGCTTCTCTACATAGCTGTAAACTCGGCCGCTGTTCCAACAGACGGGAGATCAGATTTTTGGCTTCATCTAGCTTCCCTTGGAAGCTATAGGCGGCCGAGAGCGCCAGGCAATACTTCTGGAGTTCCCCATTGGCAGGTATATACGACAGTAGAGTATGTTCGGCCAGATCGGGTCTTTGCGATGCAATCAACGCTCGCGCCCTAGCAATCGGGCTCCCAACATCTTCGGCTTCGTTAGCGGCGACAAATGCATCAGCGTACGGGAGCTCCCCGAATCCTCGTTCTAGAACGTCAGTGATCGAAGGAACTGATTCGGCAAACTGGGGGTTGACCGCACATGCTCGCGCCATCGCCTCGATAGCGGCGGGCGGATCAGGCACCAGTGCCGCGCTTTGTGCTTCCAGAACATGAGCACGGCCAGCCTTCCAAGAAGGTTCGTAACGGTTGAAGAATTTGAGCAACGCAGCAGCTGACGAAAAGTCGAACCGGAGCCGAGCGATCTCTGCGATGCTCGTCAATACATCACCGGTGACGACGCCAGATAGCAGGAGGCGGTTCAGCAAACGGTACGCATCATCCAGATTGCGATGCCGGAGTTCGAACTGCGCCAGTTTGAATACTTGAGCTTGCTTGCTTGCTGGAACCGCGAGTTGTGTCTCCTTCGGCAGCAGGTATGGCACATCGAAGGCCAAGTGCATGAGCGCCTGCCTCGCCCCTTCGTGATTGCCACCTTGCTCGCAGTACCAGGACATTTGCTCGATAACCGCGGCGTTCTCGGTGATCGCGTGCAGATCAGTCAATAGCGCGCCAAAGTGCTCCGGCTTGATGCATCCCCGCAGTTCACCGAGAAAGGAATCGAGGGCCAGCGTATTCTTCAATTTCGCGGCGAGCAGGTATGCCATTGACCGCTGGAAATGATCTCCATGGCAGCCCGCGAATATTCGCTGCAGATGCAAGATGGGCGTGAGTTTCTTGCCGTATTTCTTGATCAGTGTCGGGAACACTGTCGGCCGAAGCGCTACCGGCCAGTGTTCGGACGTCAGCAGTATTTCCGGACCGGCGTTTTCCGCAAGCTGGCGGTTAAGAGCCTCGCGACGCTGCGCCGTGACCGAGAGCATTGCCGCCAGACACCCGCGGACCGGATCGTCGAGGTTTGCGAGGTAGCGTGGGTAGAGCAGGTACGCCGCGCAGAATAATTTTTCAAGGGTCAGCTTCCGGGACCGACGCGGAACCTGTGTCCGGTCGTCGGTCAGGCCCCATCCGGCATAGAAGGGCGCGCCGACTACGGTTACCGGGAGGCCATGCACAAGTGCTTCGAATCCGCTGAGCGACGTTAGCGTATATACATGATCGACAGCCCCGAACAGGTCGGCGAGCATGACGTCTTCCGTCAGCACACGGCATATCTGCTGCAGTGTCTCAAGCGTGTGCGTATTTGACCGAAACCCTTGCGCTACGTCTGGATGGGGCCGGTAAACGATCTCGGCACCCGCGTTCTCCTCCCTGGCCAGTTGAATCAGCCGTAGATTTGTCCAACCTGGGCCTAGCCCGTGCAGGATGGACGCGTCGTCTTCCACTTGCCCCACGACAAGGACACGCTTCCGAAGCCGCAGACCCAGGACATCGTTTGCAGATCTCAGACTGCCGAGGTTGTACTTGCTTAGTCTGAGGCTGCGCATGATCTTCAACAGCGAACCAGCCGCGGCCATCAGCTGCGGATTCGCGTCGAAATCATGGTGGTTCAACAATTCCTCCAGGTCTGACGGTTTGGAGGCATCGAAATAGATGCCGCGCTTGTCCAGCGCCAGGGAAAGCGGAACTGTGTGTCGACTGCCCAAGTCGGCGGAACGCAGGAAACCGTCCTCCATGCGATACACGGGTATGCCGCGCGCCTGAGCGAAGTCCAGCGCCTTGTTGTGCTCGGTCATGCCCCATACGACGAACGCAGGTTCGTTGAGCGAGCTGAGCGAAGGCTGCAACAAGTGCCAAGGCGTGTTGCCACGCACGTAGGCCACGCGATACTCTGGCAAATAACGGGCGGCCACTTCCCGCTTCCAGGGCGCGAAGCCCCATAAGACTGCGACCGGCTTGTCAGGACACTCGGTCCAGTTGCTGCCATGCAGCTCGAACCGCTCGAATCCCGGCACACCGGTTATCGGCTGCGCAGCCGGCGCGGCCGGCGCGGCCGGCGCGCTGGCCGCGGCTCGCTTCACCCTGGGAGCTGCCTTGCGCTGCACACCAAGACGCGCCCACACAGCACGCAGCAATCTCGCATCAAGAAAGAATTGCTTCGGATCTCGAAGCAGTTTCCTCAGTTTTCTGTTCACGTGGGTCTCCGTTCCGTGTCGAACGCTTGCGATGAAGCGGGCTCACAGGCCCAGCAGCACCTTGGCGGACACCGCAATCTGATACAGGATCTGCGTGATGCCACGGGTCAACTCGACGCTCTTGGCTTCGATCTTCGGCAATACCATCACCTGGTCGCCCGGCTGGAGGCGAGCATCCGAGTCGGCCGCCACGCTGCCGTCTTGGTGCAGGACCACAACTTTGGCTTCGTCCGCACCCTGCGTGTAGCCACCGGCGCGGGCGATGTAGTCCTGCGTCGTGGCGGAAGCATCGTAGACGAGCGCGTTCGGGAACAGCACCTCGCCACTGACGAGCACGAGGTTGCTCTGCTCGGGCACGTGTATGGTGTCCCCGTTCTCGAGCAGCGTCTCTTGCGCGTCTTGTCGGTTCGCGAGGATGACTTGCCCTTTGGGCTGGATGGTCCGAGCACGTTCAATGAACTTGAGGATGTGCTCGGCTTCACGGCTGCGCAGCGCAGCCTCCTCGCTGGTGGCGCTGCGGGCCGTCAAAGCGTATGTTTCCAGGCTGCGCAGCGAAGCTTCCAGCATTTCCTTCTGCTGCATTGCCACAGATTGGCGGAACAACTGCGCGCCGGCAACGTTCGCCTGGGGTGGTGGCTTCAACCGTGCCAACGCATCTCGCAGGCGTGCGCCGTAGGGCATGACCAGCGTTCGCTCACCCAGATGCGCTCCTTCGATGCGCACGAGAATGGTGCCGGGATACTTATCGGAAGTCACCGTCAGTTCGTCGCCGTTCTGTATCGTGACCTGACTCGCGGCCGATAAAGGGTGGTACTCGCTGCGTTGCTCGGCCCCCAGCTTGCGCACGATGCTCATGTGCGTGGCGCCGGCGCGCGGGCGCGCCAGGTTCAGCACTTCGGTGGCCGGCACGCTGTCCTGTCCCAGTTCGAAGATGTAGGGGTTGAGCACCTCGCCGCCCACTTGCACGGTGTATTTGCGTGGGTACGCAACCACCGTGTCCCCGTCTTGCAGCTGGACGTGCTCGATCTGTCCGTCAAGCAGAAACCGATACAGATTGAACTTGGCACGCACCTTGCCATCCCGCAGCACGTCCACTTCCAGGTAGCTGCCGCGCGCCGGGTCGATGCCTCCAGCTTGGTCCAGGTAGTAGAGCACCGAGTCCGAGGACAACCCACCGTACAGGCCAGGCGCCCTCACGAACCCCGTGACGTAGACCTTCACCGGCTGAGCAGCGCCAAGCGCAGCGTACACGCCGACATTGGAGCGAAACACTCGCTTGACCTGCTGCTCCACCCGCGCGTTCAGTTCACTATTGCGCACGCCTTGCACCTGAACCGGCCCTACGTTCGGGATGAAGATGTTGCCTTGTGGGTCAACGGCCTGCGCAGCGTCGAAGTTGAATGCGCCCCACATGCGGACATTGATCTGGTCACCCACGGTGACCTGGTAATTGGGGTTGAAACCAGAGAACGGCACGGCACCGAACCGACCGGTAAAGATCTGCGAACCGAACATGACTGGCTGCGCCGAACTGGAAGGGTCGGGCGGAAGAGGGCTCAACGAGTTGACGGCCTTGTGGACCGGCTTCTGCTCGGTTGAGCCGTACGAGGCGCCGGTCGCTGGCGGTCGCGGCTCCTCTTTCCGAGGGGTCGAGGTGGTGTCGGTGAGCCCGCGTGGACTCGTATTCAATGGGTCCACGAAGGCTTGTGCTCGCGCGAGCAAAGGAGCACACAGCAACAGGAGAATCAGCATCCGGCCTGCGCCAGGGAGTAGTGAGGTGAACTTCATGCCGGTCAATCCTGGTGGTCGCGGATGGTGGCGACGACAAGCCGTGCAACCCCATACAGCAGGCAGCACACGATAAGGAGCGTGATCAGGTTGTAGACGCGCCGCGGGTACTCGGCAATCTCTGGCTTTGCCGGAGACTCGATGACAACCAGGCTTTTGATCTTGCGGGTCGCGTCAATACGGGCGTTTTCGACCGCAGACAGCGCCAGCTTGTAGGCGTCTTCGGCGAACCGCGCCTGCAGCATCAGATCACGGAATTTTGCAGCAAGCTCGTTGAGCCGCTCGCTGCTGTTCCCAGTGGTGCTGCGTTTGCGCTCGGCGTCGAGTTGCGCGCGTAACGCAGCGACCTGCCCCTTCAGCGCCTGCACCTGGTAGGCGTCTTCCTGAAGAAAGCTCCGCAAGTTGCGCAGCTCCGCCTCTTGCCGCGCGAGGGTCGACTGCAGTTCGGCCACCAGTGCGCCGCTGGCCTCGGCCTGGGCGGTCGGGTCAAGCAGCTTGTGCTTGTTTTGGAATGCCAGCACCTCTGCCTTGCTGGTTTGCAGCCTCTGGGCAGCGTGCTGGAGCTCCTGCTCGGCGAAACGCATCTGCTCGCGTGCAATGCGATGCGAGAAGGCGTTCACGAAGTTCTCGCTCTCCTCGATGATCGCCTGCGCAACCTGTTGTGCATATTCCGGCTCGAAGCCTTGAACGCGTATGGTGAGCAACGACGACAGGTCATCGAACAACACCTCGACCCGTGCGCGGTAATACTGGAGAAACCACTCCTGGCTGGCACCACCGTACAGCCGGTAGATCGGGTCGAGCTTTTCGGACTCGTAGTGCGCGCGCAGGTTCAGGCGAGCATCGAGCCGTTTGAGCATGTCGAGAGAGTGCACATACTGCTGCAAGTACAGCGTGTCTTCACGGGAGGGCGGGTTGACTCCCCCCAGCAGCATCGCCATGCCCGGGATGTTGGCAGAGGCGTCTTGGCTTGCCTGCCGAACGGTCAGAGTCACGGAACTCACGAACCGATCGGCCGCGATCATCGGGTAATAAATCACCGCGAAGATCATCGGGAGCGCGATCATTCCGATCTTGAGGCGCCTGGGTGTCAGCCAGTAGATGAACTTCATCATGAGCGAGCCGCCTTGATCTGCCCCTGGTATTGGGCAATACCGGCCTCGACGTCTTCGTACAGCACCGCTTGCCCTCCCTCAACCAGCACGACAACGTCGCAATATTCACGTATGTCGTTCATGCTGTGGGACACCAGAATCATCTTGGAGTTGCTCATTCTTTCCTTGAAGGCCTGTTTGCTTTTGCGCTTGAACTGCGCATCGCCGACAGCCATGGCCTCGTCGATCAGGTAGTAGTCGAAATCAAATGCCATGCTGAGGCCGAAGCCAATGCGCGCCTTCATGCCGGATGAGTACGTTTTCATCGGCATGTCGAAGTACTCACCGAGTTCGGCGAACTCCTCGACGAAACGCACCTTTGCCAGCATGTCCTCGTGCGAGGTGCCGTAGATCCGACACACAAACTTGCAGTTGTCGCGCGCACTCAGCGAGCTCTGGAATCCGCCTCCCAGGCCGAGGGGCCAGGAGATGTTCACGTCGCTTCGAATTTCGCCGCGATCGGGCACATCAATGCCTCCAAGCAGGCGCATCAAGGTCGACTTGCCGGCGCCGTTACGCCCGATCAGGCCGATGCTCACGCCATCCGGAAATCTGAAGTTGAGGTCGCGGAAGATATAGCGACGCCCATGCGGCGTCGGATACGACTTGGTGACGTCGTGCAGTGCGATCATGCGAGCGCCCCGCTACGCCACGGTGAGCAACCGGTCCCGGCGCACGCGGTACAACGCCATGCCGAAAAAACCGAAGACCACCGCCAGTCCTGCCGGATAGCTGAGTGACACCCCCTGCAGCGTACGGTACGACGGAAAAAAGCAGGCGCGCGACAACTCGATCAGGTGCAGCACCGGGTTCCACAGCAGCCATGCCTGCGCGTCAGGCGGTAGCCGATGGACTGAGAAAATCACGCCCGAGCCTAAGTACAGAGGCATGCCGAACAGCATTCGGATGAAGACGCGTGCCTTCGGAAAGTCATCGGTGCCGACTGCGAACAAAAGCCCCAACGAAGCCCCCAGGAGCACAAGCACCAGGCTCACGCCGATGAGTTCGAGCGGCCGCACGGGGATGACATGAAAACCTAGCCATCCGAGGACCCCGAGGACCACCAAGTAAACCAGGCTGCGCAAGGTCACCTCAAGCAGGGCACGCGTTGCGAGGGCATCTATCGGCTTGACCTGGCGGTAGTTGAACAACCCTCGATTCGAGTCAATGGCGTCCATCAGGCGCACCGACAAGTCCTTGAAGATGAAAAAGGGCATCAGGCCCGTGATCAGGAATACCGGGACGTCGATACCCGGAGCGCTGATGCGACGCAGGAACGTCACCAGCATCATCAGCAGCACGACGTGGACCAAGGGCTCGAACAGCAGCCAGAACCCACCCAACCATCGCCCTCCCACGCGCGTCTTCAACTCGCGCACGAAAAGTGCAAACAGCACCGCCCGCTGGATCTGCCAGGGAGTGCGCTTGGGCATGAGAGAGACGGGCATTCAGTACGAGGGAGCCTTTGGAGCCAAAAAGCAAGCCGTCTCGTCAGGCGGTGCGCCAGCGGTGACGGCTTCGAAGCCCTTCAGGGCAACCTGTGATTATATTTTCGGTGCCGCCTGGATGCCCCCCCGAACGAGTGTTTACCGAGAGGTTTTTCCTGGCCAACCCAGCGCGGGCCATTGATTCAATCTATTGAGCGAGGTTTGGTGATCTCGATGACCATCGAGATGCCCTGTGTTTCGCCGCTCGCCCGACACTGCGGTTCACGCCCCTAAAATCCCCCGCACCTCGGCGTTCTCGAATGATTTCTCCCTACCCCATGGCCCGCACGCTTCCTTCTTCGTCCCCCCTGGCGGAGGCTTTCGTCCGCTTCTCCGTCGAAGCGGGCGTCCTGCGCTTCGGCGAATTCAAGACCAAGGCCGGCCGCCTGAGCCCGTACTTCTTCAACGCCGGGCTGTTCAACGACGGTGCCACGTTGGGCCGGCTGGCCGAGTTCTATGCGCGGCGGCTGCTGGAGTCGGGCATCGAATTCGACATGCTGTTCGGCCCGGCCTACAAGGGCATCACGCTGGCGGCCGCGGTGGCGATCGAGCTGGCGCGGCTGGGGCGCAACGTGCCGTTCGCCTACAACCGCAAGGAAGCCAAGGACCACGGCGAGGGCGGGGTGCTGGTGGGTGCACCGGTGCAAGGCAGGGTGCTGATCATCGACGACGTGATCTCGGCCGGCACCTCGGTGCGGGAGTCGATCGCGATGATCCAGGCCGCCGGGGCCACGCCGTGCGGCGTTGCCATTGCCCTGGACCGACAGGAAAAGGCGACCGAAAACGGCAACGATGCGCCATATTCGGCGGTCCAGTGGGTGGAGCGACAGCTCGGCCTGCGTGTCTGCGCGATTGCCACCCTGACGGACTTGTTGCAGTATCTGCAATCCAGCGCCGACGCCCAGCTGGGCACGCATTTCGCAAGCGTGGCGGCATACCGCGACCGTTATGGGGTGTAGCGGCAGCGCTGGAAGCGAACACAACAGACCGATGAGACTGGCCGGGGTGACACTGAAACTGATGCAGTTGGCGGGCACGGCAGGGGCCGCCGCTGCGCTGTGCCTGCCGGCCGCGGCGCAGGGCATCTACACCTGCACCGACGCAAAGGGCCGCAAGCTCACGTCCGACCGGCCGATCATCGAATGCCTGGACCGCGAGCAGCGTGTGATGAACAAGGACGGCTCCACGCGCAGCGTGCTGCCGCCCAGCCTGACCGCCGAAGAGCGCGCCGAGCTCGAAGCCAGGGAGCGCCGCAAGGCGCAGGAGCGCCTGGCCCAGCAGGACGCCATCCGGCGCGACCGCATGCTGTTGGCACGCTACCCCACCGAGGCCGAGCACCGCCGCGCCCGTGAAGCGGCCCTGGACGACGTGCGCAACGCGGTCACCAACTCGCAGGCGCGTATCGCCGAGCTGGAGAAGGAACGTCGACCCTTGCTCGACGAGGCGGAGTTTTACAAGGGAAAACCCTTGCCGGCCAAGCTGAAGCAGTCGATCGAGTTCGTCGACGTGGCGGTTGACGCGCACAAGACGCTGATCGCGAACCAGCAGGCCGAGATCCAGCGCATCAACTACATCTTCGACCAGGAGCTGGAGCGCTTGCGCCGGCTGTGGGGCGGTGCGTCGCCGGGCACACTGCCGCCGCAGGCGGACGAGACCGGCGGTGGCCGCTCGGGCGGTGGCACCCGGGTGCGCTGACCGGCTGCGGCGGCCCGCGGGTCAATCCACCGCGACCGCCCGCCGCGCGTTGTCGATGTCGATGTAGCGCCAGAAGTCGCGCGCGAACGGGTGGGCCCGGTACCCGACCACCCAGGGGTGCACGAGCGTCGTGCCGATGCGATGCGTGTGCACCTTGTAGGGCATGTAGGCGACCAGCATCTTCTTGGCCCGGGTCATCAACTCGAAACGCTCGGGCGTGTCGGCCATGCGGTGCTGCTGCTCGTAGAGGGCGTTGAAGGCGGGCAGGTCGAAGCGGGCGTGGTTGCCTGAACCCTTGTTGGGGCCGTACGCGATGGACAGCAGGTCGTCGCCGTCGGGCACGGTGGCGCTGAAACCCACGCCCCACATCATCAGCTTGCCGGCGCGCGACAGCTTCAGTTGCTCGGGCCACTTGGTCACGCGGAAGCTGACGCGCACGTTGATGGCGTCCATGTTCTTCTTCCACAGCTCGTTGAACTCGCGCGCCAGCGAATCAGGGCCGCTGATGACTTCCAGCACCAGCGGCGAGCCGTCGGGCAGGTCGCGCCAGCCGTCGCCGTTCTTGTCGACGTAGCCGTACATGTCGAGCAGCGCGCGCGCCTTGGGCACGCTGTGCTCGCTCATCTCGCTGCGGAAGTCGGGGTCGTAGCCGAAGGTCATCGGCGGGATGGTCGACTGGGCCGGGATGGCCTGGCCACGCCGCACCAGGCGGATCTCCTGCTCCACGTCGATGGCCAGCGCAATGGCGCGGCGCAGGGCCACCTTCTCGGGCGTGTAGCCGCCCACCACCGGGTGCTCCATCTGGAAGTAGGTGAGCGTGACGTCGGAGCCGAGCGAGCGGTCCATGCGGATGCCGCGCTTGGCCAGGTGCGGCGCCAACTCGCCGTTGGGCACGGCGACGTTGGCGAATTCGAGCGGCACGCCGACCAGGTCGGTCTCGCCGTTCAGAAAGGCCAGCCAGCGCGGCTGGGATTGCTCGATGACGGACACCTCGATGCGGTCGATCAGCGGCAGCCGCTTGCCCTGCATCCGCTGCGCGATCTCCTGGCCGACGGCGTCGTCGGGCGCGGGCTGGGCGTTGAACGTTTCTACGCGGAAGCCGGGGTTGCGCTCCAGCACCATGCGGGACGACCGCCGCCACTGCGTCAGCCGGTAGGGCCCGGTGCCGACAGGGTGCTCCACGATGGCGTCGCCGTAGGCCTCGACCACTTCGCGCGCGACGGCACCCAGGGTGGCGCCGTCGGACAGCACGAACTGGAAGCGCGGGCTGGGCTCGGCCAGCCTGATGCGGAAGGTGTAGCGGTCGAGCGCCCGCAGGCCGGCCACCTCGGTGTCGTAGGGGAACGGCCGGTGGTGCTTCGTGACCTGCTCGCGCAGCGCGTCCATGCCGACGATCTTGGCGTTCTGCAACACGTAGAGGGTGGGGCTCTTCCAGCGCGGGTCGTAGTGGCGCTTGATCGAGTAGACGTAGTCGTGCGCGGTCAGCTCGCGACGGCGGCCCTTGAAGGCAGGGTCGTCGGCAAAGTAGATGCCCGGCTTGATGCGGACGGTGAAGGTGGTGAAGTCTGCCGACACCTCCGGCATCGCCGCGGCGGTCTGCGGCACCAGCCGGGCCGGGCGGGCGAGGTAGTCGTAGGTGAGCGGTGCCTCGAAGATGTGCGCCGCGATGATGGCCGAATACAGGTCGGAGATCTGCGCCGGGTCGAACCCGGTTTCGGCGACCGCGAAGGCGTACTTCAGCACCTTGGGCTCGGCACTCGCGGGGGTTTGTGCCGGCACCGCCGCAGCGCCGCACCACAGCGTCACGGTGAGCAGCAGGGCGAAGCGGCGGCGTCCCAGCATCGGGTTCTCCATCGGGGCAGCAAAGCTGAGTCGAGCATACGCCTGGCGTTTGGTTCCGGCACAGGGGTTGCTGCAGCAGGGGGCACTTGCCCCAATAGGGCGTGCGGGCAGAGGCCGACTAGACTGCCCCGCACGCACACCCCCCACGCACACCGCGAGGACGCCCCCGGCCCATGGCTGCCTACCTGCTGCGACGCCTCTGGCAGATGATCCCGACGCTGGCGGGCGTGGTATTGCTGGTGTTCTTCCTGTTCAAGGGCTTCGGCGGCGACCCGGCGGAGATCCTCGCCGGCCTGGCCGCGACGCCGGAGCAGATCGCGGCGATCCGTCAGCAGCTGGGGCTGGACCGCCCGGTGCTCGAGCAGCTGTGGATCTTCGTGCGGCAGATCCTTTCGTTCGACTGGGGTCGCAGCTGGGCCACCAACGAGTCGGTGGCATCGTTGTTTGCCAGCCGGCTGCCGGCCACGCTGACCATCATGCTGCCGCTGCTGGTCCTGGAGGTGATGCTGGCCGTGCCGCTGGCACTGGCGGTGGCCGCGGTGCGGGGCAGCCTGACCGACCGCGCCATCATGATCGTCACGACGGTGGCGATGTCGATCTCGTTTCTCGTCTACGTGATCGTCGGGCAGTGGCTGTTCGGCTTCAAGCTGGGCTGGTTTCCGGTGCAGGGCTGGACCGATTCGGCATGGACCAACCTGCGCACCTATGCACCGCTGCCGGTGCTGCTGGCCGTGGTGGTGTCGCTGGCGCCGCAGACGCGCCTGTACCGCAGCTTCTTTCTCGACGAGATCGACCAGGATTACGTGCGCACGGCACGCGCCAAGGGCCTGGGCGAGCGGACCATCCTGCTGCGGCACGTGCTGCGCAACGCGATGATCCCCATCCTCACCCACATCGGCGCCGGGCTGCCGGGCGTGTTCGTGGGCTCGTTCCTGATCGAGGTGTTCTTTTCCATCCCCGGCCTGGGGCGCGAGGTGCTGCTCGCCGTGAATCGCAGCGACTACCCGGTGATCCAGGCCGTGACCATCTACCTGGCGGTGCTGACGATGCTGATCAACCTGGCGACCGACGTGCTGTACAAGCTGGTCGACCCGAGGGTGGTCCTGAAATGATCCGCTCCCGCAGCGCCTTCGGTGCTCTCCCTCCAGGGGGCGCCGCCAGCGGACCGGCAACGCCGGATCCGCGGCGTCCGCTGGCCCGGGCCGGCGTCATGCCCAAGGCGGCGACACGACAGGCACGGAGTCGTTTGCCGTGAACGCAGCCACTCAGACCGCTTCATTTGGGACAGCCTCCGCCGAGAGCGTATGGGCCCTGGCCTGGCGGCGCTTTCGCGGCGACCGGGTCGGTATGGCGGCGCTGGCGGTGGTGGCGGCCTTCCTTGCGCTCATCCTGCTCGCCGCCGTGGGGCTGGTGGCCAGCGGCTGGCAGGCCGAGGTGGGCGAGCCCTACGCCCGGCCCGGCTTCATGGGGCCGGCGCCCGCCGAGCCCCGGCAGGCGGTGCCGGTGCCGCAGGGCCCGGCGGCCGACCTGTCGGACGTCGACCCGCTGGCGCCGCGCTACGAGGAGTGGGCCGAGCGCGCGTCCAGGATCGAGAGCAGCGAGCCCCAGCGCGCCGCCACCCTGCCGCTCGGCGGCGACCGCATCGGCCGCGACGTGCTGGCCAAGGCGATCAAGGGCGCGCAGATCTCGATCTTCGTCGGCGTGCTGGCCGCCGCGGTGGCCACCGCGATCGGCACGGTGCTCGGTGCACTGGGCGGGTTCTTCGGCGGCAAGGTCGGCGACTTCCTCGAATGGGTCTACAACGTGTTCACGTCGATTCCGGGCATCTTGCTGATCTTCGCGTTCGCCGCCGTGTTCGGCCGCGGCGTCGGCACCGTGGTGCTGATCCTCGGGCTGACCGGCTGGACCGGCGTGTACCGGCAGATGCGCGCCGAGTTCATCAAGCACGCGGTGCGCGACTACGTGCGGGCGGCACAGGCCATCGGCGCGGGACGCCTGTCGCGCGTGTTCCGCCACATCCTGCCGAACGTGAGCCACGTGGCGCTGGTGCAGCTGTCGCTGCTGGTGGTGGGCTTCATCAAGGCGGAGGTGATCCTGTCCTACCTGGGGCTCGGGGTGCGGGTGGACCAGGTGTCCTGGGGCACGATGCTGAGCGAGGCGCAGAACGAAATGCTGCTGGGCCACTGGTGGCAGCTGGCCACCACCACGGCGTTCATGGCGGTGTTCGTCACCGCGTTTTCGCTGTTGACCGACGCATTGCGCGATGCGCTGGACCCGAAGCTGCGGGGGCTGGAGTAGGTGTTGCTCGAGATCGACGACCTGCGCGTGTCGTTCCGCATGGAGCGCGGGGCGCTGGTGCACGCCGTGCGCGGCGTGAGCCTGCAGGTGCCCGAGCACCGCACCGTGGCGCTGGTGGGCGAGTCGGGCTCCGGCAAGAGCGTGACGGCGATGTCCATCGTCAACCTGCTGCCCGAGAACGCGCAGCGCGAAGGTCGCGTGCTGTTCGAGGGCCGCGACCTGTTGCAGGCCACCCGGCCCGAGTTGCAGGCACTGCGCGGGCGCGAGATCGCGTGCGTGTTCCAGGAACCGATGACCTCGCTGAACCCGGTCTTGACGGTGGGCCGGCAGATCGCCGAGCCGCTGGTGCGGCACCTGGGTCGGTCGCGCCGCGAGGCCTTGGCCCAGGCCGAGCACCTGCTCGACGAAGTGGGCCTGCCCGACCCCAAGCGCCGGCTGCACGCCTACCCGCACGAGCTGTCCGGCGGCCAGCAGCAGCGCGTGATGATCGCGATGGCGCTGGCCTGCGGCCCCAAGCTGCTGATCGCCGACGAGCCGACGACCGCACTGGACGTGACCATCCAGCGCCAGATCCTGGAGCTGCTGGCGCGGCTGAAGGCGCAGCACCGCATGAGCATGCTGTTCATCAGCCACGACCTCGGCGTGGTGGGCGAGATCGCCGACGAGGTGGTGGTGATGCGCCGGGGCGAGGTGCGCGAGCAGGGGCCCGTGCAGCGCATCTTCTCGGCGCCTCGGGACACGTACACGCAGGCGCTGCTGTCGTGCCGGCCCGCCCTGGCATCGCCGCCGGCGCGCCTGGCGGTCGTCGACGACCACATCGCCCAGCGCGTCAACACGACCCCGGCGAAACCCAAGGACCCGGACGCGCCGGTGGTGCTGGAGGTGCGCTCGCTCGCAAAGAGCTTCTGGCTGCGCGCCGGTGTGTTCGGCCGCCGCGAGTTCAAGGCCGTGCAGGGCGTGAGCTTTCAGCTGCGCCGCGGGCACACGCTGGGCGTGGTCGGCGAGTCGGGCTCGGGCAAGACCACGCTGGGGCTGACGCTGTTGCGACTGCACTCGGTTTCGAGCGGGCCGGTATCGGGTGCCGCCAGCTGCCACACCCCGGCGGGCGAGGTCGACTTGCTGGGGCTGAGCGAGTCGCAATGGCAGCCGATGCGCCGGCGACTGCAGATCGTGTTCCAGAACCCGTACGCCTCGCTGAACCCGCGCTTCACGATCGGTCAGACGCTGCTGGAGCCGATGCAGATCCACCGCATCGGCAGCGATGCGGCCGATCGCGAGTCGCGTGCACAGGCGCTGCTGTTGAAGGTGGGCCTGGACCCCTCGGCGATGCACAAGTACCCGCACGAGTTTTCCGGCGGCCAGCGCCAGCGCATCGCCATCGCACGCTGCCTGACCTTGCAGCCCGACGTGCTGGTGCTGGACGAGGCGGTCTCGGCGCTCGACGTTTCGGTGCAGGCGCAGGTGCTCAACCTGCTGAAGGACCTGCAGGACGAGTTGGGGCTGGCGTATCTGTTCATCAGCCACGACCTGGCGGTGGTGCGCTTCATGGCCGACGAGGTGCTGGTGATGAAGGACGGGCAGGTGGTGGAGCAGGCGGGAGCCGCGGAACTGCTGGCCGCGCCCCGGGAGGAATACACCCGGCGCCTGCTGGCCGCCGTGCCGGGCGGGCTGGCGCGGCGGGCCGACACGGGCGCGGCATGAAGGCCGCCACCGTCGTTGGGCTGCTGTTGGCAGCGCTTGCAGCCCACGGCGCCGATGAACCCGGCTCCGGCTGGCGGCTCAACCCCTTCGGCGACCCCTTCGTGCAAGCCACCCAAGGCCTGCCCGGATGCCCGGTGCCGCGCGGCCCCGCCTATGACGCGGCCGGCATGCGGCAGGAAGCACACCAGCGGGCCGAGCGAGGAACCACTTGCTGGCTGGAGAAGAAGTGCGCCGAACCGAACGCCTACCGCTATGACGCCGGCATCGCCGAGCGAGCGCTGGAGGCCGTGCGTGCCGACGCGCGTTTTGATCGCAGTTCGGTGTGGATCACGGTGCAGCGTCGGTTCATCTACCTGGAAGGTTGTGTCGCCAGCGCGGCGCAGGGGGTCGCTCTCGAGCAGGCGATGCAGGGGGTGGCAGACGTGGATCGAGTGCTCCCTCTGCTCATCACCGGCACCCGAGCGCCGCCGCCCTACCCGGTGACGGGGAAGCTGCCGCCATAGAACGCGCTGATGCAGCCCCACGAGCGAGGACCACGTCCTGCTTGGCACGACGACGAACACGCGGTCATCGTGTACCGGCATGCGCTGACGCGCCCCCCGTCACGCCCGAGGCGGCCCGCGTGACCGCCTTTTTTGCTTCTGATACATACCTGGCGGCAGCCATGGCGACCGCGCCATGCGAGACAATGTCTGCCGCGGCCCGGGACGATGGCAGTGGGTCGACCGCTCTTGGAGCGAGGGCCCGACGCAAACCCGACGAACGGCGCTTGAAACTTCGCACGATCGTGCTAAATTTGCCTGCATGGAAGCCAAGACCGGCCGCAGCGAACTCACGCGCGCGGCCATCCTCGATACCGCGTTGCTGATGGCAGCCGCCGAAGGCCTGGAAAGCCTGACCATCGGCGAGCTGGCCAAGCGGCTGGGCATGTCCAAGAGCGGCGTGTTCTCGCGCGTCGGCTCGCGCGAAGCGCTGCAGGCCGCGGTGATCGAGGAATACGACCGCCGCTTCCTGCAGGACGTGTTCGTGCCCGCGATGCGCGAGCCGCGCGGCCTGCCCCGGCTGAATGCGATCACCCGCCTTTGGCTCAAGCGCGTGCAGGAAGTCGAGATGCGCACCGGCTGCATCTACTGCGCCGGCGCGTTCGAGTTCGACGACCGCGAGGGCCCGCTGCGCGACCTGCTGCTCGACGGCGTGATGCGCTGGCGCGCGACGCTGCGCCGCACCGTGATCCAGGCCATCGACGCCGGCCATCTGCGCGCCGACACCGACGTCGAGCAGCTTGTGTTCGAGATCGACGGCATCTTCATCGCGCTGATGCGCGACGCGCGTTTCCTGCGCGACCCGCGCGCCGCCGAGCGCGCCTGGAAGGCTTACGAGCGGCTGGTGGCCGCCCACTTGACCGCGCCTCCCGCTTCTGAAAGCTGATGCCATGTTTTCCGTGTGGCACCCACGAGGTGCACTTCGTCGACAAACTTCGCACGATCGTGCGAAATAGGAGAGAACCATGTTGATCGTTCTGGGTTTGATCGTGCTCGGCGCCGCGGTGCGCCTCGGTTTCGTGACCGCCGCCCTGGTGCGGTCGGTGCCCCGCCGCAACGCCGACTTCGGTCTCGTGTGACGGCCACTGAAAGGACCACCAGATGAGCGACGCCGCTGCCACCACCTCTACGCTGGCCACGCCCACCGCGCGCAGCTTCACCGCCAACCGCCTGTTCCCGATGTTGCGCGCCGGCCTGCGCACGGCCGAGACCTTCAGCCCCACCTCGGCCGCCGCCCGGGTCGCGGCGCGCGTGTTCTGTACGCCGGTGCCGACCAAGCTCGCGACACGCCACTTCCGACCGCCGACCGGGGTGCGGGTCGAGTCGATGCCGTTCGAGAACGCGTCGCTGACGCTGTACCGCTGGCCGGCGCCCGCCGATGCTCCGATGGTGCTGCTGACGCATGGCTGGGGCGGCTGGGGGCTGCAGATGGCACCGTTGGCGGAAGCGCTGGCCGAGCGGGGCCTGGCGGCGGTGACGGTCGACCAGCCGGGGCACGGCCGCAGCGGCGCCTGGCACAGCACGCTGGCGCAGTTCGCCCGCGCGCTGGGTTACCTGGGCGACCGGCTCGGGCCGCTGCGCGGCGTGGTCGGGCATTCGATGGGCGGCTCGTCGGCGGCCGTCGCGCTGTCACGCGGGCTGGCTGCCGAGCGCCTGGTGACGATCGCCTCGCCGACCGACCTGGTGCAGGTGACGCGCGACTACGCGAACGCCTTCGGGCTGCGCGAGACCACGCGGCAGGCGATGGTGCGCTACCTGGAGGCCCGCGAGGCGGTGGTGTTCGAACAGATGTCGGCGCACCGCACCGCCCCGCGGCTGGCGCAGCCGACGCTGGTGGTGCATGACCGCGCCGACACGGCGGTGCCGCTGGTCGAGGGGCTCAAGCTGCAAGCGCTGCTGCCGCAGGCCGAGCTGATGCTGACGGACGGGCTGGGGCACCGGCGGCTGCTGAAAGAGCCAGCCGTCACGCAGCGGGTGGCGGCTTTTCTGGCCTGAACTACCACCACAGCCAGGCGACGAAAAACACGCCGATCATCACGAAGGCCAGCACCACCTTGACCACCGTCGCAACCAGCAAGCCGATCCAGGTGGCCAGCCCGACCTGCGTGGCACGCCGGGCGTCGCGCCGGGCCCAGTATTCGCCCGCCATCGCCCCGGCCAGCGGCATGAAGAGCAAGCCGATGAAACCGGTGAAGACGCCGAGCAGCGTGCCGATGGCCGCGCCGGCCAGCGCCAGCGGGCTGGCGCCGGCCTTGCGCGCGCCGAGCAGCGCGGCCACGTAATCGGCGGCCCAGGCGATCACCGCCAGCACGGCGATGGCGCCGACGGTCCAGCCGGACACCCGCACGAAGCCGTCGATCCAGGCGGCAATGACGATGCCTGCCAGCACGAGGACGGTGCCTGGCAGTGCCGGCAGCACGGTGCCGAGCACGCCCAGCCCCATCAGCATCAGGGCGAGCACCCACCAGACGGCGGGCGGGGCGACGAGGCCGAGTTCGGTCATGCGGGGCTCCATGAAGTGCGGGACCTGCCGATCATGCCGGCTTGCGCAGGCCCTGGGCGAAAGGCCCGCAGCAGCCCGGCGGTTTGACAGAAGACGCCCGCTGCGGCACGCCAGCGCTTGGTCAGGCTGACGATTCGCGCCATACCTGCAACAAAAAGTACACCTTGCGCCGTGCGCTTCACAGGAGAAATGGCCGGTCCGGAGGGGTTTTGGTTACCGAACCGGGGCATGGCATGAAAGATGCGCCTTGACTGGCATCCGAAGACCAAGGCGTACACAACATGTCTCACCAGGCCCCGAAACGACGCTCCGGCACGCAGTCACTGGCTGGGCAGATCGCCCGACGCCGGCGCACGCAGCTGCAGTCGGCGACCCAGCCGCGCGGCCGAGGGGGTTGGTCGTCGCTGTTGCGCCTGACGCCATGCAACGAAGACGGCGGCCAGCACAGCCGGTGGCCCACGTTGTCCAGGCTGTTCCGTTCGCCCAGCAGCGCACCGGCCTTCCTGTGCACCGATTTCGCCCCCAGCCAGTGGTTCAAGCCATGAAACAGTTCGCCGCGTCCGCCAGCGCCTCGACCGTGCTGGCTCAACATACCACCACGCAACAGCAGCAGCGCGCTGCGACGCAGCCGAGCGGCACGGCCGGGCTGCGCCAGTACCAGGTGCTGCAGTCGCGCAGCGAACCGGCGCAACGCACGCTGGGGTTCAAGCCGCGCTGAACGCGCGCCACACGACAGCTTGTCCAGTCCCCAGAAACCCGCAACTATTTCTGGGACGTCGAGGGAGAGGGCGGCGGCCGGGGTCGGAGAGAGCGAGAGCCCCGGCCGCCATCCCTTTTTTTCTGCTTCCGGCCCACCCCGTACCGGCGACGCCGGCCCCCTCAAGCGGGCGACACCAGCAGACCGGCAAAACCGGCTCCGCGGTGGTGGCACAGATCTCCCCCTACCGGCTACGCCGGCCCCCTCAAGGGGCAACACCAGCAGACCGGCACAGCCGGATCTGCGGTGTTCGCTGGGCCCGCACAATCCGCCCGCCACTCGGTGCGCTACCCGGGCTTTCCGGGTGCCCGGCTTGCCTCTGAAGCTCCTACACTGCCGACCGCATTGCCGCACGCGCGTGCGGCGGCAGCACAACAAGGAGCTTTTTCATGAGCCTGTTCCCGCAATGGCGCGAGAAGACCGAGGGCATCGTCGCGCCCGATGAACGCCTGCCGTGGCCGCAGACGCTGGCGATGGGTGTGCAGCACGTGGTCGCGATGTTCGGCGCCACGGTGCTGGCGCCGCTGCTGATGGGGTTCGACCCCAACGTCGCGATCCTGATGAGCGGCATCGGCACGCTGATCTTCTTTTTCGTCGTCGGCGGCCGGGTGCCGAGCTACCTCGGTTCCAGTTTCGCCTTCATCGGCGTCGTCATCGCAGCGACCGGCTATGCCGGCCAGGGCGCCAATGCCAACCTCGGCATCGCGCTGGGCGGCATCATCGCCTGCGGGGTGCTCTACACGCTGATCGGCCTGGTCGTGATGGGCACCGGCACCGGCTGGATCGAGCGCTTCATGCCACCGGTGGTCACCGGGGCGGTGGTCGCGGTGATCGGCCTGAACCTGGCGTCCATCCCGATCAAGAACATGGCCCCGACACCGTTCGACGCCTGGATGCAGGCCGTCACCTTCGTCAGCGTGGGTGCCGTCGCGGTGTTCACGCGCGGCATGGTGCAGCGGCTGCTGATCCTGGTGGGCCTGATCGTCGCCTCCCTCATCTATGCGGTGCTCACCAACGGCCTCGGGCTGGGGCAGCCGATCGACTTCTCCAAGATCGCGGCCGCGCCGTGGTTCGGGCTGCCGGGCTTCGCCGCGCCGGTGTTCGATGCCAACGCGATGCTGCTGATCGCGCCGGTCGCGGTGATCCTGGTGGCCGAGAACCTGGGCCACATCAAGGCCGTCAGCGCGATGACCGGGCGCGACCTGAACCCGTACATGGGCCGGGCCTTCGTCGGCGACGGGCTGGCGACCATCGTCTCCGGCGCGTCGGGCGGCACCGGCGTGACCACCTACGCGGAGAACATCGGCGTGATGGCGGCCACCAAGATCTACTCGACGGCCATCTTCGTCGTCGCGGCGCTGATCGCCATCCTGCTCGGTTTCAGCCCCAAGTTCGGTGCGCTGATCCAGACCGTGCCGCTGGCCGTGATGGGCGGCGTGTCGATCGTCGTGTTCGGGCTGATCGCGGTGGCCGGCGCCAAGATTTGGGTCGACAACCGGGTCGACTTCAGCGACAACACCAACTTGATCGTCGCGGCGATCACGCTGATCCTGGGCACCGGCGACTACACGCTGCGCATCGGGCAGTTTGCGCTGGGCGGCATCGGCACCGCGACGTTCGGCGCCATCTTGCTGTACGCGTTGCTGAACCGCACCAAGGTCTGACGCGCAGGGTGGGCCGGAGCCCACCGTTCGTCATGCCGATCGGTTCGCGCCGGGCCGGCGCGCCCAGCGCTCCAGCGTCGCATGCAGGCGATGCAGATCGATCGGCTTGGCGACGAAGTCGTTCATGCCGACGGCGCGCGTGCGCTCCTGCTCGGACACCAGTGCTGCCGCCGTCAGCGCGATGATGGGCAGTGCCTGCGCGTCGTAGCGACGGCGCAGCATCTGGGTGGCCTCGAAGCCGCTCATGCCGGGCATGTGCACGTCCATCAGCACGGCATCGAACCGGCCCTGCTCGGCGTCGATGACATCGAGCGCCTCCTGGCCGGTACGGGCCTGCGCCACCTCCACGCCCCATTGCTCGAGCATCGCCGCGGCGATCATCATGTTGACCGGGTTGTCCTCGACGACCAGCACGCGCAGTCCCTGCAGGCTGTCGGCTGCCGGCGGCGGCGCCACCGCCGGTGCGGCCGTTTCTCCGGCGGCCGGCAGCGCCAGCTCGGCCCAGAACACGCTGCCCTGCCCGGGCGTGCTGTCGACGCCGACCTCGCCGCCCATCAGGTGCGCCAGTTCGCGGCAGATCGACAGTCCCAAGCCGGTGCCGCCGTAGCGGCGCGAGATGGACTCGTCGGCTTGCGTGAACGGCTTGAACAGCCGCTGCAGCACGTCCGGGTCGATGCCCGGGCCGGTGTCGTGCACCTCGAAACGCATCCGCTCGTCACCCAGCGGTGTGGCCATCATCTGAACGCGGCCGCTGTCGGTGAACTTGAGCGCATTGCTGATGAAGTTGCCGAGGATCTGCTGGGTGCGCACCGGGTCGCCGATGACCCGTTGCGGCAGGTCGTCGGTGATCTTCAGGACCAGCTGGATCTGCTTGCCCGCCGCCTGCTCGACGTAGGAACGGTGCAGCGTCTGCAGCAGCTCGGGCAGGTCGAACGCGATGGCCTCGAGCTGCAGCCGGCCCGCTTCGATCTTCGACAGGTCGAGAATGTCGGAGATGATCGTCGACAGCGTTTGCGCACTGTCGACGATGCGCCGCAGGTACTCTTCGCGCCGGTGGTCGTCGATGCCCACGCCGAGCGCCAGCTGCGCCAGCCCCAGCACACCGTGCAGCGGCGTGCGGATCTCGTGGCTCATGTTGGCGAGGAAAGCGCTCTTGGCGCGGTTGGCGGCTTCGGCCTGCTCCTTCGCGGCCGCCAGGTCTGCGGCGGCGCGACGCTGCTCGGTGATGTCCTCGACGATCCAGATCGTCGCGCCGCGGTCGGTGCCGGCGTCCTCGACCCGGCGGGCGCGGCAGCGCCCCCAGAAGCGGCCGTCGTCGCGCCTGAACATCTCCCATTCGAAGTCGAGCGGTTCGTGCCGCGACATCACCTCGCGCGTGAGCTGCGAGACCCGTTCGAACTCGGCGTCCGACGGCCAGATGGCGCGCACATGCTGCCCGATCAACTCGCCCGGCGCCCAGCCGAGCATTTCCTCGAAGCGACGGTTGGCCTGATGGAAGCGGCCGCGCAGCACCAGCGCGATGCCGACCGAGGCGTTGTCGAGGATGGCCTTGTACTCGGCGCGCGAACGCTCGCGCTCGGTGACATCGCGCGCCAGCACCAGCAGGTAGCGCTTGCCGTCGACCTCGAAGATGGCGCCGGACAACTGCACCAGCACCGTGTGGCCGGCCTTCGCGCGGTACGGCATCAGCAGGTCCTGCACCGAGCCGTTGCGGCGGATCTCGCTCAGGAAGTGTTCGCGCTGCTCCTGGCTTTGCAGCATGCCGAGCTCGAGCACCGTGCGCCCGATCACCTCGTGCGGCTCGTAGCCGATGACGCGCGTGAAGCCGGGGTTGACCATCACGTAGCGGCCGGTGTCGGGGTCGGTGACGGTGATCACGTCGGGGCTGGACAGGAACAGCCTCGACAGCATCGCCTCGGAGTGCAGCAACGCAGATTCGGCCTGGCGGCGCTGCGTCACGTCGAGGTAGATCGATTCGATGGCCGGCCCGTCGGGCAGGTCCACGCGCGAGCCGGTGGCGGTCACGTCGACGGGCGAGCCGTCGCGGCGCAGCGCGACGAGGTCCACCACCGGCAGGCTCTCGCCGATCGGCAGCGCCTCGAGGTCGAGGACGCGGCGTTGCACCAGCGCCTGCGAGGCGACGTCGTACAGCGAGAGCAGCTCGATCCCGACGAGGTCGTCAGGCACGCCGTAGCCGAACATGCGTGCGGCCGCCTCGTTGGCCGAAATGATGCGGCCTTCGCGGTGGATCAGCAGCGCCAACGGCGAGCGCGCGAACAGGTTGCGATAGCGCCGCTCGCTGGAAGCGAGCGCCAGGGTGGCGGCGCGCTGCTCGGTGATGTTCTGCCCGATGCCCCAATAGCCGCAGAATCTGCCGTCGGCGTCGAAGATGGGCTCGCCGCTGATCGACAGGTGCACCATGCGGCCGTCCGCCTGCGTCCTGCGCATCACGAAGTCGCGGAACGGAAGGTGCGCCTGCAGTGCGGTGCGGTGGGCCACCCATTCCTGCGGCGTCACGACGGCGTCGGGGATCTCCCAGCGGCACTTGCCGAGGACCGCCTTCGCCTCCAAGCCGCTGATCTCGTCGAAGGAGGCCGACAGGCGCGTGAAGCGGAAGTGCTCGTCCTGCTCCCAATACCAGTCGGCTGCGAGGCCGAGCAGCGTGTTGAAACGGGCATCGTGTTCGGCGGCACGTCGCAGCGCGCGACGGCTCAGCCGGCCGACGACCAGGAACGACAGCGCGCCCACGAGGCCCACAGCCGCGACGAGCCACCGCCGCGCCGGTGCAAGGGAGGAGTCGAACGCGAACAGCGCGCCGAAGATGCACAGCAAGGCCCCTGCGGCGAAGAAGCAGCGCACGACCGCAGTATCGGTCACGCTCGACGACGAAAGGGCGGTGGAACGCTTGGTGCTCACGGATGAGGCCGGCGGCGCGGGCCACGAGCGGCCCGCCGCCGGCGGGAACAAGCGGCGATTCTAGGGAGCGCCGGCACGCCGCAAGCCCCGATCTACCCTAGTGCACGCTGACGGGAACGTGTGCCATGACACGCCCGCCCGAAGCACGCGAACGCCGCTCACCAGCGGCATCCCATCCAGCGTCCCCACTCGTGCGACTCCAGCGTCTCGAACCCCAGATGCTCGTAGAAGCCGATCGCATGCGGGTTGAGCGCCGACACGCCGAGATGCACGCCGACCGCCCCGCGCGCCTGCAGGGCGGCGCACAGGCGCTTCACCAGCGCCGCCCCCAGCCCGCGTCGCTGCGCGCGCGGCAGCAGGCCGATGTGCAGGTGTGCCGGGTAGTCGTCGAGAAAGGGCATGTCGGTCGGTACGCCCTGGTGCAGCGCGCGCACCAGCCAGGCGGCCGGCCGCTCGTCATCGGGGTCGGGCAGCGGATGGCGCCGGCGCTGCGCCGGCCACCAGCGCGCTTCGGTGCAGCGTGCGAAGGCCAGCGTGTCGGCCGTGCCGAGCACATGCCCCGCAACACCCAGGCCGTCTTCGGCGACAAAGACCAACCCCGGTTCCAGCGCCGCATACGGGCCACCGAAGAGGTCGCCGGGCAGGCGCGCTTCGGGACAGTGGGCGGCCGCGTCGCCGCCATGCCAGCCGGTGCGCAGGCAGGTTTCGTACACGGCAGGCAGATCGGCCGGCCGGTATGCACGCACGACGGGCGCTCGCGCGACGCGGGGGGTTGCCGCCAAAGGCGGCAGGCCACAGGAGGTGGATGCTGCTGTCATGCCGCGCATTCTTGCGACCCTCCGGGCGCCACCGGTGAGCAAACGTCTCGCGCCGGCGCTAGCGCGGCTGACGTCCGTAGTCGATCGAATGGACGACACCTGCCTGGAAGCGCACCGTCGCCATCAGGTTGCCGGGGCCGCGGTCGTACAGCCATTCCTCGACCGCCCGGCACGGCACCGCGATACCGACCAGCGGCGGCGGCACCAGCTGGTAGGACGGCACGTGGTAGACCGGCGCACAGTAGGCGTCCTTCAGCAGCGGCTCGCCGCACTTGTGCAGCACCGACAGGCGCGAATCGCCCAACTGTGTGGACTGGCCGTTGCAGCGCAGCGACTCGGCGTGCGCCACCGGCAGCCACGTCGCGCCCACCAGCGCGACCAGGACGGGAATCGCTCTCATCTTGTGGCTCCTCGTGCGGAACACCCTCGAATTGTGCTGCTGCGGCGCGGCGCATGCCCATGCCGGCACGACGGCCCTGCGCACGGCGTTGACAAACCCGCCCGCGGCACCACAAACTTAACTTCATGGTTAATCAACAAGAGGGCCGCACGCTCGACCTCGTCTTTTCAGCGCTGGCCGACCCGACGCGGCGCCAGGTGCTGCGCAGCCTGGGCGAAGGCAGCCGCACCGTGACGGAGCTGGCCCAGCCCCACGGCATGTCGCTGCCGGGCTTCATGAAGCACCTGGCCGTGCTGGAAACCGCCGGCCTGATCGCGCGTTCCAAGGAAGGCCGCGTCGTGCGTTGCCAGCTGGACGCGGCGCCGATGCGCGAGGCTGCCGCCTGGCTGGCGCACTACGAGCCGTACTGGAGCCAGCGGCTCGATGCGCTGGCCCGCTTGCTGTACCACGAGCAAGAGGTGCATCCCGGCGCCGCCGCCACGTCCGCCACGCGCGGATCGGCCGGCAGGCGGTGAAGGGCAGAGTCACCACGCGCCGGCAGACCGGGTGCGGGGCAGCGACAATCCCGGCTCCGCCCATCCGGGGCCCTGCCCCTGCCCTGCAGCCCGCGTCATTCGGCGCAGTTGCGACACCCGCGCCGCCATGACGCCTTCGTTCCTGACCGCCCTGTTCACCGGCCGAAGCCGCCGCCCCGCCTTCCCCTCCGCCTGGTTGCGCGCCTTCCGGCCGGCGCCATTGAACGTCAGCCGCGGCGAGCGGCTGCGTGTGGTGTGCGGCGCGGCGGTCGGCATCTTCGTCACCGGCTCGCTGTCCCACCTGCTCGGCGCGAACTCGGCGCTGCCCTGGTTGATCGCCCCGATGGGCGCGTCGGCCGTGCTGGTCTTCGGCGTGCCCGCCAGCCCGATGGCCCAGCCGTGGGCGGTGGTCGCGGGCAACACCGTCTCGGCGCTCGCCGGCATTGCCTGCGCGCACCTGGTCGCCCCGCCGGAGCTGGCCGCCACGGCGGCTGTCGGACTCGCGGTGGCATTGATGTTCGCGCTGCGTTGCCTGCACCCGCCGGGCGGCGCTTCGGCGTTGCTGGTCGCGCTGGCGGGCGTCACCGACCCGGGCTTCGCGCTGTTTCCGGTCGCGGGCAACTCGCTGCTGATGGTGCTGGCCGGCATCGCCTACAACAACCTCGGCGGGCGCAGCTACCCGCACGCGCAACTGCCGCCCGAACCGGCCCCGCCGCGGCCCGACGACGCCCGCACCATCGCGGCCGACCTCGACGCCGTGCTCGCGCGCTACAACCAGGTGCTCGACGTCAGCCGCGACGACCTGCAGGCCCTGATCGAGCAGACCCAACTGCAGGGCTACCGCCGCCGGCTGGCCGATATCCGCTGCCGCGACATCATGTCCACCGACGTGATCACGGTCGAGTTCGGCACCCCGCTGGAAGAGGCGTGGGCCCTGCTTCGGGAACGCCGGATCAAGGCGCTGCCCGTCGTCGACCGGGTGCGGCGTATCGTCGGCATCGTCACGCTGGCCGATTTCATGCGCTGCGCCGAGCTGGACCGGCACGAGGGTTTCGACCGCAAGCTGCGCGCGCTGATCCGCAAGAGCGGGCTGACCCACACCACCAAGCCGGAGGTGGTGGGCCAGATCATGACGCGCCAGGTGCGGGTCACCAGCGAAGACCGGCACCTGTCCGATCTGGCGCCGCTGTTCGGCAGCACCGGGCACCACCACATTCCAGTGATCGGCGAAGGCGAGCGGCTGGTCGGCATCATCACGCAGTCCGACATGGTGGCTGCGCTGTGCCGCGCCGGAGAGACGGCCGCCTGACCCGCGTCTGCGAGGTCGCGTTACGTTCCGTATACCGGAGCAGCGCGGCCCCGGTGGCACAGTGGCCGCATGCAGCTCTTCCAGGGAACGGGTGCCGGCCTGCGCACCAGCGCGCAAGACATCGAAGCGCGGGACTTGCAGTGGCAGCTGGGCGGACTCACGCTGCGGGTGGCGCGTGCGCGGCTGGAGTCGCTGTCGGCCCGCTTCACGCCGGCAGCGAACGGCCGGCCGCCGCGCCTGCAGCAGGCCGACATCGGCCGGCTGCAGCTGATGGGGGTCGAGGTCGACGAAGCCGAACTGCCGGACGCCGCCCCGCCGCACGGTGAGCCCTGGCGCCTCGACGCGCTCGCCGGCCTGCAGGGCCTGGTGCACGCTTTCGTCACCGATGCGGTGTGGGTGGTCGATGCCGAAGTGCAATTGCGTCTGCGCGACGGGCGCATCGACTTTAACGGCGTGAGCGTCGAGCATATCGGCCCGGATTCGTCGATGGGCATCAGCCGCGGCGGCGTCTACGTCGACTCGCCCAAGCTCGGGCGCGAGTACCTCTACCTCTTCACCGCCAACGACGTCCCCGGCGCCCGCTTCGAGACGCTGAGCAGCGGCCGGGTCCGCCGCATCACCGACCGCGGGCAGCTCGACCTGCGAGCGTTCGTCGAGGGCCTGCTTGCGCAGCAGCCTCACGCGTGGCCAGGCAAGCTGGCCGACCGTCACGTCGCCGGCACGCTCGACCGCACCCGGCTGACGGCCGAACTGCAGCTCGGCGACGGAGCGCTCGGCGCCGAACGGCAACACGTCGTGCTGTCGGGGCGGGCGGACGGCAAGAACCGGGTCATCGTGTCGGCCGCCGTGCTGAGCCACAAGCTGGTGGTGCGGATGCCCGACATGGCGGCCAGTGCCGCGCAGTTCGACCTGCCCGGGCTGACGGGCAGCAGCGGTGCGGTGTCGGCCGACGTCAGCTTGCGGGTCGCAGGCCTGGGCGGCCAGGCGCGGCCGATGGTGGCGCTGAGCCTGGGCCACCTGCGTGTCGAGAACCTGCGCCTGCAGGAACGGCAAGCCCGCCGTTCAGCGGCAACAGCCGCTGACGATCCGGCCGTCGGGTAGCGACACCACCGCGCGATGGCTGGACGGCGCTTCGCCCTCCTCGCCCATCGCATCGACACAGTGCTCCTGGCTCAGCATCGCAACCAGCGGCGTGCGGGCCGTGGCCGGCGCACCGCGCCAGACGGCGACGCGCGGCTGCAGGTGGTCGATGCGCTCCCAGGCCCCGCGCAGCTGCAGCGGCCTGGCCGTGGGACCCTGCAGCGTCGAGCGGCTGTCCCACAGGCGCAGCGACCAGTCGGGTTCGTGGCCCTGGCACACCAGGCCGCCTTCGGCTGGCGCCGGCGTGCCACGTGCGGCCGTGAGCATGACGCGCGGGCGAGCCGCTGCGCCCCGCGTGAGCGCCGGTTGCGCGCCCTCGGTGGCATACCGCAGTCGCCCGTCGCGCACCACCCGGGCCACGATCGCATAGCGGCCGCGCGGGTCGATCTGCCCTGCCTCGTACTGCAACGCGTAGCCTGGTGTATCGCGGCTCGCCGGCATGCGCTGCTCGGCCAGCACTGCCGCGCCGGCGTCGGGCCGCGAGGTGTCGAGCAGTTGCACCACCAGTTCGTCGCCGCGCTTCAGCGCCGGGCGCCCGCGCCACGCGAGACGGCCGGCGAGCGTGGCCCGGCGACCGCCTTCGTCGACCCCGAGCCAGCCGAAGGACGACTGCAGATCCTGGGGAGGCTCCGCCAGCGCGGCACGCATGACCTCGAAGGTCTGGGCATCGGCCGACCCGGCCGGGTAAGGGTGCTGCCCGTCGAGCGCGGCGCCATAGACCCGCCCGAACTCCTGGCCCAGCCGTTGCAGCGGCATCTGCTTCGGCCGCTGCTGCAGCGCCTGCCATCGCTGCGGCGGCAGCACGACCAGTTGCAGCAAGGGGTGCGAACGCAGCGACGGCGCCTGCGGCTGGTATTCGACAACGACCACCAGTTCGGCGGCAGGGAACAGGACTTGCGCATCGGCGCCTCGCACCAGATGCACGAGATAGCGCTGTGACAGCCAGCTCGCCGGCAGCGCCAGCCGCAACCGCGTTTCGCGGTCGACCACGAGGCGCTGCAGCGGGCCGTCGCCGGTGCAGTGGCGCGGCCCGGCACCGGTGTTTTCGAGGGCTGCCTGGTTGCCGCTGGTGCGCAGCGTCCAGCGCGCAGCGGTGTAGACGGAAGGGTCGGTCGAGGCGGTCAGGCCGGCGCTGAGGCCGCCATGGCCGATCCAGGCCATCGACGGCGACGCTTCGTGGTCGAAGCTGACGGCCAGCCGCGAGCCGTCGTCGCAGCGGTACTGCATGCGCCACGACGGCGCCTGCGCCGCGGCAGGACCGGCGAAGGCCGCGGCCAGCCATACAGCGGCCGCGGTGCGGAAAAGGTGAACCATCGAGAGGGGGCTGTTTCGCGTGTGGTGCCCGGCACTGTCGAGCAAAACGCAGGCAGGCGCAAGCGGCGCCTCGAGGCCCGTGACGGGTCCCCGCGGCAGAGCGTGTCCAGCGTGATGTGCCGCGCTCCGGCCTGCTCGGCTCGATGTTCGCGTGCGCTCGTACAGCCGGGCTTCGTGAAGACGGGAGCAACCCGCATCGCGGAACGACCGCGCGCAGGACGCACCGCCGTGACCGTAGCCGGGGATAGCCCGGGTGGTCAGCGCCCGCTTCGCTTCCGACACTCGGAAGATTCCAACGGAGGATCTTCCATGCATTCGACTCCCCGCCGCCGCCTGCTCGCCGCGGCCCTCGGCACCCTCGCGCTGGCCGGCTGGTCCGGCACCTCGTTCGCCCAGGCCTGGCCCACCAAGCCGGTGCGCATCGTGGTGCCGTTCGCACCCGGAGGCACCACCGACATCCTGGCGCGCGCGTTGGCACCCGAGCTGGGCAAGGCCCTGGGCCAGCAGTTCATCGTCGAAAACAAGCCGGGCGCCGGCGGCAACCTGGGCGCCGCGGAAGTCGCCCGCTCGGCCGCCGACGGCTACACCCTGCTGATGGGCACGGTGGGCACGCACGGCATCAACCAGTCGCTGTACCCCAAGCTGCCGTACGACCCGATCAAGGACTTCGCGCCCGTCACGCTGGTGGCCGGCGTGCCCAACGTGCTGGTGATCAACCCGGCCAAGGCCGAGGCCTACAAGATCGACAGCGTGCCCGACCTGATCCGCTATGCCAAGGCCAACCCCGGCAAGCTCAACATGGCCTCCAGCGGCAACGGCACGTCGATCCACCTGGCCGGCGAGCTGTTCAAGAGCCTGACCGGCACCTACATGGTCCACTTCCCGTACCGCGGCTCGGGCCCGGCGCTGCTCGACCTGGTGGGCGGCACCATGGACGTGATGTTCGACAACCTGCCGTCGGCGATGCCACAGATCAAGGGGGGCAAGCTGAAGGCGCTGGCCGTGACGAGCGGCGCTCGCTCGACCGCCCTGCCCGACGTGCCGACGATCGCCGAAGCCGGCCCGGTGAAGGGCTACGAGGCCAGTTCGTGGTTCGGCCTGCTGGCACCGGCCGGCACGCCGCCCGAGATCGTCAACCGGCTGCAGCAGGAAACCGCCAAGGCGCTCGCGAGCCCGGAGCTGAAGGCGCGGCTCGAGGCGCAGGGCGCCATCCCCGGCGGCAACACGCCGGCGCAGTTCGCGAAGATGATCGACGCCGAGACGAAGAAGTGGGCCGGGGTCGTGAAGGCCTCGGGCGCCAAGGTGGACTGACACCGGGAAGCAGGGCGGGCCGCGGCCCACCCTGCAGGAGCGCCCGAATACCGATCAGCTCGGCTTGGCCAGCCCCAGCTTCTCGACCAGCGCCTTCTCCTTCTTGAACGTTTCGGCGGCGAAACGGCTGTACTGCGCCGAGTCCATGTAGATCAGGTTCTGGTCGAACTTGGCCAACGCCTCGCGATGGTTGGGCATTTCCATCGCCTGCTTGAAGGCGTCGTGGATGGTCTTCACGAGCTTGGGGTCCATGCCCTTGGGCGCTCCGATGCCATAGGGCGAGGCCTGCACGATGTCCAGCCCGAGCTCCTTCAGCGTCGGCACGTCCGGGAAGGTCGGCAGGCGCTTGTCGCCCCAGGTGTTGAGCACGCGCATCTTGCCGGCCGCCACGTGCGGCGCGAAACCGGTCGAGTCGGCCGCGGACATGATTTCGCCACCCAGGATCGCCTGCATCAGGTGCGAGCTGCCGCGGTAAGGAATGTGGTTGAGCTTGAGGTCGAGCTTCTGCGCGATCTCTTCCATCGTCAGGTGCGGGCTGGTCAGCATGCCGGTCGAGCCGTACGTCAGCTGCCCGGGGTTGGCCTTGGCATACGCGACGAAGTCTTTCCAGTCCTTCAGCGGCGATGCGGTGGGCACGACCACGCCGAAGGCATAGCCGGTGACGCACAGCACATAAGTGACGTCCTTCACCGGGTCCCAGTTGATCTTGGTGGTGTAAGGCAGGCGGAACACGCCGAGCGGGATCTGCGCCAGCGTGTAGCCGTCGGGTTGCGCCGACTGCAGCGCCTGCGCGGGCAGCGTGCCGCCGGCGCCGGGCTTGTTCTCGATGACGACCGTCTGGCCGAGGATCTTACTGGCGTTCTCGGCCAGCACGCGCATCGTCAGGTCGGTCGGGCCGCCGGCCGGGAACGCGATCATCAGCTTGATGGTCTGGCTGGGGTAGGCCTGCGCACGCGCACCGCCCGCCACACCGAGCGAGACGGCGGACGCGCCGAGGACCTTGAGCATCTGTCGACGTTGCATGGGGAATACCTTTTGGGTGTGCTGTAGGGGAGGCTGCAGAGGATGGCAGTGCCGGTGCGCCGCCGACACCCGGATTTCACCTGACCCGGTGTCGCTTCGGTGTCAGCCGGCGTGATGCAGTTCCGTCACGCGGCACGCAGCACGGCGTGCGCGTCTTGCGCAACCTCGAGCAGGCGCTCCTCGTCGAGGCCGCCGAGGGTGGCCGAGGCCCGCACTGCGGTTTCGACAGCCTCCGGTGCGCGCAGCAGGTAGTGCGCGACCGCCGACAGCGCGCACAGCGGCCGCGCGTCCGGCTTGTCGGGCCAGGTACCGCCGCTCTGCACGACCACGTGATAGCGCACGCAGGTGACGGCCGCGGGTGCGAGCGTCCACGTTTCGCACAACGCTGCGCCGAGCGCGTCGTGGCTCACGCCGAAGGCCTGCATCTCCTGCAGCACCAGCAGGTCGTCGCTCGGCGAGGCCTGCAGAATCGGGGCATAGCGCTGCGGCGCGTGCCTGAACATCACCGCCTTGCCGCATTCTTCGAACAGGCCGGCAGAGTGCGCGACGAAAGCGTTGAGCCCCAGGCGCCGGGCCATCAGCGCCATCACCATGCCGCGCCGGTTGGCGCGGAACCACAGCGCATCGAGTTCGCGCGCGGCCGGGAACACCGAGCGCAGCCCCATTTCGTAGGTGATGGCGGCCACCTCGTTGCTGCCGAGGTACTGGATGGCCTGCTGCACGGTGCGCACCGGCTGGCGCAGCCCGTAGATCGGCGAGTTGAGCGCCTTCAGCACCGCTGCCGCGAGCGCCATGTCGCCTTCGATCAGGCTGCCCATCGCCTTGAAGTCGACCGCTTCCTCGGCCAGCAGCAGCGACAGCTGCACCAGCACCGCCGGCTGCGCCGGCAGGTCGATGTCGAGGGCTCTCAGGGTCGGGTCGACGGGCATGACGAAGGCACTCTTTTTTGTTCAACGTCGGCGCATCTGCACCGAGATCTGCGCGGGCGCTTCGGTGCGGTTGGTCCACACCCAGCAGTACTCCTGCGCAACGGCGGACTCCAGCGCGTCGCGTGCCTCGCGCACGGCGCTTTTCTGCACGAGGTAGTTCACGCCCTTGCCTTGCGGATGGTGCAGGTTGAAGTCGACGCTCGACTGCGACACGAAGGCCCAGATCACGCGCTGGCCGCTCTTGAGCCGCGTGCATAGCTGCTGCGCGTCGCTCGGTGCGACCGTCACCACCACGCTGGCGGCCCCTTGCGCGTCCCAGCTCACGTCGGCGGCGCAGGCGGCCCCCGCCCCCATCGCCACCGCGATCCCTGCTGTTGCCCATCGCTTCATGCCGCCCCCTTGTTGCGCAGCTGCCTGCACGGCACTGTACGGCAAGCGCGCCGCAGCAGTCACGCAGCCAGCATGCCCGAGCGGCCGCCTGGGCAAAAGCACCTTCGTGCAACGGATCCGCCGCCTGGCGTGAACAAAGCCACGCCGCGACGGCATGCCGTCACGAAATCGCGGGACGCTTCAGCAACAATCGACCCGTTATCCGGCAGCCGTGCCCACGCGCGTCCGGCCCGCCCACCACTCCCGAACGAACGATGTCTCTTGCTCATCTGACCATCCTCGTGGTCGACGACTTCAGCACGATGCGGCGCATCGTCGCCAACCTGGTCAAGGAGCTGGGCTGCCAGCGCACCGTCGAGGCCGAGGACGGCGTCGACGCGTTGCGCAAGCTGGAAAGTGGCGGCATCCAGTTCGTGATCAGCGACTGGAACATGCCCAACATGACGGGCCTCGAGCTGCTGCAGAAGGTGCGTGCTTCGGACACGCTGAAAGACCTGCCCTTCCTGCTGATCACGGCCGAGGCGAAGAAGGAAAACATCATCGAGGCGGCCAAGGCCGGTGCGGACGGCTACATCGTCAAGCCGTTCACGGCCGCGGTGTTGAACGAAAAGATCCAGAACATCCTGAAGAAGAAAGGGTTGGGGTGAGATGAAGGCGACGATTTCCCCGCAGGACGCATTTGCGCGCCTGGGTTCGATCACCCGGCAACTGCACGAGGCGATGATCGCGCTCGGCGCGGGCTCGGAGTTGCAAAGCGTGGTCAGCGAGATCCCCGACGCACGCGAACGGCTGGCCTACGTCGGCAAGATGACCGAGAACGCCGCCAACAAGGTGCTGAACCTGGTCGACGCCGCCAAGCCCGAGTGCGACGCGGTCGCGACGCAGGGGCACGAACTGGCCGGCAGCCTGCGCCGGCTGGCCGATACGCCCGAGCTGTCGCCCGAGCGGGCGCGCGCGATGATGAAGCTGTGCGCCAGCTACGCCGACCGCGCTGCCGCCTTCGCCGAAGGCCAGAATGCGGTGCTCGGCGACATCATGCTCTCGCAGGACTTCCAGGACCTGTCCGGCCAGGTGATCAAGAAGGTCATCAACATCATCGACCGCACCGAGAAACAGCTGCTCGACCTGCTGGTCGACAGTGCGCCGGAGCAGCTGCAGGCCGTGGTGCCGGCACCGGCCCCCGTGGCGGCGGCCGCCTCGAAGGAGCTGGCCGGGCCGCAGGTGCCGGACAAGGCGCTGCAGCAGGACGAAGTGGACGACCTGCTCGCGTCGCTGGGGTTCTGAGGCCGCTGGGCGGTGCCTTCCTGTCAAGGTTCGCAGCCCCTCATCCCGGGGTGATGTAAGCGGATGCCCTGGAGACCGCCGTCGGGTTTCATTTCCTCACGGACGCGATGTCCCTCGCCTTGAAGACTTCCCTCGCTGGCCGTTCAACGGCCAGTTTCTTTTTCCACACATCCTTCGAGGGAGCGACATGGCCAAGGACATCTACGTCGAATTCAAGAGCTGCGACATCAAGGGCGATTCGCGCGACAGCAGGCACAAGGACACCGTGGAAGTGAGCGCGTGGAAGCACGAGGTCAGGCAGCCGCGCTCGTCCTCGTCGTCCACCGCCGGCGGCCACACCGCCGAGCGTTGCGAACACGGCGAGATGCATTTCACCAAGGAAGTCGACGGCGCCACGCCCAAGCTGCTGCAGGCCTGCTCGTGCGGCACCGTGATCAACGACGTGGTGATCTACTTCTACCGCGCCCACGGTGGCAAGAACAACGTCGGCAGCCCTTCGGGAGCACAGAACCGCCACCAGTACCTCAAGATCGAATTGAAGAACGTGGTGGTCGCCTCGGTGGAGCCCACGGTCGAAGAGAACTCCGGCGAAGAGGTCTTCACGCTGAAGTACTCGGCCGTGCGCTGGACCTACGATGAACTGAGCATCGGCGGCGACAAGTCCGGCAAGGTCAACATCACGGGCGCCTGGGACCTGGCGCGCAACGTGCCGAACTTCGGCTGAGCTTCGTGGGGGCACCGGCCCCCTTGCTTCATCCCGGTGGCTGCCGAGACAGCGCGCCGAGCGCCGATCCATCGGCCGATTCTTTCGATTCCAAGAAGTAGATCCATCAAGGAGGAGTTCCCATGGCACAACCGTTCTACTACGAGTACACGCCCGAGTCGGGCGATTCCCTGGCGTCCGTCATCTTGCGTCTGTACGACGAGCCGCCGTGGTCGCGGCGCTGCGAGGAGTTGCGCGCCGTGATCCTGCAGATGAATCCGCGCTTGAAGAACTCCGACCAGTTGGGGCGCGTGGCGCTGCGGGTGCCGGACCCCCACGGTTCTATGCTGCCGCCGGGCTTGGGCGGCCCGTTGTTGAGCGCCCCCACGGCGAGCGCAGAGGAGCGCCGCAGGTTCTGGGCGATGGCCTGGGCCGAGCACAGCGGGCTGCTAAACAGCCCGGGCAGCGTCGCGCTGGGGAGTGGCGCCAACCTGTTGAGCGGCGGCAATCTGGATCTGTTGCGACAGATCGGCGACGAGTATGCGGCGTACAGGAGCGGCCAGCTGACCAAGGGGCAGTACGACTACCGCAGGCGGTTGCTGATCGAACGGTTCCGCGCCAACGCCGGTCCTTTCGAGCGGATGATGTTCCGGGGCCTCGATACTCAGCAGGCCATTCGTATTGCGCGTCATGGCGGCGTGCCGTATGACCACAACATCAGTCAAAACGTGGCTCGACTCAGGCAACTGGGCTCCTTGGCCTCCAGGGGCGGTATCGTCCTGACCGGGGTAGGGATGACGGCCGCTTGCGTTCAGATCGCCAATACCGAAGATCGGAAGAAGAAGAATGAAGTTCTTGTCGACACCGTCACCAGTTCCGTCACGGGCATCGTGATCGGTCTTTTTGTAGTGTCCAATCCGATTGGTTGGGGAACTGCCTTGATTCTTGCAACAAGCGGCGCCGCTGCGAGTTATTTGGCAGGCAAGGTGGCGTCGCGTGTCTACTCGAGTAATTTCAGCGAAATCGACCTTGTCGATGGAGCCGGTGTGGACCAGGTATGCCGTTAGTCGATGAACGAGGTGTCGGCCTGATCCTGTTCGGGCTCGTCTGCACGGTGCTGGTCGCCGGTGCAGTCGTGATCGGCGTGCATTTCCTGATGCCAAAGAAGCTCGTAGAACGGTACTGGAAGCAGCCGCACTTCGGGCCGTTCCAGCTGGCCGTGTTCACAGGCACGATCTGGGCACCGCTGCGCACTGTCATGCTGCTTGCTGCCATCGCGTTTCCTGCGATTGCTCGGAAACGCGGAATGACGGAAATGCGAGAGGTCGTACCGGCTTGGTGCCGCTGGGTCGCGAAGTTGCTGGGAACAATCTGGGTCATCACCAGTGCCGGCCTCGTCTTGGCCACGGCGACCCTTCTCGCGCACTTTCAAGCGAGCGGGCGTATTGCTCTATGGCCCGGCCAAGATGGGGCAAGGGTTGACTGGGACCTCGCCATAGCAATAGCTGTTCTGTTGGCCGGCGCAGGTTTTCTCCTTGTGCGGCACGTGATCAGTCGGGGGGCACGAGGAGGAAGACATGATTCAGCCGTGACGCATCAGTCGCGCCCGGGCAGCCCCCCGAAACCTTCCGCTGACAGTCGGTCCAAAGTTCCCCCGGGCGACGGTGAGAGGGCGAAATGAACGCTGTCGACGCCTGGAACTTGGCGCGCAACGTGCTGAACCTCGGCTGAGCGGTGAAAGGCCTCGGCCTCCTCCTTCTGCTTGCACCGACACAGCTCATCTCTGACCAAAAGCGCAACAGTCAAGAAGCGGCACCATGCCAGGCACCGGTCGTGGCATCCACGAGGCGACGTGAGTCCCGGCGCGGTCGAAAGTTCGTGGAGCAACTGCGTCCGCGCCCAAACAAGGAGGTCGACGTGGCTACCCTACGGGTAGAACGGAAGAGGAATCCGCAGGGCGTCGAGCCGCCTCCGCCCGCACGCTGGAAGGTGATCGCAGGAGCGCTGCTCTTCACCGCCCTGACTGTCGGTGTTTCCGGGTGGGTCGTGGTGGCCGGCTCGGATCTGTGGCGTGCGTTGCTGACCAAGCCGCCCAGCATCACGTACAACTATGAATTCACGATTCTGTTGGGGTGTGCGATCGGCATGATCGGCATGACCATCTTCATCCTTCAAGGGGTCGCAACGCCCAACGGATCTCCCACGAACGGGCTCATCAAGGTTCTGAAAGTCTCCATCTGGGGCTTCATCGTCCTGTTCTTTGGGACTCCTATCGCCATATGCCTGATGGACGTCCACTTGAAAGCCGCGGGCTACGAACCATGCGAAGAGGCGTCGTATAGCGGGTTCCGTTCCCTCGCCGTGGTTTACGTCCAGCCGCAACCCGGCCTGTGCGAACAACTGGCCGCGCGACGCAAGCAACGCAGCGCCAGCCCATGAATCAGCCGTCGCGGTCGATCAAAGGCGCAGGGGCAAGCAACAGCGGCTGCGCCGCCTACAACCACTGCCGCACATAGGCCCGCGTCGCCTCGTCCGCCGGGAACAGGTGCTCCACCTTCAGCGACGCCGCGGTGATGTCGTGCGGCGTGCCGAAGGTGGTGAACATCGAGAAGAAGGCCAGCTCGTGCTCGACGCCAGGCACGCGAAAGCGGGCCGCGAGCACCGGCGACGGCGGTGCCATCGTGGTTGTCACGTGCGGTGAGCGGCGCTTCGCGGGCGCTCCGCGCGCCTCGAAAGCCTCCAGCCGCGGCTGCAGTGCCGGCTCGTGCGGCACCTCGCGCCAGACCCGCTGGTGCAGTTCTTCCAGCAACTCGTCGCGGTTGACCAGCAGCTGCTGCAGGCCGTCCGGGTCCAGCATCAGGTCGAGCACGTTCAGTTCGGTGCCCGACTCGTAGGCCTGCACCAGCGCGTCGCTGCCGCTCAGCGTGCGCCACAGCGCCAGCATGCCCCGGTTGACGAGCACGAGGTTCCACTGGCGGTCGAGCACCATCGCCGGGTTCGGGTCGTGCGCGGCCAACAGTTGCAGCAGCGCTTCGCGCACCGGCTGCATGTCGGCGCTGTCCAGCGCCGTGGCCGGGAAGTAGGGCGCGTAGCCGGCCTTCATCAGCAGCTCGTTGCGCTGCGACAGCGGCAGCTCCAGCGCATCGAGCAGCGCCAGCAGCATCTCGCGGCTGGGCTGTGCGCGCCCGGTCTCGATGAAGCTGAGGTGGCGCTGCGAGACGCCGACGCGCAGCGACAGCTCCATCTGGCTGAGCCGGCGCACATGGCGGACCTGCTTCATGTGCTCGCCGATGTGGGGGGTGTGTCGTGTGTCCATCTGGGTGTTCGTGGTGCCCGGTGTCGCCATTGCACGCCCGATGCTGCATGGCGCCAATTACCTGCTGCGTAATTGCCGCGCTGCAGGCGTCCGGCGCACAGTGTGCCCACATTCACGAAAGGAGCACATCATGGTTCGTACCGCTGCATCGATCGGGCTGGCCGTCTTCGGCGCGTTTTCCGCCTGGGTGGTGTGGAAGGTGGGCTACCTGGCCATCTGGCAGAGCCTGCTGACCGGTCCTGCCGCCTGGCAGGTCGGCTTCGACATCGCGCTGTTCGGGCTGTTGTCGATGATCTGGATGGCGCACGACGCGAAGCGCACCGGCCGCACGGTGTGGCCTTACCTGCCGCTGACGCTGCTGGCCGGCTCGGTGGGCCCGCTGCTGTACCTGGCGCTGGCCCCCAAGGAGCCGGCGCCCTACGCTGCGCCGAGGGCCGCGTGAAGGAGTGGGGGTTCGCCGCCACGCTGCTGCTGGCCGGCGTCGTGCACCTGCTGCCCGCCGCCGGCGTGCTGGGGGCGCCGGTGCTGCAACGGCTCTACGGCATCGATGCCAGCGAGCCGACCCTGGCGCTGCTGCTGCGCCACCGCGCCGTGCTGTTCGGCGTGCTGGGGGCCTGGATGGTGTGCGCCGCCTTCGTCGCGCCGCTGCGCTGGTGGGCCTGGGGTGCGGCACTGCTCAGCATGGGGGCCTTCATCGTGCTGGCCACCGAGCACCCGGCGCTGAGCGAGCCGCTGCAGCGCGTGATGTGGGTCGACATCGGGCTGTGCGTGCTGCTGGCCGCGGCCGGGTTCGTCAAGGCGATGGCGGCGCGCTGACGTCGGGCGCCGGGACCTCGCGCCGCCGGAACATGCCCCAGCCCTCCATCGTCAGCACCGTCTCCTCGCGGCCATCAGGGCGGCGGGCGATCGCCTCCCACTGGCTGCGGATCAGGCCCACATGCGGGCGGCTGTTCATCGGCCGGGCTTCCTGCACCGTCATGCGCACGTGCAGCACGTCGCCGGGATAGAGCGGCTTCAGCCAACGCAGGTTGTCGATGCCCGGCGAGCCGAGGCTGGCAGCGTCGAGCAGGTAGGCATCGCACATCATGCGCATCACCATCGCGCAGGTGTGCCAGCCGCTCGCCGCCAGGCCGCCGAACAGCGACTGACGGGCGGCCTCTTCGTCGAGGTGGAAGGGCTGCGGGTCGAATTCGCCGGCAAAGCGGATGACGTCGTCGCGTTGCACGGTGAGGCCGCCGAACTCGCGCACGGAGCCGGGGGCGAAGTCTTCCCAGAAAAGCGTCGGGGTGCGGGGAGCAGTCATCGATGTATTTCACACATGAACGAGCTGCCCATCGTACCGGCTGCGCGCGCGCCGGGTGGCGCGGGCCTATACTGCGCAACTCGGGCGTGCAGGACGCCCGCTCTCGCGTGAGCTCCAGCAGCACCTGCGGCAAGCCTTCCACGTTCACCGTGCTGCTTGCATACCTTATCCACACATGGGCCTTCGATGCGGGAACGGGCCGGTTTTTCAGTGGAGCCGGTATGCAAACCCAGCGCACCCTTTCCTCTTCCGTTGTTTCTTCGTCCCCCCGCTCGGCGCAAGCGCGCGGCAGTGCACTCGCCTTCGTGCGCCGCCAGGCGCGCGAGCTGTTGCGCGAAGCGCGTGACGAACGCCTGATGGTGGCGATGCCCGCCGTGCGGCGTGTGCATGCCGCGGGCCTGTTCGGCACACAGCCCTTGAGCACGTTGTACCGCGAGCGGCAGCGCCTGCAGCTGAAGCACTTCCTGCGGGCACTCGCGCTCGAAGCCGGCCATCCGAGCTGGGAGCGCTACAAGCCGGTGCTCGAAACGCTGCCGGCGCAGGCGCTCGGCGACTACCAGGTGGAGGCCCTGAGCGTCGCGTCGCTGCACCCGTGGTTCAGCAATGCCGAGCAGGCCCAGGCGTATGCGGACGTCCATGGCGGACGTGTGGTGCGCTATCGCGGGCAGGCGGTCGTGATCTCGGACGACACGCCGCCGCCGCGGTGAAACGCGCCCCGCTTCACCGCGGCGCGCCGTAGGCGATGCCGCGGGCCGCCTGCACGCCCCAGTAGGACGCCTCCTCGAAGACGCTGTAGCCGGACAGGTCGGCATGGGCGAACAGCACGTCCTGGCCGTCCGCCAGCGCGGCGCGGGCGCGCCGCATGAGCGGCTCATGCAGGAAGCCGGGAGCGGGCACCGCCATCGCATGGCCGTGGATCGTCAACTCGGCGCCGGTGCACCAGCGCTTCCATTCGCGGCCGTAGGCGGTGTCGAGGTCGGCGCCCGCGAGCGCGAGCAGTTCATCGGCAGGGGCCTGCGCCGCCCAGCGACGCCGGGCCTCGTTGTCTGCGGCGCCGAGCGCGTGGTATGCCGTCAGCACCGTCCCCGCCGGCAAGGCCGTGCGGATGGCCTGATGGGTGGCGACGATGTAGCCCAGTGCCGAAGAGCCGGCGACGACGTTGTCCCAGCTGAGCGGCTCGCCGGGCCGCTCGGCCGGAAAACGTCGCATGAAGAAGTTGGCGACCAGCCACGGGCTCATCGCCGGCCCCGGCGCCTGCTCCAGCCCGTCGAAATGCTCGGGCACCAGGCGGCGCGCCACGAACAGCGGCGTCGCCACCACCACCTTGCGCGCCTGCAGCGCGCTGAGCCGGCCCTGCTCGTCCAGCACGGTCACGCGGCAGCCCCGCTGCCCGGCGAGCCGGGACACCCGCAGCGCCGCGCCGGTCATCCGCTGCTGCGGCGCCAGCCGGCCCTGCAGCCCGTGCGCGATCCAGCCCAGCCCCTGGGGCCAGGTCAGCACCGCGCCGGGCTCGGCGTGCCGCGCCTGTCCACGCTGCACGCAGAAGTAGTGCAGGCCGGCCCAGGCCGACACCAGGGCCGCTTCCACGCCATATTCGTCACGGCAGCTGTAGTCGAAGTACCAGCGCAGCAGCGGGTCGGTGATGCCGTGCGCGTCCAGCCAGCCGGCAAAACTTTGCGCGTCGAGCCGGCTCGCGGACGGCAGCGTCGCGCCGAGCGCCAGCGGCACCTCGAACGCCGGACGCCCTTGCGCGTCGTGCAGCGCACGCATCTGCCCGAAGGCAGCCTGCACGGCCGCCCACTGCCTTTGCGCCGCCGAATGGGGTGCCAGCGGAGGCAGGATGCCGGCATGCCAGCGGCCCTGGTGCAGCACGCGTTCGACGCCGGCGTGCACCACGCAGCGCTCGTCGTACAGCGGCGCGTCGTCGCGCGGGCCCTCCAGCAGCACGCCCAGGTCGTGCAGCATCTCGCGCACGTGCAGGCTGCTGCGCGTGGGCACCGGCAGGTAGTGCGCGCCGCGCGGGTAGGCACTGAATGGATGCGAGCCCCAGGCTGCATTGCCGAGCGGAGCGGGCCCGTCGATCATCACGAAGTCGTCCAGCCCGGCGCGGCGCAGTGCCCAGGCGCAACTCAGGGCGGCCACGCCCGAGCCGACGATCACCACGTCGGCCTTGCGCTGGGCGGGTGGCTGCGCTGCCGGCGGCGCACCGGGGCGGGTCAGCTCGCGCAAGCGATGCCCCATGTGTTGGCCGGGGTGACGCACCGCGGTGTCGAACCCGCGGCCCGGCAGCAGCGCCGAGAGCCGGTCGCGCAGCACGACGAAGCCGCCGGCGGCCAGACCGCCCGCCAACAGCAGGCGCCGCTTCATGTCGGCGCCGGAAGAAGGCGCCGGCGCGCTTCACCGCACGGCATGGGCCCAGTCCTCTTCGAGGTACCGCACCAGCGGCTGCGTGTTGAGGTAGTTCGGCTCCACCGGCACGCGCGCCATGTCCGGCGGGAAGTCGAACAGCTGCCCGAGCAGCTCGGGCGTCAGGTAGCGCGTGGCCACAGGAAGCCGCGACGGTACACGATAGGCCGTGTTCATCGAGGCCAGCATGAAGCCCCATTCACCGAACGACGGCACGTAGACGTGATACGGGCGCACCTGCCAGCCGGCGTCTTTCAGGGTCGCCTCGATGGACCAGAACGCCCTGGGCGCGTAATACGGCGAGGTCGACTGGATGGACACCAGGCCGCCGGGGCGCACATGCCGCGCGAGCATGCGATAGAACGGCACGGAATAGAGCTTGCCGAGCCCGTAGTTCGACGGGTCGGGAAAGTCCACCACCACGGCATCGAACGACTGCTGCGTGCCTTCCAGCCACTGCGCGGCGTCCTGGTTGACCACCGTCACCCTGGGGTCGTGGAAGGCGCGCGCGTTGAGCGCCGCGAGATCGCCGGCGTCACGGAACAACGACGTCATCTGCGGGTCGAGATCGACCAGCGTCACGCCGCGCACCTGCGGGTACTTCAGCACTTCGCGCAGCGCCAGGCCGTCGCCCCCGCCCAGGATCAGCACCTCGCGCGCCTGTGGCAACGCCGCCATCACCGGGTGCACCAGCGCCTCGTGGTAGCGGTGCTCGTCGCGCGACGAGAACTGCAGGTTGCCGTTGATGTACAGCCGGGTGTCGTCCTTCCAGCGCGTCACCACGAGGCGCTGGTAGGGCGTGGTCACGGCCTGCACGATCTGGTCGCCGAACAGCCGCTGCTCCGACCACAGCGTCATGCGGTCGGCGTGGAAGAAGCCGGCGCCCAGGGCCGCGAGCACCACCACCGCCCGCCAGCGCTGGCTGCGGTAGGCCGGCAGCTCGGCCCGAAAGTGCCACAGTGTCCACAGCGCAACGGCCACGTTGAGGGTGCCGAACAGGAAGGCCGTGCGGATCAGCCCCAGCGAGGGCGCGAGCAGCAGCGGAAACAGCAGCGAGACTGCCAGCGCCCCGAGCGAATCGAAGGTCAGCACCTTCGCCACCAGCTCGGAGAACACCGCCTTGCGCGCATGGAGCACCCGCATCACGAGCGGAATCTCCATGCCGACCAGCACGCCGATCGAGAACACCAGCACGTAGAGCAACGCGCGGAACGGCGCCGCCAGCCAGGCGTAGGCGAAGAACAGCAAGGCCGCCGACAGCCCGCCGATCAGGCCCAGGGCCAGCTCGATGTCGACGAAGCGGCTCAGCAGGTCCTGCTCGCCGACGTATTTCGACAAGGCCGCGCCGACGCCCATCGCGAACAGATAGCAGCCGATCACGGATGAAAACTGCAGCACCGAGTCGCCGAGCAGATAGCTCGCCATGGCGCCTGCGACCAGCTCGTAGGCAATGCCGCAGGACGCGACGACGAAGACGGACAGGATCAGGATGCGGTTCAAGGGACGCTGGGCCCGCCGGTGCGGCCGTCGAAAGGTGCCGGCATCTTAGGGCAAGGGTGAACCGCACCGCCGGCCGGCACAGGCAGGACGGCCCCGCTCCTGCGGCAGACCCTTGTCGATAGAATCGAGCGACCCTCGAAAGGGGCCGCCGTCGAGCCGCCGGGCGCGCCAGCGCCAACGGACCACAAGATCCAAAGTGAGCATGAACACCACTTTTCTTCTCGGCTACCTGAGCTACTTCGGCAGCGGCATCGTTCTGATGCTGCTGTTCATGGTGGTCTACGAACGGGTGACGCCGTACTGCGAACTCGCGTTGATGCGGCAGGGCAACCGCGCTGCGGCGCTGTCGTTCGGCGGCGCCTTGCTGGGGTTCACGCTCACGCTCGTGTCGAGCGCGCTGCACGCGGTGGGCTGGCTGCAATTCCTCGCCTGGAGCGCCGTGGCCGGACTGCTGCAGCTCGTGGTCTTCTGGCTGGTCGCGATGGTGGTGCGCCAGATCAAGCTCCACATCGAGAACGGCAACGTCGCCGTGGGCATCGGCCTGTTCTGCGCCAGCGTGGCGCTGGGCGCGCTCAACGCCGCATGCCTCAGCTAGCCGCCGCGACGGACATCTCAACCACGCAAAGGGGTCGAACATGAGCCTGATGGACTTCATCAAGAAGCAGTTCATCGACGTCATCCACTGGACGGAGTCGGGCGACGACGTGCTGGTGTGGCGGTTTCCCACCGCCGACATGGAAATCCAGTACGGTGCGTCGCTGACGGTGCGCGAGTCGCAGGCTGCGGTGTTCGTCAACGAAGGGCAGGTGGCCGACGTGTTCGGGCCCGGCCTGTACAAACTGACGACCCAGACGCTGCCGGTGCTGACCAACCTCAAGCACTGGGACAAGCTGTTCGAGTCGCCGTTCAAGAGCGAGGTGTATTTCTTCAGCACCCGCTCGCGCATCGGCCGCCGCTGGGGCACGCCGCAGGCCGTCACGGTGCGCGACCAGGACTTCGGCGCGGTGCAGGTGCGCGCGTTCGGCCAGTACGCCTACCGCATTGTCGACCCGAAGAAGCTGATGTCGACCATCTCCGGCACGCGTGACGCGTACCGCATGGACGACGTCGAAGACCAGTTGCGCGGCACCATCGTCACGGCGATGGCCACGTCGATCGGCAAGTCGGGCGTACCCTTCCTCGACCTCGCGGCCAACCAGACCGAGCTCGGCCGCATCGTGCGCGAGGCGGCCCAGGCTTCGTTCGCGGCGCTCGGCCTGTCGCTCGAAAGCTTCGAGCTGATGTCGCTGTCGCTACCCGAAGCGCTGCAGGAAGCCCTCGACAAGCGCATTCGCATGGGCATGCTCGGCAACCTCGACCAGTACACCAAGATGCAGGCTGCCGACGCGATCCCGATCGCCGCCGGCAACGAGGGCGGCGTCGCCGGGCTGGCGGCCCAGATGGCCGTGGGCCTGGGCATGGGACAGGCAGTGCAACAGGGCATGGCCGCCGCCGCGGTGCCGGCGTCTGCCTTGCCGGCCGCCACGGCAGCCGCTGCCGGCACGCCCGCCGCCGCGCCGGCCGAATCGCCCGAAGCCAAGCTGGCACAGCTGAAAAGCCTGCTCGACAAGGGCCTGATCGACCAGGCCGACTATGACGCGGCCAAGAAGGCCGTGCTGTCCAAGCTGACGTCGTGAGCGCACGGCCGCTGTTCCACGCGCCCTGCCCGGCGTGCGGGGCGCCGGTCGAGCTCGCGTCTTCGGCCAGCTCGTTTGCCGTCTGCGGGTATTGCCACAGCCACCTGAGCCGCGACGGCGACGCGCTGCAGGCCACCGGGCACAAGTCGGAGGTGCTGGAAGACTATTCGCCGTTGCAGCTCGGCGCCGGCGGCCGCTGGCACCAGCGGAGCTTCACGCTGGTCGGCCGCATCCAGATGCGCTACGACGGCGGCTACTGGAACGAGTGGCACGTGCTGTTCGACGACGCCAGCTTCGGCTGGCTGTCCGATGCTTCCGGGCAGTTCGCGATGCTGCAGCGCCTGCCGGCGACGCAACCGCTGCCCACCTACGCGTCGCTCGCGCCCGGCGTGCCGGTCCCGGTGGAGGGCCTGGCGGCCGTCGTTGCCGACAAGCGCGAGGCCCGCTGCGTCGCGGCGCAGGGCGAGTTGCCTTTTCCGGTCGACGAGCGCTGGACCGCGCAGGTGGCCGACCTGCGCGCGCGGGGCCGGTTTTTCACGCTGGACTACAGCGATGCCGAGCCGGTGCTGTACCAGGGGCATCCGGTCCTGCTCGAGCAGCTGCAGATGCAGCTGCTGCGCGACGAGCAGACCATCAACGAAAGCGCCGGACGGCTCAAAGGCAAGCTGCAGGCGCTGGCCTGCCCGCACTGCGGCGGCACGGTCAAGGCAGTGGCCGGGACCACCCCGGTGGCCACGTGTGCCAGCTGTGGCAGCACGCTGGACGTCCAGGGCCGCACCGCCCAGTTGATCGCCGAGGGGCACCAGGCGCGGGCGCGCCTGCAGGGCGTGTTTCTCGAAGCGGGTGACGTCGGCGTGCTCAAGGGCGTGTCGTGGACCGTGCTGGGTGTGATCGCGCAGAGCGCCCGCTCCGACGGCGAAACCTATCGCTGGACCGACTACCTGTTGTTCAACGCGAAGCACGGGTTGCGCTGGTTGTCCCAGCCGGGCGACGATGCAGACGACGACGCCTGGCTGTTCGTCGAGTCGCTGGACGAATGGCCGGCCAGGCCGGACCCGCGCCGTGCCGAGCTGCGCGGCCACAGCTTCCAGCTGAAGGACCGCTACGACAGTCGCGTCGAGCGCGTCTGGGGCAGCTTCAATTGGACCGTGCGCGTCGGCGACACGACCGCCTGCGAGGAGTTTGCCGTGCGGCGGGGTACGCCCGGAATGCCGCAGGGCAGCGTCCTGACCTGCGAGACCACATCGCATGAACAGGTCTGGTCGCTCGGCGTTCCGCTGTCGCATGCGGCCGTCGCCGCCGCCTTCGGCAAGAAGACCGCCGCCGCGCGACAACGCCGCCCGCTCGACGGCAACGCCGGCCGGGTCGAGTCGCTCGACAACGCGATGACGCTGTCGCTGTTCGGGCATGGGTTTCTCTGGGTGACCCATCCGTCGATGTTCGGTCTGCTGCTCGGCCTCGCGACGCTCGGCGTGCTGTGGGTCGTGAAAACCGCGATGAAGGGCTGACGTGCGCAAGCTGTTGATGTATCTCGCGGTGCTCGGGTCCCTGCTGGGCCATGGCGCCTACGTGCTGTCGGACGACCGCGGCTCCGGCGGCTCGAGCTACCGCTCCTACGGCGGCGGCTCCAGTGGCTGGGGCGGTTTCTCCGGGGGCCACAAATGAATGGCACCGGCGCCTATGCGCCACAAGGCCTGCATGTGCTGGCCGATCTGGTGGACGCAGACCCGGCGCGGCTGGCCGACGCCGCCGGCATCGAACGCGAAGCCCGGCGGGCCGCCGAACTGGCCGGTGCCACCGTGCTGCGCAGCGAGGTGCATGGCTTCGGCCCCGGCCAGGGGGTGGCCGGCGTGGTGCTGCTGGCCGAATCGCACCTGACCTTCCACACCTGGCCCGAGCACGGCTACGCGGCGCTGGACGCCTTCATGTGCGGAGCCTGCCGGCCGCAGGCGGCCATCGATCATCTGGTGCGTGCGCTCGGCGCACGCTCGGTGCGGGTGCAGACCGTCGAGCGCGGCCGCCTGCCGGCGCCGCCCCAGATCGGCTAGGAGTCTGGGCGGCAGAAGCCCCCCGGACTCCTGGCCTGCGGCTTTGCGCACGGCTCCCCCGAGCCCCCTCCGCGAGGGAGCTCCAGCTTGTCGGACCGCACCTTCCAGCCTCCCTCCGAGAGGGAGGCTCCAGTCAGTCTGACGAGCTCTCCACCGCCGCTCAGCGTGCGCTCAACTCCGCTTCGGCTTGGTAGCGGGTGTCGGCCAGGGCCTGCCGGGCCTCGGTGATGACCGCCAGTCGAGCCTTGCGCCGGGCGATCTCGGCCGGGATGTGGTTGCGCGGGCTGTCCTCGTCGTAGCGCGCTTGCAAGGCGCCAAGGTCCGGCGTGTCCACCGTGTCGCCATGACATGCGCCAGGTTCCCATCAGGCAGCCAGTCCTGGATCGCTTCGCCGACAGCAGCATCTGCTGCGGCTCATAGGGAAGGTGGTTCGCGGCCATGGCCACGAAACCCACCTCGACTCTCGGCCCCAGTCAGGCACGTCCCTTCTGCCGCCCGGACTCCTAGGACCTACAACCGGCCCTGCCCGTCGTCCAGCGGCGGCTCCACCGGCACGGCACGCGCCAGCGCCATCCACACGCCGAAAGGCAGCCGCCCGTCGATCAGCGGCTGGCGCTTGGGCGCCGGCCGTGCCAGTTCGAGCGGGCCGTCGAACTGCTCGCCGTGCGCCACGATCACGCCGAACTCGGGCGGTATCTCGTGCGGCTCGGCGATGCCGGCCGCAATGACGTAATAGCACTCGCGGCTCAGCGCGAGATACGCCGCGCGCTTGGCGTCGTGGCGCAGGTCGCTGTGCAGGTCGGCACGCCGCACCTTGATCTCGTGCACGACCGGTTCCAGATACGCCTCGACGCTGGTGTGGCGCACCGAATAGACGTCCGGCCGGGCGATGCACCAGCGGCCCGACGGCGGCACCGGTGGCGCCTCGAGCTCGGGCATCAGCGGCACCGGCTCCAGCGCCACGGCCGTGCCGCCTTCGAGCCTGGCACGCAGGCTCAGGCCCCGCCACGCCAACCGCCCCGTGCGCGCCTGTTCGTGCGCGACCCGCTCGACCAGCCGTTCATGGCGGTCGAGCGCCGAGCGGTTGCGCTGCAGCGTCTGCGCCAGCAGCTCGATGCCCGCCGGCGTCACGCGCAGCCAGTCCCGACCCTCGGGCGACGCGATGCGCTCGACCAGGCCGGCCGCCAGCAATTCGATCTCGACCGGGTCGAGGCAGGGCCAGCCCGCCGAGCGATAGATCTCGCGCAGGCGGCGGTGGTGGAGTCGTGTGAGGGCCGGCATCGAGGCACGATCTTCGCATTTCGAGGCCGGCCCTGGAGGGCGCCCGCGGTCAGCGGCAGCCCTCGAACTGCGCGCCGATCACCGGCCATCCGTCGCCGAGGCACTTGCCGTTCGTGGTGACCGCGCCGTCGAGCGTGTTGCCCTGGCAGAGCAGCGGTTGCGACGGTGCGGGTTGGTGCAGCACCTCGAGCGCCGCGCCGCCCACCTGTGAAAAGCGGTTGTGGACCAGCATGATCCCGGCCAGCCGGCTGCCGGTGTAGGAACGGCGGCTCACCACCCCGGTATGCGGGTCGCGACGTTCGAGCGTCGAGGTGCGGCCCGAGCCGACGCCGAGGCGCGCGCCGGCCGCCAGCGTGCTCGTCACGGCATTGCCTTCGATCAGCACGTGCTCGACCCCGACGCGGTCTTTCAGGGCCGGGTTCGACAGCTCGTCGAGGAAGGCCAGTGCATGCACCTCCACCCCGCCATGGTGGGACGGCGATGGCGGGCACGGTGCGGGCTTGCCGTCGCAGAACTTCGGCGGGCGGTAGGCGGGTGCCGTGGTCTGCACCCGCTGGATGATGTTGTCGCGCACCAGCACATGACGCACACCGAACGACACGTAGCCTTGCTCGCGTGCGAGCAGGATGCCGGCCGCATGCGGGGTATCGGCGATGGTGTTGCGACGGATCGTGAGGTGCTCTCCCCCGACCACGGTGATGCCGCGGCCCCAGTACTGCCCCGACACCGCGTTGCCTTCGACGAGCACGTTGTGCACGAGGTGGGTCGATCGCCTCGTTTCATAGGCCCCGCCCACCTGTTGTGCCGACTCCGCCCACCAGCCCCCCTGGCCCAGGTAGGAGACGATCGCGATCATGTCGTCGCCGGTCTCTCGGACGGTGTTGTTCAGCACGCGCCCATGCGCCGAGCCGCCGGTGACATGGATACCGTCGGCCAGCGATCGCTCGACCCGGTTCTCGGCGACGAGGAAATCGTGCGCGCGGTACACGAAGATGCCGGCTGACGAAGCGCTGTTGGCTCCGCCGGGCCCGCGACCCGGCAGCACCTTGTTGCCCCGCACGATGTTGCCGACCAGCACGCCGCTGCCCGGGCCGTCGGGATACAGCGCGATGCGGGCCTGCCACGGTGCCGACAAGCGCCTGTCGGTGTCGGCGGTCAACGTGAAGCGGTAGACGCCCACCCCGCTGCGGCGCACCAGCAGGGCCATGTCGTTCGGGTTGGTGGCATGCAAGGTCGCGCCGTCGCCCCACAGCACGACGTTGGCCGTGCGGACCTGCAGGCTGCGCGCATGCTTGTAGCGCCCCGGCGGAAAGACCAGCCAGTCGCCTTCTTTCAGCGACTTCAAGGCGTCGTCGATGGCCTGCGTGTCGTCGCCTTCGTCGTCGGGCACCGCGCCGAAGGCGGTCACATCCTTGCGCTTGTCCATTGCCGGCTGCAGCGGCAGCGGCGGAAGTGCTGCGCAGGACGGGAGTTGCTGCTGCGCCTCGGCCGCCTCGAGGGGTTCGTTGCTTCCCGCGCCGCCCCCGCACGCGGCGAGTACCGCGAGCAGGATGGCGGCCACCAGCCGTGCTGCAGCGGGGTGCCGCCCGGCGCGGCGGGTGCCTCGTTGACGGCCGGACCGGTGCTCTTGTTGCATTTTCATCTCGCCTTCCCTGGTCGATGGGCAGCCGGCGGCCACCGCAGGCCGAGACCATGGCAAGCCCGCTCGGGACGGTCAACTCGACTGCGCAACATTCCGGCGGCCGCCGCGGGCCGCGTCGGTGCCGTCCAGGTCCATGTACACGGGCTTCGGCGCACCGCCTGCCCCCGGCCATCGGCACTTGTCTTACGCAATCACACTTACTCGGTTGATGCCTGCACACCACATCGCGGGCCGCATGCCTGGGCACGCCGCGTGCTCTACGTCCTGAACGACCCCAAGGAAACCGCCCCATGGATGCCATTGAATTGCTGACTCGCCAGCATCGCGAGATCGAAGAACGCATGAAGCGGGTGCTGCAGGACCAGGCACCCCGCACCTTGCAGAAAAGCTTTCGTGAAGTGGCCGACCACCTGGGCGCCCACATCGCCTCGGAAGAACAGGTGTTCTACCCGGCCGTGAAGGCGCAGCGCACCGAGGACATCCTGCTCGAATCGCTGGAGGAGCACTTGTCGCTGAAACGGCTGCTCAGCGACCTGATGCAGATGCAGCCCGGCGACGCCGCGTTCGAAGCGAAGTTCAAGGTGCTGAAGGAACAGACCGAGCACCACCACGAGGAGGAGGAGGAACACCTCTTCCCCAAGGTGCACAAGCTGCTCGACGACGACCGGCGTGCGGCGCTGGGCCGCGAGATGATGGCCTTCCAGGTGGAGATGCACGCCGAAGGCGAGCCCGCCGAGGAAATGGCCGGGCAGACCGACAAGGCTGCGCGGCTGTAGACCCCGGCGCAGCCGGTGGGCGCGCCGCGGCTACTTCTTCCGCGCCAGCGACAGCGCGATGCCGAGCGCCAGGCCGACGCCGATGCCCATCGTTACATTGCCGTAGGCCGCGCCGAGGGCAGCGCCCAGTGCGATGCCGATGGCCATCCATTTGGCCACCGTCAGCTCCTGCGCGGCGCCGAGCCGCGGCCCATCAGCGCCAGCGCCGCCAGGCCGGCCGTCACCAGTGCCGCGGTGGTCTTCGGGTGCAGCACCGCCCTGGTATACAGGCTGGGCCGCACCATCTGCCCCGGATGCCGCCCGCGCACGCGCCCATCGGCACCCGGCTGGTACAGGTTGTCCTGCTGCGCCAGCGGCGGCCCCTCGCGCAGCTGGGCCTTGAACATCGTTTTCTCGCTGAAGCGGTCGAGCCAGCGCGGCGCATGGCTGTTCATCGTGCTCATCACCTTGCTGCTGCTGCCCACGAAGATGTCGCGCTTGGGGCGTTCGGCGGCATGCAGAATGGCGCTGGCGACCTCCTCGGGCTTGTAGACCGGCGGCGGCAGCTTGGGCTCGTGCTCGGTGTAGTTCTTGGCGTGCTCGGTGAAGGGGGTGGCGATGCCCGCCGGCTTGATCAGCGTCACCGAGATCGGCGCGCCTTCTTCCTCCAGCTCCATGCGCAGGCTGTCGGTGAAGCCCTTCACGGCATGCTTGCTCGCGCTGTACATGCCTTGCAGCGGCATCGCGCGGTCGGACGTCAGGCTGCCGAGGTTGATGATGGCGCCGCCGTGCCGGCGCAGGTGGGCGGCCGCGATCAGCGAGCCATAGACCACACCCCAGAAGTTGGTCTCGAACAGGCGCTGGTGGTCGCGGTCGCGCACGTCTTCCAGCCGGCCCCAGATCGCCACGCCCGCGTTGTTGACCCAGGTGTCGAAGCCGCCGAAGTGCTCGACGGCCGTGTCCGCCACCAGCTGCAGGTCTTCGCGGCGGCCGACGTCGGCCACCACGTACATCGCCCGGCCGCCCTGTGCGACGATCTGCTGGGTCGCGTCGGCCAGTGCCGGCTCGTCGCGTGCCACCAGCAGCACGGTGGCGCCGCGCCGGGCCGCCATCTGCGCGGTCGCCAGGCCGATGCCGCTCGACGCGCCGGTGATGACGATGGTTTGTTCGTGCAGGGGTTTCAGGTGCACCGCCATGGTGAATTCTCCAGTTGAAAGGGTCGCGTGGGCCGCGGCACGGCAGGCCGGCCGTGCGGCCGGGACACCCGCGCCGCATTGGGCTGGCGGCAACCGGCGTGCCGGTCGGTGTTTGTCCGACGGGCTCCGGGCCCCGCGGCAATGAGTGCGCTGCCCCGCCTGCTGGCCGAGGTGCGCGCCTGCACGCTGTGCGCGCCGCACCTGCCGCACGGCACCCGCCCGGTGCTGCAGCTGCACCCCGACGCATGCATCCTGATTGCCGCACAGGCGCCGGGGCGCAAGGTGCACGACACCGGCATCCCGTTCAACGACGCCAGCGGCGAGCGCCTGCGGCAATGGATGGGCATCGAGCGCGAGGTCTTCTACGACCCGCACCGCATCGCGATCCTGCCGATGGGGCTGTGCTATCCCGGCACCGGCCGCTCGGGCGACCTGCCGCCCCGCCCGGAATGCGCCCCACGCTGGCGCGAGCGCTTGCTGGCGGGGCTGCCGAACGTGGCGCTGACCCTGGTCATCGGCCGCTATGCACAGGCGTGGCACCTGCCGAACCGCGGCCGCACGCTGACCGAACTGACGGCAGGCTGGCGGGAGCACGCGCCGGCCGTGTTCCCGTTGCCGCACCCCAGCCCGCGCAACCAGCTGTGGGTGCGGCGCAACCCGTGGTTCGAGGCCGAGCTGCTGCCGGCACTGCGCGAGCGCGTGCAGCAGGTACTGGCCGGCCAGGCGTGACGGAACGCTCGTCAAGCGGGGCGGGCCGCCCGCCGCGCCGGCAACGGGCCCGGTTCATGCTTGAGCCCGCGGGCCCCTCACCCGCCATGCACACAGCCAGGCCCGTCATGCCGCTCGCTCGCACGCTCGCCACGTCCCCGCCGCCGCTCGCCGATGCCCCGGTTGTCGCGGTCTCCGGCGACACGCTCGCCGCCTTGATCAACCTCGCCGGTCGCCAGCGCATGCTGTCGCAGCGCATCGCGCTGCAAGCCGTGCTGGCGTCGCTGGGCCACGAGCAGGCGCTCGCCGCGGCGCGCGAGGCCGTCGGTCTGTTCGCCGACAGCCACGCCACGCTGATCCACGGCAAGGGCCGGCTGCCGGGTGCCCACTTCGAGGAAATTCGCGCCGCCTACTTCGGGCCGAACGGCGGCGACGCACGCATCCAGGAATTCATCGGCCTCGCCCGGCGCACGCTCGATGCGCTGGAGGCCTCGGCCGCGCAGGGGGCCGGCCTGATGCAGGCGCTGATCGCCGGCGCCACGCCGATCCTGGCGCTGCTCAACCAGATCACACAGATCTACGAGGCCGAGTCGCGCCGCTGTGCGGCAGCGCTGCAGCGCCGCCTGGGCGACCTGCTGGGCGACATCACCTCGGTCGCCAAGCAGGCCCGCATCGTCGCCGTCAATGCGCAAGTGGTGGCCGTGCGGGCCGGCGACGCCGGGCGCGAGTTCACGGCCGTCGCCAATGTGATGACGCAGGTCACGGCCGAGATGGACGAGCTGGCGCAGGCGGCGGCGACCTTGTCCACGACGTGAACGTGTGCACCAGCACGCCGCCCACCGCGGCGTAGATGGCCCAGCGCGCCATCGGCCGCAGCAGGGCTGCGTTGTAGGTTTCCAGCAGGAAGGAGGCCGCGAGCAGTGCCGGCCCGACGGCCACCGCCGTCGAGGCCAGCATGCGCGGGACGGCCCAGCGCGGATGCCCGGGTGCCGTTGCGGCCCCGGCCAGCGCCAGATTGAGCAACGCCGACCACAGCAGGTAGATGTGCACCGAGCGGTAGAACAGGCGGGGGCCGTCCGGCATGCCGCGCAGGTGGTCGTGCACCCAGTGCATGTACTGTCCGCTGAGCACGAAGGCCAGCAGGCCCAGCACACCGACGCCAAGATGGACGTAACGCCACGACATCGCGACACCCTCCGTTTGCTTGTCTTGTACAGGCCGGCTGCCGCGGCCCACGTGCCTGAAAGCTACCACGGCGCGCAGGCGTGCAGCTCGGCGTATCGCGTGCCCGGCGCTCCCGCCCGAATGAAAGCCCTACACATCGACCACCGAGCCGCAGGTCACGTTGAGCAGGCAGGCCGTCACGGCGCCTGCTCGGTCGGAGGCCGCGAACACCGCGGCGTCCGCGAGCTGTTGCAGCGTCGGCAGCCGTTGCAGCAGGGTTGCGCTGCGCGCGCGTTCGGCGAGCATGCCGTCGACCGTCATCCCCGCCTGCTGCGCCGCCTTGCGGAACACTTCCGCGGTGTGCGAGTGCCGGCCCAGCGCCTCGGGAATCGCGTCCGACCTCAGGCACACCGCGCGCACGCCGTGCGGGCCGAGCTCACCGGCCAGGTGCCGCGTCATCGCCTCGACCGCCGCGCATGCCGCCCCATAGCCCATGAAGCCGCCGCCCGCCATGCGAGCGCCGGGGGTCGACAGCATGAGGATCACGCCGGTGCCTTGGCGCACCATCCGCCGTGCCGCCGCCCGCGCCGTCAGGAAGTTGCTGCGTGTGTAGCCTTCGAGCGGGTGCGCGTATTCGTCGTAGCCCAGCTCGAGCAGCGGGGTGCCCTGCACATGCGAGATGCCGACGGCGTTGAGCATCACATCGAAGCGGCCCGTTGCTTCGGCCACCGCGGACGCGTGGTGCTCCACGGCCTCCTCGTCCAGCACATCGAGCGCGGCGCACTCGGCCTGCCCGCCTGCGGCCACGATCTCGGCCGCCACCGCGTCGAGCCTGGCTTGCGTGCGGCCGGCGAGATGCACTCGCGCCCCTTCACGGGCGAACGCGCGCGCGACGGCGCCGCCGATCGCCCCACCACCGCCGTAGACCACGGCAACCTTGCCTTCCAGCCACATGAGCATCTCCTCGGGTCTTGCCGCCGGCCCCTATGGCGACGGTCTGCCCAAGGACGAACGCGCGTGGCCGCAGCCGACACCTTTCAGGGCGTGTGAGGCGGCAGCATGCCGGGATCGAACCAGACCACCGGCCGGATCTCGAAGACGCCCGTCTCGAAGCTCAGGCGCCGTGCCGCCGCGACGGCGTCGTCGAGCGTCGCGCACTCCAGGAAGTAGAGGCCCATCAACTGCTCCTTGGTCTCGGCGAACGGCCCGTCGGTGACGAGCGGCTCGCCGCTGCCGACGCGCAGTACCGTGCCGGCCGCGTCCGGCGCGAGGCGCATCACCGGACCCATGCGGCCTTCGGCGCGCAGTTGCTGGCGCAGCTCGGCATGCCGGCCCAGCACGTCGTCTTCCTGGTCGGGCGCCCAGGCAGCGACGTGGGCTTCGCTGCCGTAGATCAGGATGGAATAGAGCATCGATCGTCCTCGCTCATGCAATCGGTTTCGCGATGCCGCGCCGCGGCACGCCCTGCGCCAACCGGTCGAGTTGGCCGCGCAGGTGTGCAGCCTCCGCTGCAGTGCGCGACAAGCCCATCGCCGCATCGAATGCCGCGCGCGCCTCCGTGTCGCGACCGAGCTGCATCAACAGTGCGCCCTTGACACCATGGAAGTGGAAGTGGCCGGCGAGCCGGTCGGCCAGCGGCTCGATCATCGCGAGGGCGACCTCTGCACCCTGCAGTTTCGACATGGCCACCGCACGGTTCAGCGTGACCACGGGCGACGGCTGCAGCGCTTCGAGCACCGCATAGAGACGGTCGATCTCGGCCCAGTCGGTGTCTTGCGCGCGGCGCGCCTGCACATGCGTCGCAGCGATCGCCGCCTGCAGTTGGTAAGGCCCCGGCCGGCCGCGCCGCAAGGCTGGCTCGACGAGTGCGAGGCCTTCGTCGAGCAGCGCCCGGTTCCAGCGTCCCCGGTCCTGGTCTTCCAGCAGCACGACCGCGCCCTCGGCGTCCAGCCTCGCTGCGGCACGCGCATGCTGCAGCAGCAACAAGGCCGTGAGGCCGGCGATCTCCGGCTCTTCGGGGAACAGTTGCAGCAGCAGCCGCGCCAGGCGGATCGCCTCTTCGCACAGCGGCACGCGCACGTGCTCGGTGCCGCTGGTGGCCGAATAGCCCTCGTTGAACAGCAGGTAGACCGTCGCGGCGACCGCACCCAGCCGCACAGACCGCTCGGCGGCGCCGGGCGCTTCGAACGGCAGGCCGGCCGTTGCCACGCGCCGCTTGGCGCGCGTGATGCGCTGCTCCATCGCGCTGTCGCTGACAAGAAACGCCCGCGCGATTTCGGCCACCGGCAACCCGGCAACGACGCGCAACGCCAGCGCGATCTGCTGCGTGGCCGGCAGCGCAGGGTGGCAGCAAGTGAACAGCAGACGCAGCACGTCGTCCCGGTAGGGCGCGTGGTCGAGCTGCTCGGCCCATGCCGCCTGGGTTTCGCCGCGATCGGAAAAGAAGTCGTCCGACGGCAACGGCACGTCGCGGCGGCGTCGGCGCACATCGTCGAGCCCGGCGTTGCGACCCACCAGCACCAGCCACGCCAACGGCTCCGCAGGCGTGCCGTCGACGGGCCACCGCTGCAATGCACGCAGGCTCGCCTCCTGAAAGGCTTCCTCGGCCGTGTCGAGGTCGCGGAAGTAGCGCAGCAGGGCGGCAACGGCACGCGGTCGGGCGTCTCGAAGCGTGGTCGCGATCCAGGCGGCGACGGGGAGCTCTCGGGGTTCGGGGATGGGCATGGCGGGTTCGTTCATACCGGCGCAGACCTCAAGGACGAACCAGTATGCGCGCAGCCGACAGGGGTGGCGGACCGTTGCAAAAGACGCCTTCCGCTGCCGCGGTGGCTGCCGCCGCCGTCAATAGCCGGCCAGCGCGACGCCGTCGAGCGCCTGCACCACCAAGCCGATGCAGCCCAGCGTGTACAGCGCGGCGAGCAGCATCGCCGCGCGCCGGCCCTGCCGCGGCACCCACCGCGCCAGCGCCAGGCCGGCGAGCGGCAGCAGTTGCTGGGCATGGACGCCGAAGAAATGAGCGGGCCGAAGATCGCCGCCGGCCAGTGACCACCCGACCAGCGGCAAGCCGGAGCCATCGGGCGGCTGCACGGCCGACAGCAGCCCGCCGATGCCCGCACCCAGCAAGAAGGTCAGCCCCAGGCCCAGCAGCACGGACGCCCGGTAGGCCGGCGGCAGCGCCGGATCCGGATGGCGGTACAGCTGCCAGGCCAGCAGCGGCTGCGACGCGGTCAGCAGCAGTGCGCCCAGGCCCATCAGGGGGTACATCACCGCGTGGAAGGTGCCGGCGACGTTGTAGTGCGAGCCTTCGCCCAGGCCGGCCTGCAGCGCGATGTAGGCCAGCTCGAACGACCCGGCGCCGACGATCAGCGCCACCACCCATCGCACGCCGCGCGAATGCCGTTGCGCCGGCGACAGGTGGCCGATGAACCAGGCGGTCGTGAGCGCCAGGACGGCGATCGACACTGCGAACTTCATCGGCTTGACCCAGACATTCACGCCGCGCAGCAGCCGCTCGTCCAGCCCCCAGGCCAGCGTGGCGGGCAGCAGCAGCACCAGCAGCACGGCAGCGAACACCGTCAGCGTGCGCTGCCGGGCGAGCAGTTCCCGCGGCACGCCGGCCAGGCGGTGGGCGCGGCCGGTGCTGTGCGGCGCAGGGGTCGAGACGAGCGTGTTCATGCAGCCTCCTCGGGCAGAAGTGAAACGGACAGGCTCAGAGGGAGGCCGCGGACAGCCGGGCCCGACCGGCCGCAAGGCCGCGCACGAGCGCATAGCCCAGCAACCCCGCGGGGCCGAACAGGAAAGTCAGGGCCAGCAGCGGAACCCACACCCACGCGCGCAGCCCGAGCACCACGGCGCGCTCGGCGATCCAGTTGCCGACGAACAGATCGAATGCCAGGTAGTGCAGCCAGCCCGCCAGCAACAGCCCGGGCACCGAGAACAGCTGCTGCACCTGCTGCAGCGAGCCGTAGCCACCGGTGCCCCAATGCGTCGCGATCAGGCCCGCATACGCCACCGCCAGCAACAGCGGCACGACACGCCCGGCGAAGCGGCGAGCCAGACCGGCATGGCGGCCGAACAGCGGCGCCAGGACCAGCGCGGCCCAGCCGAGCAGGGCCAGGCTGTTGGCCAGGCCGAACCACGTTTCAAGAGCAGGCAGGTTCATCGAGGCACCTCATTTGAACAGTGTTAAGTTCACTCTAGCGACACATCTGAACGGTGTCAAGTTAGACTGCCGCCATGCCGAAGAAGCCGCCCCCGTCCCCCGCTGCCCGCACGGCCTACCACCACGGCGCCTTGCGTTCGTCGCTGATCGATGCCACCGAAGCGCTGCTGGCCGAGCGCGGGCTGGAAGGTTTTTCGCTGCGCGAAGTGGCGCGCCGCTCGGGGGTATCGCCTGCGGCGCCGGCGCACCACTTCGGCGACGCCGATGGCCTGCTGACCGTGGTCGCCACGCTGGCCTTCGACGGGTTGACCGAGGCGCTGGCGGCCGGCAACGCCCGTGGCGGCAGCGACCCCGTGGCACGCCTGCGCGAACAGGGCGTGGGCTATGTGCGCTTCGCGCTGCGCCACCCCGGCCGCTTCGGGCTCATGTTCCGTGCCGGCAACCACGGCGACGATGCCGAGTTGCAGCGCAGCGGGCACGCGGCCTTCGCGATGCTCGAGAACGGTGTGCGCGACCTGCTGGGGGTGCCGCCCGATCAGCCGCTGACGGCGCCGCAGCACGCCGTGCTGATGTCGATCTGGTCGACGGTGCACGGGTTCGCACACCTGACGCTCGCAGGACAACTGCACCACACCCGCTGCGACCTGAGCCTCGAAGCTTCCGTCGACGCGGTGGTCGGCCCGATGTTGCAGCAGCAACTGGAAGGGTTGCAGGCGGTGATGGAGGGAACCGGGAAGCAGCGGGCACGATGAGCCACTGTTAGCATCTCGTCCCAGCCGCCCACCCCGTTCCACGACCGGCTCGCCGCCGTCCTGAGCTGGAACCCCTCACCCCAGGACCTCCCATGACCCGCATCGACGACCCGCTGCACGACCGTGAGGCCGGCAACGCCGACAGCACGCAGGACCTCACCCGCATCGACGACGTGCGCATCCGCGCGGTGCGGCCGCTGATCTCGCCGGCGTTGCTGCTCGATGAAATTCCGATCCCCGCGCCGGTGCAGGGCCTGGTGGAAGACGCGCGCTCGCGCATCGCCGACGTGCTGCACGGTCGCGACGACCGGCTGCTGGTGGTGGTGGGGCCGTGCTCGATCCATGACCACGACCAGGCCATCGAGTACGCGCAACGCCTCAAGGCGCTGGACGCGGGGCTGCGCGATGAACTGCTGCTGGTGATGCGCGTGTACTTCGAGAAGCCGCGCACCACGGTAGGCTGGAAGGGCTACATCAACGACCCCCGCCTGGACGGCAGCTTCCACATCAACGAGGGGCTGCGCCGCGCGCGCGAGCTGCTGCTGGACATCAGTGCGCTGGGCCTGCCCTGCGGCACCGAGTTCCTGGACCTGTTGAGCCCGCAGTACATCGCCGACCTGGTGAGCTGGGGCGCGATCGGCGCGCGCACCACCGAAAGCCAGAGCCATCGCCAGCTGGCCTCGGGCCTGAGCTGCCCGGTGGGCTTCAAGAACGGCACCGACGGCGGCGTGCAGGTGGCGGTGGACGCGTTGCAGGCCGCGCGCGCCAGCCACGCCTTCATGGGCATGACCAAGATGGGCCAGGCGGCGATTTTCGAAACCCGGGGCAACGACGACTGCCACGTCATCCTGCGCGGCGGCTCCAAGGGGCCGAACTACGACGAGGCGAGCGTCGACGCCGCCTGCGCCGCGCTGGCGAAGGCGGGCCTGCGCGAGAGGCTGATGGTGGACTGCTCGCATGCCAACTCGGCCAAGCAGCACCGCCGCCAGATCGACGTGGCCGCCGACATCGGCCGCCGCGTGGGCGAAGGCGAGCGCCGCATTGCCGGCTTGATGATCGAAAGCCATCTGGAAGAAGGACGGCAGGACCTGGTGCCGGGCGCCCCGCTGAAGCACGGCGTTTCGATCACCGACGCGTGCATCGGCTGGAGCCAGACCGAGGACGCGCTGCGAGGGCTGGCACAGGCCGTGAAGACGCGTCGCGGGTGAGAGGGTGCGGCGCACGAGGCGCCGCGAGGCCCTTGACGTTCTAGGACAATCGTCCTAACATCGGGATGTGGGACGATTGTCCTAGCCGCTCCATCCCGCCCCCATGAACGCCGCAAGCACGCTCGCCAAGTCGACCCGCGATCAGATCGTCGAAGCCGCCGACAGGCTGTTCTATCGCACCGGCTACGAGTACACCTCGTTCGCGCACATCGCCGATGCCGTGCAGATCTCGCGCGGCAACTTCTACCATCACTTCAAGACGAAGGACCAGATCCTCGACGCGGTGATCGGCGTCCGTCTGGCCCGCACGCAAGAGATGCTCGCGCAGTGGGAGCGCGAAGCCGCCGGTCCCGAGGAACGCCTGCGCCGCTTCATCGAGATGCTGAGCGCCAACCGCGCGGACATTCAGCGATACGGCTGCCCGGTCGGCACCTTGTGCACCGAGCTCGCCAAGCTGCAGCATGCGGCCCACGACGACGCCAACCAGCTGTTCACGCTGTTCCGCACCTGGCTGCGCAAGCAGTTCCGGTTGCTGGGGCGCAAGGCGGATGCCGAGGCGCTGGCGATGCACCTGCTGGCGATGAGCCAGGGCGTCGCCACGCTGGCCCATGCGTTTCACGACGAGAAGTTCATCCGCGAGGAAGTCCGTCGCATGCACGAGTGGCTGACATCGTGCCTGGGCGACGCCCCCTCGCACACACCCCACGACTGACACCCGACGAGGCATCGATGTTTCTCGTACTGCTGAAGTTCTCGGCGCACAGGTCCCGAGCCAGGGACCACATGGACGCCCACGTGCAATGGATACAGCGCGGCTTCGACGACGGGGTTTTCGTGCTGGCCGGCAGCCTGCCGCCGCAGCAGGGCGGCGCACTGCTGGCGCACGGCGTCTCGCGCGACGAACTGCAGGCCCGCATCGACGACGACCCCTTCGTCAGGGAGCAGGTGGTCAGCGCCGAGATCGTCGAGATCGCCCCGTCGAAGGCCGACGCCCGGCTGTCGTTCCTGGTTTGAACCGACTTCCCCTCCTTCGATCCGCGCCATGACCGACACCGTCCCGGGACCCGATGGCCAGCCGAGATGCCGCTGGTGCGCCGCAGCGCCCGAGTTCTTCGCATATCACGACACCGAATGGGGCTTCCCCGTTTCGGACGACGTGCGCCTGTTCGAGAAGCTCTGCCTGGAAGGATTCCAGTCGGGCCTCAGCTGGCGCACCATCCTCGCCAAGCGCGAGAACTTTCGCGCGGCGTTCCACGGCTTCGACTACCACCGGGTCGCCCGCTATACCGGGCGCGACGTCGACCGCCTGCTGAACGACGCCGGCATCGTGCGCCACCGGGGCAAGATCGAGGCGGCCATCAACAACGCGCAGCGCGCCCGCGAGCTGGTCGACGAGCACGGTTCGCTGGCCGCGTTCTTCTGGGGCTTCGAGCCGCCGACGCACGCGCTGGCGGCACCACAGACGGCCTCGCAGTCGGCCGCCTCGGTCGCGCTGTCGAAGGCGCTCAAGAAGCAGGGCTGGCAGTTCGTCGGCCCGACCACCGTCTATGCGTTCATGCAGGCCATGGGCTTGATCAACGACCACGCCGAAGGCTGCGTGACGCGGGCCGAGGTCGCGCGCGTGCGCCGGGACTTCGTGCGGCCGGGGCAGGCGGGCGGCGTCAGCCGTTCTTGAACAGGCCTCGGTCGCGCATGCGCTTGACCCGCTCGGAGCGCGCGCCGGGCCGGTAGACGCCCGCTTCGAGCGCAGGTGGCAACGGCGGCTCGGTGGCTGCATGCGACCCGCGCGTGCCGTCGTCGACCACATCGAACAGCACCGGCACGCTGGCCGTCGCCGGCGGTTGAGGGTGGGTCACCGCGCCGGCCGATCCGCGCATGCGCACGCCCTCCCAGAGCAGCCCGGAGGCCGCCAACTGCCGCAGCCGCTCTTCGCGCGCCTGCGGCCGCTCGATGGCGTACAGCCCGGCGTACAGTTCGGGGTAGACCGCGCTGTCGATCTCGACCTGCAGACGGATCACGGCCATCGCCGGCCCCTGCTCGCCGCGCGCATCAGGCGTCCTCCGCCACGGCCTCGCCGATCATCTGGAAGCCGCGCACGTTGGCCGACATGGACTCCGGCATCACGAACACCGGGATGGCCGGGAAGCGCCGGCTGAGCACGTCGCGGTAGCGCCCCGGGTGGCCGCCGACCAGCACGATCAGGTCGATGATCTCGTGGGCGTCGCGCAGCCCGTCGATCATGCGGTTCAGCGAGTCCTCGATCACGCTCATGATCTGCGGCTCGTACTTGGCCAGGTCGTGCGCGACGCCGCTGAGCTTGACCGGCTGCTGCTGGCGCAGCGCCTCGTTGATGCGCGGCGCGACCGCCGGGCCGAGCGGGCGGCCGACGTCCGCCGCCAGCGATTCCTGCACCGCCCGGATCACGCGATGGCGCCCGGCGTCCGACGCGGCGCCGCTGGCGCGCGGGTTGATGCTGCCCTGCTGGATCAGCAGCCAGTCGAGCGTGTGCTCGCCGGGGTCGACCACCAGCACCGACAGCTCGTCGAGTTCGTCGACCGATGCCAGCGGCTGCAAGGCGCCGCCGGTGCCCTGGATCACCTGGTTCAGCTCGTCGAAATGCTCTTCCAGCGCCGCGTAGCCGCCCATCGGCTGCGCCTGCACCACCACCTTGCGCACCTCGATCGTCTTGCCGTCGCCGACGTCGACCGCACGCTCGTACGTCTGGCGCAGGTGGTCGCGGCGCTTGGCGTCGTTGTACTGGTTGACCGGCAGGCCGAGCACCAGCACGTCGATCGTGCGGTCGCCGGCTTCGGCCATGTAGCGCAGCGCGCCCTTCGTCAGCGCCTCGTAGATCGCGCCCTTGTAGAACTCGTCCGTCACGTCGCGGCCGAAGCTGCCGCCGGCCTGTGCCAGCCCGACGTCGCGGCCGACCTCGTACTGTGCGCCGCCGGCCGGCACGTCGAAGGTGTCGCGTCGGCGCGTGCTGAGGCTGCGCACGGCACTGACGTCGGCAGGAATTGCCATCGACGGGAAAGATGAAAAGGTGATGCCGCCTTCGGCCGGCAGGCTGAATTTCACCAGCCCGAAGCCGACGTCGATCGCGCGGACCGCCGGAGCCGGGTGGGCGGCGCTGTCTTGCTGCTCGCGGGGCACTTCCCGCAGCTTGGAAGTAGGGGTTGGGGCCATGGTCACCTCGTCTGGGTTGTGCAGGGGCAATCCGCCCCGCAGGGGAACAGGTGTACCGTTGCCAGCAACCGGGGTGCCACCCCGCCGCGTGGGCATGCATGCTGGCGCTTGGCCTGATGTCACCCGGACGCGAAGCAGCAGGAGCGACCGATGCCGCCGGTGAACACCGGCCCCTCGAGCTCAAACAGGAGACCAATGGCTCAGCAGGCCCTCGCTCAGCCACTGCTGTACCGCCTGCACGACCACGAGCACGGCGGCGTCCTCGTCGGCCTCGGTTTCGAGGGCCAGTTCGCACAGGGCGTCGAAACGGCAGCCGCGTTGCACGGCGTCGAGCAGTGCCGCCTCGCGCGCCTCGAGCGAACGCCAGCGGGTGTCGAGCCGTTCGCGCCACACCAGCAGGCGATGCGGGTGGGCTTGCGGTTCAGGCAGCTCGGGCTCGCCGGCACCGCTATCCGGCTCGTGAACCCGCAGCGCCTGCCACACCGGCTCGACGTTCCACCGCAGCGCGAGGGTCTGCACGCTCGGATGCAGCTGCATCGTGAGCCCGGGCCAGGCTTCAACCGGCACGCGGGCGGCGTCCTGCGGTTCAAGCACGGGGGCGTCGGCCGCGTCGAAGGCGCTGCGCAACGCCCAGTCCATGTGGGCGACGTCGGTCAGCGCCGGATGCGGCACGAGGTCATCGCGACCGGCCATGAACGCCGGCAGTTGGTCGCCGAACCAGCGTATCGAAGGACGGCGCGACGGGCAGGCACCGATGTACGCGCACGCCAGGGCGTCGAAGGCCGCGTCGCCCATCGCCCGCTGCAGCACCAGGTAGTTGTCGGCCAGCGCGGCGGCGAGGCGCGCGGTGTAGGCCTGCCGGTACACCGACAGCAAAGCGGGCTGCCCGCCGGGGCGCGGGCGCAGCCCGGCGGGCGGCGCCCCGTCGACGATGGCCCGCATCAAGGCGCGCTGCTGCTCGAGCAACACGTTCGGCGTCATGCGAGCGCTCCGGCCGGCTGCGCCGCCCACTCGGCAGCGACACGCCGCGCCTGATCGAGTTCCTGCAGCAGCTCGTCGAGCGGCGGCATGCGATCGTCACGTTCGATCATTGTCGGCACCACGCGACCAATGTGCCGCAGGGTGTGTCCGTAGAGCGCCCACACCGCTTCGCACACCGGGTGGTCGTGGGTATCGATCAGGAAGTCGCCGCGGCGCTCATGGCCGGCCAGGTGGATCTGCACGACACGCTCGCGCGGCATGGCGTCGATATACGCGTGCGGATCGTGGCCATGGTTCACGCTGCTGACGTAGACGTTGTTGACGTCCAGCAGCAACAGGCAGTCGGCCTGCACGAGCAGCTCGCCGATGAACTGCCACTCGCTCATCTCGTCGGCCGCGTAGGCCACGTAGCTGGAGACGTTCTCCAGCACCAGCCGGCGGCCCAGCGCGTCCTGGACCTGGTGGATGCGCGGCACCAGATGGCGCAGCGCCGCCTCGGTGTACGGCAGCGGCAGCAGGTCGTGCAGCTGGGTACGGTCGACACCGGTCCAGCACAAGTGGTCCGACACCCACGCCGGCTGGAGGCGCCGCGCCAGCCGGGCCAGCTCCCGCAGGTAATCGCGGTTCAGCGGGTCGGCGCTGCCGATGGACAGCGACACGCCGTGCATCACCATCGGGTAGTCGCGCCGGATCGTATCGAGGTAGTGCAGCGGCTTGCCACCGGGCACCATGTAGTTTTCGGAGATGACTTCGAGCCAGTCCACCGCCGGCCGCCGCTCGGTGAAGTCGCGGTAGTGTTCGGTGCGCAGGCCCAGGCCGAAGCCGCAGAGGTCTTGTGTCATGTCGAAGGGCACCCGGTGCCGGCGCGCGCCATGCACCGGATGTCTGTCATGTCCGTGGACCGACGTCGATCAGCCGACGACCTTGCCGCCGGCCTTGGTGCATTCCTCGGCCGACTTCTTCGACACCCAGCCCTGGCCCTTGCAGCTGTTGTGGCCCTTGCATTCACTCTTCGCGGTCTTGCACTCGGAGGTGCCCTTGCAGCTGTTGACGCCCGAGCACTTGACCATGCCGCCGTCCGCCTGCACGGCCGTGGTGGTCAAGCCCATCGAGAACATGGCGGCGGCGGCGGTCGCGACGGCGAGGCCTGATTTCATCTTGAGCATCTGTTTTTCCTTTCAGTGTGTTGTGGACCCGCGGGCGACCCTGAGACGAACGGCCCGCCAGCATGAGTCGCCCCCGGGGTGTCGTTCTTACAGGGCCTCGGGATTACCCTAGGGCCTGTTCACACGACGGAGGGCCGATGCGTTGTCCCCTGCGTCAGGGACAATGCGGCCCATTGCTCCCTTCCCGGACCTTTTTTCTCCCGGATCGCCCATGACCGACCCTCAAGTGCCGCCTCTGCCCGACCGCCTGTCGATCGACCCGAAAAGCCCGCACCACGTCGCCGCCGTGTTCCAGCACGACATCGGCATCCGCTTCAACGGCAAGGAGCGCCACGACGTCGAGGAGTACTGCATCAGCGAAGGCTGGATCCGCGTGCCGGCTGGCAAGACGCTGGACCGCAAGGGCCACCCGCTGATGATCAAGCTCAACGGCAAGGTCGAGGCGTTCTACCGCTGATCGCCGTCGGCACGCCGGAATTCCATCACCCAGTTCGTCTCCCAGCGCTCGCCGTCATCGGTCGAGAAGGCTTGCTCCCAGCGTGCCTCGTCGGGGCCGAGCCGCAGCCAGACGAAGCGCAGCTTGACGGGCCGGCCCTCGTCGACATCGTCGCCGTGGAACTCGCCGCGCTCGCCCTGCCAGCCGCCATGCACCGGCGGAAACAGCGTGCCGCTGCGGCTGTCGATCCAGTAGATCGCCCACTGCCGCGTCGCCAGGTCGAGCGTGCGCACCGAGCAGCCGGAAAAGCCCTCGCCCGGGCACACCATTTCATCGACGCTGACGACGCCGTCCAGGTGCGACCAGGCCTGGTGTTCGGCGCTGAACTCGTGCCATTCGGTGCAACCGGCGTGGCGCTGCTTCAGCTTGCGGTTGGCGACGTGCCAACGGCCGACGAGAAAATCGAAATCGTGCGGCTGGCCGGTGTATGTGGTCGTGCTCACGCGGACGCTCCTGTCATGCGCGCCATCGCGCGCTCGGTGGGTTCCAGCCGCAGGGTCTGCGGCCCGGTGCGCAGCCACGGCTGCAACGTGCCCAGCGCCAATGCGGCCGGCTCGTGGAAGGCAACGAACATCGGCTCGCCCTCGCGCAGCGGCAGGCGCGGATAGCCGTTCGGTGCGGGTTCGGTGACGAAGCTCGCGAACCGCCGGGCACCGGCGGCATCGAGCTGTGTCTGCAGCAACGCCTCGATCGCATCGAGGCGGTCGCCGCCGGCGGGCTCGTGCAGGGACAGCAGCGTGGCGTGCAGCCGCTGCGGCGCGCGCGCCGGCCAGGTGAAGCCGCTGCCGGCGCGCGCCGGTTTGAGTTGCAGCGCGTCGTGCCATGCGGTCATCGTCGCGTTGGCCGCTGCACGGTGCGCCTGCCATGCCGGCCCACCATAGAAAGCTTCGAGCGCCGGCCCGCGGGCGGCCACGCTCGCGAAACCGCGCACCCAGACGAACACGTCAGGCCGGTCAAGGTCGCGGAACGGGCCGACGACCTCGATGCCGAGCGCCTGCTGCGTGTGCACCAGCTCGCGTTCGAACAGTTCGATCAGCGTTTCGCGCTGGCCGGGATGCAAGGTGTATTGGCGCAGCTCGACAACGGTGGGTGGGGGTGCGGGCACGGCGGCTCCTGGTGGATGAAGACGGCACGATCTTGCATCCAAAACCCTGACATCGAATGTCAGGCTTTTCTGCCACACTGCGCCGCATGCAAGCGAGCCGGCTGTTGTCCATCCTGATGCTGCTGCAGACGAGGGGCCGTATCAGCGCGCAGGCGCTGGCCGCCGAACTGCAGGTGTCGGTGCGCACGGTCTACCGCGACGTCGACCAACTGAGCGCGGCCGGCGTGCCGGTGTGGGCCGAGACCGGACGCCACGGCGGCTTCCAGCTGCGCGAAGGCTGGCGCACGCAACTGACCGGCCTCACCACGGCCGAAGCCCAGGCGGTGTTCTTGGCCGGCTTGCCGGGGCCGGCGAAGCAGCTGGGCCTGGGCGAGGCGATGGCTTCGGCGCAACTGAAGCTGCTGGCGGCCCTGCCCGTTGGCTGGCAGGCCGACGCGCAGCGGGTCAGCGCACGGTTTCACCTGGACCCCACCGACTGGTACCGGCAGGCAGCGCCGGCCGACCGGCTGCCTGCCGTCGCGCAGGCAGTGTGGGACTCACGCCGCATGGCAATGCGCTACGAAAGCTGGAAGGGCGTGGTCGAGCGCGAAGTCGAGCCGCTCGGGCTGGTGCTGAAGGCCGGCATCTGGTACGTGGTGGCACGCGCGGGAGGCAAGGCACGCACCTACCGGCTCGACAACATCCTGGAGCTGACGCCGAGCGACGAACGCTTCGAGCCGCCGCGCGGCTTCGACCTCGCCGCGTACTGGAGCGCATCGATCGAGCGCTTCGAGGCCGCGCTCTACCAGGATGAGGCGACGCTGCGGGTGTCTCCGCGCGGACTGAAGTGGCTGCGGGACTTCAGCGCGGCGGTGGGCGAGGCGGCGCTGCGAACGGCGAGCGCGCCGGAGTCAGGTGGGTGGGTACGCGTGACGGTGCCGATCGAGTCGGTCGAGCACGCCGCCGACCAGTTGCTGCGGCTCGGCCCCGAGGCCGAGGTGCTGCGCCCGCCCATGTTGCGGCGACGGATGATCGATCAGTTGCAGCGCATGGCGGCGCTGTACCCGCCGCCGTCGCGAGCCGGTGCGTGAGCGGGCCGGGTGTCATCCCTGGGCGATGCGCGCCAGCGAGCTGCGGGTGCGCTCCATCAGCGCGAAACGCTCCTTCAGGTAGCGGCTCAGCTGCACGTTCTGCGCATACACCACGTTGAAGCGCAGGCTCGCGCTGCTGGTCGCCTCGCTGCCGAAGGTGGCGCCTCCCGCCAGCAGGATGCCCTGCTGCCACGCGTCCTTGACCAGCGGCTCGACCGCCACGCCGTCGGGCAGCCGGCCCCACAGGAACATGCCCCCCTGCGCGGGCCGCTCGAAGCGCAGGCCCACGTCCTCCAGCACACGCAGGCTGGCGCTGCGGGCACCGGCCAGGCGCGCCTGCAGCCGCTCCAGGTGCTTGCGTACCCGCCCGGCGGCCAGCAGTTCGGCAATCACGGCCTCCATCAAGGCCGAGCCGCTCATCACGCTCATGATCTTCTGCCGCAGCAAGGGCTTCAGCAGCGACGGCTCGGCCGCCACATAGCCGACCCTCAGCGCCGGGCTCAACACCTTGCAGAAGGTCGAGAAGTAGATGACCTGGGCCAGCCCGGACATCTGCGCCAGGCTGCTGCGCAAGCCCGGCACGAGGTGGCCATAGACGTCGTCCTCGGCGATCAGCACGCCGTGCCGCTCGGCCAGCGACAGCACCCGGTGCAGGTTGCCGGGGCTGGCCGTCCAGCCGGTCGGGTTGTGCAGCGAACCCTGCAGGAACATCAGCCGCGGCCGGTGCTCGACCAGCGCCTGCTCGAGCCGTGCCAGGTCCGGGCCGTCGGGCAACCGGGGCACGCCGACGATACGTATGCTGCTCTCGCGCAGCCGGGCGGCCAGCAGGTGGTAGCCCGGGTCCTCCACCACCACGGCATCGCCCGGTTTCAGGTAGGCGCGGCAGATCAGGTCGATGGCCTGCGTGGCGCCGGTGGTGGTCATGATGCGGCTGGCGTCCACGGCGATGCCCTGGCCGCGCAGCATCAACGCGAGCCGCTCGCGCAGCGGCATCCAGCCCTGCGGCGGGCAGCGGCTGCCCATGCCGCCGGGCAGCGACGCAAAGGCTCGCTGCAACACGCTGGCGGGCGCCACGTCCTGCAACCAGTTGGCGGGCAGGGCGCCGCTGCTCGCCTGCAGCATGCCCGGCGGCAGGTCGTTGGCCTGCTGCACCAGCCAGATCGCGTCCTGCTCCACGCCGGCCTCGAGCAGGCTGGCGACGTCGGTCTGCACCGAACCGGTCGCCGCCGCAAAGTAGCCGGCAGTGCCGCGCGCCTCCACATGGCCGTCCGCCACCAGCCGGTCGTAGGCGTTCACGACCGTATTGGGGCTCACGCTCAGCCGCTGCGCGAGATGGCGGATGGACGGCAGCCGCACACCGGACGCCAACTGGCCCCGCTGCAGCAGGCGGATCACCTGCTGCTCGATCTGTACCGCGAGCGGCACCGGGGAGGCTCGGTCTATGCTGAACACGGCTGACGTCCTTCACGATCCGGTCGTGATGCGTGCGCATCTTAGGCGCTGCCCCGGCCTCACGCGTAAGGGCCACGCGCCATCATCGCGCGACCGGGGCCGCGCCGGCCGCGCTCGAGCACCCGCAGCCGGTATTCGAGGTCTTCTAGGTCGCATGCCGAGCGCAGGAAGCGGGCATCCTGGTCTTCGGCAAGACGCCGCCATGCGCCGGCAATGCCATGGGTCGTGTGCACCAGGGCCTGCACCAGGCCTTGCACGATGGCTGCGGCGAACGGCATGCGAACGGGCGTTGCGGCATGCCGGGGCAGATGGGCGGATCGGGACGTCATGAAGGCTCCTCGCGATGAGGGCCCACGATAGGCTGCTCCGCCACGCTCGCCCAGTGACAGCGGGGCACGACAGCCCCGCCACTGTGTCAATCCGTCGGCTGATACAGCCTGTCGTGATTCCGGTCCTGCCCGGCGCTCACACCGGCGCGAGTTCAGGCTCGTGTGCCCGTGTCATCGGCGCCTGCGCCTCGAGCCTCGCCTTCAGACGGACCAGCGCATGTTGCGCGTCCTGCACCCCTTCGAGCCATTGCCAATCGCTCCAGCCCGGCTCCCGGAAGAAGGTCGCCATCACTTCGCAGGCGTCGCCATGCGGCACCGCGCGCAGCGCAACGAAGCTGGCGCGGTCCTGCGCGTCCAGCACGCAGTGGTCGGCCACGCCATAGCCGTTGCGGGCGGTGAAGCGCACCTTGGCGCGTGTGCCTCCAGGCCGCTGCACCGTCCATTCGCCGCGCCGGCGGCGCAGGGTCGGCCCCAGCCACGAGGCCCAGTCGCCATAGTGGCCCGGCTCGGCGAGGAAGGCACAGACCTCGCTCCACGGCCTTTCGATCGTCACTTGCACGGTGCGCGCTTGCTGCATGCACGGGACTCCCTGGTGTCAGTGGGCCGGCGTCGCCCCCGGCTCGAACATCTTCGCCATGCGGCGCTGCAGTTCATCGGGCGACGGGTCCTCGAGATGGGTGGAGATGAACCACTGGTGGCCGAACGGATCGACGACGTGACCGCTGCGGTCGCCCCAGAACTGGTCGGCCACCGGCATGGTGGCCTTGGCGCCGGCCGCCACCGCACGCTCGAAGACGGCATCGACGTCGGGCACGTAGACCACGGCCGAGGTGGCCGAGCCGCCGATCGACAGCGGGCTCAGCGAACCCCATTGCGGCTGCTCTTCGCTCAGCATGAAACGCGCCGGCCCGATCTGCAGTTCGGCATGCATCACGCTGCCGTCGGGGCCGTCCAGCCGCAGCTTCAGCTCGGCGCCGAACACGCGCTGATAGAACGCGATGGCGTCGGATGCGCCCTTGACGATCAGATAGGGCGTGGCACCGTTCTGCTGCGGCACGGCGGCGACCTTCGGTGTGGCCGCCTGCTGCTCGATCTGCGTGCGCAGGCGATCTTCCTGCTCGCGCAACTCAGGCGTGAACTCGGCGCCGAAGTCTTCTGCCTCGAACACGCGGCGGATCTCGATTTCGCATTCCTCGCCCGTGGGATTCGGGCAGCGCTTGGCCCAGGCCACCGCCTCCTCCATCGACTTCACCTGCCACATCCAGAAGCCGGCGATCAGTTCCTTGGTCTCGGCGAAGGGGCCGTCGGTCGTGCTGCGACGCTGGCCCGAGAAGTGCACCCGCACAGCCTTCGAACTGGGGTGCAGGCCTTCGCCGCTCAACATCACGCCGGCTTTCACGAGCTCTTCGTTGAATTTGCCCATTTCGGTCAGCAACTGCTCACTCGGCATCACGCCGGCTTCGGTGTTCTTGTCGGCCTTGATCAAAACCATGACTCGCATGTCGGTCTCCTGGTGGGGGTGGTGGACGATGGAACCTCGCGTGCTCCATCTCCACGACGGTGCAGCGTCCCGTGGATCGACAAGCGGCGGCGACTTTTTTGTAACGGCACTCACCGTGCTCACGCCGCCTCGGCATACGCGGCGCCGGCACGGGCATCGTGCAGCGCACGGGCCCACCAATGCAGCCGCGACAGCATCACCTGCATCGCACGCTCGGCCCGTTCGGGCTGCAGCAACGCGCCGGCCGCATCGAAGCGGTCCCAGGCGTTGTCGAAGCTGACGGAATCGCGCACCGTCATCGCATGCAGTTCGGCGAACACCTGGCGCAACTGTTCTACCGCACGCAAGCCGCCCGAGATGCCGCCATAGCTGACAAAGGCTACCGGCTTGGCCTGCCACTCGTCGTACCAGCCGTCGATCAAGGCTTTCAACGGCGCCGGGTAGCCGTGGTTGTATTCAGGCGTCACGACCAGGAAGGCGTCGGCTTCGCGCAAGCGCCGCCCGATCTCCGCTGCGGCGTCCGTGGCCGGGTCGATCACGTCGAGGTCGAAGCGGGCGTCGGTCTCCACGCGGGCGGCGGCCCAGCGTGCCACCCGCTCGCACAGCCGCCCCTTGCGGGTGCTGCCCAGTATCACGGCCAGTTTGAGCTTCTGCGTCGGTGTTGTCGTGTCCATGCGATCTCCTGATGCGGAACAAGGAATGGCGGCATCGTAGAAACTCAAGCTAACTTGAAGTCAAGAGCTGCCATGGAAAAACCCTGCCCGATGCAATTCCGCCCCGAACTGACCGTCGGCGAAGTGGCCGCGCGCAGCGGCGTCGCGCCCTCGGCGCTGCGCTTCTATGAAGAAAAGGGCCTGATCCGCAGCCTGCGCACCAGCGGCAACCAGCGCCGCTACCCGCGCGAAGTGCTGCGCCGGGTCTCGGTGATCAAGGTCGCGCAGCGCCTGGGCATCCCGCTGGCGACCATCCGCGAGGCGCTGCAGGGCCTGCCCGAGCACCGCACGCCGACGGCTGCCGACTGGCGCCGCATTTCGGCCAAGTGGAAGCAGGAACTGGACGAGCGGATCGAACGCTTGACGAAGCTGCGTGGCCAGCTCGACACCTGCATCGGCTGCGGCTGCCTGTCGCTGAAGGACTGCCCACTGCGCAACCCCTGGGACGAACTGGGCACGCAGGGGCCGGGCGCGCGGCTGCTCGACGCAGAGTGAGTTCAGGCCCGGCTTCGCTTGCCCGTCTTGGCCGGCATGGCGGCCACGTGCTCCAACGCGCGGGCCATCCACGCGGCCATCACCGCGCCTTCCGGCAGCGTGTCGCCGCGCAGCGCGACGAACTCGCCCATCGCGCGGCCGGGCATGGGCTCGAAGGCGCGTGCGTGACCGTGCGCCTGCAGCAGCGCCCGGTCCGCGGCCGGCAGCTTGAGCACGAGATCGCCCTGGTGCAGCCCTGCGAACAGGCGCCCGTTCACGAAGGCCGCCGGGTAGCCGAACATCTTGCGCCGTTCGACGCGCGGGTCTTGCGGCACCAGCCGGTCGAAGCGGGCGATCAGCTCGGGGGGTGATTTCTGCCAGGCCATGCTCCAAGTCCTCCTGCTGCGCGCGCGTGTCGCTCGCGGTCGGTGTCGCGCGCTTCGCATTCTCGCGTCGGCACCAGGGCTTGAACAGCGCTGCGAGCGGTGCGGCGTACCATCGGCGGCCACATGCACCATCAAGACCTGTCTCCCTGGCGCCACGAGCACGTGTTCGACGCGCAGCGGCCGGCGGCGGAGCGCAGCACGCGCGCCGTCATGTGGATCACGCTGGCCGCGATGCTCGCCGAGATCGTCGCCGGCTGGTGGTTCAATTCGATGGCCCTGCTGGCCGACGGCTGGCACATGAGTTCCCACGCCATGGCGCTCGGCGTCAGCGCATACGCGTATGCCGCCGCACGACGGCTGTCGGGCGATCCACGCTTCGCATTCGGCACCTGGAAGATCGAGGTGTTGGGCGGCTTCGCCAGTGCAATCTTCCTGCTCGGCGTGGCCGCACTGATGGTCATCGGCTCTGCGGAGCGGCTGCTGTCACCGCAGCCTATCCAGTACCGCGACGCGATCGCCGTCGCGGTGCTCGGCCTGCTGGTCAATGCGGCATGCGCCGTGATCCTCGGGCGGGTGCACCATGGTCACGTGCATGAGCAAGGTCCTCAGCATGGGCACGTACATCACCACAACGGCCACCCGGACCTGAACCTCAAGTCCGCATACCTGCATGTGCTGGCCGATGCCGCCACGTCGGTGCTCGCCATCGCCGCGCTGGCGGGTGGCTGGGTGTTCGGCTGGGCCTGGCTCGACCCGCTGACGGGTATCGTCGGTGCGGTGCTGGTCGCCATGTGGGCCCACGGCCTGTTGCGCCAGACCGGCACGGTGCTGCTCGACCGCGAGATGGACCATCCGGTCGTCGACGAGATCCGCTCGGCCGTCGAGACGCCCGGCACGGAGCACGGCGGCACCCGCGTCGCGGACCTGCATGCCTGGCGCGTCGGCCAGCGCACTTATGCCTGCGCGCTGACGGTGGTGACGCACGACACCACGCTCACTGCCGCACAAGTGCGCGAATGGTTGTCGGTGCACGAGGAAATCGTGCATGCGACGATCGAGATCCACGTGTGTGCGGCCGGCGAGTGACCGGTGAGCGGCGTCAGCCGAGCAGTCCGCAGAGCACTCGCCGGTAGACACCACTGAGCGGCGCCAGGCTGTCGATCGCGACATGCTCATCGACCTGGTGGATGCTGGCGTTGACGGGGCCGAACTCCATCACCTGCGAGCAGATGGTGCGGATGAAGCGCGCATCGGAGGTGCCGCCGGACGTCGAGAACTCGGGCACCAGGCCGGTCTCCTCGCGCACCGCCCGGGCCAGCACTTCGCTCAGTGTGCCCGGCGACGTGAAGAACGGCTCGCCGCCCAGCGTCCAGCGCAGCTCGTACTCGAGCCGGTGCTCGTCCAGCACGGCCGTCAGCTTCTGCTGCAGTTGCGCCGGAGTCGACGCCGCGCCGAACCGGAAGTTGAAGTCGATCACCGCCTCGCCCGGAATGACATTGAGCCCGCCGGTGCCGGCATGCAGGTTCGAGACCTGCCAGGTGGTCGGCGGAAAATGCTCGCTGCCCGCATCCCATGCCGTGGCCGCCAAGCGCGCCAGCGCCGGCGCCATCTGGTGGATGGGGTTGCGAGCCAGGTGGGGATAGGCCACATGCCCCTGCACGCCCCTGACGGTCAACCGGCCCGACAAGGTGCCGCGCCGCCCGTTCTTGATGACATCGCCGAGCCGCAGCGTCGAGGTGGGCTCGCCGACGATGCAGTAGTCCAGCGTCTCGCCGTTGTCCTTCAGCCAGTCGCAGACACGCGCCGTGCCGTCCTTCGACGGGCCCTCTTCGTCGCTGGTCAGCAGCATGGCGATGCGCCCGCGGTGCCAGGGATGCACGCCGACGAAGTCTTCGATCGCCACCACCATGGCGGCCAACGACGTTTTCATGTCCGCCGCGCCGCGCCCGTACAGCCGGCCGTCGCGGCAAGTCGGCTCGAACGGATCGCTCACCCACGCGCTGGCCGGGCCCGGCGGCACCACGTCGGTGTGCCCGGCAAACGCGAGCAGCGGCGCTGCCCCGCCCTGGCCGCCACGCCGCACGGCCCAGAGGTTGGTCACCTCGCCGCCCTCGGGCCCGAAGATGAGCTGGTGGCACTGGAAACCGATGCGTTCCAGGCGTTGCGCGATGATCGATTGACACCCGCCGTCCGATGGGGTGACGGAGCGGCACGCGATCAACTGCTCAGCGAGTTCGAGGACCCGGGCCGAGAGGGTTTCTGGTCTGTTCATGAATAGTCCTCAGTCTGCGATCCGTCCGTCGTCCGCGAGCATCACGATATTCACGTATCGGCTGCCCAGACGCCGGCCTGCACCGAAGGCCAGGCGGTAAGGGTTCGGGCCTGCCAGCTGCTCGTTCTCCAGCGCGCGAACGAAGCACGTGCGGTCGAGCTGCGGCCCGCAGCGTCGCAGCGCCTGCACGATGAAACGGCCGGCGATGTAGCCCTCGAACTCGACGAAATCGGGCACCGCACCGGCGGAGCGCTGCGCCATCAGGCTGCGGTAGCTGTGGACCAGCGGATGGCCGGAGCGATGGGGATTGGGCACGACCTGCGTCACCATGATCCCGCGCGCTGCAGGGCCGAGCTCGGTTTTCAGCAGCGAGATGTCGACCAGGCCGCGAGCGAAGTAGCGCGGCGCGGGGCAGTCCGTCTGGGCCATGCGCCGCACGATCGATGCCGCGTCGCGGCCCGACACGCCCAGGATCACCACTTTCGGGCAGACCTGCCGCAGGGCATCGGCCGCCGGGCCGGCCGCTGCGAGCGGGTCCTTCGCGTTCAGCGGCATCGAGCCCTGCACGGCCAGAGGCCTGCCGATCGTCTGCAGCTTCGCGACCACGTCGTCGCGGAACTCCTCGCCCAGCGCATTGGCATAGAACACCACGCCGATCTGCCGGAAGTTCACCGTCTCGATGTGCCGGACGATGGTCTTCAGTTCGTCGTCAAAGCTGGCCCGCATGACAAACACGTGGGCCGGGGTGTGCGTGTAGAGCTCGGGGTAGCCCGTGTACGGCGCGAGGAACGGAATGCCGGCATCCCGCGCCAGCGGCAGCGCGGCCTTGACGGGGTTGGTGAACGTGTAATGCGTCAACGCGAACACGCGATGCTCGTCGATCAGCGCCCGCGTGTTCGCAACCGCCTGGTCGCGGTCGATGCGATCGTCGAGCGAGACCAGATCGATGCGGCGGCCATGCACGCCGCCGGCGCGATTGGCCTCGTCGAAGGCGAGCAAGGCGCCGTCGCGGTACTGCCGGCCCAGCTGCGTGCCGCCGGAGCCGCTCAGCTTGGCGGACTGGCCGAAAACGACCCGGTCCGCATACACGCCCGGCGCGCCCGCCAGCGCCGTGCCGGCGGCCAGCAGAGCCGACAGCGCGCCTGCGCGCAGAACGGCGAATACGGAACCTCGTGTCGGTGGTGCAGCGCGGTCCATCGTGGCGCCTCGTGTGTGCGGGACGAACCTGTCCCCGCCCGGTGCGGCTCGCCCCGGGGCATCTGTTGCGGCTTGCGGTCGGCGTCAGCCGAGGGTGATCTGGCCCTTGCGCACGACGTCCTTGTACTTCTCGAACAGCGTGCGCACCTGCTGCGCGAACTCCTCGGGCTTGTTCGCCGCCGAGCTCGCACTGACCGCCCGCAGCCGCGCCTGGAAGGCCGGCGTGGCGATGGCCTGGTGCGCGGCGAGGTTCAACTGCAGCACGACGTCCCTGGGCGTGCCTGCCGGGGCCACGAGCCCGAACCACAGCGGCGCTGACACCTCGGGATAGCCCTCCTCGGCATAGGTCGGCACATCGGGCAACAGCGCGAGTCGCTGGTGGTCGCGCACCGCAATGGCCCGCACCTTGCCGGACTGGATGTGCGGCAGCATCGACGGCAGGTTGTCGCTGGCCACCAGGATGTGCCCGGCCAGCAGGTCGTTGGACGCACTGCTGCCGCCCCGGTACGGCACGTTGAGGAACTTCGCACCCGACGACTGCATGAACTGCTCCAGCAGGATGTGCCCGGCCGAGCCCATGCCGGGCGTGCCGAAGGTCAGTTCGCCGGGTTTGCGCTTGGCTAGGCCGACCAGCTCTTTCAATGATGTGGCCGGCACCGACGGGTGCACCACCAGCACGCTGGGCACGTTCACCACGTTGGTGATGTGCACGAAGTCCTTGCCCGGGTCGTACGGCAGCTTGGGCCTGACCGCCGGGCCGGTCGCCATGGTGCTGACCGTCGCCATCGCCAGCGTGTAGCCATCCGGCGTGCTGCGCGCCACGTGTTCGGTGCCCACCACGCCGCCGCCGCCGGGCTTGTTCTCGACCACGATGGTCGTCCCCAGGATCGGGCCCATCTGCTCGGCCAGATGGCGTGCGAAGAGATCGGAGCTGCCGCCGGCAGTGAAGCTGTCGACCAGCGCGATGGGGCGCTGAGGGTACCTGGCTTGCGCCTGGCTGCTGGCAGGCACCGCCCACGCGGCGCCCGAGGCGGCGCCCAGTTGCAGCAGGCGTCGGCGGGTGATGTCTCCGGTCTTCATGTCGTGCTCTCTTTCGAGGGATGTTGTGCGGGAAGACGATAGCTGCGGGGGCAGCGCAGCGAAAGCGACAATCCGGGCGCACGTCATTACATTGGGTTATGCGGATCCTGTCGCCCTCTCTGAGTGAACTGCACGCCTTCGTCTGTACCGCGCGCTCGGGCAGCTTCACCGAAGCGGCCGCGGCGCTGAGCGTGACCCAGGCCGCAGTGAGCCGGGCCGTGTTGCGGCTGGAGCAGCGCGTCGGATGCACCTTGCTGCACCGCAGCCCGCAGGGCATCAGCCTGACGGCGCGCGGCCGCAGCTACTTCGAAGAGGTCTCGCCCGCGCTGGCGCTGCTCGAAACTGCAGCCCGCAAGCTGCGCACGCCCGGTTCGACGCGCGAGCCGCTGCGCCTGTGCGTGATCCCGTCGCTGAACACGCGCTGGCTGGTGCCGCGGCTGTCGGGGTTTCGTGCGCAGCATCCGCACGTCGAGCTGATCTTCAAGACCTACCTCGTCGACGACGATTTTCTGCGGCCCGACATCGACTGCTGGGTCCAGACGCGCCATTCGCCGACGCAACGCTGGCCGCGCCATGTCAAGGCCAGCTATCTCGTCGGACGCGAGATCGTGCCCGTGTGCCACCCGTCGATCGCCGCCCGCATCCGTGCACCGGCCGACCTGCTGCAGTACCCCCTGCTGCATCACGCCAACTATCCCGGCAACTGGCAGATCTGGCTGCAGGCCGCCGCATGGACGGGCGCAGAGGTGGAACTGGGCCCCGGCTTCGACCTGGTCTCCGGGATCGTCGAGGCCGTCATGTCGGGGCTGGGCGTCGCGGTGGTGCAGCGCTGCCTGATCGAGCGGGAGTTGCAGGAGCGCCGCCTGGTGATCCCGCTGCCGGTGGCCGCCTCCACCGGGCGGGGCTACTACGTCTGCATCCCGAAGGCCGCGCCGCGCACGCTGGCGCTGCAGGGCTTCGAGGACTGGCTGCTCCAGGCAGCGAAGGAGGCGAATGACGGCGAGCCTGCCCGCCCTACGTCGCCTCCAGCTCGTAGTGGAAGACCTTCGCGATGATCTGCCAGCGCCCGTCGACGCGGATCAACGTGAGCACATCGCTGAAGCGCTTGGGCAGGATCTCGCATTCGACGCGGGCCAGCGCCGTGACCGGGCCGATGAAATCGATCGAGAGGATGCGATCCGCACGAGCGTCGCCGCGGCTGGCCGGCGACGCTCGCCGGTCGACGATGCCGAAATACTCGTCCATGTCGAGCCGCAGCAACGCCGCGTCGGTGGCGCACGCATAGATGGCGCGGGGGTGGAAGGCACGCCGCAACAGCCGCGTATCGCTGCGGTACAGCCCCTCGAAGTAGTCGGCCAGCACCGCGCAGACGTCGGCGAAGGGCGCGTTCATCGTGTCCCTCCTGCGCCGGCCTGCGGCCGTTGCAGCGAGGTCACCGTCTGACCGGCGACACCCCAGTTGTCGGGCTCGATTTCCTCGACCAGCACGAAGGTCAGGGCCGGGTCCTTGTCGAGCACGCGCACCAGCAACTCGGTGGCTCCCTCGATCAGCGCAGCTTTCTGCGCGGCGGACACCCCTGCGGGGGTGACCTGGATCGTGACGATGGGCATGGGGTCTCCTGTGATGGGGTCAGGCGGGCAGCGCCAGGCCTTCGGCCTTCATCGCGGCGCGCACGGCCGGGCGCTGCGCGACGCGCTGCAGGAAGGCCTGCAGGTGGGTCAATGGCGACAGGTCCAGGCCGACATGCCGTGCCCAGCCGCACACCGTGTAGAGGTAGGCGTCCGCTGCGGTGAAGACGCCGCCGGTCAGGAAATCGGTCCCTGCGAGGCCACGGTCGACCCATTGCAGCTTCTTCCGCAGCACTTCGGACAAGGTGCGCCTGGCGCCGGCGTCGAGCGCCGCATTGAACAGCGGCGTGAACGACTTGTGCAGTTCCGAGGTGATGTAGTTCTGCCACTCCTGCACGCGGTAGCGCTCCATCGTGCCGGCCGCCGGCATCAGCGCGGAGGCGCCCAGCCGGTCGGCGATGAACTGCGCAATGACAGGGCCCTCGGTGAGGCGCGTCCCGTCGTCCAGCTCGAGCATCGGCACCTGGCCCTTGGTGTTGAGCGTGTCGTAGTCGGTACCGTCGGCCGTGACGTGGCGGGCCGTGTCGACCTTCACGAGCGTGAACTCGCCGCCTGCTTCCCTGAGCACGATATGAGGAGCCAGCGAACAGGCGCCGGGGGCGTAATAGAGCTTCATGGTGGGTTGCCTGGAGAGATAACGAAGCCTTCACGATATTCAGGACTCAACAGACAATAAATGGGGCATCATTCAATTCATTTCTTCCATGAAGTGCTCCAATGCGCCGGCTTGACGACATCAACCTCGGCAGCCTCGAGCTGTTCTGCCGGGTCGCCGAACTGCAGAGCTTCACGGCCGCAGCCGCCGCGGCCGGGCTCACCCCGGCGGCGGTGAGCCGCTCGATCGCGAGGCTGGAATCGCGGCTGGGGTCGCAGCTGTTCGTGCGCACCACGCGGCGCGTGCGCCTGACCGAAGGCGGCGCCAGCTATCACCGTCAGTGCCGCGAAGCGCTGGGCCAGCTGATGGAGGCCGAGCGCGAATTGACCGGCGAGCAGCAGGTGCCGAGCGGCACCGTACGCGTGAGCCTGCCGACCTCGTATGGGCATCACCGCGTGTTGCCGCTGCTGCCGCTGTTTCGCGAGCGCTACCCCGAGGTGCAGCTCGAAGTGCAACTGAGCAACCGCAACATCGACTTCACCGCCGAGGGCTACGACCTCGCGGTGCGAGGGCGCAACCCGCCCGATTCGGGTCTCGTCGCTCGACGGCTGGAAGACGCGCCGCTGGTGGTGGTGGCGTCGCCGATGTATCTGCAGCGACGCGGCACGCCGACGTCGCTGGAGTCGCTGGCGCAGCACGAATGCCTGCACTTTCACCTGCCGAGCAGCGGGCAACTGGTGCCGTGGGTGTTCCGGCACGACGGGCAGGACCGGGAGGTGCCGGTGCACGGCGCGCTGCGGTGCGCCGACGACATCCTGGCGCCGGTCACGCTGGCCCGGCACGGCGCCGGGCTGGTGCAAACCTACCGGTTCATCGTCGATCAGGACTTGCAAGCCGGCACGCTGAAGGAGGTGCTGCCGGGCTACGCGGGGGCATCGCGGCCGTTCTCGCTGCTCTACCCCTCTGTGCGACACATGCCGCGCCGCGTGCGCGTGTTCATCGACTTCCTGCTCGAACAGCTGCCGCCGCGCCTGCAACGCACGGGCGACCGGGCCCGCTAAGGGGCGGCGACGCCGCCACCGGTGCCGGCGTCGCCGCCGTTCAGCAGCAGCGTCACCAGCACGGCCGAATCGCCGCGCGCCCGCAGCGAATGCCGCTGCTGGCCCGGCAGCACGACCAGCTCTCCGGGGCCGATGCGCATCGTGCCGCCCGGCGTCACGACCTCGACGTCGCCTTCCAGGCAATGGATCGTGCATTCGTCACCGACGTGGTGTTCAGGCTGGTCCTGGTGCTCGTGCAGCACGAGGTGCAGCAATTGCAATCTGTCGGTCTTCAGCAGGCTGGTGCTGACGGCCGTCGCGAGCGCTTCGCCGAGCGGGCGCACGCTGATGACGTCGAGCAGTTGAGCATGGGGCAGGGCCATCGTCGGACTCCAGTCGGTGACGGTGAGGGGCAAGCGTTGGCTTGCGAGCAGGCCTTGTGCCCGGCCGAGCGCGGCCGCCGCGCTGTAACGAAGGATGACATGCCGCGCCGTGGCGCTCCGCTAGGCTCGCTGCATGAGCAGTTCCCGCCCCACCCTGCCGCCGCTGCCCGACAGCGAGATGGGCCGCCTGTTTCTGGGCACCGACTGGTCGAGTACGCCGCTCGGTGCCGTGCAGCGCTGGCCGCAGAGCCTGCGCATCGCCGTGAGCATCTGCCTGAACTCGCGCTTTCCGATGTTCGTCTGGTGGGGCCCGCAGCTGATCAACATCTACAACGACGCCTACATCCCGGTGCTCGGCAAGCGCCACCCGCGAGCCTTCGGACGGCCGGCACGCGAGTTCTGGAACGACATCTGGAACGTGCTCGGCCCGCAGGTCGACGAGGTGATGCTGCACGGGCGGCCGACCTGGAACGAGCGCGAACTGCTGGTGATGGAACGCAACGGCTATGCCGAGGAAACCTATTTCACCTGGTCGTACAGCCCCATCCACAACGAGCTGGGCGGCGTCGGCGGGCTGTTTTGCGCCTGCACCGAGGAAACGCCGCGCGTGATCGCCGAACGCGAGCGCGACGCCCTGGTGCGCAGTGCGCAGGACACCGCCCAGACACTGCAGACCTGGTTCGACAACGCCCCTGGTTTCATCGCGCTGCTGCGCGGCCCGCAGCTGGTGTTCGAGATGGTCAACAAGGCCTACTACCAACTGGTCGGCCACCGGCCGCTGCAGGGGCTGCCGGTGTTCGAGGCGCTGCCGGAAGTGCGCAAGCAGGGTTTCGAGGAGATCCTGCAGCGCGTCTACGAAAGCGGCCAGCCTTTCGTCGGCCGTGCGATGCGGTTGATGCTGCAGTCCGGGCCCGACAGTCCATTGGTCGAACGCTATGTCGACCTCGTCTACCAGCCGGTGGTCGAAGCCAGCGGCGCGGTGCGCGGCATCTTTGCCCAAGGCCATGACGTGACCGAGCAGGTGCGCGCCGTGCAGGCGCTGCAGGAGGCCGACCAGCGCAAGGACGAGTTCCTCGCGACACTCGCGCACGAGCTGCGCAACCCGCTGGCGCCGATCCGCCAGGCGGTGCAGCTGGCGAAGATGCAGCGGCTGCCGGCAGGGCAGAACGCCTGGGCGCTGGACATCATCGAGCGCCAGTCCCGCCACATGGGGCTGCTGCTCGACGACCTGCTCGACGTGGCACGCATCTCCAGCGGCCGGCTCGCGCTGCGGCGCAAGCAGGTGAGCCTGGCGTCGGTGGTCGACGCCGCGGTGGAGACCGCGCGGCCCCTGCTCGACGCACGCCACCACCGCTTCACGCAAAGCTTGCCACCGCACGACGTGTTACTCGACGCCGACCCTCTGCGGCTGGCGCAGGTGTTGTCGAACCTGCTGTCGAACGCCGCCAAGTACACCGATGACGGCGGCGCCATCGAGTTGCGCGCCGACGAGGAAGGCGGGCAGGTGGTGATCCGGGTGCGCGACAACGGCATCGGCCTGTCGGCAACTTCGCGCGAGCAGATCTTCCAGATGTTCTCGCAGGTGGCGCCGGCGCTCGGCCGCGCCGAGAGCGGGCTGGGCATCGGGCTGGCGCTGAGCCGCGGGCTGGTGGAGTTGCACGGCGGCACGATCGAGGCGCACAGCGCCGGCATCGGGCGGGGCGCGGAGTTCGTCGTGCGGCTGCCGGCGCTGGTCGGCGCCGCTTCGGCCGCCCCTGCCGCGTCGCCTGGTGTCGCCACGGGCGCACCATCGCGCGAGGTGCTGATCGCCGACGACAACGTCGACGCCCTGTCCAGCCTGGCGCTGCTGCTCGAGATCGCCGGACACCGGGTCCACACCGCCAGCGACGGCAAGGAGGCACTGGCCACGGCCGAGCAGCTGCGCCCGGACGTGGCCATCCTCGACATCGGCATGCCGGGACTCAACGGCTACCAGGTCGCCCGCGAGATCCGCGCGCGCCCCTGGGGCGGCACGGTGCATCTGATCGCGCTGACCGGCTGGGGCCAGCAGGAGGAACAGCAGCGGGCGCGGGACGCCGGCTTCGACCACCACTGCACCAAGCCGACCGACCCGCAGGCCCTGTACGCGCTGCTGGCACAACGGACATAGCGGCCGGGGCGCGACCGCCTTACGAAGACCCGGAATGTCGAACCGCGCGACGCTCGTTCGTCGTGTGGATACTGCACACTCCGAGCTTCATCATGATGGACACCTCCCACCCCGCCCCGAAGGCCGGCCGCCGCGAATGGATCGGTCTGGCCGTGATCGCCCTGCCGTGTCTGGTCTATGCCATGGACATGACGGTGCTCAACCTCGCGCTGCCCGCGCTCAGCACGGCGCTGCAGCCGTCGAGTTCGCAGCTGCTGTGGATCGTCGACATCTACGGCTTCCTCGTCGCGGGCTTCCTGATCACGATGGGCACGCTGGGCGACCGCATCGGCCGGCGCAAGCTGTTGCTGATCGGCGCGGCGGCCTTCGCGGCCGCCTCGACGGTGGCCGCGTTCTCCGACAGCGCCGAGATGCTGATCGCGATGCGCGCGCTGCTCGGCGTCGCCGGGGCCACGCTGGCGCCGTCGACGATGTCCCTGATCCGCAACATGTTCCACGACGAACAGCAGCGGCAGTTCGCGATCGGCGTATGGATCGCGGCCTTCTCGCTCGGCGCGGCGATCGGGCCGCTGGTCGGCGGCGTGCTGCTGCAGTTCTTCTGGTGGGGCTCGGTGTTCCTGGTCGCGGTGCCGGTAATGCTGCTGTTGCTGCTGGTCGGCCCCAGCCTGCTGCCCGAATACCGCGACCCGCACGCCGGCCGCGTCGACGCCGCCAGCGTGGCCTTGTCGCTGGCGTCGGTGCTGGTCACGATCTACGGCCTCAAGCAGATCGCCGAACACGGTCTCGCCTGGCTCCCCGTGCTGCTGGTGCTGGCAGGGGTCGTCGTCGGCTGGCTGTTCGTGCGGCGACAGGGCCGGCTCGCCTATCCGCTGCTCGACCTGACGCTGTTCCGCCGCGCGACCTTCAGCGCCGCCATCGCGGCCTATGCGCTGTCGTGCCTGGCGATGTTCGGCGTCTACATCTTCGTCACGCAATACCTGCAGCTGGTGCTCGGCTTGTCGCCGCTCGCCGCCGGCCTCGCGACGGTGCCGTCGGCGTTGGCTTTCGTGGCCGGCTCCTTGTTCGCGCCGCGCATCGCGCAACGCGTCACCGGTGCCTCGCTGCTGGTGTGGGGGCTGGCCGGCGCGGCGGTCGGCTTCGGCCTCATCACGCTGGCCGGCACCGGCGCCGGGCTGGCGCTCGTGGTCGTCGGCATGGTGGTGATGAGCCTGGGCATGGCGCCGGTGTTCACGATCGGCAACGAGATGATCATCACGGCCGCGCCGCCGGAGCGCGCCGGCGCGGCGTCGGCAATTTCGGAAACCAGTTCCGAGTTCAGCGGCGCGCTGGGCATCGCCGTGTTCGGCAGCCTGGGCACCGTGTTCTACCGCACCGGCCTGGCGAGCGCGATGCCGCCCGGCGTCCCGGCCGAGGCGGCAGCCACGGCGATGACGACGCTGGGCGGAGCCGTCGCCGCTGCGGAAAGCGTACCAGGGAGCGTCGGACAGGCCCTGCTGGGCGCCTCGCGCGCAGCCTTCGTTGATGCGCTGCAGTTCAACGCGGCGGCTGGCGCGTTGATCGTCGTCGCGGCAAGCGTGGTCGCGGCGGCCATCCTGCGCAAGGGCGCCACCGCGGACGTGGCAGCCGCGAAAGCGTCGTAGGTCGGCGCGGCTTTCAGTGCTGGTGCAATGCGTTGCGCACTTCCGACAGGAAGCGGCGCTCGTCGAATGTCGCCTTCCCCACGATGCGTCCCACCCGGCCCTGCAGCAGTTCCTGCTCGGCCGGGCTGATCGTCTGAGCCGTCATCACCAGAATCGGCACCGAGCTTTTGGCCGGCTGGCGCCGCACCTGCTCGACGACCTCGAAACCGCTCATCCCGGGCATCACCAGGTCGAGCACGATGAGATCGAGCTCGGCATCGCTCGCGATCCGCACCGCGGTCGGGCCATCGTAGGCTTTCAGCACTTCGCACTTCGGGCCCTCCAGCGCGGTCGCCACCAGGTCGACGGCCGCCGGGTCGTCGTCGACGACCAGCACCTTGCACGGGCGCAATGGTGGCGACTGCAAGCCCGCGTCGCGGACAGCGTGGAGCAGCGCCTCGCGGCCGACCGGTTTTTGCAGCACGCTCGAGGCCCCGAGCGCAAAACCGCGCTGCAGTTCGGACAGCACCGAGACGATCACGACGGGCACCGTCGCGAGTACCGGATGCGACTTGATGCGGCCGAGCACGTCCCAGCCGAGCTGACCCGGCAGCATGATGTCCAGGGTGATGACGTCGGGCACCGGTTCGGCCATGCGTTGCAGGTCGCCGGGGTTGTCGATGCATCGCACCTCGAAGCCGGCGCTTTCGAGATGCAGCTTGAGCAGCTCGGCAGCGGCCGGATCGTCCTCGATCACGACGGCGCGGCGACGGCGGCCCGCCGCCGCTACGGCCGGCATCTGCACCTGTTCCGGCGGCAGGGCCGCTGACGGCGCTTCTCGCCACGGAATCCAGACGGCGAACGTGGTGCCCCGCCCGGGCGCGCTGGCGACGCCGACGGTGCCGCCGTGCAGCTCGGCGTAGCGGCTGACCAGCGCCAGGCCGAGCCCGGTGCCGACGCGCCCGTAGCCATCGCCCGAGCGCACCTGGCGGTAGGCCTCGAACAGCAACCCCAGGTCGTCGCCGGACATGCCCGCGCCGTCGTCGCTGACACGAATCTCCAGGTACCCGCGCGGTGTCGCCACCGCGGCCCGTAGCGCCAGCACGCGCGTCGGCCGCCCCTGCGCGTCGTGCAGCTGCGGCGTGCCGGGCGGGGCGTGGCGCAGCACCAGCCGCACGCTGCCGCCGTCCGGCGCGAACTTGATCGCGTTGGACAACAGGTTGTAGACCAGCTGGCGCAGCTTGCGGGGATCGACGGCGATGCGTTCGCCGTGGCCCGTGCCGGGCGGCAGCGGCTCGAATGCCAGCTTCATTCCGCGCCGTTCGGTGCTGCCTTCGAAGGTGGCCAGGCAGGCGCGCAGAAACCCGTCAGGCTCGACGCCGTCGAGGTCGAGCGACATCTTGCCCGCCTCGACCTTGGACAGGTCGAGCACTTCGTTCAGCAGCCCCAGCAGGTGGTGCCCGCTGTCGTAGATCTGACGCGAGAAGTGCGCCTGCTTCTGCAACACCGGCCCGGCCACACCGTCCTTCAGCAGCTCGGAGAAGCCGATGATGGCCGTCAGCGGCGTGCGCAGTTCGTGTGACATGTTGGCGAGGAACTCCGACTTGAACCGGCTCGCCTGCTGCAACCGCGTGTTGGCCTCGCCCAGCACGGCGTTCATGCCGACCAGCCGGTTGTTCAAGTGCAGCAGTTCAGCGTTCTTGCTGAGCTCGCGCTCATGCGACTCGGCCAGCCGCGCATACAGGGTGCCGTTCTCGAGCAGCAGCACGCCCAGCACGAAGGCGGACGCCAGCAACCCATAGATCCGCCCGGCATAGAAGCCCAGGTCGAAGCGCCCGCCATTGAGCACCGCCGCCAGCGCGATGTCGAACAGCCACGCGCACATCACGACCATCAGCCACAGGTCGAGCACGCTGTGCGGCGCCCGGCGCCACAGCAGGGCGAGCGCCACCACGCTGAAGACCCACACGCTGGAGACGACGAAGATCATCGCCGGGGTGTAGCGGTTGCCCTCCATGATCGGCGGCAGCAGTTGCTGGCCGGCCGTGGCGAGCGCGGCCAGCCCCCCCGCGCAGACCAGCGCGACCGCCACGCACGCCGCGATCGCGAGGCCCGGCCGTGCGGCGCGGGACTCGCGGCGCCAGCCGAGCGCATAGCCCATCACGCACAGCGGAAACGCGGCGTGCCAGAACATGTAGATCCACGCCGTGCTCTGCGGCCCGGCACCGAGCAACCCGCCCGGCGAGAACAGCCCCGGGAAGCTCAGCATGTGCAGCGCCGCCATCACCGCGGTGACCAGGTAGCCGCCGGCCAGCACCAGCAGCGCGCGCCGGCGCAGGATGTGGAACTGCCCGAACAGCAACACCGCGGTGACCAGGTCGTTGACCACCAGCGCCGACTGGTACACCGGGATGAACGGCCCGATGCGCGGCAGCTGCAGCTTCGCGAATGGCGCCAGGCCGGCGAAGATGAGCGCCGAAACCAGCACCGTTGTGAGCGCCAGCTTTCGCTGTGCAGGGCCTGCTGGCAAGGTCGATAGGAACGCTGATTGCGGCTCGGCAACGTCGCTCATGAGCGCCCGGGCAAATGGGACAAGGCCCCAGCATTGCATCGATCTTGAGATGAATCAAGACCGATATCACCATAGGCGCCCGCTGCGGGTGCGCACTTCAGCGGAGGGTCAAGCCGTGCGCCCCGGCTTGCGCGCGCCACCGGCCCCACAGTGCCACGGACAGCGGGGTCGGAAACGCGCTACTGCGCGGTCCAGCCACCATCCATGTTCCACGCCGCGCCGCGCACCTGCGACGCCGCGGAACTGCACAGGAACACCGCCAGCGCGCCGAGCTGCTCGGGCGAGACGAAGTCGCCACTCGGCTGCTTCTCCTGCAGCAGGCCGCGCTGCGCTTCCAGCCCGCCGATGCCGCGCTCGGCAGCCCGTGCATCGACCTGTTGCTGCACCAGCGGCGTCAACACCCAGCCAGGGCAGATGGCGTTGCAGGTGATGCCGGTCTCGGCGGTCTCGAGCGCCACCACCTTGGTCAGCCCGACCACGGCATGCTTGGCCGCGACGTAAGCCGACTTGCCGGCGCTGCCCACCAGCCCATGCACCGAGGCGATGTTGACGATGCGGCCCCAGTTGCGCTCGCGCATGCCCGGCAGCGCGAGCCGCGTGGTGTGGGACACCGACGACAGGTTGATCGCGATGATGCGGTCCCACTGCTCGGGCGCGAAGGCTTCGACCGGCGCAACATGCTGGATGCCGGCGTTGTTGACGACGATGTCGACACCGCCGAAGCGAGCCTGCGCGAACTGCATCATGCGCTCGATGTCGCGCGGGTCGCTCATGTCGGCGGGGTGATGCTCGACCACAGCGTCGCCCCGCGGTGCGGCGGTTCGCACCTGCTCGATCGCACCGGCCGCATCGCCGAAACCGTTGAGCAGCACATGGGCGCCCTGTGCAGCGAACGACTTCGCGATCGCGAGGCCGATCCCGCTGGTCGACCCGGTCACGAGGGCCGTCTTGGCATTCAACATCCGAATAGCTCCTGAAGAGAAGGAATGGGAATCAGATCGGACCGTCTTCGGCACCGCCCGGCGGCTCGCCGCCTGCCTGGCCGTTGACCGGCTCCCAGCGGCCGATGCGGTAGGCGGCCATCTTCCGGTACAGCGTCGCGCGGCCGATGCCCAGCCGCTTGGCGGCCGCTGCGACGCTCGGGCTTTCGGCGAGCGCGCGCTCGATCAGGCCGCGTTCGTAGTGGCTCATCGCGACCGCATGCCCTTCGCCGGTCGGCACGTCGGCCGGCGACAGCGGCTCGGGCTGGCGTGCACGAGCCGCGACGCTGCCGGTCGAGGCAGCGAGTGCCGCCTGCACGCTGGCGGCCGTGAGCACCGGCGTGTCGCTCAGCAGGATGGCCCGCTCGAGCACGTTGCGCAGCTCGCGGATGTTGCCTGGCCAGTGGTAGCGGGACAGCACCGCCAGCGCCTCCGGACGCAGCTCGTAGGGCTCGCCCGGGCGGGCTTCGGCAAACCCTTCGAGCACGGTCTCGCAGATGAGCTCGAGATCCTCGATGCGGTCTCGCAGCGGCGGCACCGAGATCGACAGCACGTCGAGCCGGTAGTACAGGTCGGCACGAAAGCTGCCGCTCTTGACCAGCTCGGACAGCTTGCGCGAGGTGGCCGCGATGATGCGCACGTCGGCCCGCACGACGTCGTTCGAGCCCAGCGCCTCGAACTCCTTTTCCTGCAGCACGCGTAGCAGCTTGGCCTGCAATGCCTGCGGCATGTCGCCGATCTCGTCGAGGAACAGCGTGCCGCCCTGCGCGATGTGCAGCTTGCCCTGGCGATCGCGCCGGTCGGCGCCGGTGTACGCGCCGGCGGCCACGCCGAACAACTCGGCTTCGAGCAGGTTCTCGGGAATGGCGGCCATGCTCAGCGACACGAAAGGCTTGTGCGCGCGCGGGGAAGCGCCGTGGATGGCATGGGCCAGCAGTTCCTTGCCGGTACCCGTTTCGCCGAGCAACAGCACGGGTGAATGGGTCGCCGCCGCGCGGCGCGCGGTGCGCTTCAGCTCCAGCGTGGCCGGCGAAACGCCGACGAAGTTGGAGAAGTTGTACTTGGCCTGCCGCTGCGGCGGACGTGCCTTGCGCGCCGCGGTCAGCTCCTGCTGCATGGCGAGGAAGCGGGACACCAGCGGCGACAGCGAGCCGAGTTCGTCGAACAACGCGAAGCCGACCGCGCCGACCACTTCGCCCGCCTCGTTCTTCAGCGGCAGGCGGATCACGACCAGCGGCTTGTGCGGCGCGTCGAGGATGTCGAGCAGGATCGGCTGCCCGGTGCTGACCACTTCGCGCATGCGGCTGTTCGGGATCACTTCTTCGCAGGCGCGGCCGAGCGCGTCGCGTGGGTCGCCGATGCCGAAGCGGCGTGCATAGCGCTCGCTGATCCAGACGATGCGGGCGTCGCGGTCGACGATGATGGTGCCCTCGCTGGCACGCTCGAACGCCCGGAAGACGGCCTGCATCGCGCCGTCGCGCAGCGAGGAAAAGTCGCCGAGCCGCGCCGCGTCTGCGGCGGCCCAGATGTCCGTCTTGTCGGGTTCCAACTGCGTCTCCGAGGGGCCCGTCGCGCGTCAGCGTTCCGCGTGAGCCGGGCGGGTGGCAGCGGTTGCCGGCACCGGCGGGGGCGGGTCCTTGCGACCCAGGCGATGGATCAACTCGCCCATGATCCCCCGGCGGAAGGCCAGCACGCAGATCACGAAGATCACGCCCGTGACGGTCGTCACGGATTCGCCGAGGGCGGCGAAAAGGGGCAGCCCGGTCAGGTCGGCCAGGCCGGTGCCGATGTCGCCGAGCTTGTTCTCCAGCGTGATGATCACGAAGGCGCCGACCAGCGGCCCGACCAGCGTGCCGAGGCCACCGACCAGCGTCATCAGGATCACCAGGCCGGACATGCTCCAGTGCACGTCGGTCAGCGTCTCGAAGCCCATCACCACCACCTTCAGCGAGCCCGCCAGCGCGGCCAGTGCGGCCGACAGCACGAAGGCCAGCAGCTTGAAGCGGTGCGTGTCGTAACCCAGCGAGGTGGCACGCGGCTCGTTCTCGCGGATTGCGCGCAGGATCTGGCCGAACGGCGAGTGCACGATACGCGCGATCAGCGCATAGGCCGCCACCACGATGGCCAGCGCCACGTAGTACAGCACGCGGTCGTCGGCCAGGCTCAACACACCGAACAGCCTGCCGCGCGGCACGCCCTGCAGCCCGTCCTCGCCGCCGGTGAGCGGCGACTGCAGGCAGAAGAAGAACAGCATCTGTGCCAGCGCCAGCGTGATCATCGAAAAGTAGATGCCCTCGCGCCGGATGGCCAGCACCCCCATCAGCCAGCCCAGGCCGGCGCCGGCCGCAGTGCCGAGCAGCAGGCCGATCTCGGGCGTCAGGCCCCACACCTTCAGCGCGTGGCCGCAGACATAGCCGGCGCCGCCGAAGAAGGCCGCATGGCCGAACGACAGCAGCCCGGTGTAGCCGATCAGCAGGTTGAACGCGCAGGCGAACAGGCCGAAGCACAGCACTTTCAGCACGAACACCGGGTAGGCGCCCAGCAGCGGGGCCAGCAGCAGGCCGGCCAGCAGCAGGGCGTACATCAGTCGGGTTGGACGAAGCAGCACGGGTCGCTCCTCAACGTGTTTTGCCGAACAGGCCGGCAGGGCGGATCAGCAGCACGATGACCATGATGACGAACACCACCGTGGTCGACGCCTCGGGGTAGAACACCTTGGTCATGCCTTCGACGACGCCGAGCCCGAGGCCGGTCACGATGGCGCCCAGGATCGAGCCCATGCCGCCGATCACGACGACCGCGAAGACGACGATGATCAGGTTCTGCCCCATCAGCGGGGTCACCTGCATGACCGGCGCGGCCAGCACGCCGGCAAAGGCGGCCAGCGCGACGCCGAAGCCATAGGTCAGCGTCACCATCAGCGGCACATTGATGCCGAAGGCCTCCACCAGCTTCGGGTTCTCGGTGCCGGCGCGCAGGTAGGCGCCCAGCTTGGTCTTCTCGATCACGTACCAGGTGGCGAAGCAGGCGGCCAGCGCCGCCACCACCACCCACGCACGATAGACCGGCAGCATCATGAAGCCCAGATCCATCGCCCCGGTGAGCTGGTCCGGCGCCGAGTACGGCTGGCCGGAAACACCGTAGACCGAGCGGAACACGCCTTCGATCACCAGCGTGATGCCCAGCGTCAGCAGCAGGCCGTACAGGTGGTCGAGCTTGTAGATCCACTGCAGCAGCGTGCGCTCGATGATCACGCCGAGCCCGCCGACCACCAGCGGCGACAGCAGCAGCATCACCCAGTAGTTCAGGCCCAGCGCGTCCATGCCCATCCAGGCCAGCAGCGCGCCCAGCATGAACAGCGCGCCGTGCGCGAAGTTGATGACGTTGAGCAGCCCGAAGATGACCGCCAGGCCCAGGCTCAACACCGCGTAGAACGAGCCGTTGACGAGACCCAGCAGCAGCTGGCTCAGCATCGCGGGCAAGGGAATACCGAAGATGTCCATTTGACGACCAGGTTCGCGCTGGCAAATGCACGCGGGAAGATCCCCGCGGCCGTTGCGGTTGGGCCTTCATACCGCTGCGCAGGTCTGCCCGCATGCACCGGACAAACCCAGCGGCCACTGCGGATCCGGCTTTGCCGGTCCGCTGGTGGCGCCCCTCGAGGGGCGGCCGAAGGCCGTAGGGGTGGTCTCTCTCTCTAGCCCTTCATCAGGGAACACTTGGACTCGGCCGGCGTCGTGAACGCCTGCTCGCCCGGCACGGTGGCCACCTTCTTCAGCAGGTCCCACGGGGCCTTGGACTCGCTCGGCGCCTTGGCCTGCATCAAATACATGTCGTGCACGTAGCGACCGTCCTTGCGGATGTAGCCCTTGGCATAGAAGTCGTCGAGCTTCGTCTTCTTGAGCTGCGCCATCACCTTGTCGGCGTCGTCGGTGCCGGCGGCCTGCACGGCCTTCAGGTAGGTGGTGATGGCCGAGTAGTCGGCGGCCTGCAGGCTGCTGGGCATCTTCTTGGTCTTGTCGAAGAAGCGCTGCGCGAACTTGCGGGTCTCGTCGTTGGTGTCCCAGTACCAGCTGTCGGTCATCAGCAGGCCCTGCGTGTTCTGCAGGCCCAGGCTGTGCACGTCGTTCAGGAACACCAGCAGGCCGGCCATCTTCATGCTCTTGTTGATGCCGAACTCGCGTGCGGCCTTCACCGCGTTGACGAAGTCGCCGCCGGCGTTCGCCAGGCCCAGGATCTGCGCCTTCGACGACTGCGCCTGCAGCAGGAAGGACGAGAAGTCCGACGCATTGAGCGGGTGGCGCACCGAGCCGACCACCGTGCCGCCCTTGGCCTTGACGACCGTGGCGGTGTCGTTCTCCAGCGAGTGGCCGAAGGCGTAATCGGCAGTCAGGAAGAACCAGCTCTTGCCGCCCTGCTCGAGGATGGCCGAGCCGGTCACCTTCGACAGCGCGACGGTGTCGTACGCGTAGTGCACCGTGTAGGGGGTGCAGTCCTCGTTGGTCAGGCGTGCCGAGCCGGCGCCGACGTTGAAGTACACGCGCTTCTTGCCGGAGGCCAGGCCGCTCACCGCCAGCGCGGTGCCCGAGTTGGTGCCGCCGAGGATCATGTCGACGTTGTCCTGGTCGAACCACTCGCGCGCCTTCGAGGCGGCAATGTCGGCCTTGTTCTGGTGGTCGGCCGAGACCAGCTCGATCGGCTTGCCCAGCACCTTGCCGCCGAAGTCCTCGATCGCCATGCGGATCGCCTCGACGCCGTTCTTGCCGTCGATGTCGGCGTACAGGCTCGACATGTCGGTGATGAAGCCGATCTTCACCGCGTCGTTCGACACCTGGGCCAGGGTCTGCGTGGCACCGAGGCCCAAGGCCAGGGCGGCGGCCGCGGCGGCCAGCGTGGTTTGTCTCATCGTGTGACTCCTCTGAGGTGGGGCGCTCGCCCCTTGGTTGAAATTCGCGTCAGACACCCAGCAGCTCATGGAGCACGGGCAGCTTTTCATGGAGTTGCGATGCGCCGAAGGACTCGACGATCTTTCCGTGCTCCATCACGTAGAGCCGGTCGGCCAGCGGCGCGGCGAAGCGGAAGTTCTGCTCCACCATCACCACCGTGTAGCCGCGGGCCTTGAGCGTGCGGATCATTCGCGCCAGCGCCTGCACGATGACCGGGGCCAGGCCTTCCGAGATCTCGTCGAGCAGCAGCACGTCGGCGCCGGTGCGCAGGATGCGCGCCACCGCCAGCATCTGCTGCTCGCCGCCGGACAGGCGCGTGCCCTGGCTGTGGCGGCGCTCGGCCAGGTTGGGGAACATCTCGTAGATCTCGTCCACGCCCATGCCGGCCCCGTTGCTGCGCAGCCTGGGCGGCAGCATCAGGTTCTCTTCGCACGACAGGCTGGCAAAGATGCCGCGCTCTTCGGGGCAGTAGCCGATGCCGTGGTGCGCGATGCGGTGCGTGCGCTGGCCCACCGTCTCGGTGCCGTGAATGCGGATGGAGCCGCGGCGCTCGCCGGTGAGGCCCATGATGGCTCGCAGGGTGGTCGTGCGTCCGGCGCCGTTGCGGCCGAGCAGCGTGACGACCTCGCCCTTGTTCACGGTGATGTCGACGCCGTGCAGGATGTGCGACTCGCCATACCAGGCGTGCAGGTCCCGAACTTCAATGGCAGCGGTCACACGCGCCTCCCCTTCCGATCAACTCAAGGCGCTGCGCAGCCAGCGGCGGCCAACCCGGCGCACACCGTGGAGCCGGCCTTGCCGGGCCGCTGGTGGCGCCCTCTCGAGGGGGAGCGTCGAAGGCGTTTCGGGGGTGGGCCATCAATGTGCTCCTGCCAGCTCGGTGTCGGCGCTGCCCATGTAGGCCTCGATCACCGCGGGGTTGCGCGACACCTCTTCATACGGCCCCTCGGCCAGGATGGCACCGCGCTGCAGCACGGTGATCCGGTCGGCGATCGACGAGACGACGTTCATGTTGTGCTCGACCATCAGGATGGTGCGGCCCGCACCGACCTTCTTGATCAACTGCGTCACGCGGTCGACGTCCTCGTGGCCCATGCCCTGGGTCGGTTCGTCGAGCAGCATCAGCTCGGGATCCATCGCGAGCGTGGTCGCGATCTCGAGCGCGCGCTTGCGGCCGTAGGGCAGGCTCACCGTCTCGGTGTGCGCGAAGTCGGCCAGGCCGACTTCGTCGAGCAGCTCCATCGCGCGCCCGTTCAGCGGCGCCAGCGTCGACTGGCTCTTCCAGAAATGCATGGCCGTGCCCAGCTTGCGCTGCAGGCCCACACGCACGTTCTCCAGCACCGTGAGGTGCGGGAACACCGCCGAGATCTGGAACGAACGGATGATGCCGCGCCGCGCGATGTGCGCCGGCGACTCGCGCGTGATGTCGCGGCCGTTGTAGACGATGCTGCCCGCGCTCGGCTCCAGGAACTTGGTCAGCAGGTTGAAGCAGGTCGTCTTGCCGGCGCCGTTGGGGCCGATCAGCGCGTGGATGGTGCCGCGCTGCACGGTGAGGTCGACGCCGCTGACCGCGGTGAAGCCCTTGAACTCCTTGGTCAGGCCGCGGACCTCGAGAATGGGGTTGGCGTGGTGGTTCATGTCTCCTGCGGATTCACTTCAGTAGTTTTCCGGTGCTGCCGATCACGGTGACCTCGACGTAACGCGAGCCGATGCGGTTGTTCTTCGAGAAGCCCACCGTCACACCGCCCAGGTCGTAGGCGTTCATGGATTCGAGCGCGCGGATCACCGCCGCACGCGTGGGCTTCGGCCCCGCTCGGCGCAGCGCCTCGACCAGCACCTTGGCGCCGAGGAACTCCTCGAAGTTCGTGTAGTTCACGTCCTCGCCCGGCGCGTACTGCTTCATCAGGCGATGGAATTCGCTCACTGCCGGCAGCAGGGGCTGGTAGGGGTAGGGCACGACCTGGCTGATGCCGAGCCCGCGTGCATGGTTCAGCCCGGCCAGGCGGACCAGTTCGGCCGGGTCGACCACCGAGATGTTGAACAGCTGCCCGCCGCCGCCCGCTTCGCGGTACTGCTTGACGAAGGCCGCGGCAGGCCGGTTGATCGCGACCATGATCACCGCCTGGGCCTGTGCGGCCATGATCTGCTTGACGGCCGCACCCACCTCGTCGGTGTTGCGCTCGTACGGCGCCGCCGCGGCCACTTCCAGCGCACGCCGGCCCATCGCCGCCTCCACGCCCGCCAGCCCGGCCTTGCCGAAGGCGTCGTCCTGGTAGAGCACGGCCACGCGGCGCACGCCCTGGGTGTAGAGCTGCTTGACCATGTGCTCCGCCTCGTCGGCATAGCCGGCACGCACATGGAAGATCCATGGGTTGTACGGGTTGCGCAGCGGCTCGCCGCCGGTATAGGGCGCCACCAGGGCGATGCCGGCTTCTTCCAGCACCTTGTCCTGCAGCAGCTTGCCGACGTTGGCAGTGCCGGCGAAACCGAACAGCGCCACCACGTCGGGATTGCCCACCATGTCGCGTGTCAGCCGCACCGTCTCGTCGACCTTGTAGCCATCGTCGACCACGACGGTGCGGATCTTCTCGCCATGCACGCCCCCTTGCGTATTGACCCAATCGAAGTACACCTTGCCGCCCAGCACCATGTGCTTGCCGGTGCTCGCGAGCACACCCGACAGCGGCGCGACCTGCCCGACCAGCACCTCGGCGCCAGCCAGGCCCGGCACCCACCACCACAAACTCACCGTCAACACGAGACGGAACGACCAGCGCGAGGACTTCATCAACAACTCCGCGGTATCGGCCGGGGACGCGGCCATGCGCCGACACGCCCGACTCAGCACGCTCCCATGTTTGTGTGTCTTGATTTCGGTTCAGCGGCGAGCCCCCACGGCCCGCAGCGCGGAACACCGAGCGCAAGGCCTGTGCCACGCTTTGGTGCATGCGCGCAAGTGCTTGTCGGCCAACGGGAAACGCTGGTGTCTCACGGGATTTCCCGCATGTCTCACCGCCTGGAAAGTGTCCGCCCGTGAGTCAGCGTTTTCCCGCGGTGCTGTCTCGACATCGGACAGCCGTTCAGCTGACGTTGAGCTGTGCGGTCGGCCGGTTCTCGCCTATGCTGGGCCTTGATTCCGATCAGGAGACCCACGATGGCCCATCGACTGCCCGGCAAGTTCGTCTGGTTCGAACACCTCTCGGCCGACCCCGCCAACGCACAACGCTTCTACGACGCGCTGTTCGGCTGGCGCTCCGCAGAGGTGGCGATGGGCGATGCGGCCTACCCGATGATTCACGCCGGCGAGCAGGGCATCGGCGGCTACCGCCAGATCGAGCCCGACGTGCCGAGCCTGTGGATGGGCTACATCAGCGTGGCCGACCTCGACGCGACCCATGCCGCGGCGGTCGCGGCCGGCGCTCGCTCGCTGCTGCCGCCGACCGAGTTCGGCCCGGCCGGCCGCGGGGCGGCAGTCACCGACCCGACCGGTGCCGTGGTGTCGATGTGGCAGGGCCACGACGACGACCCGGCCGACGTCGACCCGCCGCCGGCCGGCCACTGGTGCTGGGCCGAGCTGTGGACGCTGGACGAGGGGGCCGCGCTGGCGTTCTACGAGCAGGTGTTCGGCTACACCCGCGAAGCGATGAACATGGGCGAGCAGGGCACCTACTACCTGCTGAAGGCTGGCGGCGTCTCGCGCGCCGGCGTCTTCCGGGCCACCGACCCGGCGATGCCGACCATGTGGCTGCCCTACGTGGCCGTGGACGACTGCGACGCCAGCGCCGAGAAGGCGCGCTCGCTCGGCGCCACGGTGACGATGCCGCCGACCGACATCCCGAACGTCGGCCGCTTCGCGGTGCTGATCGACCCGCTCGGCGCCACCGTGGCGATGTTGCAGGACACGATGCAACGCTGAGCGTCCCCGCGGTTGAAGGGTCCACGGGCCGCGCGGGGCACGGGGCATGCGAGTTGCTGCTGCGATCCGGCCCTCGCCGACTCGCATGGCCCACTTGTTTCGCCCCACCCTGGTCCACGCGCCCTCCGCGCTGGGCTTGTCCGCGCGCGGCGTCGAGCACCTGCCGCAGGCGCTGCTCGACGCCGGCCTCGCCGAACGCCTGCACGCCTTGCCCGGCCCCCGCCTCGACCCCCCGCCGCATGGCACGCAGGTCGACGCCGGCAGCGGCGTGCTCAACGCCGCCGCCATCGCCAGCTTCTCGCTGGGGCTCGCGGATGCGGTGGGACAGGTGCTGGACGAGGGCGGCTTTCCGCTCGTGCTCGGCGGTGACTGCAGCATCGTGCTGGGCAACCTGCTCGCGTTGCGACGCCGCGGGCGCCCAGGACTGTTTTTCATCGACGCGCACTCGGATTTCTATCTTCCCGAGGTGCTGCCCGACGGCGAGGCCGCGTCGATGGACCTGGCCTTTGCGACCGGCCGCGGGCCGGCCGTCGTCGCAGCGCTCGAAGGCCGGCGCCCGCTGGTGCGAGACGAGGATGTGGTGGTCTACGGCCGCCGGGATGCACCGGAGGCCGACCGGTTCCACAGCCCGCGCATTGAGGACACCGCGATCCTGCAGATCGACCTGCAGGCCGTGCGCACCGAAGGCGCGGCGGCTTCGGCACACCGTGCGGTCGCCCGTCTGGAGGCGCAGCCGATCGACGGCTACTGGCTCCACCTCGACGCCGACGCGCTCGACGACGCCGTCATGCCGGCCGTCGACTACCGCCTGCCGGGCGGGCTGTCGTGGGACGAACTGGTGGCGGCGCTGCGCGTCGCGCTGCACCGCCCCAAGGCGCGTGGCATGCACGTCGGCATCTTCAATCCGGAACTCGACCGCGGCGGGGCCGTCGCACGCGCCATGGTCGATGCGCTCGGACGTGCTTTCGAGCCCTGACGGTTCGCGTCAGCCAGGGTCCGGCAACAAGGCGTCGAGCACCGCCGTCGCGGGCGGGTGGTAGGCCAGGCCGATGGAGCGTCGGTAGGGCTGCAACTCGGCCACATCCGTGCGCAGCACCACGCCCTCGCGTTGCACCGCCGCATGCAACGGCGCGATCGTCACACCGACGCCGGCCGACACCAGGCTGAGCGCCCACTCTTCGTCGGTGACCCGGGCGCGCACCTGCGGCAGCACTTCGCCGCGCCCCATCGCGGCCTGCCAGGCCGCATGCATCTCGCAATGCGTGCGTTCGATGAAGGCCACGCCATGCAGGTCGACCAGGCCGACCTGCTCCTGCACCGCGAGCGGATGGTCCTCGGGCACCGCCAGCACATAACTCTCTTCCCACAGCGGCACGAAACTCGTGCCGTCGGTCGCGCAGCGGCTGGACGTCAGCTCGACGTCGGCAGGCTCCTCGGGGCCGACGACCGACAGCTCGAGCCGCGGCATCTGCTGGCGCCACTGACGCAGCAGCCGTCGCGCCGATGCCGGATCCAGCGACGGCAACAGCCGCAAGGCCAGCCGCGGGTTGTCTGCCGTGTCCCGAAAGCTGGCCGCGATGGCCTGCGTGTCGGCCAGCAGCTTGCCGCCCAGGCGGTACAGGCGCTGTGCCGCCGGCGTGGGCGCGAGACCGCGCTGCTGGCGCAGGAACAGCCGCACGCCCAGCTCCTGCTCGAGCTGCGCGATGGCTGCCGACACCGCCGGCTGCGTGACATGGCACGCGCGCGCCGCGCCCACCGTGCTGCGTTCTTCGTAGGCGGCGCAGAAGTAGCGCAGGTTGCGCAGGCTCAGACTCATCGCGCGAAGGCCGGAAAGCGCGGCAGCCGGGCCGCCACCCGCTCGTCGTGCGCGGGCACCACCACCAGCTCGGGGAAGGCCCGCATCAACCGGTGCACATGGACGATGGCGGCGCGGTTGCGCGCCTCGTCGTGGTCGACGTTCGACAAGCGCCGCACCAGCCACGGCCGCTCGGCAGGAGCCGTGACCCCTTCCAGCGCCCAGGTCGTGTCACCGATGAAGAACAGCCGTTGGCCCGACGGCAGCGCCAGGAACAGGCCCACCTGGCCGGCCGTGTGGCCCTGCATCGGCACCAGCACCGCCGAGCCGTCGCCGAACAGGTCGAGGCTGGCCGGATAGCCCATGTACGCGGGGCCGTCGAACTCGAACAACCGCCAGCGGACGTCGCCGTCGAACTGGCTCGCGATGAAGCCCGGCGGTTGGCCGTGGCGCGCATGCTCCAGTTCCTCGGCGCCGACCCACACCTCGGCGTCCGGAAAGTCCTTCAGGCCGCTGACGTGGTCCCAATGCATGTGCGACGGGATGATGCGCCGGATCTCGCCGACCGGCACCCCATGTGCCGCCAGTTGGTCGGCCGCCGGCGCCAGCCCTTCATACGCGAAGAACTGGCGGTGGAAGGCCGAGTTCACCGCGAACTGCTCGGCGACCCGGCGGCCCAGCCCCGTGTCGAACAGGAAGCTGCCCTGCGGGTGACGCACCAGCACGGCCGCGTGCAGCGGCCGGCGTTCGGTGCCCCAGCGTCCGCCGGCCACCACCAGCGCTTCGGGCGTGGCCTGGGTGGTCGACGTGTGGATCAGCGAGTACGCCAGCGCCTGCGGCGGCCGCGCGTCGGGCCACCCGCCCGGCAAGGGGGGCGCGGCGTAGGCCGGCTCGTCGAGCGGCCCCTCCAGCACCGGCATCAGCGCCAGCGCCGCCACCAGCACCGTCACCGTCCCGGCAAGCACCGCGGCACCGCGTACCAGCCACTTCTTCATCGCCGTCTCCTCTCGCAGGTCTGTTGGGGGTCAGACCCGGATGCTAGGGACGGCGCACGAATAAAGGAAATCGTTTCTTCTGCTGTCTTCAAACGAATTTATTGATAGCAGGCCATTCACTCGACCACCTGCACCCCGTTCCAGAACGCCACGCGGCCCTTGATCTGTGCCGCGGCCTCCTTCGGCTCCGCGTAGTACCAGACCGCGTCCGGGTTGGCGTTGCCGTCGACCAGCAGGTTGTAGTACTGCGCCGTGCCCTTCCACGAACACGTCGTCCGGGTGTTGCTGGGCATCAGGTAGTCGCGTTTCACCGACGACTCGGGGAAGTAGTGGTTGCCTTCGACGACGACGGTGTCGTCGCTCTCGGCGATCACGGTGTCATTCCAGATGGCTTTCATGGCGGGGGACTCCTGGGTGGGCTGGGGCAGCGACAATATCGGGTTCGCCTCGCGATGCGCGGGGCACGGCGGCAGCGGATGCCGCCGCCAGGAGCGCAGTGTGGCCTACCAGATCAAGGAAATCTTCTACACCCTGCAAGGCGAAGGTGCCAATGCCGGGCGCCCGGCCGTGTTCTGTCGTTTTGCAGGCTGCAACCTGTGGAGCGGGCGCGAGGCCGACCGCGAGCGGGCCGTGTGCCGCTTCTGCGATACCGATTTCGTCGGCACCGACGGCACGCTCGGCGGCCGCTATGCCGACGCCGCGCAACTGGCCGACAGGATTGCCGCGCAATGGCCCGCCGGCCGGCCGGGGCGCCCGCTGACCGTGCTGACCGGCGGCGAACCGCTGCTGCAGGTCGACGACGCCCTCGTCGACGCGCTGCACGGGCGGGGCTTCGAGATCGCCGTCGAGACCAACGGCACCCTTGCCGCGCCGGCCGGCATCGACTGGATCTGCGTCAGCCCCAAGGCCGGTGCACCGCTGCAGCAGACGCGCGGCCAGGAACTCAAGGTCGTGGTGCCGCAGGAAGGCCTGGACCTCGACGCGCTGGCCACGCTGGATTTCGCCCATCACTTCCTGCAGCCCATGGACGGCCCCGATGCCAAGCGCAACACGCAATGGGCCATCGACCGCTGCCTGCACGACCCACGCTGGCGCCTGAGCGTGCAGACGCACAAGGTGCTCGACATCCGATGACCATGCAGCAGTACGAACTGACCCAGCGCTTCTATTTCGAGGCCGCCCACACCCTGCAACGCACGGTCGACGCCGCGCCCAGCCGGCGCGTGCACGGCCACACCTACCTGGCCGAAGTGGCCGTGCGCGGCCAACCCGACCCGGCCACCGGCATGGTGATGGACCTGGGCTACCTGCGCCGCGCGCTCGAGCCGCTGCGCGACGCGCTCGACCACCACCTGCTCGACGAAGTGCCGGGCCTGGAACGGCCGACGCTCGAAGGCCTGTGCACCTACATCGCACAGCGCCTGTCGACCACCGTGCCGCGGCTGGCGTGGGTCAAGGTGTGGCGCGAGGCCTCGGGCGACAGCTGCACGCTGACGCTGTCCCCGCGCCCCTGAAGGACACGCCGGCCAGCGGCCGACGGCGGCCCGCTAACGCCGCTTCACGTGCTCGCGGTTGAAGCCGCGCGTCGGCGGGATCGTGCTCGGCACCCCCTCGGAGCCGTCGCTGCACGGCGCCTGCCATTCGCGCAGCAGCGCCTCCAGGTCGGTGTTGCCGTAGCGCGAGGCCAGATCGATCAGGGCGAAGACGTTGTCGTCGTTCACCCGTTCATGCCCTAGTCCTTTTTTCAACAGTTGGTAGATTTCCTGCAGTTCTTCGGGGGATCCCGCGTTGGCGGCATTGGGCATCTGGCTTCCTCGTGTCGAACGGACTTGGGCTCAGGCAGGCAACACGCATGCCGGTGCAGCGACGAACGGTGCGCGGCTGCGCACCACGCGCCGAAGAGAAGAAACGGGAAAAGGCAGGGTGGGTGCTCAGTGGCGCTGCAGTTGCACGCCCGTGCCCGCCACCCGCATCGAGCCGTCGCGCGACACTTCGATGCGCTGCCCGTCGTCGAGACGGTATTCGGCCAGGCCGGTCGGCTCCCAGTGTTCGTCGGCCCCCATCAGCGACTCATCGCGCACCAGGTGCTCGTACCCGCACACCTTGTAGATCGCGCCGTCACTGCCCTTGGCCGTGAAGGATTCGAGGAGATGCAGCTTCTTGTCCATGAAGTCCTCCGGTCGGAATGCAACAACAACAAACGTGCACACGCGGGGCGTGCGCGGACCGGGTCATTCTGCGGTGCGCCGGCAGCGCTCGTGGCCGCCACCCCTGATGACGGCGTGGGCATGGCCCAGTGCCCCGCGGCATACCTGTAGCACGTCGGCCTATCGAGAGGCCTTTGCCCCTTGTTGCCACCGATGATGCCCCGCCTTCAGCAGGTACCGGCCGGCTTGTTCGTCCCATTGCCAGGCGGCAACTGTCTTTCTCGGTTTTGCGACCGACACGAGCTTCACTTGCGGCCACCCGGCTGTTGGCTTGCCACCAGCGACGAGTTCCCACTCTTCCAGATATTCGTGATGCATCTGCGAGCCGTCGGGACGCTGGTTCCCCGCCATGCTGACGGAGCGGCGCGTCAACCCGCAGGCGAGCAACTCCAGCCGGCCTTCGTGCGGCCACAGCCATGCAGTTGCCTGGTGACCGCTGCCGCCTCCCGAGAATCCCTCGAACCGATGCAGTTCGACCTCCAACGCCCTGCGGCCACCAACGTTGCGCCACATCGGCGACCGGCCCACTTGGTCATATTCGACTGCATAGCCGTCGTTCACTTCATCATCCTGAGGTGGAACGACACATTCATCGATGATGTCCTGCACATCGACCTTGGCCAGTACTGTGACTCGGACCCGTGCCGTGGTGTCCCCCTCGGCCGGCAGAGAGATGCGCAACAGGGCAACTCGCAGTTGTGCTTGATCATTGGCATTCGGTAGATTGCGCAACGCACTGCTTCGCACCCCAGGTTGCGCGATCAGCAACCATTCGTCCGCGCGTTTGCCCGAAAGATGCGACAACTCGGCCAGATGCCCACCTCGCCAGAGCTGCCACGCCAAAAGATCGGGTGGTACATGCAGTGAGGCTCTTTGTATCAAGTGTTCTGCGTGCTCTTTCCGACGTTCCACCGGACGCGGTTCTGCCCGGTCCGCGTCAGCCCCAGCCAGGACAAGGTCCCAGGGGATTTCCGTTTCTGCTGTATCGAGCAGCTCCTGCGATTCATCCCCCCCTCGCTGCAGGAGAAGAAGCGCTGTTAGCAAACCGTCTGTCCGGCCGGTGCGAAGGTGGCTGCGAGCCAGCATGATCCGAGCTGTTTCTTGCGCAGCCGTGTCTTCCTTGCTTCGATACCCCGGGGCGCCAAGCGTTCTCCAGAGTGCCCGTTCCGCAGCGTGCACGTCCTGACGCTCTAGCAGCCACTGCGCCAGCCGCAAAGTGCCTGCTGGGCCTCCATTGTCGAGTAGAAGTTGAATCGTCTCTGTGCTATCCCATGTGCCGGCCAGCATCAACTCGGCCGCCTCTCGGTGCGCCCCGGCCTTCAGGTAGAGGACGACTGCCTTCTCGACATCCTGATGTACACCATCCCCCTTGGCATAGAGCACGGCCAATTCCTTGAAGGCGTTTTGGCGGACGGTGATCAGTTCATGCCCTTTCAGCTCGCTCGTGGCAACAAGCCAGGGCAACGCTTGCGCAACCTTCCCCATACGGACCAGGCAAGTTCCCATACTCGAGACTTCAAACGAATGATCTTGTGCTTTCGACACCGAAGCTCCCCGCTTTTGCAGGATGGGCAACGCCAGATCGCACCGGTTCTCAGAATAGATCCATCGGATGAGTTTCTGATTCTCCTCATATTTGTCAGATCGAACCGCTGAACCAGTGGATGGGAGTACGGCCGCATATAAGACCAACGAAAACCAAAATGTCGTCCATCGTTTCATGTAAAAGTGCCACTGTCGCGATCGATCGATGGGAGACAAACGACGAAGCATCCTCAATTCCTGATTTGAGGCTCCTGCGCAGGGCCACTTGGCAAGCTGCTCGCGTCGTTACGCTTCGGCAAGAACTCGATGCTGCGGAGAATGTCTAAGGTGTATCTTGTCATTTCTTTTTCCTCCCCACTCGTCAAATATCCCATATCGCCCGCACCGCAAAGAGCTACTCCTTCTCGGAAAAGGCAGTACTGCAAACGGCGCACGCGACTTCGCTCATCTCCCGTCCAACTATCTTCGGTGTACGCGAAGCCACGAGCATTTACATTATTCAGTGGATAAGTACGAATTGAGGCGGTGATCGACTTCAATTGCTCAGGTCGGAGCTCCCCGCCCGACGCCCATCTTTTCAATGCCACGCTTATATCGCGCACCCATTCGTTTCTGCTTGCATCAAAGCGAACAGGGGCATCGCCCAGCACTTCCGCCGAAGCTGCATCGTAGCAGGCCGACTGGAATGGCAGCTTGCCCTTGCGGTAGTACGTCTCGTCATCTAGGTATCCGAAATACTTATCGGTGTATCGAAAATCACAGGGCACAGAATGCTTCACTCCAATCTCAGAATAATCTTTGAGATGCAACTCGCGCACTCGACTCTCGGGTGCCGTGCCTGATTCGCGGAGAGGGGCCGGAGGCAGTCCGCCGGCGCCGATAGCAGCACCGATTGAAATCCAGCAGAGGGGAACGACACCAAAAAGCAGATGATTGATTCTGATCATGATCATGGGCGACGAACGCTGTAGCCTTCGGGATACCAAAGCACTTGCCGACCTCGCGCATCAGGCAACTGCAGGTCAGTGAGTACAGCAAGAGCAACACCGTACGCACAACACCGAGAGTCAAAGCCATTGAGCGCTCTGCTGTAGGTGTTGTGAAGCGAGCCAGGAAGGTTTACGGCCGCGCTGGCGCGCCAGAATGCGGGACTGCGATAGTAGACCTTCTGCCCTTGATCGGTTGCAATCGCGACTCTTTCGATCACATGAGGTTCATCCGCATAGCGGGCCATCCGCAAGGACACCCAGTAGAAGCCGGCGGTGTCGGCTGGCGCAAGCAGCTGCTCGGCGGTGGGGTTAGGTGCCCTGGAGCCCAATACATCGTCACGCCAAATAACCATCTGCTGCGTAAGAGCAGGGAAATGAGTGTCCTGCAGAGTCCCGTTGGACCTTGCTGAGCGGGGTCGGGTGTTCTCAATAGCGCTATAAGCACGCTGCAGCGCAACCTGCAGCGTGCTAGGAACAGCACGTCCGCGCCAATCCCAATAGCCACAGTAGTTCATCGGATTGGTGAGCTGGAGGAACCCTCTTCCAAACCAGGGCGCGTACCATAGACTACTGCCACTTCCCTCCTGCAGAGCGCTGATCCAACTCGTTTCTTGAATCGAATTGCCGAAAAAGCAAGCTTGCCGCTTTCCTGTCGTGACACCGTACTTTCGCATCATCCTGTTCAATGGGATGAGATAGCGGACTGGGACGCTGCTAACGCCCGTGCCCATAGCAGCCACCGGCTCCCAATACACCATTGGACGACCGTTTCGTGAGCCAGTCCGAACGGCGTGTGTGGGCTGCAGTTGCCGAAACTCGTGGCGCGCAAGCCAAGCACACCGCCTGAAATGCCTGATGAACCACAGAGGATGGAAATGCCAGACAGAGCGGTCGGATATACCCGTCTGCGGCCAAAACGCGAGCTTGGAAACGTGATCCTGAAATGCGCTCCAGCTGGCCTCGCTCTGCAGCGGCTGACCGGGTTCGCGCAGCCGGGCGTATCGAGTCGCAAGGTCAGAGTCGTCCCACTCGGTCGGCGCCTTGCACACTAGATGCTGCAGCTTGCGCGCAGCGGTCTCGCTGGCCTGCGCCGCCTGAACCAAGTCGAGCGTGCGCCTGTCGTCGCACAGCCCGTCGGCCGCGTGGGCGGTCTGGCCCTCGTCGCGCTTTTCCCAACCCAGCCAATGCGGAAAGTCCGCGTCGCTGAGCTTGGCGATATCGGCGGCGGCTAGGTCGATGTAGCCCACCGCTGCCTCGCTGTAGCGGACCAGTTGCCAGTTGGCATTGTTCGTGGTGGTGTCGGTGCCCAGCATGCGGCCGAAGCGCAGCCATTCGAAACCGGCGCTGGGGCAGTCGGGGTAGAGCGCGGTGGCCAGCCGGTACAGCTCGTACTCGTAGTCGTCCTGCACCACCGGGGCCCCGACCTGCTCGTACAAGCCCTGTGCTCCTGCCCGATAGGTGGTGGCAATGCGCCGACCGTGTTGCAGTTTGACGCTCACGTACAAGCGCTCGGCGTTCTGTCCCGTCTGACCGAGCGGCAACGCATAGCGCTCGGTTCTACTGAACGAGATCCCATGGGCGCCACTGACGCCACCGTTGTGGTGACGCTCCTGGAACTGCTGTCGCTCGGGAATCACGAAGTGCGCATCCCCGAACCAGTCATTGCCGCCGGTCCCCTGCGTCACCCGCGTGCTGTCACGCCAGACGCGGTTGAAGTCGGCGTCCAGCATGAAGACCTCGAAGTGCATTGCTTCGACACCATACAGCTGCCCGGCGTAGCCGAGCACGTCCTTGCGCCACACGCGCAGGTCTTGGGGGCGCTGCACGCCGGGGCCGGGCGGGGCACGCCGCAGCCACTCGGGCAGCTGGCGGAAGCGGTCGGGTGCCAGGGCCGCCCGATGGGCCAGGTGCATGTACAACGAATAGAACACCACGGTGGTGTTCTCGCCGGTTTGTGTTTCGTGGCGCAGCAGCACGAAACTGGTGTCGTAGTCGCCCTGGCCTGCGTAGGTTTCATGCGCTGCGGCGAATCGATAAGCGACGACGGTGCCGTCTGCGATGGCGCGGATGGGCTCGCGGCCGCCGAAGAGATGCACGCCGCCGTGCCAGCGGTGCATCGGGCCTTGAGCGGTGTTGAGGGTGGACACCGGGTAGCGGCCCTCATGCGCAATCAAGTGGCTTTCGGTGAAGTTGCCGAGGTAGATGTCTTCGTCGTCGTGGACGGCGGCGGCCGAGAGGATGGGGTAGCTGATCAGCATGGGCGTAAGCGGCTAGACGGAGAACGGGAAGGAGCCGTCGAGCTCGAATTCCCCACGCGGAAGGTTCGGCATCGGGTAGGACGCGCTGCCCGGCCCGGTAAAACTCTTCTTGCCGGCCTGCACGGTGATCTTGCCGGGGCACTGGGTGACGATGCCGCCGGCGTCGAGGGTGAGGCTGGCGCCGCCTGCCGTGCTGAGCACGATGCGCTGGGCCGCGGCCCAGTCGATGTGCGCGGCCTTGCTTTTCACGTCGACCAGTTGCTTGGCCGCCAGTTGCATCGGCCCGGCCTGCGCCTGCACGTCGACGTCGCCTTGTGCGGCGATCACCGTCAGTCCGGTGCCTGCCGCCTCGCTGCCCGGCCCGATGGCCCCGGCCAGCACGCCGATGGCCTGGCCGGTGTGCAGCCGGGCCTGCCCGCCGATGGCCTGGTGCAGGTCCTGCCCGGCCGCGGTGTGCACGATCTCGCCGGCGGCCACGTGGAGGTCCTGCCCCGCGGTGAGCGCGAAGCCGGCCTTGGCGCTGATCGCGATCACCGGGTCGGTGGTGTGCGGCAGCTTGTCGTCTTGCGCGGCGGTGTGCTTTTGGGCCGCATCGGCCTGGGCGGGCTCG
>NZ_JAMKFE010000029.1 GCF_023721835.1 Caldimonas mangrovi | reverse complement strand
GGCACTTGAACAGCGGCACCAAGGCGCACCAGCGGGTCTACGACCTGTACGGCCGCCTGGTGCGCTACCCGCTGGGCGGGGCCATCCGCGACCTCACCTATGACGCGGCCAACCGCATCACGGCCTACACCCACTGGAACGCCAGCACCGGCGCCAGCGAGGCCGGCGCCGACCAGCAGTTCGGCTATGACGAGTTGGGCCGCCTGACCAGTGTCGTCACCGCTCAAGGCAGCTGGAGCTTCAGCTACGACGCCAACGGCAACCGCACCCAGGCCGTGCTCAACGGCAGCCCCAGCGCCTACACGGTCTCGAACACCAGCAACCGGCTCGAGGCCGTCGGCACCGGCCGCAGCTTCGGCCACGACGCGGTGGGCAACACCACCACCGACTCGGGCCTGGGCTACACGGCCACCTATTCACTGGAGAACCGGCTGGGCCAGCTGACCAAGACCGGCACCAGCTACACCTACACCCACAACGCCGACGGCCAGCGGGTGCGCAAGTACAACAGCGCCGGTGCGGCCACCACGGTGCTGTTCGTCTATGACCTGGACGGGCAGTTGCTCGGCGAGTACGACCGCAACGGCAACGCCATCAAGGAGTACGTCTGGATGGGCAACACGCCGGTGGCGGTGTTCACCCCAGGCGCCACCGCCAATGACCCGCCCACGGTCTATTACATCCATGTCGACCACCTGAACACGCCGCGCATGGTGCGCAACCAAGCCGATCAGCGCCGCTGGCGCTGGATGCTCGCCGAGCCCTTCGGCTCCACCGCCGCCGAGAACAACCCAGACGGGCTCGGGAACTTCTCCTTCAACCTCAGGTTCCCGGGGCAGTACTTCGACCAAGAAACTGGGTTGCATTACAACTGGCATCGGGACTATGACTCGACCATCGGTAGGTACATTGAGAGCGATCCGATCGGGCTCGATGGCGGCATCAATACCTACTCGTATGTAAGCGGGAATCCGCTCAGCTATATCGACCGCTCGGGCGAAGCGGCTACGCTCACATGGTGCTTCGGCGGTCCCTGGGGGTGTGCAGCAGGGGCAGGGGCGGCGGCTTGGGCCATTTGGATGTCAACACCAAGCGGCCAAGAGGCCGTACGGAGCACTGCATCATCGTCCGCCCAAGAGCATTGCTGCGCTGAATATCGGCATGTCTATCAACCGAATGACGGTAAACACGGCTCCAGTCAGCGGCCGGGTCCCCGAGGACATGTCTCCCCCGAGCCTGCAAACGGTGCGGCTGTTCTTGCCACGTCAGTTCCAGCAGGATTGGCCCGTATAGGCCATGATCCCGCGACCGGACAACTGGTGGTATTTAGAAACCACCACACTGACGAAAAAAACTGCATAAAGTACTGGCATGGTTATGTCGTGGGCCACCGAGATCTGACGCCAGATCAATGGCGTGCTGGCCGCGACGCGGGTTACCCCAATTGGCCAAGGAAACCGCAATGATTCAACCGGGCAGCAAGAAATACACAATCGATCTTTCGACTTTCTGTCTCGATTTCATTGTCGATGTCGAGGCATCTAGGGCGCAGTCAAAGGCACTACGCCCTCCGGGCGTCAGTAATTTCGTCTTCGCAGTTGCAGAGATATGGATCAGGACTGGCGGCCAGACAGTCTTATTTGTTGAGCAATGGACAGTCGGGAATTTGGTAGAAGTGTTGAATGCAATGGTGCGCCAGGTCAGAGAGCCCTCCGACGTGGCGGCAGAAGACTATATTCCTATGGGGGGATGGTGCGAGTGGATGAAAGGTTACTGGAAGCGACTCGAAGCAAACGCCGTTAAAGCAGAGGATGAGCAGACTTACGACATCCTAAGGAAGTTTCTGTTGTTAGATGATCCTTTGGGGTGCGTAGCCCTCTATAAACATGGCGACTCCACGGTGATTGAGGTCTGCTCCCAGGACACAGCCTCCGTGAGCTTTCAACTCTATTCGATAATCGACAAAGATAAATTCCTTGGGTCCATCCATGAAGTTCTGAGAAACATCCAGCGGGGGACGGAAAGATAGGGAAGTAATAGCATCCTGCGCTGCGAACTGCGAGTTGCCTTACTGCTCCAACTCCCAAAGTAATCAGCCGGCACTACCTGCTCCGACACGCACTGAACAAGATGAAGCGCAGCGGGTTTGGGAGCGCGCCCACTATCACCGAATCTGTGACGAGAAGCCGCCCCCGAACGTCGATCTTTGTACCCGTTGGCGGTGAGAGCGGGAACGAAATAAGCGATGTAAGGCCGAGCGCGAGCGCTACGGAAGGAAATGGTATGGGGAAAACGGGCACCCACAGAACAGCATTAGTTTCGACAAGGCAATTGAGAATCTCACCGATAAAATTGAACGACTTTGCCCACCTGAGATTTTTTGCCCTCGTGCACGCCCTGAAAGGATCCGATATGGCTCAAATGATTTCTCTATCTGAACTTCTAGAGAGAATGTCTGAACTGCCAGAATTCGTGGGACCGCAGCTGGTCGATGTGAATCAGACAGGCAACTATGGGAATTCACCGCTTCATGTTGCTGCAACATGGAACGACGTGGAAGCTATAAGAGTCCTGGTTGAGAACGGCGGAAATTTGGACGCCCAGGGGGAAGAGCGAATGACGCCGCTTCACCGTGCGGCCGAAGCAGGCAACCGAGAGGCTGTCCTTGTGCTCCTCCAACTAGGCGCGGACGCATCGCTGTTGGATTCCGGAGGAGCGTCGCCGCAAGATCTCTCAAGACGCCTACACAGATGTCTCGACGATATATTTGAGCAGTTCCGCCAATCTTATTGACTGGTGTATGAGCAATAAGAGGATCGCTGCAGGAAGATCGTGGAAAATGCGCGAGTAATTGTGCAAACAGGCATACTAACGAAACCGTGCCCAGCACAGGATATCGACGTCCGAGGAGGGGCTCGCGCTTATTCTGGCTGTATGATTCTCCCGAACGATTTATTAAATGCCAACCTGCGTGTTGCCTTAGGAGCGGGAACGGGCCATGTCCTTGAAAGACTGTTTGGATCCAGCAAAGGCAAGTAAAAAGCGCTAGGCGCGGAATCACCACCAATCGCAGTTGCGAGCAACAATTCAATCGAAAGCATTCGGTCACAAAGGCGCTCGAATTCGCGATGAGAGCAATCTTAGGGAGCGCAATTTTGGGAAAATTTGTTCATACACACCAACCGTGGCGCCACGGGGCGGCAGTAATCGCGCTTGCCGCAAACTTTCTGACAGTGCCGCTTGATGCACTTGCTCAAGACAGCGCATGCGCTGCTAATGCAGGCGCCTATCCCGACGCTATATGCTCGGTCGCTGACGTTTTTTATCGCTCCAGGAAAGACCAGTCTCCACAGTTCGAGACAGGCACCGAGGCATGCATTCACGCCGCGGGGAACCTCTACGGCACCTGGTACCGCAATGCCGAGTTCGTCGCCTGGCACCCCAGCTATGGTCGGGGGTGCTATTTCGACATCTACACCAACGGTACGCAGTACAGCGGTCGTCTTTTCTATCAAAACTGGGCGTACGCAGTGCAAGAGTGCCGCCGCCCGCCCGTTGAGTACCGGGCATGGACGGACCGTTCCGACACGTCCGTGGATGGCAACGGCAGATTGTGGTGTGTCTATTGCCCCTCCGGCACCCGCAACATCGGCGGCGGAGTGTGTGCGCCGGAAATCGATGTCCACCCCCCGCGTCCCCGAGAGTGTGGAACAGACCCAGGATTCGGCCAGCCCATTTATCCATTGACGGGCACGAAGCGCAAGCTTGTCGCCGTGGAGACCGCTTCTTCGCTTCTGGCCACGACTCTTGCCTATGACACGGCAGCACAGTCACGAGGCGCGCCTGATCTTGCGGACCATAGAGCTGATACGTATGGCGCACTTGGGAAACTGTGGACAACCAACTGGCACCGGCGGCTGGTGCTGGGTAAAGAGGCGATTCAAGCGGTCCGCGGCAGCGGCAATCTTGTCAGCTTCTCGTTGCAGCAAGGTGGCGAATGGCGCTCGACAGTCGATCAGACTGATTCGCTGGTGGTTTTGGCGGATCAGTATTTCTATCGAGACCAAGGCAAGGGGAGCATCGAGCAGTACGAAAGCTCGGGACGGTTGGTGAAGTGGCAAGCTGCAAGCGGCTCGACGCTGACCTACACATACAGCACCTCGGAAACAGCCCCGGCCGTGGCCCCTGGCGCGGGATATCTGCTGGAAGTTGCCGACCCCTTCGAGCGACGGCTCTCCTTCACTTACGCTCAACTTCCTAGCGGCCGGGTCGCCGTCACAAAAATCGAAGATCACGTGGGCAAGCGATGGGAACTCCGCTACGACGGCCAAAGCAATCTGGCTGCAGTGATTCCGCCGGGAAGCAGCGATCCGTGGCTTGGGTTCGCATATGACAGTGGGCACCCTGGGCAGAGCTGGGCGCTGACCGGGATGGTTGATGCTTTCAATGTTCGAACTGAATCGTACGAATACGACGAAGCCGGACAAGCCAAAAGAACGCAGCTTCATGGCGGGTTCAACCAGTTTTCTGTGGCGTACTCAAGCCCGCCAGTGAAGTCCGTTCGGGAGGTGGTCGACGGATTTGCCAAGAAGGTCTGGCGCTACCACGAATGGACCGCCCCGCAGGGAACCTCCGTCAGGCTTCCGAATGGCGCCGTCCTTGCGCTTGAAGCAAGCTCTTCTCATGGGCAGTCTCGGCTCACCAGCATGAGCCAACCGGCCGGCGCCGGCTGCGCCGCATCGACTCACTCAACGGAGTACGGCACCCAGGGCAACGTTGTACGCCGCGACGATTTCACCGGTAAACGCACCTGCTACGTGCACGACTTGTCCAGGCACCTTGCGACCACGCGCGTTGAGGGCCTGAGTCCTTCTGACGCCTGCAGCACCTACACCGCCACTGCCGCCTCGCTACCCGCCGGCAGCCGCAAGACAAGTATCGAGTGGCATCCCGATTGGCGGTTCGAGACCAGAGTCGCGGAGCCCGGCCGTATCACCACGACCATCTTCAACGGCCAGCCCGACCCGTTCTCCGGCGGCGCGGTGGCGAGCTGCGCCCCCTCTTCCGCCCTGCTAACCGACGGTAAACCCATCGCCGTGGCCTGCAAACGCGTCGAGCAGGCCACCACCGATGCGAACGGCTCGCAGGGCTTCTCGGCTTCGTTGGCCGCCGGTGTCCCCGCTCGCACGTGGACCTACACCTACAACCAACACGGCCAGGTACTCACCGAGGACGGCCCGCGCACCGACGTCGCCGACGTGACCACCTACGAGTACTACCCCGACACCACGCCTGAGTGGACCCGCGGCGACCTCAAGGAGGTGACCAACGCCGCCGGCCAAGTGACCCGCTACACCCGCTACAACCCCCACGGCCAGGTGCTGCAGAGCGTGGACGCCAACGGCGTGATCACCGACTCCACCTACGACCTGCGCCAGCGCCTGACCAGCGTCACGGTGGCCGGCCAGACCACCACCTACACCTACGAGCCCACCGGCCTGCTCAAGCGCGTCACCCAGCCCGATGCCAGCTACGTCGAGTACCACTACGACGACGCCCACCGCCTCACCGGCTTGAGCGACCAGGCCGGCAACACCATCACCTACACCCTGGACAACGCCGGCAACCGCACCGCCGAACAAGTCACCGACCCCGAGGGCGTGCTCGCGCGCAATCTCAGCCGCGCCTTCGATGCGCTCGGGCGAGTGCAGCAGTCCACCGGCTCGATCCAATAAACCCCGAGGGAGGCTCCCATGAACCACCACATCCTGGCGCGCACGCTGGCGCTGCTGCCCCTGGCTTGGGCCTGCTCAGCACTTGCCCAGACCCTTCCACCGCCACCGGTCTCACCGGCGCCGGCCACCCAGGCCGGCCGCCAGCGCATGCTCAGCCTGATCGCCGAGCAACTGCACGAAGGCGGCTTCCGCACATGGCAGCCGCCAGCTCTCGAGGCCAAGCACACCTGCTCGGATTGCGGTGGATAACTGCACGTCCCGTAGCTTTATGTTACGAATTTCCCCGAAGTGGGGGTCTGGGCCGCTCGGATACATCTCGAGATACTGACTGCGCCTCCGGCAAGGGTGGATGACAGTTCTCTCTGCCGAGAGGCTCGAAAAGAAACTGGATAAACGCGAGGGAAGCATGCTGATGCGAGGGAGGCGCTGTTGCGCGCGATGGTTTGCAACGTCGTTCACTGCTGTTGCACCACGCTTTGCCCGTTGGTGGAGCGGTGCGAAGGCGAGGTCGATGGTCCGATCGAGGGGCACGCGGCGGGTCGCGCCGCTCATTTGCGTGCCGTTGCTGGTCCTGCTGTCTCTATCGGCCATCAGGACCAGCGAAGCGAGCGAGCGACGCTGGTCGATCAATTGGTCGCACTGGTCCAGCGGATTCGATTCGCCGGCGCGGGCGTGTGAGGCTCTGTACCTCGTCTGGGACTCGTATCAAACCCAGTCGCAACATGCCATCGGCTACTCCATCACGCAAGTCGACCCATCGCCTTGGCCGTACTGCGTTGCGACGTGCGAAATCGAGTACGTCTTTACAGACCCCGATAGGCCGCACGGCGTCTATCACACTTCATACAACGCCGGATGCGCGGAGGTGATCGACCACTACCAGGACAAGCCGCAGACATGTGAACCGCACTACGGCCGCCCCATCTATCCGTTGACCGGCAGCAAGCGCAATGAGATCGAATTGGGACGCTGGCTGGGCGAGCCTCTCATATTGACCTACGACACCCGCCGCAAGGTCTCAAGCTCCGACGCCTCCATCGCATTTGGCTCGGCGGTCCTGCCGTCCTTCGGTTCCTTGTGGGCGAGCAACGTCCACAAAAAGCTGGTCTTCCAGCCTGCACCCAAGCCAGCCGTTCAGGCTTCCCGCGGGGCCGGCCGCTGGATCAGCTTCATCTCCACCGGCTCGGACACCTATGCACCCGACGGCGACATCGTGGATCGCATCAGCCAGGCATCCGGCAATTGGCGCTACTTCGATGCGGCCCGAGGGGCCTATGAGATCTACAACCCCGCCGGGCAATTGCTGAGCGTGAAGACCGCTTCAGGAGCACTTCACACCTACACCTACAGCTCCATGCCAGAGACGACCGCTCCGGCCGAGGGCCTATTGGTGTCGATCCAGGATCAGCAAGGCCGCACGATCCGTTTCACCTACGAGAAGCCACCCGAGCCGTCCTTACCGATCCGCATCAAGCAGCTTATCGACCCTGCACAGCAAGCCATCGAGTTCGGCTACGACAGCCAGGGCACCCTGCAGCGCGTCACTTGGCCGGACCAAACGCAACAGCAGTTCCTCTACGAGAACACCGCCCATCCCTGGGCCCTGACCGGCATCCTGGACGAGAACAACGCGCGCACGGTGACCTACGGCTACGACACGGAAGGCTGGGCCATCAGCACCGAAGCGGCTGGCGGTGTGGACAAGTTCACGGTCTCTTGGGGTACGGCACCGAAGTGGGAGACCACCGAGGCCTATGACGGGGCGAATGGCGTGATCTTGCGCGAACATCGCTGGCTGCCACCGCAGGGCACCGCGGTCACCTTGCCCAACGGACAGACCATCAGCCTGGTCGCGACGAGCGTGCAGGGCGCATCCCGCCTCAACTCACGAAGCCAACCGGCCGGCGCCGGCTGTGCTGCCTCTACCAGGACGACCGAGTACGACGTCCAAGGCAATGCTGTCAGCCGAGACGGCTTCACTGGGCGGCGCACCTGCTATGCCCACGACCTGTCGAGGAACCTCGAGACCACGCGGGTCGAAGGCCTGGACACTTTGGCCATCTGCGGTACTTACCTTGCCTCTGGCGTATCACTGCCCACCGGCTCGCGCAAGGTGAGCACGCAATGGCACCCCGACTGGCGTCTTGAGACCAAGCTCGCCGAGCCCGGCCGCATCACCACGACCATCTACAACGGCAGGCCCGACCCGTTCTCCGGCGGCGCTGTGGCGAGCTGCGCTCCCTCTTCCGCCCTGCTGCCCGACGGCAAACCCATCGCCGTGGTCTGCAAACGCGTCGAGCAAGCCACCACCGATGCGAACGGGTCTCAAGGCTTCTCGGCTTCACTGGCAGCCGGTGTCCCTGCTCGTGTGTGGACCTACACCTACAACCAATACGGCCAGGTGCTCACTGAAGACGGCCCCCGCACCGACGTGGCCGACGTCACCACCTACGAGTACTACCCCGACACCACGCCTGAGTGGACCCGCGGCGACTTGAAGCAAGTCACCAACGCCGCCGGCCAGGTGACCCGCTACACCCGCTACAACCCGCACGGCCAGGTGCTGCAGTCGATCGATGCGAACGGCGTGATCACCGACTCCACCTACGACCTGCGCCAGCGCCTGACCAGCACGACGGTGGCCGGTCAGACCACCACGTATGCCTACGAGCCCACCGGCCTGCTCCAGCGCGTGACCCAGCCCGATGCCAGCTACATCGAGTACCACTACGACGACGCCCACCGGCTGACCGGCTTGAGCGACCAGGCCGGCAACACCATCACCTACACGCTGGACAACGCCGGCAACCGCACCGCCGAACAAGTCACCGACCCCGAGGGCGTGCTCGCACGCAACCTCAGCCGCGCCTTCGATGCGCTCGGGCGCGTTCAAACCGTCGGTACCACCGAACTCAACCAGTAAGTTGAAGAGGGAATCCCCATGGCGCTTTGCAACGAGCGTGACGTCGCTCTGCGGCAGAAACAGAGAATCGTGTGTATTTATCAAGTGAGGGCAATTCTTGTTCTCGCTGCGGCCACATGCTTGGTGGCCACGCCCACTGCGTCCGCGCAATCCAAGCGGCGGGCTCCAATCGGCCCAGTGCATGGAGACACGTGCAACGTCCCTGGCTACTACGGCTCTTTTCAAGCCACTTGCGACGCCCGAGCTGCGTTCGTGAACTGGCCTGGTACTTTGACCTATGAAGCCACGACCGGGTACAAAGGCCGGTGCCTTACCGGCCGTTTCAACGGAGACGAGGCGATAGGGTATCCATTCCTCGGCTATTACTGCCCGCCGCATTACTCGATGCGCAACTTCTTCGACTATGGTGGTTGCCCACGGAGTGACGGAGGCGGGACCGCGCTGTTTTACGGGCCCAACCAATACTGCGAGACGCACTACGCAATCATTGATGAAGACCGGCGAGGCGCCCCGCCTGCCTGTCCGGAAGGACGATGCGAAGTGGGCAACCCGATCGACCCCATCCGCGGCGTCAAGCATGAACGCGTTTCCACGGGTTTGCGCCTGGGCGGCTGGGAACTTGAGTTCCACTACGACAGTGCCGTCAAGGCACCGGTGGAAAACGAGGATATCCGCCCGGCCGATCCGACGCCTCGCGTGCTCGGCCCGATGTGGTCGTCCAGCTTTCACCGCAAGGTCATCTGGCAACAAGCGAGCTCCAGCCACGGCAACAAGCTCCATGCACGCGGGGACGGACGGGTCATCCAGTCGAAGTGGGACGGCGGCCAGTACGTTGCCGCAGCCGGCGTACGCGACCGCGTGATGAGCAGTGGGCGCTACTTCGACGCGGAGAAGAACGCCCTAGAGTACTACGACAACACAGGCTCCTACCACCTTCTCCACATGCAATCGTCCAGAGGGAGGTACATCAAGATGGAATACAGCTCGAACTCGACCCCGGCGACCGTCGCGCCGGCGTCCGGCTATCTTGTCTCGGCGAGTGATGAGACTGGTCGTGTCCTGCAGTTTCGCTACGAGCTACCGGGAGGAGCACCTGTGACAAGCGGTGGCCGCCTCGTTGAAGTGTTCGATAACGCCGGCCCGAGTATCACCATCGGCTACAACGGCAACGGCAATGTGGAGCGGATCACCTGGGCGGATGGGCGTGCTCGGCAGTATCTGTACGAGCACTCGAACTTGCCGTGGGCTCTCACCGGGGTGGTCGATGAGTCTGGGATGCGCTACTCGACGTTCGGTTACGACGCAGCAGGCCGGGCCATATCGACGGAGCGTGCCAGAGGTGTTGACCGCTACCAAGTCAGCTATGCCGTACCGCCGAAGATTGTCATGGCGGAGACATTGGCCCCTGAGGTCTACCTTGTCCGCACATATGACTGGTCTCCTCCAGAAGGAGTTGTCGTGACGGACGCTCTGGGCAACAGAAGAACTCTTGGGTCTACCTTGCTGTCCGGCAAGCTGTATCTCACAAGTCGGTCGCAAACCGCCTGCGAGGGATGTACGACGGTGACGATGACTCAGGCTTTTGATAGCGGCGGCAATCTTGAAAGCAAGGACGACTTCACGGGCCGGCGCGCCTGCTACGCGCACGACCTGTCGAGGAACCTGGAGATCACACGGGTCGAGGGCCTGTCGAACACTGCCACCTGCGGCACCTACGTCGCTTCCGGCGCTGCTTTACCCAGTGGCTCTCGCAAGGTGAGCACCCAGTGGCACTCCGACTGGCGCCTCGAGACCCGCGTGGCCGAGCCGGGCCGCATCGTGACGACGGTCTACAACGGCCAGCCCGACCCGTTCTCCGGCGGCGCTGTGGCGAGCTGCGCTCCCTCTTCCGCCCTGCTGCCCGACGGCAAACCCATCGCCGTGGTCTGCAAACGCGTCGAGCAAGCCACCACCGATGCGAACGGGTCTCAAGGCTTCTCGGCTTCACTGGCAGCCGGTGTCCCTGCTC
>NZ_JAMKFE010000028.1 GCF_023721835.1 Caldimonas mangrovi | reverse complement strand
CAACTACATCGAGATGTTCTATAACGCCAAGCGGCGCCACGGCACCGCCGGCGGCACTTCGCCATTAGAGTTCGAACGACGCCATTCCCAACGGCTCACGGGTGTCTAGGAAATCCGGGGCGATTCAGCCCCGCCTGCCGTTTGATACTCGGTGCCGAGTAGGGGTACTGAAAAAGTGAGTGACCTGAACCACTCAACCGGCTACATTAGAGGTTCAGACATGCACAAGACCGTTTCTTCAAGGTCTTATCCAGTACCGCTCCGCACTGCTTGACGTGGAGCCGGCCAAGGTTGAAATCCCGGTTTGACGTTTCTTGAGTGTTTCTGTTTCGTGCAAATGCGTTTGCGCGGATTAATTTTTGTCTTCAAACATCTTAAGGAACATCATCCATGAGCAAAGAAACTGGCACCGTGAAGTGGTTCGACGACGGCAAGGGCTTCGGCTTCATCACGCCGGATCAAGGCGGCAAGGACCTGTTTGCCCACTTCAAGGAAATCGCTGGCGGCACTGGTTTTCGTAGCCTGCAGGAAAACCAGCGCGTCGAGTTCGAAGTGAAGCAAGGGCTCAAAGGCCCTCAAGCGTCGAACATTCGCGTGCTGTAAAGGAGTCAGGGGCGCTTATGCCCCCTGCGCTCGGGCGACATGCCCTCAGAAGAACGCGGCCATCGGCCGCGTTTTTTTATTCTCGAGTTCGGGGGAGCACCCATCTTTGGTTGATGGGCGCGCGTCACGCGCGAGGACCGCCTGCCGCCACGCACGTGTTCTACAGCGCGCTCGAGCGGTCTGCCGGGGAGGCCGGCAATTGGTGGTGGTGCAAATTGATCTCGCAGGCCGCCTGCTCGGGGCCCAGGCGAGGGTAGAAGTCGTACCACGCCGAGCGTGCAGCGGTATCGAGGGTCCGGATGTCGACGGACGGGCAACGTCCGCGCAGATGCCTAGCGCAAATGGCAATCCACTCCGACCGCGACAGTTCACGTGCGTTTTGCAAGGGAGTGACATTGTTCATACCTGTCAATTTTGCCAGGGATGTCGAGAGATGTCGTGTTCACTGCATCACGGTCGACCGCAGAAGCTTGCCGTTGAAGTCGAGCCGGCGCCGGACCGTCACTCAGCAGTGCGGCCAAGCGTTCGCCGCGCCTCCTGCACACTCGAGAACTGGGGGGGCGCCGGACAACGACGCCAAGCATCGTGGCGACTGAGGCCCAGGAGCAAAGCGCACCAGGCTTGCGTTGGCTCCAAGGCCTGCTTGGTGGCCACTGATCGACGAACTTCCGCGGCACGAAGCTGGCCGTGCCCCAAGCTCGGGGCCGTGACCCGCCGCGTGTAGGTGCGCATCGGCGGCTCGGTGGGGCGTTGATTGCAGCCCATGGCCGGCGCTCCATATTGGTTCCAGTCGCTCTGGAGACACGCACCAGTCGTGCGGCACACCACTGGGAAGCGACTTCGCAAGCAAGTATCGAGGTGCATGCGCGGCGGGGCCGGGCGAAGCTCGCGGCTCCACGACTACCCGCATCGGTCTTTTCATGAAGCACTTCCTCTTCCTGCACGGCAGCTGGCACGGCGCCTGGTGCTGGCACAAGATACTTCCACGCATCGAGGCCGCCGGCCATGCGGCGGTGGCGATCGACTTGCCGGGCCGCGGGCGCTCGCCGGCCGTGCCGGCATTCGTGAGCCTCGGCCGCATGGTCGACGCCGCGCAGGCCGCGCTTCCACGTCACGGCAAGGCGGTGCTGGTCGTGCACAGCCGAAACGGCATCGTGGCTTCCGCGTTGGCCGAACGGGTGCCCGACCGCATCGAGCGGACCATCTATCTGGCGTCGTTCATGCTGCCGGCGCGACGGCGTGTGCTGGACTATCTGCCGGACCGTGATTCGATGATGCCCGGCAACATCGAAATCAGCCGAACGGGCCTGTGGGACTGGCTGGACCCGAAGGTCTATCGCGAGGCGCTGTACGCGGACTGCACGGAAGACGACATCAGGTTGAGCCGCAGCCTGCTCGTGCGCGAACCGATCCGGCCGGCGCTCACGCGCTTGCCGTTGACCGACGAGCGCTACGGGCGCGTGCCGCGCGCCTATATCCGGCTGACGGAAGACTGCGCGGTGTCGTTGCGGTTGCAGGACCGGTTGCTGAGCGAAAGCGCCACCGACCGCGTGGAGAGCCTGGCGGCCAGTCACTCCGCCTATTTTTCGCAGCCGGACGGGCTGACTCGCAAGATCCTCGCGCTCGCGGACGCACGCTAGGCCGGGCGCTTTGCGTCTACACAACCACTCGTTGCAACTGACTCCACCTCGATCTTCAATAATGCGAATTATTCGCATTAGTGTTTGCAACGTGGTGGAGACGATTTGATGACGGCGGAGGAGCGATTGAGTCTTTTGGGGCACACGTTCGTGGGTCAAAGAGAGGGATTGCGCCGTGCAGCGCTGGCGATCGTGGGGAGCCGCGAGCGGGCGGAAGACGTGGTTCAGGACGCCTACCTGAAGGTGTGCGACGCGTCCAAGGTGCTGGACATCCGCCAGCCCATCAGCTACTGCTTCCAGGTGGTGCGCAATCTGGCGCTGGACTATTGGCGGCGGTCTGCCTTCGAGTCACAGCTGCTGGTGCATGAGGAGGAGGGGCAGGAAGTCCCCGCTGCTCAAGCCTCGCCCGAGCAACACGCGATGAGCCGCCAGTACCTGGCCCTCTGCGACAAGGTGCTGGCAGAGTTGCCGGAACGGACCCGGCGCGTGTTCGAGATGTACCACCTTGCCGAGATGACCCAGCGAGACATCGGCGTCGCACTCGGCATCTCGCTCGGGCTGGTCAACTCCACCCTCAGAGAGGCCACCGATGCACTGTTGCGCCGCCGCTGCCTGCTGGAAAAGGAGAGCGAGCGGTTTCTGCCCGCGCGAAAAGGTGCGGCGCCAGGGCGACGCGCGAAGGGCCCGGGAGGGGGCGATCGCTCGCGGGACTGTCCATTGAGCGACGGCTGCGGCTCGGACAAGGAAGAGCAGTGGATGCCGCTGCGGGTGGTCCGTGCCGAGGCATAGGCAGCGGATGGAAGCGGCGAGAGTGCGCGGGGGGGGGGGCCCGAGTCCGACCGACGCGCTTGATCTGCCGCACGGTCCGGTGCCACCGGAACCAGCAGCTGACTCTGAACATTGGCGGGGGTAGATCGTCATGTAGCTTGTGCGCGATGCAGCCTTGCATGGACGCGCATGAACCCGAACACAAGGAAGCTGCATGTCCACCAGTTGCTTTGACCGCGAGGACGAAACCTTCATCGTTCTCGTCAACCGCGAAGAGCAGTACTCGATCTGGCCGCATTGGAAGGCGGTGCCTGGTGGCTGGAAAGCCGTCGACGGCGTGAAGGGCGACAAGAAGACGGTGCTGGACTACGTCGAGAAGGCGTGGACCGACATGCGTCCGGCGTCCCTGCGGGTGTGGATGCAGGAGCAGGACTCGGACGCCACCGCCGTGGCTCGCTGACCCGATGCTCGACCTGTTGTGCCTGCCGTGCGCGGGAGCGAGCGCCACCATGTATTGGCGCTGGCGTCGCTGGCTGCCGCGTTGGGTGAACCTGGTGCCGGTGGAACTGCCGGGCCGGGGTGCGCGCCTGGACGAGCCGTACGCGGCAGATTTCGACGGACTCGTCGACCAGTTGTGCGACGAGCTGTCGGAACGGCCGCCGGCACGGTCATGGGCGTTGCTGGGGCACAGCATGGGGGCGTTGCTCGCCTGCGGCGTGGCGAGGACGCTGCGCGTGCGCGGTCGCGCATTGCCGCAAGCGATCTTCGTGTCTGGCAGCGCCGCTCCTGCGCGGCGCGATCCGCTGCGCTTCGTGGGCAAGGACGATGACGGCACGTTGACGGCCGACCTGCATCGCCAGGGAGGAACGCCGCCGGAGGTGTTCGACAGTCCCGAGCTGCTGCGGATCACGCTCGACACCTTGGCAGCCGACTACCGCGTCTGTGCAAGCTTTGCGCATCGCCCCTGCGCGCCGTTGCCGCTGACAGTGCATGCGCTGGGCGGGCTGAGCGACGACATCGCCACCGAAGACGTCGAGGCCTGGCAATGCGAGGCTGCAGGCGGCTTCAGCGTGCGCTGGTTCGAGGGGCGGCACTTCTTCATACGCGAACACGAACAACAGGTGGTGCAGCACATCGTCCGGTGCCTGCAGCCTTTGCACGAGGACAGCGAATCGCTGGCCCGCGCGTGACCGCGGCACGAGCCGCACATCTGCTACCTCTCATCACTTCTGGCGGTGTACCGATGAACGAGAACTTGCGCGTCGCGCGCGGTGCCCCTCGCAACATGGTCCGGCATCTGCGGGCTCTGGCACAGCAACGTCCGACGGACGCGGCGCTGATCGCCGTTTCACGGGATACCGAGCGCCGCTTCGATCATGCAGGCCTCGACACGAGGGCGCGAGCCATCGCCGCCGCACTTCAGCGACAGTGCGCGCTCGGTGAGCGTGCGTTGCTGTTGCTCGACAACGACGAGCACTATGTCTCGTCCTTCCTCGGGTGCCTGTACGCGGGGGTGATCGCGGTGCCGGTATTTCCCCCCGAGTCGAACCGTGAGCAGCATCTGGCCCGGCTGCGCGCCATCGCGGCGGATTGCGATGCGTCGTGCGTGATGACCACGGCAGCGATTCGGGAGCTGATCGGCAGCCGGACGAAGACGTTGGGCGGCGCAGACATTCTCGCCGTCGACGAGGTCGACCTCGATGGGGCCTCCGATTGGCGTGAGCACGACCCGCGTGACAGCGACGTCGCGTTCTTGCAGTACACGTCCGGGTCGACCGCCACACCGAAAGGCGTGATGGTCAGCCATGGCAACCTGATGGCGAACGAGCGTGCCATCGAGCAGGGCTTGTCGGTCGGGCCCGACGACGTGTTCGTCAACTGGCTGCCGCTGTATCACGACATGGGGTTGATCGGCGGGCTGCTGCAGCCCTTGCATCGCGGCATCCCGGTCGTGCTGATGAGCCCCGGCTTGTTCCTCGAGCGCCCGGTGCGCTGGCTGGAGGCGATTTCGCGCCACCGCGGCACCATCAGCGGTGGGCCCGACTTCGCTTTCCGCTTGTGCCTGGAGCGTGTGAAGGAGGCGCAGGCCGCGACACTGGATCTGTCCTGCTGGCGCGTGGCGTTCTCCGGGGCAGAGCCGGTGCGCCACGACACGCTGCAGGCGTTCATCGAGCGATTCGCTCCGGCCGGATTCCGTGCCGATGCCGTCTACCCCTGCTACGGCCTCGCCGAAGCAACGTTGTTCGTGACTGGCGGGCAACGCGGCGCGGGGCTGAAGGCGCAGGATTTTTCGGCGGAAAGCCTGGCCCAGGGCCAGCCGCTCGAAGGGGGAGAGACCACCCTCGTCGGTTGCGGCTCGGCACCTTCCGGGCACCGCATCGAGATCGTCGAGCCCACCACACTGGCGGTGCTGCCTGCCGGGCGGGTCGGGGAGATCTGGTTCAGCGGGCCGAGCATCGCATGCGGCTACTGGGGGCGGCAGGAAGCCAGCGAGCAGACCTTCTTCGAGCGCAACGGTTGTCGCTGGCTGCGCACCGGGGATCTGGGTTTTCTGCACGACGGGCAGCTGTATGTCGCCGGCCGCATCAAGGACCTCATCATCCTGAGAGGGCACAACGTCTACCCGCAGGACATCGAGCGCGCGATCGAAGCCGAGGTGGAGGCAGTCCGCAAGGGACGCGTGGCCGCATTCGCTGTCACCACGGCGGACGGCCGCGAAGGTGTCGGCGTTGCAGTGGAGGTGTCCCGTGGCCTGCAGAAGCTCGTGCCGCCTGCGGCCCTGGTCGAGGCCCTGAGTGCGGCAGCCGCGGGGGCGTGCGGCGAGGGCGTGTCGGTGGCATTGCTGCTCAACCCCGGGGCCTTGCCCAAGACCTCGAGTGGCAAGCTGCAGCGCGGCGCCTGCCGGCAGGGTTGGCTGGCTCGTTCACTGGACACTTACGCGATCTACGAGCACGGACGGTTGGTCGGCAGGGACGCGGTCGACGAACCGCCCATGGCGCCTCTGGACGACACCCGACAGGCGCTCGCGATGATGTGGCGCGAAGTGCTGCAAGGTGCTGCAGGCACGCCCATCGGACCGGCGGCACACTTTTTCGGCTGCGGCGGCCATTCGCTTGCGGCCACCCAGCTTGCGGCACGGATGGCCGAGCGGTGGCAGGTGGAGTGCACCGCGAGGACCGTGTTCGAACACCCGCGCCTGGACGCGCTGGCTCGCGAGATCGACCGTCTGCGCGCGCAGTCCGCAACCGCGGCGGTTGCGACGATACCGGTGTTGCTCCCGGAGCGCCGGGCCGCACCGCTCGCGCTGTCGCATGCGCAGGAGCGTCTATGGTTCCTGTGGCAACTGGACCCCGGCAACGCCGCCTATCACGTCAGTGGCGCGTTGCGTCTGCGTGGCAGGCTGGACGCGAGCGCCATGCACGGCGCCTTCGCCGACCTGATGGAGCGGCACGAGTCGCTGCGCACCGTGTACCGGTCGAGACCGGACGGCATGCCAGAGCAGGTGGTGCAGCAGGCCGCCGGGCTGAGTTTCGAGAGCGTGGATCTTCGCGCACTGGACGAATCGGCGCGTGAAGATCGAGTCCGGCAGCATGCCGGCCAACTGCATGCCGAGCCCTTCGACCTGGGTCGCGGCCCGTTGCTGCGCGTTGCGCTCGTGCAGCTTGCCGACGAGGAGCACGTGCTGATCGTCGGCATGCATCACATCGCATCCGATGGCGCTTCGATGCAAGTGCTGGTCGAAGACCTGGCCCGCTGCTATGCGGCGCGGGTCGAGGGCCGCTCGCCTGGGCTCACGCGCTTGCCCATCCAGTACGCGGACTACGCGGTCTGGCAGCGGGGCTGGCTCGAAGCCGGCGAACGCGAGCGTCAGCTGGCGTACTGGCGCGAGCGGCTGGGTGAGGACCATCCGGTGCTGGCACTGCCCGCCGATCACCCGCGGCGGCCGACACCTCGCCACCGGGCGGGCAGGTACGAGACGCACCTGCCTTCCGGGTTGTGCCGTGCGCTGCGCGAATACGCCGCATCGCAGGACGGTACGCCGTTCATGGTGATGCTCGCCGCCCTGCAAGCCTTGCTGTACCGCTACACCGGTCAGCAGGACGTCCGCATCGGCGTGCCGGTGGCGAACCGCGGCCGGATCGAGACGGAAGGCCTCATCGGCTTTTTCGTCAACACGCTCGTCCTGCGCAACGTCATTCACGGCCGCACGTCGCTGTCGACGGTGCTGTCCCAGGCTCGCGCGGCCTTGCTCGGCGCGCAAGCGCATCAGGATCTGCCGTTCGAGCAACTCGTCGAGGCCTTGCAGCCCCAGCGCAGCCTGACCCATACGCCGCTGTTCCAGGTGGCGTTCAATCACCTGGCCGAGGGGCACGACGCGCTGCGCGAGATGGCTGGCATCGAAGTCGAGCGGTATCCGGTCGACGAGGAGGCCGTGCCCTTCGAGCTGACACTCGACAGTCGCGAGCTGGCGCAGGGCGGCATCTGCGTTGCATGGCGCTATGCCGCCGACCTGTTCGAGCCGCAGACCATCGAGCAGTTGGCGCGCCACTACGTCTGCCTGCTGCAGGCCATGATCGACCGGCCCGAGCTGGCGGTCGCCGATGTCGAGATGCTCGGCGAGCGCGACCGGCAGGCGCTGCTCGAACGTGGCGGCACGGGCGCGGAGCCGACGTCCGATGGACCGTGCCTGCACCACAGGTTCGAAGCGTGCGCCGCGCGGGACCCGCAACGGATTGCGGTGAGTTTCGAAGGCCGGCAGCTGAGCTACCGGGAACTGGACCAGCGCGCCAATCTGCTGGCACGGCGACTGACGTCTCTGGGCATCAGGCCGGAAGACAAGGTCGGCGTGGCCCTGGATCGATCCGAGCGCCTGATCGTCGCCCTGCTGGGGGTGCTGAAGGCGGGCGCAGCGTATGTGCCGCTGGACCCGGCTTATCCCGACGAGCGTCTGCGCTTCATGGCCGACGATGCGGGGATCCGGGTGTTGATCACGCAGGCGGATCTTCGCGCGCGTTTTCTCGGCGTGTCCACGGTACTGGAGCTCGACACGATGGACTTCGACGCGACGCCCGCCGATACCGTGCGCGTGCCGATGCGTGCCGACCAGCTCGCCTACGTCATCTACACCTCCGGTTCCACGGGGCAGCCCAAGGGGGCGCAGTTGACGCACGGACATGTGACGCGGCTGCTCGAATCGACACGGGCCTGGTTCGGTTTCGACGCGCAGGACGTCTGGACGCTGTTCCATTCCTACGCGTTCGACTTTTCGGTGTGGGAGATCTTCGGCGCGCTGTGTCATGGCGCGCGGCTGGTCGTGGTGCCGCACGCGGTGACCCGCGCGCCGGACCGCATGCTGCAGCTGCTGCGCGACGAGGGCGTGACGGTGCTGAACCAGACGCCGTCGGCCTTCCGTCAACTGGCGCAGGCGCCCGGCCTCGACAGCGGCGGGTTGTCGCTGAGGCTGGTTGTCTTCGGTGGCGAAGCGCTCGATCCGCAGAGCCTGGCGCCCTGGGTCGACCGCTTCGGCGACGAGCGTCCGCGCCTGGTGAACATGTACGGCATCACGGAAACCACCGTGCACGTGACCTACCGTCCGCTCACCCGGGCAGACCTCGGACCGGTCCAGCGCAGCCCCATCGGCAGGCCCATCCCCGATCTGGCCTTGCGGGTCCTGGACGCGGAGTTGAACCTGATGCCCGCTGGCGTGCCGGGCGAGTTGTACGTGGCGGGTGCCGGGCTGGCGCGGGGCTATCTGAACCGGCCGGCGCTCACGGCGCAACGGTTCGTGGCCGATCCGTTCGGCCCGCCGGGCGCGAGGCTGTATCGCACCGGCGACCTCGTGCGGCAGCGCATCGACGGCGAGATCGAGTACCTCGGCCGGGTAGACCATCAACTCAAGATCCGCGGCTTTCGCATCGAGCTGGGTGAGATCGAAGCCGTCCTGCTTTCACAACCTGACGTGCGCGAGGCGCTCGCGGTCGCCGTGCAGGGCCCGGAGGGCGTGGCGCTCGCCGCCTATGTGGCGGCTGCCGGTGCGGCGCGGCCGGACGGGATCGCGCTGCGCGAAGCCCTGGGCCGGGTGCTGCCCGACTACATGGTGCCCGCTTCGATCACGGTGCTCGACGCCTTTCCGCTCACCACCAACGGCAAGATCGATTGCAAAGCGCTGCCGGCCCCCGAGTTGATGCGCAGAGCTGCCTACACCGCGCCGCAAAGCGACATCGAACAGACCGTCGCAGCGGCCTGGGCTGAAGCGCTGGGCGTCGATCGCGTCGGCCGGCACGACAACTTCTTCGAAATCGGCGGTCACTCGCTGCTGCTGATGAAAGTGCATCGATTGATCGAGCAGCGGCTGCCCGTGGCGGTGTCCATCGTCGATTTGTTCAAGTACCCGACGGTCGAATCCCTGGCCGCGCATCTGCGCGCGCCGCCGCAGGACGGCGTTGCCACCCGGTCGTCCGAGGAACGCGGCCGCCGGCAGCGCGCCGCATTCCTCGGGCCCCGCGCCGCGTCGGAGAGGTCGCCCACATGAACGATCAGCAAACGCAGCCCACCGGCGTGGAGGTCGCGGTCGTCGGCATGGCGGGGCGGTTTCCCGGCGCCGACGACGTCGATGCGTTCTGGCGCAACGTACGCGATGGTGTCGAATCGGTGACCGAGTTCGACGATGCGGCCTTGCGGCAGCGTGGCGTCGACGTCGAGTCACTGGCCGACCCGCAGTACGTGAAGTCCGGTGTCGTGCTCGACGGAATGGATCGTTTCGATGCGGGCTTCTTCGGCTACACCCCGCGCGAAGCGGAGCTGCTCGACCCCCAGCAGCGCCTCTTCCTGGAGACCGCCTGGCAGGCGTTGGAAAACGCCGGCCATGCGGGCATCTCACAGGGCGCTGCGGTGGGCGTGTACGCCGGCAGCGGCGCGAACGTCTACCTGCTGCGGCACCTGTTGCCGACGCTCGACATCGGCAAGAGCGATATGGCATCCCTGCTGAGTGTCCTGAACGGCAACGACAAGGACACGCTGGCAACCCGCACCGCCTACAAGCTCGATCTGCGTGGCCCGGCCGTCTCGGTGCAGACCGCCTGCTCGACCTCCCTGGTCGCGGTGCACCTGGCCTGCCGGGCCCTGCTGAATCACGAGGCCGACATGGTGCTCGCCGGAGGCGTCTGGCTGAACCTTCTGCAACAGGGGGGCTATCGCTACCAGCCCGGCGCGATCCTGTCGCCGGACGGGCACTGCCGGGCCTTCGACGCACGCGCTGCAGGCACGGTGATCGGCAGTGGCGTCGGCGTGGTGGTGCTGCGGCGGCTGGCCGACGCGCTGCACGACGGCGACACGATCCACGCGGTGATCAAGGGCTCGGCGCTCAACAACGACGGCGCGGCCAAGGTGGGCTACACGGCACCCAGCGTGGAGGGGCAGGCGCAGGTGATACGTGCGGCGCAGGCCATGGCCGACGTTGCGGCCGACTCCATCGGCTATGTCGAGGCGCACGGCACCGGCACCATATTGGGCGACCCCATCGAAGTCGCTGCGCTGACACAGGCCTTTCGCGCGGACACCCAGCGGTGCGGCTACTGCGCGTTGGGTTCGGTGAAGACCAATGTGGGGCACCTCGACGCCGCGGCCGGCGTGGCAGGGCTCATCAAGACGGTGATGGCGCTCAAGCACCGGACGCTGCCGGCCAGCTTGAACTACCAGCGTCCCAACCCCGAGATCGACTTCGAGTCGAGCCCGTTCTACGTCTGCACCGACTCGAGGCCGTGGCCGCGCGGCACAGCGCCGAGGCGGGCGGGAGTGAGCGCGTTCGGCATGGGCGGCACCAACGTGCACGTGATCCTGGAGGAGGCACCGGCGGTGCGGGCCCCGGCTGGACCAGAGGCTGCAGCATCGAGCGAGCTGCCGCTGCTGCTGTCGGCACGCAGCAAAAGCGCGCTGGACGGCGCCGTGGAGGCCCTGGCGCGGCACCTGCCTCTGCACCCGGCGCCGCCGCTGGCCGACGTCGCGCACACGCTGCGGGTCGGCCGCAAACGATACGAGCACCGTGCCGTGGCCATCGCGCGCGACGTTCAACAGGCGTCGCTCGCATTGACGCAGCGCGCGCCGGCATCGTTCGTGGCGGGGCAGGTGCTGTCCGAACATCCGGAGGTGGCCTTCCTGTTTCCCGGTCAGGGTGCACAGCATGTGCACATGGGGGCGCAGTTGTACCGGGACGAAGCCGTGTTCCGCGAGGCCGTGGACCGCTGCTGCGAGCTGCTCGCACCTCAGCTGGACATGGACCTGCGCCGCTGGATCTATCCCCGGGGGCCGGACGAGGCTGTGGCGGCGGAGCGTTTGCAGCAGACGGCCTGCACCCAGCCGGCGCTGTTCGTCGTCGAATATGCAGCCACCCGGCTGTGGGACAGCTGGGGCGTGCGCCCCGCCGCCATGCTCGGCCACAGCCTCGGCGAATACGTGGCGGCCTGCCTGGCGGGGGTGTTTTCGCTCGAAGACGCCTTGATGCTGGTTGCGGCGCGCGGCCGCCTGCTGCAGGCAATGCCACCCGGCGCGATGCTCGCGGTCGGGCTGGGCGAATCGCAGCTCGCACCCTGGTTGCAGGCCGGTTGCGATCTGGCCGCGGTGAACGGCGTGGACCTGAGCGTGCTCTCCGGCCCATGGGCCGCGATCGAAGCTGCCGAACGCGAGCTGCAGATGCAAGGCGTGACGGTGCGCCGCCTGCATGTCTCGCACGCATTCCATTCGCGCATAACCGAGCCGATGCTGGCCGAGTACGAGTCGTTGCTGCGCCGAGTCGAGCTCGGGGAGCCGCGTCTGCCTTTCATCTCCAACGTGTCGGGCACCTGGATCACGGCCGAACAGGCCCGCAGTCCGTCGTACTGGGTACGGCACGTACGCGGCACGGTGCGTTTCGAGCCAGGGCTCGCCGAGTTGCTGCGCCGCCCGGACCGTCTTCTGCTGGAGGTGGGGCCGGGCGAGACGCTCGGCGCTCTTGCGCGGCGGCATCCGATGGTCGAGCGCCGGCCCGTCGTGTCGACGCTGGCGCACCCGCAGCAGCACGACCGAGAGCGGCCGTTGCGAGCGTTGGCTCAACTGTGGGTGGCCGGTGTGGATGTCGAAGCGGCGCTGTTCCGTGATGCACGACCGGGGCGGCGCGTGCCGTTGCCGACCTATCCTTTCGAGCGCCAATCGTACTGGGTGGCACCACCGCGCCAGGCGCTGCCGCCCCGGCCTGCGGCTTTTGAACCGAAGCCCATCGACGAGTGGTTCTACATCCCCTCGTGGCGGCGTGTGGACATGGCGGGCCACGATGTCGGCTCTCTCGGGGTCAGCGGTTGCGTGTTGCTGTTCGCCGACGCCGGCGGCGTGGCGGAACAGCTCGCAAGGCGACTGACCGCACGAGACGTCCGGGTGGTGACGGTGCGCGCTGGTGGTCGGGCGGAGCGTCGCGATGCATTGCACTACGTGCTGGCCCCATCGTCGGACCGCGATCACCTGGATCTCGTCGCAGCCGTTCAGTCCGATCACGGGCCCATCGCGGCGGTGTTCCACTGCTGGAGCGTCGACGACGGGGCGCCATTCGAGCAGGGGTTCCTGAGCCTGGCGTTCCTGGGGCGCGCGCTGCAACAGAGCAGGGCGGCCGCGCCCGGGCGCACGCTGTGCATCACCGTGGTGGCGTGCGGCGTGGAAGAGGTGACCGATGTCGACGTGATGGTGCCGCAGAAGGCGGCCTTGCACGGTGCCTGCAAGGTCATTCCCCAGGAAGTCGAAGGTGTCGTGTGCCGCCTGGTCGATATCGGCGTCCAGCAACAGCGCAGGCCCGATCTGGCAGACGCCCTGTTGGCGGAACTCGTCGGTGACGCACAGGCGCCGTCCGTCGTGGCTTATCGCGGCGCCCAGCGCTGGCTCCAGTGCTTCGAACCGGTACGTCGCCCCCGGTCGTCGTGCAGCCGCTTGCGGCGTGGAGGCGTCTACCTCGTGACGGGAGGCCTGGGCGGCATCGGCCTGCTGTGGGCGCGCCATCTGGCAGCGACACAGCAAGCGCGCCTGGTGCTGCTGGGCCGCAACGGACTGCCTGCGCGCGAAGAGTGGTCGGCGCTGCTGGCGCGCTCCGACCTGGACCCTGGGCTGCGGAGCAGGCTGGCGCAGCTTGCCGCCCTGGAGTCGCTGGGCGCCGAGGTGCTGGTGTTGAAGGCCGACGTGGCGGACGAGGCCGCACTGCGCGGCGCACTGTCTGCCGCACGCGACCGCTTCGGCGCTGTGCACGGCGTCATCCATGCGGCCGGGGAAGCGGGCGGCGCGATGCTGTCGGCGCTGACCGCGGAGGATGTCGAACGAGCCTTCGCGGCCAAGGTCCTGGGGACACAGGCCTTGCTGGCCGCGTGCCGCGACGAAAAGCCGGACTTCGTGCTGCTGTGCTCGTCGCTGGCCAGCGTCGCCGGCGGCCTGGGCAAGGCGGCGTACGCGGCGGCCAATGCCTGCATGGACGCTCTGGCCCGGCAAGCGGCGCGCAGCGTGCCGTACCCGGTGTGGGCCGTCGACTGGGACGGCTGGCGTGAGATCGGCATGGCGGCCGGCCTGCGCTTGCCCGACGGCATCGGCATCTCCGCTGAGCAGGGCATCGAAGTGTTCGAGCGTGTGCTCTGCGGGCCGGCGACCCCGCAGGTCGTCGTCTCGACACTCGATCTGCACGCCCGCCTGGCACACGGTCAGGAGGCACTGTTCGCGCCACCTGCCGAAGCTCCGCACGACACCGGGATACGCCACGCGAGGCCGGCTCTGTCGACCCCCTACGAAGCACCGGAGGGCGACCTCGAACGCAGCCTGGCGGACCTGTGGGGCCAGCTCCTCGGCATTGCGCCCATCGGCGCTCACGACCCGCTGTTCGAACTCGGCGGCGATTCGCTGCTCGCGATCCAGTTGTTGTCGCGCGTGCGTTCCCGTTTTGACGTGCAGGTGCACCCTGCGGACTTTTTCAAGCAGCCCACCGTGGCAGCCCTCGCCGAGCTGGTCGAGACCCGATTGCTCGACGAGATCGAACGCGCCTGAGACCCTTCTTTCCTATGTCAGACATCGAAGATCTGTCGCGCCGCCGTGCTCGCCTCACGCCCGAGCAGCGCCGGCTGCTGGAGCAGCGGCTGCGCGGCAAGAGCGACGCGGGCGCGGTCATGGCGCGTCTTGAAACCCGGGATGCGGTACCGCTGTCTGCGGCGCAGCAGAGGCAGTGGTTTCTGTGGCAGCTGGATCGCGGCAGCACGGCGTACCACCTGTGCGGTGGGCTGGTGCTGGAAGGGGAGGTGGACGTTGGGGCTTTGGAGGCGAGCTTCCACGGTGTGGTGCGGCGCCACGAATCGCTGCGCACGGTGTTCCGCGCGACGGGCGACGGTCTGGCCGAACAGGTGATGCGGCCGGATGCGCAGCTGCAGGTGGCCCGGCACGA
>NZ_JAMKFE010000027.1 GCF_023721835.1 Caldimonas mangrovi | reverse complement strand
CCACGCTCGCGGCCTGTTCGCTGGCCGCCTGCGACAGCGCCTGCGCCGTCGCGCTCACCTCTTCCGACGCCCCCGCCAGCGCTTCCGCTCCGCCGTTGACCTCCGCCACCACCTGCGACAGCTTCTCGACGGTGTTGTTGATGTTCACCTTGATCTGCTGGAATGCACCTTCGTAGTCGCGGTCGATGGAGTGGGTCAAGTCGCCCCGGGACATCGCCCCCATCACACGGCCGATGTCGCCGATGGTGTCGTTCAGCTTCAGCGCCATCACGTTCATCGACTGCAGCAACTGCCCGGTCTCATCGGTCGACTGCACGTCGGCCCTTGCGCTGAGGTCCCCGGTCGCCAGCGCGGTCGAAACCTTCACTGCCTGCTGCAGCGGCCGGGTGATCCCGAGCGTGATCAGCACTGCTGCGCCCACAGAGATCAACACGATGATCGCCAACGCGGTTCCCACCGCCGTCTGCGCGTGCAGACTGGCCTGCGCCATGCCCTCGCTGGCTTTGACGATGTCTTTGTCGGTGTGCCGTTGCAACTCCGCCAACGCATCTGCGATCGGTTTGTCTGCGCCCTTGACGGCCTTGTCCAGGTCTACCGGGTTCGGCGTCGTTGCGCGCATGGTCGTCAGCGTGTCCATGTCGGCACGGTAGGCGGTCGTGCCCTGCTCGATCCTGCGCAGCAGGTCCTTCTCTTCCTCGGTATGGGCTCCGACTGCGGCCAGTTCCTTCGCGGCTTGATCGATCTCGTCCATCTTCTCGGCAAACCGCTTGTCGTAGTCGCCTCCGCGCAGGATGAAGTTCTTGAAGTTCTGCACGCCGTATGCGAGCGCATCGCGTCCCTTGACCGCGGCGTTGCGTTTTTGCAGCGTCTGCTGTTCGAACCGCTCCCACTCGTCATGCATGCCCCTCGCCTGGAAGATGGCAAAAATGCCGAGGGCGACGCACAACAGTGTCAGCAGGGAGAAGGCAGAGGCGAGCTTGACGCCTATCTTCAGATTCTTGAATTTCATGTCAGACCTTTTATCTCGGTTGCGGACCATGCGGCTCGCAGATGTCGATGGACCTTGGGCTGCCGCAGGTTCTTCGCACCGACTGCGCCCGCACGATCACGCCGCCGTACAGCACGGCACCTCTTCCTGTGGAAAACGTCTTTGTCATGAGCAGGCCAGTTCGGCCTCGCCGTGCAGTTCTGCGCCGGCGCGTGCGGCCTGCGCTAGAAGTGCCGGCACGTCGAGGATCAGGGCGACCTCGCCGTTGCCCCGGATGCTCGAGCCGCTGATACCCTTGACTTGCCCGAACATGCGCGCCAGCGGCTTGATCACCGTCTGGAATTCGCCGAGCAGCGTGTCGACCACGACGCCCGCCTTCTGGGAGCCGACCCGCACCACCACGATGTTCTGCCGCGCACCTGCGGGTGCCGCGATCTCGAACAGCTCTCGCAGCCTGATGAACGGCAGCACCTCGCCGCGCAGGTTGGTGTAGTCGTGCCCCGGCTCCGCCGCGTATTCGATGCACTCCTCGACCATCTCAAGCGGGACGACGAACACCGATCGACCCACAGCGACCTGGAATCCGTTGATGATTGCCAGCGTCAGCGGCAAGCGCACGGTGACAGTGGTGCCGACGCCGGCCTCGCTGTCGATGTGCACGGTCCCGCGCAGCGCGGTGATGTTGCGTTTGACGACGTCCATGCCGACGCCTCGGCCGGACAGGTTGGTGATCTGCTCGGCGGTCGAAAAACCGGGCTCGAAGATCAGCGCGTAGATTTCGCTGTCGCTCAGCGAGCGCCCGGGTTCCACCAGACCGCGCTCAAGCGCCTTGGCGAGGATGCGTTCGCGGTTCAGCCCGCCACCGTCGTCGCTGACCTCGATGACGATGCTGCCTGAATCGTGGTATGCGTTGAGCTGGACCGTCCCTTGCGCCGGTTTGCCGTGCTGCACGCGTGTCTCCGCGGGCTCGATGCCGTGGTCCATGGAGTTGCGCACCAGGTGCGTGAGAGGATCCGCGATCTTCTCGACCACGGTCTTGTCGAGTTCGGTGTCTTCTCCGCTGACGAGCAGCCGGATGTCCTTGCCCAGTTCCTTCGACACGTCGTGCACGACGCGCTGGAAGCGCGTGAACGTGCCCCCGATCTTCACCATGCGAAGTTGCAGGGCGCTGTCACGCACTTCCTCCACCAGACCGGCCAGCGTGGAATGCGCCTCCTGCAGCTCGGCGTTCCGCGTGCTGCGAGCAGCGAGGCTCGCGCCGGCGGAGGCGATGATCAGCTCGCCGACGAGGTCGATGAGATGGTCGAGCTTGTCGGCGTCGACACGAACCGAGCGGCTTTCCTTGGCCTTTGCATCTCTGGCCTTGCCCTGCTTTTCCAGCGCAGCCGCCACCACGACAGGAGGCGCGCTGCCCTGTTCGATGAGGATGCTTCCGATCTTCTGTGCCGCCTTGCTGCCCGTCTGCGCCTGCAAGGCCGCTTCCAACTCGTGCGGCGTGATGGTGCCGCAGCGCACCAGGATCTCCCCGATGCGTGCGGGCTCCTCGGGCAGGCTGCGGATCAGGTCGATGTACTGCTCGATGCGGCTGTCCGGCGGCAGGATGCGCAAGGCGCAGTCGTCCAGCACGAAGTCGAAGACAGATTCAATCGTCGCCTTGTCGGCCTTCGTGCGCAGTGCGATCTCGAAGCCGAGGTAGCAACTTTCGGGATCCATCTCCTCGCTAGCCGGCAACGCGTCGGGCAGGGTGACAATGGCCGTGATGCGCCCGATGGTGCCGAGATAGCGGATGAACGACAGGGGGTCCATCCCGTTGCGCAGCACGCTGCGGCCGAAGCGCAAAGAGATGTGCCAGGCGTCGGCGTCGCCGTCGTCGCGCTCGACGCGCGCGAACCCGTGATCGGGGGCCACCGGCACCACCGCGCTTCGCTCGCCCAGACGTTGCCGAAGCTGCTCCAGCAGCGGTTGCGCCTGCTCGGTGAGTGCGGGGTCGGCGTCGAGCCGGCCCGCTGCGACCGCTTCGAGCAACGCTGCAAGGTGGTCGCAACAGGCGAGCAGGGTCGACAGCAGCGTGTCGTCGATGGACGTCTGGCCGCTTCGCACGTCGTCCAGCACGCTTTCCACGACGTGGGTGAAAGCGACGATGTGATCGAGGCCGAACAGGCCCGAGGACCCCTTGATCGTGTGCGCCGCACGGAAGATGGCGTTCACCGCCTCCGCTTCGTCCTGCGCGTTGCGCAACGACAGCAGTGCGCGCTCCATGTCGTCGAGCAACTCCCGCCCTTCGGCGAGAAATGTCTGCAGGGCGTCGTCCAGGTTCATCTTTGTCATCTCAGAGAGCGGCAGCGGCCGCATTCGCGGGGATCACCAGCGGGTCGCCGAAGAAGGCCGCCAAGTCGAGCAGTTCGAAGACCTCGACCACCGGTTTGCTATGCCCCGTGAGGTTCAGCTCGCGCCCGGTGGACAAGGCGTGGCGCTTGACCAGCATCAGCAACTGCACGCCGGTGCTGTCCATCTCGCTGACGCTCGAGAGGTCGATCTCGAGCGTACTTGCACGCTGCAGGGCGTCGAGCAGCACGGGCTTGAGTTCGGCGGCGCGGCAGATCGTGAGCTCGCCGTCGAGCCGCAGCACCTCCGTCGAGACATGGCGGCTCATGGCAGCACCAGCTTCTGCACCACAACCAGGAGCTGGTCGGGGCGGAAGGGCTTGACCACCCAGGCCTTGGCGCCTGCTTCCTGCCCGGCCTTCTTCTTGGCGTCCTGCGACTCGGTCGTCAGCATCACGATGGGGGTGAACTTGTAGGCTTGCAGCTGCTTGACGGCCTTCACGAGGCTGATGCCATCCATGTTGGGCATGTTCACGTCGCTGATGATCAGGTGCACCCTTTGCCCGGTGAGCTTGCCCAGCGCGTCCTGCCCATCGCAGGCTTCGATGACGTCATAGCCGGCGCTGCGCAGGGCGATGCCCACCACTTGCCGCAGCGAGGCGGAGTCGTCCACGATGAGGATGGTCTTGGCCATGTTGCTGATGCCTCTTTTCAAAAGAATGTGATGTCGGTTTCGGCGTCGGCCACCGCCTGCGGCGCCTTCGCGCCCTGCCGGTGGACGTCTCGTTCCTCGGCCATGGCATAGGTGCTTTCCAGCTCCTGCAGCAGCGGCTGCGGCGACAACGGCTGCAGCAGACCGGTTTGAGCAAAGCTGGCCCGGTGTTCAGCCAGGCAGTCGGGCATGCGGGCGATGTTGGTGATCACGTGGCTCAGGATTTGCGAGACGCGGTCCTGGAACTGCAACTGCAGCAGCGCCTCGCCGACCTCGGCCTGGATGCCGATGCTTTCGCTCTTCAGCAGGCTCGTCGAACTTGAGAGCGCCTCGGTGATGCCCCGGAAGTCGCCGAGCACCGCGTCGATCGCGTCACGCGACGCGCCGGTCGTTTCTCGGTCCTCGGACGTGGATGCTTCCGCTGCCTCGCGTGTGGACCGGATCGCTTCGTTGATGAGCTGTACCTTCTCCGCGATACGGCGCCCGGTCTCGCCCGACATCGCGGACAGCTTGCGCACCTCTTGCGCAAGCACGCCGAAGCTGCGCCCCGATTCGCCCGCGTGAGCGGCCTCGATGGCCGCGTTGATGGCCAGCAGGTTCGTCTGCGATGCGATGCCCGCCACGTCCGCGGCCATCTGCCGCAGTTCCTCGACAAAGTTCCCCAGTCGGAACACCTGCTCGGCGAGACTGTTCTTGCCCTGCTGCGCGGACTCCAGCGACACGACCACCTGCGACAGACGCTGCTCGCTGCGAGTGAACACCGCCAACAGCCCCGCGCTGGCGCCGTCTACGGATCCGGTGGTCGCGTTCGAAACCTTGACGGCCCGGTCCAGCTTGTCGACGATGCCTGCGAAACGGCCTGTCAGCGCGGAGACGGCCTGCTCCATGTACGAGCGCGACGTCTCGATTTGAGCCGCCCAGACGGGGGCAATGGCTTCGCCGAACAGCTGCCGGCTCTCGACATAAGCGCCCAGACCTTCGCGTTCCCGGCGCTGCAGGCCGACCAGGTAACGGCCGGTCGTTGCGCCGGCCGCCAGCAGAGCGACAGCCGCAGAAGCGCTGAACCAGCCCCACGGGGCAAGAAGCGCGACGAACATGATGCCCAGTCCGGCCAGGCCGGTTGCGGCCATCCAGGCCATTCGTTCCGACCGGTCAGCTCGTGGGTGCTGAACTTCTGATTTCCCCGGCATTCAAACCTCGTTCCTTCCCAGATGCCGGCACGAGACCCATCTCGCGCGGATCTGTGCATCAGGAGTCCACCTGACGGCACATACCCGCATATCGGCGGGCAGTGGTGTCAACTTGAGACCGCAGGGCGGGCATCCTCCGCACGTCGCTGGAATGGAGGCGCAGCGAGTTGCGCCCGCCGTGAGTTTGTTAACGAGCGGCCACGCACCGGTTAACAACCTGAGACGCCAGGCGTAAAAATTGCTTGAGAAGCCGTAATCCTGCTCGGGAGGGCTTCCTGAGACCCAGAATTGCCGGGTTCTTCCGGGCAAGTCGGTAGCTTTGGCCCGTTTCTCTTTTGCAGTCCGTCAGCAACGACCGGAGGCTACCCTTGCTTGATGCTGTTGCCGCACCCCATGCCGCAGACCTCGGGTCTCACCTCGTCCAGTTTTACGAAGACGATGGATTCATTGTTGAAGAAGTTGCCGAATTCCTGGATGGCGCCTTGCGCTCCGGCGACGCCGCCATCCTGATTGCAACGCCGGATCATCGAGCCGCGCTGATGCGTCGGCTCCAGAGCTTCGGTGGCGCCGGGAGTCGGCAGCCGTGGTACCCGGGAGAGCTCATTTCGCTGGACGCTCGCGAGACCCTGGCGCTGTTCATGGTGGGGGACCGTCCCGAGGAAGCGCTGTTCCAGGCCACCGTGGGTTCGGTTGTCGCCCGGGCCGCCCAGGGAGGTGCACGCGCCGTGCGTGCCTTCGGCGAGATGGTGGCCTTGCTGTACGCGGACGGGAAGCCGGAAGCGGCGCTCCAGCTGGAAGAACTGTGGAACGGGCTCGCGAAACACCACACCTTCTCGCTGCTTTGCGCCTATCCGATCAATCTGTTTGCCAGCTCGGACCACGCAGAGGCGTTCCGCCACGTCTGCGCGGCGCACACGCGTGTCCGTCCGGCCGAAAGTTTCGGGTCCCCGGCCGACTCGCCCGAACTCGCGGAGAAGGTGGCCGCACTGCAGCAGAAGGCCATCGCCCTCCAGACCGAGGTGGCCCGGCGCGTGGCGGCAGAACAAACGTTGCGGCGGCGTGAAAAGGAGCTGTCGGACTTCTTCGAGAACGCGGCCGAAGGGCTGCACCGTGTGGGAGCGGACGGCACGATCCTTTGGGCCAACAAGGCAGAACTCGACATGCTCGGCTACGCCCCCGAGGAGTACATCGGCCACCACATTGCAGAGTTCTATGTCGACAAGCAACTGATCGGCCGGATCCTTCAACGCCTCGGGGCAGGCGAGACGCTCTCCAACCAGCCTGCAACGCTGCGCTGCAAGAATGGCGGCCGCAAGTACGTGCAGATCACGTCGAACGCCTACTTCGAGAACGACCAGCTCGTCTACACGCGCTGCTTCACCCGCGACGTCTCGGACCGTTGGCTGCGCGAGCAGGCCGAACACGAACGGAACAACCTGCTGATGCGGGCACCGGTCGCAGCCGCCCTGCTGACCGGACACGATCATGTGTTCCGGCTCGCGAATCCCCTTTACTGTCAGATGGTGGGCCGGGCCGACCTGGTCGGCAGGTCCTTTCGCGAAGCATTTCCCGAGTTGGCCGGCGCCGAGCTGCCCAAGGTGCTCGACCGGGTCTTCGAGACCGGTGAGCCGTTCGTCGCCAATGAACATTGCATCTGGCTGGACAAGCAGGGAAACGGCGTGCTGGAGGAGTGCTTCTTCAAGTTAAACCTCGAGCCGCTCAGGACGCCGGACGGAAGTGTCTACGGCATGATGGCCGTGGCGATCGATATCTCGGAGATTGTGCACGGACGCCGCGTCCTCGAGCAATCGCATGCCGAACGATCCAAGCTGCTCGACGAGCTGCAAGCGGCCAGCCGGGCCAAGGACGAGTTTCTCGCCATGCTTGGACACGAACTGCGCAACCCGCTGTCGCCCATCGTCACCGCGCTGCAGCTGATGAAAATGCGTGGCGACCTTCAGAGCACCAAGGAACAAGCGATCATCCAGCGGCAGGTGGACCACCTGATTCGCCTGGTCGATGACCTGCTCGATGTGTCGCGGATCACGCGCGGAAAGGTCGAGCTTCGCACCGAGTCGGTGGAGATCGCGCAGGTTCTTGCCAGGTCGGTCGAGATGGCGAGCCTGCTGTTCGAGCAGCGGCGCCACCGGTTGACCATCGACGTGCCGTCGACCGGCTTGCTGTGGATCGGCGATCCGACCCGTCTCGCACAGGTGGTGTCCAACCTGCTCACCAATGCCGCACGCTACACGGAGCCTGGGGGCCTGGTCTCGCTACGGGCCTTTCGGGCGGGCGACGAGATCACGATCTCAGTCGCCGACAACGGCAAGGGTCTGGCGCCGGACCTGCTGCCTCGTGTGTTCCAGCTCTTCTTCCAGGGCCATCAGGGAGTGGATCGCGCCGAGGGCGGCCTGGGCATTGGGCTGGCCCTGGTGAAGAACCTTGTAGAGCTGCATGGCGGCACTGTCGAGGCGAAGAGCGATGGCCCCGGGCATGGCAGCGAGTTCGTTGTACGGTTGCCTGCCCGTCGCACCCCGGCGAGCGACAACGTCGTTGCGGCTGTACAGGGCGCGGCACCGAGTGGATCGGAGGGCAGACGCATCGTCATCGTGGACGACAACGCCGACGCGGCGGAGATGCTGGGCATGCTGCTTCGCGCCAACGGTCACAGTGTGCTGATCGCACACGACCCCATGGAGGCCCTCAGCGTGGCGGAGACCTACGAGCCGCAGATCGCATTGCTCGACATCGGCCTTCCGCTGATGGACGGCTATGAGCTGGCCTCGCAACTGCGTGTCAGGATTCCGGCTTGTCGCCTGATTGCGGTGTCTGGGTACGGGCAGGATGCCGATCGTAAGCGCAGCGAGGCTGCCGGCTTCAACGGACACCTGGTCAAGCCCGTCGATGCGGGACTGCTCCTGGACGCCTTGAGCCGGCTTTCGGGCACAAGCGCCTGAACGCCGGAACTCGGTCCCTCCTGCTAGAACCTTGCGCAAGCCCGAATCGGCCTTCGCACGCTTGGAGGCGTGTCCCGGACCTGGCGCGAGACATCCGGGCGGCGCAACGTCGGATCACTGAGGGGCCGGGAGCAGCGTTGGCCGCGTCGGGTGTGTGCATCGACCAACGATAGAATCCTGGAATGCCCGCGCGGTTCGTCGCTTTCCTTCTTTCGTGCGCCCTGCTTTGGTCGGGGTTGAACGCGCAAGAGTCCTTCGATGCATCGCTCTTCAGCGGTCGGGATGACGTTCAGACCTCGATGAGCGACAGCCCGGCTTTCGACGATCGGTCGGGGATCATCGAAGACCGCTCCCTTGACGGCCTCCCGTCCTCTGCCGATCTGGTGGAGCACGCGGTGTGGCCTGCCGCCCCTGACTTGTCCGGCACCGGTCTGACGATGTCGTTATCCCAGCGGACGGGGATGGCGGATGTCAGATCGCCTCTTGTCGACGGGCTGCTCCGCCCGCCCTGCGTCGTGCCAGCACGGGCCTGAACCGGCCATCGGGCTTTGCCCGCCGCGCAGCGGCCTCCGGCATTGGGTTTGTGGCGTTTGACACGCCCGACTCCCATGCCCCGACGCGTTGACAGGAGACTCACCGTGACCCGCGACCCCTGCCGGCTGTTTGCGCTGCCCATGATGACGACCGCGCCGAGTGCCTGGCTCGGCGTCACGAGCGGAATCGCACCGTCCAGGTCCTCGGGACCTGGCTTGGCGGATTCCTCGCCGGCGCCTTCGGCTTCATGTCCTCTATCGAAAAGCTGAAGAAGCGCGGGTGCGAAGGCTTGCCGAAAACGACAAGCAACTTCGCATAAACCACCACTCAATGGAGAACTTTCTTGGACAGCCTGCTCGCCCTTTTTTCCGACCCGGCCGCCTGGGCCGCTCTTGTTGCACTCGTGGTCATGGAGGTCGTGCTCGGTATCGACAACCTCATCTTCATCTCCATCCTCTCGAACAAGCTGCCGGACGAACAGCGCAAGCGTGCACGACGCGTCGGCATCGGGCTTGCGCTGGTGATGCGGCTGACGCTGCTCTCGATGATCGCCTGGCTCGTCGGCCTGACCGCACCGGTGTTCGATCTAGGCCTCAGCGGCCCGGTCGACGCCCATGGGGCTCCGGCGTTCGAGACCCAGTTCTCCTGGCGCGACCTGATTCTCATCGCCGGCGGGCTGTTCCTGATCTGGAAAGCGACCAAGGAGATTCACCACAACGTGGACCCGGCGCCCACCGGCGACGTGTTCGAGACGAAAGGTGTCGCTGCGATCGGCTTTGGCGCCGCCATCTTCCAGATCATCCTGCTGGACATGGTGTTCTCGATCGACTCCATCCTCACCGCCGTCGGCATGACCGACAACCTCGCCATCATGGTGATCGCCGTGCTCGCTGCCGTGACCGCGATGCTGCTCGCGGCGGACCCGCTCGCCAACTTCATCAACAAGAACCCGACGGTCGTGATGCTGGCGCTGGGCTTCCTGCTCATGATCGGCGCGGTGCTGATCGCCGACGGATTCGGGGTGCATGTACCCAAGGGATACATCTACGCCGCGATGGCGTTCTCTACGCTGGTCGAATTGCTCAACATCCTGTCTCGCCGGGCGCAAGGCCGCAAGGTTCCGAAGAACTCATAGCGGTTGCGCGTCGGTGCGATGGCGAGCGGGCGCCGATGCCGACGGTTCAAGCTGCGTCCTGGGTTCGATCGTCGCCGTCCCAGCCGGCTTCGGGCGCGGAACCGTCCCGGCAGGCCGCAGGCAACGGAGCGGGGGGCGACAGCGGTCATCATGATGTTCCGCTGCCGGCGGACGGCGCTGTCGTCCATCGCCCCACGGGTTCAACGAGACCTGGGCGGAGCCGGGGGAACTGCACGTTTTGCGCCTTGCTCACGCCCGCTTGGACGCAACGCATCAGCCCGCCGTAGTGTCGACAGGCGCTAGGCCGTTGATCTGTCGAAGACAACCGCGCCAGGTGGACATCCGTGGATCTCCGGCTGGTCCCCCCGACAGGAATCGAACCTGTATCTAGCGCTTAGGAGGCGCTCGTTCTATCCATTGAACTACGGGGAGGGGGCCACGCATTGTAGCCTCATCACTCACTGTGGCGCTATCGCGTTCTCCGCCGATATCATCCGCGCACTGATACGCCGAGATATAGGAGGTGATACGGTGGCCAGCATTCTCAAGGTCGGCGACAAGTGGCGAGCACTCATTCGCCGCAAGGGGCACAAAGCGCAGTGTAAAACCTTCCCGACGAAGGCCCAGGCTGAGGTGTGGGCGAGGCAGCGGGAGGCGGATCTTGACCGCGGAGAAGCGGCCCCAGCTGATACTGGTATCACCATCGGTCAGCTCATTGATACGTACCGTGATCTCCGGGACAAGAGCCGGCCCATCTCCGATTCGTCGAACGAGCATTACCAACTGGTGAAGCTCAAGAAAGAGCTTGGCGACAAGCGGGCGATGACGATCAAGCCGCAGGATCTGGTCGATTTCGCATCGAAGCGCAAGAACGTCGACAAAGCCGGCCCGTACACGGTAAACATGGACGTGTCGAAGCTCGGTACCGCACTGCGCTACGCTGCATCCGCCTTGCACATCACAATCCCCGATGTCGTCGGCTCGGCTCGCCCGCTGCTGGCGCATCTTGGCTTGATTGGCGGTGGCGGGAAGAGAGAACGCCGGCCCACAGAAGACGAACTGCGCCGAGTTATCGCGCACCTCGATGCGGAGTATGGGCGCATCTATGCCGACGCTGTGGCGTTCGCTGCCGTGGCTGCCATGCGGCGCGGGGAGGTGTGCTCGATCCTGTGGAAAGACTTGGACCGAGAGAAGCGCTTGATCGGCGCTTGGCGGAAGCACCCGAGGAAGGCGAAGACGTGGGAGCAGGTGCCTCTGCTCGGCGAGGCGTGGGACATCGTTTGTCGCCAGCCGGATGAGGATGAGCGGATATTCCCGATCCACCCGCAGACGCTGACGAAGTACTTCACGCAGACCTGTTCCGCGCTCGGCATCCCCGACCTGCATCTGCATGACTTGCGACACGAGGGCACCTCTCGTCTGTTCGAGGCTGGCTACGAGATCCAGCAGGTGGCGCTGGTGACTGGCCATCGGGACTGGCGCAACCTCAAGAGGTACACGAACCTGCGCCCCGAAGACCTGACTAAGCAGCCAGCGCCGCAGCCTCGTCAAGGTGCCGGGCAATCTCGCGGTAGTCGCACCAGCGCTTCCCGTGCTGTAGGTAAGTCCTCACGGGGCAAAGCCCAGCGCTGATGAGGTTGTAGAGGGCCGGCTTCGTGATGCCCAGCACCTCCGCGATCTGGCACGTGTTCAGACGGAACCCGTACTTCTCAGCGATCATTTCTTCGGTCGTCTTCATACTGCTCACCATCAAAAACGTCGTCCTGATCGACACATTCGTCTGACGTGTCGATTTCCTGCGTGTTTTCGGACACGTCAGCCCACGCGATCCATTTAGCCTCTTCGGCTGTCTGGCGCTGGCGGGAGCGGCGGCTAGCCATGGTGCCTCCAGTAGAGCTTGAGGGCGCGTAGCGGTCTGTCATGCCAGCGCTCAAACCTGCGGTATCCACCGGGCTGCTTGTTCTTGGTGTCCGTGACGTTCCCGGGGGCTGCGGCGCCGAGCTTCGCGCGCCAGATGCCAGGCCTGTCGCTGAGCCTGCGCGGATCATTCCAGAAGCGGAAATAGAATTTGCTCATGCCAGCACCGCATCGAAGTGAGCCTTGATCTTCGCGAAGTCGTCCGCGATGGTGCGCACGGTCTCGGTTAGCCCGATGGGGAGCCATTCCGGCGCATAGTGGTTGAACGCGACACGCAGCCCCATCAGGCGCATGCGATAGCGCTTGTTTTTGCGGATGTTCATTTGCCTTCCCCCAGGAATGCGGCGGCCTGCTCTAGCTGCACGCGTAATGCGTGGGAGGGGATCAATTGCCCGTGGTTGTTCAACCCCTCGAAGACCAGTCGCTTCAGATGTCGTTCGGCCCTCTCAAGCCGGGCCTCTGCGGTGTCGGCGCGCTGCTTTTCGATCCGCGCCTGTTCGATGCACTCGTCGCGCAGTTCCGCGTGGTAAGCATCTTCGGCGGCGGACCAGTCAGCGACGCTCGCAATCGCCTTCTCGGCGATCGTCCCCGCTTTGCCGTGGTAGCGTTGCCAGACTTCGCCCTCGGGCTCAGGCGCAGCGCCGCCGGACCAGATCGGCCGATGCTTGTCGTCTCCCTCGTGGCCGTCTTCCTCGGCCAGCGCCATAGCCAGGGCATCAGTGAGGTATGAGCGCACACCAGTGGCGATGGCCTTGTACTTCTCCACCTCTGCCCGCATCTCGGCAAGGGCTGATTCGGCGTCGGACTGGCGGACGAGAGGGTGTTCGGTATGGTATTCGTCCATCGGCTGGTATCGGCCTTTCATGCTAGAAATGTCCCACACCGAATCGCGGAACATCCACATGTACGCCACCACCGGCAGCGCCTTCGCCTCATTTGCCATTGGCAACCTCCTGTTCGAGCTTGCGGATGTAGTCCAGCAGACGGCTGATGCGGTCGGGGTTGGCTACCGCCATGAACTCCGCGTTCGCTAGGTCTTCGCCCGACTCACGATTGCCGTGATACAGCTTTGCGTCTGCAATGGCCCATCCGCGCTCGTCGTAGATGATGCGAGCCGCTTTTCCGTTCTCGCCGCCGGTGTGCCACTCGCCCGGCGTCGGACCTTTCGCCAGCGCTTCCTCCAGCGCCTTCACGTCCTGGTTCATGACTGCTCCCCGTCGAGCCAGCGGAGTGCGTCGTAGCGACCAATCAGCACACCAAATGCAAGCCTGAAACGCCACCACCACGGGCCGTAAGAATGTGGACGCGCTGCAACCCATTTGCCGCCGTCTGCGCTGCGGAGCGGCCAGTTTCCCTTGAGGTCGTCGGCGGCAATCAACAGCGGCGTTCTCATGGCTGCTCCTTTGCGGCAATGGCGGCGTCGATCTCATCCAGGGTGACTTCCACCCACATGGCCTTGCGCCCGGACACTTCCAGGCGCCGCACGCTGTAGGTGTTGCCGTCTTCACAGACGAACCGCCACCGCTCCGCATCCCTGCCGTCATCGCTCTGCTCGCGCACCAGCGCAATCAGCCGCACGCGGATCGACTGCCACGGTTCGCGGCAGACACCCTCGCCAGTGTCCTCGCCGTTAAGGATGGCGAGCACGGCGGTCATGAAGTCGGCGGTTTCCTGCTCTGCCTGCGCCGGGGCTGGTGGGGTGGTGTAGAGCCGCATGCCGTGCGTCATCCGGTTGTGGGCGTCCCTTGCCCACTTCACGCGATATGGGGCACGGTCGTCCACCTCGCCTACCGGCTCTGCCTGAGAGGCAAGGGCGGCGAGCACGATGCGGCGCAACTCGTCCTGCGTCACGAGCATGGCCTCGGGCCAGTCTTCCGGGCTGCTGCGGTCTGGAAGCTCGGACACCCCGCGGCAGATGTCGTCCGCCAGTTCCTGCGCCTCCACCGAAGGAGCCGGGGCGGTGAGATGTGCCAAGTCTTCGGGGCTTTCCACTTCAAACACTGGATCGAGTTTTGCCAAGACGCCGCAGAGGCGCGCGTGGTCATCAACATTCAAGACCTCGCCGAGCGCTGGGTGGTTCTCGCACACGCCATCCAGCAGCCAATAGGCCGCCCGGTACAACTCCTGGAGCATGCTCAATGGCACCGCCGCCTCTGCCTGCTGTGCGGGCGCAGACACCGATGCCGCGGATTCGGTCAGGCCGTTGGGGGCGGCGGGCAGCAGGGCGCGCCACCAGAAAGCGCCTTTGCGCGTCGGGTGACGCTCGCCAAACCACACACCTTCCAACGGGGCCGCGCCACGCAGAAACGCCAGCAGGTCGGCCGGCACAGGGGATGCGGCGAGAGCGTCGCGCAGCGCAGCAAAGGCCTTTCGCACACCACTTTTTGCCTCGGCTACCCGCTCTGCGTAGTTCGCCAAGCCAACGTGATCGACCGCCCCCAGGCACAAAGCTTCAGCGATGCCCCACGCCTCGAATTGCTCACGCTCATTCATCTAGTTCTCCATCGCCCTCAGCAGGGCACTTGCATTCGTCCGCCGCTCGCAGATCCATCACCCACCCGTAGACACCCAGCAACATCACCGCAGTGCAGACGATCACGAACAGGGCGCCGATGTATTCCCAGGGCATTACTGGGCCGCCCTGTCTTGCGCACGGTTGTTTGCCGATTGCGTGCGCCACACTTCAATGCGGGCCTCTGCCGCGACCATCTGCCACCGAAGCGCCTCTTCGATCTCCGTCGCCTCCTTGAGCCCGTCCAGCAGCGCGAGGTAATCGGGGTGCGCGTAGGCCTCACGTTCCTGGGCAGCCAGCGGCAGGGCGGTGTGTTCCTTCATGAGCAGCGCCTTCTTCGACTTGCGGAACTGCTCAATGAACACACGCTCGGCCTTGGCCTTGGCGTACTTCGGGGCGTTGGACACGATGAAGTCCACGGCTGCGTGCGGATCAATCGCGCGGGTCATGGCTAGAAAGGAATCGACGGATCGCTGTCGGCATCAGTGGCGCCTGCCTTGGTGGCGGTTCTCTTGCTGCCCTGTTTGTCCTTGGGCTGCACCGAAAGGCTCATGTACTTTCGGCCCGACTCTGCTTCCTTGATCCACGCCGAAAGCCAGTAGTCGGTGCCATCGACGTTGATCGATCCCTTGTAGTCAGGGTGCTTGTCCGATTGCTTGTCCTGCTCCTTGAACAGGGCGCCTCGGTTGGTGTCGTCATACTGCTTTGCCATTACGCTGCCTCTCGGATGGTTTCGACCGTCTGATTCACAAGCCCAAGGAACTCGGTCCGCCGCGCCCTGAGCCGTTTGATTTCGTCTTCCACGTCACGGCGCCACAGCCGGTGAACGATGAGTTGCTGGCCTTCCGGGAAGTCCGCGCAGTAGCTGATGAAGTCCACCCACTGACGGCCGGTGCAATCCAGATGGCCGATGAGCTGCCAGCGGTACGACGGATCGAAGCTGCCGCGGGTCAGCGTGGCGTAGTGGGTCGGCGCAATCACCGACTTCACTTCAATCACCCCGTCGTCACCTACCAGCCCGTCCGGGGAATCGCCGTAGCTGTCCCAGTCAAAGAAACCCCCGTTGCTGACCGTGCAGAACGTCTCTTCTTCGTAGAGCATCTTTGCGATGGGCTCTTGCTCGTGCCCACGCTCGGTGTGCTCGTTGGAGAAGCTGTGCGCCGCCTTCTGGCCCGTCATGATTTCGAGGGCGATTTGCAGTGCGTACCGCTTTGCCGGATCGCCGAACGCCTTGCCTTCGTTCGCCATGAGGCAGGAGAAGTTGGAGGCAGTGGCCTTGCCCAGCCGCAGGGCTTCCCATTCCTCTGTGTTCTGCTGCACGTCATGAAACCGCATCAGCGTTCTCCTGCGCGGGCTGGCACTCGGCGATCAACTGGGCCTGATGCTCCTCGGACATATCCACCTTGGCGAGAACGCTGTCGAGGTTCCCGTCACGGAGATAGGCGGCTTTGGCATGGCCCCACGCCTTCGCCATCTGCGGTGTGATGACGTTGCGCGTCGGCGGCTTCGGGTTGATCCGCAGCCCTTCAACGGTGTCGTTGCCGAACCGAATGTTGCTGTTGACGTACACCGTCACGCGCACGTTCTGCCAGTCGTCAATGAAGGCCGAGCCGGTCAGCGTCTTCATCGTCTTGCTGTTCGTGGCGTTCAGGATCATCGGCTTCAACGGCTCGCCGGGACGAATCTCGCGCTCGACGAAGTAGGCCGTGTTGAACTTGTCTTTGGTCTTCTTCGTCTTGTCCGATTCGAGCCGCACGCACTTGATCGTGAGCACAGTCGGCTCCACGATGTCGGCGCTGCTTAGGTACGGCGAATCGAACGCCTTGCGGAAATGTGTTTTCTCGTTCATGTTTCACCCCAACCGAATACGAGTGCGCCGCTTCTCCCGCAGGCACCAGAACTTGGACCATGCTGCGGAGATGTCGGACCAGAGGGAGGCGATGTAGGTCATGGCTGACCTTTCGTCGCGATGTTCACGACCTGCTTTGCGGTGACGTAGGAGCGTCCTTGAGGCGCGCCTTCGACATACGCTGTCATCCTTCGGCTGTGCGGCCACCAATGAACGATCACAAGGCCGCCGACGATGATGAAATGGCCGTCCGCCTTCTCAATGACTTCCAGCTCGGCTTCGCGGGCTAGCTTCTTCAAGGTCGTCGCAGCATCGGTTGCCATCACGCACTCCTCACCAAAACCATCTGCCTGGATGCAGCCACGACCCGGCTATCCCCGCCATGACGGCGAGAGCTTCCATCCAGTTTCTGGACGCGATTCGTTTCGTGGCAGAGATACCGAGCGCCCATTGCCTCGCGCATCTCTCGCGCACGCTGCTCGTTGCGCTCTCTGAGAGCGAGTAGTTCTGGGTCATCGTTGAATTCCTTCATGCTTGCTCCTTCACTTCCCCAGCGAAACCGCTAGGGCTTCGTCCTGCCGCTTCTCACGCATCGCTGCGTCGAGGTCTTCCAGCGACAGGTCTGCAGCCTCCTCCGCCAGCAGCGACGCCGCGTAATCCAACGACTCTTGGATGTGAGCCGCGACACTCGGCGCGATGTTGAATTTCTTGGCCTTGAACTCGCAGGCAATGCAGTTCACCAAGTCCGCAGCCGTCTCTGCGTCCATCCGAGGGATGGAGCGGATCTGCGCGTTGATCATGTGGACGTTCATCGGACCCTCACGAGATTGCCGTGGTCATCCATCACGGCGCGCACGTCGCCGTTTGACACACCAAGCCAGTCGGACGCCTCAACGCCGCCGCAGTAGGAGAACCGCCATACCCCCGCAAACTCTTTGCGGAAGTCCTCGTGATGCCGCTCCATTACGGTGTCGCCGATGTAGGTCCGCCCACCGTCTTCAGAAGTCCACGGTTTGCTCATCACACACCCCTCATCGCCCGAGCCGACCGGGCAGCAAGACGCACATACCGCTGTCGAGCCACTGATCCGGGCTCGCAGTCCTTGATCCGGCGAAGGAGCCGGTTGAGGCATTCGAGGTGGTAGGTCATTGCTTCCCCCCATTGATAAACCTGCCAGCCTCCAACACCTCGCGGAGCTGGGCGAGTACAAGGTCGGTTTGGGTCATGACAGTGCCCCTTGATGGTTCTCGTCAATCTCGGCGCGGATGCTCCGAAGCTGCTCAATGAACCCGTCGAAGTCAGACAGCGAATCAGCCACACGCAGGGTGGTTCTTCCGAAGTGGAGGAAGATCCCGCGAGTAACCAGATCGCCGTCGCGGTCGTACTCGTTGACGCTGAAAAGCACATCAATGCTCATCACATCCCCCACACAGTCAGAACCACAGCAACCAGCAGCGCCACCTTCAGCAGCCGCGTCTCTTGGGTATCGAGGTAGTGCATGGCTACTCCTTTTTGCCTTCTTCCACACCGGCCTCGAACGCCGACTCAAGAGCTGCAATCGCAATTGCCTGCTGCTCACCGGTCAGCCCATCGACAAACTCGCGCGCCTGATCACTCGTGAAAGATGTGTTCTGATACAGCCACTGTGCGAGGTTGTGGATCTGCATGGTTGGCTCCTTATTGGCCGAGGGCGCGATCCCAGGCGCGGTCGAAGTCGTGCATCGCGTCTGACGGAGAGGCGCCGAATCCAGCTACGCCGTCTTGCAGGTTGTCGCCGTACAGGGCACACCACTGGTTGCCGTCGATTGACATGGCCGGCCGGTACAGAACGCTCGGACGCTCCTGTTGCGCGGCAGCCGACTGAATGGCCGCATGGCTGAGTTCCGCGTAGTGCGCAATCGTCGATGCGACGTGCTGTTGCCATGCCGGGGCGAGAAGTTCGCTCATCTCACTCTCCTTTTGATTGGCCGAGGGCGCGGGCAACAGCGGAATCGATCAGCGCAATCGCCCTGTCGTAGTCGTGCAAAGCCTCAGCGACATCTGAATCGATCCAAACGCCGTCCTCGACCCACACCAAGCCATGAGCAATTGGTTCCTCTGCTCGCATTCCGCGGACTTGCTGGCTGTCCACGAAGGCCTGCCGGTCAGTGGCCAGCATGTCGCGCGCATTCGTGCACACCTCCAGCAGCTCCGCATTTACCTCGTGCAGGCGGCGGAGTTCGGCGACGGCTGGGAGGAACACATCATCGATATCGACGGGTGCGCACCCTTCGAGGCGCGCCGCGATATCCAGCGCCTTCGCTTGTTCGCTCATGTCTGCTCCAGTGGTTAGGGTGGTCAGGCGCGGTCACTCAGTGCACGAATAGCGCTGAGGGCACGACGTGCCGCGACACTGCTGCGGGCGAAAGCAGAAGGCCGGGATCACGCCGTACTTCGGGTGTTCAAACGGGCGCAGCCTGGGCGTCGCTGGGTATGGGATCCGCTTGATTGACACAACTTCACAGCCCCCAAGCTCGGCGGCTACGCGGCGCGCTTCTTCCTCGCTCTCGGCCTCGACGCATGCGTCGGTCCGACCTTTGAATGCCACCCAGAAAGGGTGGTGCCATACAACTTGCTCGCTCATGCCTGCTCCATCTGTGGTGTGTCGATGGAGTGATATTAGGCGCAAACGCATAGACGCGCAAGGCGTATCGGCCTAGATCGAGGTGCGCGAGCTAGAACATCGAGTCATATAAGACTTAATGAGTCTGCTCGGAAACGAATAAAGCCGCCCGAAGGCGGCTTGGTGGTTGGGGCGTGACTCTCTACCGCCCGATGGTCAGGTCGTACTCTCGCCCGTCGTTTCGCAGGCACTGCCCCAGGCCGGTGGACGACATGGTGTTGTAGTCAAAGACGCAGCGCATAAATGCGTCGCCATCCGAGCGAAGCGTCAGGAGGCCGCGCCCGTGTGCGCTGGTGAAGACGGTCGAGCTTGTGGAGCTCCCGTAGGCGTTGACCATGCCCCCGCCTCCGTAGGCTGTGGCAGACCCGAACGCAGACCCGAGAGCGAACCCGCCGCCCGATGGGCTGTAGATCCACTGCCCTTGGTATTTAGCGCCAGCGATCTCGGCTTGGGCATCACCGGTATTGTTCATGGTGCTGCCGGTCGTGCCCTGGTACTGCGCGCCATCAGTCCTGTCAATGAACGTCAGACGCGCGGCGCACCCACTGAGGGCGACCACTGCCGCAAGAGTAGCAAGTTGCTTCATCCCTTCACCCTATATCCAAGCTCGTCATCCAGGGCTGCGAGCATGCCTCTACAGAACGTGGGGTTACGGTGCGCCTCTCCGCACGTGTGGATGGTGTAACGGCGCTTCTTGTGCATTGCGGCATACGCCACGCCGATCACTTCGCCTTGCTCAGCAAGATGAAGGAGGTTGCGTAGGCACTCGACGGTATCGCGCGAGATGCCTTCTACGGTCGATAGGGTAAACGGCGGCCTCATGATCACCGCCCCCGTTGTTTCGGCTTGCGAGCCCTCGCGGGTTCTTCGCCTTCGGTAACAACTTGCTTGGGGGGTGCCGCCCCAGTCAAGCGGCTCTCGTCCCGCGTCTGCGGTCCAATTCGATTCCTTTGCCATGATGTTCTCTCCGACTCGTGGGATTTATTGGTTTGCTCCCGAGCCAAAGGTACATCCGCCCCTGTTGTTGGGGGTCCCCCAGTTTGGGGGTGTTCGTGCGATTTGCGAGCCCTCGCTTTGACGGATATCAAAAGCTCTCGCTGGTCCTCGGGGGTCAGGAACTCGAACAGGGTGACAAGCATCGCCTGATCAGGGGCGAGCCTGTCAAAGCTGACAGGCGCTCTGCCCATCGAGGGGGCGAGTAGGCGCCACGGTTCCTCACCGATTGCCTCGGCGATCTTTTCCAGCGTCGAAACGGTCGGGTCCATCCTGCCGGTCACGATCCGGTTGATGGTGGTCTGCGAAAGCTTGTGGCGGTTCGCCCACGCGTTCACCGAGTCCTCGCCAATGAGGCCCCTTAGGTTTTTCCCTACTTCGCTCTGCGGTTCTGGCGTTGTTCTAGGCATAGCTGAGAAATCTTGCAGCAACCGTCTAGGCAGATAAGACTTGCGCCATAAGGCCGAGTCGCCTAGGATTGGGGGCATGCGGCTAGACAAACTCATTGAGGCACTCCAAGAAATTAAGGGCTCAGGCGAGTGGGAAAAGCTCGCGCGGCTCAGTGGGGTGAACTACTTCACTGTCGCCAGGATTGCCCGGCGAAAGATCGCCAACCCGGGAATCGGGACTGTCGAGAAGCTGACCGCAGCTCTGCGGAAGCTGAAGCAGGCGGCCTAAATGTCTCTCCTCCCCCATGCCCTTTCCGAACGCCCGTGGGCATGGCTTTCCTCTGGCCCTTCTTGCAGTTGCCGGCCGGGGGTTTTTTGAAGCGCCTCGCCGTGAAGCCCACGGTTCCGACTCCCATCTCGTGGGTGGATCGGATGGGGCGCTTCAACAAGCCTGATTTCTTAACCGCGATGGGAGTCGTGATGTCCATGTCCTCAAGTGTTCGGGCAACCGAATGGAAACCACAAGACAGCGCTGGAAAGCACTCGCAAGGCGAGATGCCATTCATGGGTCAAGTGGCCGAGTTCCACCAGTTGCCTCAAGCCCTGATCCACAAGGCGACCTTTTCGGGTTGTCTTGGCAAAGCAGCGCTGCACAGCGGCTTGGAGGACCACGAGATTGCCGACGCAATCCCCATCAGCCACGGCTACATGAGCAAGTTCATGCGCAACGTCGGGCAGCAGTGGGCGAAACGGCTGGTGAAGTTCATGCACATCACGCAGAGCGTGGCTCCGTTGCAGTGGATTGCAGACCAGATGGGCTGCGACGTGGTGATGCGGTCGAGTCGAGAGGCTTTGCTTGCAGAGGCCCGCGCAAAGGTTGCCGAGTACGAGCGTCTTCTTGGAAGGAGTGCCGCATGAGCAAGACAGTTTCTGTTTGGGTCGAGACCTATGCCGATGTGTCGCTGAGCGATTTCGACACAGACGATCTTCAAGAGGAACTCGCTCGGCGCGGCGGAACCCCTGATGCAGGAGATTTCGCTGAGCCAGTGCGGATAGTCGCCGAGAAAACTGACCTGTTGGCGATCCGCATGTTGCTCCTGCAGAACGACTACAAGCGCGCCAGCGAGAAGTTCGGCGCCCTGCTGCGTGATGCGCTGGGGACCGCCATATGAACGACACCATCTTGGTTGGCTGCGGGGGCGGCATGAGCGAAACGATCAGCAGTCTTGAGGCGCAAATCGTGGACGTTGACGATGAGCGCAGTCAGTTGGTTGCTCAGAAGAAGCAAAACGAGTCCGAGTTGTCGGATATCGCGACGGAAATCCGCACGAACCGGTGCCTACCGCGCGACCGATGGAACCGCTTGCTACGGAACCAGAATCTGTTGAAGCGCGCCAACTCCCAGTTGGACGCAAAGCTCGGAGAACTGACTACCAAGCGCAAGAAGCTGCACTCGCTCATTGATGGGGTGAAACGCGACAACGGCTTCAAGGCAGGCGCCCGCGAGGAGCGCGAGAAGACGATCCGCCAACACCTCTTGGCGCTGCGTGAGAAGTACGCGTCCTTCAGTGCGGACGGTACTCGCGTGGCGTCTATGCGGCGCATGGCAGCCGAGTTTGCAATCGAGATTGACTCGATTTTGTCAGGAGGCCAGTCATGAACGGCACCCACTACCTAGTGAAGTACGGCCCGAAGCGTGAGTACCTCACGTATTTCCCGGACCGGGCAAAGGCAGAGCACTACGTCAATCACCACGAGAACGCGGTGATTGTGGTGTTGAAGGAGCAGAGCGATGTCGATCAAAGCAACACCGACCACCGCTGAACTTCCACCGATTGACTGGTACGACCCGACGCCGCAGCCGGTGGTGATCGAGCTGGAAGGTGACTCAGCTTGGGCGGCATGGGATGCGGCCGCTGAGCAACTTGACCAACAGGAGCAGACATGAACAGCGTGAAGACACTCTACAGCCAGACCATTGACTTCCCCGTCATCACGATGGCCGACGTAGCAGAGCGCGAAATGATCCGCGCCATCTTCGAACTGGTTCCGATCCAGCCGATTGCCTACGTCGGCACGACAGATTGGTATGCGGCACTCGACAACATCGACCGGGCGCACATGAAGGCGCTCGATGCTGGGTTCACTGACAACGACATCGACGCAATCACGGCCGACATGGACGACACCTGCGCCGAGGGCCTGAACGCTGCCGCTGACCGCCTCAACGCCGCCGTCCTGCTGTCCGTGGCAATGCCTCACGTCACCCTCAAGCCCGAGCCGGTCAAGACCATCAAGCCGGCCATCAGCGGGCTCACGACGGTGAGGGGCGTGTGATGCGTGACTTCGCAAAGATTGAGCGCGCGGCCAACGGCCAGCAAGTCCTTTTCTGGGTGGACAAAGACGCAGAAGAAGACCTGATGGTTTTGCGCATGGCGGCGAACTTCGAAGGCTATATCGCAACGATGACGCTCTGCTTCAACTCCTTGGATGACGAGGAGGCGGCTTTTGCGGCGCTTGGAATGATGGGGGCGGAACAGGCGGACAACTTTGTCGCAAAGGTTGTCGGTGGGTTGATGGGTGCTGAGACGCAGGAGGACGCGTGATGGCCTACCCCGAAATCCGAGCCGTGATCGAGAACGGCACCGAGCTTGAGGCAGACCAGATCGTCGAGGCGACCGGCTTTCAGCGCCGGACGGTGCTCGAAGCACTGCGCACGATGGTCCGCTCCGGGTGTGTCATCAAGCGCCTCGACGCAGAAAAGAAGGATCACCACGGCCGACCCGTTGCCTACTTCACTGCGGCAGATCCTGAGGACTTTCCACGGCTTGGCGTCGAGGAAATCATCGCCAGCGCCATGAGCAATCGGCATCCGCTTGAACAGGTTTGGAGGGTGTGATGGCCGCGAACAAGCCATGGACCACGCCAGAACAGGCCAGACTGGCCGCCGCCTATGAGAAGCACGACATCAGCGAACTGCTGAGCATGTTCCCGGGCCGCTCCAGGGACTCCATATGGCAGCGCGCCCGACTTCTGGGCCTGACCGCAAACAGGGCGTGGGTTGCCGATGAGGACGAGATCATCCGGCGACTGTTCCCGGCCGGCGGGGTTCGCGCCTGCCGTGACGGCCTCTCGCATCGGACGACATCCGCCATTCTCAAGCGCGCCTCGAACCTAGGCGTTGAGAAGCAGGGGGGCCGTCAGAGGGTTGCCCGCATGCGACAGGCTGTGCTCCTGTTGAGGGAACGTGTCGAAGAGTGCTACGTATAGCCGCAACCTATCTTCACAGCCGATTCAACCCGCACTACAAGCTAACCAATGAAGCACGCCAAAGGCTCCCCGTTCTCAAGCGACTACCAATCGCAAGCCGACTGGTCCCCCAACACCAAGGCTCGCCCGCCGCACCAGGGCGGATGGGGCAACGGCCCGCACCTCAAGGCAATCGACAAGGGCCGCGGCTCCATCGGTTACCTAGGGTGCTTCGACCACGTCAAAGCGGCTCAGATCAAGAAGCCGTCGCAGATTTGAGGTAGTCCGTTTGAGCATCGCGCGCATGACTGAGGTGTGGAAGGTGCAGGGCCTTTCGAGCACACAGAAGATCGTCCTCCTGTCGCTGGCCGATAACGCCAACGACCAGGGCGAGTGCTACCCGTCCGTGTCGATGCTCATGGAGAAGTGCAGCCTGTCCGATAGGGCGGTGCAGAAGGCTCTCGCCGAGCTGATCGAGATCGGCCACATCAGCCGCTCGTTCCGCAATGGCCGGGCAACCATCTATACGGTGCACCCCCGAACCACGTTCACCCCCGAACGTAGTTCACCCCCGAACGTCGTTCACCCCACCCCCGAACCAGATTCACCCCCGCCCCCGAACCACGTTCACCCCACCCCCGAACGTGGTTCACCCATAACCGTCAATGAACCATCAGTTGAACCATCAAAGAACCGTAAGAGCGCGCCGAAGCGCGAGGTGTCGGTTTCGGAGTTGGTCGCTGACGGGCTTTCGGAGCAAACGGCGAGCGAACTGCTGGCTCACCGCAAGCGCAAGCGGGCAGACCTGACCCCAAGGGCGTGGGAGGGGATCAAGTCCGAAGCCTCCAAAGCCGGATGGTCGGCCGAGCAGGCTGTGGCGAAGCTGCTGACGCGCGGGTGGACTGCCTTCGAGGCTGATTGGCTCAAGCCGCAAGAACGTGGGTCGCCAGCCGAGCCAAGCAAGTCCGGAAAGCACAGTGGCTTTGATCGAAAGAACTACCGCGAAGGAGTGACCGAAGATGGATCGCTTGTTTGAGCAGCCGAGCGAAGTGCCGTCAGACCAGCTTCCGAAGCAATACGCAAAGCGTCCTGAGCTGCGGGCGGATCTGGGTGAGAAAGAGCGCGTGTGCGAGAAGCACGGGCCGTTCAAGTCGGCCGGTCTGAAGATCCTTCTCGGTCGCGGTCGAGAGATTTGGACGGAGTGCCCGGCCTGCGTCGAGGAGCGTCACGCCGCAGAGCGCAAAGCCGAGGCTGAGCAGCGGGCCGAGTTTGAGCGCCGCCGTCTTGCGGGGATGCTGGAAACGGCCGCAATCCCCAAGCGGTTTCAGGGCCGTGGCTTCGATAGCTTTGTGGCTGACACGGATGGGAAGCGCCATGCGCTCAAGGTTGCGCAGGACTACGCCGAGGGATTTGGCGAGCATCTTCGGCGCGGCGATGGGCTGATCTTCGCGGGTCTGCCAGGCACCGGGAAAAGCCACTTGGCTGGCGCCATCCTTCAAAGCCTGCTGCCCGAGCATGTGGGGTTGTATGTCACGTGCATGGGCTTGATCCGCTCGATCCGTGGAACGTGGCGCCGCGAATCGGAGCGTACTGAAGCCGACCTGCTGCGGGAGTTCGGCGACTGCCCCCTGCTGGTGATTGACGAGGTGGGCGTGCAGTACGGGACGGACGGCGAGCAGACGATTCTGTTCGACATCATCGACCGTCGCTACCGCGACACGATGCCGACGATCCTCCTGACCAATCAGGACAAAGCGGGATTCAAGGAGTTCATCGGCGAGCGCTCATATGACCGCCTGATTGAAACCTCGCGGTGGGTTCCGTTCGACTGGGAAAGCTATCGCCCGATCGCGCGAAAGGTGGCGGCATGAGCCACAACTTCGGCCGCGACAGTTCAGATCGCGGGATACGCAAGGCGCACGCGATTCTGGACGCCGTGCGGGCTGGGCGCCGCCAGTCTGGCGACTACGTGGAGTGGGCATTGTCACGCCTGGGCGATTTGGGGCGCGAGGTGTCTCGCCCTGCCTCGCTGGACTTCCGTGTCGGACGCAAGCGGAGCGACAGGGGGCGCAAGTGAAACCCAAGCGCTGCAAGGTCTGCCGGGTGGAGTTCGTGCCGACGAAGCCCATGCAACGGGTATGCGGGTACGACTGTGCTTTGACACTGGCGCAGTCCGAGCGAGCCAAGGCCGAGAAGAAGGCGGCGGTGAAGGATCGGCGGGAGACGAAAGCCAAGCTGGACGCGATGAAGGGCGTGCCGTACTGGACGGCGGAGGCGCAGAAGGCGTTCAACACCTACGTGCGTTTGCGGGACGCTGGCAAGCCGTGCATCTGCTGCGCCCAGCCGCTTGGAGAAGGTTCGGTAGGTGGTGGGTACGACGCCGGCCACTACCGAAGCCGTGGTGCTGCACCTCACCTGCGCTTTGATGAGCGCAACTGCCACGCGCAAAGAAAGTACTGCAACCAGTACCTGTCGGGGAACGTCGTTGGGTACAGGAAAGGCCTGATCGAGCGGATTGGGCTTGAGGAAGTCGAGGCGCTGGAAGCCGACAACCGTGTTCACAAGTGGACCGTTGACGAGTTGAAGGAAATCAAGGCGCGGTATGCGCTGATGGCGAAGGAGTTGAGAGATGGCGGCGGTTCTTGATCCCTGCTGCGGTAGCCGAATGATGTGGTTCGACCGCGAGGACCAGCGCGTCCTATTCGGCGACATCCGCAGTGAGCAGCACACCCTGTGCGATGGGCGGGCTCTGAACATCACGCCTGAGCTGGCGATGGATTTCCGGGCGATGCCGTTCCCTGATGGTTCGTTCCGTCTCGTGGTGTTCGACCCTCCGCACCTACGCTTCTGCGGGCCTCAAGGCTGGCTTGGAAAGAAGTACGGGATTCTGTCTCCCGACTGGAAAGAGGACTTGCGGCGCGGCTTCTCTGAGTGCTTCCGCGTGTTGGCCAACGAGGGCGTCTTGATCTTCAAGTGGGCAGAGACGCAGATCAAGGTCAAGGAAATCTTGGCCCTCACTGAGCAAAGGCCGTTGTTTGGGCACCAGTCCGGCAAACGGTCTGGCACTCACTGGATCACGTTCATGAAGGAGTTGAAGCATGTCTGAGATCGTGAGCTTCTTGGGTGGGCTGGGCGTCGGCCTGGTCCTGGGTGTCGTTGGAATCCTCTGCCTGTGTAGCTGGGTGCTGGACGGGTTTACGAAAGGTGGGAAGTGATGGGTGTCGTGATTGGGCTTCTGTTGGCGCTGGTCGCCTGTTTGGCCGTCGTGATGGCTGACCGCCTGTTCGGCCTGAGCAACATCTACCGCCGCATCCGTGACGCCCTGCGCTCGGCTCGGCGGTATTTGGGGAGGGAGTGATGTGCGACTCGCCTGTATCTCCTGCGAGCACCTGCAGTGGCGCGACGAATCCGACGCCAAGCGAGACCGAGTGCTGCGGGAGATGTCAAAGCACGGATTCTCGGGATGTCGGCTGCACAAAGCGACGTTCCGGGACTACGCAAGGGAGTGGGATTGCCCCTCAGGCGCTGCAGCGGAACAGGAAACAGTTGCTCGACGGATTGCTTGGGCAGAAAGGGTGAGGTGATGAGCTTCCTGTCCAAGATCAAGAAGAAGTGGGGCTATGAGACCGACACGCCCCGCTGCGAGAACTGCCGCTCATACCGACGTCCGGGGCAGTTCCTCGTGGACAGCCTTCCAAGGAAGTCGCCAGCGATGTGCCAACTGGGCGACTTCATCACGAGCAACGCCAAGCAGTTGAAAAGGATGATCAAGTGACTATCAAGAAACTTGAGCGGAACGCGACAACCGTATCCATCGCAAGCTTTCACGAGCAGAACCAGCTCAAGAAGTTCAACTACGAGCCCCC
>NZ_JAMKFE010000026.1 GCF_023721835.1 Caldimonas mangrovi | reverse complement strand
CGTCACCGGCGGCACCTACTCGGTCACCGTGCCGGTCGCGCTGGCCGAAGGCGGTTTCACCGTGGTCGCGTCTGCTGCCGACGCCGCTGGCAACACCGCCACAGCCAACGACGCCGGATCGCTGGACATCACCGCGCCGAGTCTCACCGTCGACGCCCCGGCACTGACCAACGATTCGACGCCGTCCATCACGGGTACGACGGACCTGCCCAACGGCACAACCGTCACGCTGACGATCACCGACTCTGCCGGAGCTACTCAGACGCTCACCGCCACCGTCACCGGCGGTGCCTACTCGGTCACCGTGCCGGTCGCGCTCGCCGAAGGCGGCTTCACCGTGGTCGCCTCTGCCGCCGACGCCGCTGGCAACACCGCCACCGCCAACGATGCCGGCTCGCTGGACGTCACCGCGCCGAGTCTCACCATCGATGCTCCGGCACTGACCAACGATTCGACGCCGACCATTACCGGCACCACCAACCTACCCAACGGCGCGACCGTCACCTTGACGGTTACTGACTCGGCTGGCGCCACTCAAACGCTCACGGCCACCGTCACTGGTGGTGCCTACTCGGTCACCGTGCCCGTCGCCCTGGCCGAGGGTGGCTTCACCGTCGTTGCTTCTGCCGCCGATGCGGCCGGCAACACCGCCACAGCCAACGACGCCGGATCGCTGGACATCACCGCACCGAGCTTGACGGTCGATGCCCCCGCGCTGACCAACGATTCCACACCGACCATCACTGGTACCACCGACCTGCCGGACAACTCGACCGTCACCATCACAGTCACTGATTCGGCCGGTGCCACCCAGACACTCACCGCCACCGTCACCGGCGGTGCCTACTCGGTCACCGTGCCGGTCGCGCTCGCCGAAGGCGGCTTCACCGTGGTCGCCTCTGCCGCCGACGCCGCTGGCAACACCGCCACAGCCAACGATGCCGGCTCGCTGGACGTCACCGCGCCGAGTCTCACCGTCGATGCTCCGGCACTGACCAACAATTCGACACCCACGATCACTGGCACCACCGACCTGCAGAATGGCGCAACCGTCACCTTGACGGTCACTGACTCGGCTGGTGCCACCCAGACGTTCACCGCCACCGTCGCCGGCGGTGCCTACTCGGTCACCGTGCCGGTCGCCCTGGCCGAGGGTGGCTTCACCGTCGTTGCTTCTGCCGCCGATGCGGCCGGCAACACCGCGACTGCCAACGACGCCGGATCGCTGGACATCACCGCACCGAGCTTGACGGTCGATGCTCCTGCGCTGACCAACGATTCGACGCCGACCATCACGGGTACGACGGACCTGCCCAATGGCGCGACCGTCACCTTGACGGTCACCGACTCTGCCGGAGCTACTCAGACGCTCACCGCCACCGTCACCGGCGGGGCCTACTCGGTCACCGTGCCAGTCGCCCTGGCTGAAGGCGGCTTCACCGTGGTCGCCTCTGCCGCCGACGCCGCTGGAAACACCGTCACGGCCAACGATGCTGGCTCCTTGGACGTCACTGCTCCGAGCCTGACCGTCGACGCCCCGGCACTGACCAACGATTCAACGCCCACGATCACCGGCACCACCGACCTGCCCAACGGCGCGACCGTCTCCTTGACGGTCACCGACTCGGCCGGTGCCACCCAGACGCTCACCGCCACCGTCGCCGGTGGTGCCTACTCGGTCGCCGTGCCGGTCGCTCTGGCTGAAGGTGGCTTCACCGTGGTCGCCTCTGCCGCCGACGCCGCTGGAAACACCGTCACGGCCAACGATGCTGGATCCCTCGACGTCACCGCTCCGAGCTTGACGGTCGACGCACCTGCACTGACCAACGATTCGACGCCGACCATCACGGGTACGACGGACCTGCCCAATGGCGCGACCGTCACCTTGACGGTCACCGACTCAGCCGGTGCCACTCAGACGCTCACCGCCACCGTCACCGGCGGCGCCTACTCGGTCACCGTGCCGGTCGCTCTGGCCGAAGGCGGCTTCACCGTGGTCGCCTCTGCCGCGGATGCCGTCGGCAACACCGCCACAGCCAACGACGCTGGCTCGCTGGACATCACTGCCCCGAGCTTGACGGTCGATGCTCCCGCACTGACCAACGATTCGACGCCCACCATCACGGGTACGACGGACCTGCCCAACGGCGCGACCGTCACGCTGACCGTCACCGACTCGGCTGGCGCCACTCAAACGCTCACGGCCACCGTCACCGGTGGTGCTTACTCGGTCGCCGTGCCGGCCGCGCTGGCCGAAGGCGGCTTCACCGTGGTCGCCTCTGCTGCCGACGCAGCCGGCAACACCGCCACCGCCAATGACGCCGGCTCGCTGGACATCACCGCACCGAGCTTGACGGTCGATGCACCTGCGCTGACCAACGATTCGACACCGACCATCACGGGTACGACGGACCTGCCCAACGGCGCGACCGTCACGCTGACCGTCACCGACTCGGCTGGCGCCACTCAAACGCTCACGGCCACCGTCACCGGTGGTGCTTACTCGGTCGCCGTGCCGGCCGCGCTGGCCGAAGGCGGCTTCACCGTGGTCGCCTCTGCTGCCGACGCAGCCGGCAACACCGCCACCGCCAATGACGCCGGCTCGCTGGACATCACCGCACCGAGCTTGACGGTCGATGCACCTGCGCTGACCAACGATTCGACACCGACCATCACCGGCACCACCAGCCTGCCGAATGGCGCGACCATCACGCTGACAGTCACCGACTCGGCCGGTGCCACTCAGACGCTCACTGCCACCGTCACCGGTGGCGCCTACTCGGTCACCGTTCCGGTCGCCCTGGCTGAAGGCGGATTCACCGTGGTCGCCTCTGCTACCGACGCAGCAGGCAATACGGCGACCGCCAACGACGCCGGCTCGCTGGACGTCACCGCTCCGAGCCTCACCGTCGATGCCCCCGCGCTGACCAACGACTCCACGCCGACCATCACCGGCACCACCAACCTGCCGAACAATTCGACCGTCACCTTGACGGTCACCGACTCGGCCGGTGCCACTCAGACGCTCACCGCCACCGTCACCGGTGGTGCCTACTCGGTCGCCGTGCCGGTCGCTCTGGCCGAGGGCGGATTCACCGTGGTCGCCTCTGCCGCGGATGCAGCGGGCAACACCGCCACCGCCAACGACGCCGGTTCCCTGGACGTCACAATCACCGCGTCCATCGCCCTGGACGCCAACATCACCAGCGACGACGTGATCGACGCTGTCGAAAGCAGCGGTACCGTCGCGATCACCGGCTCGGTAGGCGGTGATGTGCGTGCTGGCGATACGGTCACTCTGACCATCAACGGTGGCACTTACACCGGCAACGTCCAGGCCGGTGGCACATTCAGCGTCGACGTTCCCGGCTCGGCCCTCGCGGCAGACGCTGATCGCACCATCGTCGCCTCCGTCTCCACCACGGACGCTGCGGGCAACACGACAACCGCCACGGACACCGAGAGCTACACGGTCAACGCTGCACCGTCTGTGCTAGACCTCGACGGCTCCGCCGCAGGGACCGGCTACGCAACGACTTTCACCGAAAACGGTGCCGCCGTATCGATCGCCGACACCGACGCCACCCTCGTCGATACTGACTCCGCGACACTGACAGGCGCCACCATCACGCTGACCAACGCGCAGGCAGGCGATGTTCTTGCCGCCGGCTCGATGCCTCCGGGCATCACCGCCAGCGTCTCGGGCAACACGGTCACGCTGACGGGCTCCGCATCGCCGGCCGCCTACGCATCGGCCATCCGCGCCGTGACTTTCGCCAACACGAGCGAGAACCCGAGCACGACGGCGCGCACCATCGAGGTGGTTGTCAACGACGGCCACAACCCGTCCAACACGGCGACGACGACCATTTCAGTCGTGTCGGTCAACGATGCGCCCACTGCCGCGGCTGATACCGGTGCGGTGCTGGAGGACGCTACGCTGACGCGCGATGCCGCCTCCGGGGTGCTTGCGAACGACAGCGATAACGATGGGGGCACGCTCAGCGTCTCCGCGATCGCCTTTGGCGCAACTGCCGGCAGCATCGGCTCCGCACTGGCCGGCCAGTACGGCTCACTGACGCTGCAAGCCAACGGCTCGTACACCTACGTCGCCAACAACGCGAACGAGCTGGCAGCCGGCGTCACGGCAAATGACGTGTTCACGTACACCGCGTCCGACGGCCAGGGTGGTTTCACGACGCAGACCTTGACGATCACGATCACCGGTACCAACGACGGGCCCGTGGCAGTGAACGACTCGGCCACCACCCCCGAAGACACGCCGGTCGTGCTCCATGTTCGAGGCAACGACATCGATGTCGACGGCAACGCTCTGTCGATCACGCACATCGCCGGCACAGCGGTGTCTCCCGGCGAGACAGTCACGCTGGCGCAAGGCACCGTCACGCTCAATGCCAACGGCACGCTGACCTTCGCGCCGAACAGCAATTACGCCGGTCCGGCCAATTTCAGCTACACGGTCTCCGACGGCGTCGCCTCGTCGACGGGCAGCGTCTCGCTGACGGTCACGCCGGTCAACGATGCACCGGTCGCCGTGAACGACGGCCCGATCCAGCTGTCGGGTCTGCGCGGCGAATACTTCGCCTTCCACGAAGGTGTCGACGGCGGGTCGCTCAGCACCCTCACCCAAGTGCAGAACTTCATCGCCGCCCATCCGGCCGATGCGATCTTCGTCGCCAGTTCGTTGAACTACGGCACGGTCTCCGGCGACCTCGGCTCGAACAACACGCTGCAGTCCTTCCTGGGCAGCGATGCTGCATCGCTCAATGTCGATCCGCAGAACAGCAGCGACGCCATCATCCGCATCACAGGCACCGTGCAACTGGACGCCGGTACCTACAACTTCCGGGTGCGCTCGGACGACGGCTACTCGATCATGGTCGATGGGGTGGTCGTGGCGCAGGTGGCCAACAATCAGTCGCCGACGCAAACCGTGCACTCGTCCTTCATTGTAGACACCAGCGGCAGCCACACGATCCAGATCATCTACTGGGACCAGGGCGGCCAGGCGGTCTTCCAGCCTGAAATCCGCTCGGGCACCGGGCCCTACCAGTCGCTCGGTTCGACCCCGCTGTCGCATCAGGCCTACACCACGAGCGAGGACACCGCGCTCGTCATCTCGACCGGCAGCCTGCTCGCGAACGACACCGATCTGGACGGCGACGCCCTGTCGGTCCTTTCTGTACAGAACCCCGTCAACGGAACGGTGGCGCTGGTTGACGGCCAGGTCGTCTTCACGCCGACCGCCAACTATCACGGCCCGGCCTCGTTCACCTACACCATTTCCGACGGAAACGGCGGCACGAACACGGCCACGGTGAACCTCACCGTGGCCTCGGTGAACGACCGCCCCACCACCACCAACGTCAGCGCCAGCGGCAACGAGGACACACTGGTGATCGTCACCCTGGCCGGCAGCGACATCGACGGCACGGTGACGCAACACGTCATCGGCAACCTGCCCGCCAACGGCACGCTTTACCTCGACGCCGCCGGCACGCAACCGGTGGCCGCGGGCGACGTCGTGACCGGATCCACCGTGTACTTCCGGCCGAACAGCAACTGGAACGGCAGCACCTCCTTTCAGTACAGCGCGCGCGACAACGAAGGCGGCACCTCCGCAGCGGCGGGAACGGCGACGATCACGGTCGATGCCGTCAACGATGCACCGGTCGCGGGCAACGACGCCGTCGGCGGTTCGGAAGATGCCGTCATCACCATTCCGGTGTCGACGCTGCTGGCGAACGACACGGACATCGACAGCCCGACGCTCACCATCACCAGCGTCCAGGGAGCCGTCAACGGCACGGTGTCGCTGTCAGGCGGCAACGTGCTGTTCACGCCGAACGCCAACTACAGCGGCCCGGCGTCGTTCACCTACACGGTGTCCGATGGTGCGGCCGGCACCAGCACGGCGACCGTCAACATCAACGTGGCGGCCGCCGTGGACGCGCCGTTCCTCGCGGTCCCGTCGCAGCTGATCAGCATCGTGCCGGGTCCGGTGACCATCTCGACCACCGCCGAAATCAGCCAGGCGAACATCGAGAGCATCGCCGGCCTGGCGTCGGGCACCCTCGACGGGTTCAACCCCGCACCGAAGACCAGCGGCCCCGGCCAGACGAACGACCCGGGCAACGTGGACGTCCAGGACGGCAGCGTCAGCAACTACAGCTATTCGATGTCGGCCGGCCATTCGGTGCAGTTCAACTGGGCCTTCACGAACGCCGAGAACGACCGCAACGAGATCAACAACGGCTACAACGACCTGGTGGTGCTGACGATCACCGCACCGGACGGCAGCAAGCAGAATGTGCTGATCACGTCCTCGGAGCAAGCCGGTGTGGGCTTGAACAGCAATGGCGCCTACACCTTCAATGCGCCCTCCGCAGGCGACTACCAGTTCTCGTGGATGGTGCTCAACGGCGCCGACACCGGGAAGGACTCGACCCTGGCCATCAACAGCATCAACTACACGGTCGGGGCGACCAGTTATGGCACGCCCATCGATTTCCCGCTGCACGCCGGCCTGGCGGACACCGACGGGTCGGAAACGCTGTCGCTGATCACCGTGTCCGGCGTGCCGACCAACGCGATGTTCACGTCGGGTACCAATCTGGGCGGTGGCGTATGGACCTTCACGCCCGCACAAGCAGCCGACGTGGACTTCCTCCCCGCTTCGGGATACAGCGGCACGCTGAACCTGTCGGTCTCTGTCACCTCGACCGAAACCGGCACCGGAGCGACGTCGACGAGCACGCAGGCGGTGGCCGTCACCGTCGGGGCCACGACCAACAACATCCTCGGCGACCAAGGTGCGGGCACGCACAACGGCACCAGCGCGGCGGACTTCATCCAGGGTCTCGGCGGTAACGACACGATCAACGCCGGCAGCGGCAACGACCTGGTGCACGGCGGTGACGGCAACGACACCGTCAACGGTGGCGACGGCAACGACGTGCTGCACGGCAATGCCGGCAACGACACGATCAACGGCGGTGCCGGCCACGACCAACTGAACGGAGGTGGCGGTACCGACGTCCTCATCGGCGGCGCGGGCAACGACGTGCTGACGGGTGGATTCGGCGCCGACACGTTCCGTTGGCAACTGGCCGACCGGGGCACCACCGCCACGCCGGCGCATGACACCATCACCGATTTCGACAACAGTGCCGCCGGCGATGTGCTGGACCTGCGCGACTTGCTGGTCGGGGAAAGCACGGCGCAATTGTCGAACTACCTGCACTTCGACAAGGTGGGCGACAGCACGGTGGTGCAGATCAGCAGCACCGGCGGCTTCTCGGGCGGCACCTACAACCCCACCGCGGTCGATCAGCGCATCACGGTGGTCGGCGTCGATCTGGTGGGCTCGTTCTCCAACGACCAGCAGGTCATACAAGACCTGCTGAGCCGCGGCAAGCTGTTGAGCGACTGAGATCCTTGCGCCCGCAAGGGCTGCAGCGCGGGGCGTTCGGCCGGAAGGCGACGCCCCGCGTTCGTCTTTGCTACAGCGTAATGGCCGGGCCGGTCACGCCGTCGAGCCCGCAGTCCCACAAGACGGACGCATCGGCCGCGCTGGACACGCCCTCGGCGTACACCTGCATGCCCAGGGCATGAACCATCGCCACCGTGCCGCGCACGAAGTTGCGCACCGCAGCGTCTTCGGAAGCGCCCAGCACGAAGCGCGCGTCCAGCTTCACGTAGTCGAGGCCGATCTCGTACAGCCGATCGATGCGCGACAGCTGCTCGCCGGCATGTTCGAGCCCGAAGCGGGCGCCGGTGGCTTTGACCTGCTGGCACAGTTCGCGCACCAGGCCATAGTGCCGCACGGCGGCGAGCTCCGGCACTTCGATCCACAGCTGCCCTGCATGGGCCAGCCCTGCCTGCAGCCTTTCGCGCAGCTGGCCGCCAAAGCGCGCGTCCTGCACCGAGCTGACCGACAGGTTCACGCCCAGCGGCCGGCCGTCGTGCGCGATCTCGCGCAACGCCAGCGACACCACCGCGAGGTCAACCGCCCCGACCGTCTGCGTGCGCACCGCCAGCGGCAGCCACTGAGCCGCCGATTCGAATGCGCCGCCCGGCTCCAGCTGCAAGCGCAGCGGACATTCGAAGTGGATCAACGCACCGTCGCGGTCGAGCAGCGGGTAGCGACCCAGGCGCACGCGGTCCTCGGCCAGCGCGCCCTCGATGCGGCGCTTCCATGCCTCCTGACCGCCTGCCGCGGCCTCTCCGGGGGCCGCGCCCTGCACCACGCAGCTGAACAGCCCCTGCGCTTCCGCGCGTGCAAGCGCCCCGTCCGCATGCGACAGCACTTGCGACAGCGCGTCGCCCCTGCGGTACGCGACGGCTCCGACCACCACCCCTTGGGCCGGCCCGAACGGTGTGCAGGCTGCGCGCAGGGCTGCGAGCAACCCTTCCATCTGGGCGCCCGGATCGTCTTCGTCCGAACCGCCGGCCGGCAGGCACAAAGCGAAGTCCGACCCGTTCAGGCGGCCGACCCAGGCGCCGGGCGCACGGGCCGCCTGCGCCAGCAAGGTGTCGGCGACGCGCTGGATCATGCGGTCGGTCTCGCGGCGGCCGAGCTCGGCATTGACACGCGCCAACTCGAACAGGCGCGCCATCACCAGCGTGCCGCTCGGCGGCGCGTCCTCGCGCTCCAGCTCGAGGCCGAGCTGCGTGAGGAAATGCTTGCGGTGCGACACACCGGTCGACGGGTCGCAGTTCGCCTCGCGGCGCAGGTTGTCCACCTGGGTGGCCTGCTCGTCGAACACGCCCTGGAGCCGCTGCACCATGCCGTTCATCGCCCGCGTCAGCCGCTGAAGCTCGGGCACGCGCGGCTCGTCGACGATGACGAACTCGCGGTTGACCAGTGCCTGTGCCTGGCGCACCGTGGAATTGAGCGGCCGGCGGATGCCCTGCACCACGAAGTTGCCGAGCACACCGGCGACGAGGCCCACCACGGCCAGCCAGGCTGCCGCCTGCAGGCAGCCGCGCCACAGGTCCCGATAGGCGTACGAGACCTGGCTCACCACCTCCACCGAGCCCAGCGCGCGCCAGCCGTCGCTGACCTGTGCCACGCCGGGCACGGACTCGATCGGCACGAGGCGCACGAACCACCGCGGCGCCTGCACCTCGACCCGGCCGGCGACGCGCTCGATCGTCGTGCCGTCGGTGCCACGGAAGCGGATGCTCCGGTAGAAGCCGGTGTCGTACTGCGCCGCCAGCAGCAGCTCCATCAGCTCGCTGTCGCCCTTCTGCTGCGACAGCGACAGCGCCAGCGCCGCGGCGTTGTCGCTGTTTTTCACCTGCAATTGGGTTTCGAGGTACTCGCGGGCGGAAGCCACCGTGACGGTGAAGCTGCCGACGAAGGCGATCAGCACCGTGGTCAGCACCACCAGCCACATCTGCCGGATCAATGACATGAGCAGCCCTCCGCCGAGTTGCATGAGACCGATCGATATGTCATGGCACGAACCCCTCCTCGCGAGCCTTGGCGAGCACTTCGCGCCAGCGCGACAGGCGCGCCAGCGGGTCTCCCGCCGACGATGCGCCCACGCCCTGCCACAGGCCCTCGGTGTTGAAACTGAATACCGGCGTCAGGTCCGGCCGCCGCGACGCGGGCCGGATGTCGCCGATGAGGTTGTCGAGAATCAGCGGCTCCGCCTGCGGTGCCGGATAGTAGGCCAGCACCATGTGCGCCTGGCTCACACCGCCCGGGCCGCCGATCACCGCACGCACATAGACCAGCCGCATGCGCTCGGACGGCAGCCCCAGCGCCAGCAGGCTGAAGTACTTGGCCATCGCGAAGTCCTCGCAATCCCCCTGCCGCTGCTGCAGGAACTCCATCGGGCTGGCCCAGTAGTCGGGCTGGCCCCAGACGGCCTTGTCGTCGTGAAAGGCCATGCGCCGGTTGAAGAACGCGTTGATGCCTGCGAGCCGGGCCGTTTCGTCGCTGCCGGCCAGTTCCGCCAGGGCCCCTTGCAGCGCGCGAGCTTCGGCCGCGGCCTGCGCTCCGGCGCGCTGTGCGGCGCGGGACATCCGGTCTGCGTCGTATGCAGTAGCGACCCATGCGAGCACCAGGCCTGTCACCGCCACGCACACGTGCCGAAGCATCACGGCCGCACGGCCGTGCAAGGCCCACCAGATCGAGGACGGGTGGTCCGTCCGGGTCGCTGCGGTGCATCGCATGAAGGACAGCACACTAGCGCAAAGCGCGTGCGACTAACGCTGGAACAATACGCAAAGCCGCGAGCAATTCACGCGCATGCCATCGACGCGTCGTCCTATGCTCGCGGCATCGTTCGATGCGTGGGCGCGTGCGGCACTCGCGCCCGTGCAGCACCCGAGCAAGAAAGCGGTAGAAGCGTGAGAAATTGCGCGCCGCCCCCTCAACTGCGGGGGCCGCCGTGAAGTTTACTTCTAGATACACTCGCGCGAACTTTAGCGGGCAACCGCCCCCACGACCAGGAAAGAACCCGGATGACCTTCAGAACCTCGCTCACCACGGTCGCCCTGCTGCTTTCGTGCGTGTACGCCAGCGCTCAATCTCCGGACGCGCTGCAGGCCGTGGCCCGCAAGGCGATCGAGACCCATCCGGACATCGGCGCTCGGCTGAACGGCTATCGCGCATCGGTGAACGAAGTCGACGTCGGCCGCGCCGGCTACTACCCGCGCCTGGACCTGAGCGCCAGTGCCGGCCGCGATCGCGACCGCATTGGCTCGCGCGATCCCCAGTCTTCGAGCATCGACCGCACCGGCGCCAGTCTCAGCCTGACGCAGATGCTGTGGGACGGCCTGGCCACCCACGGCGAGGTGCGCCGCCTCGGACACGCCAAGCTCACGCGCTACTTCGAGTTCGTCGACACCGCCGAGCAGGTCGCACTGGAAGCCGTGCAGGCCCATTACGACGTGTTGCGCTATCGCCGGCTGGTCGCCCTCGCCGAAGACAACTACGTCCAGCACAAGGCCTCGCACGACCAGATCCTGTCGCGCTTTCGCGCCGGCGTGAGCCGTGGCGTGGACCTGGAGCAAGCGGCAGCCCGCCTGGCACTGGCCGAGTCCAATCTCAGCACCGAAGTTGCCAACCTGCACGATGTGTCGGCGCGCTACCAGCGCATCGTCGGCGAACTGCCGCCGGCCCGCATCGACGCCCCGGCGGCGCTGAAACAAGGCCTGCCGTCCGGGACCGAGCAGGCACTGCAGACGGCCGTCGCACGCAACGGCGCTGTCGCCGCTGCTGTCGAGAACCTGCGCTCGGTGCGCGCACAGGCCGACACGCGCCAGGCCGCTTTCCAGCCGCGCATCGAGCTGCGGGCCCGCTCGGGTGTCGGCCACAACTATGACAGCGTGCGCGATCAGCGTCGCGACACGACGGCCGAAGTTGTCGTGAGCTGGAACCTCTTCAATGGCGGCGCGGACCACGCCAGCGTGCGCCAGTTCGCCGACCTGGTGAACCAGGCCGCCGACCAGCGCGACCGTGTCTGCCGCGACATACGCCAGACCGCCGTGATCGCCTACAACGACACGCTCAAGCTGGTCGACCAGTTGCGCTTCCTCGACGCCAACCAGCTGGCGATCGAGAAGGCGCGCGACGCCTATCGCAAGCAGTTCGACATCGGCCAGCGCAGCCTGCTGGACCTGCTGAACTCCGAGAACGAGCTGTACACCGCGCGGCGCGCCTACGCCAATGCGGAAGTCGACCTCGACATGGCGTATGCCCGCGTGCATGCCGCCACCGGCAACCTGCTGGTGGCCCTGGGCCTCAGCCGGCCGGGCACCGGCCCGCAAGAGGCCGAGGGCTGGTCTGCCGGCGAGGACGCCGCCGCCCGATGCCCTGCAGCAGGTCCCGAGGTGGCGCTCACCCCGCGCGCCGAACTCGACGAGCGCGCGCGCCGGCTGTCGAATTCCCAGCCGGAACCGGCCCGCACGCTGCCCGCCCCGGCCCCCGCGCCTCGCTGAAGCCGCCGCTGATCTCGGAGCCCGCGTCTCAACGCGCCCGGCGCCTGTTGCAACTGCAACCTTTCGTGCCGGCCCCGGCGGCCGGCACGCGCGTCTGTGCCGCTCGCTGCAAGGCTTGAAGCACGAGCGTCCTGTATTGCATTTCGCAAAACGACTCATCTGGTAACGCTGCAACGACGTGTTCGGGCACGCCGCTTGATACGGTGATCCGCAGGCTCCCCGGAACGCGGTCTCATTCCCTACTCACGCGCCCGGGACGCCTCGCCTTGTGCCGATGAGCACCCGGCGGATGCTGTTCAGGGAGTTCCGCATGAGTCGTCTGGAAGCGGGCGCGGCGACACAGGGTCGCCTTCATTGGATGGATGGGGCGCGTGCGTCCCTGATGCTGCTGGGCATCCCCTTCCACGCCGCCATGGTGTATTCGTCACAGGGCTGGGAAATCAGCTCGCCCGAGTCGTCCGAACTGCTGACCGCACTGGCACAGGCGTCCAGTGCTTTTCGCATGCCGGCGTTTTTTCTTGTCGCCGGCTTCTTCGCCGCGATGATGCTGGCGAAGCGCCCGCGCGGGGCCTTCCTGCGCTCGCGCGTCGTGCGTCTGGGCCTGCCGCTGGTCACCTGCCTGTTGCTGCTGTCGCCCCTGCAAGTGGGCCTGCTCGAACTGGCCAGCGGCATGAATGGTGTCAACGGGCCGCTCGCGCAAAGCTTCTTCGACGCAGAGGGACACCTGCGCGGCGACGCAGCCCGCATCTGGATCGCGCACCTGTGGTTCCTGATCGATCTGCTGGCCTACACCGCCTTGCTGTGCGCCGTGATGACGCCCGCCATCACGGCACGGCTGCAACGTCTGGGCGGATGGCTGCACGCCTTGCCGCTGAGTGCCGTCGCAGGGCTGCTGCTGCTGCACGCCGGCTTTTCGCTGCTGCTCGGCGCCTACGACAACCTGGCCGGACGCCCGTTGCCGGGGCTGCCTTATGGCGTCATATCCACCGGCAAATGGCTGTTCAACCTGCCGTTCTTCATGGCCGGCGTCCTGTGCTTCCACGAGCGCCGACTGTTGCATGCCGCCATCTCGTGGCGGCGTGGCAGCCTGCTGCTGGCTGCGGCGCTGCTGGTGCTGTTCGCGCTGTGGCCGTCGGACGGCGAGCCGTGGCAGAAGGCTTTGCGCCTGTGCCTGTGGCCGCTGGCGTCGTGGGCCGGCCTGCACCTCGTGCTCGGCGCCTGTGCCCGCTGGCTCGACCACCCCTCAGCGTGGGTCCGCCACTTTGTCGACAGCGCCTATTCGATCTACCTGTTTCACCTGATGTTCGTCTTCGCCGGCGGCTTGGCGCTGGCTCTGGTGCGACTGCCTTTGCTGCTCGAATTCCTGTTGCTGGCAGGTTCGGCGCTGGGCGGAGCATGGGCAGTGCACCTGGCGCTTCGGCGCAACGCCGTCTATCGCTTGCTGTTCAACGGCGAACCGCCGGCAGACACGCCCAAGCGGGCCCTGGCAACGACCACCGTGGAGCGCGCCGCCGAGTAGCGTCGGAAAAGCTCTTGCGCGCCACCCGCGTTGATCGTTCCTGCCAATCCGATTCACGCAAAGCGCCATGTCGCGGCATGCCGGCGGCCCCTAGGCTGGCCCGCGTCCCCACCCGCCTTGCGCCATGCCGACTGCCCCTTCGCCTGCCGTGTCGCGTCCGCCTCTGTCCGGCGTGCGCGTGCTCGACCTCACCCGCTTGCTGCCCGGCCCGGTGTGCACGCTGCACCTCGCCGACCTGGGCACCGATGTCGTCAAGATCGAGGACACCGGCGCCGGCGACTATGCCGCCCCCGCGCTGCGCGGCCTGGTTCACCGCAACAAACGTGCATTGCGGCTGGACCTCAAGCAGCCGGAAGGCGTGGCCGTCCTGCATGCGCTGCCCCGCGACGCCGATGTGCTGGTCGAGAGCTTCCGCCCCGGCGTGACCAACCGGCTGGGCGTGGGCTACGACACCCTGTCGCGTCTCAACCCCCGGCTGGTCTACTGCAGCATCACCGGCTACGGCCAGCACGGCCCCTACCGCGACGAGCCGGGGCACGACCTCACTACTGCGCCCTGGCCGGCGTCAGTGACCAGATCGGCCGCGGTGGCGAAGCTCCTGCGCTGTCCAACGTACCGGTCGCCGACCTGCTGGGCGGTTCGCTGACGTCGGCGATGGGCCTGCTGGCCGCGCTGTTCGATGCACAGCGCACCGGCTGCGGCCGCCACGTCGACATCGCGATGGCAGACGCCATGCTGGCGCATGCCGTGGTCCCGATGTTGACGCTGGCGGTGCACGGCCAGACCCGTCCGGCCGGCGCCGACAGGCTTTCCGGCGCCTTGCCCTGCTACTCGGTGTACCGCACCGGTGACGGCCGCCACCTGGCCGTCGGGGCGCTCGAACGGAAGTTCTGGGACCGCTTCTGCGACGTTATCGGTCGAGAGGATCTGAAACCGCTGCATCTGCCGAAAGATGCCGCCACCGCCGACAGCGTGCGCTCGGACCTGGCCGAACTGATCGGCTCGCGCACCTTGGCCGAGTGGCATCCCCCGTGGCGGTGAGCCTGATCAAGCGCGCCGTGGCCGGCGCCGACCTGGCCACCCAACTCGAGTTCGAAGCCAACGCGCAGGCCTTGGCGATGGGCACGCAGGCGCACAAGGGCGCCGTGCAGGATTTCCTCGACAAGCGCCCCGCGAGATTCCAGTGGCCAGGCTGAGCCTGCGCCGACACGAACTCTTCCTTCCTCTTCAGACAACACAGGAGTCCTCATGAGTGCAAGCCCCATGCTCGAAGGCAAGGTGATGATCGCCACCGGTGCCGGTGGCGGCATCGGCCGCGACATCGCGTTGGCGATGGCCCGCGCCGGTGCGCGCGTGGTTGTCAACGACATCGGCGCGTCGGTGGCGGGCGAAGGCTACTCCAACTTGTTCACCGGCGTGCACGGCAACTACCTCAAGCCCTCCATCCGCGCGGCCGGGCTGGACCCGGACCAGCTGCCCGCCAGCGACCCGAGCGCGATGAACTTCGGCAGCACGCGCAAGCCGTGGAAGGACATCTGGCGCTGTGGGCAGGGCATCGGCGCGATGCGCACCGTGGAGCCGGTGGCGCGGCGCGTCGACCACCTGGCAAGGGCGTACCGCAACGCACGCAACGCGCTGCTTGCCAACGCAAGCTGAGTCGATCGACCCTCGGTACACGTCGAGGGCGTTCCCCAAGGCGAAGCGCAAGAAGCGAAGAGATGCGCCTCGGGCCTGTTCACACGACGGAGGGCTGATGCGTTGTTGTCCCAAAGGCCGTGAGCAAGGCACAAGACGAAGCCGGACAGTCCTCCGTCGTGTGAACAGGCCCTAAACGACCCTCTCGACGCCGAACTGGCCACCCGACAGCTCGACGACCTGATCGAAATACCCGTTGATCACCTTCGGGTCGATCTTCGAGACGACCTTGGTGCAGGTCATCAGGTAGACCTTCTCTGCCTTGTGCTGCGTGAGCCAGTCGAGTTCCTGCTTCAGCGTGCCGACCCAGCCGGTGCCGTACTTCTTGATCGCGAAAGCGCCTCCCGACCCGACCTTGAAGATGCCGGAGGCAAAGTCGTCCGCGTAGCGCAGCGTCAGGCTGGGGTAGCAGCGCCCCTCCTGCATTTCGGTCCAGATCTCGGAGGCGTCGACCTTGTTGCCTGCCAGCAGGTCGTCGAAGATCTTCTGCGACTTCTCGATCCGGAACGTGCCGGCGTGGTTCTTGAAGACCACCAGCGTCTTGATGCCCGTGAGCGCATGAGACAGCGGAAAGTCGTACTCGTACGTGCCGTGGCACGAAATGATGTAGTCGGCCATGTCAGTCTCCTTGAGTATCTGCCTGCCTCTCGGCTGCAGGCCCTCGTGAGCTGAGGAGGCAGTGCGGTTGATGGTATCCAGCAGGCAACCGCTGCGGATGCCGCCCCCTGCAAATGAGTGCTGAGAGAAATGGCAGGTGAGCGACACACCGTGAAGACACGATGCCCCTGTCGCCACTCGGTGGCGACGCGGTCCACGCAGGCTCCCCGAGCCGCCCCCAACCGGGCCGACATTCGAAGGGCCGTGCGTTGCGCGGCCCTTCGATTTTTCAGCTCAGTGCGACGAAACCCGCACCACGCGATCGTTCAACGGCTGCACCGGCCGGGCGTTGGCCGTATAGAGGCGGCGGAAGGCCTTGATGGCAGCCGGGGACACCGTCACCGGCTCCGCCAAAACCATCCAGTGCACCCCTTCCGAACAGGGCGGCGTGGTCAGCGACCCCTGGAAGTCGTAGTAGCGTCGCGTGGCAGGCAGCATCGCGGCCAGGTCCAGTTCCAGCCCTTCCACGGTGATCGTTTCCTTCGGGTGCGGCGGCAGGTGCGACAACACCGCCTCGAACGCCGGGTTGGCCTTGCCGGGCTGGATCAGGGCCGCCACCACGCCGAGCGAGCCGTCTGCCGCCCGGTGCACGAAATGGGCGACCATCGCACGACGCTTGCCGCCTATGCTTTCTTCGCTGGGCGTGTGGAAGTGGAACTGCAGCAACTCGTAGCGCTGCTCGCCCACCTGCAGGAACTGCCCGGCCGGCACGTTGACCTGGATGGTGTGGCCGTTGTTCACGATAGACGGCGCGATGCGCCCGTAGCTGAAGGTCAGCGGCGGCAGTTCGGCCTGCTGCGCCTTGCGGATGTCGATCGGCGACTGCTGGTGCCCCAGCGCGCAGGCCTCGTTGGCGGCATCGAGTTGGGCCCAATGGGCGACGCCGTGCGCACCCGTATACGACCAGTGCGGGTGGGCCTCATTGGCGGCCGTCGCATGCATGGCGAGGGAGGCAAGCGCCATCACGACCGGCGCGAGAAAACGTGAATGCTTCATACGAACAACCTCGGGATTGCTATGTTGATTTTTGGAGTTGCCGAGCCCGGCCGACCTGTGGAAAGCACGAACCCGGCGACGGGATGGAGGCTGTCTGCATCAAAAAGTTCAACGCGCGCCCTTATTACCGGCGATCACGGCGATGTCGCAGCGGCAGCCGCCAGGACCGGTGGTGACGGTGTGCCGCGACCGAACGGCGCGCTGACAACTCAATCGGTGATGCGTTCCTTGTCGGAGACCATCACGATGTTGGTGTAGCGACTGCCAGCACGACGGCCCGCACCGAACTGCACCCGGAAGTGATCGGGCCCTTCCAGGGTGACCGATTCCATGGCCCTGACAAAGCCGGCACGATCCAGTTCGCGCCCGGCGCGCTGCAGCGCCAGCACGACGACACGCCCGGCGATGTAGCCCTCGAATTCCGCGAAGTCGGGCCGCGCCTGCGCATCGCGCTGCTTCAGCAGCGCACGGTACCCGGACACCAGCGGATGAGCGCCACGCGACGGGTTGGGCACCACCTGCGTGATGATCACGCCACGGGCTGCCTGGCCCAACATCTGCTGCAGCAAGCCGACGTCGACGATGTTGCGGGCCATGAACTGGGCCGGCGGGCATTTGCCGGCCGCCATGCCCTGCACGACGGCCGCCGCGTCACGGCCCGAGACGCCCAGGATGACCAGCTTCGGGCAGTGCTCGAGCAGTGGCTGCACAGCGCCGCGGGCCGCCGTGAGGTAGTCCGGTGCGTTCACCGGCATCCCACCGCTGACCACGAGACGGCGTCCGACGCGCCTGAGCCGCTCGTCGACGTCGCCACGCAGTTGCAGGCCCAACGAGGTCGTGTAGTGCACCATCGCCACCCTGTCGTAGCCGATGGTGTCGACATGGCGGATGATGGCCGCCAACTCGTCGGCAAAGCTTGCCCGCATCGCGAACACCATCGGCTGGCTGCCGTCATAGAGTTCCGGCGTGCCGGTGTACGCCCCCACCAGCGGCACCCCGGACGCCTGCAACATCGGCAGCGCTGCACGCACCGGATTGGTGAAGGTGTAGCCGACCAGCGCAAAGACACGCCTGTCGTCGATCAGCGTACGGGTGTTGGCCAGCGCCTTGGCAGGCTCGTTCTGATCGTCCAGTGTGAGCAGTTCGATGCGCCGGCCATGCACGCCACCGGCGCGGTTGGCGGCATCGAAGGCCAGCATCAGGCCGTCGCGGTACTGGCGCCCCGAAAAGGTGCCGGCGCTGCCGCTCAGCTTGGCAGACTGACCGAACAGCACGCGGTCTGCCGTGACGCCGGGCACCGCTGCCCGCGCAGGCTGTGCCTGTGCGTCCCACGCCAGCCACCCCACGACAGCCAGCAGCAGTGCGCCGGCATGTCGCCCGAAAAATCCCGTCCTGTGACTCATGAGCGGCTCTCCTTTCGCGTGCGCACGGAGTGATGGATCCGTGGCGCTCGCAGGGGCGCGTCTCGATACTTCGTCGCGCCGCGCCCTGTCTCCCTGGTTCACCCCGTCCCTGATGCGTGGATGGAGTCGTTCGCCCGCTCTGCCCGTTCCGGCCTCATGCGGGTCGTGCGCACCATCACCTCGTATTGATCGAGCCACCGGCCGACCTGCGCACGGAACTGCTCCGGCGTACCGGACGACACGGTGGCCGCCACCCTTTCCGCCTGCTGCCGGAAACCCGGCGCCCTCACCGCCTGGTGCGTCGCGTCGCACAGGCGCTGCACCACGTCGCGCGGCAGCCCCGCCGGGCCGACCAGGCCGAACCACAGCGGCTGGCTCACGGGCTCGTAGCCCAGTTCCTTGAAGGTCGGAGCCTCGGGGAGCTGCGACAGCCGCTGAAGGTCGCGTACGGCCAGCACCCGCAGCCTGCCGCTCTGGATGTGCGGCATCAGCAAGGGAAGGTTCTCGCTGGCCGCGTCGATCTGCCCGCCCAGCAGCTCGGTCTGCAGGGGGCCACCGCCGCGGTAAGGCACATGGTTGAACTTCGCGCCCGCCAGATGCGAGAAATGCTCTAGCAGCACGTGGCCGGCGGAGCCGACGCCGGGACTCGCAAAACTGACGCCCCCCGGTCGCGCCCTGGCCGCCTTGACCAGGTCGTCCAGCGTCTTGAGCGGAGAACTCGCCAGTACCACGGTAGCGCTCGGCACGGTGACGAGGGTGCTGATCAACGTGAAGTCGGCCAGCGGGTCGTAGTGTTGCATCCGGTTCAGCACCGGGTTCGACACCAGCGTGCTAACGGACGCCATGCCGAGCACGTAGCCGTCGGGGGCTGCCCGCACCACCGTCTCGGCTCCCACCGAGCCCCCACCGCCGGCCTTGTTCTCCACCACGACCGGCTGGCCCCACAGCTTGCCCATCTCGGTGGCCAGCACCCGCGAGAAGTAGTCGGTGCTGCTGCCTGCCGTGAACGGATCCACCAGGGTCACCGGGCGTTCCGGATAGCGTGCACGGGCCGCCAGTCGGCCGGTCAGCGCCGCCGGGGCTGCAAACAACAGTTGGCGGCGATTGAGCGACATGGTGTGGAAAAAGGGGCAGGACGCTCCGTTTCACCCTGCCAGGTGGCTCCAGCCACGCCGGGAACGTCCTGCAAGCTGGCTCTGGGCAGGCGTCAGTCCAAGCCGATCTTGTGCGTCTTGACGATGTCCCTGTAGAACCGGATCCGCTCCGATATTTCGAGCTTGTACTGGTCGGGCGTCATCGCTTCAGGCAGGATCGCGCCGCGCGCTTCCCACGCCTGCTTCGTGGCCGGATCGCCCAGCACGGTGCGCATGCCTTCGTACAGCTGCGACACGATGGCGTCCGGGGTGCCGGCGGGAGCCGCCAGGCCGGTCCACGAGGTGTGGTTCAGCTCGGGCAGCTTCAGCTCGTTGAAGGTCGGTACCGACGGCAGTTGCGCAACCCGCTGCGGCGACGCCACGGCGAGCGCGCGCAGCTTGCCGTTGACGATGTTCGAAAGGTTCGACGTCAGGTTGTTCCACGTCACCTGCACGAACCCGGCCAGCAAGTCGTTCAGCGCCACACCGGCGCCCTTGTACGGCACGTGCGTGATGGCCAGGCCGGCCCTCGCCTTCAGCAGTTCCATGCTCAGATGCGCGACCGAGCCATTGCCCGAGCTGGCGTAGTTCCACTTGCCGGGGTGGGCCCGCACAAACGCGACGAATTCTTCGAAGGTCTTGACCGGCAAGGCCGCGTTCACAAGCAGGACGTTGGAAAGCCGTTCCACCAACGTGATCGGCGCGAAATCCGTTTCAGCGTTGTACGGCAGCTTCGGCGTGACGGCAGGGTTGACAGCGTGCGTGGTCTGCGACGTGACGATGAGCGTGTAGCCGTCCGGTGCGGACTTCGCGACCTGCGCGGTGCCGATGGCGCCACCCGCACCGCCCCGGTTCTCGACCACGATCGTCTGGCCGAGGACTTTCCCCAGACGCTCGGCGATCGCGCGTCCGGAGATGTCCACCGAGCCGCCCGGCGTGAACGGCACCACCAGCGTGATCGGTCGGTTGGGATAGCGCGCCGCCTGCGCCCAGCCGGGAAGCACGGTGCTGCCCAGGATGCCGGCGCTGGCACCCAGCAGGTGTCGACGATGGAAGGTGTGCTTCATGATGCTCTCTCCGTTTCACTGTGCATGGCTCTGCGGCCGGTCTCGGCTTGGATGAAAGCGGCCACCCCGCTCAACACGCAACGTAGGTCGTGGCGCGTCTGCGAGTAGCGCGCGTTGGGTTCCCGGGTCTCTTCGTCGAGATAGAGCTTGCGGTTGAGCTCGATCTGCAGGCTCTCGCACGCTTGGGCGGGCTGGCCGTGTACCCGTATCAGGTCCTGCCCCGCGTAGGGGTCGTTGACCGACACGCTGTAGCCCAGTGCGCGAAATGCTTCGGTCACGCAACGCGTGAAGCGGGGGGAGCAACTGCGGCCTTGCAGGTCACCGAGCACGACGTCGGCCAGCGGCGTGGCGGACACCAGGCCGAGCCGCTCGTAGGCGTTGCTCGGCATCGAATGCAGATTCAGGTGCCACACCCTGCCGAACGCGCTCCTCACTTCGTGCAGCGCCTGGCCCAGTGCATTGCGGTAGGGCTTCCAGCACGTATCGATGCGGCGCTGCACTTCGCTCACGTCCAGCTTGCGCTCGTAGATGTCGGCGAGTGTCGTCGTCTTGCTGAACACGAGCCCGTTGCCCAGTGCGAGGCAGCGTTCGGAGGCCTGGACATCGCCGGGCCACGGCTCGGACAACATCGCGACGTCAATATCCGTGCAGGCTCGATTGGCGTCGATGTAGCTGCGCGGGAAATGCGCGTGTATCAACGTGCCGCCGACACTCGGCACGTCGGCCCACAGAGCGTCCACGAAGGTGTCTTCGCACTTGCGCAGGTCATGGAACGCGACGGAGTATCCGAAGTCGGCTGGGTAGGCGGTGCCGCTGTGCGGCGAGTCGCAAACGAGCGCGATGGGCTCGGTTTGAGGCAAGGCAATCGCGATGTTCGGGAGTGATTTCAAGGCGGTAGCGCAAGGCATGAACATGAGGCCTCCAGCGTAGGAGCCGCGCCGCGCTTCGGGAATCGACAATTTCGTTCGAGGTGTTGCCATAATGGCATCACGATGAAATTCCGCGCCGCCTCGCTCGTCGAACTGCATGCGTTTCTCGGTGTCTGCAAGGCGGGCACCATGCGCCAGGCCGCCGAACAGCTGTGCGTGAGCCAGGCTGCCGTCAGCCGGGCCGTGTTGCGCCTGGAGCGGCGTGTCGGCTTTCCTCTGTTCGAACGCAGCGCCCAAGGGGTGGTGCCCAATGCACAGGCCCAGGCCCTGCGCGCACGCATCGAGCCCAGCCTCGTCGAACTCGAGCGCGCGTTCACCGACTTCACGCGAACGCGAACGCAGCGCCACACGCTGCGCCTGAGCGTCGTGCCCACGCTCGGCACGCGCTGGCTGATGCCGCGGCTCAAGGCATTTCAGGCGCAGCAGCCCGACATCAACGTGGAGCTGCGCCAGTTCCGCCATAACGAGGACTTCCAGCGCGACGACGTCGACGTCTGGATCGATCTCAAACGGCCGGGCCGGCGCTGGCCGCGTGGCATCTCGGCGCATTACCTGCTCGGCCGCCGCATCACGCCCGTGTGCACGCCCGGCATCGCCGCCCGCCTCAAGACGCCGGCCAGCCTGCTGAAGGAAACACTGCTTCACCACACCAACTTTCCCGACAATTGGCGGTTGTGGCTGGCAGTTGCCGGCGTCGACGCCGACAAGCTCAAGCTGGGCAACGGCTTCGACCTGGGCCACAACCTGATCGTTGCGGCCAGCGCCGGCATGGGCGTCGCCGTTCTGCAGCCGTGCCTGGTCGAGCGCGAACTCGCGTCGGGCGAACTGGTGCAGCCCTTCGAGCTGCGCGTGTCGACCGGCCGCGGCTACCACCTGTGCACCCGCAACGCCGCCGGTGGAAGCCACGTCGTCAACGTGTTCACTCGGTGGCTGGTGGAAGTGGCACGCGTCGACGCGGATTGAGGCGGACGACAGCTGCATCGACCGCCCGGCTCCGGCCAGCGAGCGCATGCAACCAAGGCGCCAGGCCAGCCGTGCTCAGGCTCAGGGCGTGCCTGGCGCTACGCGTGCGTCATGGCAGCCGCGCCAGCCGCTCCCGCAGCAACGCGCGCAAGGGGTCTGCCTGGACACCGATGAAGACCTCGGCGACGTGGCCGTCGGCCACACCGCCGGCGGGAAGCCGCTTGGCCGCGAGGTGGCCTTCGGTGAGGCCGGGGCGCCAGTCCACCGCCACCGTGCACCGCTGCGCGGTGAACAGCTCCGGCGCGAGCAGCCAGGCGATCGGACAGGTGTCGTGCAGCAACGGATGGGGGCGGGCAAATCCGCGCAGCAGCGCACGCGCCGCATCGCCGCAGCGGTTGCCCAGCGCAGCCAGCGATTCGATCCAGTCGGCCGGCATGGCCGCCTGCCGTGTGACGTCCAGGCCGAACACGCTGACGTTCGCGCCAGCGGCCAGCACCGTCTGCGCCGCCAGCGCATCGGCATAGAAGTTGAACTCCGCGCTCGGCGTGATGTTGCCGTCGCAAAAGGCGGCACCACCCATCACTATCACCGCACGCGCGCGGCGCAGCAGGCCGGGCCGCTTGATCTCGGTCAGCGCAAGGTTGGTCAGCGGGCCCACGGCGACCAGCGTCACCTGGCCGGCGTCGGCACGCTCGAGCGTGCGTTCGAGGAAATCGGCCGCATGCAGGTCCGACGGGCCGCGTGTCCTCGGCAGCGCAACGCCGCCCAACCCGTCCTCGCCGTGAACGAGGTTGCAGCGCGGCTCGCCGTGCGCCAGCGGCCGGCTGCAGCCGGCAAACACCGGCACTGCGTGCCGTCCGGCCAGGTCGAGCACGCGGCACGCGTTGTCGGCGGTCGCGGCCAGCGGCTGGTTGCCGGCCACGCAGGTGACGCCGAGCAGTTCGAGCTCCGGCGATGCGGCCGCCAGCAGCAGCGCAAGGGCATCGTCGATGCCGGGGTCGCAGTCGATCACCAGCCTGTGTCGTGTCGTCATGGGGCCTCCAGTGCTTCGTCGATCTGCAGGCGCCGCGGCTGCGCCGCTTGCGCTCCGGGCAGGCCACAGGCGAGGCCCGCAGCCACGACCCCGCGGCGCAGGGCCGCCGCAGGCGCCATGCCCTCGCCCAGGCACGCCGCAAAGACGCCGGTCAAGGTGTCGCCGGCGCCGGTGGTGTCGACGACCGGGCCGCGCCATGCCGCTTCGGCAGCCAGGTGTCCGTCCGGCGTGCACAACAGAGCGCCTTCGCTGCCGAGCGTCAGCACGATGCTGATGCCGACGGCCGCAGCGACGAGCAATGCCTGGCTGCGCGGCGACGTGCCCGGCAGCGCCAGCGCCGTGCAGAGCATCGCAAGCTCGGTTCGATTGAGCACCAGCCAGTCGAGCGCGCGGAAGTCGATCGCTTCCAGCGCATGGGCGGGCGCGAGGTTCATCACGACGGTGCGCCCGGCCTGTCTGGCCCGCCGCGCCAGCTGCATCGAGGCGCTGACCGGCACCTCCATCTGCAGCAGCACGAGCTGTGCCGCTTGCAGCGCGGCATCGGGCACCCAGTCGGCCTGCACCGCACCGTTCGCTCCCGGCGACACGACGATCGCGTTGTCGCCGTCGGGCGTGACCCAGATCGACGCGATGCCGGTGGACGTGCCGCCCAGCCGGCGCACCCCGGCGAGATCGACGCCGGCTTCGGCCAGCAACCGCAGGGCCGGAGGGCCGAAGGTGTCGTCGCCGACCGCGCCGAACAGCGCCACCTCGCAGCCATGCCGGCGCGCCGCATGGGCCTGGTTGGCGCCCTTGCCGCCCGACGCCATCAGTGTCGCGTCGCCGAGCAGCGTCTCGCCGAGCCCGGGCAGCCGCGGCACCGGGACGCTCAAGTCGAGGTTGATCGATCCGAACACGAGCAGGCGGGCCATCGTCACTTCCCTGGCGGCAACTTCTTCAAGGCGCCCGTGGCCTTGACCTGATCGAACGCCAGCCGCGTGCGTTCCACGATCGCATCGGGCGTGGCGGCGCTGTAGGCCATGTACAGCCCGGTCGACATGTCGCGCAAGGTGTGGACTTTCTCGATGCGGCCGCAGTCGATGCGCAGCTGCTCGCACAGCGATGCGGCCTCGGTCTCGGTCAACACGACAAGGTCCACCTGGCGGTTGAGCAGTTTCCGGAAGTTGTCGATCGATTCCGCGGAAACGACCAGTCGGGTATGGCCGTTCGCCTGCAGGTACTGGTGCCGCACGTCGTCGCGCAGCACCCCGACCGTGTAGGCTCGCGCGTCGGCCAGACGGGACACGCCGATCTCGTCGCGGCCCTTCAGCCTGAACAGGTGATAGTTCAGCGCCATGAACTCGCCCACCCACTTGAACAGCGGCTCCCTGGCCGGCGTGCGCGCGATCATGAAGATCAGCACGCCGGGTTCGTGCAGCGCCATGTCGTACGCGCGTGCCCAGGGGTACACCGCCAGCCGGTAGTCGGAGAAACCGGCACGCTGCAGCGTCATCTCCACGATCTCGGTGACCAAACCGGCAGGCCTGCCGTCGCGCAGGTAGGTCCACGGCGTCGTTTCAGTGACCGCGCGGATGGTCTGGGCCTGCGCTCCGGACACCAAAAGCCAGCCGCTCAGCAGCAGGCCCAGGGACATGCGGTACGCCAGCGTGTGTGTCATCGCATCTCTTCCTTGTCGCTTGGTTGGTGCGGGTCGAGCGCAGCCTCGCTCGCCACCGGAGCTGCCGCGACCACCCGGTTCCGTCCGCCCGCCTTGGCCCGATACAAGGCCGCGTCCGCCGCCCGGAACAGCGCATCGAAGTCGTTCGCCCGTTGCGATGTGCTGACCGCCAGGCCGATGCTCAGCGTCACGAACGGACCCTCGTCCGATCCCGCATGCGCAATCGCGGCGTCGCGCACGCTGCCGAGGATGCGTTCGGCCAGCGCGAGTGCGGCCGCCTCGTCGGTGGCTGACAGCAGGATCGCGAACTCCTTGCCGCCTATGCGTGCGACGAGGTCCCCGGCGCGTCTGACGCTCGATCGAATCGCCTCGGCGACGGCGAGAAGGCACTCGTCGCCCCTCGCGTGCCCGTAGGTGTCGTTGTAGAGCTTGAAGTGGTCGATGTCGCACACCAGCAGTGACAGCGGCTGCTGCAGCCGCTGCCCGCGCCGGAACTCCAGCTCCTTCGCCTCGTCGAAGTGACGGCGGTTCGCAAGGCCGGTCAAGGCGTCGCTGCGAGCGAGCTCGGCCAGCTGCGCATTGACGGCGCGAAGCGCCTGCTGCCCCTGCACGATGTCGATGAGCTGTGTCTTGTGCCGCACACTGTGCACCAGCATCTGGGCCGTCATCGCGAGCAGCGCGCGCTCGTCGGGCTGCCAGGCGACGACTGCCTGCGGCTTGCCGAACATCAGCAGGCCGAAGTGTTCATCGCCGCCGCGCAACTCGGTGAAGGCCGCCGCTTCGATGCCCCAGTCCGCCACGCGTGCCGCCTCACCGGCCCCGATGGTCTGCGCCAGCGCGGCCCGCGAAGGGGTGTCCACCAGTTCGTCGCGGTCGAGAACGGCCTGAAGCTGCTGCCAGTCGTCTGCCGCCACCCGCTGCAGGTGCGAAGAAGGCACGGCACCGGCGGCCTGCCAGTGCAGGTACAGCGCGTATCCGCCGGTCGCGTCGTCGCGCACATACCACGCGGCCATTGTGGCGCCCAGACGCTGCGCGACCTCGCGCAGGCAGCCGAGCAGGTGCTTGTCGAAAGCATCGTACGGCGCGTGGATGAGCCGGTTGGACAGCGTCAGCACCAGTTGCTGCGCCGCGGCCAGCGCTTCGAGCTCGGCGGTGCGCTCGCGCACCAGATCGGCCAGGCGGTCGCGGTGCTGCGCCAGTTCCGATTCGTAGCGTTGCTGCTGCTCGAGGTAGTCGGACAGATTGTCCTGCAGCTGGTTCACGCCTGCCACCAGCAGGCTCAGTTCGTCGTCGCGATGGCCGGGCCGGTCGAGGCTCAGCCGTTGCCCGAGGGTGACCGGCGTGAGCTGACCCAGGTGGTTCGCGATCCGCCGGACGTGCACCGTCACCGACCGTCTGAACACCAGCAGGATCAGGCTCGCGAGCAGCAGCGACTGGATGATCTGCGTGGTCACGATGGCCGACACTTCCTCGCCGAGGCGGCTCCACAGCACCCGCTCGTCACCGAACAGCAACAGTTCGCCGAGCGTCTCGCTCGACCCGGGAAAGGGTTCATAGGCCAGCACGAGCCGGCGCGCAGGCGCCACGCCGGAGGCCACCCAGCCTTCCTGGCGGCGGTCGATGACCTCCGGTGCACGATGCGCCGGTGTGATCGTCAGCGCGACCCGGCCCACCGACGGCACCTTGGCAGCACTGGCAAGGTGCGTCTCGAGCGACTCCCTGTCCATCTCCCAGATGGCCTTGGACAGCGTGCGCCGGTACACCTGCTCGATCAGCGTCAGCTCTGCGGACATCGCCGCCACGCCGGCCTGCCATGCCCACCAGGTACGCACCGCGACGGTCAGCACGGTGAAGACGAGGCAGAAACCGAGGATCGCAAGGACGAGCTGAACGCCCAGGCTCTCCTTCGGCTTCGGAAGGCGCCGCATCAGCGTCGGGGCTCTAGAGCCACTTCTTCTGGAGGGCGTCGTAGATGCCCTTCTGCTTGATCGCCTCCAGGGCCTTGCGGAACCTGTCGACATAGGCGTCGGACGTCTTGGGCCCGAAGGCCATGTAGTTGCCTTCGCGGCCCAGGTCGGTGAAGTGGTAGGCCGGCACCAGCACCTGGGCCGGGTCGTCGCCCGCTTCGCGCGCAAGGTGCGCGGCCACCAGGCCGTTGGCCACCCACAGGTCCACGCGGCCGAGCTTGAGCTTCTGGTAGTTGAACTCGTACTTGTTGCTCGACTGCAGGTTCTTGCCGATGGCGAACCCCTTGGACACGAGGAACTGCTCGCCGACATCTTCGTTGACGGTCGCGGTCTGGTACTTCTTGGCCTCGTCCAGGTGCCGCAGCTTCAGGTTGCGCCCCTGCAACGAGAACAGATACCAGTCGCCCGGCGCGATCACGCCGACCCACTTGAACAGCTTGTCACGCTGCTCCGTGCGGCTGATCGAATAGATCATCACGTTTTCGGAGTTCAGCGCCGTGTCATAGGCCCGCGCCCATGGCATCGACTGGATGCTGCCCTTGACGTTCATTTCGTCGAGCACGGCCTGGACCACTTCGGTCGCAAGCCCCGTCACCTTGCCGTTGAGCGTGTAGTTGTAAGGCGGGAACTCCTCGGTGACGATCCTGACCGTTTCACCGGCCAGCGCCGGGCCGGCCCAGAAGGCCAGCCACCCGAGCAGGACTGACCAGCGTGTCGACGGGCTTCGGCGGCGCATCGTGCCTCCTTTGCAGACTGGCATGCCGACGTTGTACCGCGTGCGCGGCTCGCCTGCAAACCGGCGCGGTTCGGCCGTCGAACGTGAGCTGGGACACCGGCGCCGCGCAGCAGGGTGGGTGGCGTCAGCGGCACACGTCGGCCAAGGGCAGCAACCCGGTTCTCGCACCGGCGTCACGTGCCGTTTTCACGCCTTCCGGCATTGACCGCCCATTGCGCGGCGAAAGCCCGTCGATAGGCAGGCCGCGCCTCGCCGCGCGCGACATACGCGGCCAGCACCGGAAATTCCTCCAGGATGCCCGAGGACCGCAACCGCAGAAGCACCGACACCATCATCAGGTCGCCGGCGCTGAAGGCACCATCGAGCCAGTCCGCATCGCCCAGCCGCACCACCAGCTGTTCCAGCCGATGGCGAACGCGATCTTCCACCAGCGGCAAGCGATCAGCGTGCCAGGGCTGGTCCCGCTCGAAGAGCCTGGCCGTCTGCAGCTCGAGGATGGGCGGCTCGATCGTGTTGACGGCGGCAAACATCCAGCTGACCGCACGCGCGCGCCCGTCGGCGTCTTTCGGCAACAGGCCGGCATGGCGTTGTGCGATATGCAACACGATGGCACCCGTCTCGAACAGGGTGAGACCGCCTTCCTGGTAGGTCGGGATCTGCCCAAACGGATGAAGCGCCAGGTGCGCGGCCTCCTTCATCGCCCGGAACGACAGAAGGCGAACCTCGTAAGGCTGGCCCACCTCTTCCAGCGCCCAGCGGACGCGCGTATCGCGCGCCAATCCCTTGCCGCCATCCGGCGAGCGTTCGAAAGCGGTCAAGACGATGGTCATCGTGCGGCTCCTTGCGGGTCCCTATCCCTGTCCGGACGACGAACGAGGGGCGTGGGTTTCGACACATCGACAGATCCAGTGACGCTTGCGCCCTCGGACGGGTGAAGCTGAGGTTGCGGCCGCCACGCGGCATCCCGGCGGCGCCCTTGATCAGCCCGAGGGCCCCGACGCTTCGTCGTGGTCGGCGGATATGGCTGCTTTGCGGTGGGGCGGCATGAGTCACACTTCGATGATGACGCGAGTCGGCCACAAGCCGACGATCGGCGGTGCCTGCTTTGCGGCATGCCATTCGTGGAGAACGCCCTCGGTCAGACTTCCCCGTAGCAAGCCGCATCTGCGGCTTCGCGCAGCTGCCTTCAGCTCTGGCGACACCTTGCCGCCTTGTGCCAACACCTTGGTGACAGTTGGGCCAGATGTGGAACGTGTTCGACCAATCTCCGGTCGCACGCTCACATCAACCAGACCCGCCGCGCGAGCGAGCGCGACCGCGTCGTCCAGTAGTGCCTCCGTAGCCCCCCACGAAGGTCGTCAGAGGCGCGACGCCACTCAGATCGGCAAAGACCGGCGACGCGAGAGGCGTCTCACGGGCCGCTTTCCAACGGTATTGCGCGGCCAGGAATCTGGATGCGCTGCAGAACGATGCGCGCCACCGCGTCAGCCGTGGCGGCACGGTTGGACGGACTTGAAGTCACATCCGGGTGCCGCGCTGACTGGATGCAGCGAGCAGGCTGGCGGCCATGGTGCGCGCCGTGCGGACCGCGTCGACGTTGCCGTCCAGCTGGGCGGCCACGACGGCGCCATCAAACAACAGGACGAATTGCTGCGCCACGGCGGGGGCATTGCGCGCACCGGCCTCTCGCAGTAAAGAGGTGAAGAGCTCGCGCAGCCAGCCGCGCGCCTTCGCGTTCACCTCGGCGGCGGGTCCTTCGCCCGGTTGCTCGGAGGCGGCGCGCATGAAAGGGCAGCCCCGGTAGCCGGGTTGCGCCACCGTCTCGGCCACGGAGTCGAACACTGCCAGTGCCCGCTCGCGCGCGGAGCGGTGACGCTCGATGCGCTCCAGCATCCTGGCCTTGCGCGCCTCGTGGCGCGATTCCAGGTAGGCGCGCACCAGCTCGTCCTTGCTGCGGAAGTTTGCGTACAGCGACGCCTTGGCCACGCCGGCATGCTCGATCACACGGTCGATGCCGACGTTGTTGATGCCCTCTGCGTAGAACAATTCGTTCGCCGCCGCGAGCAGGCGGTCGCGCGCCGGAGCACGTGCGGGTGCCGTTGCTGTCATGCTTGATATCTTACCAGACAGGTCTGTATACTCACAAACAGACAGACCGGTCTATCTGTCGCGGCGCCGCGCAGGGCGGCATCGAAAAGGACATTCTGATGATGACGCTGAACATCAATGGGCGCAACGAGACGGTGGACGCCGCCGACGACGAGCCGCTGCTCTGGGTATTGCGCGATGAACTTGGCCACACAGGCACCAAGTTCGGCTGCGGCATGGCGCTGTGCGGCGCCTGCACGGTGCTGCTGGACGGCGCGCCGATCCGCGCGTGCGTCACGCCCGTTTCGGCCGTCGGTGGCCGCAGGATCACCACGATCGAGGGGCAGGAAAGCGACCGCGTCGGCCGCGTCGTGCAGGACACCTGGGTCGCCATGGGGGTCGCGCAGTGCGGCTTCTGCCAGGCCGGGCAGATCAATACAGCAACCGCACTCCTGAAGAACAACCCCAAGCCCACCGAGCAGCAGGTGCGCGAAGCGATGTCCGGCAACATCTGCCGCTGCGGCACCTACACCCGCATCAACGCGGCCATCAAGCAGGCCTCGGCCAAGCTGGCGGGAGGCAAGGCATGAACCCCTCGCTCGTTTCCCTGGATCGCAGGAGTTTGCTGAAGCTGGCAGGCTCGGGCCTGGCCCTGGCGGTCGGCGCCAGCCGTCAGGTCGCGCGGGCACAGGCCACCGACGCGCCAAGAAAGTACGGCGGCGACGCCATGCCCGGCGGCACCGTGGACAACCCGCTTGTGTTTATCTCGATTGCCACCGATGGCGCCGTGACCATCGTCGCGCATCGCGTCGAGATGGGCACCGGCATCCGCACCAGTCTGCCCATGGTGGTGGCTGACGAGATGGAGGCGGACTGGTCGCGCGTGAAGATCGCGCAGGCCGATGCCGGCGAGGCGAAGTACGGCAACCAGAACGTGGACGGCTCGCGCAGCATGCGTCACTTCCTGGCCCCCATGCGGCGCGTCGGCGCTGCGGCCCGGCAGATGCTGGAGGCGGCGGCCGCCGCAAAGTGGAACGTGCCGCTCGCGCAGGTGAAGGCGGTGAACCATGAGGTCGTGCACACGTCGAGCGGCCGCAGGCTGGGCTACGGCGCACTGGCCGAGGCCGCCATGAAGCAGCCGGTGCCGGCCGCGGATGCGCTGCGGCTGAAATCCCCCGAGGCATTCCGCTACATCGGCAAAGGCAAGATCCTGCCGGTGGACAGCCGCGACATCGTCACGGGCCGTGCCACGTACGGCGCCGACGTGCGCCTACCAGGCATGCTGTATGCCGTCGTCGCGCGGCCGCCCGTGCTTGGCGGACGCGTCAAAAGTTTCGACGCCGGCGCGGCGCTCGCCGTGCGTGGTGTGGTGAAGGTCGTCGAAGTGCCGCGCACGGACGGCCCGCCGCGCTTCAACGCGCTGGGCGGCATCGCCGTGGTCGCGCGCAACACCGGCGCAGCGATCCGCGGCCGCGAGGCGCTGAAGATCGAGTGGGACGACGGTCCCAACGCAAGCTACGACACGGGCGAGTTCTTCAAGACACTGCAGGCCGCCGTCGCCAGCGAAGGCAAGGTCGCGCGCAGCACTGGCGATGCCCCTGGCGCCATCGCTGCCGCGGCCGAGGGCAGCACGTTGCAAGCCGAGTACCACATGCCCCATCTGGCGCACGCGCCAATGGAGCCGCCTGTGGCTGTGGTGCAGATCCGCGATGGCCGCGCCGAGTGCTGGGCGCCCGTGCAGAACCCAGCTGCGGCAGCAACGATGGTGGCCGGCGTCGCGGGGCTGAAGCCGGAGCAGGTGACCGTCCACCCGACGCTGCTGGGCGGCGGTTTCGGCCGCAAGTCCAAGCCCGACTTCGTCGCCGAGGCGGCGATCGTTTCCAAGGCCATGGACGGCACCCCTGTCAAGCTGCAGTGGACGCGCGAGGACGACCTTCGGCACGACTACTTCCACACCGTCTCCGTGCAGCGGCTGCAGGGCGCTCTTACGGCCGACGGCAAGGTGGCGGCCTGGCTGCACCGCATCGCACAGTCGCCGATCGGCGCGACCTTCGCGCCTAACGCCCGCTCCCTGGGCTCGAGCGAAGTTGGCATGACGGCGATCACCGTGCCGTGGGATGTGCCCCACCTGCGCCTCGAGACGGGCGAGGCCCCGGCCCATACGCGCATCGGCTGGTTCCGCGCCGTGTCCAACGTGCCCAATGCGTTCGCGGTGCAGAGCTTTGTGGCCGAGCTGGCACACCAGGCTGGGCGCGACCACAAGGCCTTCCTGCTCGATCTGATCGGGCCACCAAGGCGCATCAACCCGACGGCGGTTTCGGACTCCTGGAACTACAACGAGGACCCGGCGCGCTACCCCATCGACACCGGTCGCTGGCGGCGGGTCATCGAGGAGGTCACGCGCCGAGCGGGCTGGGGGCGCAAGCTGCCCAAGGGACGGGGACTCGGTCTGGCTGTCGCGCACAGCTTCATGACCTATGTCGCCGCAGTGGTTGAAGTCGAGGTGTCATCCAAGGGCGAGATCGCGATCCCCCGGGTGGACATCGCGATCGACTGCGGGCCGGTGGTCAACCCGGAGCGCGTGCGCACGCAGTGCGAGGGCGGCGCAGTGATGGGACTGGGCATCGCCATGATGAACGAGATCACGTTCACGAACGGGCGTACCGAGCAGACCAACTTCAACGGTTATCTCGTGCCGCGCAACGCCGAGGCGCCCCGACGCATCGATGTGTGGCTGGTCGAACCTGGCGACTTCAGCGTGCCGCCCGGTGGGGTCGGCGAGCCGCCGGTACCGCCAATGGCTCCTGCCTTGTGCAACGCCGTCTTTGCGGCGACAGGGCGGCGCATTCGCCGCCTGCCGATTGGCGATCAGCTCGCGCCGGCGTGAATCGGCCCGTACGCAGCTCCGGCCGTCGAAGTGCCGCGTGCATTTCACGCTTCTGCATGGCGCCCGAGGGCTGGCGATCGGTTCAAGGTTCCGTGCCAAGCCGTCGATACCGACCTGATGGAAGAGCACCACTCCGGCTTGCGCGTGGCCGACCTCCTTCTCGGCCACGGCAAGGCGCTGCGTGTGAGCACGTCCATGACGTTGACGGCGCTGGTGATGTCAACCGACCGAGGCTGTGTGAAAACGCGTTGATGCCTCGGAGCTGCTCGCCTAAATTGTGGCAACGCGACAAAGCGGGTCACAGCATGAAGCGATTCATCGAGGGAGAAGAGCGAAGCCAGGTGACGTTGCTGCCGGAGTGTCTGGACGACTACATCGGCGAAGACAAGCCGGTGCGCGTGGTCGGCGCCTTCGTCGATGAACTGCGGCTGCAACAGCTCGGCTTCGATGGTGCCCAGCCTGCCGTGACCGGACGGCGTACCACCCTGCGGTGCTGCTCAAGATCTACATCTACGGCTATCTCAATCGCGTGCAGCCGAGCCGACGCCTGGAACGGGAGGCGCAAAGCAGCGTCGAGCTGATGTGGTTGACCGGG
>NZ_JAMKFE010000025.1 GCF_023721835.1 Caldimonas mangrovi | reverse complement strand
ATCGGGCATTCTTATGGGTGTTCATCCGGGCTCCGGCTTTGGTTAGACAGGGGGTTTGGCGATTCCCAGTCTCTCAAAACCACTCCGGGTGAACACCCGCAACAACCTATTGAAGCTTCACACCTAGGGCAGCAAGCCGCGCCGCTGCAGGAAGTCCAGCGTCACGAGTGCTGCGTCGGTCGTGAATTCAGGGCCGCGCAGCAGCTCCACCACGTCCTCGATCGGCAGCAGCCGGTGCTCCATCACCTCGCCATCCATGGCCCGCGGCTCGAAATCACGCGGCAACTCGAGATCGTAGACGTAGATCACTTCCTGCTGCACGCCCTCGGGGATGTCGCAGTGCAGCCGCACCTGGCTCATGGGGTGTGCCTGCCGGGCCAGTGCTTCCGGAATGCCGGACTCCTCCCAGCATTCGCGCACCAGCGTCGTGAACGGCGACTGCCCATGCGGCACGCCGCCGCCGACCAGGTTGTCGAGCCGGCCCGGGTCGGTGGCCTTGCTCAGCGCGCGGCGTGCGATCCACAGGTGGGACGGGCGACCGAGCGTGTCGCACACATAGCCGTTCAGGTGCGCACCGAAGGTCAGCGTGCCCCAGAAGCGCGACGCCGCGCGCTCGATCAGCGCCAGCGGCACGGCACCGGGCTCCGCGAGCACCGGGTAGATCTCGTCGCGCCAGCCGCGCACCAGCCCCAGCGCGCGTAGCACCGAGTTGGTGGCAGCCAGCGCCGCGCTGCGCTGCGGCTCGGTGCGCAGCCGCTCGAGCATGCGCACGCCGCGCGGACCGATCTGCAGCCACGTCGCGTGCTCGGCCAGCAGGCCGAGGTGGTCGCGCGCGACCGAGCCGACGTGTGCACCGGCGATGAGGAACGGCAGCCGCTTGCCGCTGTGCAGGTCGCGTGCAGCGCGCAGGGCAGGGCAGTCGAACTCGATCGGTGGCATGGGCTGCAGTGTAGGCAGCCGCGCGCCCGCCCGCTGACCCCGGCCGGACGAGCGGAATGCTGGCTGTGCCGGGCGGCCGGCGTGTCATGCAACCGTCATGCAAGGTTCACCGGTCGGTCATGGGTCGTCTAGATGATTCGCCCCAACGACCTGGGGAGACCGACTGTGTCCATGCCTGTGATCGACGTGCGCGACCTGCGCAAGACCTTCGGCACCTGCCTGGCGCTCAAGGGCGTGAACCTCACCGTGCACGACGGCGAGATGGTGGCGCTGCTGGGGGCCTCCGGCTCGGGCAAGTCGACCCTGCTGCGCCACTTGAGCGGGCTGCACCGTGCCGATGCCGGCCCTGGCTCGCGTGTGCAGGTGATGGGCCGCACGGTGCAGGAAGCGGGCCGCTGCGGCGGCGCGGTGCGGGACATCCGTGCCAGCGTCGCGATGATCTTTCAGCAGTTCAATCTGGTCGACCGCCTGCCGGTGATGCACAACGTGCTGGCCGGGGCCTTCCATCGGCTGCCGCTGTGGCGCACGCTGCTGAAGCGCTTTCCGCCACAGGAGTGCGAGGCGGCGCTCGATGCGCTGGAGCGCGTGGGCATTGCCGAACGCGCCTGGCAGCGCGCGTCGACGTTGTCGGGCGGGCAGCAGCAGCGCGCGGCGATCTCGCGCGCCATCGTGCAGCGTGCCCGGCTCATCCTGGCCGACGAACCGATCGCCTCGCTGGACCCGGAATCGAGCCGCAAGGTGATGGAGCTGCTGGCCGAGCTGAACCGCGAGCGCGGTGTCACCGTCGTCGTGTCCCTGCACCAGGTGGACCACGCCTTCGCGTACTGCCCGCGCACCGTGGCGCTGCGGCATGGCGAGGTGGTCTACGACGGCCCGACCGCTTCGCTGACGCGCGAACGCCTGAAGCACCTGTACGGCACGCAGAGCGACGAGCTGTTCGAGCGTGCCGTCGCGACGCCTGCCGCGGTAACGCCGGTCGTGTTGCCGCGGCCCGCGCTGCAGGCGGCATGACGCCCGCGCTGCGGCCTGTCTCTACCGTCCGTCTCGTCCAAGGAGTTCCCATGAACCGTCGCCTGTTCGCTCATCTCGCCGTCGCCGCCGGCCTGGCCTTCGCCACGGCCGTGCACGCCCAGTCGAAGGAAGTCACCTTCGGCATCATTTCCACCGAGTCGTCTGCGAACCTGAAGACGGCCTGGCAGCCGCTGCTGGAGGACATGCGGCGCGCCACCGGGCTGGAGATCACCGCCTTCTTCGCGCCCGACTATGCCGGCGTCATCGAGGGCATGCGCTTCAACAAGGTCGACGTCGCGTGGATGGGCAACAAGTCCGGCATGGAAGCCGTCGACCGCGCCGGCGGCGAAGTGTTCGCCAAGGTCACGCAGGCCGACGGCGCTGCCGGCTACTGGAGCGTGATGGTGGTGCGCAAGGACAGCCCGCACAAGACACTCGACGACGTGCTAGCGCACCGCGCCGAGCTGACGCTGGGCTTCGGCGACCCCAACTCCACCTCGGGCTCGCTGGTGCCGGGCTACTACGCTTTCGCCGAGAACAAGGTCGACCCGGTGAAGGACTTCAAGCGCACCGTGCGCGCCAATCACGAGACCAATATGCTGGCGGTCGCCAACGGGCAGGTCGACGTGGCGACGGTCTCCAGCGACGGCCTCGACCGCATGCAGATGAAGCAGCCCCACAAGCGTGCCGAGTTGCGTGAAGTGTGGCGCTCGCCGCTGATCCCGAGCGACCCGATGCTGTGGCGCAAGAGCCTCGATGCCGAGGCGAAGCAGAAGATCCGCGCGTTCCTGCTGGGCTACGGCAAGGATGCGCGCGAGCAGGGCATCCTCAAGACACTCACCTTCGCCGGTTTCGTCGCCTCGGACGACACGCAACTGGTGCCGATCCGCCAGCTGGAGCTGGTGCGCCAGCGTGCCAAGGTCGAGAGCGACACCACGCTGTCGGCGGACGAGCGCCAGAAGAAGCTGCGCGAGATCGACCAGCAGCTGGCGCAACTGCAGAAGCTCGTCGCGAGCGCAAAGTAAGCCTTGCACCGCCTGCTGTTGCCGAAGTCGATGATGAACGCACGCACGCTCGAGTCGGCCGGTGCGGCCGTCCCCGGCCGCCGCGACACGGCCCCGGTGCTGCCCGCAGCTGCCCCGAAGACGTCGTTGGGAACGCTGCTGCTGTGGGCGCTGCTGCTGGCGGTGCTGGCCGGCTCATGGAAGGGGGCGGACCTGCGCCCGCTCGACCTGTGGCGCGACGCCGGCAACATGGCGGAGTACCTGAAAGGCTTCTTCCCGCCCAGCTTTCGCGACTGGCAGCACTACGCAGCCGAGCTGCTGGTGACCTTGCAGATCGCCCTCTGGGGCACGGCGCTGGCGATTCTCTGCGCGGTGCCGCTGGGGCTGCTGGCGTCGAGCAACATCACGCCGTGGTGGGTCTACCAGCCGGTGCGGCGCCTGCTGGACGGTTGCCGTGCGATCAACGAGATGGTGTTTGCGCTGCTGTTCGTCGTCGCGGTCGGGCTGGGGCCCTTCGCCGGCGTGCTGGCGCTGTGGGTGCACACCACCGGCACGCTCGCCAAGCTGTTCTCGGAGGCGGTCGAAGCGATCGACCCGCAGCCGGTCGAGGGCATCCGCGCCACCGGCGCACGGCCGATCGAGGAGATCGTCTACGGCGTGGTCCCGCAGGTGATGCCGCTGTGGATCTCGTACTCGCTGTACCGCTTCGAGGCCAATGTGCGCTCGGCCTCGGTCGTCGGCATGGTCGGCGCCGGCGGCATCGGCATGGTGTTGTGGGATGTCATCCGCGGCTTCCAGTACGCCGAGACGGCAGCGGTGCTGCTGATGCTGGTCATCACCGTGACGGTGATCGACGTGGCTTCATCGGCACTGCGCAAGCGCTTGATCTGAAGGGCATCCGATGGACTGCTTTTTCGACGAAGACGATCGCCTGCTGCAAAGCATCGAGGCGCTCTACACCGCCCGCGGGCAGCGCCTGTACAGCGGCCGCCACGCCGAGCGCGTGACCGCGCTCGAGCATGCGCTGCAGTGCGCGCAGCTGGCCGAATGGGCCGACGCGGACGAGCCACTGGTGGCGGCGGCCTTCCTGCACGACCTGGGCCATCTGCTGATCGACGAGCCGGTGCCCGGCGACCAGGACGACCGTCATGAAGAGTGTGCGCTCGACCTGTTGTGCGCCGACTTCGGCGCGGCGGTGACCGGGCCGATCCGGCTGCACGTGGCGGCCAAGCGCTACCTGTGCGCGCGCGAGCCGGGCTACCAGAGCGGACTGTCGGCGGCGTCGGCGCACACGCTGTCGTTGCAGGGCGGCCCGATGACGCCCGTCGAGGCTGCTGCATTCGAGGCGCTGCCGCACGCGATGGAAGCGGTGCAGCTGCGCCGCTGGGACGACCTCGCGAAGGTGCCGGGCAAGCCGACACCGCCGCTGGCCTACTACCTTGGCGTGCTGCAGGGCGTGATGCAGGCGAGCCGCCGGCCGGCGGCTCGCGTGGGGGGCAAACCGATCAGCGCCGTGTGAGCGCGGGGTTCCCTGGGCCGGCCGTCAGAGCTGGTCGGTCAGCAGGTTGCCGTTGCGACGCTCGGGCAGCGCGACGATGGCGAGATCGCCGTCGTTCGGGATGACCACCAGCGCCACCACCGAGCGGCTCGGGAACGTCACGTTGGCCGACCGGTACAGCGGCGTCTTGCTGTCGGTTGCGGTGAGGTGAACGCGGTAGGTGCCCGAATCGAGCGTCACCGGGGCGTTCATCGACGCATTGCTGTCGTAGGCCAGGCCCTCCACGTTGGGCGTCAGCGCCGTCAGGTCAGTGACGTTGGTGGCGGTCACGTAGACGTCCAGCGCGCCGGCCGTCGAGGCGGCCTGGAACACCCTCAGCCGCGTACGGCCCGACGCCGGCTCGGCGCTGTTCTCGTCGATGAACAGCAGCTTGGCGGTGGTCGGCCCGTACACCAAAGCGGTGGTGTAGGTTTCGAGCTCGAAATCCTTGGTGCCGGAGACCTCGCCGACGGGGCTGGTGCTGGCCATGCGCACCGTGTGCACGCCCTCATCGACAGTGCGGATCGCGCTGATCTCGCCGCCGTTGTTCAGGCCGGTCAGCACTGCCTGCGAGCCGCCGTCCAGGTAGACGCTCATCGAGGTGTATTCGAGCGTGCCGTTGACGAAGCGCAGGTTGGGCAGATCTTCGTCGCCCTCAGAGCCGCCGCCGCAGCCGGTGAGCGCTGCGCCAGCCAGGCCCAGCGCCGAGAGCGTCATGGCGCGCCGGAGGATGTCGGGGCGGTCGGTGGAACGTTTCTTGTCGGACATGTGCGGTTTCCTCGCCGAAGTGAGACCGTGTCCCGCGCTGAGGCGTGACCCGGCGGTTGGATGTTGGATCGAACGCGGATTGTTGCCGAGTCGGGCCGCTTGTGGTGCACCGTCCCCGCAACAAGGGACGCCGGCCGTACCCGGCGCGCCACACACGGGAACCCGGAAAAACATAGCCACCCATGCAAGTGGTGTGCGGGAATAAAACCCTTTCAGCAGACCCGCTGCCCGCCCCGCCACACGCAGCACACCACCGGGCGAGCGTTCACCTCGCGCACGCGGATCACGTCGCCCAGCCGCCCGGGGGCGATCTCGCCGCGGTCGTGCAGCCCGGTCGCCTGCGCCGGGTTGCGGCTGACGACGTTGACGGCTTCGCTGAGCGTGAAACCGCCTTGCTGGTGCAGGCACCATGCCGCGTGGATCAGGCTGGCCGGCACGTAGTCGGACGACAGCACGTCCAGCACGCCGGCTCGAGCCAGGTCGAGCGCCGCGACGTTGCCTGAGTGCGAGCCGCCGCGCACGACGTTGGGCGCCCCGGCGATGGTCGCCAGGCCGACGGCCTTGGCGTGCTGCGCGGCCGCCATCGTGGTCGGGAACTCGCTCATCGCGGCGCCCAGCGCCACCGCCTCGTCGACGTGCGCCAGCGTGGTGTCGTCGTGCGTCGCGAGCGCCACGCCTTGCTCGTGCGCGAACTCGACGAACCAGCGCCGGTTCGGTTCGGCGTGGTCGGCCTGCCGGCGCGGTGCGAGACGCAGTTCTTCCTCGAACTTCTGCAGGCTCCAGCCCTTCTTGCCGGTGTAGTAGATGCGGGCATGCTCGATGTCGTTCCACTGCCGCTGGCCCGGCGTGTGGTCCATCAGCGACAGCAGCTTCAGCCGCGGGTGGCGGGCAAACGGCTCGAACAGCTCGCGCGCGTTGGGCGCCGGCAGCTCGCAGCGGATGTGCACGTAGTGGCGCGTGCGCAGCACGCCGGCGTCCTCGAGCAGGTCGATCACCTGCAGGATGCTGCTCTGGTCCTTCGCGCGAAAGCCGTCGTCGTACGGGTCGCCTACGCCGATCGCGTCGAACACGGTGGTGATGCCCGCCGCGGCGATCTCGGCGTCGTGCGACTGCACGGCCGACTGCGCCGGGAAGAACACGCGCGGGCGGGGCATCACGTGGCGTTCCAGGTTGTCGGTGTGCACCTCGACCAACCCGGGCAGCAGGTGGTCGCCTTCGAGGTCGATGGCACCGGGCACGGCCGTGGCGCCGGCGTCGATGCCGGCGATGCGCCCGTCGCGCAGCTGCACGCTGCCGTGCACCACTTCGTGCGCGAGCACGATGCGGGCGTTGCTGAGGACCAGCTCGTTGTGGTTCATGGTGATTCCGTTCATGCGAAGCCGACCTGCCGCGTCGCGACAGTGTCGCGCACCTCCTCGTCATGGAAGATGCCGACCACCGCGGCCCCGCGCGCCTTGGCTTCGGCGATCAATTGCACCACGATGCGCCGGTTCGCGGCATCCAGCGAAGCGGTGGGTTCGTCCAGCAGCAGCACCGGCGTCGGCTTGACGAAGCCGCGTGCGATGTTGACGCGCTGCTGCTCGCCCCCCGAGAACGTGGCCGGCGGCAGTTCCCACAGCGCCGACGGCAGGTTCAGCCGCGCCAACAGCGTGCATGCCTGCTCGCGGGCCGCTGCGGCCTGTTGCGCGTAGCGCGCATCGTCGAGGGCGTCCGTGCCGTCCGGCGGCAGGTCTTCCAGCAGCCGTTCGGCCACCACGTCGAGCGCGCCCACGCGCGGCACTGCGCGCAGGAACTGGCTGACATAGCTGATGCCCCGGCGTCGCCAGTGCAGCACCTGGCGCGGCGAGGCCGACGCCAGGTCGACGCTGTCATGGCCGGCCCGCAGCACCACGCGGCCCTGCTCGCAACCGTAGCTGCCGTACAGGCATTTCATCAACGTCGACTTGCCCTGTCCGGAGGCGCCCACCAGCGCGACGCACTCGCCGGGGTACACCTCCATCTCGAAGCCCTGCAGCACCGGCAGCCGCTGCGAGCCGCGCAGGTGCAGCGTGAAGGTCTTGCTCAAGGCCCGCACTTCGATGGCGGGCAGGATGTTGCGATCGTGCTTCATGCGGCTTTTCAAGGTGAGACGACCGAGGAGACGAGCAGCTGGGTGTATTCGTGCTGCGGGTCGTCCAGCACCCGGTCGGTCAGCCCCTGCTCGACGATGCGGCCGTGGCGCATCACCATCGTGCGGTGCGCCAGCAGCCGCGCGACGCCCAGGTCGTGCGTGACGATGATCGCGGCCAGGTGCATGCGAGCGACCAGCAGCCGGATCAGATCGAGCAGGCGCGCCTGCACCGAGACGTCCAGCCCGGACGTCGGTTCGTCCATCAGCACCAGGCGCGGCCGCGTAACGAGGTTGCGCGCGATCTGCAGACGCTGGCGCATGCCGCCCGAGAATTCGCGCGGCAGGTCGTCGACGCGGGTCGCGTCGAGTTCGACACGCTCCATCCAGTGGGTGGCCTGGGCACGCAAGTGGCCGAAATGCCGCGAACCCAGCCCCATCAACCGCTCGCCGATGTTGGCACCGGCACTGACGTTCATGCGCAGCCCATCGGCGGCATGCTGTTCGACGTAACCCCATTCGGTGCGCGCCAGCAGGCGGCGCTCGGCCTCGGCGATGCGGTGCACATCGACCCATACGCCGTCGGCACGGCGGTATTCCACCGTGCCGTGCGCAGGCTGCAAGCGGCCGGCGAGGCCGCCGAGCAGTGTCGACTTGCCGGAGCCGGACTCGCCGACGACGGCGAGCACTTCGCCGGGGTGCAGCTGGAAGCTCGCATCGCGCACGGCCCATGCCGCGCCGAAACGGTGGCTCACGCCGGCAACGCGCAGCAGAGGCTGGCTGGTGGGGTCATTGCTCATCGAGGTTCACCCGGAAGCTGATGCCGTGCGGCTGGAAGCCGAGGCGTTCGTAAAAGGCATGGGCGCTCTGGCGCCGGGCGTTGGACGACAGCGCGAGCTTGTAGCAGCCTTTGGCGCGTGCCTGCTCGATGGCATGGCCGATCAGGCGGCGGCCGACACCCCGGCCCTGGCACCTCGGGTGCACCGCCACGTCCTCGACCAGGGCCGACGGCGCGCAGCGGTGCGCCAGGTTGTCCATCACGGCCAGCGCCAGCGTGCCGACGGGCTCGCCGTCGAGTTCGGCGAGCCAGACGCGGTAGTCGGGGTGGCTCTGCATGCGCTCGAAGGTCGCGCGCGCCAGTCGGAGGTCGGCGCTGCCGGGCGGGTCGATGGCAGCGGCTTCGTACAGCGCCAGCACGGCCGGCACGTCGTCGAGCGTGGCGGTGCGGAAACTGAGCTTCATCCCCGCTGCTCCCGGCACCAGTCCGTGTCCGAGCAGGTCCACAGGGTCCTGGCGCCCTCCGTCACCACCTCGTCCAGATAGCTCGTCGTGCAGCCGCACAGCGCGCAGGCGTGGCCGGGGTGCTCGACTGCGAACGGGTGGTCCTCGAAGTCCAGGCTCTGCACCTCGGTGTACGGCGGCACTGCATAGAGGCGTTTCTCGCGGCCGGCGCCGAACAGTTGCAGCGCGGGCATGCGGTCCATCTTCGGGTTGTCGAACTTCGGGATCGGCGATGGCGCCATCACGTAGCGGCGGTTGACCAGCACCGGGTAGTCGTACGTGGTCTCGATGCGGCCCCAGTGCGCGATGTCCTCGTACAGCTTGACGTTCATCAGCCCGTACTCGCGGTGCGCGTGCAGCTTCAGCGTCTCGCCGCGGCGCGGCTCCAGCTTGTACAGCGGCTCGGGCTGCGGCACCTGGTAGACCAGTGTCTGTGCTTCGGTGAGCGGCGCCTCGGGGATGCGGTGGCGGGTCTGGATCAGCGTCGCCTCGCGCGTGCGCCAGGTGGTCGCGACGCCGGTGGTGCGCGCAAAAAAGCGGCGGATGTTGACCGCGTTGGTGGTGTCGTCCGAGCCCTGGTCGATGACCTTCAGCACATCGGTGCGGCCGATGATCGCCGCCGTCACCTGGATGCCGCCGGTGCCCCAGCCGTAGGCCAGCGGCATCTCGCGCGAGCCGAACGGCACCTGATGGCCGGGAATGGCGACGGCCTTCAGGATCGCGCGACGGATCATCCGCTTGGTGCGCTCGTCGAGGTAAGCGAAGTTGTAGCCGATCAGCGGCGTCGCGGCGTCGGGCAGGTCATGGAGGTTCATTTGGCGCAGACTTCCTTGGTCGAGGGTTCGACGGAACGGGGCGGCACCGTGGTGCGTGCGTCCCATGCCTCGCGCAGCGCGCGGATCAGCTGCAGCTCGCTCTCGAAGGTGACGTAGTGCGGCAGCTTCAGGTGCTGCACGAAACCCGAGGCCTCGACGTTGTCCGAGTGCGGCAGCACGAACTCCTGGTCCTGCGAGGGGCTGGTGCGGTCCTCGCCGAACTCGTCGGCGCGCATCACGCGATCGACCAGCGACACCGCCATCGTCTTGCGTTCGCTGCGGCCGAACGCGAGGCCGTAGCCGCGCGTGAACTGCGGCGCCACGTCCGCGCTGCCGGTGAACTGGTTGATCATCTGGCACTCGGTCAGCTCGACCTCGCCGATCTCGATCGGAAAACCCAGTTCGTCGGGAACGATTTCCACCGGCACGTGGCCGACACGGACCTCGCCGGCGAAGGGGTGGGTGTTCGCATAACCGCGCTGCGTCGAGTAGGCCATGCCCAGCACCCAACCCTCGTCGCCACGGGCCAGCATCTGCAGGCGAGCCGTGCGCGGCAACGGGTAGCTCGGCGGCACGCGTGTGATGTCCGGCGGTTCGGGGTCGCCGGCGCTCGGCCGCTGTGGCTCGATCAGGCCTTCGGCCGCCAGCGCGGCGAGCGCGCTCGGCATGGCGTCCGGCACCGGCGCGCCGGACGCCGCCTGGATGACGGCGTGGCCGGCGTCGGGGCACAGCAACCCGAAGTCCAGCAGCCGCTGCGTGTAGTCGTGCGTGGCGCCGAGCACCTGCCCGCCGGGCACGTCCTTGAACACCGCGCAGATGCGGCGGCTCGCGCGCATGCGGGCAGTGTCGAGCGGCTCGCCGTAGCCGAAGCGCGGCAGCGTGCTGCGGTAGGCTCGCAGCAGGAACACCGCTTCGATCGCATCGCCTTGGGCCTGTTTCAGGGCCAGCGCTGCCAGCTCCGGGTCGTGCAGCGAGGCCTCGGCCATCACGCGGTCCACCAGCAGGCGCATCTGCTGCTGCAGCTGCCCGACCTGCAGCTCGGGCACCGCCGGGTCGCCCCGGCGTGCCGCGTCGAGCAGCCGGTACGAGGCTTCGATCGCGCGTTCCCCCCCCTTCACGGCAACGTACATCGTCAGTTCCCTTCCATGGCGAGCAGCGGCTCGACCTGTGTCGAGCGCGGCACGGCGGCGACGCGTTCGCCGCAGGTGAAGACCACATCGACCCCCCGCGGAAACCGCGTCTGCAAGGCCTGGCGCGCACGCCAGAACGCGAGGCCGAGGCCGCCCACCGCGAGGCGGTGCGCGTGCTGCACGCCGGGGCCGGTCAGCCGCACCCACGGCGTCGCGTCCGCGGCCTCGCGGTCGAGCGGGCCGGTGGTGCGGCCGTCCGCGTCTTCTTCCTGCGCGGCGAGCAGCGGCGTGTCGATGACCAGCGTGGCACCGTCCTGCGGCACCTCGTCGCTGCCGTGGGGCAGCTCGCGCAGTGCCCGCTCAGGAGCGTCGCTGGCGGGCAGGAAGGCGAATTGCGCCCGGCGCAGGTCGTCGACCGAGACGAGCCCCGTGTGGAAGCGGCCGAACGCATGGATGTGTGCGGCTCCGGCGCCGAAGGCCGGGCTGATCCACACGCGTGTGTCGGCATCGCACAACGTCAGCAGCAGGGCCGCCATCGCGGGACTGATGGCAGGCGGGAACTGCAGCTGATGCGCAGTCGCGGATTCGAGGCGGTGCACGCGACCCGGCCGCGCCATGGCGTCGAGCAGGCCACGGAAGCTGGTCTGCGTGCCGTGCACCGCGTCGGCGAAACCGAGCGGCAGGTTGGCCAGCGCCGGGGCGGCAGTGTTCATGGATTCAGCTCCGCTTGCAGGGTATAGAACTGGACGCGGCTGGACGCCGCGGCGGCCTGCTCCGTACGGTGGCGCTGGCGGGCCAGCGCGGCCAGAGGCTCGACGACGCGGTGCATCACGTCGGCGTGCGAGGCGCCGGCTTGCAGCAAGGCATCGAGGCAGGCCACCCAGCGCGCCCGCTCGGCATCGCGGCCGAGCACGTAGCCGACGCCGGCCGTGCTGCCGCCTTCGGGATGGGCGACGCGCACCACGCACCGCGTGACCGTCGCCTCACCCAGGTTGAAGCGGTCGCCGGTGTTGCCGATGCGGCCGCGCAGCATCACCAGGCCGGTTTCGGGCGGGCGCAGCCAGTCGAAGCGCTGCGCTTCGGCAATCGGCGCGGCGAGCCGCCGCAGCTCGTCGGTCGTCGCGTGCGCCAGCACGGCGAGCCAGGCGCGCCGGGGTGTCGTGTCGTCGATCGGTGCAGTGCTTGACATGAGCTTGTCATCTAGACGTCTCTAAGATGTTGCCCAGTGTCCGGGGGGTTGATGACAGTTTGTTGAAGCACTCCGACATGTCCCAACCAGGAAAGCCGTCATGTTCAACGATCCGTCGCCGCCCGATGCCGCCGTCACCGATGTGCCGGCGCGCCGGTGGGAAACCATTGCGCGCGCGCTGCGCGAGGACATCGCCGCGGGCCGCATCCTGCCCGGCGAGCGCCTGCCCAACGAGACGGCGCTCGCCGAGCGCTTTGCCGTTCATCGTCACACGCTGCGACAGGCGGTGCGCTCGCTCGCCGAGAGTGGGTACGTGCGTGTCGTGCACGGCCGCGGCACTTTCGTGCGCGAGCTGGTGCTCGACTACGCGCTGCAGCGCCGCACGCGGCTGACGCAGAACCTCGCCGACGGCGGCGAGCAAGCCCGGCGCGAACTGCGTGGCGCCGAGGTGCAGGAAGCGGGTACATGGGCGCAGCCGCTGCGCATCGCGGCGAAAGACCGTGTCGAGGTGCTGCGCACCCGTGCCGTCGTGCGAGGACGCCCGATCGGCGTCAGCACCAGCGTGTTCCCGGCGGTGCGCTTTGCGGGCATTGCGCAGGCTTTCGGCCGCACGCGTTCGATCACCGCGTCGTTGCGCGAATTCGGCGTGGACGACTACACGCGCCAGCGCAGCGTGGTCTCGTGTCGCATGCCGACGCACGAGGAAGCCGACGCACTGGCGCGGCCGGTGAATGCGCCGGTGCTGCTGGTCGATTACGTCAACGTCGACGGCCATGGCGTGCCGGTCGAGGCTGGTACCACGCTGTTCGCGGCCGACGCGGTGCAGTTGAGCGTGTCTCCCGAGGACTTTCAACCCGAATGACAGGCGGATCGACGCGGATGATGGGTACGACGACCACCGTGCACCGCTATGCGGTCTACTTCGCTCCTGCGGCCAATCACCCGTTGTGGGAGACCGGTTGCCGGTGGCTGCAGCGCGACCCGTTGTCGCCTGACACCGGCTGGCCCGAGCCGGCACGACCTCACATCAGCGAGCCGCGCCGCTACGGCTTCCACGCGACACTGAAGCCGCCGTTCCGGCTGCGCGAGCCTTGGTCGGAGACGGCCCTGCTGGGGGCGGTGGCCCGGCTTGCCAGCCGAACCCCGGCGTTCGACATGCCGGTGCTCGACGTGGCATGGCTCGGGCGCTTTCTCGCCTTGCGGCCGGCGCAGGCGCTCGGGGCCGACCACCCGCTGCAGCGCCTGGCCGACGCGTGCGTGATCGATCTCGATACCTTTCGGGCACCGCCGACCGATGAAGAGCGTGCGAGGCGCCATTCATTGACGCTGACGCCGCAGCAGCAGGCGCTGCTCGAGGCTCACGGCTACCCCTACGTGTTGAGCGAGTGGCGCTTTCACATGACGCTGACCGACCCGCTCGACGCGTTGCCGGGCGAGCCGCGTGACGCCCTCTTGGAGCGGGCACGCGAGCATTTCGGCGAGGCCCTCGGCGTGCCTATGCGTTGCGATGCACTGTGCCTGTTCGTCGAGCCCGCACCCGGCAGGCCGTTCCGTTTGGCGACGAGGTTCGAACTTGCACGCTGACGCATCGCTGCCCGATGGCGGCGGCCGCCTCCTGTACGTGGTCGGTCCCTCGGGCGCGGGCAAGGATACGGTGCTGCGAGCCTGGCGAGACGGGTTGCCACCGCATGCCCCGGTGGCGTTTGCGCAGCGCATCATCACACGCCGGTCCTCCCGGCACCCGCACGCCGAACAGCACGAGGCCGTGGACGAGGTGCAGATGGAGCGGCTGCTCGTCCAGGGGCTGCTGGCGTTGCACTGGCGTGCCAACGGCTTGCACTACGGCGTTCGGCGCACCTTGCTGGCGCCTATGGAGCGCGGGCAGTGGCTGGTGCTCAACGGATCTCGCGGGCAGCTGCAGGCGCTGCGGCGTCTGGCGCCACGGGCGAGGGTGGTGCTGGTGACAGCGTCTTCCCCGACGCTTGCTGCCCGACTGGCCTTGCGAGGCCGCGAGTCCGCGTCCGAGATCGAGCGACGCTTGCTGCGCGCGGCCGCGCTCGGCGAATCTGTCGCAGCGGACTGCGTGATCCGCAACGAAGGCCGTGTCGAGGAGGCCGCCGAGCGATTGCACGCATGGTGGCAATCGCTGGCGTCTCCTGCCCTCACCGCCGGCATCGAACGCTGTTGAAGGTCAGTCGCCCGGCCTTGCAGCGCCGGGTCGACGGCGGCGACCCACGTACCCCAGCAGACCGAGACCGATGGCCATCAGCAGGTAGGTTTCAGGCTCCGGCACGGCCGCCACGTTGAGTTCGACATAGGTCGCGCCATACACCGCCGAAAGCACATAACGCGACGGATCGAGGTTGCTGGCGATGGAGGCGAAACGGCCGCTGACGCCCCCGTCCGCGGTGAGGAAGCGGAAGCTGCCGAGCGGCGCCGCGCCGGGCCCGAACTCCGCCCACAACTGCCCGCCGAGCATCGCAGCGTCGGCCAGGCTCAGCGTGTCGAAGTGCTCGGAGCCCAGCAGGTCCAGGTGCAGCATCCCCGTGCCGCCGAGCGCCAGTGCGCCGCCGCTCAGTACGCCGTCACCGACCTCGCCTTCGAGGCCCGCGCCGAGCGTGCCGCTGAAGAAGCTGAAGCTTTCCGCGTCGAGCCGCCCGCCGATCCAGGCCGCTCCGCCGTCATTCGTGTAGCGGTCGGCGACATCCAGCAGGCTGCCGGCGCCGACGCTGAGCGCGCCGGCGTTGTAGAACGGCATGCCGGTCCCGAGCTGCGCGCCGTTGAGCAGGACCAGCGAACCCTTGTTCCAGATGAGTTCGTCCAACGCCTCGTAGTCGCTGCCCAGGTGCGCGACCCGCAGGCCGGCTCCGGGCCCATCGAGCACGATATGGCCGCCGTTGGTACGGATCTTCGCGTCGGCCAGGCGCGGTGCGTCGGCGGCCCGGGGCGTCAGCACGATGACGCCGTTGCGCATGACGTAGCGGCCGCCGGTCAGCATGTGGCTCCTCGGATAAGTGGCCTGGTCGAGCTGCAACTGTTGCAGCGCCCCGTGCACCACCAACCTGGCACCGTCGGCTTCCAGCGTGCCGCGGTTGTCGACGGCTCCGGCCAGCGTCAACGTGCCGGCCCCACGGTTTGTCACCAGCCCGGTGTTGACGAAAGGAGCCAGCACCGTGGTGTCGCCGGCCCCCGTCTTGAGGTAGGTGCCGTGGTTGTCGAAGCGCGCGATGTCGATGTATTGCGGCATGCGCACGCCGGTCCACGGGTCGCGGTGGTCGTGGTTGTCCAGGAAACGACCGGCGGTGTCGACGGTGATGCGGCCGCCGCCGACGAGGGCATAGTCCCCGGCCCAGTCGACGTCGCCCTGGAAGACGAAGGGGTTCTCGACACGCTTCTCGCGCACGAAGCTCGAGCTTTGCCCGTCCTGGTATTCGTGGTAGGTGTAGCCGTACAGGCGCGTCGCGCCGTGCACCGTGACCGACGAGACCTCCAGCTTCCCCGAGCCCCACTCGAGCGCGTCCAGCGTGACGTGGCGGGCACGCAGCAGGCTGAAGGTGGGCAGGACATCGGAGGGGACGGGCTGGTCGACGAGCAGGCTGCCGATGCGCAGATCGTCGAGGAGGTCGAGGACGGCGCCGTCGACCAGCTCGACCCGGCCCGAGCCGGACAAGGTGGCGCCGCCACTGAAGCGGGCGTAGTTGCCGGAGAAACTCACCACGCCCTCGTTGCGGATGCCGACGCCGGTGAAGCTGTCGCCGGGCGAAGACCCGCCCCACGGATCAGGGCCGGAAGCCCCGGAGAACGCCAAGTGCCCGCCTCGGTCGACCGTCCAGGCGCCGGAACTCTCCAGCACGGAGCTGAGAGCCATGCCCAGCCCGAACACCGCATTCCGCTCGACGTGTACGTGGCCCGAGTGGACCGATGTCGCGTTGAAGCGGGGCATGAAGACTTCCATTTGCGCGCCTTCGCGCACGTACAGCTGGCCGGAGTTCCTCCAGCCGTTGCTGGCGGCGCCGAGGCCGAAGCTGACGGCACCGGCCGTCACGTCATATTCGCCGCGATTGTCGAAACCCCAGGCCCAGGTATAGCCCCGCCCACCATCGCCCGTCTTGACGTAGCGGCCTTCATTGACGAAGTCGATGTACTCGTCGCTGTAGGACCATCCGACCGGAACGTCGTCGACCCAGGTTTCGCCGGGCGCGATGTAGGCGGGGGGCGGGTCGGCGGTGGCGACCGGCGGCATGCACGCGAAAGCAGCGGCTGCCAGGAGATGAAGCTGAGGGGGCCTGAAGGAACTGGGGCGCATGTGTGTCTCCCTGCTCGCTCCCGGAGTGCCAGGACGCGAGCGGGGAGCGAATACGCAGGCGGCCTGCAAGGCTCGTCGCGGACGGTTTCGTCGGGCCGTTCACGCGCCTTGCCTTCGCGAGCCTGATCCGGTTTTGCTCGATCGGGTGCTCCGGAATGCAAGCAATCGTTAAGTGCCGGAGGGCAACGCCAGCCTCGATCGCCGTGGTGTCGCGCTGCGCGATTTCCCTGCCGCACGGCCCCGTTGTTGCGTCCTGATACCTGCCGTCGTGGGCCGCTTGCGCGTCTTCCTCAGGTCGCGCGTCTGCGACGACCGACGGCCCCGACCACGACGAGCCCGAGCGCCATCAGCGCATAGGTTTCCGGCTCCGGCACCGCGGCGATCTGGAGCTCCACGTGGTCGTCGCCATAGAGCGCGATCAGGCGATAGCGGGAGGCATCCAGGTTGCTCGTGATGCTGTCGAAGCTGCCCTGGATGCCGGACGCCGTGAGGATGCGGTAGGTCTGCGACAGATCGCCAAACGGCAGCTCCTGGCCGAAATCGATATCGAGATGGCCGTCCAGGCGGGCCAGGCCGTCGATGGCGATCCGGTCCATCCAGTCGATGTTCATGATGTCGAGATACAGTGCCGCGCCGCCAAAACTGATCGTACCGGCCACCAACTCGGCCAAGCCGACGCTCCCGCGCAAGCCCACGCCGAAGCTGCCGGCCTCGAAGCGCAGGTTGTCGGCCTGCAGAAGGCCGTCGATCCAGCTTGCGGCGCCGATATCGTCCTGCACGTAGTCGCCGTCCACCGTGAGCCGAGCCAGGGCCGGCTCGCCGAAGTCAGACTGCAAGCCGAGCACCACCTGTCCGGCGTTGACGAAACCGCCGCCGACCTGAGCCTGCGCGTTGAGCAGTTCGAGGCGACCCTCGTTGCGCCACGGCGCGTTCGGTGACTCGATCTCGATGCGTCCCCATTGCGCCGACAACGTGCCCCGGTTGACCAGCGGGCCGCGAAACGTCAACGTGCCCCCGTCGGTGTTCACCGTGCCGGTGTTGTCGAACGGGGCGTGGACCACCAGGTCGCCGTTGGCATTGAAGCGGCCGGCGTTGCGCACGCGCGCGAGCTCGATCGCGCGACCGCTCCGTGCGGGCTGGACGTCGAACGTCGCGCCGGCCGCGATCCGCAGGGCGCCGGCACCGTACAGGTCTCGTCCGTCCTCCCACAGACCGGCGCCGAGCAGCACCAGCTCGGTGTCGAGGCGTTTGCCCTGGCGCCCGGCGGCGTCGATGGCATCTCCGCTCAGTTGCGCATACCGGCTCACCGTGATCGGGCCACCGGCCGACAAGCTGCCGTGGCCCCACACCAGGTCCTGAACGTCGAGGCTGCCGGCGATCTTCACGTGCCCCGCCGAGTCGGCGCCCGCACCGATGCGCAGGGAGCCCAGCGCGAGCGGCTGGGCGTACTCGAACACGCCCTGCCCGGTGACGGCCAGATGCCCCGGGCCATCCAGCGCCGCGTCCGGTCCGACGCGCATGCGCACGCCGTGGATGGTCAGCTGTCCCTGATTGGTGATGCGGCCGCTGGTGACGTCGACGGTGGACATCGCCGTCTGTGCGGGGCTGCCCTGGAAGGTGAGCGACGCATTGCTGTCGATGCGCCAATCGCCGCTGCTGTTCAGCGCGGCATCCTCCAGCTCGAAGCTCATCGATCCGGCGTGCACCAGCGCCTGCCCGCGGTGGGCAGCGGTCGCACCCAGCAACTGCACCTGCAGCGAGCCTCCGGATGTCTGCAACGTGCCCTCGTTGGTCCACAAGCTCGGCTCGACGCCGCTGTCGTAGTCGCCTTCCACGAACAGGCCGATGCGCATCTTCAATGCGCCCTCTTGTACGTCCACCGTGCCGGTGTTGCGGAAGTCGGTGCTGCGCATGGTCTGCAGTGTCGAATCGCCCACGCCGGTCTTGGTGTAGCGGCCTTCCACCAGGTATTCCCCATCCAATCCCAGCGACCAGGCGTGGCCGGTTGGGCCGGCGTGGTCGTCGAAGTGCGCGTTGGCGCCGACCTGCAGCAGGCCGCGGGAGTCGATGATGCCTGTGCCGTCCCACCGGGTATTGCCGAGGAAGGTGAACGAGGCGCCGGAGCGGCTCGACACGCCGGTGATATGGGCGTCGCCCTCGACGATCACGTAGCCGTTGCCGCTGGACGGCGAATAGCCGCCGAAGCCCCCGCCGCTCCAGTGGAAGCTGCCGACGGTGAGCCAGGGCAGCACGAACCCACCCGCCTCCATCCGCAGGCTGCCCAGGCGCGAGTCGAGGTCCATCTCCATGCCGATGCCGCCGCCGGCCAGCGTCAACGTGCCCGTACCGGTCAAGCGGCCGATGCCATGGTTGCCGTAGCGCAGGACGGTGTCGTGGCTGCCGAGGTCGACCCATTTTTCGCCGCCCGGGTAGAAGTAAGGCGACGGCGGGAAGTCCGCATCCCAGTTCTGCGCCAGGTCCCAGAACGCCTGGTCGGGGCCCGCGCCGCCGGTCCACGAGACGTCGGGGCCGGCGCTGCTGGCGGGCAGCGGCGCACAGGCGAGCCAGGCGGCGGTTGCCAAGGTGGACGCAGCCACGGACGGTGTGCAGCGGACGGGTCGTGAACAAAAATGGGGCATGACAACTTCCTCCTGAGGGGTTGTAGGTGATCGATCAGGTGGCCCGGGTTCGTGCCAGACGGCGCACGGGCAGCGAATGTGCGGGCAACCTGCAGTGCGCAGGTCGGCGCCAGCGTGACCGTGTTCCAGCGCCTCAGGAGCGAGGGAGTGCAAGCATTCGTTAAGCGTCTGGAACGGCCGTGGGGCGCATCTGCCGTGGCGTCGCGCCATAGGCCTTCTTCATCAGGCGGCGTAGTGCGGTCGCATCCTGATACCCCACGCGATGCGCGACTTCCTCGACGGACAGCCCACCGCTTTCGAGCAGTGCCCGCGCGCTGGCCAGCCGCACCGACTGGACCAGCTCCAGCGGCGAGCGGCCGCTGGCGGTGCGCACCCGCCGCGTCAACGTGCGCGGCGACATCGCCAACGTCGCAGCCAAGGCCTCGACGGAAGGCGGGTGCGGCAGCGCCGCGCGGACTTGCGCCTCGATGCGCATCAGCAGCTCGTGCCCGGCGTTGACCACCGACGGGTCGATGTAGGGGCCCTGCAATTGGCGCCCATCGATCAGCAGCGCGCGTGCGACCGCTTCGCTCAAGGCCTGGCCGAAACGCCGGCGCAGCAACCACAGCATCAGGTCGATCTGCGCGAAGGCGGCGCCCGCGGTGACGATCGGGCCGTCCTCGATCACCATGCGCATTTCGTCGACTTGGCACGCCGGCACCATGCGACGCAACAGCGGCGCCAGCCACCACGAGATCGTGACGCGACGGCCGTCGAGCAGCCCCGCCCCGCCCAGCAGCAGCACCGCGGAGCACGATGCCGCGATGGAACCACCGCGCGCCGCGGCTCGCCGCAGCACGCGCAGCACGGCCTGCGTGCCGGCATCTGACAGCAGCGCCTCGGCGCGCCGCGCGCTGGTGGCGCCGAGCCCGGGCACGATCCAGGTCGGCCGCCCGGAGGGCAGTCGCGCGGGCAGCACCTGGGAGGTCACCGACACGCCGTTGCCGAGCGCAACATCGCCGCCGCTGGCGGAAACGACGGTCCAGCGCGGCACCGGGCAGCCCACGCGGCGCGCCAGCAGTGCCGCCGCCGACAGCATGTCCAGCGTCGCCGCCACGCTGGTCGCATGCGCCCCGGGGATCAACAGCACGATGAAATCATGCATGGCTGAATAAGCCTGAAAAATGTCGATCCGGACACTGTAGCCGCACGGACTTACCGGCTCAAATGGTGCACCGCACCATCCATTGCTGCTCAATCAAGGAGAACGCCGTCATGTCCGATTCCGTCGTCATCGTCTCGGCCGCGCGCACGCCCATCGGCGGGTTGCTCGGCGATCTGGCCGGCCTGCAGGCCTGGGAACTCGGCGCCGTCGCGATACGCGCCGCCATCGAACGCGCCGGCGTGCCCGGCGACGCGGTCGATGAAGTGCTGATGGGCAACGTGCTGATGGCCGGGCAGGGCCAGGCACCGGCGCGGCAGGCGTTGCGGCGCGCGGGGCTGCCCGATGCGGTCGGTGCCGTCACCTTGAACAAGGTGTGCGGCTCCGGCATGCGTGCCGCCATGTTCGCGCACGACATGCTGATGAGCGGCAGTGCCGACCTCCTGGTCGCCGGCGGCATGGAGAGCATGAGCAACGCGCCGCACCTGGCCTTCGTTCGCAAGGGCATCAAGGCCGGCAGCGCCGCGCTGTACGACCACATGACGCTCGACGGGCTGGAAGACGCCTACGAGCCCGGCAAGCCGATGGGGCTGTTCGGCGAGGAATGCGCGGCGAAGTACGGTTTCGGCCGCGAAGCGATGGACGCGTTTGCAATGGCCTCGGTCGAGCGCTCGCGGCGCGCGAACGAGGACGGCAGCTTCGACTGGGAGATCGCGCCGGTGGCGGTGGGCGGCAAAGGCGGCCCGGCGGTGATCGCACGCGACGAGCGGCCGTTCAAGCTGAAGGCCGAGAAGATCCCGACGCTTGCCCCCGCGTTCAAGGCAGACGGCACCCTCACCGCTGCCAGTTCGTCGAGCAACTGCGACGGTGCGGCCGCGATGGTGCTGATGCGCGAGTCCACCGCGATGCAACGGGGACTGAAGCCGCTGGCGCGCCTACGCGCCCAGGCGGTCCATGCGCAGGAGCCGCGCTGGTTCACGACGGCGCCGGTGGGCGCCATCGCGAAACTGTTGAAGAAGGCCGGCTGGAGCGTCGCCGACGTCGACCTGTGGGAAGTGAACGAGGCATTTGCCGCGGTGGCGATGGCGGTGATGCACGAACACCGGGTGAACCACGAAGCGCTCAACGTACATGGCGGCGCCTGTGCGCTGGGCCACCCGATCGGCGCATCGGGGGCCCGCATCCTCGTCACGCTGCTGGGCGCGCTGCGTCGGCGCGGGCTGAAGCGCGGCATCGCCACGCTGTGCATCGGCGGCGGCGAAGCCACCGCCGTTGCGGTCGAGATGCTGTGAACAGCGGCGGGCGCGGCGAGCGCCCGCCGGCCCTCAGGCGGCCTCGGGCAGGCTGCCGCGCTGGCGCCAGTCGGCCATCAGCCGGTCCCACTTGGTGCGCGCCGCCTTCAAGTGCCGCTCCTTCACGTGGCCGTAGCCGCGGATCTCCTCCGGGATGCGAGCGATCTCGACCGCCAGCGCCAGCCGCTCGGCGTTCAGCGAGGCCAGCACCTCCTCGATGCTGTCCTTGTACTGGCAAATCAGGGCCCGCTCGGTCTTGCGCTCCTCGGTGTGGCCGAACACGTCGAATGCCGTGCCGCGCAGACCCTTCAGCTTCGCGAGCACGCCAAAGGCCTTCAGCATCCACGGGCCGAACGGGCGCTTGACCAGTTCGCCACGGTCGTTGCGCTTCGCGGTCAGCGGCGGGGCGAGGTGATAGACCAGCTTGTAGTCGCCTTCGAACTGCTGCTCGATCCTGGACAGGAAGCTCCGGTCGGTGTGCAGTCGCGCCACCTCGTACTCGTCCTTGTAGGCCATCAGCTTGAACAGGTAGCGCGCGACCGCCTCGGTGAGCCGGGTCGATGCGAGCGGCGCTTCGGCGGCGCGCACCCGGTCGACGAAGCTGCGGTACTGCTGCGCATACGCCGCGTTCTGGTAGCCGGTCAGGAACTCCTCGCGTTTCGCGACGATGTCGTCCAGCGATTGCGCGGTCTTCTTGACGAACTGCACCACCTGGGTCTGCGGCTGCGCAAGCGCCTCGACGGCCGCGAGGTCGTGGGCAATGCGGCGACCCCACTCGAAGGCGGCCTTGTTGTTGTCGACCTGCACGCCGTTCAGTTCGATCGCGCGCATCAGCGAGGCGCGCGTCAGCGGCACCCAACCCTTCTGCCATGCGTAGCCCAGCATCATCGGGTTCGCATAGATCGAGTCGCCGAGCAGGCGTACCGACAACTGCTCTGCATCGAAGCGGCCCAGGTTGGCTGCGCCCACCGTTTTCGCCAGCAGCGTCTCGCAGCTGCCGCCGGGGAACTGCCAGTCGGGGTTGGTCACGAAGGCAGCGGTCGGCGCGCCGTGCGAGTTGAGCGCAATGCGGGTGCGGCCCTCGACCATCGTGCCGAGGGTGGTCTTGTTGGCGGCGACGATCGGATCGCAGCCGATCACCAGGTCGGCTTCGGCGGTGCCGACGCGGGTGGTGTGGATCGCCTCGGCGCGGTTCGCGATCTGGATGTGACTCCAGGTGCTGCCGCCCTTTTGCGCCAGGCCCGCCGCGTCCTGCGTGACGATGCCCTTGCCTTCCAGGTGGGCAGCCATGCCCAGCAACTGGCCGATGGTGATCACGCCGGTGCCGCCGACACCGGCGACCACGATGCCGTAGGCCTGTTCGGCCAGCGGCAGCGCCGGCTCGGGCAGTTCGGGCAAAGTGAACGGGTCGGGCCGCCCGGCCTTGGACTTCTTCGCCGACTTCAGCTCGCCGCCTTCGACGGTGACGAAGCTCGGGCAGAAACCCTTCACGCAGGAATAGTCCTTGTTGCAGGTGCTCTGGTTGATGCGGCGCTTGCGGCCGAACTCGGTCTCGACCGGCTCGACGCTGAGGCAGTTGCTCTGCACCGAGCAGTCGCCGCAGCCTTCGCACACCAGCTCATTGATGACAACGCGCTTGGCCGGGTCGGCCATCGTGCCGCGCTTGCGGCGGCGGCGTTTTTCGGTCGCGCAGGTCTGGTCGTAGATGATCGCGGTGGTGCCCTTGAGTTCGCGGAACTCGCGCTGCAGGCGGTCGAGCTCGTCGCGGTGGTGCACCGTCACGCCGGACAGCAGCGACACGCCGTGGTACTTGCCCGGCTCGTCGGTCACGATCACCAGCTTGCCGACGCCCTCGGCGATCAGGCTTTGCATGATCTGCAGCACCGAATGGCCTTCAGGGCGCTCGCCGACCTTCTGGCCGCCGGTCATCGCCACCGCGTCGTTGTAGAGGATCTTGTAGGTGATGTTGACGCCGGCGGCGATGCTCTGGCGGATCGCCAGCAGCCCGCTGTGGAAGTAGGTGCCGTCGCCCAGGTTGGCGAAGATGTGCTGTTCGTTCGTGAACGGCGCCTGCCCGACCCACGGCACGCCTTCGCCGCCCATCTGCGTGAAGGTGCTGGTGCTGCGGTCCATCCACACCGTCATGTAGTGGCAGCCGATGCCGGCCACTGCGCGCGAGCCTTCGGGAACCCGGGTGCTGGTGTTGTGCGGGCAGCCGCTGCAGAACCACGGCGCGCGGTCGGTGTCGAGCTTGAGCGTCTGCTCGCTGCGCTCCTTCGCCTCGATGACCGCCATGCGCGCGGCGATGCGGGCCCGCAGGTCGCTGCCGAGCTGCTGCATCAGGCCGAGTTTCTCGAGGCGCTGGGCGATGGCTTTCGCGATCAGCGCCGGGTTCAGGTCGGCCTGTGCGCGCAGCAACCAGTTCGACGCCGGGTTGGGCATCGACCATTCGCCGCCCGAGTGGTCGCCATCGGGCTCGTTGAACTTGCCGAGCACGTTGGGGCGCACGTCCTCGCGCCAGTTGTAGAGCTCTTCCTTGATCTGGTATTCGATGACCTGGCGCTTTTCCTCGATGACCAGGATCTCCTGCAGGCCGGTCGCGAACTCGCGTGTGATCGAGGCTTCCAGCGGCCACACCACGGTGACCTTGTGCAGCCGGATGCCGATGCGGCGGCAGGTGTCGTCGTCCAGGCCCAGCTCGTGCAGCGCCTGGCGCGTGTCGTTGTAGGCCTTGCCGCTGGCGATCAGGCCCAGGCGCGCATTCGGCGAGTCGATCACCGTGTGGTTCAGCCGGTTCGCGCGCACATAGGCGAGTGCGGCGTACCACTTGTAGTTCATCAGCCGCGCTTCCTGCTCCAGCGGCGGGTCGGGCCAGCGGATGTGCAGGCCGCCCGGCGGCATCGCGAAGTCTTCCGGCAGCACGATGTTGACGCGGTCCGGGTCGACCCACACGCTGGACGACGATTCGACGATCTCCTGGATCGTCTTCATGCCGGCCCACACGCCGGCAAAGCGGCTCATTGCGAAGGCATGCAGGCCGAGGTCCAGGATCTCCTGCACGTTGGTCGGGAAGAACACCGGGAAACCGACCGCCTTGAACACATGGTCGCTCTGGTGCGCGGCGGTCGAGCTCTTGGAGATGTGGTCGTCGCCCGCGATCGCGATGACACCGCCGTGCTTCGCGGTGCCGGCCATGTTGGCGTGCTTGAACACGTCGAGCGAGCGGTCCACGCCAGGGCCCTTGCCGTACCAGATGCCGAACACGCCATCGAACTTTTTCTGTTCGGGGTACAGGTCCAGCTGCTGCGTGCCCCACACTGCGGTGGCGCCGAGTTCTTCGTTGACGCCGGGCTGGAACACGATGTGGTTGGCCGCCAGGTGTTTCTTCGCCTGCCACAGCGCCTGGTCGTAGCCGCCGAGCGGCGAGCCGCGGTAGCCGCTGATGAAGCCGCCGGTGTTGAGGCCGGCCATCGCGTCGCGCGTGCGCTGCAGCATCGGCAGCCTGACCAGCGCCTGCACGCCGCTCATGAAGGCACGGCCATGGTCGAGCGCGTACTTGTCGTCCAGGGTGACCGATTCCAGCGCGCGGCGGATCGACTCGGGGAGCGGGGCATTCATCGTGAGGAACTCCTTGTGGGGGCCTGTCGCCGCAGGCGCACTTGTGGCGCGCCGGGCCGGCACCATGGTCCCCCAGTTTAGGAATCTCCCGCGGGCAAGTCTTTTCTTTCTTTGCCTCGAACAACGCCGATGTGGGAATAATCACCCCTTGAACGCGAATGCAAGGAAAGAAATGCCCTCAAAAACCGGCGACCAAGGGAAAACCCGCAGCTTCTCTGCCGCGACGGCCACCGCCGGCGAACTTGAAGAGGGGCTGGATCGCTACGACATCGCGATCCTGCACGAGCTGCAGCAGGATGCGCGTCTGTCCAACGCCGAGCTGGCCGCCCGCATCGGTCTGTCGCCCAGCCCGTGCTGGCGTCGCGTGAAGGCACTGGAAGAGCAGGGCTACATCAAGGGCTACCGGGCCGAGATCGACCGCCACAAGATCGGCCTGGGCGTGCTGGCCTTCGTGCGGGTCGATGCCGAGCGCAACAACGCGGTGGCCACGCGCGAGCTGGAAGACGCGATCCGGGCACTGCCCGAGGTGATCTCGTGCCACTACATCTCGGGCTCGGGCACCTTCGAGCTGCAGGTGATGTCGACCGACCTCGACGCTTATTCGCGCTGGGCCATGGACACGCTGTTCAAGCTGCCCAACGTGAAGGACCTGCACACCAGCTTCTCGCTGGGCGAGGTGAAGGCCAGCCGGGCCTTGCCGCTGGGGCATCTGAAGCCGCGGGCACGCACTGCCGGCTGACGTTGGGAACGGCGCTTGCCGCGCCTTGCGCTGCAAGTCTTTCAACCCTCCACGAGGACCGATCCATGAACGAACAGATCTCGCGCGGGCGCGGCCCGCACACCCGCAACAAGAAGAACCCGGGCAAGTCGCCGCGCAAGGGCGGCAGCTGAGCGCGCTTTACTTCACCGTGTAGCCGCGGCCTTCGAGGCAGGCGGTCAGCGCGCGCTGGTAGTTGCCCCGCAGGACCGAGTCGCCTTCAGGGCCCTGCCCGAGCGGCACCAGCGTCGGGTCGAAGCCGGCGCGGTCGACCGCCCAGGTATGGCACTCGTATTCGTCGCTGCGCTGCTGCTCGGCCGACTGGCCGCGCGCCGGGTACACCATGGGCGGCTGGTAGGACGGCGCTGGGTCGTCGTCCTGCACCTGGGCCACCTGGTAGCCCCCGCTCGGCGCTTCGGTGTAGTACACGCCGTTCGCGTGGTAGTAGACGCTGGGCCCGACGCGCACCAGCGTGTAGCCGACCGGCAGCGCGTTCAGGTAGACGCCGACGGGCGGGCGCACGACCACGAAGCCCGATGGTGCCGGCGTGTACCAGAAGCCGTCGTCGAACCAGTAGCGCTCACCGAAGTGCAGCGACAAGTGCGCGCGCGGCCCCAATGACGACACGTGGTGGCCCCAACGGTAGCGAGGCGCGTGACGATAGTGAGAGTGATGGTGAGGCGGCCGGTCCCAGCGCCGATCGTCGTGCCAGTGTGGCGGTGGCCGGTCGTGCCGTCTGCGCCGATCGTCGTCCCAATGGGGCCGGCGTTCGCGATCGCCCGAGCGCACGTGCGGCGGGCGATGGACGTCGGGTGCGGGGCGCTCGCTGGGCGAACGCAGGCGCGGCGGCGCCGGGCGCGGCCCGCGTTCGCGGTCGTGGTCACGCAACTGCGCCCCGCGGGGCTCGGCCCGCTGCTCTTTTTGCCGGGCGCCGCGATCCCTGTCGGCCGGTTCGGCTTGCGAGACCACCGGGCATGCCAGCACGGTCGCCATCGCGACGATCTGCAGCCAGGGTATGAACGGCATCGAATCCATGTTGATCGCTCCAGGGGCTGTCAACCCACGGTGTAGCCGCGCCCGGCCATGCAGGCCGACATCGCGCGGCGGAAGTCGTGCCACGGCGGGGTGGCGTACCGGGTGGCGGCTTGAGTCTGTCGCGCCGCATCGGCACGGGCCTGGTCCGACGCCGCACCGATCAACGCGCCGAGCACCAGGCCCACCGCCGCGCCTTCGGCGGTGTGGTGACGTGAGGCCACGGCACCACCGATCATCGCGCCGCCCAACGCGCCCACCGCAGTGTCCCGGCCGGGCGCAGGGTCGGGTGCCGGTGCCGCGTGCACATAGGTGCGCAGCGGCGTCATCCCGGGGTCGCTGCGCGTTTGCCGCGAGGCCCACTGGTAGCACTCGTAGCGGTCGCGGTCCTGGCGCCGTTCACCTTGCCCCTGCTGCGGGTAGAAATACAGCGGCCGGGCCGAGGCGGCAGGCGCGTTCCGGTGGGCGGCAGGACGGGGCGGCGGGCTTGCGCAGGCGGCGAGCACGAGGGCCAGGCTGCAGGCGCCCCAGCGCGACCACCGGCCCGGCGCCGAGGAACGAAGCGGAAGGATCTTCATGCAGGCATGCTCGAATCGCGATGCATCATGGTTGCGTCCGCTGGGTGAAGCTGTGTAAAGCTGCAGTCGCCATGCGGCGACAGCGCGAAGCCGTCGGCCTGCCCGCTACAGTGCATATCGCACGGCCGGGCAGATGCCGGGCCGCAGGAGTCGAAAGTGAACGCTTCACGTCGCATATGGGTCGTCGCTGCCGTCCTGGGGGCGGGTTGTCCCAGCGTGTTCGCACAGCCCGGGCTGCCGCAGCGCAATCTGCGCATCGAACTGCGCCAGGGGGACCAAACCGAGCTGGCCCGCCAGGGTGCCAGCGCCTCCGGCTCGGTGGTGATTTCCAGCCACCGTACTGTCAACGCGCAGGGGGGCGTGACGGTGCACACCACCCGCCGCGAAAGCGTGACGCGCGGTGACGGCACGCAACAGGTGCTGGTGCTCAACGGGGGACGCGCCGGTATCCGGCTCGCGCAGCAGCAGCCGTTGCAGTGGTACCAGGTGATCTGGAACGCCCGCGACGGCGCGACGCTGGTGCCGTCCAAGGTGATGCTCGAAGCCGGGCGTGGCTTCACGGTGCAGCCGCGCTGGCCCGGAGGCGGCGAACCGGTGACGGTGGAGATCGCGGCCGAGTCGAGCCGCTTCAACGACCCGACGTCCGGCATGCAGGATCGGCCCCTGCGCGAAGGCGGCACGACATTAACCCGCGTGCAGGTCCCGCTCGGCGAGTGGGTGACAATCGCCGACACGCTCGAGGAGCAACACACCATCGAGCGAGGCAACTGGTCCAGCGCCGAGGCACGCGGCAGTCGCCGCTCGGTGGTGCAGATGCGGGTGACTGCCCCCTGAAACCTTCAAGAGAACCGGCAAGGGGTCGCTGCCCATCGGTTCGCCGATCCGCGGGGACGTCCGCGGCTGCATCCTGAGCGCGATCGATTCCAAGATGGAGGTCGCGCGTGCGATCGGCTCGCGGAGAAGCCGTGGACCGATCGCGGCGAGCGGCGAATGGTCGCCGTACATGCCCGCGGTGAGGGACCGTGTCGCCTCTGGCGCGGGCGGCCCGTGACGTGCTTGCCAAACCATGACGGTAAGCCTTCGGAGCGCGCCGGGAGCCAGGAAAACCCGGGGTTTCCGACCGTCCGTCTGTGCCCCGACTTTCTGCGCGTACTGCATCACGCGCGCTGATCTCCCCCCCTCAACTCCCCCGCCGCCGCCGTCGATACACCGTATGTCCGCATCCGGCCGCGCCGGCCTCTGCCTTGGCCGGCTCGCCCGCGGGCAGTGGCACTGCTCCCGGTTTTCGATGACTCGCACACAGGAGGTTCCGCATGGACCGATTGGCTCGTTGCGCCGCGTATGCGGCTGTTTTCTCGACGCTCGCGCTGGCGGCCTGCGGCGGCTCGTCGTCGTCGTCCGGGGCCTCTTCGGGAGGGTCCGAAACGGTACAAGGCATCAGCACTCCCAACAGCGTCTCCGTCGTGACGCCGAAGAACGGGAACTAAGGTCGAGGCGAAGGGGAACAACCATGGACAACCGACTTCCGACTTGGCGCCTGCTGGTGCTTCCGATGCTCATCGGCGCCCTGGCAGGCAGCGCCGATGCCGCGCCGGGCGCGACCTCGCCCTATGCGACCGACACGCAGCACACCAACGTCGAGGACGCCACCTCGCGCGGGGTGAACCAGGTGAACATGATCATGTGCTTCATGTCGGCCATGCGCCCCGATGCGCTGGTCAACAAGGACACCTATGTGGCCCTGGTCGACAAGGGCAAGTGCGATCCCGAATCGCGATCGAGCACGAGCAACTCGGGCGCCACGAACTCCGGCTCCAATGCACCGTCCTACATGCGGGCCATCGTCGATTCGTCTCGGACGTCCAACGACGAGCCGATGCGTGTTCGGACCTGGGTCGAGGAGTCGGAGCGCGACTTCGACGTCACGATCTTCGTGAACACCACCGCCACCGAGCCGCCTTCCGACGGCAACCCCTACGGCGTCTTCCGGCTCGACTATTGCGGCAAGGCCGACGACGGCCCCTGCATGATGCGTGGCTTTCTGGAGGGAAGCGCCGGCGGCATCAGCTACTACGAGATCGAGCCCGCCGGGCCTGGCGGCAGCAGCACCAAGGCACTGCAACTCACCAAATCGGGCCCCGACAGTGGCGCAGGCGTGTTGCAGATCGACGAGATGGGTCAGCAGATCGCCTTCTCGTTCGCCTACAACGCCGACTACTTCCGGCGCTCGAACGGCGTGCAGGACCAATGCTTCACGCGCGACGCGGACGATCCCGAGACCGGCATGTCCGTGTGGCGCTATGGCCTGTACGATGCCGGCACCGGCGAGCGCGTGACGCGGCAGTCCGGCTTCCCGATCGAGTACGAAGCCGGCAACGGTACCCTCTACCACGGCCACATCGGCTACTGGGGCCTGTGGCTGCCCGAGGAAGCCGGTGCGGGCAACGGAGCGACCGTGCAGCGCGTGCAGTACGTGGCAGATCAACCGCCGACCAAGACCGCCTACACGCTGCTGCAGTCGGAGGGGCGGTTGATGAAGTACAGCAAGCGCACGCGCACGCTGGCGGCGATCGACAAGATCAAGTTCTACAGTTTCGTCGGGGACGTGGCCGGCTTCTTCGAAGGTGCGCAGCCGAACAAGCAGTACGAGGTCTACTGGGACAACGCCGCGGGCGTGTTCAAGGTCACCGGGGTGCTGGAATGCACCGAGCAATGCCAGACGCGCGATCTTTCCGCCGAGCAGTCGGTGTTGCCGTCGTACTTTGCGAACAAGGGCGGTGCGCGCGGCTGGTCGCAGGCGCTCGGCGGCGAAGTCTATGTCGCCCTCGAAAGTGCGGGCGATACCGTCGACTCGACGGCCGTGGAGGTGATCTACCGCGTTCAGGATCTGGTCTACCCGAGCCAGATGCCGGCGACGCTGTTCTGCCTGCGCGATTGTCCGACGGCGGCTTCGATGGCCGCATTCTTCGCCGATGGCTCGGCCGGACCGTCGCCCTATCTGGATGCCACCTTCAACCATTGGGAGCCAAGCGATGGCAGTGCCGTCGTCAGCTACACCACCGATGCGGCCAACGCCGTGCTGAAGGACCATACGGGCTCTGCCGTGACCTTCACCGACGGCGATGCCCTGGCGTCGCGTCCCCAATACCAATGGGGCGTGCGCAGCGGCCGACTGTTCGCGGCGCTGAGCGATGCGGCGTGCGACTTCGACGCAACGAAGTACTGCGACCATGAGCTGGAGTCGCTGGACACCTACTATCAGTGGGAGACCGGGCCCAACCAGTGGAATCAGTTCGCCGTGGTGAAGGACGGTAATGGCGCCATCGTCAGCTTCGACCCGCCGCTGCAGGTGAACTACGAGGTGCCGAGCGGTGCGGCCTACGGCCAGTACGCCGGCAAGTCCATCGTGCTCGAGTACGGCGGTTTCGGCGAGCTGTGGGGTATCCCCGGGCATTGCGTGTCGCGCCTGACCAACGAGCGCGTGAGCTGCGAGACGCCCGAGTCGCGTTACGTGCCGGCCTTCGTGATCCCGTTCGACGAGACGCTCGGCCGCGTGATGAGCAACGGCGAGCCGATGCTGGTCAAGTGGCTGGACCGCGAGATCCGCTTCGCACGCAAGGACCCGGCCGTGTGCGCCGCGGCCGGTGTCACGTTGCCCAGCGAGCTGACGCTGCCGAGCGCCGCCGGGCTGCAGGACCCGTCCAGCAGCGACTCCGACATCTACATCGGTGCCAAGCCCGCCGTGAGTGCCGCGCCGCGCGTCATCCACGGCGATGTCAAGTTCTGACGCTCAGACGGGCGGGCGGTCTGCGGCGGCTCGTCCGCCCGCCGCCGTCCGCGGCTTGCGGAACACCAGCGCGTTGCCGAGCATCACGAATACCAGGCCCGCCCCGGCCAAGGGCGTCCACTGGTAGCCCTCGAACAGCGCCGAGACGTTGAGCGCCACGACGGGGAACAGCACGGTGCAGTACGCTGCCCGCTCGGGCCCCAGCCGGCCGACCAGCATCAGGTAGGCGGTGAAGCCGATCACCGAACCCGGGATCGCCAGATAGAGCAGGGCACCGACATAGCGCGCCGATGTGTCGAAGACCCAGTCGCCGCCGCTCGCGGCGTGCACGGCGAGCAGCACCATGGCACCGAACAGCATGCCCCACGCATTGGTAACCAGCGGCGTGTGGCCGGCGGCCTGCAGACGGGCCGACAGCATGTTGCCGGCTGAAAAGCACAGCGTGCCCGCCAGCCCGAGCAGCAGCCCCAGCCAGGCACCGGATTGCCCGCTCGCATGCGCCAGCTCGGGCCAGAACAGCAGCGCCAGCCCCAGCATGCCGACCGTGCCGCCCGCGACCACCTGCGCCGAGATCGGCCGCTTTAGGAACAGCCGGCCATTGATCGCGTTCCACACCGTGGCGGTCGAAAACAGCACCGCCACCAGCCCGCTCGGGATGTAGCGGCTCGCGTGCAGGAAGCAAATGAAGTTCAGGCAGAACAGGCAGATGCCCTGCGCGGCGATCAGCGTCATGGCGCCGTCCTTCGGCCGGCGCAGGCGGCCGCTCAATGCCAATACGGCGAACAGCACCAGCGCCGCCAGCGCGAAGCGGTAGACGATGGACAGCGGGATCGGCACCGGGCCGAGCTGCCACTTCAGAGCGATCCAGGTGGTGCCCCAGATCGCGACAGTGAGGAAGTAAAGAGCGGCGGTCATGGCGGGCAGTCTGGCCGCCTGGGGCCGCGGCCGGTTGCACGAATCTGCGGTTTGTTTGCCGGCGCTTCGGCCAACCGCGCCGAGCTTGCGTACAGTGGGGGACTTCGAGCCCACCATGCCCGCCGATCTGCACGCCCCTCCGCACACCGACGTGTTCGACACGTTGCGCACCCGCTCGCGCGCCCGGCTGCAACGCGGCGTGTCGCTGGGCGACGGGTTTTCGGCGGCTATCTGGTGCAATGCGCACGACGCGACGCGCTACGAGCGTCCGAGCCACCACACGGTGTCGCTCTACCTGCAGGGCGGCTTCAGCACCTTCCGTACCGGGTCGCCGGCGCAGCGCGGCGCGCCGGGGCGCTTGTGCGTGATGCCGGCCGAGCACGACTCGAGCTGGGTGGTGGGCAGCGAGCAGCGCTTCCTGCACCTGTATTTCGAGCATGAGCGGCTGGCACCGCTGGCGGTGCGTCTGCTCGACCGCGAGCCGCGTGAGCTCAACCTGCACGAGCGCACCTTCTTCGAAGATGCCGAGGTCGCGTCGCCATTGGCGGCCATGGCCTGTCTGGATTGGAACGACGTCGACGCCCGGCTGCACGCCAATGCGCTCGCGCACCAGGTGCTGACCCGGCTGGTACAGGCTCATGCCGGCCGGCCAACTGTGTGGACATCACGCGGCGGCTTGGCTCCGGCGCTGCGCCGGCGTCTGGCCGAGCACATCGACGCGCACCTCTCATCGCCGCTGACGGTCGGCGAACTGGCGGCGCAGGCCGCGCTGTCCGAGCACCATTTCGCGCACATGTTCCGGGTCTCGTTCGGCATGGCGCCGCACGCCTGGGTGCTGCAGCGGCGGCTGGAACGCGCACGTTCGATGTTGTGCACCACCGATGCACCGCTCGAGCACGTCGCGCAGGCTTGCGGCTTCGCCGGCGCCAGCCATCTCGTGAACCGCTTCCGTGCGGCCCACGGCGTGCCGCCTGGGCGCTACCGTCAGGCGATGCGCCGGTGAGCCACCGCGCTCACGAGCGCGGCCACAGCACCCACATGCGCAGCGGCTGCTTCATGCGGCCCGCGAACTCCTCGGCGCCTTCGGTCCAGCCCCAGAAGTAATCGGCCCGCACGGCCCCGACGATGGCCCCGCCGGTGTCCTGGGCCATCACCAGCCGCTGCAGCGGGCGCGGCGCGGGCACCGGCGCAGGCGTCGGCTCAGTGGTGTCGATCCACACCGGTGTGCCGTAGGGGATGGACTCGCGGTCGACCGCGATCGAGCGGCCCGGCGTCAGCGGCACGCCCTGGGCGCCCAGCGGGCCGATACTCGGGTCGGGCAGCGGTTCTTCGCGGAAGAACACATAGCGGGGGTTGATTTGCAGCATCTCCTGCACGCGCTTCGGGTGGGCACGCGCCCAGGCCTTGATCGCCGGCCACGACGCCTGTTCGAGCGAAAACGCGCCCTGCTCGACCAGCCAGCGGCCGACCGAGCGGTACGGGTGGTCGTTGTGGCCGGCAAAGGCCGCCCGCACCAGACGCTGGCGGCCGTCGGGCTCGGTGAGCAGCAGCCGGCCCGAGCCTTGGATGTGCAGCACCAGCGCATCCAGCGGGTCGGCCACGTAGGCCAGCTCGTTGCCGCGCAGTTTGGCGCGTGCCGCGGGCAGGGTCTCGAGCTGGGCACGGGTCCAGTACGGCTTGCGCTTGCCGAAGTCGGCCGGTGGCCGGTACAGCGGCACGCGGAACTGGGCGTCCGGCTCGCGGCGGGCCTCGATCAGCGGCTCGAAGTAGCCGGTGATCAGCCCGTCCGACGCCGCGCCGTCGCGCGGCTCGACCCGATAGGGTTGCAGGCGGTGCTGCATCCACCGGCGCACCGCGGCTTCGGTCGGTTCGGGCAGCGCCAGGGCCTCGGCACACGCGCGCGTCCAGGCGGGGGCGGGGCGCTGGCAGCTGCGCAACAGGGCCGGCCAGGCGAACTGGATCTGGTCGCCGCCCCAGCCGGGCAGCGCGTCCCAGCCGACCGGCACCCAGCGCGAGCGCGGCTGTTCGATGACCGTGGCGGTGGTGGCAGCTGCCGGCCCGGCAGGGGCTGTGATGGAAGGGTCCGGCGCCGGGCCGGGCGCGGGCGGGCTGGCGCAGGACGCCAGCATTCCTAGAATCAGGGCGCCCCACATCCGGTGGGCGCGCGGCAGGCAAAGCGAAGGAAAGGCCATGTGGTTGATTTTGTTGGAGGCGCTCGGCGCCCTCCTGATCCTGATCTTCATCGTCTGGTGGACGATGTTCTCGGGCCGCAAGGACCGCAGCCGCACCGACGAGACGCCACCCGCGGACGACAACCCGCCATCGCCTTGAGTCCCGTCGCAACGTCAAAGTTCATCACGCGGCCTGCGCCTTTGCGACCCGCAGCGGCAGCAGGAAGCTCATGGGCTGGCGCCGCAGGCGCCGCCTGACGGCGGCATACAGGCGGGCGCGGTCTTTCAGCCGGACGTTGCGCGAGCGCAGCGCCAGCCGGAAGGCGAGCAGAAAGCTGACGCTCACGTTCAGCACGCCGGTCAAGGCGATGCCGGCGGCTGCGAGCCAGAAGCCCGGCGTGTAGACCAGCTCCCAGCCGAGCGCACCGAGTGCCGCGCCGAGCTGGCCGCTGGCCAGCGTCACGTGCCGCACGTCGAAGTGGATGCCGAAGAAGCCCGCGAACGCCGGCACCAGGCCCAGCATGAAGCCCAGCGCGATGTTGCCGGCGAAGCCCGAGACGTTGGCTTGCAGATAGGCCGACCAGCGCGTGGCCCGCGACTCGCCCAGCCGTGCCAGGATGCGCGGGTTCCAGCGCAGCGCGCTACCGAGCCGGTGCAGCACGAACCAGTTCTCGGCCCAACCGGCGACGATGCTGGACGCGAACAGCAACACGCCGGTGGCCGCCGCGTACAGCGGTGTCCAGCCCAGCACAGTCAGCGAGGCCACCGAGTAGGCGGCCTTTTCCGCGTCGACCAGCGGCGCGCCGAAGGCTGCCTGCCACGCCAGCTGCACCATCAGCACGCAGGGCAGCACGACCGCGACGTTGCCGAGGATGCCCGCGGCCTGCGTGCGGATCAGGTGCGCGACTTCGTCGACGAAACCCTCCACCGCCGCGTCGGAGCCGACGTCGTCGAGCTTGGCGGCCATAGCCGGCGCTGTCATCGCCGGCTGCTTGGTCGCCAGCGTGAAGTGCGCCAGCTGGATCGCGACGAAACTCGCGGCGTAGTTCAGCCCGGCCGCGAAGCCGGTGAAGAACGGCGACAACCCGAGCCCGGTCAACAGGAACTTGACGAGCACCGTCATCGTCGTGACGGCGCCGCCACCGGCTGCACGCCAGAACATCTGCAGGTACTCGGACCGGTTGCGGGTGATGTAGTGCTCGCCGGTTTCGGCGCTGCGCTCCACCATCTTGCGTGCCAGCAGCGAGTAGTTGCGCGCCAGCAGCGCCCGCACGCTGCGGCGTCGCTGCGCGGTCTCGGCGAACTGCACCATCAGCTCGCGCACCGCGCGCGCCGGGTCCTTGCTCAGCAGGCAGTCGAGCAGCAGGTGCACCCGCTCCAGCCGCGCCTGCAGTTGCTGCAGCGCAAAGACGATGTCGACCGAGACGCCGTACTCCTCCAGGTGGTCGTACACCGTGCCGGCGTCGCGCCGGCAGGCGTCCAGCAGCGCGTGGGCGTAGCCGAGGGCCGGCACCAGCTGCGCAGGCGTGGTGTCGTCCGATTCCAGCCGGGTGCGCAGCTCATCGAAGGCGCGTGTCAGCTGCCGGAACGGCGACAAGGCCCGGGCCGACTCGGACAGCCGCGTGCGGATCTCGGCGGAAAACGCGGTCGCGCGCACCTGGCTGATGCAGAACATCATCGCGTCGAGCAGCGCCGAGCGCCAGTGTGCGGCCGCCTGAGGGTGGCGCGAAGCGGCCACGGCCTCCTGCAGCAACGCCGCCAGGCGGCCCAGCGTCGCATCATCGATCGCGTTCAGCCAGGCCGGGTCGGCTTCGTCGGCGAACACCAGCTGGAACAGCTCGGCCAGGTCGCGCGTCTGCGAAGTGCCGGGCAGCAGCTTGCGCTGCACCCGCTCGGCCAGTTCGCCGAAAAAAGCCATGCGCGGTGCGAAGCCGAAGTCGGCCAGCAGCAGCGTCGCGTCCATGTCTTCCAGGGTGCGGGCAATCAGCTCGACCACCTGGGCCCGGTAGTCCGGCTGGCGGTCGAGCAGGTTCAACAGGTGGCGCAGGCGCAGCACGGGCAGCGGGGTGGCGGTGCCGGTCTCGGGCGTCTCGACGCCTTCCTTGCGCAACGGCGCGTGGCGCAGCCATTCGGCCAGCCGCACCCACCACAGGTTGCGCTCGGCCAGCTCGGCACGTGGGTTCAGCACCGACAGCAGCGAGCTCAGGTCCCAGACCGACGGTGCCAGGACCGCCCGGAGCCCGCGCATCAATGCAGCCCGCTGCGCTGCACCGCGAGCGAGAAGGCCGGCACCACCGCGTCGAAGCGTTCGCCGTCCTCGGCAACGCAGAAATAACTGCCGCTCATCGTGCCGCGCGGCGTGCCGATGCGCGTCCAGCTGGTGTACTCGAAGCCTTCGCCGGGCTTCAGGAAGGGCTGCTGCCCGATCACACCGAGGCCCTTGACCTCCTCGACTTTGCCGTTCGCGTCGGTGATGACCCAGTGGCGCGAGATCAGCTGCGCCGGCACGTCACCGGTGTTCTCGATCGTCACGGTGTAGGCAAAGGCGTAGACGCCTTGCACCGGGTTCGACTGCTCTGGCAGGTACTGCGGCTCGACGCTGCAGGTGAATTCGTAGGTGCTCATGGAGATGTAGTGTCTGGCCCTTGTCCCTGGCGGCGATGGTAGCAAGGAGGCTCCCTACAATGGCGCCCTGCACGCCGGACGACCCCATGACGACCTACCGCATCGCCCCCAGCATCCTCTCCGCCGACTTCGCCCGCCTGGGCGAAGAAGTCCGCAACGTGATCGCTGCGGGCGCCGACTGGATTCATTTCGACGTGATGGACAACCATTACGTTCCCAACCTGACGTTCGGCCCGATGATCTGCGAAGCGCTGCGTCCGCATGCCCGCCAACCCGACGGCACGCCCGTGCCGATCGACGTGCACCTGATGGTGCAGCCGGTCGATGCGCTCGCCCAGGCCTTCGCGAAGGCCGGCGCCGACCTGGTCAGCTTCCACCCCGACGCCAGCACCCACGTCGACCGCACGCTGCAACTGATCAAGGCAGAAGGCTGCCGGGCCGGCCTGGTGTTCAACCCGGCCAGTCCGATCGACGTGCTGGAATGGGTGATCGACAAGGTCGACCTGGTGCTGATCATGAGCGTCAACCCCGGTTTCGGCGGCCAGAGCTTCATCCCCGCCGCGCTGAAGAAGATCGAGCAGGTGCGCAAGATCATCGACGCCAGCGGGCGCGACATCCGCCTCGAAGTGGACGGCGGCATCAAGGTCGACAACATCCGCCAGGTCGCCGATGCCGGTGCCGACACCTTCGTCGCCGGCAGCGCCATCTTCGGCAAGCCCGACTACAAGGGCGTCATCGACGCGATGCGCGGGCAACTGGCGGCATGAAGCTTCCCGCGGGCCTGCAGGGGGTGATCGTCGACCTCGACGGGACGATGGTCGATACCGCCGGCGACTTCGTCGTCGCCCTCAACCGCATGCTGGGCGATCTCGCGCTGCCGCCCATCGACCATGCCTTCGTCGCGCGCACCGTGGGCAAGGGCTCCGAGCACCTGATCCGCCAGACGCTGGCGCGCACCCAGGACGCCGAAGGCGTGCACCGGCTCTACGAAGACGCATGGGCGCATTACCAGCATCACTACCTGGCGATCAACGGCGAGCATGCCGCGGTATTTCCCGGCGTCATCGAGGGGCTGCGGCGGCTGGCGGCGCTGGGCCTGCCGCTGGCCTGCCTGACCAACAAGCCGACCGCTTTCGCGCTGCCGCTGCTGGAACGCAAGGGCCTGGCCGCCTACTTCCGGCGGGCCTTCGGCGGCGACGCCTTCGAACGCAAGAAGCCCGACCCGTTGCCGCTGCTGAAGACCTGCGAGGCGCTGGGCACCGAACCGGCGCGCACGCTGATGATCGGAGACTCCATCAACGATGCCATGGCGGCGCGTGCCGCCGGCTGCCCGGTCGTGCTGGTGACCTACGGCTACAACCACGGCGAGCCGGTGCGCAGCGCGCCGGCCGACGGGTTCGTCGACCGGCTCGACGAACTGGAACCTGCGTTCTAGGGCACCGGCCCAGGGCGCGCTCAAGAATTCGCGGCCCGGTCCTTTTCCTTGCCCAGCAACGCGTCCTTCAGCGTCGCATCGGCCGGGTGGTGGCCCAGCCAGATCTTGATCAGCGACGTGTAGAACTCGGGCTCCTTGATCGGCTCGGCCATCGGCTTGCCGTTGACCAGGATGTAGGTGCCCTGGCCCGGCACCCAGTCGACCTGGAACGACTCGCCGCTTGCCAGCTTCTTCTTCGCGGCGAAGATCTCGCCCATCTTGATCGTGCCGGGGATGGACTTGACGAAGTCCTCGCGCGACGCGTTCTGCTCCATGCCGCGGGTGAACAGCTTGCCGAGCTCATTGGCATCGATGTCGCGCAGCATCACGATGTTCAGCCGGCGCGGGCCGGTCGCAGCCATCACCGCCTCGGGCGTGGCGGCCTTCCGGGTCAGGTACAGGCCCGCGGCGTACACCTTGAAGATCGCCTTGTAGCGCACGCCGGCGCCGTTGAGCTGCAGCGGCGCGCCGTTCAATTGGATCTGCTGATCGAATTTGACGCCGGCGACCTCGGTCGCCTGCGCGTGTGCTGCGCCGAGACCGATCAGGGCAATGGCCAAAGCAGAGAACCAGGGTCGGAACATGGCGGTTTGCTCCTGTTACATGTTTTGACAAGCCGGTCAGTGTTGGGCTTGCGGGCTCGCTTGTCCATCGGGAAAACGCACGAACGTTCGGAAAATTTTTGGACCGGCCGCGACAAGGTGTCACCGTCGCGACAGGGGCCGCCCGTTCCGGCCGGCCACAAGGCGCTGCTACACTCCGCCTCCATGTTCATTTCGCGCAAACAAACCAAAGGTTCGAACGACCGGGGAGCCTGGCCCTGGCGTCGCCCGCACGCACTGGTTTGATTTGCCGCCGGCCGTGAGCGGTGCCTCGTTCTTCTGAGCACCCCATGCGCCCCACCGGCACGCCCGGAATCCCACGATTCCCCTCGACAATTTCCCATTGCCGCGGAGCCCCGCCATCGAGCGCGGGCGCCGCCGGGCTTGGAGGGCCCACCGCGTGATCACCGAACTCGAATTCAAGAGCCTGTCCCAGCAGGGCTACAACCGCATTCCCCTCATCTCCGAGGCCTTCGCCGACCTCGAAACCCCGCTGTCGCTGTACCTGAAGCTGGCCTACGCCACCGGGCGCAGCAAATACAGCTTCCTGCTCGAATCCGTCGTCGGCGGCGAGCGCTTCGGCCGCTACTCGTTCATCGGCCTGCCGGCGCGCACGCTGCTGCGCACCCACGGCTGGACCACCGAAGTGGTCACCGACGACCAGGTCGTCGAAACGCACGAAGGCAACCCGCTCGACTTCATCGCCGACTACCAGAAGCGCTTCAAGGTGGCGCTGCGTCCCGGCATGCCGCGCTTTTGCGGCGGGCTGGCCGGCTACTTCGGCTACGACACCGTGCGCTACATCGAGCCCAAGCTCGCCAAGGTGCACAAGGAGGGCGGCATCGACACGCCCGACATCCTGTTGCTGCAGTGCGAGGAACTCGCGGTCATCGACAACCTGTCCGGGCGTCTCTACCTGATCGTCTATGCCGACCCGCGCGAGCCGGAGGCGTACTTCCGCGCCAAGCGCCGCCTGGCCGAGTTGATCGACAAGCTGAAGTTCAGCGTCACCGCGCCGCCGGTCAAGCGCGGCATCTCGCATGCGATCGAGCGCGAGTTCGCGAAGGACGACTACCTCGACGCGGTGCTGCGGGCCAAGGAATACATCGCCGCCGGCGACATGATGCAGGTGCAGATCGGCCAGCGCCTGAAGAAGCGCTACACCGAGTCGCCGCTCAGTCTGTACCGTGCACTGCGCTCGCTGAACCCGTCGCCGTACATGTATTTCTACGACATGGGCGACTTCCAGATCGTCGGTGCCTCGCCCGAGATCCTGGTGCGGCACGAACACAGCCCCGAAGGGGAAAAGGTCGTGATCCGCCCGATCGCGGGCACGCGCCCGCGTGGCGCCACGCCCGAGCAGGACAAGGCGCTCGAAGAAGAACTGCTCGCCGACCCGAAGGAGCGCGCCGAGCACGTGATGCTGATCGACCTGGCGCGCAACGACATCGGCCGCATCGCCAAGACCGGCAGCGTGAAGGTGACCGAGGCTTTCGTCACCGAGCGCTACTCGCACGTGATGCACATCGTCAGCAATGTCGAAGGCATCCTGAAGGACGGCATGACCAACCTCGACGTGCTGCGTGCCAGCTTCCCGGCCGGCACGCTGACCGGCGCGCCGAAGATCCGCGCGATGGAGATCATCGACGAGATGGAACCGGTCAAGCGCGGCATCTACGGCGGCGCCTGCGGCTACCTCAGCTACGCCGGCGACATGGATGTTGCCATCGCCATCCGCACCGGCATCGTCAAGGACAACACCTTGTACGTGCAGGCGGCGGCCGGCGTGGTGGCCGACTCGGTGCCCGAACTCGAATGGAAGGAAACCGAAGCCAAGGCACGGGCGCTGCTGCGTGCCGCCGAACTGGTGGAAGAAGGCTTCTGAGCGAAGGAGAGACGACCATGCTGCTGATGATCGACAACTACGACTCCTTCACCTTCAACCTGGTGCAGTACTTCGCCGAACTGGGCCAGGACGTGCGCGTGTTCCGCAACGACGAGATCACGCTCGAAGGCATCACCGAACTCCAACCCGAACGGCTGGTGCTGTCGCCCGGCCCATGCTCGCCCGCCGAGGCCGGCATCTGCGTCGACACGATCCGGCATTTCGCCGGCAAGCTGCCCATCCTCGGCGTCTGCCTGGGCCACCAGAGCATCGGCGCCGCCCTGGGCGGCAGGGTGGTACGCGCGCAACGCCAGATGCACGGCAAGACCAGCGTCATCACGACCGACCAGCAGGGCGTGTACCAGGGCCTGCCGAAGGCCTTCACGGTGATCCGCTACCACTCGCTCGCGATCGAGCGCGAGTCGCTGCCCGACTGCCTGGAGATCACGTCCACATCCGAGGACGGCGAGATCATGGGCGTGCGCCACAAGGAACTGGCGATCGAGGGCGTGCAATTCCACCCGGAATCGATCCTGACCGAGCACGGTCACGCGATGCTGAAGAACTTCCTGTGCAGCCATTGACGAGCGAAGGGCGAGACGACATGGCCATCACCAACACCGACGCGCTGGTGCGCGTGATCGAGCACCGCGAGATCTTCCACGACGAGATGCTGGCCTTGATGCGCCGCATCATGAGCGGCGAGATGTCGCCGGTCATGATCGCCGCACTGGCGGTCGGCCTGCGGGTCAAGAAGGAGACCATCGGCGAGATCGCCGCAGCCGCACAGGTGATGCGCGAGTTCGCGACACCGGTGGCGGTGGCCGACAGGACACACCTGGTCGACCTGTGCGGCACCGGCGGCGACGCCGCGCACACCTTCAACATCTCGACCGCCTCGATGCTCGTCGCCGCGGCGGCGGGCGCCCGGGTCGCCAAGCATGGCGGGCGCAGCGTCTCGTCGAGTTCGGGCAGCGCAGACGTGCTCGAGGCGCTCGGCGTCCACATCGACCTCGGGCCCGAGCAGGTCGCCGCCTGCCTGGAAGAAACCGGCATCGGCTTCATGTTCGCGCCCAACCACCACGCGTCGATGAAACACGCCGGGCCGGTGCGCAAGGAACTCGGCATCCGCACCATCTTCAACATCCTGGGGCCGCTGACCAACCCGGCCGGCGCGCCCAACCAGTTGATGGGCGTGTTCCACCCCGACCTGGTCGGCATCCAGGTGCGGGTGCTGCAGCGGCTGGGGTCCGAGCATGTGATGATCGTCTACGGCATGAACGGCATGGACGAAATCTCGCTGTCCGGCGAATCGCTGGTCGGCGAGCTGAAGAACGGCGAGGTGCGCGAGTACACCGTGCACCCGAGCGACTTCGGGCTGCCGGTCTACGACACCCGGGTGCTGAAGGTCGCCAACAAGGAAGAGTCGGTGCAGTGCATCCAACGTGCGCTGGCGAACGAGGACGGTCCGGTGCGAGACATCGTGCTGCTCAATGCCGGCGCGGCCCTGTACTGCGCCGACGTCGCCGGCTCCGTCGCCGAAGGCGTCAAGATGGCGCGTGAGGCGGTGGCGTCCGGCAAGGCACTCGCGAAGCTGAGCCAGTTCGCCGCCGTGACCCAGAAGCTGAAATCCGCAGCATGAGCGACATCCTGCAGAAGATCGTGGCCGTGAAGCGCGAGGAGATCGCGGCGGCCAAGGTGCGCCGCAGCGCGGCGTCGTTGCGTGACGAAGCCGAAGGCCGGCGCGACCTGCGTGACTTTGCCGGCAGCTTGCGCGCACGCATGGCCGTCGGCCGGGCCGCGGTGATCGCCGAAGTCAAGAAGGCCAGCCCGAGCAAGGGGATCCTGCGCGAGCGTTTCGTGCCGGCCGAGATCGCCGACAGCTACGCACGGCACGGGGCCGCGTGCTTGTCGGTGCTGACCGACGAACGCTTCTTCCAGGGCCACGCCGACTACCTGCAGCAGGCCCGTGCCGCCTGCGCGCTGCCGGTGCTGCGCAAGGACTTCATGGTCGACGAATACCAGGTGTTCGAGGCGCGTGCGATGGGCGCCGACTGCATCCTGCTGATCGCTGCCTGTCTCGACGACGCGCAGATGGCAGACCTCGAAGCGGCGGCGCAGGGGCTGGGGCTGGCCGTGCTGGTCGAGGTGCACGACCGTGACGAGCTGCAGCGGGCGCTGCGGCTGAAGACGCCGCTCGTGGGCATCAACAATCGCAATCTGCGCACCTTCGAGGTCACCCTCGAGACCACGCTCGGCATGCTGCCCGACGTGCCCGCTGATCGCCTGCTGGTCACCGAATCCGGCATCCTCGCGCGAGACGACGTCGGCCGCATGCGCGGGGAGGGTGTGCATGCCTTCCTGGTCGGCGAGGCCTTCATGCGTGCCGAGGACCCCGGCGCCGCGCTGGAAGCGCTGTTCGCCTGATGGCGGCTCAACCGGACCTGTTCGCCGCCGGCGCACCGGGCGACAACCGGCTGGGCGGGTCGCTGGCCGCATGCTTCGACCGTGTCCCGCCCGGGTGGCGCGAGGTCACGGACGCCTTCCGCTTCACCGCGACGGGCCAGGCGCTGGTCGACTTTGTCGATCAGCGGGTGCGCGACGGCGCGACCGTTTATCCGGCCCAGGTGTTCCGGGCGCTGGAACTCACACCCCTCGCTGCGGTGAGGGTGGTGGTGCTCGGTCAGGACCCGTACCACGGCCCCGGGCAGGCCCAGGGGCTGGCGTTCTCGGTCCCGGCCGGCGCCAGGCTGCCGCCGAGCCTGCGCAATATCTACAAGGAAGTGGCGGCCGATACCGGCGCGCCGATGCCTGCCGACGGCGACCTGACCCGCTGGGCTCGACAGGGCGTCCTGCTGCTCAACACCGCTTTGACCGTCGAGGGCGGTCAGCCGCAAAGCCATGCCCAGCGCGGCTGGGAAAGCTTGACCGACGCGCTGATCCAGCAGGTTTCGCGGCATGCCGCGCCCAGTGTTTTCCTGTTGTGGGGAGCGCCGGCACAACGCAAGCTGCCGCTGATCGACACCACCCGGCACGCCGTCCTGACCGCCAATCATCCGTCGCCGCTGTCGGCGCTGCGCCCGCCGCAGCCCTTCATCGGTTGTCGTCACTTCTCGGCCGCCAACGCCTGGCTGGCAGCGCACCGCCCGGGCGAGACCGGCATCGCGTGGTGAGCCCTGCTGTGCCTGCGGGGATTGGCAGGCGCGCGAAGACCCTGCTAGAATCTGTGGTTCGCCGCGGAGGGGTGCCCGAGTGGCTAAAGGGGGCAGACTGTAAATCTGTTGGCTTACGCCTACGCTGGTTCGAATCCAGCCTCCTCCACCAAGGCGAAACAAATGTTGTTTGGCTTGGGCGCGGTTGAAGCGATACCTTACTGGACGGCCTTCGGGTCTGACGGTGCTCCCGGGCGGGAGTAGTTCAATGGTAGAACCTTAGCCTTCCAAGCTAATGACGCGGGTTCGATTCCCGTCTCCCGCTCCAGTTACCAGAGGGCCCCCGAGCGGGCCCTCTGGTAACTGGGGTGGCGGGATGGGTGAGGGCCCGCGGGTTCGGCCAGCTCGCGATGGTTGAGCGAGCCGCGTGCTTCGAGGTCGCGCGGGCCCGAAGCGCGGCGCAGGGCCGGGGGGTCGCCTCAGGGTGATTCCGGGCATTCCAGTCTTCGGTGTCGCCGAAGCGGGGTGCGGTGAAGAGTGAATGTGAGTGAGAGGCGCCCAGTCGCCAGCGGTTTGCCGCAAGCCGAGCCGGCCAGCAAACCAGTGTCGACTGCCCATGTGGCTCAGTGGTAGAGCACTCCCTTGGTAAGGGAGAGGTCACGCGTTCGATCCGCGTCATGGGCACCAACCCTACAAACCGTCAACACCGGCATTCCACCGTCAGGAGATCGGAAAAATGGCAAAAGGCAAGTTTGAGCGTACCAAGCCGCACGTGAACGTGGGGACGATTGGTCACGTGGACCATGGCAAGACGACGCTGACGGCGGCGATCACGACGGTGCTGTCGAGCAAGTTCGGCGG
>NZ_JAMKFE010000024.1 GCF_023721835.1 Caldimonas mangrovi | reverse complement strand
AAGAAGACGATGCGGTGGCCGCGCGGGGCGGCTTCGTCTTCTTCGCAGCGCCAGCCGATGCCTTGTTCGGCGAGCACGCGGCTGACGAAGGCGTAGTCGGTCTCGCGGAACTGGTTGCAGTAGTGGCGCGGGCTGACGGGCGCCAGAAAGCCGGCCACTTCCTCGCTCCAGCGCCAGGCGGCCAGGCCGGCGTAGGGCTGGAACACGGCTTCGACGATCTCGATGAGGCTTTTGTCGATGAAGCTCTGGCTGCGGCTGGTGAGTTGCAGCGCGGCCAGCCACGGGCGCACGACGAGTTCGTAGCGGGCCAGCCCGCCGTCGCTTTGCAGCGCGGCAGCTTGCACGATGACGCCGCTGCGGGTGGTGCGGCCGCCGTCGGCCAGGCTGATCGCCAGGCTGGCCTGTTGGCCGAGCAGGGCTGGCAGCTCCACGTGGGCGGAACTCGCCAGCACCGAAATCCGGTATTCGAACAGCTCGTTCAGCGCTTCCCGGGCGCTGAAGGATTCGACCAGCAGGCCACTGACGGCCGCGCTGCCGGTCAGTTCGTACAGGCGGGTCTCGGCGGTGAAAGAAATGCCGAGAGACTGCGCGATGCCGTCGAACGACGACAACGCCGCAACGGGGCGCTGGGTCACGGGGAAGTCCTCTCCTGAACGTTCTTGTGTGCCCAGCGACTGCTTGTTTTGATGAGCGGGCAGGAGGGAGTTTGGCACGCGCTCCGCTGCAGCACAGCCCCACGCGGCCCCGCAAAGCAGGGGGGTCTTTGCAAGGATTTGTGTCGCCCTTCGCGGCAAACAGGACATGAAAAAACCGCCGGCCGCTGCGGTGTGCAACGGCGCGGCGGCATGCGTCACGCGTGCGGCCCCGCCTCCCTGCCGGGGTCGCGTCAGCGCAAGTGCTCCACGCTCAGGTGCCGTACACGAAATCGGTCGCGTCGACCGAGCCGGCCGCGGCAAACGACACGCGCCCCACCAAGTGGGAATCGCCGCCGGCCGCGGTGGTCGCGTTGTACCAAATGTTCCCGTCGAGAGTGTTCACGTAGATGCCGCTCAGGTCGCCGGCGCCGTTGCCGCTGGCGCCCACGCCCTTGAAGAACCAGGCGCCGGACAGCTGGTTGCCGGCCGCATTGCCGCCGACAAAGGCCAGGCCCAGCACGCCGGGGTTCAGGGCGCCGGCCAAACCAGAGTCGAGCAGGTTGGACAGCACGATGGTGTCGTCGGCATGGCTGAAGTCGGTGATGGTGTCGGCGTTCGCCACACCGCGGTCGCGGAACACGAAACGGTCCTGCTCGGTGCCGCCGGTCAGGAAGTCGAGCCCGGTGTTGCCCGCCAGCGTGTCGTTGCCCGCACCACCGTTCAGCGTGTCGTTGCCACTGCCACCATTCAAGGCGTCGTTGCCGTTGCCCCCGAGCAGCGTGTCGTTGCCGCTGCTGCCGCTCAGCGTGTCGTTGCCGTCCAGCCCCCACAGCGTGTTGTTGCCCGCATTGCCGGTGATGCTGTTGGCCGACGCGTTACCGATGCCGGTGGCGGCCGAACCCTGCAGCACCAGGTTCTCGACGTTGGCGGCCAGCGTTTCGCTGATCGACGCGTAGACCGTGTCGGTGCCACCGAAGAACGCACCTTCGGACACCGTGTCGCCGACGTTGTCGACGTAGTAGGTGTCGTTGCCGATGCCGCCTGCCATCGCGTCGGCGCCCGTGCTGCCGTTGAGCGTGTCGTTGCCGCTGCCGCCATTGAGCGTGTCGTTGCCGGCGCCGCCGTTGAGGTAGTCGTTGCCGTTGCCGCCGTTCAGCGTGTCGTTGCCGTTGTTGCCGTACAGCGAGTCGTTGCCGTCCAGGCCCGACAGCGTGTTGTCGCGGTCGTTGCCGCGCATGGTGTTGCTCAGGCTGTTGCCGGTGCCGTTGACGGCCGAGGGCACGAAGGCGAAGTTGCCGTTCGGCAGGATCACCAGCTGCGTCGGCGTGTTGTCGAGCGTCAGGTGCTCGACGTTGTTGCCGAGCGTGTAGCTCTGCAGCCGCGAGACCACGGTGTCGCTGCCCTGGTTGGCGTTCTCGAACACCTGGTCGCCGGCCGAGTTGACGTTGTAGGTGTCGTTGTTGATGCCGCCGAACATTGCGTCATCGCCGGCCGACCAGTTGGCATTGAGGGTCGAGAACAAGTCGTTGCTGACGTCGACCAGTGCTTCGCTGGCAGCGCTTCCATTGACGATAGCCATTGCAAATCTCCTTGAGTGAGGAATGAATAGAAGAACGAGGGAAAAAACGGCCCCCTGTCCGCCGCCGGCATGCGGTGGTGCACGGTTGCAGCGGGAGCCACGAGCACCCCTCTTGCGTCACGCCTTGCCCGGGATGCGGCGCGTCGCGCAGGGTGAAAGCTGGAAATGCTTCGGTGGTGCGCGCCCTTTCGTCACGGCTCGCGCAGCGCGCGGCGAGCGAACACACCGAGCGGCTCGAGCAGGTACTCGAGCAGGCTGCGCGGCGGCGTGGTGATGAACACCTCGGCCGGCATGCCGGCCTGCAGCCGCAGTTGCGGGTGGCGCGCCAGTTCTTCGGGCGACACCACCACCTGCGCGGTGAACCACGAGCCGGGGCCCTCCGTGTCCTGCACCGCGTCAGGCGAGACGTCTCGCACGGTGGCCTGCAGCAGTTGCACCTGCCGAGCGTTGTAGGCCGACAGGCGCACCTCCGCCGCGTCGCCCGGGTGCACGTGGTCGATGTCGTGCGGGTCGAGCCGAAGCTCGATCACCAAGTCTTCCTGTGCCGGCACGATTTCGAGCAGCGGCTCGCGCGGGCCGACGGCGGTACCCGGTGCACTGACGCGCAAGCCCATCACGGTGCCGTCGACCGGCGCACGCACGGTCTGGCGCTGGCGCAGGTCTTCGGTGGGACGCAGGCGGTCGTCGAGTTCCCGGATGCGGGCGGCAGCGTCTTTCATCTCGTCGGCTGCGCGCTGCCGGTAGGCACCGCGCGTCTGCGCGATGGCCTGCTGCATCTCGCTGACCTGCATGCGCGCTTCGGCGATCTGCCCGCGCGTGGCCTCGGCGCGCGCCACCAGCTCGGCAACCCCGCGCTGCAAGGCCATCAGCCGCGTCTTCTGGATGAAGCCGCTGGCCGCCAGCGACTCGTTGATCTTCAGCTCTTCGCGCGCCAGGGCCGTGGAGCGGCCGCCGGCTTCCAGCTCCGACGACAGCGCGGAAATGCGGGCGTGGGCGTCGCGCATCTGCGCCTGCATGGCCGCCAACTGCTCGGCCAGCGTGTGGCGGCGTGCATCGAACAGCTGCTGTTCGCGAGCGCGGATGTCGGGCAGGGCGTCGGCAGGCCATTCGACGTGCCCGGCCGTGGCCAGCTCGGCGCGTGCGCGTTCGATGCGCAGCTGCTCGGCGTGGCGCTGGGTGCTCAGCAGGTCGACCGCCGCGTCGCTGCGCACGTCGGCGACGACCATCAGCGGCTCGCCGCGCGCCACGCGCTGGCCGGGGCGCACCAGCAGCTCGCGCACGATGCCGCCTTCCTGGTGCTGCACGGTCTTGCGGCCGAGTTCGGTTTGCACCTGCCCGGTCGCGACCACGGCGCCGGACAACGGGGCCCAGGCGCACCAGGCGCCGACGAGGGCGGCAACCGTGGCCACAGGCCACAGCATGCGTCGCCGCAGCGCGGCGAGCGGGGCCCGTTGCTCGCACGTGGCGGGGGTGCGTACCAGCAGGTCGGCCAACGTGGCGGGTGAGGCCGGCGTGAGCGCGGTCATGGCTGCATTCCTCATGCCTGGGCTCCTTCGGCGGCGAGGCCCGGTGCGACCGCGTGAGACGCAGCCGCCGGGCGACGCAAGGGCTGCACGGTGGCACCGGCCAGGCGCGCGAGCACCTGGTCGCGCGGGCCGAAGGCGTCGAGTGCGCCGTCGCGCAGCACCGCAAGCTTGTCGACGTGGCGCATCAGCGTCGGCCGGTGCGAGACCAGCACGACAGTGGCACCCTGGGCCTTGAGCTGGGCGATCGCGGCGGCCAGCGCGTCCTCGCCCTCGGCGTCGAGGTTGGCGTTGGGCTCGTCGAGCACGACGAGACGCGGCTCGCCGTACACCGCGCGCGCCAATGCGATGCGCTGCCTCTGCCCGCCCGACAGCACGCAGCCGGCATCGCCGAGCTCGGTGTCGTAGGCCTGCGGCAGGCGCAGGATCATCTCGTGCACGCCGGCCAGTTGCGCGGCGGCGATCACGCGCGCGTCGTCGATCTCGCCGAGCTGCGCGATGTTGCGGGCGACGCTGCCGGCGAACAGTTCCACGTCCTGCGGCAGGTAGCCGACGGCGGCGGCGAGCTGTTCTTCGGGCCAGGCGGACAGGTCGGCGCCATCGAGCCGCACCGTGCCGGCGTGCGGCGTGCGCAGGCCGAGCATCAGGCGCAGCAAGGTCGTCTTGCCCGAAGCGCTGGGGCCGACCACGCCGAGACATTCACCCGCTTCCAGCGCGAACGACACGCTCTTGATCAACGGCCGCATCGGGCCGGCCAGCCAGGTCACGTGCTCCAGGGTCAGCGCGCCGCGTGCCGGCGGCAGCTGCAGGCCTTGCGAAGCCGGCAAGCCTGCCGCCTGCTGCTGCAGGCGCTGCCAGGCGCCGCGCACCTCGACCAGCGACTTCCAGCCCGAAATCAGGTGCTCCACCGGCTGCAGCGCGCGGCCGATCAGCACGGTGGCGGCAATCATGATGCCGGGCGACGCGTCACCGCCCACCACCAGCCATGCGCCGAGCGCCAGCATGCCGACCTGCACGAGCTGCCGCAGCGTGCGCCCCAGCGCCGACAGCGCGGCCGATGCATCGCCCAGCCGCTGCTGCGCCTGCATCGCCTCGTGGTGGGTGCGCTGCCACGCCTGCAATGCATTGCGCAGCATGCCCGTGCCGACCAGCACCTCGGCATTGCGCGACAAGGCTTCGATGCATTGCGCTGCGCTGCGCCCGTGGCTCACCGCCTGCTCGGCGTCAGCGCGCACGAATCGTTCGGTGTACAGGCCCAGGACGAACAGCGCCGCGGCCGCCAGCACGGCCGCCACGCCGAGCGCCGGGTGCAGCGTGAAGATCACCAGCAGGTACAACGGCAGCCACGGCGCGTCGAACAGCGCATGGACGGCAGGGCCGGCGAGAAAACTGCGCAGGCGGGCGATGTCCTGCACCGCCGTGCGGTCGGTGCCGCCACGGGCGGTCGCGGCGTCCTTCAGCGCGGCCGCGAGCGCTGGCGGCGACAGCGATTCGTCGACGATGCGCCCGGCGCGCGCCAGCAGCAGGCTGCGCGCGCGGTCCATGCAGAAGCCGAGCGCCAGCGCCAGCAGCGCAAACAGGCTCAGCATCACCAGCGTCTCGACGCTGCGGCTGGAGAACACGCGGTCGAACACCTCCAGCATGTAGATCGACGGCACCACCAGCGCCAGGTTGAGCAGCAGCGAGGCGCCTGCGCCGAGCGCGATGAACGGCCGCAGGCGCGGCGACAACAACCAGATCACGTTTTGGTCTCCCTGAGTGAGTAGTGGCTCTCGGCAGGAGCTTGGCGCCGCGCGGAGCTTCGATGTCAGGAAGCATCGGCGATGGAAGCCGATCCTGCCTCCCACTTCCTAGGGGGGTGGCGCCCCCTCTCAGGGGCGGGGGGCGGCGGGCGCCCGCGGGCACGCCCGCTGCTAAGGCGCCCAAGGCCCAGGGCGAATTCGAGAGCAAGCAACGGGGTGCACGCGAGAGGCGCTACGCTCACGATGAAGGCTCCAGAACCCAGGAGCCGAACATGCAGACTCAAACCATGGTGATGCCCGCCAAGCGCCCCCCGCCGCTCGCTGACGACACTCGCTGGACGGCCGTACTGGCACGCGACGCGGGCGCGGACGGCCGCTTTTTCTACTCGGTGCGCACGACCGGCGTGTACTGCCGCCCGTCGTGCGGCGCGCGCTTGCCGCTGCGCGAGAACGTGGCCTTCCATGCGACGGCCGCCGAGGCCGAGGCCGCCGGTTTCCGGCCCTGCCGGCGCTGCAAGCCGGACGAACCGTCGCGCGCCGAGCGGCAGGCGCAGATGGTGGCCCACGCGTGCCGTGCGATCGAAGCGGCCGACGAGGCCCCAGACCTGGCAACGCTTGCCGCCGATGCCGGCGTCAGCCCCTACCACTTCCACCGCGTGTTCAAGGCAGTGACCGGCGTGACGCCGAAAGCGTATGCGGATGCCCAGCGCGCTCAACGGGTGCGGCAGGCTTTGCCGCAAGCCGAGTCGGTGACCGCTGCGCTGTACGACGCCGGCTTCAACTCGAACGCACGCTTCTATGCGCGCACGCCGCAGGTGCTGGGCATGACGCCGAGCGCCTACCGTGCAGGCGGGGTCGACGCGACGATCCGCTTCGCGATCGCACAGTGCTCGCTCGGCGCGATCCTGGTGGCGGCCACCGAGCAGGGCGTGTGCGCGATCACGCTCGGCGACGACCCCGAGGCCTTGTTGCACGACCTGCAGCAGCGCTTCTCGCGTGCGCAATTGGTGGGTGCGGAGCCGGGCTTCGAACGCCTCGTGGCGCAGGTGGTCGGCATGGTGGAGTCGCCGGACACCGGGCAGGCGCTGCCGCTGGACATCCGCGGCACCGCCTTCCAGCAACGCGTGTGGCAGGCGCTGCGCGACATCCCTGCCGGCTCGACCGCCAGCTATGCGCAGATCGCCGAGCGACTGGGCGCGCCGAAGGCGGTGCGCGCGGTCGCCGCAGCGTGCGCCGCCAACCCGCTGGCGGTGGCGATACCGTGCCACCGGGTCGTGCGCAGCGATGGCGGCTTGTCCGGCTACCGCTGGGGTGTCGAGCGCAAGCGCGTGCTGCTGCAGCGCGAGGCCGCACAGGAGGAGTCTTCGTGAATGCGGTGATGAACAGGGCGGACACCTGGAGCGACCGGCTGGCCGGTGTGGACGCGCCGGCGCTGGAAGCCGCGCTCGACGAGGACGGCTTCGCGCTGATGCCGCGGCTGTTCGAGCCTGACGTATGCCGGGCGCTGGCCGCAGCGTATGCCGACGAACGACACTTTCGCAGCCGCGTCGTGATGGCGCGGCACGGCTTCGGCCGCGGCGAGTACCGCTACTTCGCTTACCCCTTGCCCGAGCCGGTCGCGTCGCTGCGCAGCGCGCTGTACCCGCGCCTGCGCGGCATCGCGAACCGCTGGAACGCAGCCATGGGCCTCGAGGTGCGCTACCCGCCGCAGCATGCAGGTTTCCTCGAACAGTGCCACCGCGCCGGGCAGACCCGGCCGACGCCGCTGCTGCTGCAGTACGGGCCCGGCGACTACAACTGCCTGCACCAGGACCTGTACGGCGAGCACGTGTTCCCGCTGCAGGCGGCGGTGCTGCTGTCCGAGCCGGGGCGCGATTTCGACGGTGGCGAGTTCGTGCTGACCGAGCAGCGCCCGCGCATGCAGTCGCGGCCGATGGTGGTGCCGCTGCGGCAGGGCGATGCGGTGGTGTTCGCGGTGAACCAGCGGCCGGTGCAGGGCACGCGCGGCAGCTACCGCGTGACGCTGCGGCACGGTGTCAGCCGGGTGCGTCACGGGCAGCGACACACGCTGGGCGTGATCTTCCACGACGCGACATGAGCGCGACAACGGCCTTCCTGTTCGACGATGCGCCGCCCCCGCGCGAGCGCCAGGCACTGGGGCCCGGCGCGCTGCTGTTGCCGGGTTTCGCGCTCGACCGCGTCGAGCCGCTGCTGCAGGCCGTGGAGGCCGTGCAGCAGCAGGCCCCGCTGCGGCACCTGGTGACGCCCGGCGGCCTGCGCATGTCGGTCGCGATGACCAACTGCGGACATGTCGGCTGGGTGTCGGACCGCAGCGGCTACCGCTACGACCCGCTCGACCCACAAAGCGGCCGCCCGTGGCCGGCGATGCCGCCGGCGCTGCAGACGCTGGCGGCCGATGCAGCGCGTGCCGCGGGCTACGACGGGTTCGCGCCCGACGCCTGCCTCATCAACCAATACCTGCCCGGCACGCGGCTGTCGCTGCATCAGGACCGCGACGAGCGCGACCAGGGTGCGCCCATCGTCTCGGTGTCGCTCGGCTTGCCGGCGGTGTTCCTGTTCGGTGGCGCGCAGCGCGGCGATCGCGTCGCACGGCATGCGCTGTTCCACGGCGATGTGGTGGTCTGGGGCGGCGCGTCACGCCTGTACTTTCACGGCATCGCACCGCTGAAGGAGGGCTCGCACCCGGTGCTGGGCGAGCGTCGCCTCAACCTCACCTTCCGCAAGGCGCGCTGAGCGTCCTTCCCCGGAGTGCTCAGTAGCGTACGCGCGCTGCCCCGGCCTCGGGCAAGGCCTCTCGCTGCAACCAGGCGCGTGCCACGTCCGCATCGTCGCCCTGCGAGGCCTGCCACACCACTTCGGGTGGCACCACGCGCGTGCCGGACACCGACAACGGCAGTTGACGCGCCAGTTGCACCGCGAACGAGCCCAGCTTGACAGCGCGCACCGGTTGTTCGCGCTGCGGCACCATCAACTGCAACTGGCCCAGCACCCAGTGCGCCACGCGCTGCAGACCGCTGGCCGCGACCACGGCGGCCGGTGCCTGCGGGGAACGCACGAACAGCAGGTGCTCGAAGTCCAGTGCAGCCACCGCCTGTTCGTCCAGCGACGCCAGCCCGCGCTGCAAGGCCTGCGGCAACGAAGCGACCGCATGCGGCATCACGACGAGCAGGCGGCGCACACCCGCCGCGTGCAAACGCCCGGCGAGTTGCGGCAATTGCTCCGGCAGTGGGCGCACGAAGGCATCGTCGCGGCCGTTCACATAGCGTTCACGGTCGAAGACGATGAACGCGGTGTCGGCCACCGGCCGGTGTTGCTCGAGCGTTTCCAGGTTCACCGGCTGAAAGGCCGCCAGTGCCGGCGCCATCGGTGCCGCGACGAGCGCCTGCACCTGGCGGAAGCCCCCCACAGCCAGCGCCTGCTCCAGCACCGCCGACCCGAGCGAGCCGCCGGCCCCCAGGACCAACGCAATGCGAGGGGGTGTCGCGGTGCGGGTCGCAGGCGCATGGGCCGCGCGCAATGCTTCGTTGATCAGGGACATGGCCGGGGAGTATGCCCTGCACCGGCGCCGTGTCCTCCATGCCGCCCCGCGAGGGCGCCATGCAGGCGCAGCCGATGATCCGCTTCGTCGGACGGTGAAGGGTTGACCCCGGAAGCGGCCCCACCGGGAACGACGCTTGCCGCACTGCGGTGACGGCAGCCTGCGCTGCCGGCCCGAAGATGCCAAGGAGCAGCGATGGAACGCAGACATGGACGCGAGCCCGCCAAGCGACGGGGCGCGAGTGGACCGGGCCTCTGGCTCGACGAGAAAGAGAGCCACGCACCGGCGCCCGTGGACATGGGCGAGGAATCGGTCGCCGGTGAAGAGGACCCGGGCGCCAGCATGGACACCGCCATGGCCACGGGCAACACGCGCCCGGGCGGCACCGACCCCGGTTCCGGCCTGCCGGGACCAGCCGCCGCGGAGGCCGGCGCGGCGGACGCCGACGACGAACTGCGCGGCTTCGAGCCGCTGGACCGCGGTCGCATCCACCTGCTCGACCCGCTGGAAGTGAAGTTCTGGTGTCGCGAGCTGAACTGCAGTGCCCCGGAGCTGAAGGACACGGTGACCAAGGTCGGGACCCACACCGCGGCGGTACGCGAAGCGCTGCACAAGAAGAAGCCCTCCTGAGCTTTTTCGGTGGGCGGCCAAGCTTCGCGCAATGCGAGGCTTGTTAGCGTAGGGGACCCTTATGCTTGCCGCCCATGAAGATTTCCGAACTCGCCGTGCGCACCGGCGTCTCGACGCACCGCCTGCGGCGCTACGAGGCGCAGGGGTTGATCCGGGCCTCGCGCCGGCCGTCGGGCTATCGCGAGTTCGACGACCGCGTCGTGCGCGAGGTCATCTTCATCTCGATGGGCCGGGACCTCGGCTTTTCGTTGACGGCGCTGGCGGAGTTCCTGCCGCGCTACCGGGCGGGACGGCTGACGGCCGAAGAGATGATCGAGTCGATGCACGAGCGCATCGCCGAGGTCGACCGCGAGATCGCCAGCTTGCGTGCATTGCGTCGCAAGCTCGTTTCGCACATCGGCTGGTTCCGCAAGCAGCAGGGCCGACGCGAGCGGGCCGCCACGGCGGCGCGCGAGCGGCCTGTCTTCCCCCAGTCCCGAAAGGCCCCCCGATGAACACTCCGGTCCCTGCAGGCCTCAACCCACCCGACGCCGTGCGCCGCGCGGTGCTGTCGATGCCGATGGCGCAAACCCTGGGGCTCGATGTCCGACGCGTCGAGCGCGGCGACGTCGAACTGGCATTGCCGATCCGCGATGCATGGTGTTTTCGCCCCGGTCAGTTGCAGGCGACCGCAGTGTTCGCCGCCGCCGATTTCGCGGCGGTGGCCGCGGCCGGCACGATGCTGCCGGCCGGCTGGCTCAACGCGACGGTGGACGCCACCCTCAAGCTGCTCGCGCCCGCCGTCGGCAGCCACCTCGTTGCACGCGGCCGTGTCATCGACGCCGGGCGGCTGCTGACAGTGTGCGCCGCCGAGGTCTATGCCGTGCGCGACGGCACCGAAACGCTGTGTGCCACCTTGCTGGGCACGGCACGCAACATCGAGCCCAGGGCCTAGCCCGCCTGGCTCAGCGCGGCCCGAGCCAGCGCTGCAGCACGCGGCGCAGTTCTTCCAGCTGCACCGGCTTGGCGAGGTGGTCGTCCATGCCGGCGGCCAGGCAGCGGGCCCGGTCGCTGGGCAAGGCGTTGGCCGTGAGTGCGACGATGGGCAGGCGGGCACGGCCGGACCGGCCCTCGGCATTGCGGATGCGGCGCGTGGCCTCGAAACCGTCGATCGACGGCATCTGGCAGTCCATCAGCACGAGGTCGGGCGTGCGGTCGCGGCAGCGCGCGATTGCCGCTTCGCCATCGCCGACCGACTCGACTTCGACACCGAGTTGCTCGAGCAGCGCCGTCGCCACGATGACGTTGACGGGGTTGTCCTCGACCAGCAGCACACGGCCTTGCAGCGGTGCCGTGGTCCCGGGCGACGCCGGCGCCGCCACCGGCTCGTCACACTGCGGCAGCGCGGCTTCGAAAACGAACACGCTGCCCTGCGTGTCGCTGTGCTCGCAGCGCACGTCGCCGTGCATGGCCTGCGCCAGGCTGCGCGAGATGGCCAGCCCGAGCCCGGTGCCGCCGTGACGGCGCGCATAGGAGCTGTCGGCCTGGTGAAAGGGAGAAAACAGCCGCGGCAGCTCCGACGGAGCGATGCCGGTGCCGCTGTCCTCGACCCGGAAGAACACGCGTTCGCCGTCTCGCGTGACGTCCAGGCGCACGGTGCCGGCGGACGTGAACTTGCAGGCATTGCCGAGCAGGTTGTCGAGCACCTGCCGCACGCGCACCGCGTCACCGACGACCCAGTGCGGCCGGCCGGGCCCGCTGTCGATCTCCAGGGCGATGCCCTTGTGTCGCGCCACGGCGCCGAAAATGCGGCCGACGTCGCCGATCACTGCGGCGAGGTCGAAGGGCTGCAGTTGCAACTCGACACGGCCAGCCTCGATTTTCGAGAGGTCCAGCACGTCATTGATGATGCGCAGCAGGTGCATGCCCGAACGTTCCATCAGCTCGTAGGCCTCGCGCGCCTGTTCGTCGCGCGCCTCGTTGCGCACCACCTGCAGCATGCCGAGCAGGCCGTTGAGCGGCGTGCGCATCTCGTGGCTCATCGTCGCGAGAAAGCGACTCTTCACCGAACTGTGCTGCTCGGCCAGCCGCAGGGCCTGCTCGCGCTGGGCGGCCAGGTCGTCCATCTGGAAACGCAGCTTGTGCATGGCGCGCGAGTACATGCTGGCTCGCCGGCCCTCCTGCACGATCAGCGCCACATACAGCAAGAAAGCCAGCGCGGTATACGTGCCCAGCCGTGTGCCCAGCGTGAACTGCCACAGGATGCTCGGCACCAGCAGCGGCACGAGCAGCGCCACCGAGGCGCGCAAGTTGGCCGACAGCACCACGAAGCCGACCGACGCGACGCCCACCACGCTGGCGAGCAGCATCGCGGCCATGGCCGGGTCCGCGGGCAGCAACCAGGTACCGATGAGGCCGTAGACCGTGCCGTCGACCACCAGCAAGGCCGTGTAGGCGTGGGCCCAGCGCTGCGCGCGCTCGCCGGTGCTGCGCTGCCACAGCAGGTCGACCACGGCGCGGGCGGTGGAGACGCCGACGCGCAGGAGCAGCCAGACGATCAGTTGAACGTCGTCGGCCGTTCCCCACAGCAGCCAGCACAGCAGCGCGGCATAGGGAATGCCCGCCAGGTTGGACAGACGGGCCTGCTCGAACATCAGCGCGGACTGGGCTTCCTCGACGCGCTGCTCGAGCAGCGCCTGGCTCTGCTCGGGGGAAGGGTCTGCTGCGGGGCCGGTGCGTATGGAGGGCATGAACGAAACTGCTGTTCGACAGCCCGCGGCATGCCTGCCGGATGCGGTGCACCGGCCGCGGTCGTGTCTCACCGGCTATTTCGGCACACGCAGGCGCCCGCTGGAGCATGGTTCTCCCCAGGGACCGGGCGGTGATGCCAACTAATTGGCGCTGGGGCGACCGCCGAGCGACTCGACGTCGGCACGGACGACTCTTCATGGGTGAAGGAGAATCACCGCCTGACGGAGGGCAAGACGTGAAGACGAGGCTGCAGGGGTTCACGCTGATCGAGGTGATGATCGTGCTGGCGATCATCGCGATCCTGGCATTGATGGCGATGCCGTCGATGCAGGGCAAGCTGGTACGCGACCAGATCGTCGAAGCCATGCCGCTCGCCGACGTGGCCAAGCGGCCGGTCGCCGCCGCCTGGACCACCACCCAGACGCTGCCCGACGACAACCACGAAGCCGGGCTGCCGGCTGCCGACCGCATCGTCGGCAACCTGGTCAGCAGCGTGCGCGTCGAAGCCGGCGCGGTACACGTCACCTTCGGCAACCGGGCCAACGGCGCCATCCTTGGCAAGACCTTGACGCTGCGCCCGGCCGTCGTCGAAGACGCGCCGGTGGTGCCGGTGGCCTGGGTGTGCGGCAACGCCCCGGTGCCCGAGAACATGACCGTGCAGGGCCGCAACCGCACCGACGTGCCGGCGCAGTACCTGCCCGTCAACTGCCGGTAGGCCAGCTCACCGCACGCTGCCGCGATACCGCGACACGGGCCGGCTCACCGGCCGGCAGCGCGCTCGAAGCGCTCGAACAGCCACATGCCGGCCAGCATCGCCATCACGAACACCGCGCCCTGCGGCGCGCCGGTGCCCAGCAGCACCAGGGCCGGCCCCGGGCAGATGCCGCCCAAGCCCCAACCGACACCGAACAGCAGGCTGCCGCCGGCAGATGCATCGCTTCGCCGAGGAAGGACATCGTGCGCCGCCGCGCGACCGTGAAGGCCAGCAGGCCCACCGCGATGCCACCGGCCATCACGAACGCGAGCGACGGGTCCCAGGGGCCCGCCAGGTCGAGAAAGCCCAGCACCTTGGCCGGGTCCGCCATGCCGGCGATCAGCAGGCCGAGGCCGAAGACGAGGCCCGCGACGAAGGCAGTGAAGTTGCGCAACATGCCGTGCCCCTCAGACGAATGCCACGTGACGCATCACGAACACCGTGGCGAAGCCGGTGCCCATGAAAGCGAGCGTGGCCACCAGCGAGCGCGGCGACAGCCGCGACAGCCCGCATACGCCGTGGCCGCTGGTGCAGCCGGAGCCGTAGCGGGTGCCGATGCCCACCAGCAGGCCGGCGACGACGAGCAGCCCATAGCCGGCATCGATGCGCAGCGCCGGCAGATGGCTGAACAGCCTCCACAGCAGCGGCGCCGCCACGAGGCCGGCGACGAACGCAAGCCGCCAGCCGGTCTCGCCGGGCTGCGGCCGCAGCAGGCCGCCAAGCACGCCCGCGATGCCCGCGATGCGGCCGTTGAGCAGCACGAACATCGCGGCAGCCCCACCGATCAGCAGGCCGCCGGCAAGCGACGCCCAGGGGGTGAATTCGTTCCAGGCGATGCTCATCGACGGCTTCCTTGGTGAGAGGCAGGTTGGCAGAAGATCGCGTACATGAACTGCAGCAGATCAACGACGCGTGGTTCGCTGACGCGGTAGTGGATGTGCTTGCCTTCGCGGCGTGTGGTCACGAGGCCTTCGTTGCGCAGCACGCCGAGTTGCTGCGACAGCGTGGGCTGGCGAATGTCGAGCAGCGCCTCGAGTTCGCTGACGCAGTGCTCGCCCTGCGACAGCTGGCACAGCAGCAGCAGCCGGTCTTCGTTGGACATCACGCGCAGCAGCGCGGCGGCCTGGCCGGCCGCGGCACGCATTTCGGACATGTCGAGCGTGGGGGCGTCAACAGCAGGCATGGCCTTTTGGGTTTCGTCAAAACACTTAATCAAATAACATTATGTTTTTTGATATATTGTTTGTCAACCCGGAGTTGCCATCCATACATAGGAGCTCACGATGAATCCCGAGGTCCAAGCGTTCTTCGACCCCGCGACATGGACCGTCAGCTATGTCGTCTACGCGCGAGACGGCGGCTCGGCGGCCATCGTCGACCCGGTGCTCGACTACGACCCGAAGTCCGGCCGCACGCGCACCGCGTCAGCCGACGCCCTGATCGCATTCGTGCGCAGGCATGAGCTGACCGTCGAGTGGATCCTGGAGACGCATGCGCATGCCGACCACCTGTCGTCGGCACGCTACCTGAAGCAGCAGCTCGGCGGTCGCATCGCGATCGGTGCGCAGATCCGCACGGTGCAAGGCGTGTTCAAGAACGTCTTCAACCTGGAACCGGAATTCCGCTGCGACGGTCATCACTTCGACCATCTGTTCTTCGACGGCGAGCGGTTCGCGATCGGCGAGCTGCAGGCTGAAGCGATTTGCGTGCCGGGCCACACGCCGGCCGACATGGCCTATCGCGTCGGCAACGCGGTGTTCGTTGGCGACACCCTGTTCATGCCCGATGTCGGCACCGCGCGCGCCGACTTCCCCGGCGGCGACGCACACCTGCTGTACCGCTCGATCCGCAAGCTGCTGGCGCTGCCCGGCGAAACGCGTTTGTTCGTCTGCCACGACTACCCGCCTGCCGACCGCACCCCGCAATGGGAAACCACCGTGCAGGCGCAGCGTGAGCAGAACATCCACGTGCACGACGGCGTCACCGAAGAACAGTTCGTCGCGATGCGCACGGCGCGCGACAAGACGCTGGACATGCCCGCGCTGATCCTGCCGTCCATCCAGGTCAACGTGCGCGCGGGCGAGCTGCCGCCGCCGGAGGCCAACGGCGTGTCCTACCTGAAGATCCCGGTCAACGCGCTGTGAGCTGCGCCGCGATCTCGTACGAGCGCAGCCGCTTCGCGTGGTCGTGGATGTTCGACGTGATCATCAGCTCGTCGGCGCCGGTGCGCTCCGCGAAGGCTTGCAGGCCGGCGCGCACCGTGTCGGGCGAGCCGATCGCCGAGCACGACAGGATGGACTGCAGCAGCGCGCGGTGCTGCTCGCCCAGCGATTCGAGATAACCCTCGACCGGCGGCGGCAGCGTCGACGGCCGCCCGCTGCGCAGGTTCACGAAAGCCTGCTGCGCCGAGCTGGCCAGCAGTTGGGCCTCTTCGTCGGTGTCGGCCGCGAACACGTTGAAGCCCAGCATGACATGGGGTTTGCCCAGCTGGTTCGACGGCCGGAACTGCGCGCGATACAGCTCGATCGCCTGCATCATCTGCGCCGGCGCGAAATGCGATGCAAACGCATAAGGCAGACCGAGCGCCGCCGCGAGCTGCGCACCGAACAGGCTGGAGCCCAGGATCCACACCGGCACCTCCAGCCCGGCCCCCGGCACCGCGCGCACTGCCCGGCGCGGCGAGCCGGCGAAGTAATCCATCAGCTCGACCACGTCCTGCGGGAACTCGTCGGCGTCCGACGCCAGGTTGCGCCGCAACGCGCGCGCGGTCGTCGGGTCGGAGCCGGGTGCGCGGCCCAGCCCCAGGTCGATGCGGCCCGGGTACAGCGAGGCCAGCGTGCCGAACTGCTCGGCGATCACCAGCGGCGAGTGGTTGGGCAACATGATGCCGCCGGCGCCGACCCGGATGGTCGACGTGCCGCCCGCCACATGCCCGATCAGCACGGCCGTGGCGGCGCTGGCGATGCCCGGCATGCCATGGTGCTCCGCCAGCCAGTAGCGCCGGTAGCCCCAGCGTTCGGCGTGCTGAGCGAGATCGAGCGAGCGGCGGAACGACTCGGCAGCGTCGCTGCCTTGCGTGATGGGCGAGAGGTCGAGAACGGACAGCGGGATCATCGGTCGGGCAGGAGCGTCTTGCGATCGACGCAGCCTAGCCGTTCCCGCCGTTCCCCGCTGTGAGCCGGTCGATGTCAATGGCGCCGTAGCGGTCGAGGATCGCACACGCACGCTGCTGCTCGTCGCCGTTCTCGGCTTGCACCACCAGCATGTGCAGGCCCCGGTGCTCGACGTTGCGGAAGTTGTGGTGGTAGATGTCGTCCCCGGCCCGGGTCAAGGGTTCACGCACGTTCGGGTTCCCGCCCTGCGTGGTGCGGCCGTTGCCGACCGCGAAGTTGCCTTCGACCGGGCCGGCCTCGTCGTCGCGTACGCTGAACTCCACCCGGCCGTCGAAGCCGTCGGCCAGCAGCGCCTCACGCGCCTGCTGCGCGTCGGCATAGTGTTCAAAGGTGCGGATCAGGGCTTGCGGCATGGAAACTCCTCGAGAAGACCGGGGCACTCTCCGGTGCGGCAATTTGCGTGCGTGCGCCGCTCGAAAGCTGCACGGGCAGTCAGCCCGGCTGCACGCGCAGGCCGCCGCCGCCGGCCTGCCCGGCAGTCGCGCCCTAGGCTGTGGGCATCGGCAAGAAATGGAGACACGCATGACCGACACCCCCACCGCGATCACGGCCGCCGTGCTGGTGCACGGCGCCTGGCACGGCGCCTGGACCTACGAACGCATCGTCCCGCTGCTGGCGGCTCACGGCGTCTTCGCCGTCGCACGGGACCTGCCTGCTCACGGGCTGAATGCACGCTTTCCGGCCGGCTACACCACCGGGGCCTGGAGCGCCACCAGCCCGTCGCCGGCCGCCGACGTGACGCTCGACGACTATGTCGACAGCGTGGTCGATACCGTGGCCCATGTGCGGGCGCTCGGCTTCGAGCGTCTGATGCTGGTCGGCCACAGCATGGGAGGCATCGTGGTCAGTGCCGTGGCCGAGCGGGTACCCGAGTGGCTGTCGCGCATCGTCTATCTCACGGCCTTCATGCCGGCCACCGGCGTGCCGGCGGTGACCTACATCGGCGCCCCCGAGAACGCCGGCGAGCGGGTCGGGGGCCAGTTCGTGGCCGACCCTCGAGTGGTCGGTGCGCTGCGCATCGATCACCGCAGCCGGGACGCCGCCTACCTTGCGCAGACCCGGGCCGCATTCTTCGGCGACGTCGACGAAGCCAGTTGGCAAGCAGTCAGCCAGCTGCTGACGCCAGACGTGCCCGCGGCACCGATGGCCACGCCGATCTCGCTGAGCCGCGAGCGCTGGGGTGCCCTGCCGCGACACTACATCCACTGTCTGCGCGACGAGGCCATCCGCCCGGCACTGCAGCAGCGCTTCATCGCCGAGGCGGATGCCTGCACGCCCGGCAATCGCACCGTGGTGCACACGCTCGACACGAGCCATTCCCCCTTCCTGTCGCAGCCCGGGCGGCTGGCGGACCTGCTGGCAGACATTGCCCGGCACTGACACCCACCCCCGGGATTTGCCCCCTTGCCGGGGGCCGTGCCGGTCGTCACCATCCGTTCACGATGAACACGACCTGGAGCACGCGCCACGTGCCGCCCGCGCGGCGCGCCGAGTTCTGGCGCGGTGCCGTCTGCGAGGCCTTTCTCGCCATGACCCCGCACATTGCGGCCCGCGGCGACTTCGATGCCCGGCTCGACCACCTCAACATCGAACGCCTGGCGCTCAACCGCGTGCGCGGCCCGGCGCACGGCGTCGAGCGCACGGCGCTCGACCTGGCCCGCGGCGGCCGGCAGTACCTGTTCGTCAACCTCCATCGCAGTGGCCGCGCGCGGTTGCGCCAGCAGGGTCGCGAGCTGCATGCCCGCCCCAACGAGCTGATGCTCATCGACAGCAGCGAGCGCTACGTGCTGGATGAAGTCGGCGACGGTGACCTGTTGTCGCTGGCGGTGCCGCTGGACCTGCTCGGCGCCCTGGCCACCCGGGTGCCCGCCTGCGTCGCGCTGGAGGTGCCCGATACGCCCGCGGCGCAGCTGCTCAAGGCGCACCTGACGACGCTGTCGGGCGTGCCGGGCGAGTTCCCCGCGGCACAGGCAGGCCCGGTCTCGGACGCATTGCTGGCGCTGGTGGGGGCCGTGCTGCAGGAGCCGCAGGCCGTGGCGGCCGGCGACCCCTTGATGCGCCGCATCCGCACGCTGGTCGCGCAGCGCTTCGACGATGGCCAGCTGAACCCGCGCTCGGCCGCGCAGGCCCTGGGAGTCTCGCTGCGGACACTGCACGCCTGCCTGGCGCGGCACGGCACCAGTTTCGTGGCTGTGCTGATGGAGCATCGACTGCAGCGGGCACGGCAGTGGTTGTCCGGCCCCGACCGGGACGTCCGCATCGCACGGCTGGCCGAGCGCTGCGGCTTCAAGTCGCCCGAGCATTTCACGCGGCGCTTTCGCGCGCGCTTCGGTCACACGCCGGGCCGCTGGCGCGACGAGGGTTGAAGCGCAATTTTCTCCAAGCCGGCGGACGGTCATGCCGGGTAGCTTGCGGTTGGCCCATTCTTTCCTTCGTCGATGACCGTTCCGGCCTACACCCTCTTCGACACCGCGCTCGGCCGCTGTGGCATCGCCTGGAACGAAGCCGGCGTGCTCGGCGTGCAACTGCCCGAGACGCGCGAGTCAGCCACGCGCGAACGGCTCTTGCGCCACGCCGCCGTCGCCCAGCCGGGCGAGCCACCTCCTCACGCACGGCAGGCGATCGACGGCATCGTCGCGCTGTTCGCGGGGCGGGCGGGCGCACTCGACACGGTGCCGCTCGACATGCGCCTGTTGCCGCCCTTCCACCGACAGGTCTATGAAGCAGCCCGGCAGATCGGCCCGGGGCAGACACTGTCCTACGGCGCGCTCGCGGCGCAGATCGGTGCGTCCGGTGCTGCGCGCGCCGTGGGGCAGGCGCTGGGCCGCAACCCGTTCCCGATCATCGTGCCGTGCCACCGCGTGCTGGCAGCCGGCGGCAAGACCGGCGGCTTCTCGGCCGCCGGCGGCGTGGTCACGAAGATGCGGCTGCTGTCGCTCGAAAGCGCGCTGTCCGGCGGCACCGGCCAGCTGTTCGGCGAGCGCGCCGCCCTGCCATTCGACGCCGATGCGGCCGTCGCCCACCTGCACGAACGCGACCGGGCGCTGGCCCGCATCATCGACACGGTCGGCCCCTGCGGGCTGCGGCTGGACGCCACGCCCAGCGTGTTCACCGCATTGGCACAGTCCATCGTCTACCAGCAGCTCACGGCCCGTGCCGCCGGCACCATCTTCGCTCGCGTGCGAGCCCTGTACCCGCATGGACACCTGGGCCCGACCGCCGAGCAGGTGCTGCGCACGCCCGACGCGAAGCTGCAGGCCGCAGGCATCTCGACGCCCAAGCTGCTGGCGCTGAAAGACCTGGCACGCCGGGCCGCCCGCCACGAGATCCCCACGCTGAACGACGTCGGCGCCATGGACGACGACGCCATCGTCGAGGCACTGAGCCGCGTGCGCGGCATCGGCCCGTGGACCGTGCAGATGTTCCTGATCTTTCACCTCGGCCGCCCGGACGTCCTGCCGCTGGAGGACTACGCGCTGCGCAAGGCCTACGCGCTGCACATCCGCCGCGGCGAACTGCCCGAGGCCGCCGAGTTCGCGCGGCGCGGCGAGCGCTGGCGCCCGTACCGCTCGGTGGCGAGCTGGTATCTGTGGCGTTCGCTCGAACGATAGACTGCACGCATGCACGTCACGCCGCTGCACCAGAGCCGCTCGATGACGGTGGCCGACTACCGGTGCACCGCGGCGCCGGGCGACCGCCCCTACACCGAGGCGCACCGCGACCACAGCGTGTCCTATGTGCGCCGCGGCAGCTTCGGCTACCGCAGCCGCGGGCGCCTGCACGAACTGGTGGCCGGCTCGGTGCTGATCGGGCGGCCCGGCGACGAATATCTGTGCACCCACGAGCACCATGAGTGCGGTGACGAGTGCCTGTCGTTTCACCTGACACCCGAACTGGTCGGCGTCATCGACGACGACGACCGCATCTGGCGCATCGGCGCCTTGCCGCCGACGCCCGAGCTGATGGTGATCGGCGAGCTGGCCCAGGCGGCCGCCACCGGACGCGCCAGTCTGGCACTCGACGAGCTGGGTGTGTGGATCGCCTCGCGCGTCGCGCGGCTGGTGCGCCCGCCGAAACACAGCGCCGCACCGCCGAGCGCCCGCGACCGCCGCCGCGCGGTCGAAGCCGCGCTGTGGCTGGAAGCCCATGCGCACGAGCCGGTCGACCTGGACCGCGCCGCGCAACAGGCAGGCCTCAGCCCGTACCACTTTCTGCGGCTGTTCTCACGTGCGGTCGGCGTCACGCCGCACCAATACCTGCTGCGCTGCCGGCTCCGGCTGGCCGCGCGGCTGCTGGCCGAAAGCGAGCTGCCCGTGACGCAGATCGCCTTCGACGTCGGCTTCGGCGATCTGTCCAACTTCGTGCGCAGCTTCGGCCGCGCAGCCGGCGTCTCGCCGGGTGCCTTTCGCCGCGCGTCGAAGGGCGAGCGCAATCTTCTCCAAGCCCGCCTCGCCTGAGCCGCCTAGCATGGGCTTTTGCCCCTGCGAGGAGTCTCCATGTTCGATCACATCGGATTGAAGGTCGCCGACCTGGACACCAGCGTCCGCTTCTACGAAGCGGTGCTGGCGCCGCTCGGTCATGTGCTGTGCTACCGCGACGACAGCTGTGCCGGCTTCGGCCCGAAGGGTGCGCCGGCGTTGTGGCTGTATCCGGCGTCGCAACAACCGGCCACCACGACCCACGTGGCGTTCAAGGCGGCGAATCACGCCGCCGTCCAGCGTTTCCACGCCATCGGCCTGGACACCGGCGGGCGAGACAACGGCGCAGCCGGCCCACGGCCGGACTACAGCGCCACGTACTACGCCGCCTTCCTGCTCGACCCCGACGGCCACAACGTCGAGGCGGTCTGCTCCTGAGCCGGGCTGCTTCACGCAGACTTCACAGGGCGCGCATGCACGGGCCGCAGCATCCGGCCTGCTGCCAACGTGGCAGTGTTGCGGAGATCCCCGATGAAACGCGCCCCGCCCCCTGCTCTTTCGGCCCGCCTGCTCGGCGGCCTGTGCCTTGCCGCTGCCGCAGCGCTGCCTGCGACCGCGGCGGCCGAACGCCTCGAATGCACCGTGCTGCTCGAGCAGATCGAAGACAAGCTGCAGGCGCACGGCGTGCGGCACTACCGGCTGGACCTGGTGCCGGCCGACGAAACCGCCGACGGCAAGATCGTCGGCAGCTGCAACGGCGGCACCCGCAAGATCATCTACACGCGCACGCCGGCGCCTGCGCAGAAAGCGCAGGCGGCCACCTGAGCGCCGGGCGCGTCAGATCGCGCCGATGCTGCCCGTCACCGGCAACACGATGCCGGTGATGTAGGAAGAGCACGCCGGCGACGCCAGGAACACATAGGCCGGCGACAGCTCTTCCGGCTGCGCCGCGCGCTTCATGTCGGTCTGTTTGCCGAAGTCCTTGATCTTCTCGGGCGGCGAATCGGCCGGGTTCAGCGGCGTCCACACCGGGCCCGGCGCCACCGCGTTGACGCGGATGCCCTTGCTCAGCACGTTCTGCGCAAGTGATTTCGTGAAGGCATGGATGGCGCCCTTGGTCGTCGAGTAGTCGAGCAGGTGGCTGCTGCCGCGCAGGCCCACGACCGAGCCGGTGTTAATGATGGACGAGCCTTCCTTCAGATGCGGCAGCGCGGCCTTGGCCATGTGGAAGTAGCCGTACACGTTGGTGCGCAGCGTCTCGTCGAAGCGCTCTTCGCTCAGGTCCTCGAGCGATTGCGCGTGCTCCTGGAAGGCCGCGTTGTTGACCAGGATGTCGAGCTTGCCGAACGCCTTGACCGTCTTCTCGACCGCCTGCTTGCAATACGCGGTGTCCTTTACGTCACCGGGAATCAGGATGCAGCGGCGTCCCTCGGCCTCAACGCAGCGCTTGGTTTCCTCGGCGTCTTCATGTTCGTTGAGGTAGGCGATCGCGACATCGGCGCCTTCGCGCGCATAGAGCACCGCCACCGCGCGGCCGATGCCCGAGTCGCCGCCGGTGACGAGCGCGGCCATGTCCTGCAGCTTGCCGCTGCCCTTGTAGTCGGGGGCCATGAAACGCGGCTTGAGTTCCATCTCGGCCTCGAGGCCGGGCTTTTCGAGGTGCTGCGACGGCAGCGGGTTGCGCGGTTGTTCGCGCGTGCCAGTCGGCGGCGGCTCTTCCTTGGCGGACTTGCCCTGCGGCTGGCTGCTTTCGTCGCGCTGGTCCTGTTCCTGTTGGATGGCGCGCTGGCGCGCCGCCACGGCGTTCGGGTCGTGCTGCCCGTTGCTGCGGCTTTCGATTCTTGCCATCGTCGTTGCTCCAGGTGTAGAGGTAGAGCCTGTATACCTGCAGGCCGCGTGCCTGCACCGCCCTCAGCGGCGCCGGGGCGGCGCGGCGACGGACAGCTCGATCGTTTCAGCGCGTAAGCCGCGCGCGTCGGCCGTCACGATCGCGACGGCCACGGGCAGCGCGAAGCGCCGCGGGCCGGCGCTGCCCGGGTTGACGTAGAGCACGCCGTTGCGCCTGTCGATGCGCGGCTTGTGCGAGTGACCGCTGACCACCAGCTGCACCCCCTGCACGGCGGGGTCGATGGCCAGTTGCGCCAGGTCGTGCAGAACATACAAGCGGGTACCGGCCAGGTCGACGCAGCAGGTGTCGGGCAGGTGCTCGAAGGCCGACAGGCCCTCGTCGTTGTTGCCGCGTATGGCCGTCACCGGTGCCAGTTCCGCCAACCGTTCGAGGATGCCGCCGGTACCGATGTCGCCGGAATGCACGATATGGTCGCAGCCACGCAGTGCCGCCAGCGCTTCGTCGCGCAGCAATCCGTGGGTGTCGGAAATCAGGCCGATGCGCATGTGTCAAGTCTGCCGCGACAGCGCCAGCTTGACCCCCAGTGCCACGAACACCCCGCCGATCGCGCGGTTGAGCCAGGTCGACACCCGGGCACCGACCCGCAGCCGGCGGCTCGCGAGCGCCGTGAACACCGCCAGGAAGTTGCACCACAGCATGCCGTTGAGGTTGAAGATCAGACCCAGCACGACGAAGGCCAGTGCCTTGTTCGGCGCATCGGGTGCAATGAACTGCGGCACGAAGGCGAGGAAGAAGATCGCGACCTTGGGGTTCAATGCGTTGGTCAGGAAGCCTTGCATGAAGATCCTGCGATAAGCCAGCACGGGGGCATCCGCACGCGCCTCCAGCGGCGCGTCGGTCGCGCGGCTGCGCAGCATGCCGATGCCCACCCACACCAGGTAAGCCGCACCGGCCAGCTTGACCACCGTGAACGCCGCCGACGATGTGGCCAGCACCGCCGACAGGCCAAGCGCCGCCGCAAAGATATGCACGAAAGTGCCCGCGCCGATGCCCAGCGCGGCCGTGCACCCCGCGCGCCAGCCTTGCGTGGCGCTGCGCGTCATGATGAGCAGCGAGTCGGGGCCGGGGGCGATGTTGAGCAGCAGGCCCGAGACGATGAACAGCGCGAGGTCGTGGATGCCGAACATGGCACAAGCTCCTGGTGGACGCGAGACAGGGCATTAGACAGGAACGCCGTGTGCTCCGAAGTTCACACCCTTGCCGCGTCTGCCGTCATCCTCGCATGCCCGCCCTGCCCGCCCTGCAACACCTGCTGGTCGTCTCGCCCCATCTCGACGACGGCGTGTTCTCGTGCGGGCAGCTGCTCGCCGCGCACCCCCACAGCCATGTGCTGACGGTGTTCGCCGGTGCACCGGCGGCCGAGGTCGGGCTGACGCCGTGGGACGCGCAGTGCGGCTTCGACAGCAGCGAGCAAGCCGTCGCCGCTCGCCACGTCGAAGACCGCGAAGCGCTCGCCCGCCTGGGCGCGAAGCCGGTGTGGCTGAGCTTTCTCGACGGCCAGTACGGAAGCACGCCGGGCTGCGACGAGATCGAGGCCGCGCTGCGCCCGGCCCTCGATGCGGTGCGGCCTGACGCGGTGCTGATGCCGATGGGTCTGTTCCATTCCGACCATGCCCTGGTGCACGAGGCCTGCGAGCGCCTCATGAAGCGCTCGTCCGCCGGCCTGTGGCTCGCGTACGAAGACGCGCTGTACCGCCGCATGCCGGGCCTGCTGCAGCAGCGGCTGACGCTGCTCACCCGGCACGGCATCTGCGCCACGCCAGCCACACCGCAGCGCACCGGCACGCTCGCCGCGAAACGCCGCGCCGTCGAGGCCTATGCCAGCCAGTTGCGCGCTTTCGGCGATGGCGGCTATGCGGACACCGAGGCCCCGGAACGCTACTGGCAGCTGACGCAAGCGACTGCACCGAAGCCGCGCGGACGGCGCGCGCCATCCGCCACCGCAGAGGAAGTCCATGACGCCGATTGATCCCGATCCCCGTCTCAGCGTCGTCGTGCTCACGCACCGCCGCACCGGCGAGTTGCTGCGCACCTTGCACCGGTTGTCCGCGCTGCCCGAGCAGCCGCGGCTCATCGTTGTCGACAACGATGCACGCGGCCGCAGCGCCGAGCGCGTGGCGCGCGAGTTCCCGCAGGTGCAGCTGGTGCGCTGCCCACGCAACCTGGGCGCGGCCGGCCGCAATGCCGGCGTCGAGCGGGTGCGCACGCCTTACGTCGCCTTCTGCGACGACGACACCTGGTGGGCGCCAGGCGCGTTGCGTCGCGCCGCCGAGCTGCTCGACGCGCACCCGCACCTCGGCGCACTGGCCGCCCGCGTGCTGGTCGGGCCCGAAGAATGCGAAGACCCGACCTGCCGCTTCATGGCGCGCAGCCCCTTGCCTGGCGCAGGGCTGCCGGGCCCGGCCCTGATCGGCTTCATGGCCGGGGCCGTGGTGATGCGCACCGAAGCCTTTCGCGCGGTCGGCGGCTATGAGCCGCGGCTGTTCATCGGCGGCGAGGAGCGGCTGATGGGCCTGGACCTGCTCACAGCCGGCTGGCAGATGGCGTACGAGCCCGGGTTGACGGTGCATCACCATCCCTCTTCGTCGCGCGACACGCGCCGGCGACAGCTGCTGCATGCCCGCAACGCCCTGTGGATCGCGTGGCTGCGCCTGCCGGGCGCGAGCCTGCGCCACGAGACGCACCGGGTGCTGCGCGAGGCTGCGGACGCCGGGCTGCTGTGGCCCGTACTCGTCCGTGCGCTGGTCGGTCTGCCTTGGGTGCTGCGGCATCGCCGCGTCGTCCCGCCCGAGGTGGAGCGCATGCGCCAGCAGGTGCTCGGTGCGCCTCGCCGCATTCGCGCACGGCCGGCCGCGGCAGGCGCCTGACCAGGCCGTGCCATGCCCGACGCCGCCCCCGATGCTTTCGTTCCGGGCCGCCGCTCGGAACGTCCTTTCGTGCCGCCCCAGGCCGCGCCGCTGCCACCCAAGCCGCTGCCTGAAGACCCGCCGCCGCGCCTGCCCCAGGTGGTCCTGCGCGGCCGCGCCGCCACGCTGCGCGGCTTGGCCGAGGACGCCGCCGCCTGCCGCGAATGCCCGATCGGCTTCCACGCCATCCAGACCGTCTGGGGCGAAGGCCACGCCCAGGCGCCGCTGATGCTGGTCGGCGAGCAGCCCGGCGACCAGGAAGACCTGGCGGGCCGCCCCTTCGTCGGCCCGGCGGGCCGGCTGCTCGACCGCGCGCTGGCCGCACTCGGCTGGCCGCGCGAGAAGCTCTACGTCACCAATGCCGTCAAGCACTTCAAGTACGAGCTGCGCGGCAAGCGGCGCCTGCACAAGACCCCCGGCCAGCGCGAGGCGGCTGCCTGCCTGCACTGGCTGGAAAGCGAGATTGCCGCCGTCCGCCCGCAAGCCATCGTCGCCCTCGGCGCGACCGCCGCACGTTCACTGCTGGGGCGGGCCGTTCCGGTCATGAAGGAGCGCGGGCAGTGGCTGCAGCGCGACGACGGCACGCCGGTGCTGATCACGCTGCATCCGTCGGCGCTGCTGCGGCTGCGTTCGCCGGACCGCGAGCAGGCATTCGAGCAATGGCTCGAGGACCTGCGGCAGGCGCCGGGGCCTTGACCAACCACGCTCAGCGAACTGCAGCCGTTCGCTCACGGAAGGGTTTGACATCCTTCATGCTCAGCAGCGACGGCGGCACCAGATAGATCTGCCTCGGCATATTCGTGTTGGGATACACCAGCAGCCGGCCTGCATAGCCCTCTCGGAACGCCGCCGGCACGTCTCGCTCGGCCGTCGAATCCAAGGTGCGGAGGGCGACGGCGGCTTGCTTCAGATCAGTCCGCGGAAGACCGCCCGACACCTCCTCGAGCATGGCGTCGGCCAGGAGCCTCAGTGCATCGAGCACCACTGGCCGGAAACGGTCCTGACCCTCGTCGATCCAGCCGTCTTTTCCGCCAAGAGGACGGGCCTCGTCAACGATGGCAACGAAGACGCTGTCATAGCTGTCTGCGACGGTTTCTCCGATGCGCTCCACGTGGAGCGCGACATAAGGCCGGAACTTCGTGCCGTCGACCCGGTGCAGCACCACTGAGGGATCGACGGTCATTGCAAGCCCCTTCACCCGCTGTGTCCAGTCGGATTCCCCGAAACGCATCGGATAGCCCCGCCGCTGCGCGGCCGCATCCAGAAACTCCTGCGTTGCGACGCCGAACTTCTGCGCGAGCGCCTGCCCGACCTTTTGCGCCTCGGCCTTGACCGACGCCTGGTTGACGCCGTCCGCCACCATGAAGGTCAACAGCCCGAACATCCCGGCGGGTTGCATGCCGTGCTGCGAACCGATAACGAACACCTGAGAGCCAGGCAACTGATAAGCACCGAAAGGCCGCAGGCCCCAGCGGACCTCGCCACGCTCGACATCCACGAAGATGTCCTGGGGGAGTTTCGGCGGGGTGTCCACGTACACGGGCGTGGCACACCCCACCAGCAGCGCCACGCAGGCCATCCATGCAAACCTCCTCAACATGTGCCTCCTTCGATTCCCACGAGAGGGGAACTGTAACTTCGCTTTACTGCAAGGCTGCGGACGTCTCCTTTGCGCCGCTCCTGATGCCTGTTTTGTAGCGCTGTGTAAATGATCGGCCCGCGTTACACGTGCCGATACGTTCGCTAGGCAAAATCCGGCCCCGCACAGGGCAAACGAATGCCCGGGGAGGTTCCATGCCGGCAACTGCCACAGCGCCTGGGGTCGGCATGACCGGCCCGTCCGATGCCCGACGCCCCCGTACGCCATGCACGCCGCGGGCCGCGGCGGTGCGAGCCTGACGATGGCGAAGACCTCTCAACGCTGGGTGGTGCGCCTGGGCGAGCTGCATTGGCGCCGCTACACGCACGCACGCAATGCCGACGACGGCCTCGAACTGCTGGGCAGCGTCGAGAAGGGCGCGCAGGTCGGCGCCCTCGGGCTGGGCGCCGATGGCCGCTACTACCAGGTCAACGGCGACTACCTCTCGCCGCTGTCGAACAGCCAGCTGCGCAGCGCGGTACGGCGTGCGCAGGTGGCGGTCGCCGCGGAAGAAAAGCGGGCACGCTACGCCGTCAACCGCGCCACGCCGGTGGTGGTGGTCAAGAAGCGGCGCACCCTCGCCCCGGCCGAGCCGATGGCCGGCGACGGCGCACGGCAGGCGGCCTGACGCCTCAGCCCCAGCCCAGCGCGAACTGCAGGCGGCGCCACGGCCGCACCCACGGCGGGGTATGCCGCGCCAGGAGGCGCTGCATCAGCACGCCCGCCAGCGTCTTCAGCACGCGGTCCTTGCTGCCGCTGCGGTGCACGCTGGCAAAGTGGGTGAGCGCGCAGCGGCTGTCCGCGGCCTGCACCGCTTCGACATAGCCGCGCATCGCGAACAGCAGGTGTTGGAAGTACGGGTTCACGCCCGCCGGGTCGACACTGTCGAGCACACGCTGCAGCGCGGGCAGGTCGTCTTCGTGGGCGTGGTCGAGCGCCACCCAGGTCAAGGCGTCGGCGTTGGCCGGCAGCAGTTCGAGCGAGCGGTTCGACACCTCGCGCGCGGCCCGGTGCCGGCCGAGCTGCCGCAGCGACAAGGCCAGGTTGTCGAGCGCCCAGGCGGGTGCGTCGGGCCGCTGGCGCCAGTCGTCCAGCCATGCGGCGGTCTGGTGGTGCAGGCCGTGCGAGACATACGCATAGCCCACCAGTGCCCAGCACTCGAGGTCGCCGCGCAACACGTCGCGGTGGTCTCCGACGAAACGGTTGAGCAAGCTTTTGTCAGGCTGCTCGCCCAGTTGCACCAGGAAGGCCTGCTTCAAGGCGTGCCCCGGGTCGCGTTCCATCGCGCGCTTCACCGCGCGGTAGCGGCTGCCCGGCAGCAGGCCGCCCTTCTGATGCCGCAGCCACAGGCGTGCGGCCGGGCGTGCGCAGCGGCCCTGCACGACGGCGTGCCGGGCGCGTTCAAGCACGGCCGGCAGCCAGCCAGCCTCCTGTGCCTCTTTCAGCGCCAGCTCGCACAGGTCGGCCGGCACCTGCCCGGCGCCGATGATGGCGTCGAGCGCCTGCATCGCCGCAGCCGGGTCACCTCGGGCGATGGCATGGCGCATCTGCCGCAGCGCGAGATAAGGCGACGTGTCGTGTCGTGACAGCGCCTCGAGCGTCTGCGCCGCACGCTCCAGGCGGCCCGCTTCGATGTCGAGGTCGATCAGTTGCAGGCCCGCAAATCCGTACGACGGATCGAGCGAGAACGCGCGGTGCAGGGCCTCGGCCGCGCCCGCCTTGTCACCGAGGCGCGACTGCGCATGGCCGAGATAGCCGTGCGCAACGGCAGCCTGCGGCGCGAGCCGCACCATCTGGCGTGCGGCCTCGAGATAGTCGGCGCAGCGGTCGGCCTCGTCGTACCAGTCGGCCAGTTCGCGCCACGCCGGGTAATGGTGGGGATCGCGCTCCAGCAGCGCACGCATCGTGGCGAAGGCGGCGTCGGTATCGCCGCGGCGGCGCGCGAGGCGCGGCCTGAACACGGCGATCGGTGCCGGCGGCTGCGCGCCCCACGGCGACACGTCGAGCGCCGCTTCGACCTCGGCATGCAGCCCGCCGTCGAGCAGCAGCTGCAGGCGAGCTTCGTACAGCGGCTGATGGTGCGGTTCCAGCTTGAGGCCTTGTTCGGCTGCTTCGAGCGCTCGCTGCGGCTGGGCGGCGTACTCGGCCAGCCGCAGCCACGCCAGCGCGTCGCCGGGGCGCTGGCGCACCACCTCTTCGGCAGCCTGCGAGGCCCGCTCGGGCTGGCCGATCTCGCGTGCGCAGCGCAGCAAGGCATCCCAGGCCCAGCGCAGGCCGGGCTCGATCGCGAGGGCCGCCTGCAGGTCGCGCACCGCCGCCTCGCGTTCGCCCTGGCGCCAGCGCACCCAGCCGCGCAACGCGCGCAGGTCGGCGTTGTCGGGCGTGCGGTGCAGCGCAGGTTCGAGCGCCTGCAGGGCGCGCGTCAGTTCATGGCCTTCGTCGAGCACCGAGTCGACGTACATGCGCACCGCCGTGTGCCACGCCGGGTTGATGCGCAGCGCACGCTGCAGGCTGTCGCGCGCGGCGTCGCGCCGGCCGCTGACGAGCAGCGCGTTGGCCTGTTCGGCGTACACGCGCGGCAGCAGCGGAAAGCGTTCGATGGCCTGCTCCAGCAGCGCCAGCGCCTCTTCCAGTCGGCCCATGCGCGTCAGGTGCGCGCCGCACGCGACCCAGGCCTGCCACAGGTCTTCGCGCCGGTCGAGCACACCCTGCAGCACCGCGAGCAGTTCGTCGGGCTCCATGATCGTGCGCGCGGTTTCCTGAAAGGTCAGCAGGCCGTCGCCGAGCGTGACCTGCCGCGTCAGCTCGCCGCGCACGAAGTCGAGCGCCTCGCGTCTGGCAGCCAGCGACGGGTCGAGATCGATCAGCGCGGCCACGGCATAGTCGTTGTCGACCGACAGCGTGATCGCGTCGCGCAGATGGCGCCGGGCCTCGTCGGGCCGGCCCTCGCGCAGGCGCACGTAGGCCAGCGTCGAATGCGTCTCGGACTGTCGCGGCGCCATCTCGAGCGCGGCCTGTGCGCTGCGCCAGGCCTCGTCGAAGCGCCGCTGGGCGCTCAGCTTGATGGCCAGTTCGCGGTGCGCCCACGCGTTGTGGGGGCTGATGCGCAGCATGTGGTGCAGCCGCTCGATCGCCTCGGGCAGTGCATCGTCGGGCAGCCACCCGAGCAGTAGATGCTGCAGCTCGAAGTGGTGCTCGTGCCGGTGCGCCACCTGGCGCAGATGGGCCAGCGCGGCCGCACGGCCCTCGGTCTGCGCCAGCAGCGATGCCACCAGTCGATGGAAACCCACGTTGAGCGGCTCGATCGCGCTGGCTTCCCGCGCCAGCGCCAGTGCCTGTGCGGTGTCACCCGTTTCACGGCAGTGCATCGATCGCAGGCGCAGCCAGCCGGCGCGCTTGGCCACCGGCCTCGCCTGCTCGAGCAGTTCGCCGGCGCGCGCCGGCTCCCCGTAGCGCAGATGCACCTCGGCGGCAAACAGCAGCAGTTCAGGGTCGTCGGGCCGGCGGCAGACCGCGTCCCGCAGGAGATCGAACCCTTCCGAGGTGCGCTCCACCGCTTCGAGCTGAGAAAACAACGTGAACACCGGGTACGCCGACTTCGGACCCAGCCGGATCACGCGCTGGAACAGGAAGTCGAAGCCCTCGGGCGATCGGTGCAGCACATGGCAGGCGCGCACGTAGCTCTCGGCGTGGTGCTCGTTGGTGTCTTGCAGGCACGCCGCGATGCGGTAGTGCTGCAGCGCCTGCTCGCGTCGGCCGCGCTGCCACAGCAGGGTGGCGAGCGTGAACCATGCAGCGCCGTCGGTCGGGTGCACCGTGAGCGTCTTTTCCAGCAGCTGGAACACCTCGCGGTGCCGGCGCGCGTCTTCGGACAGGAACTGCGCGTAGCGCACTGCGACCACCGGGTCGAAACCCGGGCCGGCCTGCACCGTGGCCCACCAGTCGGCGCATTGCTCGCGGCTGCCAAGCACCGACAACGACGCGGCCTTCGACAACTGCAGGTTCGGCTCCTGCGGGTACAGCGCGAGCAGGCGTTCCGTCAGATCGAGCGCCGCCGCTTCGTTGCCGTCGTAGCCGGCGATCGAGCGATCGGCATTGAGGCTCAGGCGATGCCCGGGCGCCCGCGCGCGCAGCGCATCGGCAGCCCGCACCGCGGCGTCGCGATCGTGCCGGCTCAGCGCGTACATCACCTCGTGATAGCCGTCCCACAGCTCGCTTTCGGGCAGTGCGATGCCGGCGATGCGCGCGGCTTCCTCGTGCGGCAGCAACAGCATGCCGCGCGGGCCAAAAGGCCGGTGCGACTCGAAGAGCGAGGCCGCGTCGAACTCGACATGGGTGCGCTTGGACGGGTCGCGGATCAGGAGGCTGCCACGCAGCTCGTCGTAGCCGATCACCGCCTGCAGGTGCGCGCTGTGCGTGGCCACCGTGGTCAGCGTGAAGGGCACGCCGGCATCGAGCAGCGCGCGGGCGGTGTCCCAGTCGACGGTGAACTCGCGCGTCAGGAAGGCCTGCTCCTCGGCCCAGCGGCGCTCGCTGTGGTTGGGCGTGCCGTCGTAGCAGATCGCCTCGGCGATCTCGAGGTGCGGGGCGGGGCGTGACCAGTAGCGGCTCAACGTCGCGAGCGTGGCCGGTGCGCAGGTGTTGAAGTGCTGGCGCACGAAGCCGACCGGCAGCTCGACGCGGCACTCTGACAGCGAGGTGTCTTCGAGGCGCTTCGCCAGCCCTTCGTAGAAAGGACCACCGGCCAGCAGCGCGTGGGCACGTGCCCCGGCCACGTCGCCCAGGCGCAGTGCGACGTCGGCGCGGCGCGCAGCGAGCCACTGCTCGATGCCGATGTCGGCGCGCGCGAGGTAGCGGCGGCAGCGGTCCAGCGTCTGAAGCGCATCGGCGTGCAGGCCGCGCTCCATCTGCAACTCGAACAACGGCATGGCCAGCGCCGCAGCTTGGGTGCCACGGACCGCGTCGCCGAGCAGTGCGAGCGCTTCGTCGTCACGGCCCAGCAGGGTGCAGAAGTGCGCCACCGCCTGGAGCGCCGGCCGGTAGCCGGGCCGCAGCCGCAGGGCCTCGCGCGCCTGCGCCAGCGCTTCGTCGTAGGCGTCGCGCTGCTCGCAGACATAGCTCCATTCCACGCGCACCCAGGCTTCGTTGGCATCGAGGGCCAACGCACTGCGGTGCTCGGCCTCGGCACGCTCGAAGTCGCGCAGCCAGCCCAGCGTGCCGGCACACAGCGAATGCCAGTCGGCCCGCAGCTTGTCGGGCGCATCCGCCGGCAAGGGGTGCGCTTCGAGCAGCTTCCACGCGCGATAGGGCCCGCGGCGCGACCCGACCGAGCGGATCATGTCGACCACCGCAGCGGGATCGTCGCGATGGCGGCGCCAGGTTCTCAGCACCCGGCCGTCGGCCTCGCGGCGTGCGCCGAGGTGCCACAACAGGCGTGCCGCGGTAAGGCGCGCCTGGGCGCTGTCGTCGGCCTCGAGAGCCGGCAGCAGCGCCTGCGCGTTCAGGTACAGGCCTCGCGCCATCAGGTGCTCGGCCTGTTCCAGCACGGGTGCTGCGGCTTGTTCGGCAGGCCGTCCCGGCTGGACGCCCACCGCCTCCTCTCCGATCATCGATCCGACCTCGACGCTGTTGTATTTGTTTCCGGGGCCCGTGCCATGGCACCCCGTGTTCGGGCGATGACCTTATCACGCGAGGCGCCCGCTGTGCTCCGGGAAGCCACGTACACGTTCGTTCACCAGGCCGGCCTGCGCCGCTGGCATGCTCGCGCGGTCTGTTCGAGTTTGTTCGATGGAGAAACACCGATGAGCGTGAAAGACCGGGTGCGCGTGCGCGACGTGACGCTGCTGTCCGACGACCACTACGTACTGAAGAAGACCACCTTCGACTGGCAGCGCCGCGACGGCCACTGGCAGACGCAGACGCGCGAGACCTACGACCGCGGCAACGGCGCCACCATCCTGCTGTACCACCCGCAGCAGCGCACCGTGATCCTGACGCGCCAGTTCCGCTACCCGGCATTCGTGAACGGCTGCGACGACCTGCTGATCGAGACACCCGCCGGCCTGCTGGACGACGCCTCGCCGGAAGAGCGCATCCGCGCCGAAGCGGAAGAGGAAGCCGGCTACCGCGTGAAGGACGTGCGCAAGGTGTTCGAGGCCTACATGAGCCCGGGCGCCGTGACCGAGCTGGTGCATTGCTTCGTCGGCGAGTACGACGCCGACTCGCGGCTCGGCGACGGCGGCGGCCTGGCACACGAGGGCGAGGACATCGAGGTGATGGAGCTGCGTCTCGACGAAGCGCTGCGCTGGGTCGACGACGGCCGCATCAAGGACGGCAAGACCATCATGCTGCTGCAGTACGCGGCCCTGCACCTGTTCTCGTGTCGTGAACGGGAAGTTCGTTGAACAAGTGCCGCGACTGAGCCGCGCCTCTCGTCGCCTGCCACGGGATTCGGCGAAGAACCAAAAAAATGCCCGCCCCGGAGGTGCAGGGGCGGGCCGGAAGGACGTTGAAACGTCGTTGGAGGAATCGGGCCGGCAACGGCATGGGAATCCCGCCGCCGGCATCGACTCGTGTTCCAGGGAATGGAACACGGCGAAGTCTAGAGAGGCCCCGCCGCGCGGCGTATCCCCCAAAAGTCGGAAAAACGTCACACCCCGGGACTGTCAAAACGCGTCAGATCCTCCGTCCTTCAGGCACGGCACGGACCTTGTTTGGTTCAGTGCTCAAAGAAGGGTAGGAGAGGAAGATGCGCTTGTCCGTGTACCGCTGGACGGCCGCCCTTGCGGTCTCGTTGCTCGTCGCTTGCAGCGGCGGTTCGTCCGACGAAGACGAATCGAACCCGCCGGCATCCGGCACCGGCACTGAAGTTCCGACCCCATCGACCCCGCCGGTCGACCAGCCACCCGAAGAGACCGAGCCCGACCCGGGCAACGAAACGCCGGCGCCGAGCACCCCGGCCCCGGACGAAACAAACGGAAACGACGTACCAGAAGATGTCACGCCGGGGACGGATTCCGACGCCACGCTGCTGATGCGTGCAGGTTTTGAAACATCCTTCACCGGGCGCGGACCCGGCTGGGTCGTGAACTACTGGGGCACCCCCTTCCCGAAGTTCGAGGTCGCCCGCGAAACCGCGTCTGCCCATGTGCGCTCCGGCACCGGCGCACAGCGCTTCCGTGTGGTCGAACGCCAGAGCGGCGATGCCCACCTGACCTACCCGTACGGCTTCGTCAACGGCAAGACCTACCGGGCCTCGCTTCACCTGAAGGCCAGCGCACCGACCACCGTCGTCATCCAGTTGCGCCGCGACGCGTTGCCGTGGAACGTGTTCGCCACCCGGACCGTGCAGCTGACGACGGCGTGGCAACGCGTCGAGCTCGAAGGCCTGTATCAATGGAACGAGGCCGGCTCGATCCGCGTGATCGCCAGGTCCACCGGCGTCAACCTCTATCTCGACGACGTGACGCTGAGCCACGTGGACGGCTCGGACACGCCCATCGGCGGCCTCACGTTGCCGGCCGCAGGCGCGCAATCGGTGACGTCCACCACCGTGGCGTCGGCCGACATGGAAGGCAGCTTCCTCAGCACCGCCTCGGGCTGGAAGGTGAACTACTGGGGGCTGCCGCTGCCGTCCTGGAGCGTCGGCCGCGAAACCCGCACCGGCTACGTCCACGCCGGCGCGTCGTCGCAGCGCTTCCGCGTCAACAGCAAGGGCGGCGGCGCGGTCCACCTGACCTACCCCTACGGCTTTGCGAAGGGCCGCACCTACCGGGCCACGCTCTACCTGCGCGCCGACAGCACCTTGCCGGTGGAAGTGATGATGCGCCGCGACGCCCATCCGTGGGACGCCTTCGCGACCAAGACCGTCACGGCCACCACCACCTGGCAGAAGGTCGAGATCACCGGCACCTACCTGGGTACCGTGGCCGGCACGGTGCGCGTGATCCCCAAGACGCTGGGCGTCAACGTCTACGTCGACGACCTGACGATCGCCGACCTGCAGTACAACGACCTGGCCCCGGCCAACACCGGGCCGATCCCCGACACGCTGTTCGGCATCCACGTCAACAAGCTCGGCAGCCACGCCACCTGGCCGGCGCTCGGCCACCGGCTGGTGCGCCTGTGGAACACCGGCACCACGTGGCGCGACCTGCAGCCTGCGTCCGGCGTCTGGGACTTCAACAACACGGCGGGACGCCGGCTCGACATGTACGTCGACTATGTCAAGCGCAACGATCCCGACGGCGCCATCCTGTACACGCTGGGCCAGACGCCGCAGTGGGCCTCGAGCACGCCGGGCGTCACCGGGCTGTATGGCCTGGGCGCTTCGGGCGCGCCGACCAACATGGCGTACTGGCGAGATTACGTGCGCACGCTGGCGCGCCGCTACGCCGGGCGCATCCGCTACTGGGAACTGTGGAACGAGCCCGACTACCAGCCTCACTACAACGGCTCGATGGCGACGATGGTCGAGATGGCCCGCATCGCCCGCGAAGAGCTGAAAGCCGCCGACCCGGCCAACCAGCTGGTCTCGCCCGGTGCAACGGCCGGCCAGGGCATGGCCTGGCTCAACAACTTCCTGGCGGCAGGCGGCGGTCAGCACGTCGACATCGTCGGCTTCCACTGGTACTTCGACACCTCGCCCGAAAAGATCGGCCCGATGATCCAGAACGTGCGCCAGCTGATGGTGAACCACGGCATCGGCAACAAGCCGCTGTGGAACACCGAGGGCGCCCCCGGCTGCGACGCGCTGCTCTACCAGTGCTCGAGCTTCGTGCCGACCCCGCAGCAGCAGCGCTCGGTGACGGCGCGGGCCCTGCTGATCATGTGGGCCAAGGGCGTCAGCAGCTTCAGCTACTACTTCTGGGAGCGTTCCGACCCGCTGTCGTCGCTGGTGCAGTCCGACTACCGCACGCCCACCGATGCCGCGCATGCCTATGCCGAGGCGGCACGCTGGCTGCGCGGTGCACGGCTGGTCGACGGCTACCGCATCGACGACAGCGTGCATGTGTTCCGCGTGCAGCGCGGCACCGAGAACCAGGTGATCCTGTGGTCGACCACACCCGGCGTGGCCGTCAACCTGCCCGCCGCATGGGGCGTGAGCCGCCAGCGCACCCTGCTGGGCACGGAGACGGCGCTGCCGTCTTCGCGCCAGATCTCGCTCGGCCTGGAGCCGGTGCTGCTGAAACCCTGAGCGCCGCCTGCGCCCGCCGCTGCACCGTTCGCGGCGGGCGGCGTGCGCTTCGTCGCACACCGGTGGGCAAGGGGCCCGGCCGGCGACACAGTGCAAGCCTCGCACTTCACTTGTCGCCGCACCATGACCACCCCGTTGCTGATGCTCCTGATCCTGACCCTGCCGCTGCTGGCCAACCGCCTGGTGGGGCGCACCGCCGCGCCGGCGGCCACCGAAGCCGCTGCCGCCTGGGGCCTGGGCCTGGTGTTCCTGTTCACCGCCAGCGGCCATTTCGTGCAGGCCGAGGCGATGACGCAGATGCTGCCGCCGTGGGTGCCGCTACGGCTGGCGCTGGTGCATGCCACCGGCGTGCTGGAGATCGCGATTGCGCTCGGCCTGTTCACCCGACGCTGGCGCACGGCCGCTGCCTTCGCTGCTGCCACGGTGCTGATCGCCTTCTTTCCGGCCAACGTGTATGCCGCGTTGCAGCACGCACCGATGGGCGGGCACGCCTGGGGCCCCGTCTACCTGCTGGTCCGCGCGCCGTTGCAGTTGATCCTGCTGGGGTGGACGTGGGGGTTCCTGCTGCGCGGCCGCACGCCGAAACGCATGCCGTCCCGCGCCTGACACCCGTCAGGCCTCTTCCATGGCCGCCAGCAACCACTGCCTGAACTCGCGCATGGGCGCCGACACCGGCTTGGACTTCAGCCGCGTCAGCCAGTAGCGGCCCGTCGGCACCTGGATGTCGAAGGGCTGCACCAGCCTTTCGTGACGCAGGTCGAGTGCGAACATGGTGGGCGGCAACAACGCGATGCCCATGCCCTGCACGGCGGCGGCGGCCATCGTGACCGACGAGTCGAACACCGGCCCGCGCAGCAACGGTGGCGCGACACCGGCCGCTGCGAACCAGCGCGTCCACTCGTCGGCGCGGTAAGAACGCAGCAAGGTCTCACGCGCCAGATCGGCCGGCTCGTGCAGGCGCACCGCCAATTCGGGGGTGCACACCGGCGACAGCGGCGCCTGCATCAGCGGCTCGGCCTCGGTGCCGTGCCAGGCCCCGTCGCCGAAGCGGATGGCGTAGTCCAGCCCTTCACCGGCCAGGTCGACGCGGTTGTTGTTCATCATCAGCCGCAGGTCGACGAACGGGTGGTCGCGATGGAACGCTTCGAGCCGCGGCATCAGCCAGCCGACCGCAAAAGTGCCCACCGCCGCCACCGTCAGCGCCTCGCGCAGGCGCCCGCCGCGAAACTGGTCGAGCACCGCGCCGATGCGGTGGAAGGTCTCGGCCAGCATCGGCAGCAGCGCCTGGCCTTCGTCGGTGAGCGCCAGGCCGCGCGGCAGGCGCCGGAACAGCGGCGTGCCCAGCCGCTGTTCCAGGCTCTTGACCTGCGCGCTGACCGCCGACTGCGTGACGTTCAGCTCGATGGCGGCACGCGTGAAGCTCAGGTGGCGGGCCGAGGCCTCGAAGGCCCGCAAGGCATTGAGAGGGAGGTTCATTCCCCAGATTTTCTTATGGCTTGTCCTCGGAAAGACCGTTTGTCGCCGTCGGCCCCACGCCCTATCGTTCGGGCACTTTTTCGACGGAGAACCTCGCATGATGGACAGACGACACTTCCTCCAGCTGGTCAGTACCCTGGCCGCGTCCGGCCCGCTGCTGAGCTGCGCCCAATCACAGGAAAACTTGGGCCAAGGCGTGCGCACCCTTCCCAAGGAGGCCTGGCAGGAAATCGAGGCCGGCGCGCAGGGCCGGCTGGGCGTGGCCGTGCTCGACAGCGGCACCGGTCAGTTGCAGGGCCACCGGCTGGACGAGCGCTTCCCGATGTGCAGCACCTTCAAGTGGCTGGCCGGCGCCTACGTGCTGCAGCGGGTGGATGCCGGCGAGGAGCGGCTGGACCGCCGCATCCGCTACGGCCGCGACGTGCTGCTGCCGCATTCGCCGATCACCGAGAAGCACGTGGGCGGCGACGGCATGACGCTGGCCGGGTTGTGCGAAGCCACCATCACGCTGAGCGACAACGCCGCCGCCAACCTGATCCTGCAGACCTTCGGCGGCCCGCAGGGGCTGACGCGCTATGTCCGCACCCTGGGCGACGGCGTGACCCGGCTGGACCGCACCGAGCCCGAACTCAACGAGGGCACGCCCGGCGACCCGCGGGACACCACCACCCCTCGCGCGATGGCGCAGCTGCTGCGCACCGTGATGCTCGGCGACGCGCTCTCTGCACGCAGCCGGGCCCAGCTGGTGCAATGGATGCAGGACTGCAAGACCAACGGCAAGCGGCTGGGCGCCCACCTGCCCGCCGGCTGGAAGGTGGGCAGCAAGACCGGCACCGGTGCACGCGGCACCACCAACGACGTCGGCGTGTACTGGCCGCCCGGCCGCGCACCCATCGTCGTGGCGGCCTACCTGACCGAGGCGGCCGCGGCCGAAGACGCACGCAACGGCGCCATCGCCCGGGTGGCCAAGCGCGTCACGACGGCTTGAGCACCACGAGCAGCACGCAGCCCGCCACCGCAGCCAGCAACGGCCCGACCACCCGCCGCGTCCACCGCGGCGGCGTCACCTGATCGGCGACCAGTCGTTGCAGCCACCCGGCCTGCAGACCGTGCCACGCCGACAGGCCGGCCACGAGCACCAGCTTGCCGAGCAGCCACGGCGCGCCCATCCAGCCCGCACGCACGGCCATCGCCATGCCGAGCAGCCACACCAGCGCGAGTGCGGGCGTGGTGACCGCCCGGTCCCAATGGCGCACGGCGACCACCAGGCGCCGTTCCTGCGGCAGCCGCGGCACCGGCGACCCGTGCAGCAGGTGCAGCAGGATGGTGGTGAGCAGCAGGCCGCCGACGAAGGTGACGACGGCCAGCAGGTGCGCCGCCTTGAGCCAGAGCAGGGTCATGTCGACAGGCCTGGCGCCGACGCGAGCGCCTGCTCCTTGCGGCGCAGCCAGTGCCGGTTGAAAAAGGCGCCGCCGGGCACCAAGGCCATCGCCACCAGGCGAACGACCTCCGCCCGGCGCCAGCCCGCGGTGGCGCTGACCGTCGCGAACACGGCCCACAGGTAGCCGAGAAATGCGAGGCCGTGCACCGGCCCCATCAGCGAGACGGCCGCCGGCAGGCCGGCCGCGTGCTTCAACGGCACCGCCACGCCGAGGAGGGCCAGCAACGTGACGCCTTCTGCCAGCGAAGCGGTGCGCAGCAGGCGCAAGGACGGTGTGTTCGAGTGAGCGGAAGGTGCAGTCGCCATGCGGCGCGATTGTTCCCGGCGACACCGGGCTCAACCAGCTGCCGAATGGACAGATCTCGCGCGTTTCCTGCCAATGCCGAGCACCGGCGGGGCGCCACCGGACACGAGCTGCTACGCTGGCCGGAACGTCACGCTGCCGCGAAACCCGTCATGCACACCGTTTCCCTGTTGGCCCTGCATGGGGTGGTCCCCGCCGACCTGGCGACACCCTGCGAAGTGTTCGAACGCGTGCAGGTGCCCGGGCAGCGGCAGGCGTATCGCGTGCGCGTCTGCGGCGAAGCCGACGATGTGAAAGCCGGCCCCTTCGACATCCGCGTGCGATGGGGGCTGAGCCATCTGGCCGACGCCGACACCATCATCGTGCCCGGCCTGGCGAACCCGACGGCGCCCATCGCGCCCGCCGCCATCGCCACGCTGCAGCAGGCGGCCGGCAGGGGCACACGCATCGCGTCGATCTGCACCGGCGCTTTCGTGCTGGCGGCCGCCGGCCTGCTCGACGGGCTGCGCGCCACCACCCACTGGCTGGCCGCGGCCGAGTTGGCCCGGCTCTACCCGAAGGTGCGCGTCGACCCCAACGTGCTGTACGTCGACAACGGCCGCATTCTCACGTCGGCCGGCGCTGCGGCGGCGCTCGACTTGTGCCTGCACATGGTGCGGCGCGACTGCGGCGCCGCCGTGGCTGCCGACGCGGCCCGGATGTCGGTGATGCCGCTGGAACGCGACGGCGGCCAGGCCCAGTTCATCGTGCACGAACCGCCCGGCGCACACGGCAACCTGCGCCCGCTGCTGCACTGGCTGGAGCAACACCTGCACCAACGGCTCACGATCGAATCGATGGCGCGACGCTGCCACGTCAGCGCCCGCACGCTGAGCCGCCGCTTCGTCGAACAGACCGGCACGACGCCGCTGCAATGGCTGCTCAGCGCGCGCGTGCGACGCGCGCAGCAGCTGCTGGAAACCACCCAACGTCCCGTCGAGCAGATCGCCGGGGATGCGGGGTTCGGTTCTGCGTCGGCGTTGCGGGTGCAGTTTGCGCGGGTGGTGGGGATCAGCCCGCAGACGTATCGGCAACGGTTCGGGGGCAGGGCGCTTCCACCGGAGTCGAGCTTCGAAAGGCCCGGGCCGGGCCTGGGACCACCGGTGAGTCAGGGGGCGCCGCGGCGCCGGGAGGCAACGTGAGTTCCCTCCTTCGGCCTCGATCGGCCGCCGCTTGATGAGGGAGATGACGATGTGGGGGCCGAGCAGGTTTTGCAACGGTATATGCCACCCGACGGCAGCTCCTGGCCGGTTGCAGTGGCCCTCGGCCGACCTCGACGCGACATCCGCCGCCCGGATCTCGCCGCCCGGACCCGCCCCAGGCTGCAGTCGATCGACCGCAGCCGAGGGCACTAGGGCCCCACGCTCCGCGCCACCCTTGCCCCCGCCCTGATCAACCGCTCCTTCAACTCCACCGGCTCCAGCACCTCGAAGTCCACATCGAACGCCAGCAGCCAGTAGGTCAGGTGATCGAGTGCATGGGCGCCGCATCGCAGCACGCAACGTTCGTCGTCGATCGCCTCGAGCAGGCCGTAGGCGGCCGGGATGCGCTGGGCCATCACCTCGCGGGGCGCGTGCAGCACGATGCGCGCTTGCGTGGGATAGGGCGACACGGCCAGTGAGCGAGACACGAAGGCCTTGAGGTCGCCGCCGTCCGGGCCGGGACGCGGGGCGAAATGCGCGCCGATGGTGGCGGGCGGCTGAATGCGGTCGAGGCGGAAGGTGCGCCAGTCTTCGCGCCCGCGGTCCCACGCCACCAGGTACCAGCGGCTGCCGGTGTGGACCACCCCTTGCGGGTCCACCCAGCGCTCGCTCGCGGCGCCGCGGATGTCGGTGTAGCTGAAGCGCACGCTGAGCTGGTCGCGGCAGGCGCTGGCCAGGGCGGCGAGCAGGGTCGCGTCGATGACCGGGCCGATGCTGTCGAGCGGGATGATGGTGGTGCGCAGCGCGTCAGCGCGTTTGCGCAGGCGCGAGGGCATCGCCTGCTCGAGCTTCACGACGGCGCGCAGGGCCGTCTCTTCGATGCCGCCCACCATGCCCAGGGCTGCGGTGCGCAGCGCGATGGCCACGGCCAGCGCCTCGTCGTCGTCCAGCAGCAGCGGGGGCAGCGCTTGGCCGGGGCGGAAGGCGTAGCCGCCGGCCACGCCGCTGCTGGCCTCGATGGGGTAACCCAGCTCGCGCAGACGGTCGATGTCGCGCCGTACGGTGCGGGGATGGACCTGCAGCCGTTCGGCCAGCTCGGCGCCGGCCCAGTGGCGACGGGTCTGCAACAGCGACAGCAGGCGCAGCAGGCGGGAGGACGAGGTGAGCATGCGCCGCACTCTAGCTCTCATCGAGGGCGGAAACTGTCCGCAATGATGCCTACAGTGCACCCATCCCTTCACCCGTGACGGACCCCGTCACTCCGCCCAAGGAGAGTCCCATGTCCCAGCCCCGATCCATCGTCCTGTACTGGCACCCCATGTCGAGCGCCACGCCGGTGGCCTGCGCGTTGGCCGAACTCGGCGTGCCGCACCAGCGCGTGAAGGTCGACATCAAGGCCGGCGAGCAGCACAAGCCGGAATACCTGGCCCTCAACCCGAACGGCAAGGTGCCCACGCTGACGGTGGATGGCGCGCCGATGTTCGAGGCGCTGGCGATCCAGCTCTGGCTGGCCGAGGAGTACGGCGTGGCGAAGGGCCTGTGGCCCGCCGCCGGCACGCCCGAGTGGCTGCAGGCGATGTCGTGGTGCGCCTGGGCCTACGTGACCTATGGCGCGGTGCTGGTGCGCCTGCAGGTGGCCACGATGGGCGACGAGGCGTTGCGCAGTGCGGCGCACGCCGACGCCGCGCGCGAGGGGCTCGACGGGCTGCTGCGCCTGCTGGACGAGCGGCTCGCCGTGCAGCCGTGGATGCTGGGTGCCGAGTACTCGATGGCCGACCTGCTCGTGGCCTCGGTCATCGGCTATAGCGTGTTCATCGGCGCGCCGGTGGCCAGGCATGCGCAGGTGCAGGCTTGGCTGGCCAAGGTGCAGGCACGGCCGGCGATGAGGAGCGAGGGGTAAGGGCGGCGGCCGCCGCGCCGGCCGGGAACGGCATCGCAGACGCGTTCGCTGTTTGCTGGGTGCAGGCGCTCTTTTGATGAACAGGTCAGGTGTTCGCGACCGGGCATGATCCGGGTCTCGTTCCGGTCGACGTGCGCATGTGGCGTTGGCAGGCGGCCAGGTAGTCGAACCGCGCGAACGGCATGGAGGGGTGGTGAGGAAGCCGCGCGCTGAACACATCGGCGATCGTCTGCGGCGTCACCGGGTCCGGGCTGGGGTACGCAGGCAGCGCCGCCGCCATGTCGAGTGCGCGGCCGATGTGAGGCGCCTGCTGCACCAGTTCGCGCAACAACTGCTCCGCGCTGCCGCGCACCGGTGGCTGCCAGCCCGGCGGCGGCGCACCCAGTACACCGTTCGACCCATCGTTGCGCCCGCTGGCGCTCAATGCGCGGCCGACGAGCGTGCCGAAGCGGCCGAGCAGGCTCGTGCGATCAGCGGAGGCGGAGGGTGCCGACGGGAAGCCGTCGAGCGGCACCGTGAACAGGTAACGGACCAGCGCCTGGGCTTGCGCCTCGGGGTTCTTCATGTCCCGGATCGAGTCCAGGATCTGGTGGTAAGCCTTCGAGGTTTCCGGCCCGGCGCTGCGTGCCGGCATCACCAGGTGCGTCAGGCAGGCACGGTGGGCCTCGTTGCACTCGGTCTTCAGCACATGCAATTTCAGGCGCGTCAGCGCTGCGATGTCGGCGTCGCCGGCCTCGCGATGTTCCGCAGACGCGGCCGGTTCGGAGACGAAACGGCCGACGATGCGGTCCAGGGCCGCGCGTTCCTCGAACAACGCGGTCGGGTGCTTCGGCTGGTGCGGGTCGATGCCGCACAGAAAGTCTTTGGCTTTGCGCCGCGCGGCGTCTCGGTAGTCGGCCGCCACCCCCGGTTCCATGGACTCCGTGGCGCGCGCCAGCTGGATGTTCGACGTAACGTCGAGACGCTTCGATATCTCATGGTGGATGTCCGCATGCAGGTTCATGAACGGCGACGCGTTCGACCGGGCCTCGGCGGAGCGCTGCGCAGGCGCCGCGTTGCGTGCCGCGGCAGGCGCGTTGCCGGCACTGCGTGGCCGCACGGGCGGGTCGAGCCAGGGCGTGGGGCTGCCGGACGGGGGCGTCGAGGGCAGGTCGGGCATGTGTGCGGAACCCACCGCGGGCGGGCTCGACGGCGCGCTGGGCGAAAGTTTTCCGACGGCACTCATGCGCCTGCAATGTCCTGGCGCTGTCGTGCCTCGGCGGCTTCCACGCGAAACGGATGACCGGGTGCCGAAGCCGTGCGGGAGGCGGGAGGTAGCATGCGCAATTCGCTCCCAGGAGGCATGGCACATGCGGCTTGCAGACTTCATCGACGCCAACACACAGGCGATCCTCGCCGAATGGGATGTGTTCGCTTCGTCGCTGTTGCCCGCCGCGGCCGAGATGGACGCCGCCACGCTGCGCGACCATGCCGAGCAGATCCTGCACGCCGTCGCCAAGGATCTGCGCACCTCGCAGACCCGCCGGGAGCAGTCCGAGAAGTCCAAAGGACGGGCGTCCGCCCGGCCGGGGGCCACGGAGACGGCAGCGCAGACCCACGCCGTGCTGCGCGCCGGGGGCGGTTTCACCATACGCCAACTGGTGGCCGAGTACCGTGCCTTGCGCGCCAGCGTGCTGCGCTTGTGGGGCGACACGGCGCCGTACGGACCGCAGGCGATGGAAGACGCCGGCCGGTTCAACGAGGCGATCGATCAGGCGATCACCGAGTCGGTCGACTACTTCACGAGCGAAGTGGACCGCTGGCGCGCGGTGTTCCTCGGCATGCTGGGCCACGATCTGCGCGGCCCGCTGAACGCCGTGCTGCTGACGTCGCGGGTCATCTCCACACTGAGCGCGGGCACACCGATGAGCCCGCACACCGAAAGGCTGATGCGCAGCGGCGAGCGCATGAGGCAACTGCTGGACGACCTGCTCGACTACAACCGCACGTCGCTGGACATCGGCATACGGGTCACCCCGCACCGGGTCGATCTGGCCAGAGTGTGCCGCGAAGAAATCGAGTTGCTGCAGGCGGCACTGCCTGCGTCGACGATCGAGTTCGCGACCGAGGGCGTCACGCAGGGAAGCTGGGACGCTTCACGCGTCAAGCAGGTGGTCAGCAACCTCGTCATCAATGCCGTCAGGCACGGTAACCCGAGCGGCATCGTGCGCATGAGCCTGCGCGGCGACGAAGCCCAGGTTCACCTGTCGGTGGAGAACACCGGGCCGACCATACCGAAGGAGCTGATGAGCTCGCTGTTCGAGCCGCTGCGCCGCCATGCGGGAGCGGACGCACAGGGCGAGCGGGCCAGTCTGGGGCTCGGCCTGTTCATCGTGCGCCAGATCGCGATCGCTCATGGCGGCAGCGTCAGCGTGGAGTCGGCGGGCGGCAGGACCTGCTTCACCGTGATGCTGCCGAGGAAGTAGCCGGACGGCGAAGGCGATTCCGCCGGATTGCAGCGATGCCTGGCGGGCTCAGGGCGCCGTGGCGGTTTGACCGAACGTCAGAAGCCCATCCAACCAGTCATGAGACTGGCTCGATGGGGCTTTCATGCATACGTGGTCGGTTCAGGACGCCAAGGCGCGATGACGTCCGGACGTCCCTGACCGCAGCGCCCTCAAGATGCCACGGCAAGCATTTCGCGCCGCAGCACCTTGATCAGCGCGGCGTGCTCTTCCTGCCCGTGCCCGGCCTCGATCGCCTGGGCGAAAAGGCCGGCCGCGAACACCGGCCAGGCGGCGTTGATGCCCGAGTCCTCGGCCTGGCGAACCAGCCGCGCGATGTCCTCCCCTGCCGTCGCCAACGTGCTTTCGGGGGCGGTGTAGGTGTCGCTCTCGATCACCTGCCCCATGTGCCGCGCATCCCACGCGAGTGCCGGTCCGAGGGCGGCGAGTGCTTCGCCGTAAAAGGCAGGGCTCATGCCTTCGCTTTGGCAGATCAGCGCTCCATGGCAGATGCCGATCCAGCGCCCTGCCAGGTACGACAGAATGGCTGCGAACATCGTCGCTGCGGCGCCGGGCTGCGTGCCCAGGTAAGTGAGGCCGCCCGCCAGCGTTCGCAAACCGGCTTCGTGTTCGTTGTATGAAGACCGGTCACCGCAGACGTACACCAGCGTCTGTTCGCCACCGATGTGGCTGGGCCAGGCGAGGATGCCGCCGTCCAGGTAGCGCGCCCGTCGTTCGTGTGCCCATGTCGACAGTTCCCGCGCCTCGGCCGGGGTGCCGGTGCTCAGTTGCACCAGCGTCCGTCCTGCCAGGGCTGGCGCCACACCGGGTTCGGACAGAATGGAGCGGGTCGCGGCATAGTCCGACACGCAGACGATCGTGAGCGGGCTCGCCGCGATGGCGGCGGCCGGCGTCGCAGCAAGTGCCGCATCCGTGAGCGAAGTCGCCTTGTGGGCACTGCGGTTCCACACCGTCACCCGATGCCCGCCGCGCAGCAATGCGGCCGCGAGAGCCGATCCCATCTTTCCCAATCCGATCACCGAGATGTCTTCCATGTTCCAGTCCAATGCCGATAAGGGGCCCAGCTTATGAGCCACACAGGGGTCACTTCAATGGCTTACGTGAAGGTAAGTGGCCTGCCTGACGATGGCGTGCCTGCAACCGCCGCATGCGGACTGCAGCCTGCGTTGGCGGTGATCGCCGGCAAGTGGAAGCCGACGCTGATCTGGGAGCTGCATGCGCAACCGCTGCAGTTCGGTGCGCTCAGGCGGCGCCTCGCAGCGATCAGCGAGAAAGTGCTTTACGAGCAGCTGCGCGAACTCGAAGCGGATGGGGTGGTGCGTCGTTCGGTGTTCGACAAGGGCCGGGTAGTGTGCGTGGAGTATTCGCTGACGGAGCCGGGTGCAAGGCTCAACACGGCTGTCCATGCGCTGGCAGAGTGGGGCGCCGAACACGCGAGACGGTCGGACCCCGCACCGCCGCGATGACAACAGCCTCTGGCCTTGCCAGCCGTGATGCCGTTGCCTACTTCTTCTGCGGGTAGATCGCCTCGCCCCGCTTGAGCATGCCCACCAGGGCCTCGATCTTCTTCCTGCGCCACACGTCGGTCTTCACGTGGTGCATGCGGAAGGCCAGCGCAAAGCGGTTCTGCTCGCTGAGCCGCCCAGCATGTCGCGCGCCTTCGGCTCGGCGTCGATAGCCGCCTGCGGGTCGTCGGCGATCTTCAGGTCCTTGCCCCGCAGTTTGCGTGAGTGAGCCTGGGGCCACGGTGGATGCAGATGACGCACCGGAGCCGAAGTGACATGAGTCACCTTTGGAGGTGGCCGCATGCGACCGAGGCTGTGTGAAAACGCGTTGATGCCTCGGAGCTGCTCGCCTAAATTGTGGCAACGCGACAAAGCGGGTCACAGCATGAAGCGATTCATTGAGGGAAAGAGCGAAGCCTGGTGACGTTGCTGCCGGAGTGTCTGGACGACTACATCGGCGAAGACAACCCGGTGCGCGTGGTCGACGCCTTCGTCGATGAACTGCGGCTGCAACAGCTCGGCTTCGATGGTGCCCAGCCTGCCGTGGCCGGACGGCGTACCACCCTGCGGTGCTGCTCAAGATCTACATCTACGGCTATCTCAATCGCGTGCAGCCGAGCCGACGCCTGGAACGGGAGGCGCAAAGCAGCGTCGAGCTGATGTGGTTGACCGGG
>NZ_JAMKFE010000023.1 GCF_023721835.1 Caldimonas mangrovi | reverse complement strand
GCGGCGGGCGCTGCGGCGCCAGCCAGATCGTCAGCGCCGACACCGCCACCGGCCAGGCCAGCGTGCGCAAGGCCTGCCGCAGCACCGCGCCCACGCCCTGCCCGCCTCGCCAGCCGGCCCACGCGTCAAGCACCGCCACCAGCGCGGCCATCGCCAGCAGGAACCACACGGTGCCGGGCACCTGGCCCAGCTGCAGCAGGCCCACCGTCAGCGCCGCAAACGCCACGTACTCGCCTTGCGGGATGTAGATCACCCGCGTCACCGCGAACAGCAGCACCGTGGCCATCGCCAGCAGCGCGTAGATCGCTCCGTTCGTCACGCCGTCCAGCAGCAGGATGCTTGCAATGGAGATGTCCATGTCCGTCTCGTCTCAATGCGCCCGCCCCCAACCGGCACCCAGCGCAGCCCCGAAATCCGAGTGCCGCCGCGGATCCGGCTCTGCCGGTCCGCTGGTGGCGCCCCTCGAGGGGCGGCCGAAGGCCGTAGGGGTGAGCCCATCCCTGCCGGTCCGCCAGCGGCGCCCCTTGAGGGGCGGGCGAAGCCCGCAGGGGTGGGCTTATCTCTCCAGCCGCCAGTCCCCATTGACCACCTTCATGATCACGCCGGTGTCGGGCCGGAATCCCCAGTGGTCGGTCGGGCTGAAGTCGAGCACGCCATGGCTGACGGCGACGGCCTGCGCGTTCTCGATCGCGTCGCGCAGCGCGGCACGGAACTCCGGCGTGCCCGGTTGCGCCTTCTTCAGCGCGACCGGCACCACCTGTTCCAGCAGCAGGTGGCCGTCATAGGAATGTGCAGCCAGCTGGTTGCGCGTGCCGGCACCGAACATTTTTTCGTAGGCCTGCACGAACTTCAGGCCCTGCGCCTTGGACGGGTGCTCGTCGGACAGCTGCTCGGCCACCACCACCGGCCCCGACGACACGAAGGTGCCCTCCACCGCCTTGCCGCCGACGCGCATCAGGTCACGCGTGGCCGCGGCATGGGTCTGGTAGTACTTGCCCTTGTACCCGCGGTCCACCAGCGCCAATTGCGGCATGGCAGCGCCCGAGCCCGAGGCGACGATGACCATGGCATCCGGGTTGGCGGACGTGAGCTTGAGCGCCTGGGCCGTCACACTGGTGTCGGCACGTGCAAAACGCTCGGTGGCGACCAGCTGGATGCTCGCCTTCTCGAGCCGCGGCTTGAGTTCCTGCAGCCACGATTCGCCGTACGCATCGGTGTAGCCGATGAAACCCACCGTCTTGACGCCGGACTTCTGCATGTGCGCGACGATCGCGTTCGCCATCACGCCGTTGGACTGCGGCAGCCGGAACGTCCAGTGGTCCTTGCCGGCCGGCAGAGGCGCCGGCGACATCGCCAGGTGCGGTGTCTTGGCCTCGGCCGCCACATCGGCCATCGGAATGGCCACCGGCGTCGCGCCGGAGCCCATCAACACGTCGACCTTGTCCTCGGTCACCAGGCGGCGAGCGTTCTGCACCCCCTTGCTCGGGTCGGTGGCGTCGTCCAGGATGACCAGCCGCACTTTCTCGCCCGCAATCGTCTGCGGCCATAGCTTGAAGCCGTTCTGCATCGGGATGCCGAGGCCGGAGGCCGGCCCGGTGAGCGGCAGCACCACGCCGATCGTGAGGTCGGCCAGTGCCGTGCCGGAGGTGGCCACCGCGATGACAGCCAGGCCGGCCTTGAATACAGCTTTCATGGATTGTCTCCTTCGTCTTCGGGTCAGGGAAAGTTCATGCGCACAAGGTGCGGATGTCGTCGGGAACGGGGATCGATCTGAGGCGCCCCTCGGCATCGCGGATGCAAAAGGCACGCGTTTCGCGGCCCTCGCACAGCAGGGTCTCGTTCCGCATCACGCGGTGTCGCTGGATGAAGACTTTGCGGCGCCACTCCTCGATGTCGGTGTGCACCTCCAGGGTCTCGCCGTAAGTGGCCGGCTGCAGGAAGCGGGTGTGGATCTCGAGCAGCGGCGTGCCGATGATCCCGGTCGTCTTGACGAGTTCGCGCCAGGGCGGCACGCCGCACTGCACGAAGAAGTGCAGTGACGCAGCGTCCATCCAGCGCGAGAAGTTCGGAAAGAACACGATGCCGGCTGGGTCGCAGTCGCCGAACTGCACCTGCACCGCGAACGTGGTGGCCCGGCTCATGCGGCCTCCATGTTCTCGAGCAGCAGCGCAATGCCCTGGCCTCCGCCGATGCAAGCGGCGGCGACGCCCCAGCGCGCCTGCGCCTCGCGCAGCTGCCGCGCCACGGTGACGGTCAGCCGCACGCCGGTGGCCGCGAGGGGATGGCCCAGCGCGATCGCACCGCCATGCACGTTCAGGCGTGCTTCGTCGAGCCCCAATTCGCGCTGCACGGCCAGGGTTTGCGCGCCCTGTGCCTCGTTGATCTCGAAGCGCGCGATGTCGTCGAGCCGCAGCCCGGTGCGTTCCAGCAGCAGCCGGATCGCGGGTGCAGGGCCGATGCCCATGACCTCTGGCCGCACGCCCACGACAGCGGCGGCTGCCACGCGCGCCAGCGGCCGCCTGCCCCAGCGCTGCATTGCGGGTGTCGACGCCACCACGGCAGCGGCAGCGGCGTCGGTCAGCGCCGAACTGTTGCCGCCGGTCTGAACGCCACCGGGGTACACCGGCCGCAGCTTGGCCAGCACCTCCACCGACGACGGCCGCGGGTGGGTGTCCGCGGCAACTTCCTCTGTCTTGCCCGACAGGCGTATGCCCCGCGGCCGATAGCCTTCCAGTTCGAAGCGCTCGTCGCGCACCGGAACGATCTCGCCGTCGAACCAGCCGGCCGACTGTGCCCGCACGGCCCGTTCGAACGAACGCGCCGCGTAGCTGTCGACCTCCCCGCGGGTGAGGCCGTAGCTGCGTGCCAGGTTTTCTGCCGTATGGATCATCGAGATGGCAGGAGCCGAGTCGTTCAGCGCCTCCCACATGTAGTCCTTGAACCCGATCGGCGCACCGAGCTTGAAGCCCTGCCGGTGCTCGAAGGCGGCGATCGGGTTGCGCGACATCGATTCGGTGCCGACCACCAGTACCGTCTCGGTCCCACCGGCTTCGATCTGGTGCCCGGCCTGGCGGAACAGCTCGAAACCGGTGCCGCAGATGCGCTGCACCATCAAGGCCGGCGCCTCGAGCGGCACGCCGGCATACAGGCCGATGTGCCGCGGCAGGTAGAACTGGTCGAAGTCGCCGGGCGCCATGCTGCCGGCCAGCACCTGATCGACCTGCGCAGGGGGAATGTCCGTGCGCGCCAGGATCTCGCGCGCCACCTTGATGCCCAGGTCCGTGGGCGACACGCTGGCCAACGCGCCGCAGTAGTCGACCATCGGGGTGCGCACGCCGTCGAGCAGCCAGACCCCCTCGAAGCCGTCGAACATGCCTTTGGATGCCATCTCAGTTCCTGTCCGGTGTCATGCCACGCCCACCTTGGCCGCGCGCTTTTCCAGAAAATCCCGCACGCGCTGTTTGGCGGCGTCGTCGCCTTGCGCAATCGCCGACATCAGCGATTCGACGAACAGCCCGTCGCCCTGGGCCATGTCGGCGATGCGGGGCAAGGCGTGCATCACGGCGAAGTTCGACAGCGGCGCGTTGGTGGCCACCTTGCGGGCCAGCTGCATCGCATGCCGGAGCCCGGCGCCGGCTTCGACGAGGTAGTGAGACAAGCCGGCCGAGTGGCCCTCGTGCGCATCGAGCACACGGCCGGTGAGCATCATGTCGGTCATGGTCGAGACGCCCACCAGGCGCGGAATGCGCGCCGAGCCGCCGCCTCCGACGAAGATGCCGCGCTGCCCCTCGGGAAGCGCGTAGAAAGCCGAGGGTTCGGCGACCCTCAAATGCGCCGACGCTGCCAGTTCCAGCCCGCCGCCGACCACCGCGCCATGCAGCACCGCGATCACCGGCACGCGGCCGAACTGCACCTGCTCGAACGCTGCGTGCCAGCGCCGCGAATGCTCGATGCCTTCGCCGACGTCGCGTTCGTTCAACTCCGACAGGTCGAGCCCGGCACAGAAGTGCTCGCCCTCCCCGCTGACGATCGCCACCCGTGCCTGGGCGGGCAGGTTGACAAACGCGGTATGGATTTGCGCGACGAGTTCATCGTTGATCGCGTTGCGCTTGTCGGGCCGCGCCAGCTGCAGGTGCACGATGGGGCCATCGGCCTGCGCGCGCAGCAGCGGCAATTGAGCCAGCAGGCCGGGCACCGGTTGGAAGTTCATGCGCATTCCTGGAAGAAGTGATGATTCATCGGGCGAGCACGACGCGCGGGTCGGCCCCGCCTGCGTACAGCGCGGCGACGTCGGCGGCACGGCGGGTCAGCACCGCACGCTGGTTCACGTAACCCTTGTCGGTGATCTCGCCGGCATCGGCATCCGGCGCATCGGGCAGCAGCAGCGCCCGTGCCGGCGCCTGTGACGAGCCGCCGCCGTCGGCACGCAGGCTCAGCAGCGCGTCGCGCACGCGGGCTTTGAGCTCTTCGGGCGGCAGTTCGCGCGCGGCGGGCTGCAAGAAGATCAGCACGCCGATCTCGTCGCGGTCGTGCCCGGTGACGACCACGTCCTGCGCCAGCGGCGCCAGCGCCGAGACCACCTTCACGCGCAAGGTGCCCACGGACACCCAGGTGCCGGTCGTGAGCTTGAAGTCCTCGGTCACGCGGCCATTGAAGACGACGCCGCGCTCGGGCCGGTCTGGGTCGACGAGGTAGCCCGCGTCGCCGATCTTGTAGTAGCCCTCGTCGTCGAAGGCCTGCGCGGTGAGGTCCGGGGCGTTGCGATACCCGGGAAACACCGACACGCCTCGCACGCGCAGCTCGAGCTTCTCGCCGTTGGGCACGAACTTCAGCTCCATGCCCGGCAGCGGCAGCCCCAGGCAGCCGGCGCGGTCGAGCTGCCAATGTGCATTGGTGACCGCCGGCGACGTCTCGGTCGAACCCCATGAGGTGGTGAACCACACCGGCTCCCGACGCACCTTGCGCGCGACGGCCTGCAGCCGCTCCCAGGTGGCTTGCGGCAGCGCGGCCCCGGCGTAGAAGAGCATGCGCAGCCCCGAGAAGAAGCCGCGTGCCAGCGCCTCGTCGGACTCCAGGTACGGCAGCAGCATGTCGAAGCCGCGCGGCACGTTGAAGTACAGCGTCGGGCGCACCTCGCGCAGGTTGCGCACTGTCTTGTCGACAAGGCCCGGTGCGGGGCGGCCGTCGTCGATGTAGAGGGTGCCGCCGTGGCGCAACACCAGATTCATGTTGTGGTTGCCGCCGAAGGTGTGGCTCCAGGGCAGCCAGTCGAGCACGACAGGCTTCTCCTGCTCCAGGAAGCGCCACACCTGCGCGATCATCTGCTGGTTGGCGCACAGCATGCGGTGCGTGTTGACGACGACCTTCGGGTGCCCGGTCGACCCGGATGTCAGCAGGTATTTGGCCGGCGTGTCGGGCAGGATGGCCTCGAAGGCGGTGCGCACCTCGTCGCTTTCGATCGTGCGGGTCAGGCTCGAGAACGCCAGGGCGCCGGGGCAGGCTTCGGCGCCGCGGCTGAACACCGCCACCGCGTCGAGCCGTGCGCTGCTCACCGCCGCACCGTAGATGGCCGAGTCCGAGGCATACACCAGCGCGGGGTCGAGCGTGCCCAGGATGCCGTGCACCTTGCTGTAGTCCCTCGTCAGTCGGCAATAGGCGCTCGATACCGTGCAGACCGCGCGGCCGATGTGCATCGTCGCCAACATCAGCAGTGCGTGGTCCATGGCGTTGTCGGACAGCACGACCACGGGCTTGGCCGGCGGCAGCCTGAGTCCCAGCAGACTTTGCGCCACCGAGCCGACCAGGCGGCGCAACGCAGACCAGGTCAGCACGCGCCACTCGCCTTGCTCATCGCGTTCGGCGAGTGCCGGTGCGTCAGGCGTGTGCTCGGCCCAGTGCTCGAGCCATTCGCCGACGCAACGGGCATATGGCCGCAGCGGCTCGGGCGAACGCAGCACGAAGGCGCCGCCATCGAAGTCGATCTTCACGGTGCGCGCCGGCGCCAGCATGCCGGGATCTTCGAAGCATCCTTGGATCATTCCTGTCTCCATACACATACACATGTGTATGGAAAGAAATGCTAGTTATGTTGCCCATGATCTGCATCGGGGTTTGCCCCCGTACACATACATATGTGTATGGTTCCATGCTGGATAATCCCCGGCTTTCCGATGAGGCAGCTCCGATGGCAGATACCGAACGCCTGGCGCCCCTGCGCCGCCGCAAGCAACCCAGTGCCGCGACCGCAGAACAGCCGCGCATCTCGCTCACGCCCGAGCGCTGGATCGAGTGCGCCACCGCACTGCTGGTGGACCATGGCATCGACGCGGTACGGGTGGACGTGGTGGCCAAGACCCTGGGCGTCACCCGCGGCAGCTTCTACTGGCACTTCAAGGACCGCGACGACCTGCTGCTGCACATGCTGGAGACGTGGCGCAATGCCGCCACCGAACAGATCATCCAGCGCTTCGAGAAGGTGCAATCGGATCCGCGCGCGCTGGTGAAGGAGCTGCTGAGCCTGCCGTTCCGCGGCCGGGCTGCCGAGCGGGCCGCACGTATCGAGTTGGCGATTCGCGCCTGGGCGCGCAGTGACCCGATGGCACGTCAGGCACTCGACGACGTGGATTCACGACGCCTGTCATACATCGCACAGTGCTTCTCCGCCCTGGGTTTCGGCATCGCCGAGGCACGTTCGCGGGCCTTCATCCTCTATGGTTACGAGGTCGCGGAATCACTGCTGCATTCGCAAGGCACCGCATCGCAGAAGGCCGATCGCAGCGCGCTGATCGAGCGCTTGTTGCTCGCCTCTCCTTGAGACGGCCCGTCAAGAAGCCCGCGGTCCAACCGTCGCCTGCCACGCCCGTTGGCGCAGCGCAGGGCTGACCCGGTAGCGCTCGCCGCGGTAGCAGGTGTCGAGGTGGTCGAGCAGACGCACGACGTCGTTCGCAGGCCAGTGCTCCAGCCATTCGAACGGGCCGGCCGGGTAGTTGACGCCCAGCTTCATCGCGAGGTCGGCGCCTTCGGGCGTGCACACGCCCTGGTGCGCGGCATCGCACGCTTCGTTGACGAGCATCGCGATCGTGCGCGCCACGACGAGGCCCGGGGCATCCTGCAAGCGCCGAGGCGCGTAGCCGGCCGTGCCCAGCCATTGCGGCACCTGCTCCAGCCAGCCTTCGTTCGACGCTGCACTGCCGCTCCAGGCCAGTGCGCCGCCGCCCTGCAACGGCAGGTCGTACAGCGCCAGGTCCCGCACGCCCTCTTCCACGCTCACCTGCAGGGCTGGCCGACCATCGGTGAGGCGCAATTGCGCCAAGCCGGCCTGCAGGCCGGTCCAGGGGCTGTCGGGCCGATGGGCGCAGACGCAGCCCGCTGCCTGCGCAGCGCGTTGCCACAGCTGTGCACCCGGGCCGCCCCCATGCACGACGAGGTCGGCTGCTTCGGGCCAGGCAACCGTCTGTACGGGCTGCGAGCTGCCGGCTTCCGGCATCGCGGCATCGTGCCGATAGAAGCCGCGTCCCGACTTGCGGCCCAGCAGCCCGCCGTCGACCATCTCGCGCTGTACGAGGGAAGGTGCATAGCGCTTGTCGCCGTGGTTGGCGTGGTAGACCGACTCCGTTACCGAGTAGTTGGTGTCGTGGCCGATCAGGTCCATCAGCTCGCACGGCCCCATCCGGAACCCTGCGCCGCGCAAGCACGCATCCAGCACGGCCGGCGTCGCGGCCTGCTCTTGCAACAGCGCCAGTGCTTCGGCGTAGTACGGCCGCGCGATGCGGTTGACGATGAACCCCGGCGTGGAACGCGCGTGCACCGGGGTCTTGCCCCAGGCGACGGACAGCTCGAAGATGGCCTCGGCCACCGCCGCGTCGGTGTGCAGCCCGGACACCACCTCGACCAGCTTCATCACCGGCACGGGGTTGAAGAAATGCATGCCCACCACCCTGCCGGGCTGCTGCAGGCCACGGGCCAGCGCCGTGATCGAAATGGACGAGGTGTTCGACGCCAGCACGGCATGGGCCGGCACCAGCGCTTCCAGCTCTTGCAGCAGCTCGCGCTTGGCATCCAGGTTCTCGACGATGGCCTCGATCACGAGGCCGGCGTCGCGGGCCTGTTCCAGTGCGCTGACCGGCTCGATGCGCGCCAGCGTGGCGCCTGCCGCTTCCACGCTCAACCGGCCCTTGGCGACCAAGGCCTCAAGACTCGAAGCCAGCTTGCGATGGGCCTCGGTTGCTGCGCCTGCGCGAGCATCATGCAGCCACACGCGATGGCCCGATTGCGCGGCCACCTGGGCGATGCCGGCGCCCATGATGCCGGCCCCCACCACCAGCACCGGCGCGGTTTTCAACGCTGCACTCATGACGACCCCCACGCAGCCGGACGTTTCGCCAGGAACGCCGCAAAACCTTCGCGCGCCTCATCGCTGCCGCGCACGCGTGCGATGGTGCGGGCGGTGAGTTCGCGCACCTCTTCGTTCACGGGGCCCGCCTGCAGCCGGCCGAAAAGCCGCTTGATTTCGCTGAGCGCCTGCGGGCCGTTCTTCAGCAGCTCGTTCACAGTGGCCTGCACCGCCGCATCCAGCCGATCCGACGGCACCACCTGCTGCACCAACCCCAAGGCCAGGGCTTCCTCGGCGCGAATGCGTGCGGCAGTGAGCGCGAGGCGCCGTGCCTGGCGCGGCCCTACCGCATTGACGAGATAAGGCCCGATCACCGCGGGCAGGATGCCGAAGCGCGCCTCGCTGACGGCGAATTGCGCGTCGTCGGCGGCGACCGCGATATCGCAGGCGCATGCCAGCCCGGCACCACCGCCCAGTGCCAGCCCCTGCACTCGCGCTATGGTGGGTTTGGGGCAGGCCGCGATGCACGCCAGCATCGCGGCAAAGCGGCGCGCATCGTCCAGGTTCCACTCGAAGCTCGCCAGAGAGGCACGCTGCATCCACTCCAGGTCGGCCCCCGCACTGAAAGCCTTGCCTTGCCCGGCCAGCACGACGACCCGCACCTCTGGGTCGGCAGACAGCGCATCGAAGGCCTGCGCCAGCTCGGCGATCATGGTCTCGTCGAAAGCGTTGTAGCGTTCCGGCCGGGCCATCTCGACCGTCGCTACGCCCGTCGCCGAGCGAGAAACTTGGAGGGTGTTCATCGAAACATCACCAGTACATGAATCGGACAATCCGAGTGACGCCGCCGATCCGGCGCCGGTCCGCTGGCGTCGCCCCTTGAGGGGCGCGCGAAGCGTGCTGGGCTAGTAGGTCTCCAGGTGCAGCCGCCCTTCGCGCTTGAAGGTCGCGCCCAGCGTTTCCCATGGCAGCCCCGCCTGCAGCGCCACCTCGCGCAGCGCCAGCAACACGCCCTCTTCCATGCTCTTCAGCCCGCAGACATAGACGTAGGTGTCCGGGCTCGCGAGCAGCCCCGCCAGGTCGGCCGCGCGCTCTCGCATCAGGTCCTGCACATAGCGTTTCGGGCTCCCGGGCGTGCGCGAGAAGGCCAGGTTGACGTCGATGAAGTCCTTGGGCAGCTTCATCAACGGGCCGAAATACGGCAGTTCTTGCTGCGTGCGTGCCCCGAAGAACAGCATCAGCTTGCCGCCTTCGAACTTTCCGCCGGCACGCAGGCGCCGCCGCCATTCGGTCATCGCGCGCATCGGTGCGCTGCCGGTGCCGGTGCACACCATCACGATGTTCGAACGGGGGTGGTTGGGCATCAGGAAGCTGGTGCCGAACGGCCCGATCACCTGCACCGTGTCGCCCACCTTCAGGTCGCACAGGTAGTTCGATGCGATGCCCCGCACGGGGCGTCCCTGGTGATCGGCCGTCACGCGCTTCACGGTCAGCGAGACGTTGTTGTAGCCGGCGCGCTCGCCGTTGCGCGGGCTGGCAATCGAGTATTGGCGGGCGTGATGCGGCTTGCCGTGGGCGTCGGCGCCCGGCGGCACGATCGCAATCGACTGCCCCTCCAGCACCGGGAACGGCATGGCGCCGAAGTCCAGCACGATGTGATGGGTCTCGTTCTCGGTGCCGGCCTCGTTGACCTTGAAGTTGCCCGCCACGGTGGCGGTAGTCGGGCTCTTGGGGCCATAGAGATTGGTATACGCATGTGCCGCCGACCACGGCGGCACCGTGGCGCCATACGCAGCGGCGTTCAGCGGCGAATCGCCGGCCGTGTTCGACGCTGGCATCGCGGCAGCGCCCGGCGCCAGCGACACCTCGGCCTGCGCCATGTCCACCCCCGCGGCCGCGAGCTGGTCGTCGCTCAGCTCGGGCGGCAATTCGTCCCAGCCGAGCTGCGCCTCGATCGAATAGGCGAGCGCCTTCGGCATCTGGCGCCAGTTGTCGATCGCACCGGTCGGGCATGGCGGTACGCAAGCCATGCAGCCGTTGCACACGTCCGCCTTCACCACGTAGTTGCGGTCGTCATGCGTGATCGCGCCGATCGGGCACGTGGCCTCGCAGGTGTTGCAGCGGATGCAGATCTCGGGGTCGATCAGGTGCTGCTTGATGATGACCGTCTGCGTCGCCATGTCCATGCTGAATCCTTCAATTCGCGGTCGTCCTACGCGATACGGCAGCGCGTTCTCCAGTGGACACCGCGGATCCGGCTCCGTCGGTCCGCGTGGTGTCGCCCCCTTGCAGGGGGCTGAGCCGGACACGAACAGTCCCTGCGGACTGTTCGTGCCTGGCGAAGAGTCGGACCGTCCCCGGTCCGGCGCGGGCTGCAAGCCGCCGCAGGCCATAGGGATGGTCGCTATCAGCCAAACCGCACGTACTCGAAGTCCACCGGCTGGCGGTTGATGCCCATCACCGGCGGGGCGATCCAGTTGGCGAACTTGCCCGGCTCGACCACGCGCCCCATCAGCGAAGCCACGAAAGCACGGTCGTCGGGCGTCGCCAGCCACTGGTCCTTCTTCGCGTCCCACTCGGCCTGGGAAACAACGCGGCCTTCGGGCGAGACGCGCACGCCGGCTAGCGTGCCGATCTGGCGGTTGAAGGCCTTGTGCGGCACCGTCAGCCTGAACGGGATCCCGGCCTTCTCGATGACCTTGTTCCAGCGCCCCACACCCGCCATCGAGTCCTTGATGTAGTCGTCGCGCAGCACTTCGTTCAAGCCGTTGAGCATGGGCACGTCCTTCTCGGCAAGTTGCCCGTCACGCACCTCCAGCACCTTGTAGGTCTCGCTCTTGAGGCGGTGGTCGTCGGTGCGCTTGCCCTCCTCGTAACGACCTTTCAGCCCAGAGGTGTAGAAGGTCGCTGCGTTGGACGACTCGTCGGCGCCGAACAGGTCGATCGTGACGCTGTAGTGGAAGTTGAGGTAGCGCTGCAGAGTCGGCAGGTCGACCACGCCGGCGGCGCGGATCTTCGCCGGGTCGTCGGTCTTGAGCTGGTTCATCACTTCGCAGGTCCGCTGGATCACGCGCGACACGCCCGACTCGCCCACGAACATGTGGTGTGCCTCCTCGGTCAGCATGAACTTCGTCGTGCGGGCCAGCGGGTCGAAGCCCGACTCGGCCAGCGCCGACAGCTGGAACTTGCCGTCGCGGTCGGTGAAGTACGTGAACATGTAGAAGCTCAGCCAGTCCGGCGTGCGCTCGTTGAAGGCGCCGAGGATGCGCGGGTTGTCGGCGTCGCCGGAGTTGCGCTGCAGCAGCGCGTCGGCTTCCTCGCGGCCGTCGCGGCCGAAGTACTTGTGCAGCAGGTAGACCATGGCCCACAGGTGGCGCCCCTCTTCCACATTGACCTGGAACAGGTTGCGCAAGTCGTACATCGACGGCGCGGTGAGGCCCAGGTGACGCTGCTGCTCGACCGAGGCCGGCTCGGTGTCGCCCTGAGTGACGATGATGCGGCGCAGGTTGGCGCGGTGCTCGCCGGGCACGTCCTGCCACGCGTCTTCGCCGGCGTGATCACCGAAGTGGATCTTGCGGCCTTCCTCCTTCGGGTTGAGGAAGATGCCCCAGCGGTAGTCGGGCATCTTCACGTGACCGAACTGGGCCCAGCCCTGCGGGTCGACACTGGTCGCGGTGCGCAGGTAGACGTCGTACTGATGAGAGCCCTCGGGGCCCATGTCGCCCCACCAGCCCAGGAAGTTGGGCTGCCACTGCTCGAGCGCACGCTGCAGCGTGCGGTCCTCGGCCAGGTTGACGTTGTTGGGAATCTTCTCGCTGTAGTTGATGCCGGTCATTCAGATCTCCGCGGTCGATGCTGTGCTGGTGGGAGGAGGAAGAGAACTCGGTGGCGGCGCGACCCGTCGGGATCCGTGCCGCACAACGTGCCGGTCAGATCCGGTGCAGGTCGAAGGCGGCTTTCTCGCCCTTGCCGTAGACCTTCAGTGCACCCTTGTCGCCCACGGCGTTGGGGCGCTGGAAGATCCAGTTCTGCCAGGCGGTCAGGCGGCCGAAGATCCGCGTCTCCATGGTTTCTTTCTGAGCGAAGCGCAGGTTGGCTTCGAGGCCCGTGAGCGCATCGGGCGACATCGCTGCGCGCTCCTCGATGGCCAGGCGGATCTCGTCGGTCCAGTCGATGTCGTCGGGTGCGGCGGTGACCAGGCCCAGTCCGAGCGCCTGGTCGGCATCCAGCGCCTGGCCGACGGCAGCCCGTGCGGCCCCCAGGGGGCCGGCTTCCTCATAGAAGCGGCGCGCCAGGCGCGACTGGCCGTTGACCATCGGGTAGGTGCCGAAGTTGAGCTCGCTCAACTGCAGGCGCGGCGTGCGGTCGGCATCGTCGGGCAGCGCCAGCATATAGGCCCGGTCGGCCGCGAAGGCCAGTTCGGCCAGCGTGCCGGCGAAACACGACCCCGTCTCGATCAACGCGAACAGGCTGCGCGAGGACACGTCCAGCCGTGCCAGCGTGCGGCGCAACAGGCCGGTCACCTCGCGGACGAACCAGTGGTTCTGGTGCGCCTTCAGCCTCGCATCGCAAGCCAGCACGGCCTGGGCGTCGCCTTCGGTCTTCAACAGCCAGGTGCCGATGTCGGCCTCGTTGGTGCGCATCTCCAGGATGGCGTCGTCCAGCTCGCGCGCCATCTGCATCGGCCACCAGCCGGCGCCGGCGGCTTCGATGCCGGCGATGTCGGCCGGCTGCGCCGCGGCAGGCGACTTGACGGTGAAGGTCGCGGTGCGGCGGTGGCGGTCGATCTGCACATCGACATGCGAATAGCGGATCGCATCGGTCTCGAGGCGGCGTTGCAGCGGGACCAGTGCAACGCCTCGGGCATCGGCAGGACGGTCGCTGCCGGCAGCCAGCTTCTGAGCCCTCTCCTGCACCGCCTGCCCGAACTGGGCCGGCTTCGCGATCGCGTCGACCAGCCGCCAGTCCACCGCGCGCTGGCCGCGCACTCCCTCGTTGGTGGTGCAGAAGATGTCGGCCAGGTCATGGCGCACATGGCGCTTGTCGGTCACGCGCGTCAGGCCGCCGGTGCCGGGCAGCACGCCCAGCAGCGGCACCTCCGGCAGCGACACCGACGACGAGCGGTCGTCGACCAGCACGATGTCGTCGCAGGCCAGGGCCAGCTCGTAGCCGCCGCCGGCGCACGCGCCGTTGAGTGCCGCGACGAACTTCAGCCCGCTGTGGCGGCTGGAGTCCTCGATGCCGTTGCGCGTTTCGTTGGTGAACTTGCAGAAGTTCACCTTCCAGCCGTGGCTCGACAGTCCGAGCATGAAGATGTTGGCGCCCGAGCAGAAGATGCGCTCCTTCAGGCTGGTGACAATGACGGCGCGCACCTCCGGGTGTTCGAAGCGGATGCGGTTCAGCGCGTCGTGCAGCTCGATGTCCACGCCCAGGTCGTAGGAGTTCAGCTTCAGCTTGTAGCCGGGGCGCAGCCCGCCTTCCTCGGCCACGTCCATCGCCAGCGTGGCGACCGCACCGTCGAAGCTCAGCTTCCAGTGCCTGTAGCGGGAAGGATCGGTCTGGTAGTCCACGCGTGTGGTGTCGTTCATCTGAAGGCTCCTGTCGGCGCATGCACCAAACTGCATGCAGTGCTGTGTTGACTGCACAATAGTGCATGTCATGAGCCGCGTCAAGAACACCAAGCTCGGGCAAACCCCAGGAAGTGATGAGGCCCACCGCCCGTCGCAGCGAGAACGTCCGCGAAGAAAAACCACCGTCCACCGTCCGCACATCGCCAGTGCCGCCAGGGATCCGGCTGTGCCGTTCCGTCGGTGCCGCCCCGTGAGGGGCCGACGAAGGCCGCAGGGGACAGGCCGTCAGGCCGTCCAGTCCATCAGCCCCACCGCATCGCGGACCGCGGTACGCAGGCCCGCAAAACTGGCCTCGAGCGAATGTCCGCTGGTGTTGTAGCTGAGGTCGGCCTTGGCATAGAAGGCTGCGCGCCCGGCCAGGATGCGCTTCAAGTCGTCCATGGCCTCCCGGCTGCCGGACATCGGCCGGAAATCGCCCTGCGCGACCACGCGTTTCATGTGGTCCTCGGGTTCGGCCTGCAGCCACACCGTGTAGCAATGCGACAGCAGGAGATTGAAGGTGGCCGCGTCGGAAACGATGCCGCCGGGCGTGGCAATGACCACCTCGGGGTAGATCTGCACGGTCTCCTCGAGGGCGCGGCGCTCGTAGCGCCGGTAGGCGTTGGTGCCGTACAGCGAGTGGATCTCGACAATGCTGCACCCCGCGACCTTCTCGATCTCGCGGCTCAACTCGACGAACGGGAAGCCCAGGTCTTCGGCCAGCATGCGACCCAGGGTCGACTTGCCTGCGCCGCGCAGGCCGACCAGGGCAATGCGCGATTGGCGCGAGTGCTTGTCGCCGCCCGATCCGAACAGCTCGACCAGCTTCTGGCGCGCCCGATGCAGATCCGCCTCGGAGCGGCCCTCCAACAGCTCCCGGATCATCAGCCACTCCGGCGACGACGTCGTTGCATCACCGAGCAGCTCTGCCAGCGAGCACTGCAGTGCCTGGGCCACCTGGTTCAACACCAGGATCGATGCATTGCCGGTGCCCAGCTCCAGATTGGCCAGGTGCCTCTCTGAGACGTCCGCGGCCAATGCCGTTTCCTTGCGGGTCAGGCCTCGCCGTGCACGCACCGTGCGTATGCGCTCGCCGAGTGCGACCAGAAAGGAGTCTTTCGCCGCCCCTGCATCAGTGTTCAGTTCGGTCATGTCCACGGTGTGTTGCCCTTTCGCGGCGTCAGCAGAAGCTGTGCGGCCGTCCTCGGTATTTACCCGAGCATGCATTATTTTTCTTGACATGGATCAGATCACCCGCGTATTGTTCCCAACACATGCACGATACTTCATGTGATGCCGGCCCGCAAGCGCTTGCCCCCGCATCGCAAGGAACGAGGACCCGAATGCGCGAGCAGTTTCATGCCCTGGTGCGAACGATAACGCAGGCCCTTTCCGGCCAGCCGCTGGACGGCGGGTTGCAGGCATGGCTGAACCAGACCCACGGGCCGGGGTCCGACTGGTTCCAGCAGATGCAGGCGACATGCGAGGCGGGTGTGCGCGAGGGCTGGCTGTGCAAGCACGAGGCCGACGGCATCCGCTACGGCCGTGTCATCCGTCCTTCGCTTGAAACCTACGGTTTTTCGGTGGACGTCGTCGACATGGACGACGTTGCCGGCCCTCACCACATCCATCCGACCGGCGAGGTCGACCTGATCATGCCGCTGGCGCCCGACGCCCGCTTCGACGGCAGCCCGGCCGGCTGGAAGGTCTATCCGCCGGGCAGTGCACACCGGCCCACCGTCCGCCAGGGCCGCGCCCTGGTGCTGTATCTCCTGCCCGAAGGGCGCATCGAATTCACCCGTACATGAACCTGCTTTCCAATCATCTGGCCGGCCGTTGGCAACACGGCAGCGGCCCCGGCACACCGCTGTTCGACCCGGTGCTGGGCACCGAACTCGCGCGGGTCAGCAGCGAAGGGCTGGACCTCGCCGAAGGCTTCGACTATGCGCGCGAGACCGGGGGCACCGCATTGCGTGCCCTCACCTACCGCCAACGCGCTGCCTTGCTCGCCGAGGTGGGTCAGGTGCTGCAGGCCCATCGCGAAGCCTATTACGACATCTCGATGGCCAACTCGGGCACCACGCGCAAGGACTCGGGCGTCGACATCGAGGGTGCGCTCTACACGCTGGCGCAGTACGCGAAATGGGGCGAGTCGCTCGGCGATGCTCGCGCCCTGCTGGACGGCGACGCGATGCGGCTCGCCAAGGACGGCACCTTCCAGTCGCAGCATCTGCTGACCCCGGTCCGCGGCCTGGCGCTGTTCATCAACGCCTTCAACTTCCCGGCCTGGGGACTGTGGGAGAAAGCTGCACCGGCCTTGCTCTCGGGCGTGCCGGTCGTCGTCAAGCCGGCGACTGCCACAGCCTGGCTGACCCAGCGCATGGTGGCCGACGTGACGGCCGCCGGCGTGCTGCCGCCGGGCGCGCTGTCCATCGTCTGCGGCAGCTCCAAGGGCTTGATGGACCCCCTGCGGCCTTTCGACGTGGTGTCCTTCACCGGCTCGGCCGACACCGCTGCGCTGATCCGCTCGCACGTGGCCGTCACGCGGCATTCGGTGCGCGTCAACATCGAAGCCGACAGCCTCAACGCCGCGCTGTTGCTGCCCGACGCGTCGCCGGGCAGCGCCAGCTTCGAGCTGCTGGTCGGCGAGGTGGTGCGCGAAATGACGGTCAGGTCCGGTCAAAAGTGCACCGCGATCCGGCGTGTTTTCGTGCCGGGCCATTGCTACGACGCCATCGCCGAGGCGATCTCGGCCAAGCTGCGCGGCATTGCCGTGGGCAACCCGCGCAGCGACGGCGTGCGCATGGGCTCACTGGTGAGCCGTGAGCAGCTCGACGGCGTGCGTGCCGGCTTGGCGCAGCTGCGCGAGCAGGCCGAGCTGCTGCACGACGGTGCCTCCCACCCGATCGTCGATGCCGACCCGGCGGTGGCCGCCTGCATGGGCCCGACGCTGCTCGGCGCCCGCGACGCCCACGCTGCGAGTCTGGTGCACGAGGTCGAGGTGTTCGGCCCGGTGGCGACGCTGCTGCCCTATCGCGATCTGGGCGAAGCCCAGGCCCTGATCCGCCGGGGCGAAGGCTCGCTGGTCGCTTCGGTCTACGGCACGGACCCGCAGCAGATCGCCGAAGCCGCAGCGGCGCTGGCCGACAGCCACGGCCGCGTGCACGCGGTCTCGCCCGAGGTTGCGAGCCTGCACACCGGGCATGGCAACGTGATGCCGATGTCGCTGCACGGCGGCCCTGGCCGCGCCGGCGGCGGCGAGGAACTCGGCGGCCTGCGCGCGCTGAACTTCTATCACCGGCGTTCGGCCGTGCAGGCCGGTGCTGCCGCCATCGAGCGGCTCGCCGCCACGGGCTCGCGCCTGACGTTCTGACCGATCCCGCCGAGGAGACCGCCCATGAGCCTGCCCGCACCGCCGCGCCCGCAGTTCAACTTCGCGCAGCACCTCATCGATCTGAACGCTGGCCGTGCCGGCAAGACCGCCTACATCGACGATCACGGTTCGCTGAGCTACGGGGCGCTGGCAGAGCGCATCCGGTGCATGGCGGCCGCACTGCGCGCGCTGGGGCTCAAGCGCGAGGAGCGCGTGCTGCTGCTGATGCACGACTGCAGCGACTGGCCCGTGAGCTTCCTCGGCAGCCTGTATGCGGGCATCGTGCCGGTGGCCGTGAACACGCTGCTCACCGCCGACGACTACGCCTACATGCTCGAGCACAGCCGCGCCCAGGCAGCGCTCGTTTCGGCGGCGCTGCTGCCGACACTGCAAGCCGCGATGCAGCAGACGCCGCACGAACTGAAGCAACTGATCGTTGCACGGCCGACCACCGGGCTGCCAGCGGGCGCTCACGGTCTCGAGGCCTTGCTGGCCGCGCACCAGCCGCTGGCCACGTCGGCACCGACGCTGGCCGACGAACCAGCCTTCTGGCTCTACTCGTCCGGCTCCACCGGAAGGCCGAAAGGCACCGTGCACACGCATGCCAACCCGTACTGGACCGCCGAGCTCTACGCCAGGCCGGTGCTCGGCATGAGCGAGAACGACACGGTCTTTTCCGCAGCCAAGCTGTTCTTCGCCTACGGCCTCGGCAACGCACTGAGCTTTCCGCTGAGCGTGGGCGCGAGCGTGGTGCTGATGGCCGAACGCCCGACGCCGGACGCCTGTTTCAAGCGCCTGATCGAGCACCGCCCGACCGTCTTCTGCGGCGCTCCCACCGGCTATGCCGGCATGCTGGCTTCACCGGCGCTGCCGGCTCGCTCGCAGGTCGGGCTGCGCCTGTGTTCATCGGCCGGCGAGGCATTGCCGCAGGAGATCGGCGAGCGCTTCACTGCGCATTTCGGCTGCGAGATCATCGACGGCATCGGTTCGACCGAGATGCTGCACATCTTCCTGTCGAACCGCCCGGGCGACGTGCGCTACGGCACCACCGGGCGGCCGGTCGAAGGCTACGAGATCGAGCTGCGCAGCGAGGACGGCCAGGCCGTTGCGGACGGAGAGATCGGCGACCTCTACATCCGGGGCCCGAGTGCGGCGCTGATGTACTGGAACAACCGTGACAAGTCGCGCGACACCTTCCAGGGCGGCTGGACCAAGAGCGGTGACAAGTACAGCCGCGACACGAACGGCTACTACACCTACGCCGGCCGCAGTGACGACATGCTGAAGGTCAGCGGGCAGTACGTCTCGCCGTTCGAGGTCGAAGCCACCTTGGTGCAACACCCGAGCGTGCTGGAGGCCGCCGTCATCGGTGTCGCGGACGCCGAAGGGCTGACCAAGACCAAGGCCTTCGTCGTGCTCAAGCCGGGCCACCCCGCAGGGGCGTCGCTGGAGGCCGAACTCAAGGCCTTCATCAAGAGCAGGTTGGCGCCGCACAAGTACCCGCGCGCGATCGAGTTCGTCGACGAGCTGCCGAAGACCGCGACCGGCAAGATCCAGCGCTTCCGGCTGCGCGAGCGCGAACAGGCCGGAGCGGCCGCATGAATGTTGCGTCGCAGTTCGCCTCGGTGCGCTGGTCCGGCCGCGAGGACCGCATCGAGTACGTGCACCTCGCACCCGAGCGGCACGACCGGCCACTGCTGGTGTTCCTGCACGAGGGGCTCGGCTCGGTCGCGATGTGGAAGGACTTTCCCCGCGCGCTGTGCGAAGCGGCCGGCTGCCGCGGCCTGGTGCTGTCGCGCTGGGGCTATGGGCTGTCGAGCCCGCGTGCGCTGCACGAGCGCTGGCCGGTCGATTTCATGCACCACCAGGCGCGCGCGTTCCTGCCGGCCTTTTTCGAGGCGATCGACCTCGACACCACAAAGGACCGGCCCTGGTTCTACGGCCACAGCGACGGCGGCTCGATCGCGCTGATTCACGCGGCCGCGCAGCCCGACCGTGTCGGTGGCCTGGTGGTCGCCGCACCGCACATCTTCGTCGAAGACCTCACCGTCGCCAGCATCGAGAAAGCCAAGGACGGCTATGTCACGACCGACCTGCGCAGCAAGCTGGCGCGCTACCACGCCGACCCCGACTCCGCCTTTTGGGGCTGGAACGACGTGTGGCTGGACCCCGACTTCCGGCATTGGGACATTCGCGCGCTGCTGCCGCAGATCCGCTGTCCGGTGCTCGCGATCCAGGGCTACGACGACGAGTACGGAACGATGGCGCAGGTCGACGGCATCGCGCAGGCCGTGCCTGGCGCCGAACTGCTCAAGCTCGACGACTGCGGTCACGCGCCGCATCGCGACCAGCCTGCGCAGCTGATGCAGGGGGTGGCCGGCTTCATGCGCAGGCACCTGACGAACAAGACCCCGGAGTTCACCGGAGCTTCCTTCTAACCACACGGAGACCAACCCATGTTGACTGCTCGACGCTCCCTCCCGCTCGTCGCGACCGCGACGCTGGCCTTCTCGCTTGCCGCCGGCGCGCAGGCACAAGACAAGATCAAGGTCGGGCTGATGCTGCCCTACACCGGCACGTACGCCGCGCTCGGCACCGCGATCGAGAACGGCTTTCGCCTGTATGTGCAAGAGCAAGGCGGCAAGCTGGCCGGCAAGGAGATCGAATACTTCAAGGTCGACGACGAGTCGGATCCGTCCAAGGCTCCCGAGAACGCCAACAAGCTGGTCAAGCGCGACCAGGTCGACGTGCTGGTCGGCACGGTGCACTCCGGCGTCGCGATGGGCATGGCCAAGGTCGCGAAGGACAACAACACGCTGCTGATCGTGCCGAACGCCGGCGCCGACGCGATCACCGGGCCGCTGTGTGCGCCGAACATCTTCCGCAGCTCGTTCACCAACTGGCAACCCGCGTACGCGATGGGGCTGGTCGCGGCCGAACAGCGCAAGCACAAAACCGCGGTGACGCTGACCTGGAAGTACGCCGCCGGCGACGAGTCGGTGCGCGGCTTCAAGGAAGGCTTTGAGTCCAAGGGCGGCAAGGTGATCAAAGAGCTGAACCTGCCCTTCCCCAACGTCGAATTCCAGGCGTTGCTGACCGAGATCGCTGCGCTCAAGCCCGATGCGGTGTACGTGTTCTTCGCAGGCGGTGGAGCGGTGAAGTTCGTCAAGGACTACGCCGCCGCCGGCCTGAAGGACAAGATTCCGCTGTACGGCGCGGGCTTCCTCACCGACGGCACGCTGGAAGCCCAGGGCGATGCCGCTTCGGGCCTGTTCACGACGCTGCACTACGCCGACGACCTGACGCTGCCGAAGGACCGCTCGTTCCGCTTCAGCTACGCCAAGGCGTACAAGCTGCAGCCCGACGTGTATGCGGTGCAGGGCTACGACGCGGCGCAGTTGCTCGCTGCGGGCCTGAAGGCCGCCGGCGGCGACTTCAAGAACCGCGATGCGCTCGTCAAGGGCATGGAGCAGGCCAAGATCGACAGTCCACGCGGACCGTTCACGATGTCCAAGGCTCACAACCCGGTGCAGGACATCTACCTGCGCAAGGTCGACGGCAAGACCAACCGCTCGGTCAGCATCGCCGTGAAAGGGCTGGCCGATCCGGCACGTGGCTGCAAGCTTTGACGGCCCACCCCGTACGCGCTGCGCGGGCTTGCAGCCCGCGCCGGACCGAGGACGGTCCGGCCCTTCGCCAGGCACGGACAGTCCGCAGGGACTGTCCGAGTCCGGGCTCGGCCCCCTCGAGGGGGCAACACCAGCGGACCGGCGGAGCCGGATCCGCGGTGTTCGCTGGGACACCTCTGTGGCGGGCACGCGATTCTGTGAAGGCTGAGCCCGCGCGCAGCTGATCTGGATCAACCATGGACTTCACCACCTTTCTCATCCAGTGCCTGAACAGCGTGCAGTATGGGCTGCTGCTGTTCCTGGTGGCCAGCGGGCTGACGCTGATCTTCGGGATCATGGGCGTCATCAACCTGGCGCACGGCAGCTTCTACATGATCGGCGCCTACATGGCGTTCACGCTGTCGTCGATGACCGGCAACTTCGCGCTGGCGCTGGTGCTGGGCACCGTGCTCGCGGTGGTGCTGGGCTACCTGCTGGAGTGGGGCTTCTTCAGTTTTCTCTATGAGCGCGAACACCTGCTGCAGGTGCTGATGACCTACGGCCTGATCCTGGTCTTCGAGGAAACGCGCAGCCTGCTGGTCGGCGACGACGTGCACGGCGTCGAGGTGCCCGCGTGGCTGGCGGGCGGCATCGAGATCGGCAACGGCATGACCTATCCGGTCTACCGGCTCTTCATCTCGGGCGTGTGCCTGGCGCTGGCTGCCGGCATGTACCTGATGATCAAGCGCACCCGGCTGGGGATGATGGTGCGCGCCGGCGCCACCAACCGGGAGATGGTGCAGTCGCTGGGCATCAACATCTCGCTGCTGTACCGCTGCGTCTTCGCCGGCGGTGTCGCACTGGCGGTCCTGGCCGGAATGATCGCCGCGCCGGTCAGCTCGGTCTATCCCGGCATGGGCGGCTCGGTCCTCATCATCTGCTTCGTCGTGGTGGTGATCGGCGGCATCGGCTCGATCAAGGGCGCACTGGTGGCGGCCCTGCTGATCGGCTTCGTGGACACCTTCGGCAAGGTGTTCTGGCAGCAGGCGGCCGGCGCGTTGGTCTACCTGCTGATGGCGGTCATCCTGCTGTGGAAGCCCGAAGGGCTCTTCAAGCAAGGGACCTGACCGAAGGACTGACCATGAAGCATTCCACCTTCTGGGCCTGGACTGCAGCGTTCGCTGCGCTGGCGTCGCTGCCGCTGCTGCCGGAACCGATCGGCACGCCGTTTCACGTCGAACTGGGGGCCAAGGTCGCCATCATGGCGATCTTCGCGGCCAGCCTGCAACTGCTGGTCGGCTACACCGGGCTGGTGAGCCTGGGGCATGCCGCGTTTTTCGGCTTTGCCGGGTATGTGGTGGCCCTGCTGGCGCCGGAGTCCGATGTCGGCAACGGCTGGCTGCTGCTCGGCGCAGCCGCGGGCGCGGCCGCGTTGCTGGCCGCAGTGATCGGCGCGCTGGTGATGCGCACCCGGGGCATTTACTTCATCATGGTGACGCTCGCCTTCGCGCAGCTCGTCTACTTCGTCGTGCACGACACCGACTACTTCGGCGGCAGCGACGGCACCTACATCTACTTCAAGCCCGCGTTCACGCTCGCCGGCTGGCGCTTCGTCGATCTCGAGCAGCCCGGGCAGTTCTACTGGTTCACGCTGGCGATGCTGGCCCTGACGGTCGCCGCGCTGAGCCTGGTGCTGCGCTCTCGCCTGGGTCACGCCTTCATCGGCATCAAGCACAACGAACAGCGCATGCGTGCGGCCGGCTACGCCACGGTGGCCTACAAGCTGGCGAGCTTCGTGATCGGCGGGGCCCTGGCCGGCGTCGCCGGCTTCCTGTATGCCGTCCAGCACGGCTATGTGAACCCCGAGCTGCTGTCGTGGCACAAGTCGGGCGATGCCTTGCTGATGGTGATCCTCGGCGGTCTGGGCAGCCTGGCCGGCGCCGTGATGGGGGCCGCCACCTTCGTGCTGCTCGCCGAATGGTTCCAGGGGCTGACGAAACACTGGCAGCTGCTGATGGGCGGTTTCATCATAGGGCTGGTCGTGCTGCTGCCGCAAGGCATTGCCGGCGGCTTCACCCGGCTGAAGCAGCGGCGCTCGCCGCCGGTTGCCCGCCACGCCCCCGCCGCGGCCGACGAAGCGGGCGACATCTCGTTGCGCAGTTCCAACCCGGACGCATCACGTGCGCTGTTGCACCACGCGGAGACACCATGACCCCCCCGGCCTCCCACGGGCGCCCGCTGCTCAGCGCCCACGCCCTGACCCGTCGCTTCGGCGCCCTGGCGGCGGTGGCAGACATCAGCCTTGCGCTGCACCTTGACCAGATCCATGCAGTGATCGGCACCAACGGCGCCGGCAAATCGACGCTGATCAACCTGTTGTCGGGCGAATTGCCGGCCAGCTCGGGCACGGTGCAGCTCGATGGCCGGGACATCACGCGCTGGTCCCAGCCGCGCCGGGCCCGAGCCGGCCTGGGCCGCAGCTACCAGCGCAACAACATCTTCCTGCCGCTGTCGGTGCGCGAGAACTGCCGGCTGTCGGCGCAAAGCCATGCGCAACAGCCGTGGCGACTTTGGGAGTCGGCACGGCGCTGCCCGCACAGCACCCGACGTGCCGACGAGGCGATGGAGCGCGCCGGCCTTGCGGTCGTGGCCAACCAGCCGGCCGCCAGCCTGTCGCACGGACAGAAGCGCCAACTCGAAGTGGCGATGTGCCTGGCCACGCAGCCGCGCGTGCTGCTGCTCGACGAGCCGCTGGCCGGCATGGGCCCGGAGGAGTCCGAGCGCATGCTGGCGCTGCTGCGGGAGCTGCGCCGCGGCCACGCCATCCTGCTGGTCGAACACGACATGGATGCCGTGTTCGCCGTGGCCGGCTGCATCACCGTGATGGTCAACGGCTGCGTCCTTGCATCCGGCACGCCTGACGAGGTGCGACGCAACCCGGACGTACAAGCCGCCTACCTCGGCGAGCATTGAAGGCCTGCACCATGAACGACGCACTCATCGAAGCCGGCGGCCTGCATGCCTGGTACGGCAGCAGCCACGTTCTGCACGGCGTGGACTTTGCGCTGGCGCGCGGCGAGACTGTAGGCCTGCTCGGCCGCAACGGCATGGGGAAGTCGACGCTGATCCGCAGCCTGCTCGGCCATGTGCGCCAGCGCGAGGGCCGCATACAGGTGCGGGGGCGCGACCTCTCGCGCGGCCGTCCACACGAAGTCGCGAAGCTCGGCATCGCCTACGTCCCTGAAGGACGCGGCATTTTCCCCAACCTGACGGTGAAGGAAAACCTGGTGATGACCGCGCGTGCCGGCTCGCAGGGCCAGCGCGACTGGACCTTCGAGCGCGTGATGACCAAGTTTCCCCGCTTGTCGGAGCGTCTGGACCACCTCGGCTCGCAGCTGTCCGGCGGCGAGCAGCAGATGCTGTCGATCGGCCGCGCGCTGATGACCAATCCGGAAGCGATCATCCTCGATGAAGCGACCGAGGGCCTCGCTCCGTTGATCGTGGCCGAGATCTGGCGCGTGATCGGCGAGATCCGCGCGACCGGCCTGGCCACCCTGGTGGTCGACCGCAACTACCGTACCGTGATGGCGAACTCCGACCGGCTCGTGGTGCTCGCGAAAGGCCGCGTCGTACTCGCCGGCCGCAGCGATGAGCTGCAGCGGCGCCCTGCCGAACTGGGACGTTATCTGGGGGTGTAGTGCTCCCTCGCTGGGGGCCGATGGACGCGGCCCCGCACCAGCCCACCGCGAGGCCGGCACCTGCCGGCCTCGCCCTTTCCATCCGCCCCCTGCGTGCCCGGCCGTGTTCGGCCTTGGCCTTCCAGTGCGCTGATTTCATGCACTTCTTGAATCATTTACGGCGACAAGACCTAGGGAATCCCCCCTGACCTCTGGATTTTTATTTAATTAATTTAATTACATACCACCAGAGGAGACGCCACCATGCACCACATCCGCCGGCTTCCGTCGGGTTTCGTCATTGCCACGGCATCGCTGCTCGTCATGGCCGCTTGCGGCGGCGGCAGCAATGACGACACGCTGCCCCGACTCGCGCCAGCGACCCCCGCCGGGCTCGACGGAACATGCGACCAGCTGGCCGACCGGCTCGTGCTGACCGACACCGTCATCGACACCACGGCCACGGTGCCGGCCGGCGACCTGACGGTGGGCGGCCAGCCGGTGCCCGCACATTGCCTGGTGACCGGCCGCATGCACGAACGCACCAGCGCCGTGGACAGTCAGCCCTACGCCATCGGCTTCGAGATGCGCCTGCCGGTGGCGTGGAACGGCCGCTTCTTCCACCAGGGCAACGGCGGGCTGGACGGCTCGGTGGTGCAGGCCACCGGCGCCGCCGGCGGCGGGCCGTTGACGCATGCACTGCACCGGGGTTTTGCGGTGCTCAGTTCGGACGCAGGCCACAGCGCCGCACAAAACCCGGTGTTCGGCCTCGACCCGCAGGCGCGCCTGGACTATGGCTACCAGGCCGTCGCCAAGCTGACGCCGATGGCGCGGCAGGTGATCGCAACGGCGTACGGCAAGGCGCCCGACCGTTCCTACTTCGGCGGCTGTTCGAACGGTGGGCGCCATACCTTCGTCGCAGCAGCCCGCTATGCCGATCAGTACGACGGCTTTCTGGCCGGCGCGCCGGGCTACCGGCTGCCCCGGGCCGCGATCGCCAACATCTTCGGCGCGCAGCGCTACGCCAGTGTCGCGACCGACCCCACCGACCTGTCGACCGCCTTCACCGCGGACGAGCGCAGCCTGGTGGCCGAACGGGTGCTGGCGAAGTGCGACGCGCTGGATGGCGCCGAGGACGGCATGGTGCAAGACACCAGCGCCTGCCAGGCCGCCTTCAGTCTCGCCGACGACGTGCCCACCTGCACCGGTGCACGCGACGGCAGCTGCCTGAGCGCGGCACAGAAGACCGCCATTGCGCCCATCTTCAGCGGCGCCGTCAGCAGCAGCGGTGCGGCCGTCTATGCCAGCTTCCCGTACGACTCGGGCCTGGCCTCGCCCGGCGTCGCGTTCTGGGAGTTCACCGCCCCGTTGGTGCTCGATTCGAGCGCGATCGGCTTCGTCTTCCAGGTGCCGCCGCAAGACCCGGCCGGCTTCAACGGGCCGGCCTTCGCGCTGTCCGCCGACATCGATGCCCTGGTGGCCGCCGTGAGCGCGAGCAACGGCACCTACACCGAGCCGGCAATGAGCTTCATGACACCGCCCGACGTCCGCGACCTGTCCACCTTGCGCAACCGGGGTGCCAAGATGATGGTCTACCACGGCGTCAGCGACCCGATCTTCTCGGTCGACGACACGCAGGCGTGGTACGACGGCCTGCAGGCCACCCACGACGGCAAGGCGGCGGAGTTTGCGCGCTTCTACCGGGTGCCGGGCATGGGGCACTGCTCGGGCGGTCCGTCCACCGACCAGTTCGACATGCTGGGCGCTCTGGTCGACTGGGTCGAACGCGGCATCGAACCGCACCGTGTCGTCGCTTCGGCCCGCGGAGCAGGCAATGCCGGTGGTGCCAATCCCGACGTGCCGGCCGGTTGGGCGGCCGACCGCACCCGGCCGCTGTGCCCCTACCCGCGAGTGGCCCGCTACCTGGGAACGGGCAGCATCGAGGACGCCGAGAACTTCGAATGCAGATAATGGACGGATCTCAGAAGACGGCGGCAGCGCGGCCTGTCCGCGCTGCCTTGCCTGCCGCCCTTGCCCATGCTGATCGCCTGCCTCTGTGCCCGCTGGTGCCATGTCTGCAACGACTACCGAGCCAACTTCGAAGCCGTCGCTGCCGCGTGGCCGCAGCACGCGTTTCGCTGGATCGACATCGAGGACGAAGCGGAACTCGTCGGCAGTGTCGACGTCGAGAACTTCCCGACGCTGCTGATCCGCGGCGACGCCGGCGAGGTGCGCTTCTTCGGCACCGGCACGCCGTCGCAGGCCGAACTGCAACGGCTGGTGCGCGCGGCCGCCGAGCACCGGTTGTCGCCCGGCGACGAACCGGTGGTGCAGCTCGCGGCACGTCTCGAATGAGCCCGGTGCGCCCGGTGTGACAATGCGCCGGTGTCCGAAGAAAACCAGTTCATCGTCCCGCCGTCGTTCATCGAGCTCTTCGTCGAGCCCGGGCGGCTGAAACCACGCGAAAGCCGCGAGCACATCGCACAGCGCTACGAGTACTGCGAGGACCTGGCCCAGATGCTCGGCGAGACCGCACGCGACAAGCTATGGCAACTGCAGGTGACGGAGGCCGATGTGCTGGAGCGCATGCACCGCGGTCTGCTCGCCGGCGACACCGGCGTCGATGCTGCCGAGGCGACCTGGGTGATGCGGCGCGTCGCCGAGTTGCTGGGCTGGGACGACCCCTGGCGCGAGGCGCCGTAGCGGCTCGACGCCCGGTGGCGGCCGATGTGCGAATGGCGCAAGTGCCGAAGTGAAAACCCTGAGGTGCGCTGCGGGCCTTGCCCGTAGGCTGCACCTCATGAAACCGCCTTACGTTCCTCAGATCCGCCTGTACCAGGACTGGCTGCGCGAGCACCGCGGCCTGAGCTTCCCGGACTTCGAATCCCTGCGCCGCTGGTCGGTGACCGACCTCGACGCCTTCTGGCGCAGCCTGTGGGACTACGAGCAGATGGACTCGCCGACGCCGTTCACGGCGGTGCTCGCCGATGACCGCATGCCCGGCGCGCGCTGGTTTCCTGGCGCACAGGTCAACTACGCGCAGCGCGTGTTCCGCCACGTCGAAGCGGCCCATGCGGCCGGCATGCCGGCGATCGTCTGCGAGAACGAACGGGGTCAGGTGCGCGAGTTTTCGTGGCCCGAACTGAAGCGCCAGGTGGCGTCGCTCGCACTGGCTTTGCAGGACGCCGGCGTGCAGCGCGGCGACCGGGTCGCGGCCTACCTGCCCAACGTGCCGGAGACCGTGGTGGCCTTCCTGGCCTGCGCGAGCGTCGGCGCGATCTGGAGCGTGTGCGCCCCGGACATGGGCACGCGTGCCGTCGTCGACCGCTTCCGCCAGATCGAGCCGCGCGTGCTGATCGCGGCCGACGGGGTGCACTACGCCGGCAAGCCGCTGGACCGGGCCGGCACCATCGAGTCGCTGCGTGCCGAATTGCCCAGCGTGCGCACGCTGGTCGTGCTCGAAACCCCCTTTGCCGCACACCGCGTCGCGGCCGATCTGCGCTTCGCCGACGCGACGGCACGCAACGATTTGCGCACCGCCGGCTTCGAACCCGAATGGCTGCCCTTCGACCATCCGCTGTGGATCGTCTATTCCAGCGGCACCACCGGCCTGCCCAAGCCGATCGTGCACGGCCATGGCGGCATCCTGCTGATGGCTGCCGCCGGCGGCAAGCACTACGACCTGGGCGCCAGCTACAGCGCGAACAACTTCGGCGAACGCTTCCACTGGTACAGCAGCACCGGCTGGGTGATGTGGAACTGCCAGATCGGCGGGCTGCTGGACGGCGTCACCATCTGTCTCTACGACGGCAGCCCCAGCGGCCCGAAGGAGGCGCCCGACTGGACCGTGCTGTGGCGCTTTGCCGCGCGGCATCGGCTCACCTACTTCGGCGCAGGCGCGGCCTTCTATGCCAACTGCATGAAAGCCGGCGTCGACCTGCCGGCCTGCGGCGACCTGACCGGCATCCGCGCGCTCGGCGCCACCGGCTCGCCGCTGGCCGAAGAGGTGCAGCGCTGGGGCAGCGCACAGTTCGAACGCCTCGGCACGCAAGACATCTGGTGGAGCAATATCTCCGGCGGCACCGACTTCTGCGGCGCCTTCATCGCCGGCCACCGCGAGCTGCCTCAGGTGCCGGGGCGCATGCAGTGCCGGCAGATCGGCAGCGCCGTCGAAGCCTGGAACGAAGCCGGCGAGCCGGTCGTCGACGAGGTCGGCGAACTGGTCTGCACCCGGCCACTGCCCTCGATGCCGCTGCGCCTGTGGGGCGACACCGGCAACGCGCGCTATCTGTCCAGCTACTTCGATGTCTACCCCGGTGTGTGGCGCCATGGCGACTGGCTGAAGATCCTGCCCGACGGCAGTTGCGTGATCTTCGGCCGCAGCGATGCGACGATCAACCGCCACGGGCTGCGCATGGGCACGAGCGAGATCTACGCCGCAGTCGAGGCGCTGCCCGAGGTGCTCGATTCCATGGTCATCGACCTCGAATACCTGGGCCGCGACAGCCGCATGATCCTGTTCGTCGTGCTGCGCCCCGGACACACGCTGGACGCCGCCTTGACGGCCCGCATCCGCGACGCGATCAAGACCGCGCTGTCGCCGCGCTTCCTGCCTGATGAGTTGATCCAGGCGCCGGAGATTCCGCGCACGCTGTCGGGCAAGAAGCAGGAAGTGCCGATCAAGAAGCTGTTCCTGGGCCAGCCGATCGAACGGGTGGTCAACCGCGACGCGATGGCCAACCCACAGTGCCTGGGCTGGTATGTCGACCAGGCCGCGCACAGCGGCTGCGCCTGAATGTCGGTCCCTCAGTCGGCCAGCCGCACCCACGCGGGCGCATGGTCGCTCGCCTTCTCCTTGCCGCGCTGCTCCCGGTCGACACCGGCGTCGGCCAGCCGCGTCGCCGCGAGCGAGTTGAGCAGCAGGTGGTCGATGCGCAGCCCCGCATTGCGTGGCCAGCGATCGCGGAAATAGTCCCAGAAGGTGTAGACCGGCTCGCCGGGGTGCAGGTGGCGGATGGCGTCGGTCCAGCCCTGCGCCAGCAGCCTGCCGTAGGCGTCGCGAGATTCGGGCTGCAGCAGCGCGTCCTTCTTCCACGATCGCGTCGAATAGATATCGGCCACGTCGTCGGTCGGCACCACGTTGTAGTCGCCCGCCAGCACCACCGGGGCGCCGCACTCGCGCAGCGTCTCGGCGTGGCGGATGAAGCGCTCGAACCACGCCAGCTTGTAGTCGAACTTCGGGCCAGGCTGCGGGTTGCCGTTGGGCAGGTAGAGGCAACCGATCACCACACCGTTGACGGCAGCTTCGAGATAGCGACTCTGCGTGTCGGCGGCATCACCCGGCAAGCCGCGACGCAACTCGACCGGCTCCGCGCCGCGGGCCAGGATCGCGACGCCGTTGAAGCCTTTCTGCCCGTGCCACAGGGCACCGTAGCCGGCCTGGGCAATGGCGGCGGCCGGGAAGCTGGCGTCGACGGTTTTCAGCTCCTGCAAGCAGGCGACGTCCGGCTGCGATTCACCCAGCCATTCGAGCAGGCGCGGCAGGCGGCCATTGATGCCGTTGACGTTGAAGGTCGCGATCTTCATTGCCGGAGCATCGAGCAGTACACGTGCCCGCCGTTATAGATCATCATGAAATATCGTTGCATGACAATGAGATCGGCGGCATATCTAATCTGTCACTTTAATTTAAACATCGCCTCCGCGGACGGACATCGCTGCCCCTGCCGAGGCCGCGCTCAGCGTGCCGGCCGGATGCGGTAGACCGCATTGTTCCGGTCGGCGCTGACGTAGACCGTGCCGTCCGACGTCACGGTGACCCCGGTCGGGATGTACGGTGGCGGCATGCCCGGGCCGGCCTCGAAGCCGATCGGCAGGTTCTCTGCCACCGTGCGGCGTTGGCCGCTGTCGGGGTCGATCTCTGTCAACCGGCGCGCCGCCGCCTCGGCAACGATGAAGCTGCCCCATGGGGTCTGCGCGACGCCCTCGGGCAGCGCCAGGCGGTCGGCCACGATGGTGCGCTTGCCGTCGGCCAGCGCAATGCGCACGAGGCGCCCGGCAGCTTCGGTCACGTAGAGGGCACCGTCGCGTCCGCGCACCATCTGGACCGGGCCGGCGAGGCCGTGCGCGACGACGCGGCGCTGCTTGAAGTCCGCCCCGCTGGCCTGCACGACGTTGCCGGAACCCAGCTCTGCATAGGCCAGGCTGCCATCGTCGAACAGCACCGCATCGGACGGCGCCTGCAGCCCGTGCAGGAAGGCCACGGTCTTCAAGCTGGAGCGGTCGACCACCTGCACCGAGCCGGTGAACCAGGACGTCAGCGCGAAGTGGCGGGCCGACACCGAGACCGAGAACGGGTACTCCAGGTCGGACGACTGCATGCGAAAGACGTCCTTCACCTCGCCGCTGTGCCGGTCGATGCGGCGGAAGCTGAAGATGTCGGCGATCCACAGCGTATCGCCGTCGGCCTTCAGCCCGGCCGGCACCGACAGCTTGCCGCTCGTCAGCGTGCGCAACTCGCCGCTCGCGGGGTGATAGGCCTGCACCGCGTTGTCGACCATGTTGGCCACGTAGATCGTGCCGTCGGGAGCGATGGCGAGGTTGTCGATCGCCCGGTCGAGCTGCCTGACCACGGTTTTACGGCCGCTCGACAGCGCCACGCGCGACAACTCTCCGGTGTTCGTGTCGACCACCCAGAGGTTGCCCTTGCCGTCGAGGTTGGCGGCGGCGGGGATCTTGAACTCGCTGTTGATCACGCTGATCCTGCCGTCGGCGGGGTCGACCTTCGCGACCTGCCCCTTGAACCACAAGGGGCCGTAGATGAAACCGTCCGGCCCCACCTCGAAACCGTTCAGGCCGCCCAAATCCTTGGCGATCAGCCGCGGCGGCCTGCCGTCGAGATGGATCTCCCACAGCGCGTCGCCGAGAAAGACCTGCGTTGCATAGAGCTTGCCGTTGCGCGGGTCGAAGGCCAGCGAATTAAGGCCGGGCAGGCCCTTCGCCAGCACCCGGATGGGCGCGGCATCGTTTTCCCGGTAGTGCACCTGGCCTTGCAGATAGGCCGTCCAGGCCAGCTCGCCCCGGGGCCCGACCGCGATGTCATCCGCCTGTCCTTCGGGCGCGCCGATGAAGACGCGGGCTTCCCCGCTGCGACGGTCGACCTCCCAGATGGCATTGCCGACGACACTGGCCGCTAGCAGCCGGCCCTGGGCATCGACCGCGAGCCCATGCACGCCCTTGAAGGCGGACGGCGGCACCAGCACCTCGGGCGCCGACCAGCCCGACGGTCGGGTCACGGGTGCGGTGCTGCAGGCGGCAAGCGCGGCTGCGGCGAGCAGGGCGAAGGCCCGGCGGGCCAGACGGGACAGGGTCATGAGGGTCTCCTACATCATCGGTTCTTGCGGTGCCAGCCTAGGCCGCGCGTCCGGTCGGCGGCGTCGCTTGTGCGACATCGACGCGGGCGCAACGGTAACCCAGGTGCGGTGGCGCACGCACCTGGGACCATCGCCAGTCGACCCGACGGGCGAGGTTCCCGGGCGGTCGCTGCCTATACTCCGCACGGTCGTTCGCTTCGGAGCTCCCCGTGCGCCCTCGTGCCCTTGTTCTCGTCAAGCGCCTGCTGCTGGCGGTCTTGCTGCTGGCGCTGTTGCTCGCCGCCGCCGTCACCGCGAGTTGAGTCTGCTCTACACCTGGCGCGGCACCGACGCGGCGGCGCCTCCCATCCTGCTGATGGCGCACCAGGACGTGGTGCCCGTCGCGGCCGGCACCGAAGGCGACTGGAGCGTCGCGCCCTTCTCGGGCGAGGTGAAGGACGGTTTTGTCTGGGGTCGCGGCGCCTGGGACGACAAGGGCAACCTGATCGCGCAGCTGGAGGCCATCGAGATGCTGCTCGCCGCCGGTTTCCAGCCGCGGCGCACCGTCTACCTCGCCTTCGGCGCCGACGAGGAAGTCGGCGGCCAGCGCGGCGCGGTACAGATCGCCCGCCTGCTGGCCGAACGCAACGTGAAGCTCGAGTTCGTGATCGACGAGGGCCTGCTGATCACCGACGGTGTGATGCCTGGGCTGTCGAAGCCTGCGGCGCTGATCGGCATCGCCGAGAAGGGCTACCTGTCGGTCGTGCTGCGCGTGGCGGCCACGCCGGGCCATTCTTCGATGCCGCCCCCCCAAGGCACCGGCGCGATCCCGATGATGAGCGCGGCGCTCAAGCGGATCGATGACGAACAGCTGCCCGGCGGCATCCGTGGCGTCGCCCGCGAGATGTTCGAGACCGTCGCGCCCGAGATGGACGGCTTCGGTCGCATCGCGCTGTCCAACCTGTGGCTGTTCGGCCCGGTGGTGCAAAAGCAGCTCGAAGCCGGCGCCAGCACCAACGCGATGCTGCGCACCACCACCGCGCTGACGATGGTCAACGCCGGCAACAAGGACAACGTGGTGCCCGGTCGCGCCGAGGCGACGGTCAACTTCCGGCTGCTGCCGGGCGACACCAAGGACGGCGTGCTGCAGCATGTCAAGCGCACGGTGGCCGACGACCGCTTCGAGCTCTATGCCCTGCCCGGCAGCTCGGAGGCGTCGCCCGTCTCGCCGACGCAATCGCCGTCGTACCAGTTGATCAACCGCACCGTGCGCGAAGTCTTCCCCGGCACCATTGTCGCGCCGGGTCTGATGATCGGTGCGACCGACTCACGCCATTTCACTGCGATCAGCGACCACATCTACCGCTTCTCGCCGGTGCGTGCACGGCCGGAAGACCTGCCGCGCTTCCATGGCACCAACGAACGGGTGTCGACCGCCAACCTGGCGGAGCTGGTGCGCTTCTATCACCGGCTGGTCGAGCAGGCGGCGGCGAGCCGGTGAAGCGTACCGTTGCCGCTCATCGCAGCCCTGCCGTCAGCCGTGCCAACAGGGTCTGCCCCTGAGGCCAGTCGCCCAGCCCGCTCGCTGCATTGATGTGCCCCGCGTCGCCGATACAGGCGAACTCGCTGCCCCAGGCGCCTGCCAGCGCGCGGGCATGCTCGACACTGCCGAACGGGTCGTTGCTGCTCATCACGACCAGCGACGGAAAGGGCAAGGCCGCGCGCGGCACCGACTCGAAGCCGCGGGTCTCCTCGCGCGGAAAGGCTGCCGACGCCGGATCGGGCACCGACACCAGCATTGCCGCGGCGATGCGATCGGCGCTGCGCGGCGTGGCCATCACGGCGAGCAGCGAGCCCAGGCTGTGCGCCACGACCACCACCGGCCCACCGGCGCGGCGCACAGCCTGCTCGAAACCGTCGCACCAGGCCGAGGCCTCGGGTCGCTCCCAATCGGCCTGTTCGATGCGCACGAAGCGTTGCGGCTCGCGCTGCTCCCACAGGGTCTGCCAGTGCGTCGGACCGGAGTTGCCGATACCCGGCACCATCAGTACGCTCGCCATTCCTGTTCACTCCTTGATTCTGGGGTCGATACCGGCAGTCTAGGAACGGGAGCCGGCACCGTCCATGACGAGCCATAAGCCTCGCGCGTGCCGGACCGACGAATCGAAGAAAGATCACCCTTGCCCACGATGGAATCGAAACCCGACCTGGACGCCAAGGACTGGCGCATCCTCGAAATCCTGCAGCAGGACGCGCGCATCACCTGGGCCGACCTCGGCCGCCAGGTGGGCCTGTCGGCGCCGGCCGTCACTGAGCGCGTGCGCGTGCTCGAAGACCTGGGCGTGATCCAGGGCTATGGGGCGCGCGTCGACCCGCATGCGCTGGGCCTGGAGCTGACTGCGTTGATCCGGCTGCGCACGACGCATGCGCAGATGCGCACCTGTCTCGAGGCCTTCGAGCGCATGGCCCACGTGCTCGAGACGCACCGCGTGACCGGCGAAGACTGCTTCGTGTTGAAGGTGCTGGTCGGCAAGGCCGTGCAGTTGCAGGCCGTGGTCGACGACCTGGCGCGCTATGGCGCCGTGGTCACGTCGGTGGTGCTGTCGTCGACGCCCGTCAAGCCGATCGTGCGCACGCTGGCCCGGCCGGGCTGACTCAGGCCGGCACCGGCATGCGGGGGGACACCAGCTCGCGGTCGTCGATGCCCCAGTGCAGGGCCGCCGCCAGCAGGCCCAGCCCCATTGCGCCGAACCATACGGCGTCGTACGAGCGCGTCACCTCGAACACGTGCCCGCCGAGCCACACGCCGAGGAAGGAGCCGACCTGGTGGCTCAGGAACACGAAGCCGAACAGGGTCGACACATAGCGCACGCCGAAGATCTGCGACACCAGGCCGTTGGTCAGCGGTGCGGTGCCGAGCCACAACAGGCCCATCGCGATCGAGAACGCGTACAACGTGGTGGTGCTCAACGGCAACATCACGAAGGCCGCAATCGCGGCCGTGCGCAGCAGATAGATCAGCGCCAGCAGCCGCTTGCGCCGGTAGGCCGCCCCGAGCGGGCCGCAGGCATACGTGCCGAGCACGTTGGTCAGCGCGATCAGAGCCAGCGCCACCACGCCATCCTGCGGGGTCAGCCCATGGTCGAGCAGATAGGCCGGCATGTGCGACGCGATGAAGGCGAGCTGGAAGCCGCAGGCCAGAAAGCCGAAGTTGAGCAGCCAGAAGCCGCCGTGCCCGAAGGCCTGGCGCAATGCCGTCGACAGCGGCATCGCCGGTGCCGCGCCGGCGGATGCCGAACGGGGTTCCTTCAACGGCAGCGCAAGGGGCAGCAACAGCGCGATGACGAGCGCCATGGCCATCAGCGCCGCGACCCAGCCCATCGCGTCGAGCAGCTCCTGCGTGGCCGGCACCATCGCGAACTGGCCGAAGCCGCCGATCGCCCCTGCGGCGGCCAGCGCCCAGCTGCGGCGCTCCGGCGCGACGATGCGGCTCAAGGCGCCGTAGATGGCGCCGAACGACGTGCCCGACAGCGCGACGCCGATGCACAGTCCCCCGCTGAGCGTGAACTGCAGCGGTGTCTGCGACTGCGCCATCAGCACCAGCCCGACGGCGTACACCAGCACACCGGCCGCGATGACCTTCATCGAGCCGTAGCGGTCGGCCACCATGCCGGTGAAGGGCTGCGCCACGCCCCAGGCCAGGTTCTGCACCGCGATCGCGAAGGCGAAGGTCTCGCGCGACCAGCCGTGGTGCATCGTCACCGGCACCAGGAACAGCCCCTGCACATGGCGCACGCCGAGTGCCATGCCCATGATCAGCCCGCCGGCGACCACCAGCGTCCACGGGTGCGTCCAGAACGATTTGCCCTGCATTCGACCAACTCCTTGCTCGCATTCGCCAAGGTCAAGCGAGAAGTCCTGACCTGCTGCCCCGAATTACACTGTTCATATTGAGACGACTCAAACGATATTTCGGTGCCTTTCACATGAGCTGAAGGAATGTCAGTACCGCTCTCGCAACTCTCCTTCCTCGACCTCGTACGCGGTTTCGTCGCGGTCGGCCGCCGCATGAGCATCACGCTGGCAGCGGAAGATCTGTGCCTCACGCAGTCGGCGGTCAGCCGGCAGGTGCACGCACTGGAGGGGCGGCTGGGTGTCAAGCTGCTGGTGCGCGGCCACCGCTCGATCGCTTTCACGGCCGAGGGCGAGCGGCTGTTCCGCAGTGCCGACGGCGCGGTGCAGCAGCTGCAGGACGTGATCGCCACACTGGTGCCGAAGGACGAGCGCCGCCCGGTGACGCTGTCGGCCAGCATCGGCGTCACCGGCCTGTGGCTGCTGCCGCGGCTGGGCCGCTTCCAGCAGCGTCACCCGGATGTCGATGTGCGGGTCGCAGCGAGCAACCGCGTGGTGGACATGGCTGCGGAGGGCGTCGACCTCGCGATCCGGTATGCCCCCCAGGCGGCCGTCCCCGCCGATGCGATCCGCCTGTTCGGCCAGGTGCGTGCGCCGGTCGCCCACCCCTCGCTCGGGCTGCGCTCGATCGACAGGCCTGCCGTGCTGACCGATCACGTGCTGCTGGAACTCGACGACCCGCCGCCGCAGCGCCCCTGGCTGCACTGGAGCGACTGGATCGCCGCGCGCGGCTGGGGCCGCGCCAAACCGCGCGGTGTGCTGCGCTTCAACCAGTACGACCAGATCATCCATGCGGCGATGGCCGGCCAGGGCATCGCGCTCGGCCGGCTCGAATTGCTGGAGCCGATGCTGGCCGACGGGCGGTTGGTCGCGCTGGCGGCGCCCGAGGAAAGCCCGACGCCGGGGCACGCTTACTGGCTGCTGGCCCCGGCCCGGCCATGGAGCCCGGAGGTCAGCGCGCTGGTCGAGTGGGTCCGGGCAGAGGCCGCCCCGCCTGCACGGCCGCGCCGCGCCAGACAGCGCCGGCTGCGCACTTGACGCTCGCTGCTGCCCGGTGAAGGCTCAGGCCCCCGGGGTGCGCTTGAAAAGCTTGACCAGGCGCATCAGCCTTCCTGCCGACGGCTCGGGGACCGGTCACGCGCCTCTCCCCGGCGCCGTCGTAGGCGAACGGGCTCCGGCGGGCGGCCTCGGAACCGGGGGCGGCAACAGGCGCGGCGGTCCGGCTCCCGCGGGATGCGATTTCCGCGGCTCGGTGGACGCTGTACTAGACTGCAGCCCTGCCCCAACTGCTGTCATGTACGCGAAGTTCTTCGGTCTCAGGCAAGAGCCTTTCTCGATCGCGCCCGATCCGCGCTACCTCTTCATGAGCGAGCGGCACCGCGAGGCGCTGGCGCATCTGCTCTACGGCGTGCGCGGCGGTGGCGGTTTCGTGCTGCTGAGTGGCGAGATCGGCGCGGGCAAGACCACCGTGTGCCGGTGCTTCCTCGAGAAGATGCCCAAGCGCTGCAACGTGGCCTACATCTTCAACCCGAAGCTCACGGTGGAGGAGTTGCTGCGGGCGGTGTGCGAGGAGTTCCGCATCCCGCCGCTCGACCGCGGGCACGGCACACCGACCGTGAAGGACTACGTCGACGCGCTCAACGAGTTCCTGCTGCGCACGCACGCCGTCGGCCAGAACAACGTGCTGATCATCGACGAGGCGCAGAACCTGTCAGCCGACGTGCTCGAACAGCTGCGCCTGCTGACCAACCTCGAAACCAGCGAACGCAAGCTGCTGCAGATCATCCTGATCGGCCAGCCCGAGCTGCGCACGATGCTGGCGCGGCCCGAGCTGGAGCAACTGGCGCAGCGCGTCATTGCCCGCTTCCACCTCGAGGCGCTGTCCGAGTCCGAGACCGAGCAGTACATTCGCCACCGCCTGGCCGTGGCCGGCATGACCCGCGCGGTGCCCTTCGAGCGCGGCGCGCTCAAGCGCATCCACGAGCTGTCGCGCGGTGTCCCCAGGCGCATCAACCTGCTGTGCGACCGCGCGCTGCTGGGCGCGTATGCCAGCGGCAAGACGCGGGTCGACGACGAGATCATCGCCAAAGCCGCCAGCGAGGTGTTCGACAAGGGCGAAGCGATACCGGCCGAGCGCTCGCGCCGCCGGGTCGCGCTGGCTGGGGGCGCCGTCGGCCTGCTGGCCGGCGCGGCATTGGCGGCGGCGGCCGGCTTCGCCGTCGTCGGACGGGACCCTGGGCTGGCTCCGGCGGTGGCCGCCGGCCCGTCCTTCGCAGGCCGGGTGACAGAACCGCCGGCGAGTGCTGCGTCTGCAGTGCCCGCGGCAGCGCCCGCCCTGGCCGCCAGCGAAGCCGTGACGATGGCAGCCGAGGACGAACTGCCGCCGCCCGGCACCTTCAAGACGTTGATCGCGGACGACAAGCAGGCCTGGCGCGAGCTGGCCGCCGAATGGGAGCTGGCGCTCGGCGACGGCGACCCCTGCCAGGCCGCGCAGCGGCAGCAGGTGCACTGCTTCAGAAGCAGCCGCAGCAGCCTGGCACAGATTCGGCTGCTCGGGCGTCCCGGCATCCTGACGCTCAACGACGGCAGCCCGGCCGGCGGGCACGCGCTACTGACCCGGCTCGCCGGCGACAACGCCGTGCTGCGTGTGGGCGACGTCGCCCACACCGTGCCGCTGGCCGCGCTGGCGCAGGTATGGCGCGGCGACTTCGCGACCTTCTGGCGGGCACCGCCCGGCTACGACAACAAGGCGGTGGCAGAGACCGGTCCGGTCGCCGAATGGCTTGCGAAACAGCTCGCGCAGTTGCCCGGGCAGCCGAGCGACGGGCCGCTGCGCGCGCGCATCCACGCGTTCCAGCTGTCGCAGGGGCTCGAGGCCGACGGCCTGGCGGGCCCGGTCACCTTCATGCAGCTCAACCGTGCCACCGGCGTCGACGAACCGCGCCTGCAGGGAGCGAACTGATGTCCTACATCCTCGACGCGCTGCGGCGCGCCGATTCCGAACGCGAGCGCGGCTCGGTGCCGGGGCTGCACACCCAGCCGGTGCCGCCGGGCTCGGCCCACACCCGCACCACGGCCTCGTCACGCCCCTGGGCCTGGATCGCCGTGGGCATCTCGCTGGGTCTGCTGATCCCGCTCGCATGGCTGGCGTTGGGCCGCGAGACGCCGCACGCCACCGTGGCGCTGGCGCCTCCCGCGCCGACGCCTGCTCCGGCGGTCGCCGCCCCGCCTTCCCTGCCGGCGGACCCGCCCCCTGCGCCGGTGCCGCCAGTCGTGGTGACACCGCCCACCGCCCCCCCGGTGGTCGAGCGCGCGGCGCCATCCCCGCCCCCGCCCTCGCCGGCGCCCGCCCCCGTCGCCGTCGCCGCCGCCGTGGCGCCGCCGCCCGTGCCTGCGGCCGGCAGCCGCATCCATACCCCAAGCGAGCTGCCCGACGATGTGCGTCGCAGCCTGCCGGCCCTGTCGGTCGGCGGGTCGGTCTATTCGTCGAACCCGTCCGACCGGGTGCTGATTCTCAACGGGCGACCGTTCCGCGAAGGCGACCAGCCGACGCCGGACCTGACGCTGGAGGAGATCCGGCTGAAGAGCGCGGTGCTGCGCTTCCGGAACTACCGCTACGCGATCTCCTACTGAATGAAGCCGGCGCGGCTTGCCGGCAGCCGCGCGGCTGTGCCATCATTGCCCGCGTGACGCACCCGTGCCTGCCTTCCACCGACACCGCGGCCCCGACGGGATGCGCGGCATGGGTGCGCAGCGGTGGTGTCGACCTGCCCCCTCTTTCGCTCTCCATTCGCCCGATTCGAATTCGACAGGATCGTTGAGCTGCGGCCTCGGCCGGTGCTCGGCGGTCCCGCTCGGACGCCTGCGTGCGCGCCCACTGCGGCGCGCCCCGAATCGAATGCCTCGCTCAAGGAGAGCCCCCATGTCTTCCGCCGTGCTGGACGCCCCTGCGTCCACCTACCCTACCCTGCATGACGTCTGGCAGACGGCCGCCCGCCTGGCCGGCCGCGTCCTCGAAACCCCGGTCTGGCGCTGGCAGACCGGCGTCGTGCACGACCGACTGCCCCCCGACACCGAGGTGTGGCTCAAGCTGGAGCTGTTCCAGCGCACCGGCAGCTTCAAGCTGCGCGGCGCGCTGAATGCACTGGCGTCGCTCGATGCCGCCGCATTGCAACGCGGTGTGGTGGCCGCCAGCGCCGGCAACCACGCGATGACGGTGGCGCACGCGGCGCGCGCGGTCGGCACCCGCGCCGCCGTGTGCATGCCGCGCCACGCCAGCCCGATGCGTATCGCCGCGTGCCGCGCCGACGGCGCTCAGGTGATGCTGACCGACACCGTGCACGAAGCCTTCGCACTCGCGCAGCAGCTGGTGACCGACGAAGGCCGCACGATGATCCACCCGTTCGATGGCCCGCGCACCGCCGAAGGCACGGCCACCGTGGGTCTCGAATTGCTGCAGCAGGTGCCCGACCTCGACGCGGTGGTCGTGCCGGTGGGCGGCGGCGGCCTGTGTGCCGGCATCGCCGCTGCAGTCAAGCAGCTGCGGCCATCGTGCGAGGTGTATGGCGTCGAGCCCTACGGCGCCGACGCGATGTACCGCAGCTTCGAGGCCGGCGAGCCGGTGCGGCTGGAGCGCGTCGACACGGTGGCCGACAGCCTCGGCGCGCCCTATGCGCTGCCGTACAGCTATGGCGTGTGCCGGCGTTTCGTCGACGCCATCGTGCGCGTCTCGGACGACGAGCTGTGCCGCGCGATGCACCACCTGTTCCGCGACATGAAGCTGGTGGCCGAGCCGGCCGCGGCAGCTGCAACGGCCGCGCTGCTCGGCCCACTGCGCACACGGCTCGAAGGCCGGCGTGTCGGCCTGATCGTCTGCGGCTCCAACATCGACGCTCAGCGCTTCTCCGAGCTGCTCGCACGCGGCAGCGCATAGGCGATCACGTCGTCGCCGGCTTTCGTGCCCAGCGAGCCGTGGCCGCCGGCGGCGACCAGCAGGTATTGCCGGCCGTCTTCGCCCTGGTAGGTCATCGGCGTCGCCTGACCGCCGGCCGGCAGGCGGCTGCGCCACAGCTCCTCGCCGGTCGCGAGGTCGTAGCCGCGCACGTAATAGTCGAGCGTGCCGGACAGAAAGGCCACGCCGCCGGCCGTCACGATCGGACCGCCGAGGTTGGGCACGCCCATGCGGAACGGCAGCGGCAGCGGCGAGCTGTCGCGCACGGTGCCGTTGCGATGCTGCCAGATGATCCGCCCGGTGCGCAGGTCGGCCAGTGCGACGTAACCCCAGGGCGGCGCCTGGCACGGCAGCCCCAGCGGCGACGTGAAGGCGCCCAGCTTGACGGCGAACGGTGCGCCGAAGTTCTCGTTCAGCGACGGCAGGTGCTCGTCGGGCTGCTCGCCCCCCTGCACGTAGAGCGAGGTGTCGTCCTGGCGCGGCACCAGCTGCGACGTGAAGGCGAGGTAGGTTGGCGTCGCGAAGGCCACTTGCCGCTGCGGATCGACCGCGATGCCGCCCCAATTGAAGACCCCGAAATTGCCGGGGTAGATCAGCGAGCCCTTCGTCGTCGGCGGCGTGTAGCGGCCTTCGTAGCGCAGGCGGTGGAAGGCGATGCGGCAGTACATCTGGTCGAACAGCGTCGCGCCCCACATGTCGCGCCCGCTCAGCGGCGGCGGGTCGAACGAAAGCGCCGACACCGGCTGGGTCGGCGCGGTGTGATCGCCCTCGGCAGCGCCCTGAGGTGCCGGCACCTCCTTGACCGGCAGCACCGGTTGGCCGGTGCGGCGGTCGAGCACGAACACTTCGCCCTGCTTGGTCGGCTGCACCAGCGCCGGCACACGCTTGCCGCCGATCGTGAGGTCGACCAGGCTCGGCTGCGACGGCACGTCGTAGTCCCAGAGGTCGTGATGGACCGTCTGGAAATGCCAGCGCACGCGCCCGGTCTCGAGCTCGAGCGCCACCACCGACGACGAATAGCGCTCGACTGCCTCGCTGCGCCGGCCGCCCCACTGGTCGGGCGGCTGGTTGCCCAACGGCACGTAGACCAATCCCAGCTCGGTGTCGACGCTGGAGATCGACCAGCTGTTCGGCGAACTCGGCGTGTAGGTCGCACCGGGTGCGATCGGTGCGGTGGCGTCCGGGTTGCCGGCGTCCCAATTCCAGACCAGGGCCCCGGTGCGCACATCAAAGGCACGGATGACACCCGACGGCTCGTGGGTGCTGACGTTGTCCAGCACCGTGCCGCCCACGACGATCACCCGGTCGGTGACGACCACCGGCGAGGTCGAGTAGTAGCCGCCCGCGCGCTTGTTCGGCATGTGGGCCCACAGGTCGATCTGCCCGGTGCCGCCGCCGAAGCTGCGGCAGACCTGCCCGTTGTCGGGGTTCAGGGCGATCAGCCGGCCGTCGGCCGTCGGCATGAACAGCTTCGCCGGGCAATCGTCGGTGGCCGGTCCCTCCCGGGCCGCCACCGGTTGCGAACCCGTGCCCACCGGTTCGCGTGTCGTCGGCGCCGGTGCGCCCGCCGCGGCACCGGGCGGCAGGTAGGACAGGCCGCGGCAGGTCAGGTGTTGCAGCGCCAGCTGGCCTTCGATCTTGGGGTCGTAGCGCCACAGCTCGGCGCCCGTGGTCGCGTCGAGCGCCACCACCCGCTGGTGCGGCGTGCACAGGAACAGCCGGTTGCCGACCTTCAGCGGCGTCACCTCGAAGGTCGTCTCCTGCGGGTCGCCGGGCTGCCCGCGGACGTCGCCCGTCTGGTAGTGCCAGGCCACCTCGAGCCGTGCCACGTTGCCCGGTGTGATCTGCGCCAGCGGCGAATAGCGCTGGCCGTGCCCCGTGCGGCCGTAGGCGTGCCATTCGCCGGGCGGCACCCTGCCGTCCGCCGGCTCGGCGGTGGCAGCGGCCTGCGGCAGCACCCCCTCGACATCGTGCGGATCGGCCAGCCACGACACCGCCGCGACGCCGCCGAAAGCCAGCAGCGCCAGTCCCAGCGCCAGCCGTCCGCCCTGCATCGCGGCCGGTTCGAGATGGCGCGTGACCCAAGGTGACAGCAGCAGCAGACCGAGCAGGAACGGGACGTCCCCGCGAATCGCGATCGGCCACCAGTCGAGTCCCGCTTCCCACAACGCCCACAGCAGCGTGCCCGCGACGGTGGCGGCAAACACCCACAGCGCGTGCGAGCTGCGCTCCATCAGCAGCCGGCCGGTCAGCAAGAAGGCCAGGCCGGCGATGAGGTAGTACCACGAGCCGCCCAGCGCGATCAGCCAGGCACCGCCGATGCCGAGCACCAGGCCCATGGCGACGACGAGCAGGCAGATCAGCAGCAGTACGGGCGATGGACTCGATCGAAGCATGGAGGGTCCCCTGCAGAGCGCATGACGCGCCATGCCGGGCAAACGCGGTTCCCGCCGGCGCGTGGGCGCCGGGGCCTCCGATCAGGCCTGGATGCGCTGCAGCGCCTGCTCGATCGAGCGGGCGTCGCTGGGCCTGACGAGGCGTTCGACCTCCTGCCCGTCACGCAGGAACACCAGCGTGGGCCAGAGCTTGACACCGTACGACCGCCCCAGCGGCCGGCCCTTGCCGTCCTCGATTTTCAGGTGGCTGGCGGCAACGTTCCGCGTGAAGGCGCGCTCGATCAGCGGCTGCGCGGCCTGGCAGTAACCGCACCAGGGGGCCCCGAACTCGAGGACGAGAGCGCCCTGGGTGGCGTCGATCTCGGCGCGTGTCGGTTCGATCGGCTCGAAGCGGGTGGTCATCGGCATGGCGTGTACTCGTGGCGTGAAAGCAGGTCTGCGGCTTCTTTTGCCGAGCGGGCAATTTGCGGGCCGAACCGCGGACCGCGCAGGCAGCGGCATGATCTGCGCGAGCGTACCGCTCGCACTACGGATCTTCGGGGCCGGCCCGGCCGCTGGGTGCTTGACTTCAAGCAAGCTTCAGCTTCTATGCTTGCGTTCGTTCTTCACTTCGCACCCTCCCCATGAAACATCTTTCGCCCGCCGCCCGTGAACGCACGCTGCTGCTGACACTGGCGGGCATCCAGTTCACCCACATTGTCGACTTCATGGTGATGATGCCGCTGGGGCCGCAGTTCACGCGGCTGTTCGGCATCAGCGACGCGCAGTTCGGCTTGCTGGTGTCGGCCTATACGCTGGCGGCCGGTGCTGCCGGGCTCGGCGCCACCGGCTTCATCGACCGCTTCGAGCGCAAGACCCTGCTGCTGTGGGCCTACCTCGCCTTCGGCATCGCCACGCTGGCCTGCGGCCTGGCCGACAGCTACGCCATGTTGATGGCCGCACGCATCGCCGCCGGCCTGTTCGGCGGCCTGATCGGCACGTTGGTGCAGACCATCGTCGGCGACGCCATTCCCTTCGAGCGGCGCGGGCGCGCCATGGGCGTCGTGATGGCCTCGTTCTCGCTCGCCACCGTGGCGGGCGTGCCGGCCTCGCTGTGGCTGGCGCAGGCGTTCGGCTGGCACGGCACCTTCATCGCCATCGCGGTGGCGAGCTTCGCGATCGCAGCGCTCGGCCTGCGCACGCTGCCGCGGATCGACGCGCACCTGCACGCAGGCGTCGGGTCGCGCTGGTCTGCGCTGGCCGCCGTGCTGCGCGAGCCCAACCACTGGCGCGCCTTCGGGCTGAGCGCGCTGGTGATGTCGGCCGGCTTCACGACCATCCCGTTCCTGACCATCTACATGACGTCGAACGTCGGCATCGCGCTCGATGACGTGCCGCTGGTCTACCTCGCCGGCGGCGTGGCCACGCTGTTCACCGCACGCTGGATCGGCGTGCTGGCCGACCGCTGGGGCAAGGTGCGCACCTTCCGCTTCGTGGCTGCCGGCTCCATCGTGCCGTTGCTGCTCGCCACGTCGCTGGGAGCCGTGCCGTTGTGGGTGCTGCTGATCGTCACCACGCTGTTCTTCGTGCTGGTGTCGGGCCGCATGGTGCCGGCGATGGCGCTGGTCACCCAGGCCACCGTGCCTGCACTGCGCGGCACGTTCATGAGCCTGAACAGCTGCGTGCAGTCGGTCGCGATGGGCGTCGCATCGCTGATCGGCGGCCTGTTGATCTCGCGCGACGCTGCCGGGCGCGTGGAGGGCTACATGCACAACGGCTGGTTGGCGGTGGCCATGACGCTGCTGATGCTGTGGTGGGTCGGGCGGCTGCGCACCGAGCCCTCCGGCGCACCGGTTGCATGGACCGCAGACGGCGGCAAGGCTGCGCCGGGAACCGTCGCCGACTGACGACAGGGAAACGGCGCGGGCATGTCGGTTGCCCTTACACCGTGCCGAGACTCCGGCGCATGGCAGCCGCCTCAGGATCGCTGCCGCGTGGTCGGAGGGGCTCGTCTTTCACCCATCCGTCTTAGGAGATCCATCCATGAAGACCATCACCAAAAGCGTCGCCGCTGCGGCAGCCCTTGCCACCGCACTGGGCGTTGCCTATGCCCAGTCCGGCAACGCCGGCGGCACCACCAGCGGTGCGCCCAGCTCCCAGGGCACCACGCCGGACGCAGCGGCCCCTGCCCAATCGGGCACGGTGAACCCGGGCGCCGCGCCTTCAGCTGCGCCCGCCGCCACGCCCCAAGGCCGGGCCATGGGCAACGAGGCAGGAAGCGGCACCACCACCGGTACCGCGGACAGCGCCACTCTGAATCAGGACGCGGCGACAGGGGAACGCGCGGCACGCGCCGATCGGAACTGACGCGCTGTTCCCGGCGGTCTTGCGGCCGCCGGTATCGACACGAGGAACCGGGCCCGGCGCCCGGTTCCTGTTTTTCACCGGGTGAAGGCGAACACCTGGTGCAGCGGCCGCGTTTCGGGCAGCACGTAGACCACGCCGTGCCGGCCGTCGAAGCTGGGCTTCAGCACACCGTCGTAGAACGCCGGCGGCACGTTGATGCAGCCATACGAGATGCGGTTGTCGGTCGGTGTGGGCGTGGCCAGCCGTTGTTGCCGCCGCTCCTTCGGGTGGACGGGGCGCAGGCGGTGCATCGACACGGCAGCGTCGTAGTCGACCCAGATGATGTCCTCGCCCTTCAGATTGCGGCCATGCTCGGCGACGAAGCGGCCGGCCGGCGTGGTGCGCTCGTGCGCGCGGATCTCGGACATCTTGCGCTGTCCGATGCCCGGCACCGAATCGTCGCCCTTGGCCAGGCCCAGCAGCACCGGCGCGGCCCCTTGCAGCCGCCCCTGCGCGTCGAACACATACAGGCGTGCACCGACCTTGTCGAGGATCGCGAACGGCAGGCCGTTCGGGTCGTTCGTCCTCACCGCAGCCTCGGCCACCGTGCGCACGGTGCCCGCCGGCTGCACTTCGCCGAAGTCGGCCTCGGCAAAGGCGGCCGGCACGGCCACGCACGACGCCAGCATGCCGGCGAGCATGATCTTGCGGGGAATACTCATCTGCGGGCCGCTCCTGATCGGGCGCGCGGCGCCACGGGGCCGCGCACCACCGGTCAGCAAACGGAGTGCCCGGCGCAGGCCGCTTCAGCGTCCCGAAAGGCCCCGTCGAGCCAGCGCGACAAGGCCGCGTTGGACAGCACGGCCGGGATCGAACGCGCAACGATGCGGTAGACCTCGCCGCGGCCGACCTTGCTGCGCCGGGCCGGGTCGGGCCAGTGCGCGTTGCGGCCCAGTTCACGCAGCGTCGCCAGGCCGATCAGCAGCGGCCACAGCGAAGCCAGGCGCAAGCGCACGCAAGACCGCGGGATCGCCAGCACGTAGGCTGTGCCCTGCCGGTAGCGGTCCAGCGCGAGCCGCAACAGCGGCGCCCGGGCCGTCAGTGCGTCGTCGCGGCGCAGCGGCCGGCCCGCCACGGCCGCCGGCATCAGCGGCAGCGGCAGGTAGCAACGCCCCGCCGCGAGGTCGTCGCCGCAGTCGCGCAGCACATTGGTCAGCTGCAGCGCCCGGCCGTAGTCGATGCCGCGTGCCGCCATCTGGGGCGCGTTCCAATGCCGCAGCGCGGGGCTGTGGCGCATCGCCATCTCGGTCCAGAACTCACCGACGCAGCCGGCCACGAGGTAGGTGTAGCGGTCCAGTTCGTCGGTGGACGCCAACGCGATCGGCGCTTGCGCCGTGGCGCCGGCAAAGTGCTGCAGGTCGAAGCTCATGCCATCGATCAGGGTCGACACCACGCGGCGCACCGCGGCAGCATCGACCGGGTCGAGCCGCTGCAGCAACTGCAGCGCGGCGGGCATCGCTTCGAGCAGCGTGCGCTCGTCCGGGTTCAGTGCAGCAGTCACGTCGATGACCGCCGCTTCGTCGCCGGCGATACGCTCTCGCAGCGCCGTCAGCCGGGCCAGGCGTTCGCTCTCGCTGGTGCCCTGCGTGTCGGCGATGGTGTCCGCGGCCCGCGCCAGCAGGTAGGCCAGGCTCACCGGCACGCGCAGCCCCGGCGGCAGCACGCGCAGGCTGAGATAGAAGGAACGGGACACCCGTTTCAACAGGTGGCCCAGGAGGGCGTCGGTGCGGTCGGTCATGGCAGGCGAGAAAGCCGGGCGCATTCTCGCCGATGGGCGGCTGGCTCTGCCTTCCCGCCCTCTACACCTATCCGCGCCGGTAGTTCTCAAAAAACTGCCGGCTCTCCGTCCCCTTGGCGATGGCCGCGAACATGTCGACATCTTCAGGTTCGGTATCGTATGGATTCGTTCCCAACCCTTCTCTCTCCGGGTAGTGCGTGCTCAAAACCAGTCGTGAGTCGTCGAACAGCGCAAAGCGGTGAATTCTGGTGGCCTTGTCCAGTTCGACATGTCCTCGGGTCACCCCGAAGCGTCCCAGAACCCTGATGTCATCGCCAAAGAACACCGGGCCTTCGGGCGTGGCATAGACACCGAAGAAGCGGTCTCCCACCCGTGTGAACATGCCGAAAGTTCTTTGCACCCCGGCACGCTCCACCTCCTCGCGAGAGACTAAACGGGAAGCACCGGTATCAACGTCGTACTCCAGCGTCTCCTTGTAGGTGTCGTAGCTCCGCAAGTAGATCATGCTGCTGTGATCCGGGGGCAGCGCACTCAGTACTCAGAGATCTTCGTCAGCACCAAGCTTGTGTTCAGCGCAGAAGTGAAGTGCTTCGTCATCGTCGTGTGGCAGACGATATACCCGTCTTGCGTGCCGCCCATCTTGAACAGCAAACGTTGTTCGAGGGGCACCTTGTCGAGCACGTCCGCATCCAGGCTGTAGCTATAGACGCTGTAGAGCTTCGCGCCTCCCACCACCAGAGGGGTGGCTTTGTAGTCGGATGACTTTCGATCCCAGCAGTCGAAGGTCTGCGTGAACGTCATGTACCAAAAGTCCTCATGCCACTTATCGTCTTCGTCGATGTAGACCGTGGGATGCATGGACAGATGGGGTATGTTGATACCAAGCAATGCATCCCGAATCTTGGTTCGCACGACAAGATTGGCGCCGGAGAACAACACGTCTGGAACCGGTCGAAGCGGACTCAAGCGGCGGCGGCGCTGCGCGTCGTGAGCGCCGTTTCGAAAGACAAGCGGCGGAGACCCGACTGGCTGCGCCTCGAATCGGAAAGTCCGGTCTTCTGTATTGGCGTCGGGGAGCAACGCAGGCAGTTGCTCGTTCTCGGCTTCTTCAATGAAGAAGTACTCTTCGTCGTAGTTGCGCATAGCCTTTACTTTCTTGTCCGAAGTCGATACCGACCGTCACTGACAAACTTGATGTCTTCTTTCTTCTGCTTTGGGCCTTGCTTGCCAAGATGGTTGCGGCCAACAGGGCAGTGACCAACATGAACGGCACCGACGTTGTCAACGCCCCCACATCCGATCGGGCTACCGGGCGCGAAGTGCTTGGCAATCGTAGTCAAAGGCGCTTTCGTCGGTTTGTACTGAATCAGCTCTAGCACCTCTGTGCTCATGTCATCCAGCTTTTTGGGAATGAGGTGTGCTTCGTCCTTGCCGACACACTCTTTTCGAAGGTGTGGATCGAGTTCCTGAATCTTCCTCGACACCATCTTGTGGTAGGTCAAAGGTTCGTCGTCGTCGTCGTAGTCGTTCTCAGGATCTGCGACAGCGGTATGGTTCCCTCGATGAGGCTGGATCCCCAAATGACAGGCGCCTTGCAGCGTACAAGGGATGAAAGCCAGGTTGGAGAGGGAGTTGATGTCATAACCGCACTTCTCGATCTTCCTTCCCAAGCCGGAAAGCTTGACGCCCTCCGCGGAAAGCACGTGATGCGCTTGCATTCGAATGCCATGAAAGCGCGGGTGATCCCTGTCCCGCTCCGTGTGGCTCTTCATATTCGCCAAGTACACGCTGTTCTTGGCCGTGTTGCCGATCTTCATCGCGAAACGTATCCCTGCTTACTTTTTGACGATTCGGTTGTAGTCGACATTTACCGATACACCACGGTCCCCGGCCGATGCCGCGGTGTGCTGTGCTTCGTACTGCCGCAGATGCGGCAGCGCTTGTCGCGCTTGATGCTTTCGCGCTTGGCCAGCACGGTGGTTTTCGTGTTGCCGCGCAGCACCAGGCCCTTGCTGCGCGCCCGCACGAGCTTTTCGCCGAGTGCATGCAGGTCGTCGACAGCACGGGAGAAGTCTTCGAGCAGCCGCACAAAGGCGCTCACCGCGGCCTGCGCGCGCCGGATCTTGGCGCCTGCGGTGGCGGCCTTCGCGCCTGCCGCTGCAAAGCGCGCGGTCAGCATGCCGATGCGCGCGGCCACGCCGGCGCCCAGGCTCAGCAGCGCCGTCACCAGCAGCAACACGACTTCGATGGCGACATACGCACCGCCCTTGCCGGCGGTGTAGGCATAGAAGTTGGGCGGAATGGCCTCGACCGCGAGGCCCACATAGGCCAGGTAGCCCAGCGCGCTGTCGTGGTCGGCGATCAGCTCCAGCACGATGGCGAAGTTGGGATCGTTGCGGATCGCCTTCGCCAGCTCGGGGTCGATGTCCATCAGCACCGTGTCGACGAAAGCCTGCACCGGCTTGGGGTCGCCGCCGGCGATCAGCGTGGGCAGGTTGGCGATGGCTTCGCGGTGCCGGTAGATCTTCTTCGCCTTGTCGGCGGTGTTCAGCACCGACTGCGCGCCGTCTCTCACGGCGGCGCCTGCGGCTTCCAGGCGCGCGATGCGGTCGTCGATCTGCTCTTCGATGCCCCGCTGCCACCACGCCCAGTTGTAGAGCGTGTCGTCGGGGTTCTCGATGTGCCTGTTGAGCTCGTCGCGCAGGCTCTCGTATCTCTGCTTGCTGTAGGTGGCCAGCCGGTCATAGCTGGTGCCGGCGAATTCCTTGACGTCGCGGCCCAGCTTGACCCAGGTGTCCTTCTCGAACAGCTCGGCCTGGTCGTTCAGCCAGTCGGCGCCGCCCTGGTTCCAGCCTTCGCGGGCGGCCGTGATGAAAGCCATCGTGGGGCCTTCGTCCCACTGCTGTTGGAACTCGGCCATGTGGTCCGTCAGGTTGAGATACGCCGCGTGCAGGCGGTGCACGATGGCGTCGCGGTCTTCGACGATCTCCTGCTCGGTCACGTCGGGCCGGGCAACGGCGAGAACGGCGCCGTCCTGGGACGCGAGGACGCGCCGGGTTTCTGTCGTAGGGGGGGTGTCTGGCATGGTCATTTGAGCGGGTTGACGGCGGCGGATTCGCTGACGGTCTGGCCGGCCACGTCGAGCTTGAGGTGATCCAGCGGCCAGCGTGTGTTCCAGGCGTCGTCGTAGCTGGCCTCGATGTCGACCCAGGACATGTCCTCCTTGGGCATCAAGGGCAGCACGTAGCTCTGCCGCCCCGGCCCGCTGAAACTCTTCTTGCCGGCCTGCACGGTGATCTTGCCGGGGCACTGGGTGACGATGCCGCCGGCGTCGAGGGTGAGGCTGGCGCCGCCTGCCGTGCTGAGCACGATGCGCTGGGCCGCGGCCCAGTCGATGTGCGCGGCCTTGCTTTTCACGTCGACCAGTTGCCTGGCCGCCAGTTGCATCGGCCCGGCCTGCGCCTGCACGTCGACGTCGCCTTGTGCGGCGATCACCGTCAGTCCGGTGCCTGCCGCCTCGCTGCCCGGCCCGATGGCCCCGGCCAGCACGCCGATGGCCTGGCCGGTGTGCAGCCGGGCCTGCCCGCCGATGGCCTGGTGCAGGTCCTGCCCGGCCGCGGTGTGCACGATCTCGCCGGCGGCCACGTGGAGGTCCTGCCCCGCGGTGAGCCCGAAGCCGGCCTTGGCGCTGATCGCGATCACCGGGTCGGTGGTGTGCGGCAGCTTGTCGTCTTGCGCGGCGGTGTGCTTTTGGGCCGCATCGGCCTGGGCGGGCTCG
>NZ_JAMKFE010000022.1 GCF_023721835.1 Caldimonas mangrovi | reverse complement strand
TCGGGCCGGCGGGGTGTTCTGCGCAGCGAAGTAAAGGAGGAGCGGCGGGCGTAGCCCGTCGCGGGGGACATGAGCGGAGCAGAGCACCCCGCCGGCTCGATCTCGCGCTAGCGTCTGCAAATGGCCGTTATGGCTTTCCAAACCGGCCTCGACGGCGCCAGTCACGTTCACCTGCGATGCGATGCGGCGCGTCCACCCATCGAGTGGTCGCTAGACTCGGGCCGATGCCACGCCGCGAAGCCCGCCACCATCACCACGTGTACGTCGTCGAGCTGTCCGACCGCGTGTGGAACGAGCCGAGCTTCCGCAAGGCGAACCCGGATTACCGGCTGGGCAAGCCTTTCGTCTACGTCGGCATGACCGGGCTCGACCCCGACCTGCGCTTCGACAGGCACAAGGCCGGCATCCAGGCCAATCGCTTCGTCCGCAAGTACGGCCTGCGCCTGCTGCCGCACCTGTACGAGGTGTACAACCCGATGCCCTACGAGGCCGCGCGCGAGATGGAAGTGGAGCTCGCGATCGGCTTGCGCGAGGCGGGCTACGGCGTGTGGCAGGCCTGAGCCAGCGCGCTGCGTGACGGGCGCTCCGAACATCGCTCACCGGTTCGTCGAACAGCGGCCTCTGGCCGGAGCCGTGAAACGGAGGTCCACTTGTTCGGCCGGCCCCCGCCGCGCCCCACCGGTGGCGGAACGGACTCGCCACGACGCACCGCGCAGCTGCCACTCCATCAGGGCTCGCCGCTCATGGTGAACACGCCTTCCGCGGCACACAGCCGGGCGGAAGGCTTCAATGACTTCGAGAGCATCCGCTCCCTCATGTTCGAACCGCGGGCGGACGATCAAAACGCGCTCCGGCCGGGCGACGTCGTCCAACTGACGGAAACCAGCCCCGCCAATTCATCGCTGGAAATCGGCTTGCTGCAGCGGTTGCAGGACCCGCAGGTCACGAAGGTGATGGTGCACGAAATCAAGACCATCGACGTCTCCCCTGGGGAGCCCAAAACTCTCTTCACTTTCGGGTTGGGCGGCTGCATCGCCGTCTCCATACTTTCTAAGAAGCAGGACGGCACGATCAGCGCAACGCTGTCGCACCGTCCACCGGAAGAGCTGGACGATCAGCTCAGGGAGATCCAGCATGAGCTCGGGCACCACCCGCTCTGTGGTCCCCGCATGCGGTGCGAAATCCTCATCCTCGCACCTGGCGGCTACAAGGAGAGCAGGGGCCCCAGGGAGTTGCAGCCGGCCGTGACCGCGGAACTTACGGAGCTGGTGCGTATGCTCGACGGCAAGCTGCCGGGGATCACTCCGACCCTTGTCTCCTACCACCCTAGGCGATCGAACGAGCACTCGGACGCGCTCGTCATCGACTTTCCTGCCGAGGCCGGCGATGCCATCCGCTACAAAGGCATTCACAACGCGCGAAGTGGGCTGTGAATCAGCTGGAAGAGGCCTCAGCGTCGTGTTGACAGGCCCTAGTCACTTGCGCAGCGTCTGCTCTGTCCCCTGCGCGACGGCTGCTTGGGGTCGGGAGCTCCGGTTCGCCACGGGGCCAACCTGTCTCTGGTTGCCGGGCGGCAGCCTCGCCTCGCAAAGGACCCGTCCGCAGCGAAAGTGGTCATCGCGGAAGGCGCTTTCAGTCCGCTCCTGCTGACGCGGGCCTGTCCACGTCGAGGGAGGTGCGGGTGTGCTCGCACAGCACCGCGAACGGGGCCAGGCACAGCCCGAAGACGCGCATCACGCCGCCGCGGGTGGCAGGGGGCACGCCGGAATCCGAGCCCGTTTTCAAACCGATTTCAGTCCAAATGCATCCTCGTGACTCCCGGTTGTCGATTCGGCCGGTCTTCGTTCGTCATGGCAATGAGGCGGCGGAACGGTTCCGCCGGCACGACCCAGGAGACCCGACCATGCGATTCCTTTCGATGATCCGCATCGACGAAACCACCGGCCAAGAGCCCAGCGAACAACTGATGGCCGACATGGGCCAGCTGATCGAGGAGCTCACCGCCACCGGGCAGCTGGTCAGCACCGCCGGGCTGCGGCCCACCGCCGAAGGCGTGCGGGTGCGGCTGCACCGCGGGGGCAAGCTGTCGGTGACCGATGGCCCGTTCACCGAAACCAAAGAGGTGGTCGGCGGCTACGCCATCCTCGAGGCGCCGTCCAAGGCCGAAGCGGTCGAGCTGACGCGGCGGTTTCTCAAGGTGCACGGCACCGATTGGGACGTCGAGTGCGAAGTGCGCCAACTCGACGGGCCGGAGTTCGGCGGCAGGCCGTAGGCACAGCCAATCCCGCCACGCTTGTTACTCACGCCCGCGGGGCCGGCCGCCATAACCTGCCCCGGAAATCACACCGGATCAGCAAAGGAACAGCCATGCCTACTTGGACGAACGCTCTGCGCGAGCACTACCGTTGGGTCATTGTTGCGGCGGGCGGCGTGCTCGGCTGCGTGGCGATCGGCGGGCTGTTTTCGCTGCCGGTGTTTCTGCGGCCGATCGCCCAGGACACGGGGTGGTCCACCACCGGGATCTCCACCGCCATGACCTTCGCCTTCGTGGCACTTGCGCTCGGCAGCATCGCCTGGGGCTCCCTCTCCGACCGGGTGGGACCGCGCAACGTGGTACTGGCCGGTTCGCTGATCCTCACCGCCGGCCTGGCGCTGGCCAGCCTGGCGACGTCGCTGCTGGCGTTCCAGCTGTTGTTCGGCGCGGTGGTCGGCCTCAGCGCGGCGGCGATCTTTGCGCCGATGATGGCCTGCGTCACCGGGTGGTTCGACACGCGCCGCAGCCTGGCGGTGTCGCTGGTGTCGGCCGGCATGGGCATGGCGCCGATGACCATGTCGCCGCTGGCCGCATGGCTGGTGCAGACGCACGACTGGCGCACGTCGCTGCAACGCATCGCGGCCCTGGTGGCGGTCGTCATGGTGCCCGTGGCCCTGCTGGTGCGTCGCCCGCCCGCGCTGACGACCCCCCCGGCCGACGCTCCCTCGGGCGCCGCCACGCAGGAGCCGGCCCTGTCCGTGGGGCAAGCCCTGCGTTCGGCGCCGTTCCTGATCCTGGTGCTCACGAGTTTTCTGAGCTGCGCCACGCACTCGGGGCCGATCTTTCACACGGTGAGCTACGCCGTGACCTGCGGCATCCCGCTGATGGCCGCCGTGTCGATCTACAGCCTGGAAGGCCTGACGGGCATGGGTGGCCGGCTGGTGTTCGGGTTGCTGGGCGACCGTTTCGGGGCCGCGCGCGTCCTGGTGCTGGCGCTGTTGGCCCAGGCCGTCGTGGTGCTGGGCTACGTGTACGCGCGCCAGCTGGGCAGCTTCTACACCGTTGCCGCGCTGTTCGGCTTCACCTATGCGGGCGTGATGCCGCTGTTTGCCGTGATCGCGCGCGAGCATTTTCCGCTGCGCATGATGGGCACCGTGATCGGCGGCACCACCATGGCCAGCAGCTTGGGCATGGCGCTGGGCCCCGTGCTGGGCGGCATGATCTACGACTCGTTCTCCAGCTACGCGTGGCTCTTCATCGGTGCTTTCGCGCTGGGCATCGGCGCCTTCCTGGCGGCGCTGGCGTTCACCCGGCTGCCGGGGCGCAAGATGGCGGCTGCGGTGGCATAGGCGCTGCCGGCTCGCCGGGTCGTGTTCTCGGTCGAGCGGCGGGTGCATCGTCAGCTCTTGCGACGCGTCGCGTTGGCTGCTGCGTGGCTTCGGTTGAATGAGAGAGCACCTCACATGAGGGGGGTGACTTCTGTTCGACCGGTGCTAGGCTCCGCCTTCAGTCGCCGACCCCTTGCAGTTCTGCCGTTGATCGGGGGTCATCATTGGCGAGTACCGCGACAGTGCACGCTCCGCGGCCTCGGTCTCCGCTTCATTCACTGTTCCTGTCCTGCCATGCAAGAGAAGTCTCCCGCGCCCCGTCAACCCAACTATGGCGCTTTGGCGGCCAACGTGCTTCTGGTTTCGTTTCTGGCATGGCACCTCGCCTTCGAGGCTGTGCCTGAAGCCATTCTTGCTTTCAACACATCGTTGTCCCTCGGCGGGCGGACTTTGGCGCTGGCTGTCATGGTGCCCTATGTACTGGTTGTCGGATATCTGGCAGTGAACCCGCGCAAGCGGATGATGGAATGGAAGACGGCACCGGCGGTGATCGCGTCCATCGTCGGATACATCGCTTGCGTGATCGCGATGGGGCTGTACATGGTGTCACTGTCGATGCCCGACTAGCGTCGGACGGTAGACCTCAAGAATCATTCGGGAGGAAAAGATGTCCATACCGCAGCTGAAAGTCGAGCACGACGCTCTTGCCGTCTATGTCGACGGTGTTCGCGTGCTCGCCATCCACCCGTTGGCAAAGCGGGTTTCCATCGGCCGACAAGCACGTCGTGTTTGACGGGCGAGACGTCACGCAAACGATCACCGTTCCTGGTATCGGTTCGTACTCCGTCTCCAGCGTCGGCACCGGGCTCAGCAGCATCAGCCACTTTGGGGGCGTCGTCGCCGCTTCGATCCACTATTCGTCGAGAACGGGCGCGGTCATCGAGGTATCAGCGACGCTGAACGGCATCAGACAGTTGGCAGGCTTGAAAGTCGGCGTAACGTTGAAAACCAGTCTGCGGCCCATCAGCTTCAATAATCAAATCGTCTTTAACGGCAGCTTCACGGCTGAGGTGTCGATCTTCGGGAAATCGATCTACTCGCAAACCAAGGCACGACCGATAGGTTTGCATGATTCCGTCGATGCGCTGTCCGTGCTCAGCATCGGCTTCCTCGATCCCGAAGCGAACCCGAACATCAAGGCCTTCCTTGAGCGCTTGAAGCGAACGAAGGAAGGCGACCTGCCTGGCATGAACTCGCTGACGCGCGAAGAACTGGCGGCGCTGCTGGCATTGCTCAAGCAGAGCCAAATGTCCGGGGCGTAGCGGCAGTTCGTTCAGCCGGGTGGCGCGTGCCGGTCCAATCGGCCGCTGGCGCTCACGCATGCAACTGAACCGCGCCGCTGCCGGTAGACGCTAGGCGTCACGCCATGCCTTTCCCGGAACAGGCGATTGAAGGGCCCGACCGACCCGAAGCCTGCGTCCATGGCGATCGTCAAGATCGGCAACCGGTCTTCGGACGGATCGCAGAGGCGGCCTTCCACCTCGCGAACACGGTGCTCGTTGACGAAGGCCGGGAAGTTTCGATACCCCAGTCGTCGGTGTATCAGGTCCCGAAGACGGTATTCCGGCAGGCCGCACTGCCGCGCAAGCTCGGCCACGCTGAGTTCCGGGGACCGGTAGGCTCGCTCGACCCGCATTCGTTGGCCCAGCCGTTCGAGCGCAGCCTCTTCGGCAGCATCGGTCGAGTCCGGTGCATCGAGCTGGGCCGGTGCATCTTCCACGCGCGCGGCAGGCGCGCCGAACAAGGCATCGACGGCCTGCTGCCGCATGCGCAGCATCAAGGCCAGTGACACGGCCAGGACCAGCGCCATCAGCGAGACATTGGCCAGGTCCAGCCACGGGGGCGGCCGGCGGCCGCCCATCCACAGCTCCACCGCCAGCACGCCCACGCCATGGGCGCCGGCGTAGCCCAGCAGGCCTCCACGCAGGGCACGGCGGCCGGGCACCAGGTCGTCCGCGCGGCCGCGCCACAGGCGCCACAGCGCTGCGCCGGCCAGGGCAAGCCCGGCGAGCTTTTGGGTGAGTTCCACGCCGAGCGACGCCCAGGCGGGGGCCGTGCGCGGCGTAACAGCCGCCGCCAGCAGGCACAGCACCGCCGCCCACACCGCATGAGGCACGTCGGCGCGATCATCGAAAGCGGTGTGCACAAGCCACCACAGCGCGGCGGGGAACAGCACCGCCGCGATCGAAAGCGGCACGAGCACCGGCCAGGACCAGCCCGCCGCTTCTGGCGCCGCCCGGATCAGGTAGCCCGCGACGCAGGCCAGGAAGGCACAGAAGGCAAGCCTTGCCCGGCTGGCCAGGCCCCGCAGGCCCAGCGCCAAGGCGATGACAAAACCGAGCGCCAGGCCGCGCAACGCAAAGGTGTATGGCTCGAGCATGGGGTGACGATCCCGGATCCTGTGTGCGTTGTCTTGCCGGATTCTGCAAAACGCCGCCGGTTCGAGGAAACGGCGATGTGTTGCCACCCAACGGCAAGACGCTGCGCAGGCATGCGCCTAGGGTCGGTCATCGCCACCCACCGAGAACCGAACCATGCCCGCTCCTGTTTGCCCCTTCGCGTTTGCGCTTCAAGTCTGGCCCGCCATCTGGGCGGGCGACCTGCTGCGCTACCTGGTCCCGGCCGGGCTGGTGACCCTGATCCTGGCGCTGCTGCCGGCGGCCTGGATCACGCGACGCTCGGTGCGCGCCCGGCAACCTGCGGCCGGGCAGCGGCGCCGCGAGTTGCTGCATTCGCTGGTGACCGTGCTCGTGTTCTCAGCCAACGGAGCGTTCATCGCGGCAGGTGCCCAGGCGGGCCTGTTGACCGTGTACACCGACTGGAACGAGCGCAGTGCCTTCTATGCGGTGGCCAGCCTCGTGCTGCTGACGGTGTTGCACGACACCTGGTTCTACTGGACGCATCGGCTTCTGCACCGTCCCGGCCTTTTTCGCTGGCTGCACCTCACCCACCACCGTTCGGTTGCACCGACGCCGTGGGCCGCTTACAGCTTTTCGGCCGGAGAGGCCGTCGTGCAAGCCGTGTTTCTGGACCTGGCGCTGCTGGCCCTGCCGTTGCACCCGCTGGTCATTGTCGTGTTCCTGACCCACATGATCGTTCGCAATGTGCTGGGCCACGCCGGCGTGGAGTTGATTCCGGGGGGCTGGCTTGCCGGGTGGTGGGGGCGCTGGCTCACGACCGCGTTGCACCATGACATGCACCATGCCGGCGGGCATCACAACTACGGGCTCTACTTCACCTGGTGGGACCGCTGCTGCGGAACGGAACACCCGGACTACCAGCGGCGGCTGGCGGAGCTCGTCGACCGGGCAGGCAGGCTGGCACCAAAAGAAACCGCGTTAGGTAAGAATTGACTTACGGTAAGTGTGTGTCTACCATGTGGCAATGGATGCTTCCCGTCACTTCCATGCTCTGGGCGACCCTACCCGCCGCCGCATCTTCGAGATGCTGGCGCGGCAACCACGCGCGGTGACCGAGCTGGCCGCCCAATTGCCCGTGTCGCGGCCTGCGGTGTCGCAGCACCTGAAAGTGCTACAAGACGCCGGGCTCGTGCGCTTCGACCGCGCCGGCACGAGAAACATCTACGGAGTCGATCCCGATGGACTGCGCGCCATGCGCGCCTACCTCGACGCGTTGTGGACCGAGGCGCTGGGCGATCTCAAGGCCCTGGCCGAATCCACCCACAAACCCAGGCCCGATAGGAGCAGAACATGAATGTTGCCGTGCAGAACATCCTGGTCCGCAAGACCGTGACCATCGAGGCGCCCGCCGCGCACGTGTTCTCGGTCTTCGTCGAACGCATCGACGCCTGGTGGCCGCGCAAGAACCGCATCGGCCGCACCGAGTCGTTTGTCGCGACGATCGAGCCCCGCGTCGGCGGGCGCTGGTACGAGCGGGGTGACGATGGCAGCGAATGCGATTGGGGCGTGGTGCTTGCGTGGGAACCACCGCACCGGCTCTTGCTGAGCTGGAACATCGATGCGCAGTGGCAGTACAACCCCTCCTTCGTCACCGAGGTCGAGGTGCGCTTCGTGGAGCAAACCCCGGAGTTCACGCGCGTCGAACTGGAACACCGCAAGCTCGAGCGTTACGCCGAGAGCGCCGAAACGATGCGCGGAATTTTCGACTCCGAACAAGGATGGCATGGGACGCTGCGCGCGCTGCGTGCGGAAGCACTGGCGCAACAGGACTGCGCGGCGACGGGTGCTCGGGGCGGCCCGCAGGCCAAGTCGTGAGAACCTGCTGGAAGCAGGGCCGAACGCAGTGCGCGCGCCTCAGTGTTCGAGGCGGCAGTAGCAGTAGACGAATTGCTGGGTGGACCCCCAGGGCGTCGTATGCGGGGCCGTGCCGTGATCGAGCAGGCGGAACGGCGTGCCGAACTCGCGGTGGAGTTCATCGGACGAGTACCGAGCCACCGGCAATCCACTGCACTGCGTGGGACCTTGCGGCCCGAAGGTGGCCACGACGGCATGTCCCCCCGGTCGAAGCGCGCGCAGCAGCTGAGCGACATACAACTGTCGGTGCCGCGCATCGGTCAGGAAGTGGAAGACCGCTCTGTCATGCCACACGTCGATGGACTGGGGCTGGAAGGAATGTTCCAGCACATTGGCGGCGACCCAGGTCACTTCATCGGCGCGCCTGGCCAGGCGTTGCTTGCTAACCGCGAGCGCCTTCTCGGAGATGTCGAGCACCGACACCCGGCGATACCCGGCGCCCAGCAAGTCATACCAGCGTGGCTTCGCCGCCCCCGATGTCGATGATGGCCGCGTTTTCAGAAGCGCCCGTTCGGCCGATGTACTGGAATGACATGCTGAGGTGCGGTGCATACCAACTGACGGCATCGGGTGCCTTGGTCGTGTAGACGTTCTCCCAGTGTTCCTTGGTCCTGGGTGCCCCGATCACGTCATCGCGCCTCGGCCCGCTGCGCCGAGACACCGAACCAGACGAGCAGGGCCGCCGCACACCCGAGCCACGGCAGCAGCAGCGCGTTCATCCACTGCCAGCCCAGATCCTGCAGCAGCCCGCCGGCACCGAAGGAAGAGGCCAGACCGACCACGAAGATGATCATGTCTGGTCGCTTGAGCACGGCTCTTCTCTGCGGCCGAGTAGGTGGTGATGAGCAAGGTCGTGCCGCCGATGTAGAGGAAGTTCCAGCCGACCCCGAGCAACACCAGGGCACTTGCGAACGAACTGAAGCCCGTCCCGGTCCATGTCATCGACACGTGCCCTGCCAACAGCACGATGCCGGTGAACATGGCGTGCAGCGTCCCCCATCGTGCAATGAGCGAACCGGTGAAGAAGGCGCCCGTGTCACGAGACGAGCTGAAGGCCAACCTGCACGATGGACTGGTCACGCTGCTGGATGTGCGCCCCGAGGACGAATACCAGCTCGGGCACCTTCCTGGCACATTGAACATCCCACTGGATCGGTTGACGAGGCACCTGGCCGAGCTGTCCAAGGCGCACGAAATCGTTGCCTACTGCCGGGGACCTTACTGCGTGATGTCCTTCGAGGCTGTGGCTGCGCTGCGCAAAAAAGGCTTCAAGGTCCGGCGCCTCGAGGACGGCTTTCCTGAATGGAAAGCTGCCGGCTTCGCCGTCGAGAGTTAAGTCAGGGTCGAGGCTGCTGCCTGCATCGCGGCTACCGGGCCGCCTCATCCGTTCTCCAGGGCGCGGCCAGCCGCAGCGCCGCACGGCGCATGTCGCCGGGCGTCATGCCGAAGCGCTGCTTGAACTTGCGGCTGAAGTGCGCGGGGTCGTTGAAGCCTGCGTCATAGCAGATGCTCTGTATCGAATCGCCCCGGGTTTTCGGATCGATCAGCATCCGGCGCGCGGTCTCGAGACGTTCCTCGAAGATCTTTTCCTCGACCGGCACGCCCGCCGCGCGGAACACCTCGTGCAGGTAGCTGAGCGATATGCCACAGGCTTCGGCCACGCGCCGGGGGCACAGGGCCGAGTCGGTGGCATGCGCACGGATGTACTTGAGCGCCCGCTCGCGGTGCCCGGTGCGCGTCGAGGTGGCTGCCGACGCAGCGGCTGCGGTAGCCCCGCCGGCAAAAAGCGCGAGCATGTCGATGAACTGCCCCACCAGCGTTTCGTACTCGTGTTCGGTCCAGGTGGTGACACCCGCGGACAGGTGAGACGCGAACGTGCGGATCAACTCGGTGCGGGTGGGGTTGCCGCTGCCTGCGCCCAGATCGTAGAACGGCTCGATGCTGCCCATGCGCTGCTGCAGCAGGCGGCCGGGGAACGCAATGCTGTCGGTGCGGTACTCGGTCTGAGGGCGGGTGCGGTAGGTCACCGCATGGTTGAAGAGGTAGATCTGGCCTGGTTCCAGCACACGCTCCTGGCCGTGCTGCACGACGTGCAGGCGGGAACTCGGCAGCGTGAGCGTGAAGTGCTCCTGGTCGAGCTGGGCCACGTCGACCGGGCTGCGCCACAGGCTCATGCCGCGATAGCGCATCCCGTTGAAGGTGAAACACCCTCTGGACACCGAGCGCAGCTGGCCGGACAGCGTTTCGTCGTCGAGCGACTCCACGTGGATGGGGCCGAAGGTTTCGAGCAGGGACTCGCGCCACGCGTCCGCCCGCTGCTTTGCAGGAACCAAGCCAGTATCGACTTCAACTGTCTTCATGGTCGGGCGAATTTTCGTGCTGCGCCGCCGGCTCCTGCCTAGGTGAGAACCCGCGGCGCTGCCGCGCCGCGCGTTGCAACGGTCACGAGACGCTGGGTCAATGCAGGGCCGCCGCTGAGGCAACGCGTCCACCGAGAGCCGGCATAGCATGTGCTCACAACCCCGGGATTCGGGGAACAACTGCTGAGACTGGAGACGAAATGCCCCTGAACCGATGGCTGTTTGCCGCGCTCGGCCTGGCCGCCACTGCCGCAGCCGCTGCCCCCGAGTACAAGTGGACGATGTCCTATCTGCCCGTGACGGGCACCACCTACTACGACGCCGCCCAGGTCTTGCCGGAACGCATACGCAAGGCCACGAACGGCCGGGTGGAGGTGACGGCCAACGGCTCGCTGGTGCCCGGCAATCGGCTGCTGGAGGCCGTGCGCGACGGCGACGTGCAGATGACGATGCCGCTGAGCGGGTACTACACCGCTTCGCAGCCCTTGTTCACCTTGGGCGCGCTGCCGGGCATCTCGGAAAGCCATGAAGACCTCGACCGCCTGCTCGACTCGCCCTACGGCCGGGCGCTGCGCGAGATGTACGCGCGCGACTACAAGGCCAAAGAGCTGATGAGCGCCGCGTTCTGCCCTCAGACGATGTTCTCCAACAAGCCGGTCGTGACCGCCGAAGACTGGAAGGGCCTGCGCCTGCGGGTCAACAACGCGGGCACGGCGGTGCTCGCCAACGTGCTCGGTGCCAAGCCGACCTCTCTCGCTGCGGGCGAGGTGCTGCCGGCCCTGCAGCGCGGCGTGATCGACGCCGTGCTGACGGACGCGTGCTGGGCCTACGGCGCGGGTTTCTACACGGCGGTCAAGCACGCTTCGGTGTGGAAGCTCGGCTCGGTGGTGCCCTGGAACGTGCTGGTGAACCAGGAGGCCTGGGCGCAGCTGCCGAAAGACCTGCAGCAATCCATCGAGGCCGAGCTGGGCAAGATGGAAGCCGAGATGAAAAAGGACTGGCAGGCGAAGGTCGCGGCGCTGCCGTCGCAGTGGCAGGCCAAGGGCGTGAAGTACCACGTGGTCAGCGAAGCCGAATCGAAGAAGGTGCATGACCCGAAGTACATGACGCCGGTGTTCGAGGCCTGGTACAAGCAGGCGGACGCGCGTGGCGTCGACGCGAAGAGGTGGGAAAAGGTCGCCCGCGACGTCGTCGCAAGGTAAGCCGCCATGGAAGGCAGTCTTCCCTCCCCGTCGGCGGGCGAGCGCTCACGATCTGCGCTGCAAGGCAACCGCGCCGGCCAGGTGCAGGCCTGGCTCGCAGGTGCCGTGTACAACGGGTCGCGCGGCGTGGCCGTGGCCTTGGTCGCCGCCTTGCTCTTCAGCATCAACCACGAGGTTTTTGCGCGGTATCTGTTCAACAGCCCGACCGTGTGGGTGACCGAATACTCCACGTACTTCGTTGTCGCAATCACGTTCGTCGGGGCTGCGTTCGCAGTCTCGAGGGACAGCCACATCCGCGTCACGCTGTGGCTCGACCACCTGCCGGCCGACCGGCGGCGCAGGGCTGAGCTGGCCGGCGCCTGGCTCGCACTGCTTGCCGTCGTTCTCATCGCGTGGAAAGCCGCCGAGTTCGTTCATGGCGAATACCTCGCCGGCACACGCGACTTCGGCTTGCTGGCCACGCCCATGTGGGTGCCGCAGAGTGCGGTGGCCGTCGGCTACTTCACGCTGTTGCTGGCGCTCGCCCTCGAAGCCTGCCGCCTCGCGGGCACGACGGCGCCGGCGCGCCGTTGGGCAGGTGGGGCCGCGATCGCGCTGTGCACGGCAGCGCTGTTCGCCCACAGCTTCGGCACGCTGCCCGGCGGGTTGTCGGCTCATCAGGGCGTGTGGCTTGCAGTGGCCGCCCTGTGTGTCGCGAGTGCTGCCTGGTGCGGGCTGGCAGACACGGCCCGCCTGCTGGCCTTCGCTGCGCTGCCGGTGGGGGGTTACTACCTGAGCGCGCAGGCCCCTCTCGGGTGGCAGGCTGCAGTGCTGGTGGGCACGATGCTCTATCTGCTGTTCGCCGGGGTGCGCGTTGCCTTCGTGCTCAGCCTGCTCGGCGTGCTGGGCATCCTGTTCTGGATGCCGTCGCCCTCGCTGCGCGTCCTGGCCGAACGCTCGTGGTCGGCGGTCCACACCTTCGAGCTGTCGGCGATCCCGATGTTCGTGCTGATGGGCGCGTTGCTCGTCAAGAGCGACGCCTCGGGCGAAATGTTCGGCGCCATGCGGGCCCTCTTCGGCAGGGTGCGAGGGGCCTTCGCCTTCGCCTCCATCGGGGCGGCCGGCGTTTTTGCCGCGGTCTCGGGGTCCAGCCTCGCAACCGCCGCCACACTGGGACGGGTGGCCGGGCCCGAGATGGTGGACCAGGGCTATGACAACCGGCTCGCCTACGGCGTGCTGGCGGCCGGTGGCACGCTGGGCATCATGATCCCCCCCAGCATCGCGATGATCGTCTACGGCTCGCTGGCGGGCGTGCCGGTCACCAACCTCTTCATGGCCGGTGTGCTGCCGGGCCTGCTGCTGATGGCACTGTTCGCCGTTGTCGTCTGCGCGTGGATCGTCCTGCGGCCCCAGGACGCGCCGGCGGCACGTTCGTACACGCTGACGGAGAAGTGGCGCAGCCTGCGAGGTGTGGTGCCGTTCCTGCTGCTGATGGCGGCGGTGCTGGGCACGCTGTACCTGGGCATCGCCACGCCCACCGAGGCCGGTGCGGTCGGTGCGGTGGCGGCGCTGGTGCTTTGCGCGCTGCGCGGCAAGCTCGGGCGGCGCATGCTGGTCGAGGCGCTGGAGGAAACGGCGCTCGTCACGAGCTTCCTGCTGTTGATCGCGGTGGGCGCCTCGCAGATGAGCTACGTGATGGACTACCTGAGCATGCCCGCGCAGCTGGTCGACTACATCAAGGGGTTGCAGCTGTCGTCCGGCGTGCTGCTGGTGTGCATCGTGCTGGCCTATCTGGTGCTCGGCATGTTCATCGAGCCGATCTCGATGGTGCTGATGACGCTGCCCGTGATGATGCCGCTGGTGCACGCCGTCGGGTGGGATCCGCTGTGGTTCGGCATCGTGCTGGTCCTCCTGGTCGAACTGGGGCTGATCACCGCACCGGTCGGCATGATTTTGTTCGTGCTCGAAGGTGTGGCCGAGGGCCGGGCGCGCTTGAAGGACATCTCGATCGGTGCGGCTCCTTTCGTACTCGTCATGCTGTTCGCCGTGGCCGTCTTCTACTGGTTTCCTGCGGTCGTGACCTGGTTGCCCGGTGTCATGTCCTCGGCATGAAACGGGAACCCGGCCATGATCACATTCAACAAGCTCGCGGACACGCTCCGCGAGGATGCAGCACGGGGTCGCATCCCGGGGGCCGTCTCACTGATCGCCATGGGCGGGACGGTCGCACGGGTCGACAGCTGCGGCTGGCTGGACGGCGACCGGTCGCGCCCGATGACTGACGACGCGATCTTCTGGATCGCGTCGATGACCAAACCGGTCACGACCGTGGCAGCGTTGATGCTGGTCGAACGCCGGCAGCTGCGCCTGTCCGATCCCGTCTCGGCCTATTTGCCGCAGCTCGGGAGGATGGCCGCGTTCGCAGGAGGCCGCGAGGCGACGGTGCTCGACCTGATGCGCCATACCGCAGGGTTTACCTATGGTTGGTCCGCGGTGTCGGCCTTGCACCTCGCCTATCAGGCTGAGCAGGTCTACGACTTCGCACAGACGAATGCCGACATGCTCGGCAAGCTCGCGCGGCTGCCGTTGTTGCACCCACCGGGTACCGTGTTCGAGTACGGCATGTCGACGGACGTGCTGGGGGCCATCGTCGAAGTCTGCTCTGGCGAGCCGCTCGACGAGCTGCTCGCGTCGTGGATTTTCGAGCCGCTGCAGATGACGAGCACCGGTTTCCGGGTCGAGCAGAAGCATCTCGGCAGGGTCGCGCGCCCGTTCGCACACGAGGCGTTCGCGATGGCGCCGCCAGCGGGTGGCGGGCGATGGCTGTCGGGCGGAGGCGGGCTGTGGTCCACCGCACCGGACTACCACCGCTTTGCGCAGATGCTGCTCAACGACGGCGAACTCGAAGGCGTGCGCCTGCTCGACGCGGCCACGGTGCGCGCGATGAAGACGCAGCAGCTTCCGCCGGGCGTCGCGTTCGGCAGCTATGCCGATGCATTGGGCGCCGTCGCGCCGACGCCTGCCATGGGGCAGGGTTTCGGCCTGGGGCTGTCGGTGAGGCTGGAGGCGGGGCGCAACCCCTTGCCGGGCAGCGTCGGCGATTTCACCTGGCCGGGGGCCTCGGGCACCAACTTCTGGTGCGACCCACGCCACCAGCTGGTGGTGGTCGTGATGATGCAGGCGCCGGCAGAGCGCCTGCACTACCGCGCCGAGGGCAGACGCTGCGTCTACGCCGACCTGGTGTGAAGGGTGACCGCAGGGCCGCCATCGCGGCGGCTCGCATACGCCCGGTCAACGGATCACCCACGCTGGGGCAACCGGCAAGGCCGATGCCCCGATACGCTGCACGCACAGGGTGTTGGACGGGTAGCAGGAGATCAACATGCAGTTGGGTGTGATGCGCAAGGCGGCAATCGGCCTTGCATGCGGGGTCGTCGCGTCGTGGATGGGCCTGGCCCATGCCGCCGAGGCGCCGGGCGTGAGTGCGCGCGAGATCCGCATCGGGCAGACCGGTGCGTTGACCGGCCCGGCAGCCCAGTACGGGCTGCTCGCCCGTGCCCATGCGGCCTACTTCAAGATGGTCAACGACCAGGGCGGCGTGAACGGCCGGCAATTGAAGCTGGTGCTGGCCGACGACGAGTACTCGGCGTCGAAGTCCGGCGAGCTGGCCAGGAAGCTGGTGGAGAAAGATCAGGTGGCACTGATGTTCGGCAGCTTCGGCACGCCGACCAATGCCGCTCAGTCCGCGTATCTCAACTCGCTCGGCGTGCCGCATCTCTTCCTGGGCACCGGTGCCGACAAGTGGGGCGACCAGAAGGCCTTGCCATGGAGCATGGGCTTTCAGCCGAGCTTTAGGCAGGAGGCCCGCATCTACACGAAGCACATTCTGCAGACCCGGCTCGACGCGAAGATCGGGGTGCTGTACCAGAACGACGACTTCGGGCGCGACTACCTGAAGGGCGTACAGGACGTGCTGGGCAAGCTGCAGGCGTTCAAGCTGGTGAAGGTGCTGTCGTACGAGCCGTCGGACTCGAACGTGGAGTCGCAGATCGCCAGCATGCACAACGCAGGGGTCGAGGTGCTGGTCCTGGCCGCCATCCCGAAGTTCGCCGCGAACGCGCTGAGCGAGACCTATGCCAGGAACTGGCGCACCACCATCTACATCGCCCTCGGCGCTGCCGGCATCTCGACGACGATGGAGCCGGCGCTCGACCGGCCCGGCGTGACGCTCTACAGCGGCGCATATGCCAAGGACCCGCGCGATGCCCGGTGGGCCGACGACGAAGGCATGCGGCGGTATCGGGCCTTCATGCACAAGTACCTGCCCGACGAGGACGTGACCAACCCCTTGCCGGCGCTGGCCTTCAACACCGGCGCGCTGCTGGTCCAGGTGCTCCGGCAGTGCGGCGGCGACCTGGGCCGCGCCAACGTGATGCGGCAGGCAGAGAACCTGAAGGACGTCACGCTGCCGCTGCTGTCGCCCGGCATCCAGGTCACGACGGCGAAAGACGACCACTACCCGGTCGAGCAGATGCAGATGGCGCGCTGGGACGGCCGGCGCTGGATCCCGTTCGGACAGGTGATGTCGGTCACCTTCCAGCCGTGGAGCATCGGCTCCTGACCCTCGAGCGCTGGATGAATACACGTCACATGGAGAGAAAAGAGATGGAAGTTGCCGTTGCAGGCGCCGGGTTGATGGGGTGCGGCATTGCGACCAGGCTCGCCGCGTCGGGCCTGGCCGTCACGCTGTACGACAGCCATGCGGGCTCCCTGGACAAGGCGGCGTCCCGCTGCGCGGAGGTGTTCGAGGAACTGGTCGACGGCGGGGCGATGACCGAGGGCGCCGCAAGCGTCGCCTTGGGTCGTATCGCGCTGACGCCGCGGCTCACGGGGCTGCAGCAGGCGACGATGGTGATCGAGGCGGTGGTGGAAGTGCTGGACGTCAAGCACCGGCTGTATGCCCTGTTGGAGGACACGCTGGCACCCCACGCAGTGATCGCGAGCAGCACCAGCGGTTTCACGCCCGACTCGCTCGCGGGCGGGATGCGGCACCCGGAGCGCTTCCTGGTCGCTCACTTCTGGAACCCGCCGCACCTCATTCCGCTGGTCGAGGTGCTGGCATGCCGGCAAACCCGGCCTTCGGCGGTGGCATCGACGGTGTCGCTGCTCGCCCAGGCGGGGTGCGAGCCGGTGGTGCTGCACAAGGCGGTGCCGGGGTTCATCGGCAACCGCTTCCAGTTTGCCGTTCTGCGCGAAGCGCTGCACATGCTGCGCGAAGGGGTGGCCGACGCCGCCACGATCGACCAGGTGATGAAGCATTCGGTGGGTCGCCGATATCGCCACCTCGGCCCGCTGGAAGGGGCCGATCTGGGCGGCCTCGACACTTTTCTGTCGATCGCCCGGCACCTGATGCCGCAACTCGCCAAGAGCGAGGACGTGCTGGCGCTCCTCGACGAGCACGTGCGGCATGGCCGCACGGGCCGTGCCAGTGGCGAGGGCTTCTATACCTGGAACGACGAGAAGCTCGTCTGGCTGCGGCAGGTGCGGCTGGCCATGCTGCGTCAGCGTTGAGATGCCGCGTTGCCCCGCACACGCGTGGCCGGGAACGCTCCCTGAGTGGTTGGATGGAGTGTGAGCCATGGTTGTACATGTTCAAAGGTTGGCGACGACGACGGAGCCGGGCCGGGAGGGCGCCGCTCGCCGGGGCGGTGGCGGCACCGCGGCCGACGGGCGGCAGCAGGCGACCAGGCGGTCGTCCGGGCTGCTGTGGGGGGCCATGCTGGCGCAGGTCGCCGCAATGATCGTGCTCGCCTGGCACGCCGTGGGCGCTGGAGCCCATGGCGCGGTGGCGGCTGTTGCGGTGCTGGTTGGCCTTGCCGCCACCTGGTGGTGCGGGCGGCACGTCAGCCGTGGCCTGATCCAGCCCTTGCGTGCCGCTGGTGCCTGTGCCGTGCGCATGGCGGATGGAGACCTGACGCCATTGAACGCCGCCGTGTCGACGAGCCGCAGCGGCCTCATCCGTTCGCTCGATGTCACGCGCGAGCGGCTGTTCCGTGTGGTGGGCACCGTGCGCGCGGGGGCGACCGCGCTGGCGGCCAACTCCTCTCACCTTGCCCGCGACAGCGAGGCGTTGGCGAACCAGTCCAGAGCCCAGGCCGAGGCGTTGCAAGGCACGGCGGCGGCCATGGAGCAGTTGACGGCGGCGGTCAAGCACAACGCCGAACATGCGCGCCGGGCGGAACCCCTGGTGCGACAAGCCTCGGCACTGGCCACGCAGGGTGGCGCCACGGTCGAGACCGTGGTGGCGAAGATGGGCGCGATACGCGACAGCTCCCGCAAGGTGCTCGACATCATCGGCGTCATAGACGCCATCGCCGCGCAGACCAACATCCTGGCGCTGAATGCCGCGGTGGAAGCGGCGCGTGCCGGCGAGCACGGACGGGGGTTCGCGGTGGTGGCCGCCGAGGTGCGCTCGCTGGCCCTGAGGTGCGTGGACGCCGGCAAGGAGATCAAGGCCCTGATCTCCGAATCGGTCGACAGCGTGGAGGCCGGGCACCAGCTGGTGGAGCAGGCCGGGCGTTCGATGCAGGACATCGTCGGCGCCTTCGAGGCCGTGGCGGGCGACATCGCGGGCATCAGCCTCGCAACGCAGGAGCAGAGCGAGGGGATCGAGCACGTCAACAAGGCGGTGCTCGACCTGGACGCGATGGTGCAGCGCAATCTCGACGTGGTGGACGAGACACGTGCCAGCGTGGAAGCCATCAACGCGCAAGCCGTTTCGCTGCTGCGCGAGGTGGCAGTGTTCCGGCTGGGTGCACAGGAGCATGGCAGCCCGGAAGACGCCCGTGCGCTGGTGGAGCGCGCCGTCGGATTCGGCCGCGAACATGGCAAGGCGGCCCTGATCGCCGAGATCAACAAGCTCTCGCGTGGCCAGTTCATCGACCGCGATCTCTACCTGATGGCGATCTCTCTCGACAAGGCGCTCATCCTCGCCAGCGGCATGACGTCCCGCGTGATCGGGCTGGGCGGCCCGGCGAGCAAGGACGTCGACGGCAAGATGTTCCTCGTCGACATGGCCCAGCTCGCCAAGCGGGAAGGGCGGGGATGGGTCGAGTACAAGTGGAACCACCCCGTCACGAACGAGGTGCAGACCAAGCGCACCTACGTGGCCCGGATCGACGACATGCTGATCGGGTGCGGCGCCTACAAGACCGCCGCTTGAAGCAGTGGCTGCGCCGCGGGAGCGCGGGACGGCTGACGAAGAGCCCTCACGACCGGGCGCGTCCTCCGATGGCGGGATGGATGGGCGGAGCCAGGAAGCTTCCGCTTCATCGCGTCACGCGAACCGCGCTGGAGCGCCTTCGCGGCAACGTGTGCCGGTGGACGCAACTGCATGCTGAGGGCACGCCATCGATCAAGAGATTGCGCTCCTTCGATCAAGCCGGCCGCCATCCCCCTGCATACCATGACCTCGACGGTCGAGCAGCTCGGGAAGAGCCTGGCGCAGGCCCCGTTCTGACGGTGCGCGCCACGCCGGCCGGGGCACCGCGTGACACACCGAGGCCCACCGTGACACAGCCGTAGGAGATCTTCATGAAACACGTTCTTGCGCGGAGGCTGACCTTGAACGTGCTCGCATCCATTCTGCTCGCGTCGACGCTGGCAGGGTGCGGTGGGGGCGGGGACGAGGACGACCTCCCATCCGGATCGCAAGCCGCGGCCGCGCTCGATGAAGGCCGCCAGCCGTCACTGTCCGGCAGGTCGCGATGACGCCGATCGATTCCATCCCGCAGACACATACCAACCACGGTGCGCGGCGCGAACCGCTTCGACACCGGCCTCCTTGGAGACATCAATGAACCCCTTTCGATGGTTGCTCGATCTGACAGGACACAGGTCATTGGCAGGCCTGCTTGCCGCGATAAGTATCACGGCGCTGACGCTGATGGCGCCTGCGTCGGCGCAAGCAGCGCATAACCCGATCATCCTCATCCCCGGCATGACAGGCACGCCCGCGAACATGTACCCGATGCGGGACCACCTGGTCAGCCACGGCTGGGACGCCAATCGGGTGTATCCCTGGACCGATTCCGGCCAGATGAACGTCGACATGGAGGCCTCGGCGCAAGCGATCAAGGCCAAGGTCGACCAGGTGCTTCAGCAGACCGGTGCTCGAAAAGTCGTGATCGCTGCCTGGTCTGCCGGCACCATTGCGACCCGCAACTACATCAAGAACTACGGCGGCGACCAGAAGGTCTCGATCTTCGTTTCTTTCGCCGGGCCGCATCACGGCATCTCGATCTGGCAGGCGTGCACGCAAAGCAATGTCGCGTGCCGCACCCAGTGGGGCCCTATCCCCAATACGCCGTGGCTTCAAGCGCTGAACGCCGGCACCGAAGTGCCGGGTTGGCCGAACGTCCGGTACCTCACCATCCGGGGGTCCATGGACTTCAACGCCACACCCGTGGACACCGCGGTCTTGGCCGGCGCGGACGAAAACGTCCTGTTCAATGGACTGAACCACTCCACCGTCATCACCGACGCAGCGGCGTTGACGAAGATGCGCGACTTCATCCTGAAGTGGGAGAAGACCACGACGGGACCGACCGTGACCTCCTGCTCGGCGACGGTGTCGGGCACGAGCGCGACCGTGAAGGCATCGGCCGACGAGAGCAACGGACCGGTGGTGAGCTACCGCGTGCAGTTGAGCGGACCGACGGGGGTCGACGACGTGGCCTCCGTTGCCGGGGCGAACTTCAGCAAGTCCTACACCTTGTCCGACGGCGCCTATACCGGCACCGTGACGGCAACGGACAACGCCGGCAGAACGTCCCCGGTGTGCCAGCTGGCGCGGTTCTCGATCGGCGTGCCGTCGACACCGGCCGAGCACGACCCCATCGTCTTCATGACCGGTGCCTCGGGCGACTTGAGCAAGATCGCGCCGCTGAAGGACTATCTGCAAAGCCAGGGCTGGAAGGCCAGCCGGATGTTCCTCTGGAAGGACAGTTCGAACTTCCAGGGCGATGTGCCGGCCACGGCGCGCGAGATGAGTGCGAAGGTCGACGAGGTTCTGCGGACCACCGGAGCGTCGAAGATCGTCCTCGTCGGGTTCTCGTCGTCCGCCGTCTCGGGGCGCTACTACATCAAGAACCTCGGAGGCACCCAGAAAGTCTCGCAGTTCATCAGCATCGCCGGCCCGCACCACGGCATCTCCCGGTACATGGAATGCCAGTACCTGTGGAGATCGTGCGCGCAGTGGGGCCCGATCCCTCTCACCCCGTTCATGGTCGAACTCAACGCCGGGACCGAAGTGCCGGGCAGCCCGACCGTCAAGTACCTGACCCTGCGCGGGACGGCCGACACGAACGCCTCTCCCACCGACACAGCGATGCTGACGGGTGCCGATGAAAACGCGCTTTTCCAGGGCCTGGACCACTACACCCTCATCACCAACCCACAGGCGCAGGCCAAGGTGCGTGACTTCATCCTGGCCCATGAAGAGGGCGGCGGCGACCCCGTGCCCGACGGCGTGCCCAGCCATCTGGCGGTGACCAGCTCGACGTCGAACTCGGTGTCGCTGACGTGGACCGGCGTGTCCGGCGTCTCCGGCTACAACGTCTACCGCGCAGCGGCGGCTAACGGCCCCTGGACGCGTGCCAACGCCAGCCTCGTCGGCGGCACGTCCTTCACGGTGTCCGGGCTGAGCGCGGGCGCAACCTATTACTTCGTCGTCCGTGCCCAGAAGAGCGACGGCACCGAAAGCGCCGATTCCAACCAGGTGAGCCGGACCACCGGCACCGACGGCCAGACGCCCTCCGAGACCGTCACCGCCCCGGTGTACACGCACTACACGGCCGGCCGCGTCGGCTACGCGGGATACATCACCCTGGGCACGCGCTACGGCTACGCCACGTCGATCCCCCTGTACCGCTGCGGCACGATGTGGACCGACAAGCAGAGTTGCGCGCCTCTGTGAGCGAAACCGCGGAGCAGCCTCGACCCGGGGCTCCCGGCATGAGCGCATGAGCCGGGTCGATACAGGCTCAGCTTCCCGAGGCCCCGGCACATGCCGGGGCTTGCTCTCGAGCGAACTTCCCGAGCCCTTCTTGTGGACAGCCGGCGAGTGGCCGGGCCTACTTTGCTTGCGGCTGCAGCCCCATCTTCGCCAGGGTCAGCGTCTCGTCGGCGCGGCCCCAGCCGCCGTCGGCGACCTCGTCGATGAGCACCATCGAATAGGGGCGCACGCCCTCACCGAAGTACTCCACGAACATCGCGGTGGTGCGATGGATGATCTCTTCCTTGCGGGCGTGGTCCACGGTTCCTTCGGGGAACTTGAAGTTGGCAAATGGCATGGTGTTTCCTGGGTTGGTTTCTGAAGGGGGCGGGTCGATGCAAGTGGCCTCAGGCGAAGCCGCCGTTGACACGCATCACCTGCGCGTTGATCCACGCACCGTCGGGGCCGGCCAGGAACGACACGGCCGAGGCGATGTCGCGCGGCTGGCCGAGACGTTCCAGCGGGGCCTGCTTGGCGATCTGATCGATCAGATCGTCCGACTTGCCCTTGAGGAACAGTTCGGTCTCGACCGGTCCCGGCGCCACGGCATTGACGGTGATGCCGCGGCCGCGCAGCTCATTCGCGAGCACACGCACCAGGCCTTCGACGCCGGCCTTGCTGGCGATGTAGGGGCCGTAGCCGGGCAAGGATTTGGCGATCACGCTCGACGAGAGGGCGATGATGCGGCCGCCGGCCGACAGGCGCTGCGACGCCTGCGCCATCACCAGGAAGGTGCCGCGCAGGTTGACCGCGACGGCGCGATCGAAGGCATCGACGTTGCCTTCGTCGATCCGCGCCATGGGCATGACGCCGGCACTGTGGACCACCACGTCCAGTCGGCCGAAGGCCGCCTCGGCGCTGGCGAACAAGCGCCCGACCGACGAGGCGTCGGCCACATCGGCCTGAAGCGCAACGGCCCGCCCGCCCGCGGCCTCGATCGCCCGCACGGTCTCGTTGGCGCTGGCCGGCTGGCCGGCGTAGTGGACGGCGACCGCGAAGCCGTCCTGGGCCAGCCGCAGCGCGATGGCGCGGCCGATGCCGCCGGACGCCCCGGTCACGATGGCGGCTGGCTGGGAACCCTTGTCCATGTCGAACTCCTTGGTGAGAAAAATCTCGATGGAAACGATTCTTCCGGTTGAGCGGATCGGGATAAAGAGGGCAGAGCCGGCAACACAATCCAACACAGACCAACAATCGAATGTCGGCGGCGGGTGGCCGGCGAACGAAGCCGCGAGCCCGGACAAGCGCTCGCCGCGCTGTATCCGCCCAACCGTCGATCTCGGCGATGCAGGCTGGGCGCTGGCACTCAACCGAGTCCCACGGTGCAGACGTCTCGAACACACTGCCGCAGCCAGCGATGCGCCGGGTCCGCGTGCAGCCGTGGATGCCACAGCATCGAGACCGTGACATCGTGCGTCGCGAAGGGCAGCGCAAAGCTGTGCAGGCCGGTGCGCAGCGCATGGGTGTGCCGTTCGGGCACCGTCGCGACCAGGTCGGTGCCGCGTGCGAGCGCCAGGGCGGTCGCGAAGCCCCCGACGGTGGTCGCGACCCGCAGCTCGAGGCCGAGCGCGCGCAGCGCGGTGTCGACCGGCCCGCGGCGGCCACCGCGCCGCTCAGTGGCCACATGCATCGCGGCGGCATAAGCCTGCGGCGTGACGTCCCGCTTGCACAGCGGATGCCCCGCGCGCACGACGCCGACGAAGCGGTCCGGGAACAGCGCCTGCACGCGCAGCTCGGGGCTCTCGGTGCCTGCGACGACACCGATCTCGAGATCGACCGCGCCCTCGCGCAGCAGCCGGCCCTCCTTGTCGGTTTTCGTGACGAACCGCAGTTGCACGCGCGGCGCCTCGCCGGCCAGGCGGGCGATCAGGCCCGGGCCGAAGGTTTCTGCGTAGCCTTCGCTGGCCCGCACGGTGAACGTGCGGGCCAGCTGCCCGAGGTCAGGTCTTGTTGCCGGGCGCAACGCTGCTTCGGCCTCGTCGACGAGCAGGCGCACGCGCTCGCGCAACTCCAGCGCACGAGGCGTCGGCACCAGCGCGCGGCCGGCCCGCACCAGCAGGGGGTCGCCCGTCGTCGCACGCAGGCGCGCGAGTGCGCGGCTCATGGCCGAAGGGCTGAGACGCAGGCGGCGGGCCGCGGCTGCGACGCTGCCTTCCGACAGCAGCACGTTGAGCGTGACCAGCAGGTTCAGGTCCGGAGTCGACACGCGTGAGTCCCGCAGTGATTCACGCCCTGACGAGCACGTTGACGACCCGCCGCACCGCGGGCGCGACGACCAGGACGACCGGAAATGCGATCAGCCAGGAGGGCAGCCACGCGGCCATCCAGGGCCCGGCAACGCCTTCGACGGTGCCGGCGTTGCGCACGGTGGCGATGCCCGATACGAGGAGCGACATCGTCCCGGACAGCAGAAAAGCGAACAGGGCGGGGGCGAACTTGGCGGGGATCATGAAAGTGGTCCTTGCAGGAATGGGGTGGGTCACCGTCGAGCGCTACATCCGAAGCGCGGTCGGGCACAGGGCGGCCGGGCACCGCATCAGTCGTCCAGCTTCTCGTGGAAGGCCGAGACACCGTCCTTCCAGTACGCGGCGACGCGCAGCGCCTCGCGAGGGTGGCGGTGCTGGTCGATCAACACGCCGCGCGCCAGCTTCATCAGGCTGGCCTCACCCGCGCACCAGGCGTAGCCCTCGCCGGATGGCAGGTGCAGCGCACGCAGCGCGTCTATCCACTCGGCGCCGGACGCGACCCATTGCACGCCGACGTTCGCGGCGGTCTGCAGTGCACGTCGGTCCGAGACATCGGGCACCTGCACGAGCACCACGGCCTGCGTACCCGGCGGCAACTCCTCCAGCCGGCGGGCCATGGCCGGCAACGCCGAAGCATCGCCGGCCAGCAGGTGCCAGGCGGGGTCCTGCGGGACGATGAACGAGCCCCGCGGGCCGGCGATCATCAGCGCGTCGCCGGGGCGGGCCCGGCGCGCCCAGTCGCTTGCCGGCCCCTGCGCATGCAGCGCGAATTCGATGGTGAGTTCACGCCCGGTCGCGTCGAAGGAGCGCGGCGTGAAGTCGCGAAGTACCATCTGGCCGTCGGCGCCGGGCACTCCCACTTTCACATGGTCGTCGAACGACAGCGACTGGAAGTCGTGCAGGTCGTCGCCGGTGAAGCTCACACGGATGAAGCTGGCGCCGACGGGGTCGGTACGGGCCACGTAGGCCGTCCGGCGGCGTGGCTCGAAGCGCACGCGCTGGACGCGGCGCACGGGGGCGGTGTGGTTCATGAGGCAGGCGCTGAACGCGATATAGTTGACAATATCTACAATCATGCGGAAATCAGTTGACAATGTCAACGGTAAGGTTGCTGCCGACCCGGGCACCTTGCTGGACGCGGTGCAAGCCGTGGCGCACCTGGTGCGTTCGCGCCAGCTGCAGGCGTTGCGAGGCGGCCAGGAAGGCCTGACCCCGCTCGAGACGCGCGTGCTCTTCTATTTCGCGCACCACCCCGGCAGCTCCTTGCGCGAGCTCACCGAGCACTCGGGTCGCGACAAGGGTCAGCTGGGGCGGCTGGTGGGGGGGTTGCGCGAACATGGCTGGCTGCGCGCCGAAAGCGACGAAGTCGATCGCCGGGTGACCCGGTTTTTCCTGACCGATGAGGCGTTGAAGCAGCAGCAATCGATGCTGAAGCAGCGTCGGCTGTTGGCAGACGCCGCGGTGCAGGGGCTCAGTGCCGCCGAGCGGCAGCAGCTGGCGGCACTGCTCGAGCAGGTGCGAGCCAACCTGGAGAAGGTGGGCTGACGCGGGCGCACCCGCGGCCGAGCGCGCTTGCGGGGCCGCCTGACGCCCTCAGCAAACACCTGTCGCCAATGCGCGCAGCGTGTGCGGGCGACCCAAGAAAAAGGCTCCCGGCGCGCCGGCGCCGGGAGCCTTTTTCAAGCGAAGGGCGTTTTGCCGCGGCTCAGGGGTACAGGCCGCGCTCCTGGCGTGCCATCAGGATGCGCTCGCAGGCGACCGCGAACGTCGCGGTGCGCAGCGAGATCTTGTGGCGCTCGGCCGTGTCCCAGATCTTCTTCAGCGCGTCGACCATGATCTTGTCGAGGCGCACGTTGATCTCGTCTTCGCTCCAGAAGAAGCTGGAGAAGTCCTGCACCCACTCGAAGTAGCTGACCGTCACGCCGCCGGCGTTGCAGATCACGTCGGGCACGACGAGCACGCCACGGTCGTGCAGCACATCGTCGGCCGTCGGCAGCGTCGGGCCGTTGGCGCCTTCGAGCACCAGCTTGGCCTTGGTGCGGTTGGCGCGCTCGGCGGTCAACACGCCTTCGAGCGCGGCGGGGATCAGGATGTCGCAGTCGACGTCCCAGAACGATTCGGTGTCGGTGCGGTCGGCGCCGGTGAAGTTGCCGACGCCGCCGTCGCGGCGCAAGGTCTCCATCAACGAGCCCATCTCGAGGCCGTTGCGGTTGACGATGGTGCCGGTGTGGTCCTGCACGGCGACGATCTTGGCGCCGGCTCCCGCGAAGAGTTCGGCCGCCGCGCTGCCGACGTTGCCGAAGCCCTGCACCGCGATGCGGGCGCCGTCGAGGTTCAGGCCGATGCGGCGGGCCGCTTCACGACCGGTGACGAACACGCCGCGGCCGGTGGCCTTGACGCGGCCGAGCGAGCCGCCCAGGTGCACCGGCTTGCCGGTGACGACGCCGGTGGCCGTGGCACCCACGTTCATCGAGTACGTGTCCATCATCCACGCCATGATCTGCGCGTTGGTGTTCACGTCGGGCGCGGGGATGTCCTGCTGCGGGCCGATGATCAGGCCGATCTCACTGGTGTAGCGGCGGGTGATCTTTTCCAGCTCCTTCATCGACAGCTGCTTGGGGTCGACGCGGATGCCCCCCTTGGCGCCGCCGTAGGGCAGGTTGACGGCGGCGTTCTTGACCGTCATCCAGGCCGACAGGGCCATCACCTCTTCGAGCGTCACGGCAGGGTGGTAGCGCACGCCGCCCTTGCCCGGCCCGCGCGACAGGTTGTGCTGCACGCGGAAACCTTCGTAATGGCGCACCGTGCCGTCGTCCATCTCGATCGGGATGTCGACGATCAGCGCGCGCTTCGGGCGCTTCAGCGTTTCGGCCCAGCGGGCCAGCGGGCCGAGATAGGGAATCACGCGATCGACTTGGGAGAGATAGGTGCCCCACGGACTGTCGGAAGTCGGGGACACGTAGGACAGACTGCTCACGCTCGTTTCCTTTCGGTGGTCATACGTGGACACCGGCTGCCTTGAGCAGCACGGTGTCGTGACCCGAACTGTAGGCTCGAAGCGCCACAGAAACTATGCATCTTGTGCATATCGATTGTTATCGCGTCGCAACCCGCCCGCGGAAAATTCGCCGCCAGGGCCGCACAACCGTCACACCTGCAGGAAAAGCATCAACCTGCGTTCGGCCGCCCGCAGGCCGGTCGGCACCTTGGCGCCGGCTGGCTCGGACTCGCGTTCGAGGGCGGCGGCCAGCGTACCGTCGCTGAAGCAGCTCAGCACTCGCGGGTGCACGTAGGACTTGCGACACACCGTCACGGTGTTGCCCAGGCTCGCCGAGACCTCGGTCAGCGCCTGCTTGATGAGCCGGCGCGCCTCGCCCAGGGTCGGCGCGTTCAGCGCTGCCAGCCGCTCCAGTGCCTGTACGCTGGCATGCCAGGTACGAAAGTCCTTGGCAGTGAAATCGGCATCGGCCGCGGCGCGCAGATAGTCGTTCACGTCGGCCGAGCCGATGCAGCGCGCCTCGCCGTCGTCGCCGACATACTGGAACAGTTCCTGACCTGGAAGGTCCTGGCAGCGCCGCACGACGGCGGCGATGCGGCGGTCGCTGACCTCCACTTCGTGCGCGACGCCGCTCTTGCCCTTGAACTTCAACTTCAGGGTCGCGCCGCGGATCTCGGCGTGCCGGTTCCGCAGCGTGGTCAGGCCGTAGGAGCCGTTGGTGCGCGCGTATTCGTCGTTGCCGACGCGTATGAAAGTGGTGTCGAGCAGGTACACCACGGCGGCGACGACTTTCTCGCGCGACAGCCCCGGCGTGTCGAGATCGCGCCGCATGCGGGCCCGGATGCGCGGCAGTGCCCTGCCGAAGTCGAGCATGCGGTCGAACTTGTCGGCGTCGCGCTGCGCCTGCCAGTCCGGGTGGTAGCGGTATTGCTTGCGGCCGCGCGCATCGCGGCCGGTGGCCTGCAGGTGTCCGTTCGGCAGCGGGCAGATCCATACATCGGTATAGGCAGGCGGGATGGCCAGGCGGCGGATGCGCTGCAACTCGCGGCGGTCGCGTACGGGGCGGCCTTCGGCATCGAGATAGGCGTGACCCTTGCCGCGGCGCACGCGCGTCAGGCCGGGCATTGCGTCGCTGACGTAGACCAGTGGTTGCGGCGACTCGGGCGCCAAGGCCCGGGCCAGCGCCTTGCCGGCGCGGCGCACCGAGACGCGCAGCGTGGCAGCGCCGGCGCTGCGGGGAGGCTGGGCGGCGGGCCGCGCCGCAACGATGAGGGCACCCATGGTCGCTTCAAGGGCCTTTGCGCTCGCTGCCGGCCGGCGCGTTGGTGCCGACCTCGCTTGCGCCGGGCAGCTTGAGCGCTGCCGAGAGATGTTCGCGCAGCTTCGGCAGCGCCTTGCCGGCGAAGGCACGGACATCGGCATCCCGGGCGTCGCGCGCGGCCTGCTCGAACAGTGCAATGTCGCTGCGGTGCGCGCTGACGACGGTCTGTACGAACATGCGGTCGAAAGCGGCGCCGGAGGCGTTCGTCAGGGCTGCGAGCGTGGGCGCCTGGCCGGCCCCGATCTCGGCCGGCAGGTCCAGTTGCTTCTTCGCGGCGAGCGCCCTCAGCTCGGCGTTTGTCGCGGTATGGTCCTTCAGCAGCATGCCGGCGTAGGCCTTGACGCCGGCATGCGTGGCCTTCTGGGCCGCAGCGCGGGCCGCGGCCACTTCCAGCAGCCCGGCCGTCGCGGCACCGGTCAGGAAATTCTGGTCGGCCAGCGTCAGGTCGCTGGGGTTCGCTGCGCTGGTGCTGACCGCAACGCTGGAGGCGGGCGCGGCAGCGCTGCCGGCCGGTGCGTTGTCGAGCTGTGAGCCGGTGGTGCCGGTCGGCGTCGGCACCGGCTGGGGCGCGCTGTCGGGGGGGCCCTGGGTATTCGTCGACGGTGGGTTCTCGCGGTTGCAACCGCTGACGGCGAGGGCACTGACCGCCAGCAGGGCGAGGCCGGTCGCTTTCAAGCCTGGCATGCGATCTCCTGAAAAAAGTACAGCCTCCGGTACGGCGTGTCCGGCTCAACCCGGGTACCGCGCGCGCAGTTCCTGTATCTGCTCGCGGTTGCGCTGCACGCCGGCGAACTGCCTTTCGATGACGATGCGCAGCGCCTCGGGCAGCGTCTGGCCGAGCGCGTCGCGGTAGCGTTCGAAGGCGGCGTCCTCGCCGCGTTGACATTCCTGCAGCATGGCGTGGTCGTTGCCGCCGGGCAGCGCGCTGATCACCTCCACCCAGCCGCGGTGCAGGGCGCCGGCGGCCGAGCCGCCGCTGTCCGGGGTGCCGCCGTATTCGGCGACGTAGGTCCCGAGTTCGAGCGCGGCGCGCTGGCAGTCGGCAGCGCGCATCGCGAAGACCTCGCGCAATTCGGCCGAACCGACGTGTCGCGCGCAGGCGCTGAAGCCGAATTCGCCGTCACGGCAGGTTTCGAGCAGACCGTTGAGCAACGTGACGATCTGGTCTTGGCGCATCGGTGCAGCGGGGTCCATCGGGCTTTCCTTGAAGGCCTGGTACATACGGCAGGTAGCGTGCCCGGCGCCTCGCTCGACGGGCACGCCGTTTGCCAGCGTGGTCAGACCGAGTGCGCGCGGCCGAGACGCGCAACTCCGCTGCGAGGGCATCTGCTATGAAACGACTGCCGGGTGGGTCATCCTTCCGTCACAACCAGTTCGATCGTGTTGCAAGCCGGAGGGCCTCCTGATGAGCACCGGCCGCGGGCCGCATCTGGCCGACGTCACGATGTTCTGGAGCGCGACGAGCGGTGGCGTGCGCCGCTACCTCCAGGCCAAACGCCTCTGGCTGCAACGCCACACCGACTGGCGCCACACCATCGGTGCTCCGGTGACGGACAGCGAGCGCATGGTGCGGCTGCCGGGTGTGCCGCTGCCGTTTTCGCAGGGATACCGCGTGCCGCTCTCGCGCCGCACCTGCGCCGAGGCGCTGCGGCGCCTGGGCCCCGACATCATCGAGGCCGGCGATCCTTATCGGCTGGCGTGGTCGGTCCTCGACGCGGCGCAATCGCTGGGCGTGCCGAGCGTGGCGTTCTGCCATTCCAACCTGGAGGCCCTGGCCGCCCGTGCAGCCGGCCCGTGGACCCGGCGTTTCGTGCGCAGCTATGTGAAAAAGCTCTACGACCGCTTCGACCTCGTGCTGGCGCCGAGCGAGGCGATGCGCCGGTGCCTGCTGGACACCGGCGTGCGCGCGGTCGAACGCCAGCCGCTCGGCGTCGACACGCAGGTGTTCCACCCGAAGCGCCAAGACACGGTGTGGCGCGCCTCGCTGGCGCTGCCTCCGCATGCGCGCCTGCTGGTCTACGTGGGCCGCTTCGCGCCCGAGAAGCGGCTGGATCTGCTGTGTCAGGCGGTCGCCCGACTGGGCCCTCCTTACGTGCTGCTGGCGCTCGGAGCCGGGCCCACGCCGCCTTCCGGGCCGCGTGTGATGGTGCGCCGCTTCGAGCATGACAGCCTGCGGCTCGCCCACGTGCTCGCCAGCGCAGACGCCTTCGTGCACGCCGGCGACCAGGAGACCTTCGGTCTGGCGGCGCTGGAGGCCATGGCCTGCGGGCTGCCGCTGGTGGCGCGTGCCGTGCAGGGGTTGGGCGAACTGGTGGACGACAGCGTCGGGGTCGGCGTCGAGCGTGGCGATGCGTCCAGTTTTGCCGAGGCGATCGACGCGTGCTTCGCACGCGACCGGCACGCGATAGCGCAGGCCGCCCGTGCGCGCGCCGAGCGGTTCGACTGGCACTGCGTGCTGCCCCAGCTGATGGGGCACTACCGGGGTCTGCTCGGCCGCCGTGCAGAGCAGGCGCTGTCGCCGGCGTTGCCGTTGTCGACCGGGCCGGCGTGATGGACCCGAGGTTGTGCGTCGTGCTGCACGATGTGGCGCCGGCCACTTGGGCGGCCTGCCGGCGCGTGATCGAGGCGGTCGGCGAGGTGGCCCCGGTGCCGCTGACGCTGCTGGCAGTGCCCCGCTATCACGGCGCGCCACGCAGCCTGGCGTTCGATGCCTTGCTGACCGAGCGCCATGAATGTGGCGACGAACTCGCGTTGCATGGCTACACCCACCATGACGACGGCCGGCCGCATGGGCCGCTGGACCTGCTGAAGCGGCGCGTCTACACGGCCGGCGAAGCCGAGTTTGCCGCCTTGTCGCGCGAGGCCGCGCTGCAGCGGCTGGTGGCCGGCGTGCGTTGGTTCCAGGCCAACGGCTGGCCGCTGCACGGCTTCGTCGCGCCGGCCTGGCTGCTGGGCCGCGAGGCCTGGACGGCGCTGGAAGCGGTGCCGCTGCAGTACACCAGCACGCTGCGCTGCATCTACGCGCTGCCCCGGCGGCAGGCCTTGCTTGCGCCCAGCATCGTCTACTCGACGCGGGCGGCGTGGCGCCGCCTCGGCTCGCTGTGCTGGAACGCCATGCGCGGCCGGCGCCTGCAGCGGCGCGTGCTGGTGCGCTTCGAGCTGCATCCGCACGACGCCGACCATGCCTACCTGCGCCGCTCGTGGCAGCGCCTGCTGGCCGAGCAACTGCAATACCGCCGTGCCGAGACGGTGACCGATTTCGTGCGCGAGTGGCAGGAAAGTCTCAGCACGCCGACCGAGCCGATGGCCTACCTGCAGGCCTGTGAGGCGCCGCTTCAGAACAGCGCGAGCACGCCGAAGGCCATCAACGCGCCGATCCCTGCACCAGCGAGCACGTCGCTCGGGTAGTGCAGGCCCAGCACCACGCGCGACAGTGCGATCAACAGCGTGAAGGGCACCAGCACCAGAGCCAGGGCCGGAAAGTACTCGATCAGCACGATCGAGAAGCCCACCGCGTGCAGCGTGTGGCCGGACGGGAAGCTGAACTGGTCGAGCGCCCGGGTGCAGGCATGGATGTCCTGGCACGCGACGTAGGGCCGGGGCCGGCAGGCCCAGCGCTTGAGCAGCAGGTAGAGCGTCAGGTTCAGCAGTCCCAGCGCCATCATGCGCAGCGAGCAGGCCCAGCCGCGCGGGCCGGCCACCAGCGGCAGGACGGCCATGCCGGCATACCACAGCACGCCGTTGCCGAGCCGGCTGACCACCGCGAGCAGCAGCACCAGCACCCGGTAGTCGGCGCCGCGGTGCAGCCGCCGTGTCCACAGCAGATCGAGCGCCGCCCAGGGCTCGCGGCCGGCGCGCAGGGGCGGCGTTGCATCAAGCCGGGCAGGCGGTCCGGGCGTCCGATGTTTCCATTGCATGCGCTGCATCCATCAGGTGAGCCTCGAAACGATCCAGCGCGGCCGCCCAGGTCGCCTGCAGGGCGGCCTGGCGCGCGGCCGCGCGCATCCAGCCGAGCCGCGGCTGTTGCAACGCCAGCGAGCAGGCGGCGGCGATAAAACCGGCCTCGTCGCCCGGCGGCAGCAGCAGGCCGCTTTCGCAGTCGTCGATGTGCTCGCCTGCGGCGCCGGTGTCGTAGGCGACCACGGCGAGGCCACTGGCCATCGCTTCCAGCACGACGTTGCCGAAGGTGTCGCTCAGGCTGGGGAACAGGAAGATATCGGCCGAGGCATAGTGCTGAGCCAATGCCTCGCCGCGCAGCGGGCCGACGAAGCGCACCGTGGGGTGGTCGTCTTGCCAGCGCCGGCGCATCGGGCCGTCTCCGACCACCACCATCTGTGCCTCGGGATGGGCCGTGCGGATCGCTTCGAAGGCCCGCAGGGCAAGCGGCACGTTCTTCTCGGCCGCCAGCCGGCCGACGTAGAGCACCACCGGCGTTTCGCGCCGGGCCCCCCACTGGGTGCGCAGGCTGCGGCTGCGATGCTCGGGCGAGAAGCGCAGCGCGTCGACGCCGCGGCCGACCACCGCGAGCCGCTCGAAGCCCTTGCGGTTCAGCTCACGGCGCACCGAACGCGTCGGCACGAAGGTGCGGTGCGAGCGGTTGTGCAGCCGCCGTAGGTAGTCGCACACCACCGGCTCGAACCAACCCAGACCGTAATAGTGACTGTATTGATGGAAATTCGTGCGGAAATCGCTCGTGAGGGGGATCTCGAGTGCCTGCGCAGCCCGCACCGCGGCCCACGCCAGCGGACCCGGCGTTGCGACGTGTACGACCTGCGGGCGCCGCGCGGTCCAGCGCCGCTTGAGCGTGCGGGCGAACGCCAGACCGAAGCGCAGATCGCGGTACATCGGCAGTGGCAGACCGAAGCTGCGCCACTCGGCGTCGTCGCAGCGCATGCTCTCGCCCGGCTGGCGCGGACGAACGAGGTCGACCTGGTGGCCGCGCGCACGCAGGTGCCGTACGGCGCGTTCCACGGTGAGGGCGACGCCGTTGATCTCCGGCGGATAGGTCTCGGTGACGTAGGCGATGCGCACTGCAGAAACCCTTTGCATTGATGAGCCACGAAGGCGGCAAGCGATGTGCCCGTCCTGTATCGCCTTGTGCGCCACACGCCCGCGGCACGGTGTCTGCTCGGGCTGCTGGGGTCGCAGCTTCAAGCCTTTGCAATGGATTGGGACTCTGTGCGAGACGTGCTGCAGCGTGTTGACGTCCGGCTGTTCTCGTTCGGCGGGACCGCGTTCACGCTGAGTTCTCTGCTGAAGCTGGCGTTGGCGCTGGTGCTGCTCGTCGGGGTTGCCGCGCGTCTGCGTCACTGGATGGTCGTGCGGGTGCTGCTGCGCTTCCAGATGGACCTCGGCACCCGTCAGGCCATCGGTTCCATCGTCCGCTACGTCGTGCTGATCGTCGGGGTGCTGGTGATCCTGCAGAACGCCGGCATCAACCTGACCACGTTCAACGTCGTCGCCGGTGCGCTCGGTGTCGGTGTCGGCTTCGGGCTGCAGAACGTGTTCAGCAACTTCATCTCGGGGTTGATCGTGATGTTCGAACGCCCGATCAAGGTCGGCGACCGCATCGAGGTGGCCGGCGTCGAAGGAGTGGTCCACGAGATCGGCGCCCGTCGTACGACGGTGGTCACCAACGACAACGTCGCCATCCTGCTGCCGAACCAGCGGTTCATTACGGACAACGTCGTCAACCTGGTGTACCTGGAACGCGCCGTGCGTCTGCGTGTGCCGGTCAACGTGGTGGCGGGCACGGATGTCGACCTGGTGCGCAGCCTGTTGTTGGAGGCCGCGGCGTCGAACGATCGCGTGCTGCTGGAGCCGCCGCCATCGGTGCTGCTGCTGTCGCTGGGGGGCGGTGCGCTGGGTTTCGAACTGGTGGTGTGGTATCAGCCGGCGGGCTGCACCCGCCAGCAACTGCAAAGTGAGCTGAATTATGCGATCAGCCACAAGTTGAAGATGCACGAGGTGCGCAACGGGTGATTCGGTTTCAAGCGGCTTGAAGGCATGACGCTTGCTGGCCTCCACCACACCACACTTGCTTGCGAGCTGCCATGGGTCCTCGACACGTTATCGTCGCCGGTGGTGCCGGCTTTCTCGGCAGTCACCTGTGCGACCGCCTGGTGCAGGCGGGTCACCGCGTCCGGGTGCTGGACAACTTCTGCACCGGCTCGCCGTCGAACGTCGAGCACTTGCGCAGGCACCCCCGCTTCTCGCTGACGGTGCACGACGTGATCGACCCCATGTCGCTGGACGCCGACGGCATCTTCAACTTTGCCTGCCCGGCCAGCCCCGAGCACTATCAGCGCGATCCCGTGCATACCACCCTGTCGAGTGCGGTCGGCGTGCGCAACATGCTGGAGCAGGCGCGGCGCTGCGGCGCGAGGCTGTTCCAGTCGTCCACGAGCGAGATCTACGGCGACCCCGAGGTGCATCCACAGGTCGAGAGCTACCGGGGCCACGTCAACATCCTCGGGCCACGGGCCTGCTATGACGAGGGCAAACGCTGCGCGGAGACGCTGTGTTTCGCCTACCACCGCCAGTACGGCGTGCCGGTGCGCATCGCCCGCATCTTCAACACTTACGGGCCCCGCATGCAGCCGGGCGACGGGCGCGTGGTCAGTAACTTCATCGTGCAGGCGTTGCGCGGCGAGGACATCACGATCTACGGAGAAGGCCAGCAGACGCGCAGCTTCTGCTACGTGGACGACCTGATCGAAGGCATCCTTCGCTTGATGGATGCGGGTGTCGAAGGGCCGCTGAACCTGGGCAACCCCTGCGAGAGCACGGTGCTGGAGCTGGCCGAGCAGGTGCTGCGCCTCACCGGCAGCCACTCCAGGCTCGTGCACAAGCCGCTGCCGGCCGACGATCCCAAGCGGCGCTGCCCCGACATCGGCCGTGCGAAGCAACTGCTGGGCGGCTGGCAGCCGGCAGTGGCGCTGGAGGACGGGTTGAGCGAAACGGTGGATTACTTTCGGCGCCGGTTGGGCCTGGCTGCGCCGGTGGTCCCGGTGCCCTCGGCTTACGTCAGCCGCAACACGGCATCGATGGCGGCGTAGCCCTTCGTCGGGGCGGGCCACGGCAAAGGGCTACGCGGCAGGTGCGCGCGCAGCCGCCGGCTGCGAAGGCTGCGCACATGCACGCTGCACGATGCAGCGTGCCAGGCCGTACGTCAGGGCTGCATTGACCAGGTGCCACAGGAAGTGCGTGCCCAGCGGCAGCCAGTCGCACAGGTCGCGGTCGAGTCGGTGGAACGCCAGGCTCGCGCCGTGTCCGAATGCAGCGAGCGCGAAGCTGCGCCACGCAGGGTCTCCACGCATCCCCAGTGTCACCGTGCAGGCCAGCAGCGCCCACAGCGCCGGCAGGTAGGCGTGCAGCCCGAACAGCGCGTCCTGCTGCGCCAGTTCGAACCAGGCCTGCGCGAGCAGATAGAACGCGGGGATGCCGAGCAGCGCCCGCGGCCAGCTCCAGCCGAGCATCCAGCGCAGGAAGCAGGCGATGACCCACAGCAGGAAGCAGCGGATTGCCAGCATGTCGAGCGTCGCGCCCCAGCTCGAAGCGGTCAGGTGCAGCGCCATCGAGCCCACCCCGATCGATGCGCACAGCGCAGCCAGCAGCAGCAGCGACCAGCGGCCACCAGGGACGATGCCGGGCGACGTGCGCAGGATGCCGTGCAGCAGCCATGCGCCGCCGACGACGAAGGCGAGACTGCTGACGACATTGACCGGCTCGGCCCACGGCCCGGGCATGGTGCGTTCGCAGAAATCGCTGACGAGGGCGGAAACGGCGTGACCGTAGGTCGGTTGCATGGACAGAACGAGCCGCGGAGATGACAGCTGGGGGACATCCGAGCAAGAGGTGTTCCCGTCTCTGCTGCACTGCGGGGGCACGCCGGTTGCACCTTGTTGTCCAGGCTGCGCCCACGCCGGGCATGGCTACAGGGTGCGGCGGCCGGCCCCTGCCGAGCACCTCGAATCTGTCGCTTCGCGCCAGGCCCGCGAGGGCGGAAACCTGGAGCGGCGCGGCGTTTCCTTGAGAGGAATGATCATGAAGACACGCCCGATCCTGCACGCCGTGCTGTGGTTCGCAGCAGGCTCCGCGCTGGCCCAGATGCAGCCTGCACCGATGCCCCGCACGCCGGCACCCGACATGGTGCCGCCGCCGGTCACGCAGCCTGATGCGGTACGCCACGCGGGCGGCCCGGAGGAGTCCCGGATGGAGGCCGATCCTTTCATGGACTTCAGCGACCCGCGCGTGCGTTCGGAGATGTCCGAATGCACCAATCGCCCGCGCGATGCCCGCAGCGACTGCGTGCGGGGAATCCGCCCTGGACGCGAGTCGGCCCCCATCGCCCCGGCGGGCAGCATGCGCGAGCGCCGGCCACCGGCGCCGCAAGACTCGGGCATGCCGCTGCGCGATCGCGATCCCGGCGTCTCGACGCCGCGTTGAGCCTCTCGGCCCTCAGGCCGCGATGACGGCCTCGTTTGCAGCGCCCAGCGCCGCTTCGGATGCGTCGGCGTCGGCCGCGGCAGCGCCGCGGTACATCTCGGCAAACAGCGGCTGGCGGTCGAGCAGTTCGGCGACCGTGCCGCTGTCGTGCACCTGGCCGGCCACCATCAGCACGACACGGTCGAAGTGTTCGAGCAGGCTCATGCGGTGCACGGACGCGACGATGGTGGCCTGCGGGAACGCTGCGTCGAGGCGCTGATGGATGCGCAGTTCGGTCAGCGGGTCGAGCGCGCTGGTCGGCTCGTCGAGCAGGATCAGCGAGCTGCCTCGCGCCGCGAGCACGCCGCGCGCCAGCGCAAGGCGCTGCCGCTGACCGCCGGAGAGGTTGAAGCCACGTTCGGAGATGGGCGTGTCCAGGCCTTGCGGCAACCGCTCGAGCACTGCATCGAAGGCGCTCACGTCGACCGCCTGGCGCAGGACCGCGTCGTCGACCTGCAGGTCGAAGGCGACGTTCTCGCGCACGGTGGCTTCAAAAATTTCTGCCTCCTGCGGGATCAGCGTCGCGACCTCGCCGAGGTGGCGCAGACCGAGTTGCGCCACGCCGTCGACCTCGTAGTGCCCGTGCTGGGCGTCGTACAGGCCGGCCAGCACACGCAGCAGCGTGCTTTTGCCGGCACCGCTGGGACCGACCAGTGCGATGCGTGCCCCGCGCTCGAGTTCCAGCGACAGATGCTGCAGCCCGCCGCGTTGCTCATCGCTGCCGGCATGCTTGAAACCGATGTCGGCCAGGCGCAGCGTCTGCCAGTCGGCGGCGATGGACGGCCCGGCCGTGCCATGCTCTTCGGCCTGCCAGATCGGGTCGGCGCTGGCGAAGTTGGTACGCATGCGGGCGAAGTTCTGGTAGTTGGCTGCCAGCGAGCCGACCACACCGCCGGCCTGCTGCGCGTACTGGTAGACCATGAACAGGCTGCCGATCAGCAGCGTGCCGCCGGCGCCGGCTGCCTGCCACGCGAACGCGACCACCAGGCCCCAGGTCAGCACGACCGTCAACAGGTCGACGGCGCACCACTTCAATTCGTTCAGCACGATGGCGCGCTTGAGCGGCTCGAACACCGCGGCCAGGCGCTTGTCGAGCAGCCGCTGGGACGCCTGTTGCAGACGCAGGCTCATCAGCGTCGAGACGTTGCCGAGAAAGTCGAGCAGGCCTGCGGCGTAGCGGCGGCTCGCCTGGTTCTCGCGCGCAGCCAGCCGCATCAACGCCAGGTCGAAGCGCACGATCACGAGGCCGACGACCACGTAGCCGACGGCTGCGATGGCACCGGTGCGGCCCGACAGCAGCGTCAGCGCGATCAGGGGGCCGAGGATGTTGACGGCGTTCTGCAGGTAGATGAACTGGTTCTGCGTGAAGTCGTACAGCGCCTGGCTCGCCTGCTCGACCCGGTGCTGCACATCGCCCGAGTGATGGCGGTCGTGCCATGCGAGGGGCACGCGTGTCAGCTTGGCGTACAACGCGCCGGAAATCCCGCGACGCACCTGCACGCCCACCGAGCGTTCGAGCACGCGCCCCGGCCCGTGCATGCTCCACACGGCGACGTAGATGCCGACGATCGCGGCGATCCATATGGCCGCCTGCGCGAGGCCGGCCTGGCCGCCGGTCTGGATGGTGTTGATCGCCTGCGCGGCCAGCCACGGCACGCACAGCTTCAGCAGTTGCGAGCCGACCAGCAGCGACATCGCTCCGGTCCAGCGCAACCGCATGCCCTGAGCATGGTGCCAGACGTGGCGGTACAGCGTGGCGATGCCGGCGGCTTCGGCGGGAGCGGCGGTGGTCATGGACGAGGGGAGCAGAAGATGACGCATGCACTGTAGGGACCGCGACGCGCAGGCGACAGTCGGGGCGTCGCTGCACGTGGCATAGGAAAGTGCCTGACATGTCACGCCGCTGTTCGTGACAAGCTGCTCGAAACCCGGAAAGCTAGGGTCTGTTCACACGACGGAGGGCTGTGCGAGCGAGCCTGCCAGGGCGCAGAGCGAGGCGGGCGACGCTGCCCAGACTGGGCATCTGGGCGAGGCGCCCAACGACGCGCTGCGCCTGGCAGGCCCGCTCCCTGCGGGTGGTTGTCCAAAAGGCCGTACGCGGCGTTGCAAAGCCTCGCCGGGTGCCGCGCGCAGCCGTCCGGTCTGCGCAGCGAACCAGGCGTAGCGCGGCAAATGGCGTTGCTGCGCTGTACAGCTATCGCGCACGGGCGCTTCCCAACGCCCCAGCCGGCTTCGTTTTGCGCCTTGCTCACGGCCTTTTGGACAACAACGCATCAGCCCTCCGTCGTGTGAACAGGCCCTAAACGCGAGGACGCCGGTCGCGGCCCGGCGCGTCGAGCAGCGCGGCCAGCGGCAGCGGCGTCGGATCGACCTCGTTGATGAAGGCGCAGACGATCTTCATCCGCGGCACGCGGCGGCACACGGTGCGCAGTGCCAGCAGCATCGGCACCGCGATCAGCGCACCGGCCATGCCCCAGACCCAGCCCCAGAGCATCACCGACAGGAACACGAACACCGGATTCAGCCGCAGGCGCCGGCCCATCAGCCACGGGCCGACGAGATTGCTCTCGAGTGCGTTCAGTGCGAGAAAGGCCAGCGCCGGCGCCAGCATCAGCCCCGCGTCGACGAAGCTGGTGATGCCGGCCATCAGCAGCAGCACCGTCATCACCACCGGACCGATGTAGAAAATGAAGTTGAGCACGGCCGCCAGCGTGCCCCACAAGATGGGGTTGGGCAGCCCGATCGCCTGCAGCGCCAACCCGGTTGCCACGCCGAGCCCGATGTTGAGCAGCGTCATCGTCGTCAGGAAGCGGCCGATGTCGCGTTGCGCCTCGCGTATGCCCGACAGCACCAGCGCGCGCGCACGCGGACGGGCGATCGCCTCGATGCCGCGCGACACCAGGTGGTATTCGGTCGCCAGCAGGAAGAACAGCAGGATCACCGTCGCTGCCGAAGACACGGTGAAGTACCAGAACTGGCCCAGCACGACCCGCGTGAGCGCCATGCCTTCGTTGCGCAACTGCTCGCGCACTGCCAGGGCTTCCAGCGGCGACGGGTTGGGATCGACGCGAGCATTGCTGCCCGGCAGCGCGGCACGCAGTCGCTCCAGCGCCTCCATCACCTGGTGCAGATTCGACGGTGCACGCTCCCACCATGCCGCGGCGGGCGTCACCAGCGTGCTGCCGAACAGCAGGAGGGCGGCCACCAGCGCGCCGAGCACCAGGCCGGCACCGAGCGCCGGCGGCACGCCGAGGCTGCGCAGGCGCCGCACCGGCGGTGCGAGCACGAAGGTGAACACCACCGCCAGCGCCACCGGCAGCAGCACCACCTTGGCTGCGCGCAGCAGGAACACGACGGCCAGCACGAGCAGGGCCTGCCCGACCCACGGCGGGATGCCGCCGCGGGGGGGCAGCGCTGCAGGCGGTCCCATCAACGCGGCTCGACCTGCCCCTGCTCGTCGGAGAACAGCAATTCGACGCGGCGATTCATCTGCCGGCCGGCGGAGGTGTTGTTGTCGGCCACCGGGTAGGCCTCCCCCTGGGGCTGGATGTCGATGCGCTGGCCCTGTACGCCGTGGCGCATCAGCGCATGCTCGACCGCCTCGGCTCGGCGGCGCGACAACTCCATGTTGTAGGACTCGCTGCCGGTGCTGTCGGTGTAGCCCTCGATCAGCAGGCGACGCTCGGGGTGGCGGTTGAGCACTTCGGCGACGCGTCGCAGCGTGCGCTCGGCACCGGGCTTCAGTGTCGCTTCGCCGACGTCGAACAGGACATCCTGCAGCGTGATCACCATGCCGCGATCGGTATTGCGCGCCTGCAGTTGCTGCAGTTCCTGCTCGAGCTGCTGCGCACGCTGTGCCTCGTTCTGTGCCTGCTGGCTGGCCACCTGAGCCTCGGCCTGCGCCGCAGCCGCCCGAGCCTGGGCGTCGGCCGCCTGCGACTGCGCCACCCGCGCCTCGGTGGTCCGGGCCTGGGCACGCACGCTTTCTCGTTCGGCGCTGGCCTGCCGCACGCGGGCTTCGGCCTCGCGTTGCGCACCGGTTTCCCGAGCCACCACGGCGAGCTGCTTGGCGATGTAGGCCAGGTGGTTGGTCTCGGCGGCGTCCTGGTCGTCGGTCCATGCCTCGTCGGCGCGGTTCAAGGCCTTGCGTGCACGGTCGAGTTCGACGGGCGCGCCCTGGGCGACGGTCGGGTCGTTGCTCACCGTGCCGTAGACCCTGCGCGCGTCTTCGAGTGCGGCGTTCGGCTGCGATGGCGTGTTCGCGCAGGCGCCCAGCAGCGCAACGACGGCTGCAGCGGCAGTGAGGCGGAGCGTGTGCTTCATGTCGGTCTCCTTCGTTGTGGGCGGTGTCAGGAGGCGGGGCGTGTGCCGGAACGCTGCATTTCCTCGCGCAGCATGCGGATGCTCTGCTCGATTTCGGTCACGGCACGGCGCGACTTCTCGGCATTCGCCTTGGCGGCCGCAACGCGCGCGTCGACTTCGGCCTGCTCGGCCAGACGGCGGGCCTTCTCGTGCTCCTCGGCACGCAGGGCGGTGCGGGCCGCGTCCAGCTTCTGCCGCGCCTGGTTCAGTTCCAGCGGCGCATGTTCGGTGGCGCCCGCCGTGGTCGCGCTGTCGATGGCGGCCTGGCTCACCGCCAGTTCGGACTTGGGTGCATCGGGCTTACTGGCGCAGCCGCCCAGGGCAAGGCCCAGCACCACGGTCATGGCGCCGCCGATCTGCATGGGGACCGAGTGGCGGCGCTGTCGGTTCAAGGAAGTCATAAAGGGCCTTTCATCGTATGAATGACGACACCTGGCAAGCAGCAGCTTTTGTTCCCGCAGGGCACAGGCGCGCCTGCCACAATCTGCGCATGCCCGACCTGCTGTCCGCTGCCGAACCGCCTGCTTCCGACGCTCCGCTCGCAGAACGCCTGCGCCCACGCACGCTCGACGAGGTCATCGGCCAGCAGCACCTGCTCGGGCCTGGCAAGCCGTTGCGGGCGGCCTTCGAGTCAGGGCAGCTGCATTCGATGATCCTGTGGGGTCCGCCCGGCGTCGGCAAGACCACGCTGGCGCGGCTGATGGCCGATGCTTTCGATGCGCAGTTCATCCAGATCTCGGCGGTGCTGGGCGGCGTGAAGGACATTCGCGACGCGGTCGAGCAGGCGCAGGTGGCGCGCAGCATGGGCCGGCGCACCATTGTTTTCGTCGACGAGGTGCACCGCTTCAACAAGGCGCAGCAGGACGCGTTTCTGCCGCACGTCGAGTCGGGCTTGTTCACCTTCATCGGCGCCACCACCGAAAACCCGTCGTTCGAGGTGAACTCGGCGCTGCTGTCGCGTGCCACGGTCCACGTGCTGCAGGCGCTCGGCGACGAGGACATGCAGGCGCTGCTTGCGCGTGCGCAGGAACTGCTGCATTCGCCCGGGCTCACCGACGCCGCACGCGCGCGGCTGATCGGTTATGCCGATGGCGATGCACGGCGCCTCCTCAACACCTACGAGAACCTCGTGCGCATGAGCGGGCCGCAAGCCTTGCTGGAGATCGACGAGGCCATGCTCGAGCGCTCGCTCGGCGAGCAGCTGCGTCGCTACGACAAGGGAGGCGAGCAGTTCTACGACACCATCTCGGCCCTGCACAAGGCGGTGCGCGGCTCCGACCCCGACGCGTCGCTGTACTGGTTCGTGCGCATGCTCGACGGCGGCGTCGACGCACGCTACATCGCGCGCCGCCTGGTGCGCATGGCCAGCGAGGACATCGGGCTGGCCGATCCGCGCGCGTTGCGGCTCACGCTCGACGCGGCGCAGACGTATGAGCGGCTCGGCTCGCCGGAGGGCGAGCTGGCGCTGGCCGAAGCGGTGGTCTATCTCGCCATCGCTCCGAAGTCGAACGCGGTCTACAACGCCTACAAGGCCGCGCGCGCCTTCGTGAAGCAGGACGGCACCCGCCCCGTGCCGCTGCACCTGCGCAACGCACCGACGCGGCTGATGAAGGACCTCGGCTATTCGAAGGGCTATCGCTACGCCCACGACGAGGACGATGCATTCGCGGCCGGGGAGCGCTACTTGCCCGACGGCGTCCCCGACGACCTGCGCTTCTACGACCCCGCACCCCGGGGCCTGGAGATCCGCATCGGAGAAAAACTCGAAGAGTTGCGTCAAAAGAACGAGCAATCGCGCAAAAAACGATGATCTTTCTGAATCGTCGTTGGATTGACAGCTAACGGAGGGTAAACCCCGAACTTTTCACCGCGCGCCGCTTGGCTACAATCCGCGCCACTTTGCGGGTCGAAAGAGGGGTTACGGGGCTTCCCCGGGAAGCTCCTCGTCGGTCTGCTCGAGCCGGCAACGGGAGCAACCCTCGTTGCCGGCTCGCTGTTTGGGACTAGAGTCGACCGGCGCGCCGAGCCGCCCCCCAAGGGCGGATCACGGGCCCGGATTTTGCTCCGCCCCGACGTTTATTTTTCCTCGGAGACCGACTGATGGACATCTTCCTCCAACAGATCATCAACGGTCTGGTGCTCGGCAGCATGTATGCGCTGGTGGCACTGGGCTACACGATGGTCTACGGCATCATCAGCCTGATCAACTTCGCGCACGGCGAAGTGCTGATGGTGGGCGCGCTGACCAGCTGGACCGTCGTGACGTTCCTGCAGGACACCGTCCCCGGGATGCCCGGCTGGCTGATGATGCTGATCTCGCTGCTGTGCGCGATCGTCGTGTGCGCGGCGCTCAACTTCACGATCGAGAAGGTCGCCTACAAGCCGCTGCGCAGCGCGCCGCGCCTGGCGCCGCTCATCACCGCGATCGGCATGTCCATCCTGCTGCAGACGCTGGCGATGATCGTCTGGAAGCCGAATCCCAAGCCCTATCCGCTGCTGCTGCCCACCGAGGTGATCCCGGTGTTCGGCGCAGTGATCACGGTCACCCAGGTGTTGATCCTGGTGACCACCGCCACGCTGCTGATCGGGCTGCTGTGGCTGGTCAACAAGACCAAGCTGGGCCGCGCGATGCGTGCCACCGCCGAGAACCCGCGCGTCGCCAGCCTGATGGGCGTGCGGCCCGACATGGTGATCTCCGCGACCTTCATCATCGGCGCCGCGCTCGCCGCCGTGGCGGGCGTCATGTGGGCGGCCAACTACGGCACCGTGCAGCACTCGATGGGTTTCCTGCCGGGGCTGAAGGCCTTCACCGCTGCGGTGTTCGGCGGCATCGGCAACCTGACCGGCGCCATGCTGGGCGGGGTGCTGCTGGGTCTGATCGAGGCCATCGGTTCCGGCTATCTCGGCGATCTGACCGGCGGCGTGCTGGGCAGCCACTACGCCGACATCTTCGCCTTCATCGTGCTGATCCTCGTGCTGACGTTGCGTCCCTCCGGCCTGCTGGGCGAGCGCGTCGCCGATCGTGCCTGACCGCCGGGAGAGACATTCATGCTGCAAAAGAACAAGCTGCTGACCTTCGTGCTGGTCGGCATTGCACTCGCGGTGGTGCCGCACATCGCGCTGTATTTCGGCCAGGGCTGGGTTCGCATCATCGACCTCGCCCTGCTCTACGTGATGCTCGCGCTGGGCCTGAACATCGTCGTCGGCTATGCCGGCCTGCTCGACCTGGGCTATGTCGCCTTCTACGCGGTGGGCGCCTACCTGTTCGCACTGATGGCGTCGCCCCACTTGTGGGAGACCTTTCCGGCCATCGCACAGCTGCTCCCTGATGGGCTGCACACGCCGATCTGGGTCATGGTGCCGCTCGCCGCCGGCGTGGCGGCACTGGCGGGGGTGCTGCTCGGCACCCCGGTGCTGCGCCTGCGCGGCGACTACCTCGCGATCGTGACGCTCGGCTTCGGCGAGATCATCCGCGTGTTCATGAACAACCTGGAGTACCCGGTCAACATCACCAACGGGCCGCGGGGCCTGAGTGCGATCGATTCGATGCGCATCTTCGGCTTCGACTTCGGCTCGCCGATGCACATCGGCGACTACCTGGTGCCGCCGGTCGTCAAGTACTACTACCTGTTCGTCGCGCTGGTGCTGGTCAGCATCCTGATCTGCTACCGGCTCGAGAACTCCCGCATCGGCCGCGCCTGGATGGCGATCCGGGAAGACGACACCGCCGCCAAGGCGATGGGCATCAACGTGCGCAACATGAAGCTGCTCGCCTTCGGCATGGGCGCCACCTTCGGCGGCGTGGCGGGGTCGATGTTCGCGGCCTTCCAGGGCTTCATCTCGCCGGAATCCTTCAGCCTGATGGAGTCGATCATGATCGTCGCGATGGTCGTGCTCGGCGGCCTCGGCCACCTGCCCGGCGTCGTGCTCGGTGCGCTGCTGCTCGCGGCGCTGCCAGAGGTGCTGCGCTACGTGGCCGGCCCGCTCCAGGAGATGACCGGCGGCCGCCTGGACGCCGCCATCCTGCGGCAGTTGCTGATCGCGCTGGCGATGATCATCGTGATGCTGCTGCGCCCGCGCGGCCTGTGGCCTGCGCCCGAGCACGGCAAGGCCGCTCCGCAGCCGGCGACGAAGTGAGGGAAAGAGCATGAGCAACAACGACGTCATTCTCCAAGTCGCCGGGGTCTCCAAGCGCTTCGGCGGCCTGCAGGCCCTGAGCGACGTGGGCATAGAAATCCGCCAGGGGCAGGTCTACGGGTTGATCGGGCCCAACGGCGCCGGCAAGACGACCTTCTTCAACGTGCTGACGGGGCTGTACACGCCGGATTCCGGCAGCTTCGAGCTGGCGGGCAAGCCCTACAAGCCGACCGCGGTGCACGAGGTGGCGAAGGCGGGCATTGCGCGCACCTTCCAGAACATCCGCCTGTTCGCCGACATGACCGCGCTCGAGAACGTGATGGTGGGGCGCCACATCCGTACCGGTTCGGGGTTGCTGGGCGCAGTGTTCCGCACCAAGTCGTTCAACCGCGAGGAGGCCGAGATCCGCGACCGGGCCATGCAGCTGCTCGAATACGTGGACATCGCCAAGTACGCCGACTACAAGGCCCGCACCCTGAGCTACGGCGACCAGCGGCGACTGGAGATCGCCCGCGCGTTGGCCACCGAGCCGAAGCTGATCGCGCTCGACGAGCCGGCCGCCGGCATGAACTCCACCGAGAAAGTGGTGCTGCGCGAGCTGATCGACCGTATCCGCAACGATGGCCGCACCATCTTGTTGATCGAGCACGACGTCAAGCTGGTGATGGGTCTGTGCGACCGCGTCACGGTGCTCGACTACGGCAAGCAGATCGCCGAAGGTACGCCCTACGACGTACAACGCAACGAGAAGGTGATCGAGGCCTACCTCGGCGCCGGCCACACGGCACACTGACCCGGCCCTGATACGAAAGCATCGAAGATGACCCAGACCATCCTCAAGATCAGCGGCTTGAAAGTGGCCTACGGCGGCATCCAGGCCGTCAAGGGCGTGTCGCTCGAAGTCAAGCAAGGCGAACTGGTCAGCCTGATCGGCGCCAACGGCGCCGGCAAGACGACCACGCTGAAGGCCGTCACCGGCACACAACCGATCGCCGACGGTGCGGTCGAATACCTCGGCCAGCCGGCCAAGGGCAAGGGCGCGTGGGAACTCGTCAACCAGGGCCTCGTGATGGTGCCCGAGGGCCGCGGTACCTTCACGCGCATGAGCATCACCGAGAACCTGTTGATGGGCGCCTTCACGCGCAAGGACAAGGAGATCGACGCGGACATCGACAAGGTGTTCGGGCTGTTCCCGCGCTTGAAGGAGCGCCGCAACCAGCTGGCCGGCACGATGTCCGGCGGCGAGCAGCAGATGCTGGCGATGGGCCGTGCGCTGATGGCTCGTCCCAAGCTGTTGCTGCTCGACGAGCCGTCGATGGGCCTGTCGCCGATCATGGTCGACAAGATCTTCGAGGTCGTGAACGACATCCACCAGCAGGGCGTCACGGTGCTGCTGGTCGAACAGAACGCCAGCCGCGCGCTGCAACTGGCGAACCGCGGTTATGTGATGGATTCCGGCGAGATCACGATGAGCGGCGACGCAAAGGAGCTGCTGAACGACCCGAAGGTGCGGGCGGCTTATCTGGGCGAGTGAACACGGCTGCGCGCCGCTGCAAAGACCGCCGGAGGCGGTCTTTTCCTTGTGTGCCCCCCATGGGCGCAACCTTCAGGGGGCAAGTCCCCGGACGAGCGAGTCGCTGCGAGGCAAGCGAAGCGTAGCCGCGCACCCGCGTGCCGGGCCCCGCCAGAGCAGGGTTCGGCCTCCACCCCCATTGCGTTGTTGTTTCCCATCGACGCGATGCGTCAAATCGCTCAGGGTCCCCCTTCTTTGCGGGGGAGAGCACGTAACTGTTTGATCTCCTTGGCAGTTTTGCACGTTCGGCGATTGCCCATTCCCTACAATACATACTTCGTTACACGAAGAGGGTGAAGGCTTACACGTGCAAGCTGCCGACGTGCAGTACCGCGGTGGGCCTTCAAGGAGAGCGGACGATCTTTCTTCGTCCGTGCAAGGGTGATCGCAAGTGGAGTTCAACTTCGGAATACGGGCCTGGTCTGCGTGGAGCCCCGGGCTGAACAAGCCCGATGACTGGCTGGCGTGGTCTGCGCGTGCACGTTTGCCTCATGGCGACGATGCGCCGGCGTTGCCGGAAATCGCCGCAATGATGCGTCGGCGTCTGAGCACGCTCGGACGCATGGCCTTGCAGGCGAGCTGGTGGTGCCAGGGCGACCGCCCGGCAATGCCGACGGTGTTTGCGTCCCGCTATGGCGACGTCGACCGCTCGCTCCAGTTGCTTGCCGATCTCGAGCGTGACGGCAGCGTTTCGCCCACCGGTTTCACGATGTCGGTGCACAACGCCATCAGCGGCCTCTACTCGATCGTCCGCGAGGACCGTTCCAACGCCGTGTGCGTGGCAGCAGGGCAGGCGACTGCCGCCGCTGGTGTGACCGAGGCTGCCGGACTGCTGGCTGACGGCGCCGGCGAGGTGATGTTGGTCTGCTACGACGAGCCGTTGCCGGACGACTATGTCTGCTTTCGCGATGAACCTCAGGCTCGGTGGGCCTGGGCATGGCGCCTTGCGCCGGCGCGAGCGGGGCATCCCCGCTGGAGCCTGGCCTCTCGCCCTGTGCCGGCTGAAGTTCGCGGCGCACCGGCCGAGTTGCCCGCAGGCCTCGAAGTGCTGCGCTTCTTTCTTGCCGAGGAGGCGCGTCTGACGCAGCACGCCGGTACCGTCGAGTGGGAGTGGCGGCGCCATGGCTGAGCGGTTCAACCTCTACTGGCGCATCTGCGCCACCGGGCTGTGCTTCTCGGCGTTCGGCGTCGGGGGGTTGTGCCTGCGCCTCATCGTGTTCCCGATGCTGCGCATCGGTGTGCGCCAGCGCGAACGTCGCGCGGCGCTTGCGCGCGGGCTGATACACCGGTCGTTCGCTGCCTTCATCGGGATGATGAAGGCTCTGGGCGTGCTCAGTTATGAAGTCCGGGGAAGCGAGAAGCTGCATCGGCGCGGCCTGCTCGTGCTGGCGAACCACCCGTCCCTGATCGACGTCGTGTTCCTCGTGTCGCTCATCCGTCACCCCGATTGCGTCGTGAAGGCGTCGTTGATCCGCAACCCGTTCACCCGCGGGCCCGTCCAGACCGCAGACTTCATCTGCAACGACAGCGGCGCCGGCTTGCTCGAAGACTGCATTGCGTCGGTCCGGTCGGGCAGCAACCTCGTCATCTTCCCGGAAGGCACGCGTACCCCCCCTTCGGGGGCGTTGCATTTGCAGCGGGGAGCGGCCAACGTTGCGATTCGCGGACGCATCGATGTCACCCCCGTGTTGATCCGCTGCCACCCTCCGACCCTGACCAAGGGAGAGAAGTGGTATCGAGTACCGCCGCAGCGTGTGCATTTCGTCATCGAAGTGCAGGACGACATTGCCGTTCAAGCCTTCGTCGACGCAGCGCCCAGCGAGGCGCTGGCCGCGCGGCGCCTGACCGATCATCTGACCCACTACTTCGCCAAGGAGCTTCAACGTGCCCACGCTTGAGCAGGAAATCAAGGAACTGATCATCTCTTCGCTCGCGCTGGAAGACGTGACGCCCGAGGACATCGATTCGGCCCAGCCATTGTTCGTCGAAGGACTGGGCCTGGATTCGATCGACGCCCTGGAACTCGGCCTGGCCTTGCAGAAGCGCTATGGCGTGACGCTGTCGGCGGAGTCCGAGGAGACCCGTCGCCATTTCGCGAGCGTCAATGCGCTGGTTGCACTGGTGTCCCAGCACCGGGCCGGCTGATCCGCTTTCCCCGTACTCATCCCAACCGCCAGCGTGCTGCCATGACGAAAGACGAAATCTTCGAAAAGATCGTTGAGATCCTCGAAAGCACCTTCGACATCGAGGCCCAACGCATTCAGCTCACATCCAGGCTGCACGATGATCTGGATATCGACAGCATCGACGCGGTCGATCTGATCGTGCAACTCAAGCCGCTCGTGGGGCGCCGGCTGCAGCCCGATGCCTTCAAGAGCGTGCGCACGGTGCAAGATGTCGTCGACGCGCTCCATGGCCTGATGGCCGATGCAGCCCACGCCTGAGGTGGTCCTTGCGCAGCGCGTTGCTGGTCGCGGTGACCCTGGCCTACCCGTTTGCGGTGTACTGGGGGCTGGGGCGCTTCGAGCCCCGGTGGCTCGCACTGCTGCTGCTCGGTCTGGCACTGGTGCGGCTCGGTGCGACCCGGCAGCGGGCCTGGTGGTTGGCCGTCGGGGTGGCCACGCTGCTGGCGGCGACGACCTTCTTCCTGAATGCGGCGCTGCCCTTGAAACTCTATCCGCTGCTGATCAACGGGTCGATGCTGGCCCTGTTCACGGCCAGTCTCCTGAAGCCGCCCAGCGCGATTGAGCGGTTGGCGCGATTGCGGCAGCCCGACCTGCCGCCTGAAGGCATTGTCTACACGCGCCGCGTCACCATGGTCTGGTGCGCCTTCTTTGTCGTCAACGGCCTCGTGTCGGCGTGGACGGCGTGGTTTGCTTCGGACGCTCTTTGGGCCCTGTACAACGGCCTCGTGTCGTACTTGATGATGGGTTTGCTCTTTGCCGGCGAATGGTTGGTGCGCCGGTGTATCGTCGCGAAGAATTCGGTACGGGCGGGGGCGGCTTGAACGACTGGATCCCTTTGACGGAAGTGGGCAGCCGGGCCGGCCACGCTTCGCGACCCGTGGCGTGGCGCACGGACGGGACGCTCGACGGAGCAGCCTTCTCGCAAGCAGTGGCTCGCTGGCAAGGGGCGTTCTCCGGCCGCAACGGCAAGCGCTGGGCGTTGTATCTGGAGGACAGCTTCGAATTCGCGGCCGCCCTGTACGGGGCCTGGCATGCCGGCAAGACGCCTTTCCTGCTGGGGGATGCGCAGCCCGCCACGCTGTCACGGGTCGCTGGCGAAGTCGATGGGTTCGCGGGGGATCTGCCCGGCGGGATCGGCCCCGACGGCGCCGAGTCGGATGCCGCGCGGCGTCCGCTCGAGCGCGATGAGGTCACGGTCGTCATGTACACCTCGGGTTCCAGCGGTGAGCCTACGGCCATCGAGAAGCGGCTGGCGCAGCTGGACGCCGAAGTGCACACGCTGGAACATGCCTTCGGCACGCTGGTCGCCGACTGCCGGCGGGTGCACGCGACGGTCTCTCACCAGCACATCTACGGCTTGTTGTTTCTCGTGCTGTGGCCGCTCGCTGCCGGACGGTCCTTCAGCGCGCGACGCATCGACTACCCGGAGCAGATTGCTGTCGAGGTCGGGCGCGAGCCGTCCTTGCTGATCTCGAGCCCGGCGCATCTCAAGCGGTTGCCGGCGACGCTCGACTGGAACAACACGCGTGGCAGGCTGCGCGCGGTGTTTTCTTCCGGGGGGCCGCTGCCTGCCGAGGCCGCGCTGCATGCAGCTGCATTGTGGGGGCGTGCACCGATCGAGGTGTTCGGCAGCTCCGAGACGGGCGGAGTCGCCTGGCGGCAGCGCGACGTGCACGGGGATGCATGGCAACCACTGCCCGGCGTGGAGTGGCGCGTCGACGAAGGCAGCCTGGCGGTGCGCTCCTTGCACCTGCCCACCGATGCCTGGTGGCAGACATCCGACCAGGTCGAAGTGCAGCGCGATGGCACCTTCGTGCTGCTGGGCCGGGCGGATCGGATCGTGAAAATCGAGGAGAAGCGCGTATCGCTGACCGCGCTGGAGCGCCACCTGACGACCCTGCCCGACGTGGCAGAGGCGCGCGTCGTGTTGCTTCCCCTGGGAGCCGGCGTGCGTACCGGGGCGGTCGTTGTCTTGACCACGGAGGGCCGAGAGACGCTGCAACGGGTCGGCCGCGGTGCGTTCAACGCCCGTTTGCGTCAGTCGCTTGGGATAGCGTTCGAACGCATCGCGTTGCCGCGACGCTGGCGCTATGTCGACACCTTGCCGGTCAATGCGCAAGGCAAGACGACACAGGCGTCGCTGCTGGCACTGTTCGACGCGTCGCGGCCGGAGCACCTGCGTTGGCTCGCGCGCGGCACGCAGGAAGCGACCGCCGAGATCGAAGTGCATGCGGGGCAGGCCGTGTTCGACGGGCATTTCCCGGGCGCACCGATCCTGCCCGGCGTGGTGCAGCTGGACTGGGCCGTGACGCTCGGGCAGGAGTGTTTCGGCCTGTCAGCCTCCGTGCGGCGGATCGACGCGCTGAAGTTCCAGCGCCCGATCTTGCCTGGCACGGTTCTGAAGCTGGTGCTGCAGTGGCACGCGACGAAGCGGCAGCTGCAGTTTCATCTGGAGTCCGCCGCCGGCCTGCATGCCAGTGGCCGGGTTCTGTTTGCGGGCGAGCATGTTTAGTCCGGTAGTCGTGATCCCCGTGTACAACCATCCGGCCACGATCGGGCTCATGGTCGACGGCGTGCTGCGTCACCGTTTGCCATGCATCCTGGTCGATGACGGCAGCGAAGAGGGGTGTGCGGCGGTCCTCGACGGGCTCGCCCGGCAACCCGACGTGTACCTCGTGCGCCTGCCCATGAATCAGGGCAAGGGGGGCGCGGTGATGGCCGGCTTGCGCGAGGCACGGCGTCGCGGCTTCAGCCACGCGGTCCAGGTCGACGCCGACGGCCAACACGACCCGGACGACATTCCTTCGTTCCTCGCGCTGGCGCGCGTGCACCCCGATGCGGTCATCGTCGGGTGCCCCGTCTACGACACCTCGGTACCGAAGTCCCGGCTGTATGCCCGGTATGCCACGCATGTGTGGGTGTGGATCAACACACTGTCGTTCGCGATCCGCGATTCGATGTGCGGCTACCGCGTCTACCCGCTGGCCCCGGTGGTGCGCCTGATCGATGCCGTATCGATCGGACGGCGCATGGACTTCGACGTCGAGGTGCTCGTGCGCCTGCACTGGCGCGGCGTGCGGGTGGTGAACCGGCCCACGCGCGTGACCTATCCGCTCGACGGTGTCTCGCACTTCCGTGCGTGGCTCGACAACGTGCTGATTTCGCGCATGCATGCGATGCTGTTCGTCGGCATGCTGGTGCGGCTGCCGCTGCTGCTGTGGCGCAAGCTGAGGCCTGCATGAGCACGACTGGCACCCGCCACTGGGCCAGTGTCGGCGAAAGCACTTTTGTCGCCGGCATGTGGTTCCTCTACGGCGTGAATCGCCTGCTTGGCCGCCTGCCGTTCCGTCTATGCCTGTACCCGGTGGTGTGCTGGTACTGGGCATGCACGCCCTCGGCACGGCATGCGTCGCTGCAGTATCTCCAGCGCCTGCAGCATACGCACGGCGTGCTCGGTCACGACCCCACCTGGCGCGACACCTTGCGGCATTTCTGCTCGTTTGCGGAAACCTTGCTCGACAAGCTGCTCGCCGCAAGTGGTCGCTATGACGTCGACCGTCTGCGCATCGAGGGCCGCGAGTTGATGAGCCGGGCAATCGCCGAAGGCCGTGGTGGCGTGATTGTCACGGCGCACATGGGTTGTCTCGAGCTCTGCCAGATCATGGCCGAGCGAGTCGGCAAGGCGAGGCTGACGGTGCTCGTCCATACAGCGCACGCGGAACGCTTCAATGCCATCCTCACGCGCCTGAACCCTGAGGGAGGCGTACGCCTTCTGCAGGTGACGGAGGTCTCCATTGCCACGGCGACCCTGCTGGCCGAGCGGGTGGCACAAGGCGAGTTTGTCGCGATTGCAGGCGACCGCGTGCCGGTGTCGCACAGCAAGACCACGACGGCGAGCTTCCTCGGCCATTCGGCGCCGTTCCCGGTAGGGGCCTACGTCATTGCCGCGTTACTGCGCTGCCCGCTGTTCTTCATGGGCTGCGTGCGCGAGCGGCAGGGCCACCTGGTTCGGTTCGAACTGCTGGATGAGCAGGTCACGCTGCCTCGCAAGCAGCGCGATGCCGCTTGTGCTGCGCTGGCAGGGCGCTTCGCGAGCCGTGTGGAAGCCATGCTCGCGCAGGCTCCGCTCGACTGGTTCAACTTCTTTCCTTTCTGGGACCAGGCGGCGGGTGCGCCGCTGCCCGCCCAGGCACACCATGACTGAACACCGACAAGACGCCCCTCATGTCCGCTTCGACGGCAGCCGTCTGGGCATCGAAGATGTGGTGGGACTCGCGCGGCGCACACACATCGCGCAACTTTCTGACGACCCGGGGTTCCGGCGCCGCATTGCGCGCGGCGCCGAGTTCCTGGACCGGTTGCTGCGTGAAGACGGCGTCATCTATGGCGTCACCACCGGCTACGGTGACTCCTGCACCGTGAGCATCCCGCCGGAGCTGGTCGCGGAACTGCCCCACCATCTCTACACCTATCACGGCTGCGGCGCCGGCCGCATGTTGACGCCCGTCGAGACGCGCGCGGTGCTTGCTGCGCGTCTGGCATCGCTGGCACAAGGTGCGTCGGGCGTGAGCGTCGGTCTGCTTGAGCAACTGGAACGGCTGCTGGTGCACGACGTGCTGCCGTTGATCCCGGCGGAGGGTTCGGTTGGCGCGAGCGGCGACCTGACGCCGTTGTCCTACGTCGCTGCAGTGCTGTGCGGTGAGCGAAAGGTGCTGTTCCGAGGCGCGCCGTGTGATGCCGCCGAAGCGCTGAAGGCCATCGAGGCCCCGGCATTGCGCCTGCGTCCGAAGGAGGGGTTGGCCATCATGAACGGGACCGCCGTCATGACCGCACTCGCCTGCCTGGCATGGAAGCGTGCAGACTACCTCAGCAGGCTCGCGACGAGGCTCACAGCCTGCAACGTGGTGGCCAGCGCCGGCAATGCGCACCACTTCGACGAGGCCTTGCATGCGGTGAAGCCGCACCCTGGGCAGCAGCGCGCGGCCGCCCGCCTGCGCGCTGATTTGCAAAGCGAACGTCCGCAGCGCAACGAGCAGCGCTTGCAGGATCGCTATTCGCTGCGCTGCGCCCCGCACGTGATCGGCGTGCTCGAGGATGCGTTGCCATGGCTCAAGGGTGTGATCGAGAACGAACTCAACAGTGCCAACGACAACCCCATCATCCTGGGCGACGAAGAGCGTGTGCTCCACGGCGGGCACTTCTACGGTGGCCATATCGCCTTCGCGATGGACGCGTTGAAGAATGCGGTCGCCAATCTTGCCGATCTGCTCGACCGTCAACTGGCGTTGCTGGTCGACACGCGCTTCAATCACGGGCTGCCGGCCAACCTGTCCGGAGCGACCGGTCGCCGTGCAGCGATCAACCATGGCCTGAAGGCCTTGCAGATCAGCGTATCGGCCTGGACCGCAGAGGCGCTGAAGCTCACGATGCCGGCCTCGGTGTTCTCGCGCTCGACCGAGTGTCACAACCAGGACAAGGTCAGCATGGGCACGATTGCTGCACGCGATTGCCTGCGCGTGCTGGAGCTCGTCGAGCAGGTCGCTGCCGCGATGCTGATTGCGGCGCGTCAGGGGGTCGCTCTGCGTGCCAGAGTCGATGGCAACCCGGGTCTGCCGTCCGCGCTCGGGGCCTTCGTCGCCGATCTCGATCAACGCATCGATCTGATCGAGGAAGACCGCGCGCTCGACCAGGATCTGCAGACGCTGTTGGCGGCAGTTCGGTCCGAGTCCTGGAGCCTGTATGAGCCGGCCTGACCTGAGTTGCGAGATCGAGGTCGTTCCGGCCTTCTTCGATCTCGATCCAATGGACATCGTCTGGCATGGTCACTACGTCAAGTATCTGGAGCTGGCGCGCTGCGCATTGCTCGATCGCTTCGACTATGGCTACCTGCGCATGCGCGAGTCCGGCTATGCGTGGCCTATCGTGGATATGCGGTTGAAGTACGTGCGCTCGGCCTTCCTGGGCCAGGCCTTGAAGGTGCGTGCAGAGATCGTCGAGTGGGAGAACCGGCTGCGCATCGCCTACCTGATGCGCGACGCGAAGACGGGCCAGAAGATCAACAGCGCCTGGACCATACAGGTTGCCGTGGACGCGGCGACGCGCGAGATGCGCTACGTCTGCCCCGACATCCTGTGGGAGCGGCTGGGAGTGAAAGCGCCATGTTGAACAGGCGACGTGCGCTGCAACTGCTTGGCGGCCTGGCGGTACTGGGCGCAGCGCCCGTTGCTGCCGCGCGGGACGTGATCACCGAGGTGCAGGCCCGGCTCGTGGAAACGGTGGTGCTGCGGGGACAGTTCGAACAGACACGCACGCTGAAGGGCTTTCGCCGTCCGCTGGTGTCCCGGGGCGAGTTCCTGGTTGCGAAGGGGCGCGGCGTCGTCTGGCAGACCCGTCAGCCGTTCGAATCGACACTGGTGTTGACCCGCGAGCGGCTGGTCGTGCGTGAGGCGGACGGCAGCTCTGCCACCCGGCTGGACGCACGCACTGAACCTGCGGTGCGCACCATGAACGAGGTGATGTTCGCGTTGATGGCGGGCGACCTGCCGGTGCTGACGCGGCGTTTTCGTGCCGAAGGCGAACTGCTCGGCAAGGAAGGTTGGCGCCTGGTGCTGACGCCGGTGGAGCCGGGGCTTGCCGCGCAGTTCAGCCGGCTCGGGCTGGACGGTGACCGGCATGTAAGGACCGTGCGCATCGAAGAAGCTTCGGGGGACGTGAGCGTCATCCGTCTGTCGGATCTGCAGCCTGCCGCTGTGCTGACGCGTGACGAGGAGGATCGTTTTGAGTCAGCTCCCCGGCCCTGAATCGGTCATCGGCGAAGCGCTCGTCCCCAGTGCCGGGACGGGGCTGCCGCACCGATCTGCCATGCGGTGGGCCGCTGGGCTGTGGCTGGCCGCCGTGCTGTTGGTGATCGGTCACCAAGTGAGTTTCTGGCGCGCTGGGCAGCTCGATACCGACGTGCTGGCGCTGCTGCCACGCAGCGAACAGTCGCCAGGAGTGCTCCAGGCAGCACAGGTGCTGTCCGATTCCGCACAGCGGCAAATCGTCGTGCTGCTCGGATCCCCCGACGAGCAGAGCGCACAGCGGGCGGCGCGGGTGTTCGCGGCCGAGTGGCGGGCCGGGGACGCTGCGCTCGCGCCCGCGGCGCCCGGCGCATCACCGGCGCAGGCGGTGCAGGCATTGCAACCCTGGAGAGACCGGCTGCTGACACCGGCACAGCGCCTGCGCCTGGAGCGGGCGTCGACGGCCGAATTGGTGCAGTCCGCGCTGACCGCGTTGCACCAGCCCGGCGGATCAGGTCGATTGTCAGACTGGCTCAGCGATCCCTTGAGCCTGTGGTCGTCCTGGTGGTCTGCCCGCACGGGCGCCTCGCCGGTGCGCCCGCAGGACGGCTGGCTGATGTTCGAGGCCGATGGCTTGCACTGGGTCGTGTTGTCGGGAGAGACCCGGGGCTCCGCGTTCTCGCTGCACGACGGTGCCATGCATGGTGATGCGATTCGAGCTGCCGAGGCTGCCGCACGCGTCGAAACACCGGGCCTGAAGGTGCTGGCGGCGGGCGTTCCTCTGCATGCGGAGGCCGCGGCAGCGCAAGCAAGCCGTGAGGTCAACCTGATCGGCCTCGGTTCGCTGGGGGCCATCGTGCTGCTGGTCTGGTGCGCGTTTCGCTCGGTGCGGCCCATTGCCCTGGTCGCGCTCACGCTGGTCGTCGGTTGCATGACAGCTCTGTCCGTCACTGTGCTCGTGTTCGGCAAGGTGCATCTGCTGACCCTGGTGTTCGGGGCAAGCCTGGTGGGGGTGGCCGAGGACTACGGGATCCATTACTTCGCCAGCCGACAACGTCAGCCCGGTGTCGCGCCGTTCGAGTTGATTAGGGGTCTGATGCCGGCCCTGCTGCTCGCCTTGTGTACCAGCGTGATCGCTTATCTGGTACTCGGGTTGGCGCCCTTTCCGGGCCTGCGCCAGATGGCGGTGTTCTCGGCCACTGGCCTGACCGCCGCGTTCCTGACGGCCGCCTGCTGGGTGCCGTGGCTGGACCGCGGCAGGGTGGCGCCGAGCCGCTTCGCGGCAGCGGTTGGCGGCAGCCTCGAACGCTGGCCGCTGTTGCGCGGGCGCGGCTGGTGGGCGCTCGCGGTCGCCGTGCTGTTCTCGTTCGTCGGCGTAGCTCGGCTGGCGGCGAACGACGACATTCGGCAACTCCAGTCGTCGCCGCAGGTGCTTGTCGACTCGCAGCGCGAAGTGGGCCGCCTGCTTCGCCTGCCGAGTCCGGCCCAGTTCTTCCTTGTGCAAGGGGCCAGCGAGCAGCAGGTGCTCGAACGGGAAGAAGCGTTGAAAGCTGTCCTGGACCGGCTGCCTGCCGGCACGCTGGCAGGCTACCAGGCTGTATCCGACTGGGTGCCGTCGATCGCGCGGCAGCAGGCGGATGCCCTGCTCACGGCGCGGGTCGAAGCGCAGGTGCTCGCAGGCGTCGGCAGCGTGCTCGGTGAGCAGCTGGAGCGGCCGGCCTTCGCACCTGACCCGCTCACTCTCCAGCGCTGGCTCGACCGTCCCGAAGCCACTGCCACGCGCGCGCTGTGGCTCGGCGTGGGTACCGAGGGCTACAGCAGCATGGTGCTGTTGCACGGGCTGGACGGCCGTGCAGCAGCGCAGCTCATGCAGACCGCGACTGCTACGCTGCCTGGCGTGCGGTGGATCGACCGGACGGCCGAAGTGTCGGGCCTGATGGCGCGCTACAGGATCTCGATGTCGGTGCTGCTGGCCGTCGGCTTCGTGCTGGTGCTCGGTTTGCTGTGGCATCGCCATGGGCGCACCGCCTGGCGTGCATGGCTGCCCACCTTGTTGGCCTGCCTGTTCAGCGTCGGGATGCTCGGCTGGATCGGCGAGGGCTTCCAGTTGTTCAACGTTCTGGCGCTGGTCCTGCTGCTCGGCATCGGTGTCGATTACGGCATCTTCCTGCTGGAGTCACACGACGACGGTTCCGCGTGGCTTGCGATCGTGCTCGGTGCGGCGAGCACGCTGCTGTCGTTCGGGTTGCTGGGCTTGTCGAACACGCCTGCATTGCGGGCATTCGGCTTGACGATGCTGTTCGGGGTTGCCTTCGTCTGGTTTCTGTCCCCGCTGTTCCGGCCGCATGCTGATCACGGGTGAACTGCAGATGCTCAACTTGTTTCGTCATGTGCTGTGGGCCCTGCCGCTTGTGCTTGCCGGCTGCGCCAGCGGCCCGAAACCGGTCCCCGAGTTGCTGCTGAGGCTCCATCCTTCGACGCTCGGCACGAGCCTGGCGCTGACCCAGCGGCTGGAGGTCACGGCAGTCGGTCGCCGCCAGGCCGTCGAAGCGCTGCTCGAAGCCGACGCTCAGACCGTGAGGTTGGCGCTGCTGGATCTGGGCCGCACGGGCGCCCGCTTGTCCTGGGATGGCGAGCAGCTCACCGAAAGCCGCGCTGACTGGTGGCCGGCGCAGGTGTCCGGTTCGCGCATCCTGAGCGACCTGCAATTGGCCCTGTGGCCGGTCAAGGCCATACGCGATGGGCTGCCGCCCGGCTGGACTGTCGAAGAAACTTCGACACTGCGCGAACTGCGATACGGTGCAGAGGCCGTGGCGCGGGTCAGGCGCGCGCGTGCCGACCGTATCGAACTGGACAATCTGAAGGACGGCTATCGACTCACGATAGAGTCTCAAGCTTTGCAGCCATGACCATCTACCTCAACGACATGGGTCTCGTCTGCGCTCTCGGCAGAGGCCGGGGACCGGTGAAAGACGGGTTGTTCTCGTCCGACGCCGCGCAGGGTGTGCGGCCGACCGATGCCTGCTCGCCGGGGCAGCGGCTGCATCTCGGCGTGGTTGATGCGGCCCTGCCTGACATCGTGGCCTGGCCGCTCGAACACCGCAGTCGCAACAACGCGATGATCGCCGCTGTGCTGGACGACCTGTCCAACAGCATCGCTGCCGCAGTCTCGCGTTTCGGCCCGCATCGCGTTGCCGTTGTGCTGGGCGGCAGCACGTCGGGCGTGCGCGAAGGGGAGCTTGCGCTGCATCGGCGGCGTCGCGAAGGCGGCTCATGGCCCGCGGAGTACTGCTATGCACAACAGGAGCTCGGCTCGGCCGCCGCTTTTGTCGCGCACCGCCTGGGCACGAGCGGTCCGGCGCATGTCATTTCCACCGCCTGCTCATCGGGCGCCAAAGCGCTGGCTTCAGGCGCACGGCTGCTGAAGGCCGGACTTGCAGACGCCGTGATCGCCGGCGGTGCCGATACCTTGTGCCGCTTCACGGTGGCCGGGTTCTCCGCGCTCGAGTCGGTCTCTGCCGCTCGCTGCAACCCGCTGTCGGCGAACCGAGAAGGCATCAATCTCGGCGAGGGCGCAGCGCTCTTTCTGATGACGAGAGAGCCCGGGCCGGCACGTCTGGCCGGATGGGGTGAATGCTCGGATGCCTATCACATGTCTGCGCCTGAGCCCGACGGACGCGGTGCCGAGCAGGCGATGCTTGAAGCGCTGGCCCGGGGGCGTGTCGAGGCGACCGGCGTGGACTACGTCAATCTGCACGGTACTGCGACACTGCAGAACGACGCCATGGAGAGCCGGGCGGTGTATCGGGTGCTGGGCGATGATGTACCGGTCAGTTCGACCAAACCGCTGACCGGACACGCGCTCGGTGCGGCTGGCGCGCTCGAGGCGGCGTTCGCCTGGCTGACCCTCGTCGACAATCCGCGCGGCGCGTTGCCGTCCCATTGGTGGGACGGCGCGGTCGACCCCGGGCTGCCCGCCTTGCGTGTTGCCGAACCGGGCTCGTCGCTCGGCCGGCCGGCGCGCCATGTGCTGAGCAACTCGTTCGCGTTCGGCGGCAGCAACGCCGCCCTGCTACTCGGACAAGGATGACTCGTGAACGCGAAGTACACCGCTGCGATCGAGGCCTATGTTCCGCACCGGGGTGCGATGCTCCTGATCGATCGCCTGATCGAGCATGGCGAGCAGCATGTCGTGGTGGAGGCCGACGTGAACGGGCAAGGCCTGTTCGTGCGTGACGGCGCCGTGCCGGCCTGGGTGGGCATCGAATACATGGCGCAGGCCATCTCCGCATGGTCGGGCGGCCACGCTCTCAAGCGGGGCGACCCGGTGCCGCTGGGTTTCCTGCTCGGTTCGCGGCGCATGGAATTGCACCGCGATTCATTCCCGTGCGGCTCGACGCTGCGCATCGAGGCGCGCTGCGAACTGTTCGGCAGCAACGGCCTCGGGTCGTTCGAGTGCCGCATCCTGATCGACGGCGACACCGCTGCGACGGCGATCGTCTCGGTGTTCCTGCCCGATGACGCCGGGCTGTACCTTTCCTCCCAGGAGTCCCCATGAGCAGCGCAACGGTGCTGGTGACAGGATCGAGCCGCGGTATCGGCCGTGCCATCGCACTGCGGTTGGCGCGCGATGGTTATGACATCGCGGTGCATTGCCGCCAGGGGGTGCTGCAGGCGCAATCGGTTGCCGACGCCGTGCGGTCTCTCGGGCGCGAGGCGCGCGTGCTGGTGTTCGACGTCGCGGACCGCGAAGCTGCCGCAAGCGCACTGACGGCCGATATCGAAGCGCACGGCGCGTACTACGGCGTCGTGTGCAACGCAGGCATCGCGCGCGACAATGCCTTCCCGGCCATGAGCGGCGAGGAATGGGACAGCGTGATCCACACCAACCTCGATGCCTTCTACAACGTCATCCATCCGGTTGTGATGCCGATGGTGCGACGGCGTCAGCCTGGTCGCATTGTCACGCTGGCCTCGGTGTCCGGCCTGATGGGCAACCGTGGACAGACCAATTACAGTGCCGCCAAGGCCGGATTGATGGGGGCCACCAAGGCATTGGCGGTCGAACTGGCTCGACGCGAAATCACCGTCAATTGCGTCGCGCCAGGTCTCATCGAGACGGAAATGATCGAAGCACACGTCGTGGAAGAAGCCTTGAAGATCATTCCGGCACGCCGCATGGGGCGCCCCGAGGAAGTGGCTGCCGCTGTCGCATTCCTGATGTCCCCCGACGCCGCCTACGTCACGCGGCAGGTGATTTCCGTCAACGGGGGGATGATCGGGTGAAGCGAGTCGTTGTCACCGGTATCGGTGCCCTGAGCCCGCTGGGCCATGACTGGGCCGCTGTGCATGCCAGGTTGAAGCAAGGGCGCAATGTCGTGCGCCGCATGCACGAGTGGGACGTCTACGAAGGCCTCAACACGCGGCTCGGTGCGCCGGCCCAACCGTTTGATCTGCCGCCCAACTACAACCGCAAGTCCATGCGCAGCATGGGCCGGGTCGCTTTGATGGCAACCCGGGCCACCGAAGTCGCGCTGCAGGACGCCGGCTTGCTGGGCGACCCGCTGCTGAGCAGCGGCAAGGTGGGTATCGCCTATGGTTCGTCGGTCGGCTCGCCGGCAGCCATCTCCGACTTCGGGCGCATGCTTTCGGAGAAGACCACCGAGGGCATCAATGCCAACACCTACATCAAGATGATGTCGCACACGGCGCCGGTCAACATGGGCGTGTTTTTCGGTATCACCGGGCGCATCATCACCACCTCCAGCGCCTGCACCTCGGGCAGCCAGGGCGTAGGCTACGCCTATGAGCAGATACGCGACGGCCGTCAGGTCGCGATGTTGGCCGGCGGTGCCGAAGAGCTCGATGCGATCGATGCTGCGGTGTTCGACACGCTGTTTGCAACCAGCGTGAAGAACGAGGAGCCGCAGACGACACCTCGCCCGTTCGATGCGCATCGGGACGGTCTGGTGCTCGGTGAGGGGGCTTGCACGCTCGTGCTCGAGGAGTTCGATCACGCACGCGCACGCGGTGCGGCCATCTACGCGGAGGTGGTGGGTTACGGCACCAACAGCGACGGCACCCATGTGACTCAGCCCAATGCGAAGACCATGGCCATCGCCATGCGGCTCGCGCTGGAGGACGCCGGGCTCGAGCCGTCGGCCATCGGCTACGTCAACGCTCACGGCACAGCCACCGATCACGGTGACGTGGCCGAGACGGCAGCGACGAGCCAAGTCTTGGGTGAACGCGTGCCGATCAGCTCGTTGAAGAGCTACATGGGGCACACGCTGGGCGCGTGCGGAGCGCTGGAGGCCTGGATGACGCTCGAGATGATGCGCGAAGGCTGGTTCGCGCCGACCGTCAACCTGACGCAGGTCGACCCGCGCTGCGCGCCGCTCGACTACATTACCGGCGCAGGGCGCGCAATTGAAACCGAATACACGATGAGCAACAACTTCGCGTTCGGCGGCATCAACACGTCGTTGATCTTCCGGCGCTGTCCGGCTTGATCCCGCTTGCATCTGTATCGACGGAGGGTCTCGTGATTCGTGCGTTCACACTTGCCCTGACGGTACTCGTGGTCAGCCCGACCGCCGTGCACGCGGTCCGTGATCCTGTGCCGATCCAGGATGCAGGGCGCGTCCAGATCGTCCACAGCGACACTCGCGGCGCGACGGTGGAAGATGCCCGCATGGCGATCTCGTATGCGGCGCAACAGAAAGGCTGGGTCATCTTGACCGACAATCCCGGCACCCTGGCGCTCAAGTACGACAAGCAAGGCCGACACCAGGCCGTGATCGACGTGCTCTACGACGCTCAGAGCTACGAATTCAAGTACGTGTCCAGCTTCGGCCTGGGCTACGAGGACGCGCCTGAAGGCGTGAAAATCCATCCGGCCTACAACAACTGGCTCACTCAGCTCCGCAGCCAGATTGCCAAGGTCGTTGCCGAGCAAAAATAGAGAGGATCCACCATGCGTCGTTTTCTGACTCTGACCTTCTTGGCCGCCGCGTGTGGCCTGGCCGCGCCGGCCTACGCCCGCGACACCGAATACAAGCTGCCGTTGGCGGATGTGCTCGAAATGCCGGAAGCAAAGGAGAAGCTCGACGGCTCCGTCAAGTTCTTCCTGGCGGGCCAGAAAACCCCGAAAGTGATCGAACGCAAAGGCCACGATGTGTCGAACCGCAAGACCAACGGCGTGGGCAAGGCCGACGAACAAGGGTGCAAGTGGGCAGCATTGTCGGCGTTGATCGCTTTCCAGGAGAAAGCGAAGCAGAAGGGCGCCAATGCCGTGGTCGACATCGTCAGCTATCACAAGAAGAACGTCTTCGAAAGCGCGACCGAGTACGAGTGCCATGCCGGTGCCGTGGTGATCGGCGTCACGCTCAAAGGCACCTACGCCAAGGTCGGCGAGAAGTGAGTTGACACAGCCGGTTCAAGTCCGGGTCGAAGCCGTCCGCGAATGCCTGAGGCGGGTGGATGAACACGGACTGAACTGGCTGGGCAGCGAAGAACGTACGCGTCTCGCTGCCATCCGGGCCCCGCGCAGACGCGGCCATTTCCTTTCCGGGCGCTGGTTGCTGCGGGAGCTGCTGGCCGAGTCGTGCGGTGGCGCAGCATCGGAATGGACCGTGTCGTGCGTACCCGATGGTCCCCCATGCGTATTGTCCGCCGCTGTCTGCGGGCCGTGGCCATCGGTCGCGATTGCGCACAGCGGCGACTGGGTCGCGGTGGCATGCGGGCCGCAGCCGATCGGGCTTGATATCGAGGCGCATCGCGCGCGCGATCGCCTGGAGGGGCTGTCTGCTCTTGTGCTGACGCCGGCCGAGCGCCGTGGGCTGACACAGCGGATCGAACGGGACGGTCTCGAGCGCGTGTTCTACATCGCTTGGACGCTGAAGGAAGCTCGGGTCAAGCAGCGTGGCGGGGCCGTCTCGCCGGCCGTGCTGCAACGGTTGCGCGTGTCGCCGAGCGAGCCGGGCAGCGCGAACGCCCACGTGTGGCAATCAGCGGCGTTGACCCTGAGCGTGATGCTTGGCGAAACGGCGGCCCTACGTGCAGCGGGCGAGGGCATGCCGACAGAGCCGGCTCAACTGTGGCGCGTCGACGAAAGCCTCGCCCCTCCGGCCGTGGCATTCCCGCCGTGAAGGCGTTTTGAGCACGTCGCTCGACGTCTTTCCTGCCGATTCTCAGCCGGTGTTCAGCCGGCCCGCAGCAGCGGTTTGTGAAGCATGTCGCAATCGGCCTTCGACGCAGGGTTGGTCCCGATCCGGGAGCACTGCGCGATGCGGCAGTCTCGCGCCGGTCCCCCGATGCAGTCAGGAGAATCTCATGCAGTACCGCCGCGCCCTCGTTGCGCTTTCGTTCGCCTTTGCCGCGCTTCCGGTCGTCGCCCAGAGCGCCAAGCCGGTACGCATCGGCTTCATCTGCCCGCTCAGCGGGGGCTCGGCCGACTTTGGCAACAGCGCCCGGCTGGGCGCGGAACTGGCGACCAAGGAGATCAACGAAGTGGGCGGCTACCTGGGCCGGCCGATCGAGCTGGTGCAGCGCGACGACAAGGCGGTGCCGGACGAAGGCCGCAAGGTGGCCGAGGACCTGGTGCTCAACGAGAAGGTCGATTTCACCATCGCCTTTTGCAACACGGGCGTCGCACTGAAGGCCTTGAGCGTGTTCCAGGACCACAAGCACCTGCTCGTGGTGCCGGTGGCGACCGGCTCCGCGGTCACGGCTCAATACCCGGCAGCGCAAAGTTATGTCTTCCGCATGTCGGCGCGCGACACGCTGCAGGCCGACTTTCTGGTCGACGACATCGTCAAGCGCGGCTACACACGGGTGGCGGTGTTCGCGGACAACACGGGCTACGGTGAAGGCGGCCTGAAGGACGTCGAGCGCTTTCTCGCCGAGCACAAGCTGAAGCCGGTGCATGTGGCTCGCTTCGATCTCGGCGTGAAGGACCTGACGCAGGCGATGCAGGCCGCGAAGGCTGCCGGCGCCCAGGCGGTGATCGGCTACACGGTCGGCCCCGAACTAGCGGTGATGGCGCGGGCACGCGCCGCAACGCAGTTCGGCGCCGCGTTCTACGGGCCATGGCCGCTGTCCTTCCGCACCGTGCCGGACACCGGCGGCGCGGGTGCCGAGGGGGCGATGATGGTACAGACCATCATCCCGGACATCTCCAACGAACGCCGCATGTCTTTCATTGCGCGGCTGAAGCGTCATGCTGGCAACCAGCCCCTCGGCTCGCTGATGGCCGCCGCGCAGACCTACGACGCCGTGCACCTGATGCTGCGCGTGATGTTCCAGACCAACGGCGAGACCTCGGGCGACGCCTTGAAGCAGGCGCTCGAGAACCTGGAGCGCCCCTACGCCGGCGTCGTGACGACGCACGAGAAGCCGTTCTCGGCGAGCGACCACGACGCTTTCTCGCGCAACATGATCTGGCTCGGCGTGTGGCGCCGCGGCGAGATCCAGTTCCACTACCCGGACGACGCCAAGCGCTCCAGCTTCATCCGCCGCAAGGAGCTGTGAGGCTCATGCCGACGAGCGCACGATCGCTTCGTCGAGCCACTGCATCGCCAGTTCGATCTCGTCGGCACCGCAGTTCAGGGCCGGCATGAAACGCAGCCGCTGCGGGCGCACCGGATTGACCAGCAGTCCCGGCGTGTCTCCCGGCGGTGACAGCGCTGCGTCGGTGATGCGGCTCGCGTCCAGTGCCGGTGGCAGGTCGAGCGCGAGCAGCAGGCCGCTGCCCAGCACGCTGCCGAGCCCATGCCGCGCCGACAACGCCGTGAGCCGTTCGCGCAGCAGGCGGCCCTTGTCGCGCACGCCCAGCAGGAACTCGCTGCGATCCACATGCGCCAGCACCGCCTGCGCTGCCGCGCACACCAGCGCATTGCCGTTGAAGGTGCCGCCCTGGTCGCCTGGCTCGAAGCAGCAGACCTCTTCGCGTGCCAGCACCGCACCGATCGGCACGCCGCCGCCCAGCCCCTTGCCCAGCGTCATCACGTCAGGGCGGAGGCCGTAGCGCTCGCACGCGAACAGCGTGCCGGTGCGGCCGATGCCGGTCTGCACCTCGTCGACGATCAGCAACAGGCCATGCCGGTCGCACAGTTCGCGCAGGCCCTGCACGAAGGACGGTTCGGCCTCGATGACGCCAGCCTCGCCCTGCACCAGTTCCAGCATCACCGCGACGGTGTTCGCCGACAAACGGGCCTCGACGCTGCCGAGGTGGTTGAAGCGGGCTTTCGGAAAGCCCGGCACCTGCGGTGCGAACAGGCGGTCGAAGCCGGGCTTGCCGCTGGCGCTCATGGTCGCCAGCGTGCGGCCATGGAAGCCGTTGTCGAAGGTGACGATTTCGTAAGCGCCGCCTTTGCGCAGCCGGCCGTACTTGCGCGCCAGCTTGATCGCGCCTTCGTTCGCTTCGGCGCCGTTGTTGGTGAAGAACACGCGCGGCAGGCTGCTGGCTTGCGCCAGCCGGGACGCCAGTTCGATCGCGCGGTCGTTGTAGTAGCCGGGGCCGGTGTGCATCAGCCGCGACGCCTGAGCCACGAGTGCAGCGGCGATGTCCGGCGCTGCGTGGCCGAGCGCGTTGACGGCCCAGCCCTGCACGAAGTCGAGGTAGCGTCGGCCCGTCGAATCCCACAGCCAATGCCCGTCGCCACGCACGAACACGCGCTGCGGACGGTTCGTCACGCGCATCAGCGCGTCGACGGGGTAGTGGTGGAAGCTGACGGGGTCGAAGCTCATGGTGTCCTCGCTGACGTGGGACCTGCACGGATGGCGCAGGCAAAGAAAAAGGCCACGAGGGGTAACTCGTGGCCTGGGAAGGGGGTCTCCTTGCGGAGCCGAGCAGGAACGAGCCCTCAACGTCGTCGTCGAGTACGTCGATTCCAATGCTTGGCGGTGAGCAGGAGCTGCGTCAACATGGGCTGAAGACTACGCGAGCTTGCCGTGTCGCGTCAAACATTCCTTTGCGGGGTGTCGTGAAAACGCGGCGCGCCGCGTCATTCGATGCGGGCGCCGCTGGCCTTCACGACCTGCTCGTACTTGGCCAGTTCGGCCTTCACGAAGTCCCCGAACTGCTGCGGCGTGGTCGGCGCCGGCTCGGCCATGAAATTTGCGAAGCGGGCCTTGACGGTTGCGTCGTTGAGTGCCGCGACGAAGGCGTCGTTCAGCCGCGCCACCACGTCGGCGGGGGTCTGGGCGGGCGCGAACAGGCCGAACCAGGTGTCGACCGCGAAGCCGGGCAGACCCGACTCGGCGATGGTCGGCAGCTCAGGCATGGCGCTGGAGCGCTGCAACGTGGTCACCGCCAACGCCTTGAGCTTGCCGGAGCGGATGTTGGCGGACGCGGTCGCGAGGTTGTCGAAGTTCAGGTCGACCTGGCCCGCGAGCAGGCCCAGTTGCGCCGGGGCACCGCCCGCGTAGGGAATGTGGACCATGCTGATGCCGGCCTGCTTCTTGAACATCTCGCCGGCCAGGTGTCCGGCGCTGCCGTTGCCGCCCGAGCCGTAGTTCAGGCGGCCGGGGTTCTGCCGCGCATAGGCGACGAGATCCTTCACCGAGCCGATGCCCAGTCGCGACGCGGCCTCGCTGTTCATCACCAGCACGTTCGGCACGCGTGCGACCAGCGTGATCGGTGCGAAGTCGCGAATCGGGTCGTAGGGAACGCGGGCATAGAGCCACGGGTTGATCGCATGCGTCGCGACGGCGCCCATCACGATGGTGTTGCCGTCCGCTGCCGCCTTCGCCACGTGGTCGGCCCCGAGGTTGCCGCCGGCGCCAGCCCGGTTCTCGACGATCACGTTGCCCAGCGCGTCCTTGGCCTTGTCGGCCAGCACGCGCGCGATCGCATCGAGCGGCCCGCCGGCCGGGTAGGGCACCACCAGCTTGACGGTGCGCGTCTGCGCCTGGAGCAGCGAGGGGAAGGAAAGCGCGCAGCCGAGGGCGGCGTGCGCTTGCAGCCAGAGTCGTCGGTTCATGGGGACAGCGGGGGCGCCGGCGCGCCCGTCAAAAGCGAAAAGGAGGCACCAGTATGGCGCTCCTCGGCGGTCGAGGCGCCACATGTGCGCGAACACCGCGCGCAGGCGCTGGCGAGTGGTGCCGGGTTCTGTGCGATGCAAAGGCACTCTCTCGCCGACATTGGTGTGGGATCGGGCCGGCGGGGTGCTCTGCTCCGCTCATGTCCCCCGCGACGGGCTGCGCCCGCCGCTCCTCCTTTACTTCGCTACGCAGAGCACCCCGCCGGCCCGATCTGGCACCGCCCTGACATTCCGGGCAGGTCACAGAAGCGGCCATGACGAGGGTGCGGGGTGGCCGACGCAGCGAAGTAAAGGAGGAGGACCGGACGTAGTCCGGGGCGGGGGACATGAGCGGAGTCGGCCACCCCGCGCCCTCGTCACGCGCGACCACGGGTTGGGGAAATGCTCCTCCGCGTCAGTGCTTGTCCGCTTCGCTGGTGAACGAATCCGCGTAGAACTCTTCACCGGGCAACCCAGCATGCGCAACGAAATCGCGCTGGGCCGACTCCACCATCACTGGCGCCCCGCAGGCATAGACCTGGTGGCCGGAGAGGTCGGGCAGGTCCTGCATCACCGCCTGGTGGACGAAGCCGGTGCGGCCGGTCCAGGCGTCTTCCGGCTTGGGCTCGGACAGCACCGGCACGTAGCGCAGGTTGGGCAGGCTCGCGGCCGCCTGTTCGGCCCAGTTGTGCAGGTACAGGTCGGCACGGCTGCGGCAGCCCCAGTAGAGCACCGCGGGGCGGGTGATGCCCTTGAACTGCAGGTGCTCGATCAGCGCCTTGATCGGGGCGAAGCCGGTGCCGGACGCCAGCAGCACCAGCGGCTTGTCGGAGTCTTCGCGCAGGAAGAAGCTACCGAACGGGCCCTCGAGCCGCAGGATCTCCTTTTCCTTCATCGCGCCGAACACATGATCGGTGAATTTGCCGCCCGGCATGTGGCGGATGTGCAGTTCGATGCCCGGCTTGTCGGCCTGCGTGTGGGGTGCGTTCGCCATCGAATAGCTGCGGCGGGCGCCGTCGCGCAGAATGAATTCGACGTACTGGCCGGCGTGGTACTGCAGCTGGTCGTTGGCGGGCAGCTGCAGCCGCAGCACGGCCACGTCGGGTGCGACCTTCTCGATCGTCGTCACGCGGCAGGGCATCTTCTTGATGGGGAACTGCCCCGCGCCCACCACTTCACGCGACTCGATAGCGAGGTCGCTCTGCGGCGTGGCGCAGCACGTCAGCGTGTAGCCGGCGTCTTCCTCGGCCGGCGACATCGCCTTCACCTGGTGCGCGCCGTGGATCACGCGGCCATCGAGCAGCCGGCTCTTGCAGGAGCCGCAGGCGCCGTCCCTGCAACCGTAGGGCAGGCCCACGCCTTGGCGGATCGCGGCGGCCAGCACGGTCTCGTCGCGCTGCACCTCGAAGGTGTGGCCGCTGGGCTGCACGGTCACGGTGAAGGTCATCGGGGAGTCTCCTCATGCACCACGGGCCTGGCCGCGGCTCATACACTGCGAAACCCGACATTTTGCCCCGGTTGCAAAGGCCCGACGCCGGGCCGGCCGTTCGCCATGCCTCTGTTGCCCTCGTTCCCCCTGCGCCGACCACGGCTGTTGATCATCGGTTGCGGCGACGTCGGCCAGCGCGTGCTGCGCCTGCTGGTGCCGCGCTGGCGCGTGCTGGCGCTGACGTCCCAGCCGGACCGTTGTGCCGCGCTGCGCGGCCTGGGCGCCGTGCCACTGGTGGGCAACCTGGACGACGCGTCCACGCTGGGCCGGCTGGCCGCACTGGCCGACGCGGTGCTGCACCTCGCGCCACCACCGGCCAGCGGGCGCGTCGACACGCGGACCGCGGCGCTGCTGCGGGCGCTGGCACGCAAGGGCCGCGTGCGCGCGCTGGTCTACGGCAGCACGACCGGCGTGTACGGCGACGCGCAGGGCGAGCTTTTCGATGAAACCCGTCCCGTGCGTCCGGCCACCGACCGTGCTCAGCGGCGTGTCGACGCCGAGGACCGCATCCGCTGGTTCGGCCGGGCGCTCGGCGTGCGCGTGACCGTGCTGCGCATCCCGGGCATCTATGCGGTCGACCGCCCTGGCGGGCACCCGCGCGAGCGGTTGTTGCGCGGTGCGCCGGTGCTGGCGCCGCAAGACGATGTCTACACCAACCACATCCATGCCGACGACCTGGCGCGGGCCTGTGCCGTCGCACTGTGGCGTGGCCTGCCGCAGCGCATCGTGCACGCGAGCGACGACACCGAACTGAAGATGGGCGACTACTTCGACCTGGCGGCCGACGTGTGCGGCCTGCCGCGCCCGCCGCGCGTTTCGCGGGCCGAGGCGGCGCAGCAGCTCTCGCCGATGCAGCAGTCCTTCTTGAGCGAGTCGCGGCGCTTGAGCAACGAGCGCCTGAAGCGCGAACTGAAGCTGAAGCTGCGCTACCCGACGGTGCGCGAAGGGTTGAGGCCCTAGTGTGCTGTCCCGCAAGTTCGTCGAAGAAGTTCAGGCGAGAAACCCCTGCATGCGTCGTTGCAGTGCTCGCCGGGTGGCCCCACCCGCCTGTGCGCTGCGCCTAGGAGTCTGGGCGGCAGAAGCCCCCCAGACTCCTGGCCTGCGGCTTTACGCACGGCTCCCC
>NZ_JAMKFE010000021.1 GCF_023721835.1 Caldimonas mangrovi | reverse complement strand
TGTGGCCTTGCATGCGGTACGGCGCGGCCAGCTGTGCGGAGATGATGCGTGCGTCCAGCCCCATCGCTTGCAGCCGGCGGCCCCAGTGGTGGGCGCTTGAGCTGGCCTCCATCGCCACGAGGCAACCCGTGGGCAATTGCGCGCACCACGGCAGGAACTGATCGCGTCGCAGCGCCCGGCTGGTGATCACCCGGCCGCGCCTATCCACCGCGTGCACCTGGATCACCTGCTTGGCCAGGTCCACACCCACCCGGGTGGCTTCCCGGCAACGGTCGCCTCGTGTAATCTGCTCCACGGACTTCCCCTTTCCAAAGCTTCAGATTGATGAATTCGCAACCACCAATCTTGGCGCACTTCGTCGCCGTTGCAGGACTGGGGATGTCCCTTCGTATTCCCATCGAGAGGACATGCCCCGGCAAGCCAGGGGAGCTCGCATCGGTTTGGTTGACACTTTCACCTGACGCAAACGACGGGGTCCCATGCCAACAGGCCGAACGCTCTTGACTCTCGCGCATGCGGGAGCCTTCATCATCGGCACAGCCTGTCCAGGGCCGGCATGGGCCGTGTCGCTGGCATGAACGCACCTTCCGGAGAGCCCGCAATGACCATCGACACGTTATCTACCTGGCATGCACTCGTGAAGTCCCGAGACGCTGCAGGCCTCGACTCGGTTCTCGGGGACAACGTGGTGTTCCACTCGCCCGTCGTTCATACGCCGCAGGTCGGAAAGGCCATCACGATCCAATACCTCTCTGCCGCGTTCCAGGTTTTCTTCAATCCGTCCTTCAGGTATGTTCGAGAAGTCACCGGCCCTTCCGACGCGGTGCTTGAGTTCCAGGTAGAAATCGACGGCATCGGCGTCAACGGTGTCGACATGCTCAAGTGGGACATCGAGGGGCGGATCGTCGAGTTCAAGGTGCTGATCCGACCCCTCAAGGCCATCAACTTGATCCATCAGAAGATGGCGGCCATGCTCCAGGCGCAACAGTAGTCGCATGCGCACAGCTGACCCTTCCATCGAGCAGCCGTGCGCCAGCAAGCGTCGCTTGCTGGAACGCGCCGTTCACGTTCGTCGCCGGGCCGCATGAAACCACCGATTGCGCCAACCCGCACCGCCGCACTCCTCAGCGGTCTCGCGCTCGGTTTTGCCATGCCGCTGCAAGAGGCTGCAGCAAACGCGCTGGCGCTCTCGCCACAAGGGCGCAGCCTTCTTCTGCTGGCTGCTTTGACGGGGGTCTTCCTCGTTCCCGTCCTGCTGTTTGTGGTCGGCACGGAGCACCTGTCGTTGGGGACGAAGGACGTTGCAACCCAACCCTACTGGTCTTCGCTTCGCAAGGTGGCAACGCGCGGACTCTTCTGGCTCGCCGGTGCCGCTGCCGCCTTCTCGGTTCTCTCGGCATTCCGCTGATGGTCAAGCTTGGAGGCGTATGGAACTGACCGCATTGATCGACACGTACTGTCAGGCATGGAGCGAAGCATCGCCGCAGCGGCGTGCCGAACTGATAGCACGGGTCTGGGCGCCGGCTGCCAGCTACACGGATCCCACCGTACACGCGCTTGGCAGCTCCGAACTTCTCGCCCACATCGCGAAGGTGCTTGCGAGGCGGCCTGGGTCACGAGTCGTTCGCACCAGTCAGGTCGATGAACACCACGGCGTCGCACGGTTTGCCTGGCGCGCCGTTGACGCCGGCGGGAATGAGCTTCCCGAGGGGATCGACATTGCATTCATCTCGGCCGACGGTACGCGGATCGAAAGGATCATTGGCTTCTTCGGCCCCTTGTCGAGATGAGATCGAGCGTGGTCGGCTGGAGCATCGCGTTCGACACACCGGCTCCGCTGCTCGAAGAGCCTCGCGGCGAGTACACCACCTGCATGCGCCGGGACGGGGCGGCACCATAGATGCAACATCGAGCACGACTGAAAGTGTCGCTATCTCTTCTGGGCATTTTGGCGGCCGGGATGCTGGTCCCCGAGAACCCGGTCATTCCGGTCGAGGGCGCCTCTGCTCGCGACTGGAATCCGAAGTCTTTCTGGTACGAGCCTTGGGGCGCTTCCGGCGTGCACAAGGGCATAGACATCTTTGCGCAGCAGGGCCAGAAAGTCATTGCCGCAACGGCGGGTCTGGTCATCTACAGAGGCGAGTGGGGCCAGGGCGGCAAGGTCGTCGCCGTTCTCGGACCGAAGTGGCGCATTCATTACTACGCGCACCTGTCGAGCTATGGAGCCGCGCCGCCGGTACTGGTCGGCTCCGGTTCGCAGGTCGGCACGGTCGGCGTATCCGGCAACGCGGCAGGGAAGCCACCCCACCTGCACTACGCGGTGTTCTCGCTTGTTCCGCTGCCTTGGCGGTACAGCACGGAAACGCAGGGATGGCGCAAGATGTTCTACCTCGACCCCGGCGTCATGCTGAAGAGCGGTGCCTGACCCTGGACCCGCCGCGCCTCGCCTCCGCGATGCCTGCCCGCGACGGGTGGATGGCATACCATTCAATGCGTCAGTATCGAACTGGAGCCGTCATGTGCCGCAACATCAAGACGTTGTTCAACTTCGACCCGCCGGCCACGGAACTCGAGATCCGAGACGCGGCGCTCCAGTTCGTTCGCAAGCTCAGCGGTTTCAATGTGCCGTCCAAGGCAAACGAAGCGGCATTCGAGCGCGCGGTCGAAGAGGTTGCCGCCTCGGCTCGCGTTCTCGTCCGCTCACTCGTCACAACGGCCGAGCCGCGCAACCGCGACACCGAGGCCGCCAAGGCCCGAGCCAAAGCGGCCGTGAGATTCGGTTTGCCGCCATGAGCACAGAAGCCCACAAGGTATCCGACGTCGAAGCCGCCACCGGCAGCAGCGGCCATCCCGCGGCGGCGGCTGAATACCGGCACGGCGACGAGGCAGAGAACGCAATGTACAAACTTCTTTTCAGACCACTCGCCGTGGAAGATCTTCCGATGCTACACGCCTGGATCCTGCGGCCGCACGTGGCTGAATGGTGGGAAGAACCGAGCACCATGGAAGAAGTTCGGGATGAATACTTGCCGATCATTGAGGGTCGCTCATCGACCCGGGCATACATCGCCAGCATCAAGGATCAGCCCATCGGTTTCATTCAATCCTATGTCGTCCAAGGCTCGGGAGGCGGCTGGTGGGAAGATGAAAGCGACCCGGGAGCCAGGGGAATTGATCAGTTTCTGGTGGATGAAACGCGCTTGAACCAAGGGCTGGGAACCGCCATGGTTGCGGCTTTCGTGGAACGCCTGTTTGCGGATCCGTGCGTTACCAAGGTCCAAACAGATCCCTCCCCGAACAACAGACGCGCCATCCGCTGCTACAGCAAGGTGGGCTTCAAAGAAGTAGGTGAAGTGGTGACGCCCGATGGGCCCGCGGTGCTCATGCTGCATGAAAGAGCGAACCACCGTTCGGACCACGGCGGCACTCGGGTTGCCGCCGAGTTGCAAGCAGCACGTGGGCGAACCTGACCTTCCAGGCGCGCCGGAAACGGTGCTGTGAAATCATGCGCTCCATCTTTTGTTCCGCTGCAAACGCGCTAGCCCTTGCTTCATGGCTCGTCTGCTCAGGTCGCCGCAGCTCCCGCCAGTGGCGCCGGCGCCCCGATGAGCGAGGACCTTCAGGCTCAACGGGAAGCGCTCGTTGGGCTGCCTGAAACCATTGCCACCTCGTTCACCGATGTCGAGAGCGTGGTCGTGCTCCGTGGCGGGCATGTCGTCTTCGAGTACTACCAGCCGGGGTCGAATCAAGACACGCTGCGCGACACACAGTCGGTGACCAAGAGCGTGCTTTCGATGCTTGTGGGCATCGCCGCGGACGAAGGCGCCATCGCGTCACTCGATCAACCCATTGCGGCCCTGCTTCCCGCCGGCACAACGGTAACCGCCGATGCCGATCGAGCACCGGTGACCGTCAGGCACTTGCTCACCATGAGGGCTGGGTTCGCCCCATCGGGCCGGGTGAGCAGGGCCGAATCCGACCATCCTCAATACTTGGCAAATCGGCCTGTCAAAGCGCCGCCTGGGGCGGAATTTCTCTACGACGACCTCGCCGCAAACCTGCTCGCGATTGCCCTGGAGAACGCGACCCGGCAGGGGGTCTCCGAGTTGGCGCAGAAAAAGCTCTTCGGGCCCCTGGGCATCGACCTGTTCGATTGGAAGAAGGGCCCAAACGGCCACCACTATGGCTCGAGCGGTTTGCGTCTGCGCACTCGCGACATGGCCAAGCTGGGTCAACTGATGCTTCAGCAGGGCGTGTGGAATGAGCAGCAGTTGATTTCGAAGTCGTATGCGGGCGAAGCCGTTCAACGCCAGACCTCGGCAGATCAACCGGCGTACGGCTATATGTGGTGGCTCCCCCCTTCTGGCACGGCAAGCCAGACCTTCTTTGCAAGCGGCTTCGGCGGGCAGCTGATCTGGGTACACAAGCCGCTCGATCTTGTGGTGGCCACCACCGCGGCGGCCACTGCGAGCAGCCAGGCACGGGGACACGCCATGAAGCTGGTTCGGGAAGACATCTTTCGCCTCATCACCAGGCCGGCTCCAGCCCGGTGACCGCTCTGCGTGATGGCATGCATCGCTCTTCACGGGGCGCCGTGCTCCAGCGAGCTGCCCTCACTTTCGCACTCAGGTGCACTCGAACGTGGGGCGTCACCATCGCCAATGGACTCAACACGCAGTGGCTCGCTGCTCGTGCAGGTCCGCCCGACTGTCATCAATGTTTGGCGTCACACGACGTGTATCACCATGACCCTTTCCGTGCTTCTTCGCTGCAACGACCTGAATGAAACCCGCCGGTTCTATGAATCGACGCTCGGCTTCATCGCGACCGCGACGGCAGAGCGCACAGTCACGCTGGAGAAGGGCGGTGCGAAACTGTTGTTCACCGAGCAGGACCTGTGGCATGGCGACCCCGCGTGCACCGGAACGCTGTACATCACCATTCCGGATGTCGATGACTTCCATGTTCGGGTTCGGGGCCTTGCGCCGCTGGCATGGGAGCTTCAAGACATGCCGTATGGCTCCAGGGAGTTCGGTATCAAGGACTGCAACGGCTATCTTCTCGCTTTTCAGCAGAAACAATAACCCGCCAGGCGTTCGCTGATTCCCAGCCAGACCCCTCACGACACCGGTGCATTCCAGCGGGCTCCGCCCGCCGACGCTGGACCCACCGGCCATGAAGCCTACGGACCCACATGAACCTCTCGATCCGTCGCCCCCAAGTCTCCATTCTCGGCAGCGCCGAGCCGGGATCTGACGCCTACGAGCTGGCAGCTCGTGCCGGCAGCCTCCTCGCGAAGCTCGGCATCACGGTGGTCAGCGGGTGCGGGAGCCCCGCCACGAGGGTCGCCGCTGAAAGTGCCATTCAAGCGGGTGGTCTGGTGGTGAGCATCGTTCCGCCCGGCCAGATGCCTCCTTCGGACTGGCCTGCCACAGTGGTCATTCCATGCGGCATGGGCGACGCCCGCAACCTGCTCATGGCCCTCGCCGGAGACGCCTGCCTTGTCATCGGTGGACGCGCCGGAACGATCTCCGAGGTCTGCCTCGCCTGGCTTCACCAGCGTCCACTCCTGCCGTTGGTGGACTGCGGCGGCTGGTCCGACAGCCTGCCCGAGCATCCTCCCGACGAACGGCAGAACGCTCCCATCCTGCCCTGGCGCTCGTCCGAAGAGCTGGAGGTTCAGCTTCGCAGTCTGGGCCTCGTGCGGCCGGTGTCGTAGCCGTCACGCGAGCATTGCCGCCCCCCGTGTCGACTGTCGCATGCATGTACACGAGGCACATCGAGCGCAACTTCTCAGGCGTTTCAAGATCATGCTCAAAGACCCCTGGCTCGACCGCTGGTTGCCGTTGGCCGTTGAACGCGCCCAGGACCGGCCTGTCCTGGAGATCGGCTGCGGCCAGGGCGACGATACGGCCACGCTCGCCCGCGCCGGCCTGAACGTCATCGCCTTCGATCTCTCTCGCGCCGCCGTCGCTGTCGCGAGGGTTCGGGTGCCCTCGGCGGCGATCGAATGCCGAGACATCCGCGAGCCTCTCCCTGCGCAAGCGCAAGATCTCGGCGTGGTGGTCGCCAGCCTCTCGTTGCACTACTTTGCGTGGAAGGAAACCGTCGCCATCGTGCAAAGGGTTCGACACGCTCTGCGTCCGGGCGGGCTCCTGCTGTGCCGGTTGATTTCGACGGAAGATCGCAACTTCGGCGCCCAGGGCCACCCGGAGATCGAACAGAACTTCTTCTTGGTCGATGGAGAGCCGAAGCGCTTTTTCGACGAGGAATCGATCGCGCTGCTCTTCGCCGAAGGATGGAGGCGCTTGTCGCTGGAGCACTTCGTCACGCGAAAGTACGTGAAGTCAAAAGCGGTCTGGGAAGTGGTGCTCGAGAAAGACGCCTGATTTCCGCTGCGCGCCACCGCGCACTGGGCGGCTTCTGGATCGGCGTGATCGGTCGTCTCGCTTTCGGCCAGGCACCGGCCTCGCTGGAGGCGCTGGCGGGGTGGGCGATCGGCCTCGCTGCAGCCGGCGTGGTGCTTGGCTTGCGCTTTCCGAAGGCGGTCTCTTGCGTCTGCTTTCCCTTTGCCGTGTTCGGGGCGAGCAGTTGAACCGGGCAGCCAGGCGCTGCGCCGGAGTATCGAAGAGCGCAAGCGCCCTGCACATCGGAGTGAAGCCGTGAAACCCCTCCCCGAGAATGTCGTCGAAGCGCTCGAAGCAGGCCGCACGATCGAGGCGATCAAACGCCTGCGTGACGCAACGGGCGTCAGTCTGAAGGAAGCCAAGGACGAGATCGACGCCCATCTGCAGGGCTCGTGGACCGGCACGCCAGCGCCGCGGCTCTCGACGCCCGGGCTGCCTCTGCCCGTGCAGCAAGCGCTGCAACGGGGCAACAAGATCGAAGCGATCCGGTTGTTGCGCGAGCACACGGGGCTGGGGCTGAAAGAGGCCAAGGACCGGGTAGAAGCCGCCGAGGCCTCGGCCGGCGATGCAAGCGCGGGCCTGGCGCCCGGCGAGGTGCCGCGCCGCGCAGGCGCCGCGTGGTGGTGGGGGGTGGCGGCGCTCGTGACGGCTGCGCTTGCGTACCATCTGCTCTCATGAGCCGCTTCTATGACGACCTCGCGCCGCTGTACCACCTGATCCACGAGGACTGGCCCGCCAGCGTACGCACCCAGGGCGAACAGCTGGCGTCACTCATCGGCACCGGCTGGCCCGGCGGCCGCAGGCTCCTTGACGTCTCATGCGGCATCGGCACGCAGGCCATCGGCCTCGCGCTGCAGGGCTACGACGTGACGGCGTCGGACTTGTCCGCCGGGGCCGTGGTGCGCGCACGCGAAGAGGCTCATCGATGGGGTGTCGGCCTGGCCGTCTCGGCCTGCGACATGCGCCGTGCCCATGCACATCACGGCGGCGGTTTCGACGTCGTGCTTTCCTGCGACAACTCGCTGCCTCACCTGCTCTCGGATGACGACATCCTGATCGCGCTGCGTCAGATGTTCGACTGCCTGGTCGACGGCGGGGGCTGCGTCGTCAGCGTGCGGGACTACGCCCGAGAGACACGCGGCCGCCACCTGGTCAAGCCTTATGGCGTGCGCCTCGAAGCGGGCAAGCGCTACCTGCTGTTCCAGGTGTGGGATTTCGACGGCGACGACTTCTATGACTTCACCTTCTTTTTCGTCGAAGAAGACCTGGCGTCCGGCGCCGTGGCGACGCACGCGATGCGCTCGCGGTACTACGCACTCTCTGTCGAGCGCGTGTGCGCGCTGATGCGTGAGGCAGGGTTCGAGAACGTGCACCGGGCACAGACGGCGTTCTACCAGCCGGTGATCGCAGCGACGAAGCCCGGGCCGCGTCGCTGAACGCCGCCCTGCCCCCCCGGACACGGCCCCATGTGGTTCGCGAAGCTGAAAGCGCGCCTCGTCCCCCGGGCCACGCCACCTCGATCCGGGCATCAAGCCGGCTCGCCGGCGGTCGCCGCTGCCGTGGCACTGCTCGCGAAGCTTCGCCCGGAATGGTCGACGCCGACCGGATACCGGTATGCCTATACGAGCGTCGATGGGCGCTACGTGGCCTTGCTGTGCGACCGCTACACCTGTCAGGTGGTGGACTTGCAGGCGTCGCGCTATCTGCACGGCCCCGACGCCAGCCCGCGCGGTTTCGAAGGAACCCGCTAGAAGATGGAAGGCGACTCTCGTTTCGAGGGCTTTCCCTTGATGCCCGACATCGAAATGATCGACATGACCGACCCGGCACCGCCTTGGCGAGACGCCACCGCGCCCGAGGCGCCCCTGCACCCGACGCAAACTGGCGATACCCTGGCGACGTGCCACGCAGAGCCGGAAGAATCGCAACCTGCCGGCGTTCGCGATCCCGGCGATCCCCCCACCCTGGAGACACCCGATGCTCACGGTACGCGCCTATGACACCCGGGACTGGCCTGCCGTCTGGGCCCTGCTCGAACCGACCTTCCGTGCCGGCGAGACCTACACCTTTGCCCGCGACATCACCGAGGCGCAAGCGCGCCAGGCCTGGGTCGACGCGCCGACCGCGACCTTCGTCGCAGTGGACACGGGCAACCGGATAGCGGGCACCTACTTCCTCAAGCCCAACCAGCCCGGCCAGGGCGGGCACGTGTGCAACTGCGGCTATGTGGTCGGCGAGCACGCACGCGGCCTCGGGGTCGCTTCGGCCCTGTGCGAGCACTCGCAACGCGAGGCCGCGGCACGCGGTTTCCGGGCCATGCAGTTCAACTGCGTGGTGTCGACCAACGAGGTGGCGGTGCAGTTGTGGCGCAAGCTCGGCTTTGCCATGGTCGGGCGCCTGCCGGGTGCGTTCAGGCACCCCACCCGCGGCGATGTCGACGCCTTCGTGATGTACAAGACACTGGCCGACCAGGCGGCAACTCGGGCACCCGAGCCCCAGGTCATCGGCATCGACCACGTCTACATCACCGTGTCCGACCTGGCCCGCTCCGAGGCCTTCTACGACCGCGTGCTGCCCGCGCTCGGGTTCCGCAAGAACCGCTTTGCCCTGAACGACGAGCCGCACGTGCAGTACTACAACCGGCATTTCGGCTACGTGCTGCGGCCGGCGCGCAGCGGGCAGACGCACGACCCCTATGCCCCGGGCCTGCACCACTTCTGCCTGCGCGTCGACACCGTCGACGACGTACGCGCCGCCGCCGCGGCGCTGCAGGCGGCCGGTGTCGACGCCACCGAGCCGTACCTGCACCCGGGCTACGCGCCGGACTACTGGGCCACCTTCTTCACCGACCCCGACGGCATGCGCCTGGAGATCACCAACTACCGGCAGGAGCGCCGCGATCGGCACGACCGCTGGGATGCGTTGGGCGCCTGAGGCGCCGTATGCTGTGCAGCAGAACCACCGGTCGGAGCCGTCGATGTACACCCCCAAGCATTTCGAAGAACACGACCCCGGCGTGCTGCACGGGCTGATCCGCGCCTACCCGCTGGGCACCTGGGTCACCTCGGCCGGCGGCGAGTTGCTGGTCAACCACGTGCCCTTCCTGCTGCATGCCGAGCGCGGCGAGCACGGCACGCTGGTAGCGCACGTGCCGCGGGCCAACCCGGTGTGGCAGTCGTTCTCGCGCGAGCAGCCTTCTGCGGTGGTGTTCCAGGGGCCGCAGGCCTATGTCTCGCCGTCCTGGTACCCGAGCAAGCATGCCAACGGCAAGGCGGTGCCGACCTGGAACTACGCGGTGGTGCACGCGCACGGCATGCCGCGCGTGATCGACGACCCGCTATGGCTGCTGGCACACGTGAGCGAGCTGAGCGACACGCACGAGGCCGGCCATGCCGTGCCCTGGAAGGTCAGCGACGCGCCCACCGACTTCATCGAGAAGTTGTTGGCGGTGCTGGTCGGCATCGAGATTCCGATCGCCCGGCTGGAAGGCAAATGGAAGGTGAGCCAGAACCGCCCGCGCCACGACAAGCTCGGCATCCTGGCGGGGCTGCAAGCTCGCGGCGGTGAGGACAGCCGCGCGATGGGCGAGCTGGTCGGCCGCTTCGTCGGGCCGGCTTGAAGGTGGGCACCGGCCCTCGGCGATGGACCTGACAGCCCCCCCGGGAAGACCCTGATCCGGTGCGATCTGCTGCAAAAAAGGGCAGGAAAACCCCTAGTGCTAGGGACTCGCGTGCGCCCTACAGTCTCGTCACTCGCAGCGAGCCCACCCCCAAGGTGCGCTTGCAAATGGGGCGGGGACTGAGGAGACACAGAGAAGCAGTAGAAGAGACTCTGTGACGCAAAACGAATGTCACAATTCGCGGGCGCTGGCCGATGCCAGCGCCCGTTGTTTTTGGGGCGCCCTGCTCCACCGTTCCTTCTGCTAGCCCCTCCTCCCCTTCCATGCTCGAGTTCGCGGTCGTCACGCTTGCTTCGCTGTTTGCCGGTTTTGTCGATGCCATCGTCGGCGGCGGCGGGCTGATCCTCATCCCGGCGATGTTCGGCGTGTTCCCGAACGCGGCGCCGGCCACGCTGTTCGGCACCAACAAGGGGGCGGCGGTCTGGGGCACGGCCTGGGCGACGGTGCAGTTCGCGCGGCGCGTCGAGATGGTGTGGTCGGCGCTGCTGCCGGCCGCTGCGGCGGCGCTGGCGGGCAGTGCACTCGGCGCCTGGACGGTCACGATGGTGCCGCCCACCGGCCTGCGCAAGGCGCTGCCCTTCATCCTGCTCGCGGTGTTCGTTTACACGCTGGTGAAGAAGGACATGGGCCGCGAGCACCGGCGCCGCTTCAGCGGCCGCACCGAAGCGGCCGTTGCGTCGCTGATCGGTTTCGTCATCGGTTTCTACGACGGTTTCTTCGGGCCGGGCACCGGCAGCTTTTTCGTGTTCCTGTTCGTGCGGCTGCTCGGCTACGACTTCCTGCATGCGTCGGCCAGCGCCAAGCTGCTGAACACCGCCACCAACTTCTCGGCGCTGCTGCTGTTCATCGCCAAGGGTCACATCTGGTGGCACTTCGCGCTGGTGATGGCCGTTGCCAACGTGGTGGGCAGCCTGCTCGGCACGCGGCTGGCATTGAAGCACGGCGCGGGTTTCGTGCGCGTGATCTTCATGGCCGTGGTCGGCGCGCTGATCCTGAAGACCGGCTACGACGCGTTGAAGCTCTAGAAACTCAGCTCTGACGGTCGCGCGCCTCGGTGCCGGCCAGGTACTGCACCACGGGTGCCAGCGGCGCGATGTCCGGCGCACCGGCCGCCACCTGCGCCGGCGTGGTCCAGGGGTAGGCCAGCGTGTCGACCCAGCGGAACACCGCCGCCTGCTCGGCCGGCGGCAGTGCCAGCATCTGCTCGATCGTGATGACGAGCCGGTCGGCCAGCCCCGAGCGGGCCGCGTCGAAGCCCCAGTCGTAGCGGCCGCAGCCGACCCGCACGCTGCCGCTGGTCTTCTCGGTCATCACGACCATCCAGTCGCACGCGTAGCGGTCGACACCGTCCGCCGGCTTGGCCATGCAGTACGTGTAGACGTTCTCGTAGCTCATCGCGAACGAGCTGACCAGCACGTCGGTGATCTTGCAGCGCCCGCGCGTCACCGACGGGAAGGCGATGCTGCCGGTGCGCAGGTGCACATGCAGCACGGCGTCGTCGGTGAAAACGCGCGGCGTCAGGTGCGGGCGGTTTTCGTCCTTCGAGCGAAGGTAGGTCCGCAGCACGGCTTCTGGGGTCTGGTGCGTCACCATGGTGCCCGGCAGTTTAGCCGCGGGATGCACGGGCCGCCCGGGTTGCCGGGTGGGCGGCAGGGTCGGCCGTGTCGTCGGGCAGGGACGTCACCAGGACTTCCAGCAGCCAGCGGTTCAGGCTCTTGCCATGCGCGGCCGCCTCGCTTGCGACGCGGGTGTGCAGGTCGGGCGGCAGCCGCAGCAGCAAGCGGCCGGAGCGTTGCTGCTGCAGGTGGTTGCGGGTCTCGTCCATCGATGGTCACGCTCCTTTTCGGTCCCCTTCAACGTGCGGCAGCGCTGCTGGCCGCCTGGTACCCGGTGAAGTAGGGCACGAACAGCAAGTTGGCCTCCTGCGGCACCTTGCGCAGCCACTCGAGCGAAAACCGCTCGCCGTAGCGGCGCAACTCCTGCCGCAGTTCCAGCGGGGCCGGCTCGACCGTCATACCCTCCTTCGCCAGCTGGGCCAGCGCCTGCCGGTCGGCGTCTTCGCTCATCGCCCACCCGCGCGCCTCGGCCGCCTCGGCGGCTTTCAGCACCACGTCGCGGTCGGCCGGCGCCAGCGCGTCAAAGGCGCGACGGTTGAGGAAGACGATGTTCTTGGGCATCCACGCGTAGATGGCGTAGAAGTACTTCAGGTGGGCCGACACCCTGTTCTCGGCCCCCGTCACGCTGGACGTCACCATGGTCTCGAAGCGGCCCGCCGCCAGCGCCTGCCCGACCTCGGTCATCGCCACCTGCACCGGCCGCGCACCGACCAGCTCGGCGATGCGTTCGGTGGCGGCGTTGTAGGTGCGCATGTTCAGGCCGCGCAGGTCGCGCGTGCTGCGCACCGGCTGCCTGGCGTACAAGCCCTGCGCTGGCCATGGCACTGCATACAGCACCACCAGCCCGTTGCGCGCGAACTCGCGCTCGATCAGCGGGCGCTGGTACTTCCACAAGCGTCGTGCATCGGCATACGAGCCGACGATGAAGGGCACGCTGTCGGCCTCGGCCAGCGGCATCTGCGCCGCCAGCGACGAAAGGATCACCTCCCCTGCCTCGATCGCCCCCGAGGCCACCTCCTGCCGGATGCCGGCCATGGGCACCAGCATGTTGTTCGGATGCACGGCGATGCGCACGCGCGCCGCAGTGGCCGTCTGTACGTCCTGCGCAAAGCGCCGGATGTTCTCGGTCTGGAACGAACCGGCGCCGTAGCCGGTCGCGAGCTTCCATTCGGCCTGCGCGCAGGCCCCCTGTACCCACCCCATGCATGCCGCTGCCGCAACGGCGACGTATCGACCGGACTTCATCTCGCACCTCCGTACATCAACAACAAACCGACGGGCGTCGTCACGCCGCGCCATGCATGCACGGCGGGCAGGGACGAAAGAAGCAGGGAAGCGGTGGCGGACGGATCTGCCCGCTAGCTGGTGCCGACCAGCCAAGGCAGCCAGGTCGCCAGCTGCGGGAAGGCGGCAAGCAGCACGAGCAGCACGAACATCGCCGCAACGAAGGGCAGCACGCCGACGATGACGTCGTTCATCGAGCCTGACTTGCGCAGGTTCTGTACGACGAAGAGGTTGAGCCCTACCGGCGGCGTGATCAGTGCCGCCTCGACCAGCACGATCACCACGATGCCGAACCAGATGGGGTCGAAGCCGAGACTGAACATCACCGGCGCGATGATGGGAATGGTGGTGATCATCATCGCCAGCGTTTCCATGAAACAGCCGAGCACGAGGTAGAACACCACCACGGCGAGCAACATCATCGTCGGCGACCAGCCCAGTCCCTGCATGAACTGCGTGATGGCGTCGGTCAGACCAATGGACGACATGACGAAGTTGAGGAAGTACGCGGCAACGATGATCAGCATCACCATGCCGGTGGAGCGCATCGTCCCTTCCATGCATTCCATCAGCATCTTCCAGGTCAGCCGGCGGCTCCAGGCCGCCAGGCCGAGGCCGGCCACGACACCGAGCGAGGCCGCTTCGGTGGGCGTGGCGATCCCCGCGTAGATGGAGCCGACGACCACCCCGAAGATGCCGAGCGGCGGCACCAGATGCACGAGGCTGGCGGCACGCTCGGGCCAGCTCGATGTCTGGCGCTGCCCGCCCCACGCGGGCCGCAGCACGCAGGCGGCAATCACCACCAGGCTGAACAGCGTCATCAGCAGCGCCCCTGGGAGGATGCCGGCCAGGTAGAGCTTGGGCACCGAGGTGTTGGTGAGCACGGCGTAGATGATCATGTTGATCGACGGCGGGATCAGGATGCCGAGCGTGCCGCCGGCCGCCAGCGTGCCGAGGAACAGGCGCTCGTTGTAGCCGTAGCGGCGTGCCTGCGGCAACGCCACCGTGCCGACCGTCGCGGCGGTGGCGACGCTGGAGCCCGAGGTGGCGGCGAACAGGCCGCACGAGGCGATGTTGGAGTGCATCAGCCCGCCGGGCAGCCAGTTCATCCACATCACCAGTGCACCGTACATCTTCTCGGCGATGCCGGCGCGCAGCAGGATTTCGCCCAGCATGATGAACAGCGGCAGCGAAACGAGCAGGAACTCGGTGCTGGCGTTCCAGGAGACCTCGCCGATCGCCCGCGACAGCGGCAGGAAGCTGTAGAGCTGGTCGAGCAGCAGGCCCAGCGTGCCGAGCGATGCCGCCACGGGAATGGCCAACGCCATCAGCACCAGCATCAGGGTGAGGGCGACAACGATCATGATTGCGCTCCTGCGAACCGGGTGCCCTGCCGCAGGTCGCGCTCGCGCGCCTGGGTCGCTTCTTCGGCGGCCTCTTCTTCGGCGGTGCGCGCCCCGAGCATTTCATGCACTTGCTCGAACCGGCCGGCGACGAGCAACGTGCAGGACCGCAGCAGCAACAGGCACAACGTGACAACGTACAACGCCAGCCCGGCCCACCACGCCAGCTGCGGCGCCCACAGCGGCACCTGCAGCGACGAGTTGGAGCGCGCCCCGATGGACCAGGAGTACGCCATGACGTCGTAGCCATGGCGGGCCAGCACGATGGCAAAGGTGCCGAGCGCGAGCACTGCGAGGAAATCGAGCACCGCACACAGGCGCTGGGGCAGATGCATGTAGAGCGCATCGATGCGCACGTTGCCGCGCTTGAGCAGCACGAAGGCGAAAGACCACGAGGTAGCAATCGCGAAAGCATAGCCGGCCAGCTCGTCGGCGCCGCCCAGCGTCACGTTGAAGAGCTTGCGCATGGTGACGTCGAACGCCACCAGCAGCGCCGCGGCGAGCATCAGCACGCCGCCGGCGCGTATCGCCGCACCGGCGATGCGTTCGGCCCCTGCGTGCAGCCGGTTCAAGAGGTCTGGTTTCATGGTCCTGCACCTTCGGCACGGCGCGGCCACCGGCATCGGCCGCCGCGCGCTGCACCTGCCTGGTTACTTGGCCGCCGTGACGCCCAGCGTCTTGCCGACCGTCGCGTTGAAATCGCTGACGCACTGCGCCGAGCAGCGCGCAGCCCATTTCGGCAGCATGACGTCGCTGACGACCTTGCGCAACTGCTCGCGGTCGGCCTTGGACAGTGGCACCAGCGTCATCTTGCCGGGCACTCCGAGCTTGCAGTCGGGTCGGCCGGCATTGCAGGCATAGCCTTGCTCGGTGAACTGGTCGGCGGCGTCCCAGACATTCTTCTCGAGGCGCCTGACCTCCTGGCTGATGAATTCGCGCACCTTGGGGTCCATGCGGGCCCAGGACTTGGCGTTGACCGCGTAGACGATCTGGCCCCAGCTCACCGGCGCGGCAATCATGTGCGTGGCCACTTCGTGCCACTTCGCCAGGTTGCCCGACAGCGTGCCGGTGACGGCACAGTCGACGGTCTTGTTCTGCATGGCCGGCACCACTTCCCCGAACGCCATCGTCACCGGTGTGCCGCCGAGCGCCTCGATGAACTCCGACTGGGAGCGACCGGCCACGCGAACTTTCTTGCCCTTGACGTCGGCCAGGCCCTTCAGCTCTGCATTGCAGTAGATGACCTGGCCGGGGTAGGTGCCGATGCCGAGCAACTCGACGCCGAATTTTTCTCGGTACAGCTTCTCGTACACCGGCTTGCTGGCCTCGGTGGCCTTGCGTGCGCTCTGCACGTCGGGCAGCAGGCCGGCAATGTCGATCATCTCGTTGGTAGGGTCGTCGGCAGCCAGATAGAACAGCGCGGTGGCCGCGAACTCCATCGAGCCCATGCCGGTCATGCGCAGCACCTCGGGGCCTTTGAGGCCCATCTCGTTGAAGCCGCGGATCTCGCCGGTGACGGCGCCCCCCGAGCGCTCAGCCAGCTCCTTGGTCCAGAACGGCTGCTCGAAGTCCTTGTACTGCGGCAGCGTCGAGATGCTGCCGACCACGCGCACATGCGTCTTGGGCAGATGCTGCGCCACGGCGCCCGTCATGCCGGCGGCGAGCAGGCATGCCCCGGTCAGGAATTGCTTGAGCTTCATCGGTGTCTCCTTTTGGTTTTAAAGAGTGGCCAACTGGTAGTTGAGCAGGTCGGTGATCAGCATGGATCCCGGTGCATGGGTAATGCAGAAGCTGGGCCGCGCCTCCATCACCGCGGCTTGCGGGGTCACGCCGCAGGCCCAGAACACCGGCAGTTCGTCGTCGAGCATCTCCACCGGGTCGCCGTAGTCGGGCCGCGTGACGTCATGGATGCCGATCAGCTCGGGCTTGCCGATGTGCACCGGTGCACCGTGCACACCCGGGAAACGCGAGGTGATCTGTACGGCACGGATCGCATCGGCCGGCTTGAACGGCCGCATGGTCACCACCATGGGGCCGGCGAAAGGCCCAGCCGGTTCGGTCGCGATGCTGGTGCGGAACATCGCCACGTTGCGTGACTGCGCCACGTGGCGCAGCGGCACCCCCGCGTCGAGCAGCGCATGTTCGAATGAAAAGGAACATCCCAGCACGAAGGTCACGAGGTCCTCGCGCCACAGGGAGCGGACGTCCCGGACCTCTTCCACCAGTTGGCCGTGACGCCAGACACGGTACAGCGGCACGTCGGTGCGGATGTCCAGGTTATCCCCGAGTCCGGGCAGCACCGGACTGCCCGCCTCGGACACCGCCAGCAGCGGACACGGCCGGGGATTGCGCTGGCAGTACAGCAAGAAGTCATGCGCATAGGCCGCCGGCAGCACGACGACGTTGCCTTGCACGTGTCGCGTGGCCAGGCCGCTGGTGTGGCCGGCCCACTCGCCGCTGCGGATCAGCATGCGGGCGTCGGCCGCGCCGAGCGCCTGCACGGCAGGTGCAGGCGGGTTAACCCGAAGGGGGCTGCAAGCGAGTGAAGACATGGCGATTCAGATGAAGAATCTGTGACTGTTGGGCACAGTTTCTGCTCCGGGATCGCTGCTCGCAAACGAATTATTTTTGGATCACGTCATCAATTTTTTTGATGATCTTGGACGAGGCCTCGGCTTCGAGGGGGCACCCTGCGCCTTGCTGCCGCGTGCCGGCACGCCAGGCGCGATGCCGCTCACGAACTGCAGCGCCTCCTCGACGATCACGTCGGCGACGGTCGACGTCGGCCCGCTGCGGTAGCTCGCATGCACCGGCAGCGGCGGCAGTGGCGTCGAGCACTTCAGCATCGCGAAGCGGGCATCGCTGCTGACAAAGCTGCGTGCCGCCTCGTACGGCAGCGTCGCGACGCCGAGGCCGCTTTCCAGCAGCTTCTGCATTGCCGAGATCGAAGACACCGAATGCAGCTTGCGCGGCTTGACACCCTGCGAGCGCATCAGATCGACCAGGGCGACATGCGGCTGAGAGCCGCGCTGGAACGTCAGCAGTTCCTGGTCGGCCAGGTCCTGCAGCTCGTGCACGCGCCGCACACCGAGGTGCGCGCCGCCGACGAAGGCCATCTCCAGTGCCGGTAGCGCCACGCTGCGCACGCCGTCGGCGGCGAGCGGTGCGGCAGCGAACACCAGGTCGAGGCTGCCGCGCTTGAGCTGCTCCAGGATCACCGGAGTCATCTCGATCGTCAGTTCGAGCTCGACCTGCGGACTGTGTTCGCGCAGGCGGTCGAGCAACGGCACAAGCCAGGTGTGCAGCACCGACTCGATCGCGCCGATGCGCAGATTGGTGGCGCTCTGCTCGGGCGAGCCCATTTCGCGGCGCAGCTGGCGCTGCATCGTCAGGAAGCGCTCGGCATACGACAGGAAGCGCTGGCCGCTGTTGGTCAGGCGGATCTGCTTGTCGCGCCGGTCGATCAGGCTGGTTCCAAGCTCCTGCTCGAGACACGCGACGCGGCTCGAGATCGCGCCCTGCGTGAGCGACAGCTTCTCGGCTGCGCGTGTCATGCTTTTGAAGGTGGCGACCCAGTAGAAGGCTTCGACGAAACGCAGGTTCACGCGGGGCTCCGAAGGCGGCCGGAGCGAGCAGGCTCAGGCCGCTGCGAACAACTTCTCATGGGCCTGCCGCAACAGGTTCTTCTGGGTCTTGCCCATCGTGTTGCGCGGCAGCTCGCCCGCGATGAAGACGCGCTTGGGCACCTTGAAATGGGCGATGCGCTGCTTCATCGAAGCGATCAACGCCTCCGGGTCGAGCTGCACGCCGGGCCTGGGCACGACGACCGCGATCACCGCTTCGCCGAAGTCCGGGTGCGGCACGCCGACCACTGCCGATTCGGCGACGCCGTCCATTTCGTGCAAGTAGCTCTCGATCTCGGCCGGATAGACGTTGTAGCCGCCGCTGATGATGAGGTCCTTGCTGCGCCCGACGATGGAGAGATAACCCCGCTCGTCGAAGCGCCCGACGTCGCCGGTCTTGAACCAGCCGTCGGCGGTGAACGCTTCGGCGGTCTTCTCGGGCATGCGCCAGTAGCCCTTGAAGACGTTGGGGCCGCGCACCTGCACATGGCCGATCTCGCCGGCGGCACAGGGCTGGCCGGCATCGTCGAACACGCGCACGCCGACGCCGGGCAACGGCTTGCCGACCGTGCCGCCGACACGCTCGCCGTCTTCCGGGCGGCACGGGTTGGAGGTCAGCATCACGGTCTCGCTCATGCCGTAGCGCTCGAGCAGCGGGTGGCCGGTGCGCTCGCGGAACTCGCGAAAGGTGTCCAGCAGCAGCGGCGCCGAGCCGCTGACGAACAGGCGCATGTGGGCGCAGGCCTCGCGCGTGAGGCCGGGCTCGGCCAGCAGACGCACATACAGCGTCGGCACTCCCATGAAGACGGTCGCGCGCGGCAATTGTTGGACGACCCGCTTCGGCTCGAACTTTGCAAGCCAGATCATCCTGCTGCCATTGAGCAGCGCGCCGTGAATCGCGACAAACAGGCCGTGCACATGGAAGATCGGCAAGGCGTGGATGAGCACGTCGCCGGGCCGCCAGTCCCAGTAGTCCTTCAGCGTGCGCGCATTGCTGAGCATGTTGCCATGCGTCAGCATCGCGCCCTTGCTGCGGCCGGTGGTGCCGCTGGTGTAGAGGATGCACGCCAGCTCGTCGTCGTGCCTGTCGACCGGTGCCTGGACGTCGGCGAAGTGCGACGCACGCTCCAGCAGCGTGCCGCTGCGGTCGTCGTTCAGCGTGAACACGCTGCGCGTGCCGACGGTGAACGCCAGCTTGCTGACCCACGAGAAGTTGCGGCCGGTACACACCACCACGCTCGGTTCGGCGTCGCAGAGGAAATATTCGAGTTCGCTCTGCCGGTACGCGGTGTTCAACGGCAGGTACACATGACCTGCACGCAGCACCGCGAGGTAGAGCATCAGCGCCTCGACCGATTTCTCGACCTGCACCGCGATGCGTGCGCCTTCGGGCAGCTCGAGCGACTCGAGCAGGTTGGCGATCATTGCGCTGCCGCGCTCGAGATCGCGCCAGCGATAGTGCAGGCCGTCGTCGGTTTCCACGGCGGCGGCATCGAGGTCGGCCGGAAAGGCGTTGCGCAGGGCGGTATAGAGATTCATCGCGGCAAGGGTGTCAGGCGCCGCGAAACACCGGGGGCCGGCCCTCGAGGAAGGCCTGCACCCCTTCGCGGTGGTCGGGCGACGCAGCATAGCGAAAGTGCTCGAGCCGTTCGGCCTCGCTCAGCGGCTCGCCGCGCTGCAGGCGGCGCAGCGTCTGCTTGTTGAGGCGCGCCGCCTGCGGCGCGAGCGCGGCGATGCGTTCGGCCGTGCGCTGTGCTTCGAGCGCGACCTCGCCGTCCGGCACCACCCGGTGCACCAGGCCGCGCTGCAGGGCGGTGGCCGCATCGAGCAGGCGCGCTTCGAGCAACAGCTCGCGTGCCGTGGCGGCGCCTGCGGCCTGCAACACCACGGCCAGCTCGCTGGGCGCCATCGGGAAGCCGAGCCTGGCGATCGGTGCCCCGAAGCGGCTGCCGGCGCCGGCAATGCGCAGGTCGCAGCAGGCAGCGATCTCCAGCCCGCCACCGACACACGCGCCTTCGATCTGGGCCACCAGCGGCACATCGCAATCGAGCAGGGCCTGCAGGGCCGGGGCGATAACCTGCTCGTGATAGTCGTGCAGGCCGGCTGCTTCGAACCGAAAGCCGGGAAACTCGGAGATGTCGGCCCCGGCCGCGAACTGCCCTTCGGCGCCGCGCAGCAGCACTGCCCGCAGTTGCGGCTCGCGCTCGGCCAGGCCATCGAAGACCTCGCGCAAGCGCTGCCACATCGCCACCGAGATGGCGTTGAGCTTGCCGGGATGGCTCAGTGTCAGCACCGCCACGCCGGGCAGGCCGGGGTGCGGCTCGAAGTGCAACTGGCCACTCATGATGCGGCGGCGCAAGGCAAAAAGTCGGGCATGGCGGAACCTCGTCGGGAACCGCAGTCTAGAGCCTGTTCACGCTACGGAGTGGCCGCCACTGCGGGGCCTCGCGCATTGCTGTTCGCGGCATGGTGGGCGATCTGCCGGCGCAGCCGGTGCATCAGCGCTGCGGCAGCCACGCACAGGCCAAGCCCGAAGCCCATCCAGATGCCGGCCGGCCCCAGCCCGAGCGGGACGGCCAGCCACCAGCCGGCCGGCAGTGCGAGCAGCCAGTAGCAGCACAGCGACACGCGCGTCGGCCAATGGCTGTCGAGCAGGCCGCGCAGCGCGCCGAGGCTGACACTCTGCAGCCCGTCGGCCACCTGCATCAGCGCCATCGCCGCGAACAGCACGGCAGCCAGCGAGACGACCTCGGCGCGCGCCGTGAAAGCGCGCGCCACCGGCTCGCCCGCCAGCGCCAGCAGCGCGGCGAAGCCGGCCATCCAGGCAGCGGCCAGCACCAACCCGGCACGCGCTTGCGGCCGCAGGGCCTCGACGGCGCCGGCGCCCACGCTGTGCGACATCCTCAGGCCGACGGCCGCCGCCAGCCCCAGGGGCACCATGTACAGCGCGGCGGTGACCGACATCGCAATCTGATGTGCCGCCAACGCGACCACGCCGAACAGGCCGATCAGCAGGCCCGCGACTGCGGTGGCGCCGCATTCGAGCAGGTACTGCGCACCCATCGGCAGCCCTTCGCGGCGCTGCACGCCCAGCGCCGCGCGCTCGGCGGCCGCGTGGCCCCGGCACGGCGTGAGCCGGCACGCCCAGACCACGGTGAGGCACATGCCGGCCAGGTAGGCGAGCAGGCTGCCCAGCGCCGCGCCCCACAGCCCGGCTCCGCAAGCGACCAGTGCGCCGCCGACCGCCGCGTTGAGCGCCACCATCAGCACCGACACCCCCACGCCGGCCCACGGGCGGTCCATTGCATCCAGGATCTGCTTGGCCACCAGCTGCACCGTCAGCGGCAACAGCGACAGCGCGGACAGCACCCAATAGGGCGCGATGACGTCCGACACCTCGGCGGGCTGGCCGAGCCAGGGCAGCAGCAGCCAGCCGGGCAGCATCAGCAGCGTGCAGCCGCTGCCGGCCCACAGCCCGAGACGCAGCGCGGCGCGCCGGTGCACGCCCTGCTCGACGGCGTCGCCGGCCCCGAAAGCACGCGCCACGAGGATGGCGCCGGGGCTCAGGAAACCGTACAGCGCCGCGACGAACACCAGCAGCACCGTGCTGGTGAGTGCCACGGCGCCGAGCGCCTCCGGACCGAGCGGCGCGACGATGGCGCTGTCGACCACACCCATCGCCGCATTGACGCACAAGCCGACGACGATGGGCGTCGCCAGCCGCAGCAGCGCGACCCACTCCGAAGGGCGTGGGTCGACGCTCGCGTCAAGCCGCGGCGGCGACGGCATAGCGGTCCCAGTAGCCGGCCGCCGGCTCGATCTGCTGCACCACGTCGATCCACAGGCCGGCCGGGTCGTGGAAGCCGAAGCGCCGCTGGCCGAAGGCTTCGTTCGTCAACGGGTACTCCACGGCCATACCCGCCGCGGACAGCTCGGCATGCGCCACGTCGGCGTCGTCCACCTGCAACTCGAAGCACATGCCGGAGCCGGTGAACGCTTCGGGCCCCGGCGGCGCTGAAGGGTGGTCGGGTGTCATGAAGGCGATCGACGCCGAGCCGTCCTCGGCCGTCAGCCACGTGAACCACTGGCTGTCGAAGCCGACCTGGAAGCCCAGGCAGCGCGACCAGAAGTCGCGGCAGTCGTTCTTCCGGGGGGTGACGATGATGGGGTAGCGGTCGGCGAATCGCATGGCGGCTCCTTGGTGACGGGTGATGGATAAACAGACAACCTGTCTGTATTGCCACTGTATTTACGGACAGACTGTCTGTCAATTACCATCGCCGTCATGGCCTCCCATGCCGAACGCTCTGCCGCCACCCGCGCCCGCCTGATCGGCGTCGCGCGCGCCTTGTTCGCCCAGCACGGCTATGCCGCCACCGGCACCGAGGCCATCCTCGACGGCGCCGGCGTGAAACGCGGTGCGATGTACCACCACTTCGCCGACAAGGCCGCATTGTTCGAGGCGGTCTGCATCGCCCTCAGCGAGGAAGCGGTGCCGACGATCGACGCCGCGATCGAAGGGGTGAACGATCCTTTCGAGGTGCTGGTGCGGGGGTCGACCGCCTGGGTGCAATTCACGACGCAGGCGGCCGTGCGCCGCATCCTGATCGTCGACGCCCCCACCGTGCTGGGCTGGGAGCGCTGGGAGGCCCTGGACCGGCAACTCAGCGCACAGGCGCTGCGCGAGGCGGTCGATGCCGCACTGGCGGCCGGCGCGATCGAGTTCGCCGGCAGCGCCGACATGCTGACCACCGTGATCAACGGCGCGCTGAACGCCGTGGCCCTGCGCGTCGGTGCCCCCGGCGCGCAGGTCGCGCCGGCCGAGTGGCGCACCGCCGTGCAGGCGCTGTTCGAGGCCCTGCGCCCGCGCCGCCCGTCTCGCCGGCCTGCCCGCCTGTCACCCAGGTGACACCCGCCCAGGGCGCACCCTTACGATCCGCGCACGCCGGTCCGGCCTCGCCGGGCCGGCGAGCTGTCATCGAGGGCAAGCGCCCGGTCTCGGGCGGGCAGGGAGAAACGCGACGGAAGCGGCAGTGGCGCCTGGCGGCCTGCCGCTTTTGTTCCATGGGGCCGGCTCACAGCTGCAGGCTCAGGCGCGGGTCCCCGCGCAGCCGCTCGGCCGTGAAGTCGACGAAGGCGCGCACCTTGGCCGCCGCACGCCGGCCTTCAGGGTAGACGACGTGGATCGGAATCGGCGGCGGCTCGTGGTCCGCCAGCACGATCTGCAGCTCACCCGCCTGCACATGCGGCGCCACCTGGTACGACAGTGCGCGGGTCAGGCCGTGGCCGGCGATTGCCGCCTGGATGCCCACCTCGCCCGCGTTGGCCTCCAGCCGCACACGCGGCTCGGCAGTCACACGCTCGCCTGTCGCCCCGGCGCGGAACACCCAGGGCGTCGCCACGCCGCCGGTGGGCGCGAAGCCGATCGCGTCATGAGCGGCCAGCTCGGCCGGCGACCGCGGCACGCCGCGTTCGGCCAGGTAGGCCGGCGACGCCACCACCACCCTGCGCACCGCACCGACACGCACGGCAGTCAGTGACGAGTCCGGCAGCCGCGCGATGCGCAGGGCCACGTCCATGCCCTCGTCGAGCAGGTTGACGATGCGGTCGACGAACACCGCCTGCACCCGGACTTTCGGGTACTGGGCCAGGAAGTCGAGCAGCAGCGGCGCCATGTACATGCGACCGAACATCGTCGAGGCGGTGACCGCCAGCGGCCCCTGCGGCTCGGCGTGCGCGCCGCCGGCAGAGGCTTCAGCCTCCTGGATCTCGGCCAGGAGGCGCCGGCAGTCCACCAGAAAGCGCTCGCCCGCTTCGGTCAGCCGCACCAGCCGCGTCGTGCGGTGCAGCAGCCGTGCGCCGATGCGCTGCTCCAGCGCGACCACGGCACGGGTGACCGCGGGTGGCGACATGCGCAGCAGCCGTGCCGCCGGGGCAAAACCCTGCGCATCGGCCACCGCCACGAAAACCCGCATCGTGTCCAGACGGTCCATGTCGACTTTCCTCGGTTGCCACGCGCTGTCACCAGAATTCCGCGCAGCGGAATGGTGAAGTGTCGTTTGCAGTGATTCTGTCCGAACGCGGGAATGGATAACGTGCATGTGTTTTCCCACCCCCTTCAGGAGGCCCGATGACCCCGAACGCCCACCCCGCCGCCGCCATCCGTCTGTATCGCTTCGCACTGTCCGGCCACGCCCATCGCGTCGAGCTGTTCCTGTCTTTGCTCGGTCTGCCGTACGAGGCGATCGACGTCGACCTGCTGCGCCACGAGCACAAGACGCCGGAGTTCCTGGCGCGCAACCCCTTCGGCCAGGTGCCGGTGATCGAGGACGGCGACGTGACGCTGCCCGACAGCAGCGCCATCCTGGTCTATCTGGCGCGCCGCTACGACCCCACCGGCCGCTGGCTGCCGAGCGAGCCGGTGGGCGCCGCGCGGGTGCAGCAATGGCTCAGCGCGGCAGCCGGCCCGCTGGTCAACGGCCCCGGTGCAGCACGCGTGGCGACCTTGTTCGGTCGTCCCCAGGAGCCGCGCATGCATGAGGTGGCCGCCTCGCTGTTCCAGGTGCTGGACTCGTACCTGGCGACGCGCGAGGTGCTGGTCGGCGACACGCCCACGATCGCCGACATCGCGATGTACACCTACACCGCACATGCGCCCGAAGGCGGCGTATCGCTGGAGCCCTATGCGCACATACGCCGTTGGCTGGCCCGCATCGAGGCCTTGCCGGGCTTCGTGGCGATGCCCCGGCCGCCGGCGCGTGCCGCGGCATAGGAGAGGGCGATGAGCACGACTGCCCTGCCCGGCTGGCCCCGCGAGGACGAGCCCTTCCACGCCGGCGAACGCGAACTGCAGGCGCGCGCCGGACTGCGCGAGCGCATGGCCGAGATCGGCGCCAGGGTGATACGCGACTTCATGCCTGACCAGCACCGCGAGCTGTTCGACAAGCTGCCCTTCTTCGTCGTCGGCAGCCTGGATGAGAAGGGCCGGCCGTGGGCGTCGCTGCTGACCGGCGCGCCGGGCTTCGTCTCGACCCCGGATGCACGCCTGATGCACATCGACGCGTTGCCGCACCCCGACGACCCGCTGGCCGCGCAACTGGTGCCCGGCGCGCCGCTCGGGCTGCTGGGCATCGAGCTGCCGACACGCCGGCGCAACCGCATGAACGGCCGCGTCGCCACGCTCAGCGCACGCGGGTTCGACGTGCAGGTCGAACAGAGCTTCGGCAACTGCCCCCAGTACATCCAGGCACGGTCGCCGTTCTCCGTCGCCGACATGCCCCGCAGCGTGCAGGCGAGGCGCGAGGACGGCCTGCTCAGCCCGCGCGCGCAGGCCCTGGTGGCCGAAGCCGACACCTTCTTCATCGCCACCGCAGCCGAGGGCGGCGTCGACGTCTCGCACCGCGGCGGCCGGCCCGGCTTCGTGCGCATGCAGGCGTCGGGCGGGCGCACGGTGCTGACGGCGCCCGACTTCCGCGGCAACTTCTTCTTCAACACCCTGGGCAACATCGCCCGCCACCCGCGCGCCGGCTTGCTGTTCGTCGATTTCGCGCGCGGCGACCTGCTGATGCTGACCGGCGACGCCGACATGGTCTGGGACGGTCCGGAGGTGGAGGCCTTCGAGGGAGCGCAACGGCTGCTGCGCATCGAGCTCAGCGAGGGCTTGTGGCTCGAGGGCGGCCTGCCCTGGGAGTGGTCGGACGCCGAGCCGGCCCCGCAGCTGGCCCACACCGGCGTATGGGCCAACGCGGCTTCCGCGTGACAGACCGCACAAAGAACCGATACTTTTTGCTTTCCATCACACCCAAACTTACCGACGTCGCAGAAGAGAAAACGGCTTGCGCCGCGGTACCGGTACGCGCGCGGCGGCATGACGAATGCACGGCGTTTTCTTTGTGTCGGCCCCGCGTCTGTCTCACCACGCAAGTTGGGACGCACTAGCAGGTCGACACGCCGATTCCGGCATCGACCTTGCTAATTTCTCCCGCCGCAACGGTGCGGCAGACAGGGAGAACGTTTCATGACAGCAAACGAACTCGAGGTCCTACTGACGGCAGCGATGCTGCTGGCACTGCCGGTCATCGCGATGTTCTACTGGCGCGACAACCGCGCGATCTCATGGGGTGCACTGGGCCTGTGCCTGCTGATTCCCGAAGCGGCGAGCGAGCACCCGAATGCGGCGCTGCTGCATTCCATCATGGCGATCACCGCGGTGATCGTGGTGCTGCAACTGGGCATCGACGCCCTGAAACAGCGCCAGCAGGCTCGCGACGGCGAGCCGACGCAACCGCGTCCCGCCCCACTCCCTGAAGAGACCGCGGACGCCCGTGCCGTGCGCGACGACGCACCTGTGGCCTGGCCCGGAACCTACGGTGGCGTACCGCAACCGGCGGCGCCCGGCCTGCAGTTCCTGCGCCGCAAGCACCCGAGCGAACACGCAGCATCGCCAGCACCCGGTACGCCGTGGCGGGACGCGCGCGGCAACCACGAGGGGCAGCGTCCTTGAGCCCGCAACTCCTGGCACGGCCGGCCGACGACACCGAGCCGGCAGCCGGCCGGTCCGTGCGGTCGACGCGCCACGAGATCCACAACATCCTGCTGCTGGAAGACATTCCGCAGGTACGGCAGTGGTTGAAGTCGCTGGTGTGCGAGCTGTTTCCCCATGCCTTCGTGACCGAGTGCGCGCGCGTGCGCGACGCCCTCGAGCACCTGTCGCTGACGCGCTTCGACCTCGCGCTGCTCGATCTCGGGCTGCCCGACGGCTCGGGCCTCGAAGTGGTCGCGGCACTGCACGAGGCCCAGCCGCAGGCGCAGTCGGTCGTGGTGACCATCCACGCCGAGGACGACTGCCTGTTCTCTGCCCTGCAGGCCGGCGCCTTCGGCTACCTGCTGAAGGACCAGTCGCGCGATGAACTGGCCGAGCAGCTGCAACGGATCACGCATGGCGAGCCGCCACTGACGCCTTCGGTCGCACGCCGTGTGATCTCGCACTTCGTCGCCTACGGCTGTGCGCGGCATGTGCCCGAACGTTTGTCGCTGCCGGAGGTGCGGCTGACCGAGCGAGAGTCCGACGTGCTGCTGCGGGTCGCCAAGGGCTACACGCTGCCCGAGATCGCGCAACAGCTCGGGCTGTCGCGCCACACGATTTCCGACTATCTGAAAAACATCTACCGCAAGCTCAACGTCTCGTCGCGCGCCGAAGCGGCCCTCGAGGCACAGCGGCTCGGCCTGTTCCGGCCGGGCACGGCACTGCAGTGACGGCACCCCGTCCGGGCGGGGGCCTGTCCCCGCCTTCTCAGTGGCGCTGCGCGATCGCCCGCATCACCAGGTGGCACAGGCTGGCACTGTCGACCGGCTTGGACAGGTGGTAGTCGAAGCCGGCTCGTTTGGCCTGGGCCTTGTCGCGCTCGCTGGTCAACGCGGTCAGCGCCACCAGGACCGGCCCGTTGTCGGGCAACTCGCGGCGCAGCAGTTCGGCGAGTTCGTAGCCGTCCATCAACGGCATCGAGATGTCGAGCACCGCCATGTCGGGCAGGAAGTCGGCCGCCTCGCGCGCGCCCTGCTCGCCGTCGTAGGCCACCCGGGTCTCGCACGACAACAGGCCGAACAGCATCGCCAGGCTGTCCGCAGCGTCGCGGTTGTCGTCGACGATCAGGACGCGCGGCCGGCGTTCGTCCACTCCCGTGCCGGTCGACCGTGCAAACGGTGCCGACGCCCCTGAACCGCGAAGTGCCGCCTCGTCGTGTGATCGATCGCCAGACTGCCGTGCCATGAAGATGAGGTAAGACTTGCAGGCCCTACTGTCCCCCTTACGGGTTCAGGCCGACGCCGTCCCGGAATCGGGACGCAGACTTGACTTCAAAGCAAGGATCGCTCCTGCGGGGCACAGCGATGGTGAACCGGACGGCGCGGTGGGCATGCCCGTGTCGCGTCTGTCGGTGACCGGTCGTTCAGCGGATCGGGGCGGCCGGAGCCCCCGGCGTCAGCAGGCCGGCGTCGCGCCAGGGGCTGCGCTTGCCGAGCCGGCGCTCGCGCAGGTCCAGGGCGCTCCAGTACAGCGGCGCGCGGCGCGCGGCGATGCCGGGCAAGGACAGCAGGTCGGCGCCGGCCCACGGCAGAAACGGGTTGCGCCGGCCATAGCCCCACAACTCGATGCGCAGCGCAGGCCGCAGCGACGGGCCGCGCGCGTGGAAGCCGAAGGTGTCGGCCACCACCAGCGTGTTGGCCGGCACCGTGAACAACCGTGGTGGCGGCAGTCCGAGCGCCGGGAGCGCTTCGACGCCGACCCTGAAAGAGCCGCGCGAGGTCAGCCGGTCGGCGGTGCGCGCCACCAGGCTCATCTGGCGCTCCCAGGCCAGCCGCTGCGGCGTCAGCCGGTGCGAGCCCGGCACATAGCTGAAGGGCCCCGCGTCTTCTTCGACGTCGGTCAGGAAGTACCAGGCCTTGACGGTGGGGTGGAAGGTGTCGGCATGCAGGTGCGTCTGCGGATCGGGCGGCGCGTCGATCACCTGCGAAAGTATGCTCTGCACATAGGTGACCGGCTCCTGGTCATAGCTGCCGACATAGCGTGTGAGGCCGCGCCACAGCATGCCGTCGACGATCTCCCGCACCTCGGGTATCGCGCGCAGGAAGGCGGGGTCGAGCGCGATGCGACGCGTGATGGTGTCGCCCTGCACCATTTCGCGCGCTGGTGCGCGGTGGCCCAGCACGCGCTCGCGCAGCTGCTCGAAAGCCGCCGCGGGCAGCACGTCGCGCCGGATCACGAAGCCGTCGCGGTCGAAAGCCGCGCGGTCGGCAGCACTGATGCCGGCAGCCAGCCGGGCGCGCCGGCTCGCCGCCAGCGCGTGGGCCAGCTGCACGCGCCCTGCATGCAACCCCCATTCATTGAGGCGGCGCGAGCCGATCAGCGGGTTGTCACGGAACGATTTGGCGCCGGTCAGCAGCGCGAGCGCGTGGATCGGCGCCAGTGCAAAGTTCTTCAGGGCAAGGGTCATGCGGCGAGAAACAAGCGAACAGCCGCTACGGTAGCAGGTCGCGGCACGGCCTGCGCGTTCGCCTCTGCCCGCCGGGTCGAGCCGCTGGCTATCCTGAGCATCGACACAAACGATTGGTTGATTTGTTTGATTAGATTCAAACTATCGAACAGTATCGTTCCCACAACAGCGCAGCCAGGACCAGGAGCCCCTCATGGCCAAGACCGCAAGCTTCGGCGTCATGCACCTCGGCATCGCCTTCTCGGTGAGTTACATATTGACGGGAAGCGTCGCCATCAGTGGCGCCATCACGCTGATCGAGCCGCTTTGCAACACCGTGGCGCACTATTTCTTCGATAAATACTGGGGTCACCCTGAAGTGGTTGCCCGCCTTCAAACGTGGCGTCGACGCCTGCGAGCCCAGCCAAAGTCCCCTGCGTCGGTCGGAATCTGACCGCCGAGGCGCGGTTTTTGCCCTATGGTCGGGGCCATGCAGCCCAGGTCCCACCCCCTACGGCCGCCCTCGCTCGACGCGAACAGCGCCCTTTTTCTCGACTTCGACGGCACCCTGGCCGATCTCTCGCCCCGCCCGGAGTCGGTTCACGTTCCTCCCGAGCTGATCGACACGTTGCAGCGCCTGCAGCATGCGCTGCAGGGCGCAGTCGCGGTCGTCTCGGGCCGCCCCATCGAGCAGCTCGACGCCCTGCTGCGGCCGCTGCGGTTGCCGATCGCCGGGGTGCACGGCGTCGAGCGCCGTTGCGCCGACGGCTATCTGCAGCGTCTGGCGGCGCCGATGCTCGACCATGTCGAGGCCTGCGCCCGCGCGTTGGCCGCGCAGGCCGACGGCCTGCTCGTCGAGCGCAAGCCGGGTGCGGTCGCTCTGCACTACCGGCTGGCGCCCGAATGGGCCGACCGCTGCCGCGACGCGATGACCGTGGCCGTGAGCGAATCGCCCGGTTTGTCGCTGCTGCACGGCAAGATGGTGCTGGAAGCCAAACCCGCCGCCGCCACCAAAGGCCACGCGATCGAAGCCTACCTGCGTGAGCCGCCGTTTCTCGGCCGCCGTGCGGTGTTCGCCGGCGACGACGTCACCGACGAAGCCGGTTTCGTGGCCGTGCAGGCGGTCGGCGGCACGGCGATCAAGATCGGCGACGGCGACAGCGTCGCACAGCACCGCATCGACAGCCCCGCCGATTTGCGCGCCTGGTTGACGGCTGCCGCAGCCGCCCTCGGCCCGGACCGCGACCGGGCGCAGGAAGCGGCGCTGTCCGAGACATGAGTGAAATCTGGCGTCAATTTCAGCTCGACAGAATCGAGGATCCACAACACTCCCAAGGATCCTTTTCATGAGCACGCGAGCTGAACTGCCGTCCACCTCCTCGCTCGAAGTCGGCGCCATCGGCAACTGTGCCTACAGCGCGCTGGTCGACCGCTACGCCCGCGTCGTCTGGTGCTGTCTGCCACGCTTCGACGGCGACCCGGTCTTCAATGCACTGGTCGACCCGTCGCCCGACGGCGCGCTGTGGAGCTTCGAGCTGGAGGATTTCGCGCGCAGCGAGCAGTTCTACGAGCCGAACACCGCCATCCTGCACACGCGGCTGTTCGACTCCCGCGGCCAGGGGGTCGAGGTGGTCGACTTCGCACCGCGCTTTTTCAGCCGCAACCGCATGTTCCGGCCGCTGACGCTGGTGCGCCGCGTGAAACCGATTGCCGGGGCGCCGCGCCTGCGCGTGGTCGTGCGTCCGCGCTTCGACCTCGGCGCCACCCAGCCGACCATCACGCAGGGCAGTCATCACATCCGCTACTGCAGCCCCAGCCAGACGCTGCGCCTGACGACCAACGCGCCGCTGAGCTACATCCTGAACGAAACGGTGTTCGTGGCCGACCGGCCGATGGATTTCATCCTCGGCCCGGACGAGACGCTGATGGAAGGCATCCGCGAGGTGGCGCGCTCGTTCGAGCAAGACACCGCCTCGTACTGGCGCACCTGGAGCAGCCGCCTGCACATCCCGCTGGAATGGCAGGAGGCGACCATCCGTGCCGCCATCACGCTGAAGCTTTCGCTGTTCGAGGACACCGGCGCCATCGTCGCCGCGATGACCACCAGCATCCCGGAGGCGCCGCACAGCCAGCGCAACTGGGACTACCGCTTCTGCTGGCTGCGCGACGCCTTCTTCGTCGTGCGGGCGCTCAACAGCCTGTCCGAGATCGGCACGATGGAGGACTATCTGCGCTGGCTCGGCAACGTGGTCTCGCAGGCAGCCGGCGGCCACATCAAGCCGCTGTACGGCATCGGACTGGAACTCGACCTGACCGAGAACATCGTGTCCCACCTGCCCGGCTACCGTGGCATGGGGCCGGTGCGCGTCGGCAACCAGGCGCATGAGCACTTCCAGCACGACGTCTACGGCAACATCGTGCTGGGCGCGGCGCAGGCCTTCCACGACCGGCGGCTGCTGCGGCCGGCCGGCCTGGCCGAGTTCGAGCAGCTGGAGCTGGTGGGCGAGCAGGCCTGGCGCGTCTACGACTCGCCGGACGCCGGCATGTGGGAGCTGCGCACCCGCGCACGCGTGCACACCTCGTCGGCGCTGATGAGCTGGGCCGCATGCGACCGCCTCGGCAAGATCGCGGCGCGTTTCGGCGTGACGGAACGCGCGCGCTTCTGGCACGACCGCGCCGGCATCATCCGCGAGCGCATCTTGCGCGAGGCATGGAGCGACGAGCGCAAGGCGTTCGCCGAAAGCTTCGGCGGGCGCGACCTCGACGCCAGCGCGCTGCTGATGGCCGAGGTCGGCTTCATCGACCCACGCGACCCGCGCTTCGTGGCAACGGTCGACGCCCTCGAACATTCGTTGTGCGACGGGCCGTACATGCGCCGCTATGAAGCCCCGGACGACTTCGGCAAACCGGAGACGGCATTCAACATCTGCACCTTCTGGCGCATCGACGCGCTCGCGCGCATCGGCCGCAAGGAGCAGGCACGCGAGATTTTCGAGGCGATGCTCGCCGCGCGCAACCATCTGGGACTGCTGTCCGAGGACACGCACCCGGTGACGCGCGAAATGTGGGGCAACTTCCCGCAGACCTATTCGATGGTGGGACTGATCAACGGCGCAGTGCGCCTGTCGGTGCCCTGGGATACGCAGATCTAGGAAGCAGGAAGAGGAGCGCTGCACAACGGCGGGCTTCTTCGTTGCTTCCTTTTCATACTTGGAAAAGGAGCAGTGATGGCACGCGTAGTCGTTGTGTCGAACCGCCTGGCGGACCCCCGCAAGGCAGCGGCCGGCGGGCTGGCCGTGGCATTGGGCGACACGCTCAATGCCACCGGGGGCTTGTGGTTCGGCTGGAGTGGCAAGGTCGTCGATGAAAGCGAGGGGGGCACGCCCGGGGAAGGCGAGCTGCACACCCACCAGGCCGGCAACGTCACGCTCGCCACCGTGGACTTGTGCAAGGAAGACCACGACAGCTATTACCTCGGCTACGCCAATCGCGTGCTGTGGCCGATGTTCCACTACCGGCTGGACCTGGCCGACTTCAACAAGCAGTCGCTGGCCGGCTACCGCCGCGTCAACCAGATGTTCGCGCGCAAGCTGATGCCGCTGCTGAAGCCCGACGATCTGATCTGGATCCACGACTACCACCTGATCCCGCTGGCGGCCGAGCTGCGCTCGATGGGTTGCGGCAACCGCATCGGCTTCTTCCTGCACATCCCGCTGCCGCCGCCGCTGATGCTGGCCGCGTTGCCGGGCCACGAGTGGCTGATCCGGGCCCTGTTCGCATACGACGTCGTCGGCTTCCAGGCGCAGGCCGACGTGAACCACTTCGAACGCTACGTGCACAGCGAAGCCGATGCCGAGATGCTGGGCGATGGCCACTACCGCGCGTTCAACCGCACCGTGCTGGCGCGCGCCTTCCCGATCGGCATCGACGTCGACGAGTTCGCGCAGCTCACGCACGGCAAGGAGGCGCGCGAGACCTACGAGACCATGCGCGAGCAGTACTCGCGCCGGCGTCTGCTGATCGGCATCGACCGGCTCGACTACTCCAAGGGTCTGCCGCAGCGCATCAAGGCCTTCCAGGAACTGCTGGCGAGCTATCCCGAGAACCGCAAGAGCGCCACGCTGATCCAGATCGCCTCGCCGACACGCGAGAGCGTCGACGCGTACGCCGACATCCGCCACGAACTGGAGCACCTGTGCGGCCAGATCAACGGCGATTACGGCGAGCTGGACTGGATGCCGGTGCGCTACATCCACCGCACCGTCGCGCGCAAGCGGCTGCCCGGGCTGTGCCGGGCCGGGCGCGTGGCGCTGGTCACCCCGCTGCGCGACGGCATGAACCTGGTCGCCAAGGAATACATCGCTGCACAGGACCCGGCCGACCCGGGCGTGCTGGTGCTGTCGCGCTTCGCCGGCGCAGCCGAACAGTTGCGCGAGGCCCTGTTGGTGAACCCGTACGACACCGAAGGCAGCGCCCAAGCCATCCAGCGCGCCCTGCAGATGCCGCTCGAAGAGCGCCAGGCACGCCACCAGAAGCTGCTCGAGCGCATCCGCGCGCAGGACGTGCACTGGTGGCGCAAGACCTTCTTGCAGACGCTCGAGAACGCCCAGCCCTGAGCGGCCCGATGAGTTGAACCTGGAGAACCCGATGGAAGAGAACCTGACCGAGACGCTGCAACAGAGCTGGACCACCATGGGCGTGGCGGCGACCACCGGCCTGCGCATCCTGCTGATCGCCGTCGCGGCGTGGATCGCGATCGCCGTGCTGCAACGCATGATCCGCGGCTTTCGCACGCGCCTGGCTGCGCGCATGGCCGACCGGGAGCAGATCAAGCGCGCCGAGACGCTCGGCCGTGTGGCGCGCTACCTGGTGGCGGTGGTCGTGTCGCTGATTGCGGTGATGCTGATCCTGGCCGAACTGGGCGTCTCGGTCGCGCCCATCCTCGGTGCCGCGGGCGTGGTCGGCCTGGCTGTCGGTTTCGGAGCGCAAAGCCTGGTCAAGGACTACTTCACCGGCTTTTTCCTGCTGCTGGAGAACCAGGTGCGCCAGGGCGACGTTGTCAATGTCGGTGGACACGGCGGCCTGGTCGAGGAAGTGACCTTGCGCTACGTGCAATTGCGCGACTATGACGGCAACGTGCACTTCGTGCCCAACAGCGAGATCACCACCGTGGTCAACATGAGCCGCGGCTTTGCCCAGGCGGTGATCGACGCCGGTGTCGCCTATCGCGAAGACGTCGACGAGGTGATGGCGGTGATGAAGGAAGTCGGTGCCGAGTTGCGTGCCGACCCCGCCTTCTCGGTGCGCATCCTGGAAGACCTGGAGATGGCCGGCGTGGAGAAGTGGGACGATTCCGCGGTGGTCATCCGCTGCCGCTTCAAGGTGGCGCCGCTGGAGCAATGGGGCGTGAAGCGCGAATACCTGCGACGGCTGAAGAAGGCCTTCGATGCGCGCGGCATCGAGATCCCGTTCCCGCACATGACGGTGTACGCCGGTGAAGGCAAGGACGGCAACGCGCCGGCGTTCCGCGTGCGCGGCCTGGAGGCGGCCAATGCGCCCGATGGGGCCGACCGTGCGCGGCAGCGGCCGGCAGCACCGCTGGCCAGCTGATCGGGCGTCCGGGTGGCGGCGCATGCGCACCGCCCTGCCCTCGGTGCTTCACGGCGCCGTTTCGCGCTCCACCACCCCGAGCCAGCGCAGCGCCTGTGCGCGGCTGTCACCGCACATGTCGGGGTCGGGCCGCAGCGCCGAGCACACCGCAGGGCGCTCGGGCTGCCCGAACAGCCGGCAGCGCAGGTCTTCGGTGAGTTGCACGCACGGCACACCGGCCGGCTTGCCGTTCGGCATGCCGGGTATCGGGCTGGAAATCGAGGGAGCGATGCAGCAGGCGGCGCAACGCGGCCGGCAGTCCATGGATGAAACTCTGGAGCGGAAAACCCGACTGTATAGCGTGCCGCTCACCAGTGGCAGCTGCCGGGTGCAAAGCGGAAGTCGCTGCCGCGCGCCTGCAGGCGGGCCAGTGCCGCCTGCTTGAAGGCTTCTTCGGTCGGCGGCTTGCCGAGTGCGGCCGTCTGCGCCTCCAGGGCGCGTACCCGCGCTTCGAGCGCGACGACCCAGGCGCTGGACCGTCCCTCGAACAGGCTGGTGAGCAGCAGCAGGCGCTGCTCCCACGACAGCTCCGGCGCGCCCGCACGATGCAGCATGGCCCACGCGCGCCGCAGCTCGGTGAAACACACCGTGGCCGCCTGCCACGCACCGTGCGCAGGGGCGCTCGCGTCCATCGATGAAGGAGCCGTCGCGGGGGACATTGCTCGCCTTGTCGTCCAGGGAAGGTCGATTCTCAAAAAACAGACCCGGGTTGCGCAAGGGCCCGACCCCCTGCATCCCCCATCAGAGGGGGGCGGGCGAAATTCGGGGGTTCACGAATGGAAATGCGGGCGCCTTCCTCCGGCGCCTGTTGCACAGGACGGAACAACGGAGACCCCGCCCATGACTTCCCCCGGGCGGGAAACTAAAATCCGCGGTTTGCCCATGCTCCGCCCCAGGAGCACACTCGGGACGACAGGCCGAGGGGCCGGCGCTCCTTTCAGGGGCCAGCGAGGTGCAGATGCTCTACCCCAAGGAATTCGACGTGATCGTGGTCGGCGGCGGCCACGCCGGCACGGAGGCCGCGCTGGCCGCCGCACGCATGGGCTGCGCGACGCTGCTGCTGACGCACAACATCGAGACGCTGGGCCAGATGAGCTGCAACCCGTCGATCGGCGGCATCGGCAAGGGCCACCTGGTCAAGGAAATCGACGCGCTCGGCGGCGCCATGGCGGCTGCCACGGACGAGGCAGGCATCCAGTTCCGCATCCTCAACGGCTCGAAGGGCCCTGCGGTGCGCGCCACGCGGGCACAGGCCGATCGCATCCTCTACAAGGCCGCGATCCGGCACCGGCTCGAAAACCAGCCCAACTTGTGGCTGTTCCAGCAGGCGGTCGACGACCTGATGATCGAAGGAGACCGGGTGGTCGGCGCCGTCACGCAGGTGGGCGTTCGCTTCCGTTCACGCACCGTGGTGCTGACCGCCGGCACCTTTCTCGACGGCAAGATCCACGTGGGGCTGCAGAACTACGCGGCCGGCCGTGCGGGCGACCCACCCGCTGTGTCGCTGTCGGGCCGGCTGAAGGATTTGAAGCTGCCGCAGGGTCGGCTGAAAACCGGCACGCCGCCGCGCATCGACGGCCGCTCGATCGACTTTTCCAAGCTGACCGAGCAGCCGGGCGATCTCGACCCGGTGCCGGTGTTCAGCTTTCTCGGCTCGGCCGATCAGCACCCGCGCCAAGTCCCGTGCTGGATCACCCACACCAACGAACACACGCACGAGATCATTCGCTCCGGCTTCGACCGCAGCCCGATGTTCACCGGCGTGATCGAGGGCGTGGGCCCGCGCTACTGCCCCAGCATCGAAGACAAGATCAATCGCTTCGCCGACAAGGGCTCGCACCAGATCTTCCTGGAGCCGGAGGGGCTGACCACCCACGAGTTCTATCCGAACGGCATTTCCACGTCCCTGCCCTTCGACGTGCAGCTGGCCGCGGTGCACTCGATGCCGGGCCTTGAGAACGCGCACGTCCTGCGGCCGGGGTATGCGATCGAGTACGACTACTTCGACCCGCGCGAGCTGAAGGCTAGCTTCGAGACGCGCGCCATCGGCGGTTTGTTCTTCGCGGGGCAGATCAACGGCACCACCGGCTACGAGGAGGCCGCGGCGCAAGGCCTGTTCGCCGGCGCCAACGCGGCGCTTCAGGTACAGGGCCGCGCACCGTGGGTGCCGCGGCGCGACCAGGCCTATCTGGGCGTACTGGTCGACGACCTGATCACCAAGGGCGTGACTGAGCCTTACCGCATGTTCACGAGCCGCGCCGAGTTCCGGTTGCAGCTGCGCGAGGACAACGCCGACCTTCGGTTGACCGACACCGGTCGTGAACTCGGACTGGTGGACGACGCGCGCTGGGACGCGTTCAACCGCAAACGGGACGCTGTTTCACGTGAAACAGAGAAGCTGAAGACCACCTGGGTGCACCCCGCGATTCTTCCGGCGGCCGAGGCAGAGCGTCTGGTCGGCAAGGCTCTCGAGCACGAATACAACCTGGCCGATCTGCTGCGCCGCCCGGGCGTCTGGTTCGACAGCATTGCGGCAGCCGCGGCCATCGCCAGGCCAGAAAGCGGTGTTTCACGTGCAACATTGCGCTCGACGCTGGGTCAGAGCACAGCCGACGCAGTCATCGAGCAGATCGAAATCAGCATCAAATACGCCGGCTACATTGACAAGCAGAACGAGGAAGTGACCCGGGCCGCACACTACGAGCACCTGAAACTGCCGGCCGAATTGGACTACATGGAAGTCAAGGCGCTCAGCCATGAGGTGCGGCAGAAACTCAACAAGCACCGGCCGGAGACGTTGGGCCAGGCGTCCCGAATTTCAGGCGTTACGCCCGCAGCCATTTCATTGCTGCTGGTCCACCTGAAGAAGGGCCGCTTCAAGGGTTTCGACCGCGCCGCGAACGACGGCGCCTCACCGGCGGATGCCGCCTGATGACCGACACCCCCCTTCCCTTCGGGCACCTCGCTGACCGGCTGCGCATCGGCGCCGCCGCACTGGGCGTCGCCCTCGACGTGCGACAGCAGCAGCAGCTCCTCGACTACCTGGCGCTGGTCGCAAAGTGGAATCGCGTCTACAACCTGACCGCGATACGCGAGCCCGCCGAAATGCTGACGCAGCATGTTCTCGATTGCCTGGCCGTCGTCAGGCCGCTGCAACGTGAACTCGGTGACCGCGCGTTGAGGGTGCTCGACGTTGGCAGTGGCGCCGGGCTTCCGGGTGTCGTGGTGGCCATCGCACTGCCCGCGTCCACTGTCACTTGCGTCGACACTGTGGCGAAGAAGGCCACGTTCATGCGACAGGTCGCCGCAGAACTCAAGCTCGGCAACCTGCACGCAGTGCATGCGCGCATCGAAGCCATGGCGCCGGCCGCGGCCGACGTGATCACGTCACGCGCTTTTGCCTCACTGCACGACTTCGTCTCACTGACGCGCCCGCACCTCGCACCCGGCGGGTGCTGGATGGCCATGAAAGCCAAACCGGGTGCCGACGAACTCACCGCCCTGGGCGACGACCTGGAAGTGTTTCACGTGGAACAACTCGAAGTCCCCGACCTCGAGGCCGACCGTTGCCTGGTCTGGGTCCGCCCCATCCAGACCGCTTTGCTCTGAACGGAAACCCTATGCTCGGCATCTCTGACTACCCCGCCTTCTGCGCCGCGGTGCTGCTGTTCCTGGCGCTGCCGGGCCCCGGGACCTTCGCGCTGCTGACCGCCACCGGGAAAGGCGGGTTCCGCGCCGGCGCGGCGGCGACGTTCGGCATCATCGCCGGCGATCAGGTCCTGCTTTGGATGGCGGTGGCCGGCGTCGCTGCACTGCTTGCCGCCCACCCGACGGTGTTCCATCTGGTGCAGTACGCCGGGGCCGCCTACTTGTGCTGGATCGGCGTCAAGCTCATTCGCGCTCGCGACGGTGCCGCACCGGTGGTCGACCTGCAACCGCGTCGCTACTTCCGGCAGGCTTGCCTGATCACCTTGCTCAACCCCAAGGCCATCGTCTTCTACATGGCCTTTTTCCCACTGTTCCTCAACCCGGCCGTGCACCAGGGCGCCCTGACGTTTGCAACGATGGCCGTCACGATCGCTGCCATCACCCTCGCCTACTGCCTGACGCTGTGCGCTTGTGCCAACGCGGTGGCCGCACAGGTCAAGGCGCACCGGCGGCTCGCGAAGTGGCTGGAACGCATCGCCGGCATGTTTCTCGTCGGCTTCGGCATCAAACTGACAACGCAATAGGCAAGCGTCCTTGACGCTCGCAAGCCCGGGCCAGGAAAATCCGGGCGTTCACTCCAGCCTCCGGCGCTGCCCCGCCCGTGCGGCGCTCCACCCTGAACCAGCCCTGTCGAGCACCGCCGCCCGCGGCGAGCGCTCTTTGCGCCCCTGCACCGAACCCAGGACCCGATGGCCAAGATTTTTTGCATTGCCAACCAGAAAGGCGGCGTCGGCAAGACGACCACCGCCGTCAACCTCGCCGCCGGGCTCGCCAAGGTCGACCAGCGGGTGCTGCTGATCGACCTCGACCCGCAGGGCAATGCAACGATGGGCTCGGGGGTCGACAAGCGCGCGCTGCCGATGACGGTCTACGACGTGCTGCTGGAATCCGCCCACATCGCCGAAGCCAAGACGCGCTCGGAACTGGGCGGCTACGACGTGCTCGGCGCCAACCGCGAGTTGGCAGGCGCCGAAGTCGAGCTGGTCGACCAGGAACGGCGCGAACGTCGGCTGAAGGCGGCACTCGAAGCCGCCGATGCCGACTACGATTTCGTGCTGATCGACTGCCCGCCGTCGCTGTCGATGCTGACGCTCAACGGCCTGGTCTCGGCGCACGGTGTGATCGTGCCCATGCAGTGCGAGTACTTCGCGCTCGAAGGCCTGTCCGACCTGGTCAACACGATCAAGCAGGTGCACGCCAACTTGAACCCCGACCTGAAGATCATCGGCCTGCTGCGCGTCATGTACGACCCACGCATCACGCTGCAAAGCCAGGTCAGCGAGCAGCTGAAGCAGCACTTCGGCGACAAGGTCTTTCACACCGTGATCCCGCGCAACGTTCGGCTCGCGGAAGCACCCAGCTACGGCCAGCCGGGCGTCGTCTTCGACCCGGCGGCCCGAGGCGCCCAGGCGTATGTCGAATTCGCGCGCGAAATGGTTGCGCGCATCGCCGCCACCTGAAGCAGGGCCCGGGCCGATCCATGCGTGTCCTTGTCCTGCTGCTGATCCTCGCCGGTGTTGGTGCTTACTACTGGAAAGATCGCCGAGAAATCAGCGAAACCAAGATCAGTCGTTACGTACGGGCGCATGTCGACGCCATGCAACGCAAGGACGCCGAGGCCTTGTGCAACCAGCTGGCGCCCGACTTCCAGGGCAACTACCTTCGGGTCGCGGGCGGCTCGCTGCAGGCGCAACAGATCGACCGCAAGCAGAGCTGCCAGAACCTGCAGGAGTTCTTCGACCTGAAGATCTCGATGGACCGCACCCTCCCGGCTGGCTCTGAATACGCCGTCGACTACTCCATCAACGTCGACCGCATCGACATCAGCGCCGACAAGAAGCAGGCGACCGTGCAGACCCGCTCGCGGCTGAACCTGGCAAACCTCATGACGGTCGATTCGACCACGACCGACACCTTGCGCATGCTCGACGGCGCGGTCGTGATGCAAGCCTCCGAGGGCAGGGTCCGGGTGTCCGGCGCTGCCATCGGCGCTCGCCCGTGAACATCCATCTTCCGGAGCCGCACGTGCCCCTCGCCCCCCGCATCCTCACGCTGCCCGGCTGGCTCGGGTCCGGCCCCAGGCACTGGCAAAGCCGATGGGAAGTCCTGTACGGCGACCAGCGCGTCGAACAGGAAGACTGGGAATGGCCGCGGCGCGGCGACTGGATGGCCCGGCTGGAAGAAGTGCTGCTCGCCGACCCACGGCCGACGGTGCTGGTCGCCCACAGCCTTGGTTGCCAGCTGGTCGCCTCATGGGCCGCGCATTCCCGCCACACGCAGCGCGTGCGCGGGGCGCTGCTGGTTGCACCGCCCGACCCCGAGCGCACCGACACGCCGCCGCAACTCTATTCCTGGCGCCCCGTCGTGCGCCAGCCGCTGCCCTTCCCGGCCACTGCCGTGATCAGCAGCGACGACCCCTTTTGCAGCCCCGAACGCGCCATCGACATGGTGGTGCAGTGGAGCGGCACGCTCGTCAATCTGGGCCCGCGAGGCCATCTCAACGCCGATTCCGGGCTGGGCGACTGGCCCGAAGGCCGCGCACTGCTCGAAGCGCTGTGCGCCGCCGGCTGACCGGCTCAACACTTACCTTACATACTGTCCGACATGGTCACCAAGAAACCGAAAGGCCTCGGCCTGGGCCTCGAAGCGCTGCTGGGCCCCAAGGTCAGCGAAGCCCCGGCCGCAGCCTTGCAGAAAGACGGCGCGCCGTCGGTGCTGAAGCTCGCCCAGCTGCAGCCCGGCAAGTACCAGCCGCGCACCCGCATGGACGAAGGTTCGCTGTACGAGCTGGCCGAAAGCATCAAGGCCCAAGGGGTGATGCAGCCCATCCTCGTGCGGCCTGTCGGCCCCGGAAGGTACGAGATCATCGCCGGCGAACGGCGCACGCGCGCTGCCAAGCTGGCCGGCCTCGACGAAGTGCCGGTGCTCGTCAAGGAGGTGCCCGACGAGGCCGCCGCCGCGATGGCACTGATCGAGAACATCCAGCGCGAAGACCTCAACCCTCTTGAAGAAGCGCAAGGCCTGCAACGGCTCGTCAACGAATTCGGGCTGACCCACGAGCAGGCCGCGCAGGCGGTCGGCCGCTCGCGCAGCGCCGCCTCCAACCTGCTGCGCCTGTTGCACCTGGCCGAGCCGGTGCAGAACATGCTGATGGCCGGCGACCTCGACATGGGCCATGCGCGCGCGCTGCTGCCGCTCGATGCAGCGCAGCAAATTCTGAGCGCGAACGAGATCACCGCGAAAAAACTCAGCGTGCGCGAAGCCGAGAAGCTGGTTGCCCGCATCGGCCACGCCCGCCAGTCGCCCCTGTTGCGGGTCAAGAAAGACAAGCCGCGCGACATCGCGCGCATCGAGGAAGAGCTGTCCGACCACCTGACCGCGCAGGTCGAGATCCGCGTCAAGAAGCGCACCAAGCGCGGCGAGCAGGGCGAGATCGCGATCGGATTCGGCTCGCTCGAAGAGCTCAACGGCGTGCTGGAGAAGCTGGGCTTCGGGAGTCGCTAGGCCTGTCGAGCAGGGCGCGCTTGAGCGTGCTCCACGCTCGATCGGCACCAGGGCTGGGCGACATTCAGCGGGCCCGGCTCAAGAGTGCCCACGCGCGGCAGCCCATTGTTCCCGCACACGCAAAAGCGCACCTGCAAGGTCCATCGCCGTCCGCCCCCGCGTCGACACGGTGCAAACCCTCATCGGTGCGCACGCGGCCGGCATGTCTTGCTGCACGATCGCCTGTCGGCATCCGAGCGCACCCGCAGTGCCGCCCACGCGAAACATCGCGACGCCACCCCTCGCTCGAGGGATATGAAGCCCGTCGTCGCGCAACTTGTCACATGCACATGTGGGGTTGACCGCATATACCCGGTGGAACTTTCGCGCTCGCTGTGCTCTCCTTGAGACAGGATGTTGAAGAGTGTCGCGTATGCGCATGAGCCCTCTTCCCAGGGCACGCTCCTTGCACTACAAGACTCGTTAAACAGACTAGTGTTTCACCCTCTGTTCGTAGCATGTCGGCCGCAGTTTTCGCCCATGCTGAAATCATGACGAGGCGCCGTGCCGCACACTGAGCGGCAACGTCGAGTCGGAAAGGGATCTAGGAGGTCTGCGATGGACGTCATCAGCAACTTCGCCGCTCGCTACGAGCGCACCCGTGAAGAGGAACTCTCGCTGCAGGAGTACCTCGAGATCTGCAAGCGCGACCCCCTGGCTTACGCCACCGCGGCCGAACGCATGCTCAAGGCCATCGGCGAGCCCGAACTGGTCGATACGCGCAACGACCTGCGTCTGTCGCGGATCTTCGCGAACAAGGTCATCAAGATCTACCCGGCCTTCCGCGAGTTCTACGGCATGGAAGACTCGATCGAGCAGGTCGTGTCCTACTTCCGCCATGCCGCGCAAGGCCTCGAAGAGAAAAAGCAGATTCTGTATCTGCTGGGTCCCGTCGGCGGTGGCAAGAGCTCGATCGCCGAGCGCCTGAAGCAGCTGATGGAGCACGTGCCGTTCTACTCCATCAAGGGCTCGCCGGTGAACGAATCGCCGCTCGGCCTGTTCGACCCCGACGAAGACGGCGCCATCCTCGAGAAGGAATACGGCATCCCGCGGCGCTACCTGCAGCGCATCCTGTCGCCATGGGCCGTCAAGCGCCTCGAGGAGTTCGGCGGCGACATCCGCCAGTTCAAGGTGGTCAAGCGCTACCCCTCGGTGCTCCGCCAGGTCGCGGTCGCCAAGACCGAGCCGGGCGACGAGAACAACCAGGACATCTCGTCGCTGGTCGGCAAGGTCGACATCCGCAAGCTCGAAACCTTCGCCCAGGACGATCCGGACGCCTACAGCTACTCCGGCGGCCTGTGCCTGGCCAACCAGGGTCTGCTCGAGTTCGTCGAAATGTTCAAGGCGCCGATCAAGGTGCTGCACCCGCTGCTCACGGCGACCCAGGAAGGCAACTTCAAGGGCACCGAAGGCTTCGGCGCGATCCCGTTCGACGGCGTCGTGCTGGCGCACAGCAACGAAAGCGAGTGGAAGACCTTCCGCAACAACAAGAACAACGAGGCCTTCCTCGACCGCATCTACATCGTCAAGGTGCCCTACTGCCTGCGGGTGACCGAAGAAATCAAGATCTACGAGAAGCTGGTGCGCAACTCGTCGCTGTCGCAGGCGCCATGCGCGCCCGGCACGCTGAAGATGATGGCGCAGTTCTCGGTGCTCACCCGCCTGAAGGAGCCCGAGAACTCCAGCATCCTGAGCAAGATGCAGATCTACGACGGCGACAACCTGAAGGACACCGACCCCAAGGCCAAGTCGATGCAGGAGTACCGCGACTACGCCGGTGTCGACGAGGGCATGAGCGGCGTGTCGACCCGCTTCGCGTTCAAGATCATCTCCAAAGTCTTCAACTTCGACAGCACCGAGGTCGCTGCCAACCCGGTGCACCTGATGTACGTGCTCGAGCAGCAGATCGAACGCGAGCAGTTCCCGGCCGAGACCGAGCAGAAGTACCTGTCGTACATCAAGGAGCTGTTGGCGCCGCGCTATGCCGAGTTCATCGGCAAGGAAATCCAGACCGCCTACCTGGAAAGCTACAGCGAATACGGCCAGAACATCTTCGACCGCTACGTTACCTACGCCGACTACTGGATCCAGGACCAGGAGTACCGCGACCCCGACACCGGCGAGATCTTCGACCGCTCCTCGCTCAACGCCGAACTGGAAAAGATCGAGAAGCCCGCGGGCATCAGCAACCCCAAGGACTTCCGCAACGAGATCGTCAACTTCGTGCTGCGTGCGCGCGCCAACAACGCCGGCAAGAACCCGTTGTGGACCAGCTACGAGAAGCTGCGCACGGTGATCGAGAAGAAGATGTTCTCGAACACCGAGGAGCTGCTGCCGGTCATCAGCTTCAACGCCAAGTCCAGCGCCGACGAGCAGAAGAAGCACGAGGACTTCGTCAACCGCATGGTGCAGAAGGGCTACACCGCCAAGCAGGTTCGCCTGCTGTGCGAGTGGTACCTGCGCGTGCGCAAGAGCTCCTGACCGGGCTGAAACGAAAGGACCGCCTCCATGCCCATGCTTCAGCAGATCATCGATCGGCGGCTGTCGGGCAAGAACAAGTCCATCGGCAACCGCGAGCGCTTCCTGCGCCGCTATCGCGAGCAGATCCGCGAGGCGGTACGCAAGGCGGTCAGCGGGCGCGGCATCCGCAACCTCGAACAGGGCGAGGACATCACGCTGCCCAAGCGTGACGTGTCCGAGCCCGTGTTCAGCCACGGCCAGGGCGGCACGCGCGACTACGTCCACCCCGGCAACAAGGAATACGTCAAGGGCGACCGCATCGAGCGGCCCCAGGGCGGCGGTGGCCAGGGCGGTGGCTCCAATGCGAGCGACAGCGGCGAGGGCGAGGACGATTTCGTCTTCCACCTCAGCAAGGAAGAGTTCATGCAGGTCTTCTTCGAAGACCTCGCCCTGCCCCACCTGATCCGCACCCAGCTCGCCGACGTGCCCGAGTGGAAGAGCCACCGCGCCGGTTTCACGAGCGACGGCACACCCAACAATCTGCACGTCGTGCGCTCGATGCGCGGCGCGCTGGCGCGGCGCATCGCGCTCGGTGGCGACGCGCGCCGCGAGCTGCGCCACCTCGAACACCACCTGGCCCGGCTGCTCGAGCGGCCCGGCCCGCGCGACCCGATGGTCGATCGCGAGATCCGCGAGGCCGAAGCGCGCATCGAGGAACTGCGCGTCTACCTCAAGAAGAAGGTCCCCTATCTCGACCCCATCGACCTGCGCTACCGCAGCCGCGTGCGGGTGCCGGTGCCGACCGCCAAGGCCGTGATGTTCTGCCTGATGGACGTCTCCGGCTCGATGGACGAGTCGCGCAAGGACATGTCCAAGCGCTTCTTCATGCTGCTGTACCTGTTCCTGACCCGTCACTACGAGAAGATCGACCTGGTCTTCATCCGCCACCACACGCAGGCGGCCGAGGTGACCGAGGACGAGTTCTTCCACGCCACCGAAACCGGCGGCACCGTGGTGTCGAGCGCGCTGACGCTGATGCACGACATTGCCAAGGCACGCTACCCGAGCGGCGAGTGGAACATCTACGGCGCGCAGGCCAGCGACGGCGACAACTGGCACCACGACAGCGGCCGCTGCCGCGAGCTGCTGGCCGACCAGATCCTGCCGCTGTGCCGCTACTACGCCTATGTCCAGGTGGCCGAAGCCGAGCAGAACCTCTGGGAGGAATACACCCAGTTGCTCGAGAGCCACAAGAACTTCGCCATGCGCAAGGTCGTCGACGCCGCCGAGATCTACCCGGTGTTCCGCGACCTGTTCAAGAAAGAGGGGGCGCCCGCATGAAAGAACGCGCCCATGAGCCGCTGCCCAGCCCGTCGGACTGGACCTTCGACCTCATCGAGACGTACCACGACGCGATCGCCCGCACCGCGCGCGACTACAAGCTCGACACCTACGCCAACCAGCTCGAGATCATCACCGCCGAGCAGATGATGGACGCGTACGCCTCCGTCGGCATGCCGGTGATCTATCGCCACTGGTCTTACGGCAAGCAGTTCATTGCCACCGAAAAGAACTACCGACGCGGTTTCATGGGCCTGGCCTACGAGATCGTCATCAACTCGGACCCGTGCATCTCCTACCTGATGGAGGAGAACACGATGGCGATGCAGGCGCTGGTGATCGCGCACGCGGCGTACGGGCACAACAGCTTCTTCAAGGGCAACTACCTGTTCCGCATGTGGACCGACGCGTCGTCGATCATCGACTACCTCGTCTACGCGAAGAACTACATCGCCGAATGCGAGGAGCGCCACGGCGTCGAAGCGGTCGAGGACCTGCTCGACTCCTGCCACGCGCTGATGAACCACGGCGTCGACCGCTACCGGCGCCCGCAGAAGCTGTCGCTCGCGCAAGAGCAGGCGCGCCGTACCGAACGCGAGGCCTACCTGCAGCAGCAGATCAACGACCTGTGGCGCACCCTGCCGCGCAAGGCGGACCGCAGCAGCGAGGAAGAAGAAGCCGCGCACCGCTTCCCGAGCGAGCCGCAGGAAAACATCCTCTACTTCATCGAGAAGAACGCGCCGCTGCTGGAGCCGTGGCAACGCGAGATCGTGCGTATCGTGCGCAAGGTCGCGCAGTACTTCTATCCGCAGCGCCAGACCCAGGTCATGAACGAGGGCTGGGCCACCTTCTGGCACTACACGCTGCTCAACACGCTGTACGACCAGGGCCGGCTGGCCGATGGCTTCATGCTCGAATGCCTGAAGTCCCACACCAACGTGATCTACCAGCCGCCGGTGGGGCACCGGGCCTACAGCGGCATCAACCCGTATGCGCTCGGCTTCGCGATGTACACCGACCTGAAGCGCATTTGCGAGAGCCCGACCGACGAAGACCGCCACTGGTTCCCCGACATCGCCGGCTCCGACTGGCTGCCGACGCTCGACTACGCGATGCGCAACTTCAAGGACGAAAGCTTCGTCGGCCAGTTCCTGAGCCCCAAGATGATGCGGGACTTCCGCTTCTTCGCGATCCACGACGACGAGGAAGAAGCCGAACTCGAAGTCGCGGCCATCCACGACGACAGCGGCTACCGCGCGCTGCGCGAGTCGCTGTCGCGCCAGTACGACCTCAACCACCGCGAGCCGAACATCCAGGTCTGGAGCGTCAACCTGCGCGGCGACCGCTCGTTGACGCTGCGCCACACGCAGCACAACAACCGCCCGCTCGACGACGACGCCCAGGAAGTGCTGAAGCACGTCGCGCGGTTGTGGGGCTTCGACGTGCACCTCGAAAGCGTCGACAACCGGGGCAGCGTCGCACGCCAGTGGACGGTGCACGCGCCGCGCGCCTGAAGCGCAGCGGTCGTCAAACTGCGGCAACGCCTCCCCCGCGATCTCGGGGGGCAGGCACGCCGCCGCAGCGCCAAGGTTGGCAAAAGCCCGGCAAACCCCACGCCGGCTCCACACCTCCTGGAGCACCTTCGCATGATCTTTCCTTTCGCCTTCGTCCGGCAGACACCGGCGATCTTCATGGCAGCAGCAGCCGCCTGCGTCGCACTCGACACTGAAGCTGCCCCCCGATACACCGGCCAACCGATCGACACACGGGCCTTTGGCCGCTACACCGAGGCCCACGCGCTCAACGATCTCTCCGATGTTCTTCAGCGACGGCGCGATGCAGGCGCTCACCGGCCCGGGTGGCGAAACGCGTGGCTGGGCCATCGACGTCAAGAACAGCGGCACCGTGATCGTCGACTTCAAATCGGACGACGAAACCATCCGCGGAGCGCTTTGGGACAGTGCCACCGGAGCCCGCTACCTGCCGGTCCGCGAAGGGTATGACTACACCTACGCTTACGCGCTCAACGACGCCGGGGACGTGATCGGCTCGGCCTCCAACGGGCTCGAGACCTATTCTTTCCTGTACACCGGCGGTACCAGCCTGGACTTCGAGTCGCTGGTCGACCTGAACAACCGGGGTGAGGTGCTCGCCTTCGCGCGCCGTGTCGGCACCAGCGATGAGTACAGCTACCTGCTGATGACTCCCGTCCCCGAGCCGCAGACCGCGGCACTGCTGCTCGCCGGTCTCGGCGCGCTCGCCCGGAAACGCCGGCGCCGGCCGGGCCACTGAGCCCCGTCGCCTGCTTCAGCTCTCGGGCGTACGCTGCAACACCCACACCCCCGCCGGCGGCACGTTGAGCCACACCGTGCGCCGCCAGCGCCACAGCAGCCGGCTGTGCTCCGGCAGATCGAACGGCCGCCGGGGCTGGTAGGTGTACTGCACCAGGCGGCGCGTCGGGTCGTCTTCCAGGAAGTTGCAGATCGCCTCGACAGTGCGCAGATGCACTTTGCGCGGCAGTGAACGAAAGGGCAGCGAGGACACCACCACCGCTTGCTCAGGCAGCGCCTCGCGGCGCAGCTCGGCGACGAGTCGGTGGGCATGGGCGGCACGCACGTCGACGCCAGGGAAGCGCAGGCGCAGGTGCCAGGCGAGTTCGGCGTCGATCTCGGCAGCGATGAGCGGCGTCGCCGGGCAGGCGTCGCGCAGCACCCGTGTCACCGCCCCGGTGCCGGCGCCCAGTTCCACCAGCAGGCCTGCGCCGGCCGCCTCACGCGCCATCGCGGCCGCCAGGTAGCGCGACGACGGCAGCAGCGCACCGACGCGTTGCGGCCGGGCCAGTGCTTGCTTGAGGAACATCGCGGTCGTCATCTCGTTGCCTCCCCATGGTCAGATCGGCACATCGTGGCGCAATTGCCAGCCGAAGATGTGAGAAAACCTTGGCCGTGCACGCGGCGCGAAGCCGCCGCCCACATCCTGCAAGAGGCCCGCGACACGGGACACCGTGGGTCGGGCCGGGCTACCTCGACGGCTCAGGCACTGCTTGCCAACGCTTGCAGTTGAAACGGCACGTGCCGCCGCAGCGCAACAATGCGGCGGCTACAACGCGAAGATCTTGCCCGGGTTCATGATGTTCTTCGGGTCGAGCGCGTGCTTGATCGAGCGCATCATCGCGACCGCTCCCGGCCCCGCCTCGTCGAGCAGAAATCCCATCTTGTGCAAGCCGATGCCATGCTCGCCGGTGCAGGTGCCTTCGAGCCGGATCGCGCGCGACACCAGCTTCAGGTTCAAGGACTCGGCCAGCTCCCGCTCCTCGGGTTTCGCCGGGTCGATCAGGTAGCCGACGTGGAAGTTGCCGTCGCCGACATGGCCGACCACGAAATACGCCAAGCCGGCGGCATCGGCTTCGTCGATGGTTTCCAGCAGGCATTCGGCCAGCCTCGAGATCGGCACGCAGGTGTCGGTCGTGACCGCCCGGCAGCCAGGCTTCATCTGCAGCGCCGCGAAGTACGCATGGTGTCGTGCCGTCCACAGGCGCGTGCGTTCTTCGGGCGTGGTGGCCCATTGGAAATCTTCGCCGCCGAGCTCCCGTGCAATCTCCTGCACCAGTTCGGCCTGCTCCTTGACGCCTGCCTCGGTGCCGTGGAACTCCATCAGCAGCATCGGCCCTTCGCGCAGCGTCAGCTTGTCGTGGCGATTCACGGCGCGCACGGCATTGGCATCGAGCAGTTCGCAGCGTGCGATCGGCACGCCCATCTGGATGATCTGTATCGTCGTGCGCACCGCCGCCTCGAGCGTCGGGAAGCTGCACACTGCCGCGGAGATCGCTTCCGGCTGCGGATACAGCCGCAGCGTGATCTCGGTCATCACGCCCAGCGTGCCCTCGCTGCCGACGAGCAGCCGGGTGAGGTCGTAACCGGCGCTCGACTTCTTCGCGCGGGTGCCCGTCGGCACGATGTCGCCGTTCGCGGTCACCACCGTCAGCCCGAGCACGTTCTCGCGCATCGTGCCGTAGCGCACGGCGTTCGTGCCGCTGGCGCGCGTGGCCGACATGCCGCCCAGCGTCGCGTCGGCGCCAGGGTCGATCGGGAAGAACAGCCCGGTGTGGCGGATCTCGTTGTTCAGCTGCATGCGCGTGACACCGGCCTGCACCGTGACGGTCAGGTCCTCGGCGTCGACGCTCAACACCTTGTTCATGCGACTCAGGTCGATGCTGACGCCGCCCTGCACGGCCAGCAGGTGCCCTTCGAGCGAAGAGCCGACGCCGAAGGGAATCACCGGCACCGCGTGTGTATCGGCCAGCTTGACGACGAAGGCCACGTCTTCGTTGCTCTCGGCATAGACCACGGCGTCCGGGGGCGACACGTCGAAGGGCGACTCGTCACGCCCGTGCTGCTCGCGCACGGCCAGTGCCAGCGAACAGCGGTCGCCGAAGCGGGCCTTCAGGGCTTCCAGCATCGCCGGCGGCGCGGTGCGCTGTTCGAACTGCGGCAGCAAATGGCTGGCCAGCGGTGCATTCATGCTTGTCTCCTGGTCTGTTTCAAACCATTCTAGGAGCCCGACCCTAAACTGCCGCTGAAAGGAGCAGCTTCCACCATGGGCAACCGACTCACGCAAATCGCCACCCGCACCGGCGACGACGGCAGCACCGGCCTCGGCGACGGCACGCGGGTTCCGAAAGACCACCTGCGCGTGCACGCGATGGGCGATGTCGACGAGCTGAATTCCCAGCTCGGGGTGGTGCTGTCCGAACCGCTGCCCGACGACGTGCGCGAACTGCTGGTGACCATCCAGCACGAGCTGTTCAACCTGGGCGGCGAGCTGTCGATGCCCGGCCACGAGCTGCTGAAGACCGACGCCGTGGCCCGACTCGACGAGGCGCTCGCTCACTACAACGGCACGCTGCCCCGGTTGAAGGAATTCATCCTGCCGGCCGGCACCCGAAGCGCTGCATTGGCGCACGTGGCCCGCACGATGGCGCGACGCGCCGAGCGTGCAGTCGTTGCACTCGGTGGCGCTCAAGCCGTGCGCGAAGCGCCGCGGCACTATCTGAACCGTCTGTCCGACCTGCTGTTCGTGCTGGCGCGCGTGCTCAACCGCGCCAACCTCGACGGCTTGGGCGGCGACGACGTTTACTGGAACAGCGAGCGGCTCAAGCGCAACATCACCTGAGGGCCCGGTCAGCGCACCGGGGCGGTCGCACCGGTGTGGAATTCGTCGGGATCGAGCCCGCCGTCACGGTTGGCATCGATCTCGTCGAAGCGCGCCGAGATGGCCGGCAGCCGTGTGGCCTCTTCTGCGCTCAGCCGCCCATCGCCGTCGGTGTCGACACGGCTGAACAAGCGCTGGATCGCGTCCTGCTTCGGCGCCTGTTGCGCAGCAGGGGTGGGAGTGATGGAAGGCTGGGTTTGCGCGTGGGCGGACAGCGCCAGCGCCCCGAGCGTCACTGCCAATACACGCTTGGCCTGCAACACGACGCCATGGTCGACACGGCAGCCCGCGCGGTGGATGGATCGAGACATGGGCATTCCTCGGTGTCGTTGCACAAGCGTCCTCATTGGACGGTCGAGGCCGGGTTTAAGCCAGCAGTTTTTCCTGGCTTTACCCGCGTTACAACGGTCATTTGCTCGCGGAACCGAATGCGTGTACTCACAAACTTCCGCAGCGTGGCAAAAAAAACCCGCCAGGATCCTGGTGGGGATCGAGGCGGGCGATTACCCACTCGACGTGGGCTCTGCTGAGGGAAATCAGTTCAACAAGGAGACGAAACCGCCGCTCATGCCTGACGAGGGTTCCATGCGTCGCCTGCCGCCACAGTGCCCCGAAGCACCTAACCCCGGCATGCAGAGCGTCGCATGGCACGGATTCCACTACGCCGGCGACCCTGGCGCCAGCCTTCTTGCCGCCTCTTACCGGCCTTACAAACCCGTGGGCCGGCCCTTGAAGCTCATCCGCGCCTCCGCTTGACCGCGCCGGACAAGATCTCCAGCACCTCCAGCGAGTGGTCCCAGCCGATGCAGGCGTCGGTGATGCTCTTGCCGTATTCCAGCTTGCGCGGGTCGTCCTTGCCGGGCGTGAACTTCTGGGCCCCGCCATGCAGGTGGCTTTCGACCATCACGCCGAAAACGCGCTTCGAACCTTCGGCGATCTGGCCGGCGATGTCGCGCGCGACCTCCACCTGGCGCTCGTGCTGCTTGCTCGAATTGGCGTGCGAGCAGTCGACCATCAGCGAGCACGGCAGCTTGGCCGCCTCGAGGTCGCGGCAGGCCGCCTCGACGCTCTGCGCGTCGTAGTTCGGCGCCTTGCCGCCACGCAAGATCACGTGGCAGTCCTTGTTGCCCTTCGTCTCGACAATGGCGACCTGGCCGTTCTTGTGCACCGACAGGAAGTGGTGCGGTCGGCCGGCCGCCTGGATGGCGTCGGTCGCGATCTTGATGTTGCCGTCGGTGCCGTTCTTGAAGCCGATCGGCGCCGAGATGCCCGACGCCAGCTCGCGGTGTACCTGGCTTTCGGTGGTGCGGGCACCGATCGCGCCCCAGGCGATCAGGTCGCCGATGTACTGCGGCGAGATCACGTCGAGGAACTCGCTGCCGGCGGGCATGCCCACGCGGTTGATGTCGATCAGCAGCTGGCGCGCCATGCGCAGGCCTTCGTCGATGCGGAAGCTCTCGTCCAGATACGGGTCGTTGATCAAGCCCTTCCAGCCCACGGTCGTGCGCGGCTTCTCGAAGTACACGCGCATCACGATCTCCAGCGTGTCGGCGTACTTCTCGCGCTGCACCAGCAGCTGCTTCGCGTAGTCGACCGCCGCGGCCGGGTCGTGGATCGAACACGGCCCGATCACGACCAGCAACCGGTCGTCCTTGTGGTTCATGATGTGGCGGATGCGCTGGCGCGTGTCGCCCACCAGCGTCTCGACCGACGTGCCCCGTATCGGGAAGAAGCGGATCAGATGCTCCGGCGGCGGTAGCGGGGTCACGTCCTTGATCCTTTCGTCGTCGGTTTGCGAGGTCTTGTCGATCGGCGCATACCAACCCTCGACGGTGCTGGTGGACTTGGCATTCATGGGACGTGGGCTCCTTGGTGTCGGTTGTCGGGTGGGAGCGTTCCTGGATCGAGACGGGCCGGGGCAAAAAAAAACCGCCGGGGACTCCCGGCGGTTTCTCGGATTCGGTTCGCTCGTGTTCGGTTACGCGCTTGCCTCTCCCCCGCCGGTGCGGTGCGAGAACCAAAAGTAAAAGAAGAAGAAGCGGGCTGCGCGAAGCATGGGCGGTAATGTAGCACGCACCCGCTGCAGCGCGTCAAGCGCACAACCAGGCCACCATCAGTAGCGGCTCCGCCCCAGTGACGCCACGGATCCGGCTCTGCCGGTCCGTCAGCGTCGCCCCCAGGGGGGTCGGCCGAAGGCCGTCGGGGGGCTCCTAGATCACCAGGTCGGGGTCGCCCGGGTCACGGCCTTCCGTCGATTCGCCCGGCCGCAGGCCCCGCGTGATGGCCGACCACCACCCCGGCTTGCGGCCCGGCGGGTCGAGCGCCGGGTCGGGCTGGCGCAGCACCTCCAACTCACCGAGCATGCGCGTCGCGACGTCGATGAAGTCGTGGCGGTATTCCTGCTCGTCCTTGTTACGCTCGGTCGCCTCGATCCAGACGTCGAGCAGCCACTGCACCTCGGTGAACGTGACCGCGTAGTGCCGCAGCGTTTCCGGGATCACGTGCTGGCCGCCGAGCAATGCGGCGCGCTCGGCTTCCAGCCGCGCGCGCATGTCCTGCTGCAGCTTCGCACGCACCGGCCCGGTGGCCGTGCGCACCTGGCGCACGAACTTCATCAGGTCGTTGTTGACCCGTTCGGCGCGCTCCAGCACCGTCCGGTCGGGTGGCGGGCGAGGTGCGGGCGGCGGCGGCGGGTCTTCGGACATGGCGGGCCCAAAGGCACGGAAAGCCCCTGGACGCGTCAGCGTAGCGGCTCGTCCCGGGGGCCGCAAGACGCGCCGTCCTACAGGCGGCGCAGCGCGTGAGAAAGCTCTCGAAGGCCGTGGGCCGGATGCGATCAGGCGGTGCCGCCGACCGTCAGCCCGTCGATGCGCAGCGTCGGCTGGCCGACACCGACTGGCACGCTCTGGCCTTCCTTGCCGCAGGTGCCGACGCCGGTGTCGAGTTCGAGGTCGTTGCCGATCATCGTCACCCGCGTCAAGGCGTCGGGCCCGTTGCCGATGATGGTCGCGCCCTTGACCGGGTACTGGATGCGGCCGTTCTCGACCCAGTAGGCCTCGCTGGCCGAGAACACGAACTTGCCGCTCGTGATGTCGACCTGGCCGCCACCGAAATTGGTCGCGTACAGGCCTTTCTTCATGCTGGCGACGATCTCGTCGCGCGTCTGGTCGCCGGCCAGCATGTAGGTGTTGGTCATGCGCGGCATCGGCACATGCGCGTAGCTTTCGCGGCGGCCGTTGCCGGTGGGCTTGACCTTCATCAGGCGCGCGTTCGTCGCGTCCTGGATGTAGCCCTTCAGGATGCCGTCCTCGATCAGCACGTTGCGTTGCGAAGCGTTGCCTTCGTCGTCGACGTTGAGCGACCCGCGCCGATCGGGCAGCGTGCCGTCGTCGAGCACCGTGACCCCCTTGGCGGCGACCCGCTCGCCGATGCGGCCCGAGAACGCGCTCGAGCCTTTGCGGTTGAAGTCGCCCTCGAGCCCGTGGCCGATCGCCTCGTGCAGCAGCACGCCGGGCCAGCCGGGGCCGAGCACCACGGTCATCTCGCCGGCCGGTGCCGGGCGGCTTTCGAGGTTGGTCAGCGCGGCGTTGACGGCGTCGTTGACATAGCTCTCGATCACGTGGTCATGGAAGTAGCCGAGGCCGAAACGGCCGCCGCCGCCGCCCGAGCCGACCTCGCGCCGGCCGTTCTGCTCGGCGATCACCGTCACCGACAGGCGCACCAGCGGCCGCACGTCGGCAGCGATGGTGCCGTCGGCGCGGGCCACCAGCACCACGTCGTACTCGCCCATCAGGCCGGCCATCACCTGCACCACGCGCGGGTCGCGCGCGCGTGCCAGCTGCTCGACGCGCTCGAGCAGCGCCACCTTCTGGGTGCTGTCGAGCGTGGCGATCGGGTCCATCGGCGCATACAGCACGCGGCTGCCGGCGACGGTGGAGGCGCCGCCGACCTTCACGCGGCGGCTCTGCCCGGCCGCGGCGATGGTGCGCACCGTGCGCGCCGCATCGAACAGCGCGGCCTCGGAGATGTCGTCGGAATACGCGAACGCGGTCTTCTCGCCGGCCACCGCCCGCACGCCGACGCCCTGGTCGATGCCGAAGCTGCCGGATTTCACGATGCCCTCCTCCAGGCTCCAGCCTTCGCTGCGCGTGTACTGGAAATAGAGGTCGGCGTCGTCGATGCGGTGCTCGCCGATCACGCGCAGCGCCCTCGCGAGCTGCGTCTCGTCGAGCCCGAAGGGATCGAGCAGCAGCGATTTGGCGATGGCCAGGCGTTCGAGGGTGGGTTCGCGCGAAATCATGGATCGATTGTAGGCGTCGGGGGCAACACCGCGCGATCAGCAGGGCCGGCGTCCCCGGCCGCCTGCGTGCCCTCCAGCACCAGCCGGCCACGCCCCGCGGACTTGGCCGCGTACAGGGCCCGATCGGCCCGCGCGATCACCGCGCCCAGCCCGTCGTCGTCCGGCTGCAACTGCGTCGCCCCGGCGCTGAAGCCGAGTCGGAACCCGAGCAGCGGCCCGACCTCGTGCTGCAGACGCTCTCGCAGCCGCGCATCGATGCCTCGCACGGCGTCCAACCCGGACATCGGCAGCACGACGCAGAATTCCTCGCCGCCATAGCGGCCGACCAAATCCGGCTGGCGCAGCGTCAGCCGCAGCGCGTCGGCGAACAGCTCCAGCGCCCGGTCACCGGCCGGGTGGCCCCGCGTGTCGTTGATCTCCTTGAAGTGGTCGAGGTCCAGCATCAGCACCGCCAATGGCTGGCAGTGCCGGCGCGCGAGCGCGACCTGCTCTTCGGCTCGCTCCAGCAGCGTGCGGCGGTTGAGCACACCGGTCAGCCCGTCGACGGTGGCCAGGCGGCGCAGCGCCTGTTCCGCCTCGTCGCGATGTGCCAGCAGGAAGGCCAGCGTGCCGATCGTCAGGCAGGCGTTGTTGACCAGCAGGCCGAGCGCGTTGAGCCAATGCGGCGAATCGAAGGCGGGGTAGCGCTCGGGCGCCCACAGCGCAATGGCCATGCGACCGAACACCAGCGGCGCCGACGCGGCGAGCCCGGCGCCCGCCAGCCAGCGCCAACGCCAGCTGGAAGCTGCGGCACCGGGGCGCAGCAGGGCCCACGCGAGCCAGCCCATTTGCACGCCCAGCACGCCGTTGACGACCGCGATGCGAGCGCCGAAATGGGAGAACACCAACCAGTGCACGACCGCCACCGCAAGCGGTGGCACGACCACCCACGCCGGCCGCACGGGCCGCCGCAAATAGGACTGCACGGCGACATACATGCAGCCGACGCTCGCGACCAGCGCCGCCGCACCCAGCGTCGACAGCCCTCGCGGCCAGCCGCGGAACGCCAGCATCAGCAGTGCCCAGCCGGCCGACTGGCACAACAAGGCCGCGCTCCAGGCGTGGATGCCGGTGCGCGAGGTCTTCTGCCGCCAGTGCACGCCGACGGCGAGTGCACAGCTCATCAGGGTCACGTTGACCCACATCGAAAGAAACAGCGTCTGGGCGTCGAGCGTCATGGCACAAGGCAGCGGCCATTCGTTATCGGCGTACCGCGCCTTCACTTGAGCTGCGCACCGGCGAGCTCGCGCAGATAGCCCACACCGGCCGCGGCACGCGGCCCATACCAGCTCAGCAGTTCGCCATCGACCAGGCGCACGTCGCGCCCCAGCCAGCGCCGCACCTCGTCGGCATGCGCCTGGCCGAAACGGTACGGCTCGCTGCTCAGCAGCACCTCGTCGACCTCGGCCAGCCACGGCTCGCTGCCACTGAAGGCCGGGTAGCGTGCCGCGCCATGCGCCCCCCCCTCGACGGCCGGCAGGGTGTGCCAGTTCACGAGCGCCAGCATGCGCGAGATGTAGGTGTCCCGGGCGACGGTCATCCACGGCTCGCGCCAGATGCAATACAACACCTGCCGTCGCGGCCAGGTGCGGGCCGAGGTCAGCTGCAGCTGTTCTTCGAGGGCGCGGCCCAGCGCCGCGCCCCGCTCGAGCACGCCGTCGACATCACCGAAGCAGGCGGCCATCTGCCGGTACAGCGCAAGGTTGTCGTGCGGTGCGCACGGGTGCGTGACCACCACGTGCGGCACGAACTCACGCAGCGCCTCCACCGTCGCCCGCTTGTTCTCGTCGACGTTGACGATCACGTGGGTCGGCGCGAGACGCCGCAGCTTGGGCAGGTTGACGTCCTTCGTGCCGCCGACCTTCGGCACCGCCGCCAGCACCTCGCGCGGATGTATGCAAAAGCCGGTGCGGGCCACCAGCCACGGCGCGAGCCCCAGTGCCGCGAGCAACTCGGTGACCGAAGGCACCAGGCTCGCGATGCGCAGCTTCATGGTGTCGAGCGGGGGTCGTTCACCGGCGTGCCGCAAACGCCGCAGAAGCGGTCGTTGTGCAGCAGCGCATGACGGCACACCGGGCAATGCGCGGGGGCCTCCATCTCGTCGAGCGACAGGTCGACGTCCACCGCGTGGGGCCGCGGCTCGGTGGGCTGCAGCGGCGCCCTCGCCATGGTGATGGTCGTGTCGAGCCCGGACGAATCGGGCGGCGGCGCGAGGATGCCGCGTGGCGCCGCCGGTCGCGGTTCCGTGCGCTGCACCGGCGCGCCGGGCGACGCCGGTGCCGGCAGCGGCGCCACGTCGGCCTGCGCCAGGTACACCGTGCAGGCGCCGCGCAGGTAGACGAGCCCCGGCAGCACCATGCCGGCGGCTGCCACCACCCCGCCGCCGATGACACCGGCCACCGCGTAGGCCTTGGCGCCGACCGGAACCCCGGCGCCCGCGAGGCTGCGCAGGCCGAAACCGAACAGCCCGGCCATCAACTGGTCAGCCGGCGCTTCGGGCCCGAGGATGGCCGCCGAGAGCCGCGCCACCGTCTGCCCGCCGGCCAGCACGACGAACATCACCAGTGCACCGATCACGCCCGCCAGCAGGCCGACGAACAGCATCATCAAGACGACGTCGAGCAGCCGCCGGCGCGCGATCGCGAACAGCCGGCCGACGCATTGCAGCGTGTCGGCCCCGTCCCAGATGGCAGGCGCGGCCAGCGGCACGATCACGGTCGGCACCGCCAGCAGCGCCAGCCCCACCACCACCACCGCGGCCGGCAGCACCAGCGTGAAAGCCACAGGGCCCAGTACCGGCGTCTTGCAGACGAGCAGCACCACCGCCAACACGAAAGCTCCGGCGGCGTAGGTGATGCCGATCAGCAACAGCGCACCGAGCAGGCGGTGTGCGATGCGCAGCGACGTCACGAGCGCACTGGCCACGCTGCGCCGTGGCTGCCCTTTGGCGTCGTCCATCACCAGCAGGCCGGCGGCATTGCCGCCATAGAACGCGGTGGTGAGGGCCAGCAGCCCATAAAGCACCGTCGTCGCGGCCTGTCCGCGCGACAGCGACTGCGCCAGCATCGCCAGCAGCAGGCCGGACGCGGCGAAGGTGCCCAGCAGCACCGCCAGCGCTGGCGCGTTGCGCACGGCATCGACGCAAGCCAGCAGGGCGCCGGCCGATTGGATCTTGTCGCTGCTGAGGGCCATGGGGAAATGGGGCGAGGCGGCCGCGCCGGTGGGGCACGGCCTGACCGGCCTAGCTTAACGGAGCTGGTTCTGCCGCTCGCGCCGCCGCTCGGCTTCGAGGAAGTCGACGCATTTCGGATGCCTGGCCTTGACCGGGTCCTGGCACTCGGACTTCAGACAGCTCAGCAGGGCGATGAAAACGCGGCCTCCGCAGACATCGGCAGGCACCGCGGGCGCGGCCGACGCAGCCGCCGGGGCCGGCGGCGGCACAAATGCCGGCTTGGGCGGCTCCGGTTTTCTGGCGGCGGCGGCGCGTGCGGCGGCCTCGGCGCGGTCGCGCGCCTCGGCATCGGCCTTCGCCTTGGCTCGCGCGCGGGCCTCGGCACGTGCCTTGGCCCGCTCTTCGTCCTTCGCCTTCTTCGCGGCGGCTTCGTCCTCGGCCGACAGGGCGCCGAGCGGGTTGGCTGGCGCCGCGGTCATCTCCGCGGGGGCGCTGGCCGGCTCAGGCGTCGGTTCGGCGACCACCGGCGGCATCGCGGCCGGTGCAGGCGCAGGTTCCGGCGTGGGCGCAGGGGCGGGAGCGGGCGCAGCCATTGGAGCCGGCGGGGCCGCTTCAACCATCGGCTCCTGTGGCTTGTTGCTCTGCAACAACCACCATGCGCCGGCACCCGCCAGCACGCCGGCGGCCACCAGACCCACCAACATCAGCGGCGCCTTGCGCTCCGACGGCGGGGGCTGATCCATGAAGCTGGCGGGTGCGTCGGCCGGCGGCGGCGGTGCGGGCGGCGAAGCCTCTACCGGCGGCAGCACCGACAACGGGTCGACCGCCGGGACCGCGGGCGGCGGCGGGGGCGGCGGCACAGGCGGCAGCGGGGCCGACGCCACCACGGTGGCGTCGTCGAGGGGGGTCGGCGCCGTGTTGCCCAGGCCGAGCAGGAGGTCGACGTCACTGCCCGCCGGCGCAGGCGCCTGCGGGTTCATCGGCAGGCCGCACACCCGGCACTGCAAGGCGCTGGCCTCGTTCGGCGTGCCGCAGGCAGGACAGGGTTTGAGCGGCGTGGTCGCCACGGCGGCGGGCGGCTCGACGGGTGCCGGCGCATCGGCCGCCACACCGGCCAACGAAGCGCCGCAGCCGCGGCAGAACTTCGCCTTGTCGCGGTTGTCGGTCCCGCACTTGGGGCAAATCAAGCTCATGGTGTCCTCCAGAGGCGCCCGCGCCGCGGCGCTCGAGCGGAGGGTGCCGCCCGCTCGCTGGCGTGCACCCGTGTTCTTCGTCAGGCCGCGTCCCGGCCCGGCAGCGCGGGCGATGATACCCAGTGGCCTGCCGATCACCAATCGTCGGGGCGCAGGGGAAACCACCGGCCGAAGCGTGCGATTTTGCCCGCCATCGCGCATGCGGAAACAACACTTTTTCACACATGGTGCTCACATCGCCCCCGGGTGACCACATAATGGCCTTTCGTGTGTGTGGATGCGGCGCCTCGATCTGAGTGGTTCATGATGGGTAGAAGCTCCAACTGACTGACGTGTATTGAAAGGAGCTCTCTCATGGGCAACAAGCTTTACGTAGGCAATCTCGCTTACAGCGTTCGCGACGAAGATCTGAATGACGCCTTCTCGCAATTCGGTACCGTGACCTCCGCAAAGGTCATGATGGACCGCGACACCGGTCGCTCCAAGGGCTTCGGTTTCGTCGAAATGGGCTCGGATGCCGAAGCCCAGTCTGCCATCAACGGCATGAACGGCCAGTCCCTGTCGGGCCGCGCCATCGTGGTCAACGAGGCTCGCCCCCGTGAAGACCGTCCGGGCGGCGGCGGTGGCGGCTTCGGCGGCCCGCGCGGTGGTGGCGGCGGCTTCGGCGGCGGTGGTGGCGGTGGCCGTCGTGAAGGCGGCTTCGGTGGTGGTGGCGGCGGCGGTGGCCGCGGCGGCTTCGGTGGTGGTGGTGGCGGCGGTGGCCGTGGTGGTTTCGGTGGCGGCCGCGGCGGCTACTGATCCCCGGTCACGCTGAGCCTCCGGCTCAGCCCGCAAAAGCGGCGCGGCGCAAGCCCCGTCGCTTTTTCATTTCCACCGCAAGCCCAGGCAAATGCGGCCGGCGCCAGCCCGCCGCCCTTTCGAGTGGCGCCGCAGATCGGCTCCGCCGGTCTGCCAGTGCCGCCCCCTCGGGGGGCGCGCGCAGCGCGTAGGGGGGTCAAAACTTCTCCGGCCTGAGCACCAGCGCGTCGGCAAAAAACATCGTGACGCCGTAGTGGGGTGCATACGCCGTCAGCACATGCTGCGCGATCTGGTCGGCCACGCCGGCCTCGCAGATCACCTTCATCTCGATCGTGCGGTCGGCCTCCCAGGCGCCCTCCCGCACGCCGGACTCGCCCTCGCCTCGCACGTCGTAGACGGTGTAGCCGTGCGCGCCGAGCCGTTTCACGTCGCGCACCAGCGACTTCTCCAGGGCCGCCTCGGCAATGATGACCAGCAGCTGCCGGGGGTGTTTGGTCAGGGCCATCGCCGGGTTCCTTTACGAAGTCAACGCAACCGCAAGCCGGATGTACAGCGGGATGCCAAGCACGATGTTGAACGGGAACGTGATGCCCAGTGCCGCGGTGATCGACAGAGCGGCATTCGCCTCCGGCACCGCGATGCGCATGGCGGTCGGCGCCGCGATGTAGCTCGCGCTGGCGGCCAGCGTCGCCAGCACCGCGACGCCACCGGTCGACAGCCCGAGTGCCACGCCGACCATCGCACCCGCCAGCGCCAGCACCGGCGGCACCAGCAGGCCCACACCGATCACCACCGCGCCGAAGCGCTTCACCTCGGCCAGCCGGCCGCCGGCCACCAGGCCCAGTTCGAGCAGGAACAGCGCCAGCACTCCCTTGAACGGCGTGACGAACACCGCATGGATGGGTGCCGTGCCTTCCTCGCCGGCCACCGCACCGATGAGCAGGCCGCCGAGCAGCAGCAGCACGCTCTTGCCGAACAGCACCTCGTGCAGCAGCGCGCCCCAGCGGATGTCCTGGAGCCGGGACAGACGCGCCAGCAGGATCCCGGCGACGATGCCGGGCGCTTCCATCACCGCCACCCACAACGGCGCGTGGCTTTCATGGGGAATGCCCTGGCGCACCAGCGCGGCGGTGACCACCGCGAAGGTCACCACGCTGACCGAACCGTAGTGCGCCGCGACCGAGGCGCTGTCGGCGCCCGACAGCCGCAAGCCGCGCAACAGCGGGTACAGCGCGAGCGGGATCGCGAAGCTCAGCAGCATCGTCGCGCCCACCTGCGGCGCCAGCGTCAGCAGCGGCTGCTTCGACAGCTCGATGCCGCCCTTCAGCCCGATGGCCAGCAACAGATAAATGGACAGCGTCTCGTACAGCGCCTCCGGCAACCGCAGGTCCGACTTGACCAGGCGCGCGAACACACCCAACAGGAAGAAGAACACCACCACGTCGATCATGGGCCGCGATGGTGCCACGCGTGACCAGGCCCTAGCCGGGGCGTGTCATTTTCAGCGGGTCGATCCAGCGGTCATAGTCCTCGGGGCTGACGTGGCCCGATGCGAGCGCCGCCTCGCGCAAGGTCAGCCCTTCGTGGTGGGCGCGCTTGGCGATCTGCGCCGCGACGTCGTAGCCGATGTGGCGGTTCAGCGCCGTCACCAGCATCAGGTTGCGCTCCAGGTGCTCGTCGATCGCCGCCTCGTTCGGCTCCAGCCCGCGCGCGCAATAGGCGTCGAACGCCGCGCATGCATCGGCCAGCAGCTCCAGGCTCTCGAGCACGTTGTGCACCATCACCGGCTTGTACACATTGAGCTGGAAGTTGCCCTGCGTGCCGGCGAAGGCCACCGCCGCGTCGTTGCCGAACACCTGCACGCAAACCATCGTCATCGCTTCGCACTGCGTCGGGTTGACCTTGCCCGGCATGATGGACGAGCCCGGCTCGTTCTCGGGGATGCGCAACTCGCCAAGGCCACAGCGCGGGCCGCTGGCCAGCCAGCGCACGTCGTTGGCCATCTTCATCAGACCGCCCGCCAGCGTGCGCAATGCCGCTGACGTCTGCACCAGCGCGTCGTGCGCCGACAGCGCGAAAAACTTGTCCGCCGCCGAGACGAAGGGCTGGCCGGTCAGGTCGCCGAGACGTTGCGCCGCGCGGTCGCCGAACTCCGGGTGGGCGTTGAGCCCGGTGCCCACCGCCGTGCCGCCGATGGCCAGTTCGTGCAAGGCCGGCAGGCTGGCGCGCACCGCATTCAAACCGAAATCGAGCTGCGCCACCCAGGCGCCGATCTCCTGCCCCAACGTGATCGGCGTGGCGTCCTGCAGGTGAGTGCGGCCGGTCTTGACGAGATGGTCATAGGTCTTCGCCTTGGCCGCCAGCGTGTTGCGCAGCGCCGTGACGGCGGGGAACAGCTTCGCATGCAGCTGCTCGACCACGGCCACGTGCATCGCGGTCGGAAAGGTGTCGTTCGACGACTGGCCGCGGTTCACATGGTCGTTCGGGTGCACCGGCTTCTTGCTGCCCATCACGCCGCCGGCCATCTCGATGGCGCGGTTCGCGATCACCTCGTTGGCGTTCATGTTCGACTGCGTGCCCGAGCCGGTCTGGAACACCACGAGCGGAAAGTGCTCGTCGAGCCGCCCGTCGATCACCTCGTCGGCCGCCACCTCGATCAGCCGCGCCACGTCTTCGGGCAATTCGCCCAGTTCCGCGTTCGCCTGTGCGGCGGCCTTCTTCAACAGGCCCAGCGCACGGATCATCGGCCGCTGCCATTTGAAGCGCGCGACGCCGATCGGGAAGTGGTGCATGGAGCGCTGCGTCTGCGCGCCCCAGTAGCGGTCGCCGACCACTTCGATGGCGCCCATCGAGTCGGTTTCGGTGCGGGTGACGAGGGACATGGCTGGCGCTCCTTTCGGCGCCGACGATAGCGCCGATGGCCGGCACGCACCACCGCGCCGGGTCAACTCCCTGGTGCTGGCTCGCCAGCAGATTCCAACATGCTGTCGCGCAACGACACAACTTGCTACGCCCGATTTGCTGTTCGCACAGGCGGTTGGTGCTTAGGATGGCCGCGGTTTTTCGTAGAAGTACAACGTTCAAGGTGAGGAAACATGATCAAGACATCTGTGCCCCTTTGCGAAGCGGCGGGCAAGCACATCAGCCATTTCTGCCCGTTCGGCCTGGGCAAGGAAAACTCCGAGAACCACTGCGCGCACTTTGTCGGCCACATGCTGGGCTACGAGTTCGGGGCGACATGCAAGAACCGAACGTCCGCGGAGAAGAAGCGGGCTGAAAAAGGGGCGTGCATCCGAGTCAACGAGATCTTCGATCGGCTGCGAGACACGGGACTCTGGGTGAACCGCCCCGCGCACTTGTCCTGTTGCCTGATCTTTGTCACCCACACCAGCAACATCGTCAAAACAGGTGATCGCTTGAAGATGAACGAACACCCCGCCAAGCACATCGGCATCTATGTGCACGGCTCCGTTTGGCACTACAGCAATACGAGCGACATCGTCGTGCAGGACTCCGTAGCGATGTTCATGCAGAAGTTCCGGCACGCGTACCATGCTGCCGGTCAGACCGTCGAGTACTACTACGGGACCTTCCTGTGAAGCTTCGTTCGAGAACCGCTTGGCTCCTTTGCGTCGTCTCCTGCAGCGCCGCTGCGCAAAGCATCGATCCGCGCACCGGTGATCCGGCGACGATCGATCCCGCGCACCCTCCCGAGCATGCCCAAGTCGTTCAGCTGTTTCTTGAGAATGCGGCCACGCCCTTGTCTGAGCACCCGGCCTGCCTCGGCGCTCCTCAGATCGCAGCAAAACTGACGTTGCGCGAGATCCTGGCTGCAGTACTTGGCTACGGGTTGGAACGAGAACCGAAACAACGGGCCGTACTGCGAGGAGGCTGTGAGCCGGGCAGCCACACCGATCCGTCCGGAAAAACCACCGAGGGATGGACCTGCTCCCTGCATGTACTCGAGATGGACAAGAGGGGAGCGCTTCACCCCGGCGGTTTCGTGAGTGGAACCTTCACCAAGGATCAATGGCGACTTCTGCCTGGTAGCCTCATGTGCCTTTAGCACGGATGCGCGGTCGGTGACCCCCACACCGCCGCCTCGCTGTACCCCAGCGCCTCGAAGTCCCCCGCCCGCAACGCAGCGTCGCTGTCGCAGAAGAACTCGTCCAACGGCGGTGGCGCGACGTCGGTGCCGGCCAGCATCGCGTGCACCTGACCGCGGTGATGCACCTGGTGCTGGAACAGGTGGGCCAGCAGGCGGTCGAGCCGCTCGGGGTGAGGCCCGTGTTCGCGCGGCACCGGCACCTGCAGGCCCAGCCGGGCGTCGTCGAGGGCGCGGCAGATGGCGATCAGGCGTGCGTCGCTGGCCTGCTGGGCGGCGGCCAGTTCGGTGCAGGTCCGGTAGGGCTCGGGCGGGTCGAAGTAGCTGCGCCAGTTGTCGTTGGGTGAACGGCCCTGCAGCGCGCGCTCCATCGCGTCGATGTACTTCCAGTCGACCGTGAGGATGTGGTTCAGCGTGGCCTGGATGGACGGGAAAAAGCCCGTGCGCCGGGCCGCGAATTGCAGCGGTCCGAGCTGCGCGCAGGCCTGTTCGAGCCGATAGTTGGCCCAGCGGTTGTTGAGGGCGCAGGTGAGCAGGTGGTGCGGCAGGCCGGTCATGCGTTGCCTCCAGCAACAGAGCAAACGGCCATTCTGCGCGCGCCGCGCGGCGGCGGCCAGCAACGAGCGGCAGCAGTTTGTGACCGCCCGCACCCCGGGCAACGCGACGGCGCCGGGCTACTCGCCGCGACGCTTCTTGCGCGCGCGGCCGGCCAGCAGCCGGTCGAACAGCGCGTCGGGCAACAGCCGCATCAGCTTGGCGACCACGCCCATCTGCCAGGGGATCACCCGGTAGCTGACGCCCGCCGCGATGGTGCGGAAGGCACGGTCGGCGAAGTCGTCGGGCTGCAGCAGGAAAGGCATCGGGTAGCGGTTCTCGCGTGTCAGCGGCGTGTCGATGTAGCCGGGGCCGATCGTCACCACCTTGACACCGTACGGCCGCAGCTCGCCGCGCAGGCTTTCGCAGTAGCTGACCACCCCGGCCTTGCTGGCGCAGTACGCGCCGTGGCCGGGCAGGCCCCGGATGGCGGCCACGCTGGAAATGCCGACCAGCGTGCCGCTGCGTCGGTCGCGCATCGGCGCCACGAACGGCTGGAAGGTGGCGGCCATGCCGAGGTTGTTGGTCTCGAAGGTGGCGCGTATCACGTCGAGGTCGTCGTACTCGGCCGTGTCGACCCCGACGCTGATGCCCGCGTTGGCGATCACCACGTCGGGCAGGCCTTGTCGCTCCAGGCAGGCGCGGCCGGCACCGGTGATGCTGGCCACGTCGCGCACGTCGGCCGCGTAGACCGCCACGCGCGCCCCGTCGTAGCCCTGCGCACTGACCCAGGCTTCGATCTCGCCGGCACGCCGGGCCACCAATGCCAGCCGGTAGCCGCCGCGGTAGTAGCGCGCAGCCAGCGCCTGGCCGATGCCGCTGGAGGCGCCGGTGATGTAGACGAGGGGCGCGTTCACGAGTTGCCGGCCCCCTGCCCCCGCGGCGGCAGCGTGCCCTGCACCTGCCCTTTCAGCTCCAGCACCTGCTTGGCGTGGTCGTAGTTCAGCGAAGCCGCCCGCACTTCCATGCTGCCTCGCCGCAGCAACACCGGGCGGTTCGACACCACGCGCTGCGCTTCGGTATAGACGTGCAGGAATTCGCCGAGGAATTCCAGCCGCTCGGTGCCGCCCGGTGCACCGGCCGGGCCGCCGGCTTCACGTACCACATGGGCGTTGCCGACCAGCCGCACTTCGCTGGCGTCGCGGTTCGACAAGCCCCGCTCGGCGGTGGCCACGGTCACGCGGCCCAGTTCGTCGGTGCTGCGCACGCGCACGTCGTCGATCTCCAGCGTCTCGGTGTCCGGGTAGTGACGCAGTTCGCGGCCTTCCAGGAAGGTGCTGGGCCGCCCGGCGGGCGTGAAGTGCTGCACCGAGAAGCCGTTCATCACGTAGTCGGGCTCGTGGCGGGGTGGCGCCTCGACGCGTGGGCCATCGGGCACCGGCGTGTTCTTCACCAGCCAGTAGGTGCCGGCGGCCAGCAGCGCCATCAGCAGCAGCGGCAGGTAGATGGTGACCGAGTCGATGGTGCGTGCCCACCAGGACCGCCGCGGCGCGCGCGGCGTGGCCCGCGGCGCTGCCGGTGCCAGCACCACCCGCTCGGCCGGTGCATTCATGCGGCCGGCCCGCTGCGCTGGCCGTCGTCGAGCGTCTGCAGCTGCGTGTGCAGCAGGCTGGCGTAGCGGCCCTGCGCCACCAGCAACAGGTCGCAGAATTCGCGCGCGGCGCCGTGGCCGCCCGCCGCTTCGGTGACGTGGTGGGCGGCCGCGCGCGCCTCGATGTGTGCGTTGGCGGGGGCACAGGCAAAGCCGGCGCGCACCAGCAGCGGCAGGTCGGGCCAGTCGTCGCCGATCACCGCCAGCTGCGGCCAGTCGATCTGCAACTCGGCCAGCACCGCCTGCGCGGCGGCCAGCTTGTCGTGCACGCCGTAGCGCGCGTGCTGCAGCCCCAGGTCGGCCACCCGCCGGCGCACGGCCGGCGAGTCACGCCCGGTGATCACCACGGGCACCACACCCGCCATGGCCAGCAGCTTGAGCCCGTGGCCGTCGAGCGTGCTGAAGGCCTTGAAGACCTCGCCGGTTTCGCCGATGTAGACGCGGCCGTCGGTCAGCACGCCGTCGACGTCGAAGATGGCTGCACGCATGCCCTGCGCCTGCAGCAGCAGCTCGGGCGGAAAATTCAGGTGGGGTTCGATCGGGCGCATGGGGGCGTCAAATGACCTTCGCGCGCATCAGATCGTTGGAGTTCAGCGCCCCCACCAGTTGCTCGGATTCGTCGATCACCAGCACCGAGGTGATGCGCGCCTCTTCCATCACATCGGCCGCCTCGACGGCCAGCGCGTCTTCGCGCACCAGCCGCGGGCCGCGCGTCATCACGTCCTCGGCCGTCAGGTTGCGCAGGTCGCGGCCTTTCTCGATCTGGCGGCGCAGGTCGCCGTCGGTGAAGATGCCGACGACGTGGTTGTTCTCGTCGACCACCGCGGTGGCCCCCAGCCCCTTCGACGACATCTCGCGCATCATCGCGGTGAAGCTGGTGGACGTGCGCACGCGCGGCACGGCGTCGCCGCCGCGCATCACGTCGCGCACGTGGGTCAGCAGCTTGCGGCCCAGCGCGCCGCCGGGATGCGAGCGGGCGAAGTCCTCTTCGCGGAAGCCGCGCGCGTCGAGCAGCGCCACCGCCAGCGCGTCGCCCAGCGCCATCTGCGCGGTGGTGCTCGCGGTGGGGGCCAGGTTCAGCGGACAGGCTTCCTTGGTGACCGAGGTGTCGAGCACGACGTCGGCATGGCGCGCCAATGAAGAGGTGGCGCGGCCGGTCATCGCCACCATCGGGATGAACAGCCGCTTGAGCACCGGCAGGATGGCGTTGAGCTCGTCGCTCTCGCCCGAGTTGGAGATGGCCAGCACCAGGTCGTGGGTGGTGATCATGCCCAGGTCGCCGTGGCTGGCCTCGGCCGGGTGCACGAACATCGCCGGCGTGCCGGTGGACGCCAGCGTCGCGGCGATCTTGCGGCCCACATGGCCGCTCTTGCCCATGCCCATCACGACCACGCGCCCGGCACATTCCAGGATCGCCTGCACGGCGCGGGCGAAAGCCTCGCCCTGGCGGGCCTTCAGGCCCAGCAGCGCCGCCGCTTCGATCTCCAGCGTTTCGCGCGCCAGCGCCACGGCGCGGTCGACGTCGAAGGGGCCGACGGGTTTGGGGGAAGAGAAACGTTCTGACACGGGGCGGGACTCTCGACTACGATCCACGGATTCTAGGCTTCACGCTCCTGACCCGCCCGCCGGATGGCCTCCACCCTCGAACTCGTCCTGCTCTACCTGCTCGCCGCCGTGATCGGCGTCGTCGCCTGCCGCACCCTGAAGCTGCCGCCGATGCTCGGCTACCTCGCCATCGGCGTGCTGATCGGGCCGAATGCGCTGGCGCTGGCCAAGGACAGCGCCGGCATCCGCTACCTGGCCGAGTTCGGCGTGGTGTTCCTGATGTTCGTGATCGGGCTGGAATTCAACCTGCCCAAGCTCAAGAGCATGCGCAAGCTGGTGTTCGGGCTGGGCCTGAGCCAGGTGGTGCTGACCATCCTGGTGACGGTCGCCGCCAACGCCGCGCTGGCCTGGGTCTACACGCTGCTCGGCCGCAGCTGGGGCCTGCCGTGGCAGCCCGCCGTGGCGCTGGGGGGCGCGCTGGCCATGTCGTCCACCGCCATCGTCGTCAAGCTGATGGCCGAGCGGCTCGAACTCGAAAGCGAGCATGGCCGCCGCGTGATGGGCGTGCTGCTGTTCCAGGATCTGGCCGTGGTGCCGCTGCTGGTGCTGGTGCCCGCGCTCGGCTCGTCCGGCGAAGAGATGGCCGCCGCGTTGGGCTGGGCCACGCTCAAAGCCAGTGCGCTGGTGGTGGTGCTGCTGGTGGGCGGCCAGCGGGTGATGCGCTGGTGGTTGACGCTGGTGGCGCGGCGCAAGAGCGAGGAGCTGTTCATCCTCAACCTGCTGCTGGTCACACTGGGCCTGGCCTGGCTGACCGAGCACGCCGGGCTGTCGCTGGCGCTGGGCGCCTTCATCGCCGGCATGCTGATCGCCGAGACCGAATACAAGCACCAGGTGGAAACCGACATCCGGCCCTTCCACGACGTGCTGCTCGGGCTGTTTTTCATCACCATCGGCATGCTGCTCGACTGGCGGCTGGTGCTGCAGCAATGGCCGCTGGTGCTGCTGCTGACGGTGCTGCCAGTGGCCTTCAAGTTCGTGCTGGTGGCCGGCCTGACGAAGCTGTTCGGCGCCACCACCGGCGTGGCGTTGCGCACCGGGCTGTACCTGGCGCAGGCCGGCGAATTCGGCCTGGTGCTGCTCAACCTGGCCACCGACCGCGGCCTGGTCGGCACCGAGCTGCGCAGCGTGGTGCTGGCGGCGATGGTGCTGTCGATGCTGGCGACGCCCTTCATCATCCAGTACAGCAACCGCGTCGTGATGCGGCTGTCGGCTACCGACTGGCTGATGCAGTCGGTGGCGATGACCAGCATCGCCAAGCGCTCGATCAACACCGACCGGCACGTGATCATCTGCGGCTACGGCCGCAGCGGGCAGAACCTGGCGCGCATGCTGGAAACCGAGCACATCCCCTACATGGCGCTCGACCTCGACCCCGACCGCGTGCGCCAGGCCGCCGCCGCCGGCCAGAGCGTGGTGTTCGGCGACGCTGCCCGGCTGCAAAGCCTGATGGCCGCAGGCCTGGCGCGCGCCAGCGCGGTGGCCGTCACCTACCCCGACACGCCGTCGGCGCTGAAGATCCTGCAGCTGGTGCACGAGCACGCGCCCAAGGTGCCGGTGGTCGTGCGCACCATCGACGACGCCGACCTGGAGAAGCTGCGCAGCGCCGGTGCCGCCGAGGTGGTGCCCGAAGCGATCGAGGGTTCGATGATGCTGGCCTCGCATGCGCTGGCGCTGGTCGGCGTGCCGATGCGCCGGGTGATCCGCCTCGTGCAGCAGCAGCGCGACGCGCGCTACAGCCTGCTGCGCGGCTACTTCCACGGCGCCGACGACGACACCGCCGACGAGCTGCAGCACGAGCGGCTGCAGTCGGTCACGCTGCCGGCCGGCTCGTCGCTGTGCGGCCAGCCGCTGCTGCATGCCACGTTGCACGCCATCGGCGTCACGGTGGTGTCGGTGCGCCGGGCGCACGGCGGCGTGATCAAGCCGGACGACGCGCTGGTGATGGCCGCCGGCGACACGCTGGTGCTGTCCGGGCTGCCCGAACCGCTGGCGCTGGCCGAGCAGAAGCTGCTGGTGGGCTGACACCGCACGCGCGACAATCGACGCCCCATGCCCACGACGCCGCCTGCCATGGACGACCGCGCCTACATCAAGAGCCACATCCGCACCGTGCCCGATTGGCCCGAGCCGGGCGTGCAGTTCCGCGACATCACGCCGCTGCTGCAAAACCCCAAGGTGTTCCGCGTGCTGATCGACCAGTTCGTGCACCGCTACTTCGACGTGCGTCCCGACGTGATCGCCGGCCTCGACGCGCGCGGCTTCATCATCGGCTCGGTGCTGGCCTACGAGCTCAACGTCGGCTTCGTGCCGATCCGCAAGAAGGGCAAGCTGCCGTTCACGACGGTGGAGGAAACCTACGAGCTGGAATACGGCTCGGCCACCGTCGAGCTGCACACCGACGCGGTGAAGGCCGGCGACAAGGTGGTGCTGATCGACGACCTGATCGCCACCGGCGGCACCATGATGGCCGGCAAGCGGCTGCTGGAGCGGCTCGGCGCGCAGGTGATCGAAGGCACCGCGATCGTCGAACTGCCCGAACTGGGCGGGGCCGACAAGCTGCGGGCCGCCGGCCTGCCGCTGTTCACGCTGGTGTCCTTCGAGGGCCACTGAACCCGCCGGGCCGCCCGGCAGCCATGCAAAAGGCCACCCTCGGGTGGCCTTGTTGCTGGCGGCGGCGCAGCGCTCAAGTCACCGGCATCTGGCGCGCCAGGTTGGCCCGCATGCGCACCGTCATCACTGCACCGGCCGCGCGCAGCAGCTCCAGCGCGATGGCCGGCACCCGCTGCGACAGCTCGTCGAAGCGCGGCAGCCGCAGGGCCCACACGGCGCCCGTCGTCATTGCCTCGACGTTGGCGGTGCGCGCGCCGTCGGCGAACAGGCTGGGCTCGCCCACCACCGAGCCGGGGCGCAGGATGGCCACCTTGCTCGAGCCCGGCGGGCCCCCGGTCATGTAGACCTGCAAGGTGCCTTGCGCCAGGAAGTACAGCGCCCGGTCGTGATCGCCCTGGCGGATGATCACGTCGCCCATGCGCATTTCGTGGCGGGTGAGGTATTGGGCCACGGTGCGCCACTGCTGCGCGTCGAGCCGCGCTCGCAAGGCGTCTTCCGTGTTGAGCGACTGGATCGCTTGCACGACCTCGCTGAAATCCATGGTCGGGTCCTCTACTGCTGTCCCTGGGGTGACGACCCGCCGCGCCAGCGCGCTGCGGTCTTCGTGAGTGGCGGAATTATCTGCCTGCCACCGCAGGCCCACAATGGCGGTCCCCCGTAGATTGCACCACCCATCGGCGTTCCGCCCCCCTTCGTCCGCGGGGTCGACAGGCCTTACTTTCCGATACAGAAGCGGCTGAAGATCTCGCCAAGCAGGTCGTCGGCCGTGAACACACCGGTGATCTCGCCCAGCGCGTCGTGTGCCAGGCGCAGTTCCTCGGCGAACAGGTCCAGCGCCTGGTCGGCCGCCGCCGCATGGCCCTGCGCCAGCGCCAGGTGCTCGGCCGCGCGGCGCAACGCCTGCACGTGGCGCTCGCGCGCGATGAACACGCCCTCGGGCTGCGCATGCCAGCCGGCCAGTTGCAGCAGCAGTTGGCGCAGCGCGTCCAGGCCGGTGCCGGCCTTGGCCGAGAGGGCCACCGCACGGTTGCCCGGCTCGGCCGCCGGCGGCTGCACACCGGCGTCGAGCTTGTTGTAGACATGGACCACCCGCGCCTTCGGCGGCAGCCTGGCCGCGATCTCGCGTTCGCCGGCGTCGTAGCCCGGCTGACCCAGCCGCGTCAGGTCGTGCAGGAAGAGCACCGCGTCGGCGCCCTCGATCTCGGCCCAGGTGCGCGCAATGCCGATGCGCTCCACCTCGTCGGTCGCCTCGTCGCTGGAACGCAGCCCTGCCGTGTCGATCACGTGCAGCGGCACGCCTTCTATCTGTATCGTCTCGCTGACCTTGTCGCGCGTGGTGCCCGGGATGGGGGTGACGATCGCCAGCTCGGCACCGGCCAGCGCGTTCAGCAGCGAGCTCTTGCCCACGTTCGGCTGCCCTGCCAGCACCACCTTGATGCCTTCGCGCAGCAGCGCGCCCTGACGCGCGCGGTCCAGCACAGCGTCGAGCGACTGGCAAATGCCGCGCAGCTGCCCCGTCGCGTCGGCCTTCTGCAGGAAGTCGATCTCCTCTTCCGGAAAGTCCAGCGTCGCCTCGACCAGCATGCGCAGCCGGATCATGCGTTCACGCAACTCGTTCACCTGCTGCGAAAACGCACCCGTCAGCGAGCGGCTCGCCGACCGCGCCGCGGCCTCGGTGCTGGCCTCGATCAGATCGCTCACTGCCTCGGCTTGCGCCAGGTCGAGCTTGTCGTTCAGGAACGCCCGCTCGGTGAATTCGCCCGGCTCTGCCAGCCGCAACCGCGGCAAGTGCCCGCGCGCCACCTCCAGGCAACGCGCCAGCAGCAGCTGCAACACCACCGGCCCGCCGTGCGCCTGCAGCTCCAGCACGTCTTCGCCGGTATACGAGTGCGGCCCAGGGAAGTGGATCGCCAGCCCATGGTCGATCGGCTGCCCGTCCGCCCCTTTGAACGGCAGATAGCTCGCATGACGCGGCTTGAGCGCCGACCCGAGCAGCGCTTGCACGAAGGCCCCGATCCCCTGCCCCGACACCCGCACGATGCCCACCGCCCCGCGCCCGGGCGCCGTGGCAATCGCAACGATGGGATCCAGATGACGACTCAGCATGGCAAAGATTGTCGAGCAGAAAGAAAAATCGCCTTGAGGAAGGACTCCTCAAGGCGACCCATTGAACATCCGCCGTCAGCCAGCGTCTCGATCACGCCCCAACGATAGGCGCGCGGCTTGTGCCGGCCCAACGAACACCGCGGATCCGGCTTTGCCGGTCCGCTGGTGTTGCCCCTTGAGGGGCCGGCGCAGCCGGTAGGGGTGGTCTTACTTCGTGACCCCCAGCCGCTTGTTGATCATGTACTGCTGCGCGATCGACAGGATGTTGTTCGTCAGCCAGTACAGCACCAGGCCGGCCGGGAACAGGAAGAACATCACCGAGAACACCAGCGGCATGATCCACATCATCTTGGCCTGCATCGGATCCGGCGGGGTCGGGTTCAGCCAGGTCTGCAGCATCGTCGATGCGGTCATCAGCAACGGCAGGATGAAGTACGGGTCCTTCACCGACAGGTCGGTGATCCACAGCACCCATGGCGCGTTGCGCATTTCCACGCTCGACAGCAGCACCCAGTACAGCGCGATGAACACCGGGATCTGGATCAGGATCGGGAAGCAGCCGCCCAGCGGGTTGATCTTCTCTTCCTTGTAGATGCGCATCATCTCCTGCTGCATCTGCTGCGGCTTGTCCTTCAGGCGCTCACGCATCTCGGTGATGCGGGGGCTGATGGCCTTCATCTTGGCCATCGACGAATACGCCTTGGCGTTCAGCCAGTAGAAGGCGATCTTCAGCAGCACCACCAGCGCCACGATGGCCCAGCCCCAGTTGCCCAGCAGCGCGTGCAGCTTGTCGAGCAGCCAGAACAGCGGCTTGGACAAGATGGTGAACCAGCCATAGTCCTTCACCAGGTCGAGCCCGGGGGCCAGCGCCTCCAGCTTCTTCTCTTCCTGCGGGCCGGCGAACAGCGTGGTGTCGACCACCTGCGTCGCGCCCGGTGCCACGGCCGGCAGCGGCTGCACCATCGCCACCGAATACAGGTTGCTCGCCACCTTGGCGGTGCGGAACTCGCGCGGCATCGGCGCGGTGTTCAGCCAGGCCGTCGCAAAGTAGTGCTGCACCATCGCCACCCAGCCGTTGTCGGCCGGCGGCGCGGTTTCGGCCTTGCCCTTCTCGATGTCGCTGAAGTCGATCTTGTGGAACTTCTTGGCGTCGGTGTACACGGCCGGGCCGGTGAAGGTGTGATAGAAGCTCGACTCCCCCGGAGGCGCATTGCCGTCGCGCACCAGTTGCAGGTACAGCTGCGGCTCGCGCGGCTCGGTGCCGGCATTGACGATCTCGTGCTTCACGCCGATGGCGTAGTCGCCGCGCTTGAAGGTGTAGGTCTTGCGGTACTGCAGTCCGTTGACCGGGGCCGATTCCAGCGCCAGCTGCAACTGCGCTTCGCCGTCGTCCAGCGTGCGGTCGCCGGGCAGCGCGGTCATCGCCGTCAGGTGGTTCGGGAAGGCGCCACCGGTGTCGTTCTGGTTGATCAGGCCCGACTGCGCCAGGTAGACCCGCTGTGCCGACTGGTCCAGCAGCACCACCGGGTTGCCGCGGTCGTGCTGGTCTTCGTACTTCGACAGCTCCAGGCGCACCAGCGAGCCGCCCTGCGTGTCGATCACCGCCTTGTACAGGTCGGTCACCAGCGTGATCTTCTCGGAACTGCTGACGGCCGGCGCCTGGGTGGCGATGCCGCCGGTGGCCCCGGCCGTGCCGCCCGAGGCGGTGGCCGCCGGTGCCGGCAGGGCGGCGGCAGAGCCGCCCGGCTGCGGCGGCGCGGCCGACGAACTGGCGGCGGGCGGCGCCGGCGAGAACATCGACGGGCGGCCGGTGTGCTTGTTCCAGGCGTCCCACAGCAGGACGAGAGACATCGTGAACACCACCCAGAGGATGGTGCGGCGCATATCGGTCATGGAGACGACTCGCTGGTAGAGGGAGAGGGAACGGTGGCCGGCGTCACGGGTACGGCCGGCGACGGGCGCATGAAGCGTGTGAACAAGCGAGGCGGCTGCTCGGGCACGGCATCGAAGCCGCCTTCGCACCACGGGCCGCAGCGCACCAGGCGGCGCGCCATCAGGTAGCTGCCCGCGGCAGCGCCATGGCGCTCGATCGCCTCGAGCGAGTAGGCCGAACAGGTCGGGTGGAAGCGGCAGCCCGCGCCGAGCCAGGGGCTGAGCAGCAGCCGGTAGCCGCGGATCAGAACCAGCAACGCTCGTTTCACCATCGCCCGGCCTTCGTGTCGGTGTGGCGCGTCAGGACGACGCGGGCGGCCGCGGCGCGGAGGCTCGGCGCACACGCGCCAGGCCCTGGCCGAGCAGGCTGTCGAGTTCGCCGCGTGCGGCGCGCTTCAGGGTGTCGGACGCCGGACTGTGGAACTGCTCGCGGTCGAAGGTGACGCGCAGGCGCACCACCCACACCCCGGGCGGGATGGGTACCGGCTGGCGCTCGAAAGAGGCAAACACCTGGCGCTTCAACAGGTTGCGGGTGACCGAACGGCGCGCCCAGCGCTTGGGAATCACGGCACCCACCAGCGGCTGCAAGCCTGCGCGGGCCGGGCAATCCACAGCCTGGTTGTCACTCGGCACAAGCCCTGTTGACAACTCGGCCGCAGCCGACTTTGCAGCGGGGGCGGCAGCCGCCGCCGGCGGCACGAAATGCAACACGAAGTGTGTGCTGCGTGCCACCACGCCGGCCGGCCCGGCACCGAGCGCCCGTTCGAAATCGGCGCGCTGCTTCAGGTGCTGGACCGGGGTGCGGCCCGTGTCTGCTTCAGCAGGCACGGCAAGCGCAGCCGGCATCGGGCTCAGGCCCTTCGGGCCGCCAACCGATTACAGGCCCAGACGCTTGCGGCCCTTGGCGCGACGGGCGTTGATGACCTTGCGGCCACCGCGCGTCTTCATGCGGACCAGGAAGCCGTGCGTACGGGCGCGGCGAACCTTGGAAGGTTGGTAGGTGCGTTTCATGATCGAGTCCTCGTGTCGCCCTGCCCCCGCCCGTCGACCACAACGAACAACAAGGGGGACAGGAGCCTCAAACCAAAGCCCGCCAAAAGCCTAGGCTTCGTGCGGGCTTGATGCCTTCCCGAGCATCGGGCCGGGCCACAGGGGCCCATCGTGAGGGTGCAGCCTATGCCACCCCCGGATTCGGGAAACCCACGATTACAACAAAAACCCCTTTTGCGGTCAACGACTTGGGCCCGAAGCCGGTCTGCGGCGCAGGGATTAGGCCGCCAAGAAAGACTGTGGATAACTTGCCTTGCGCAGCCGGTTGAGGGGTAGAATCGCGCGGCTCCAGAAAAAGGTTTTCCACAAATACATGAGCTCCGACCTGTGGCAACGCTGCTGCGAGCGACTCGCGGCGGAGATGCCCGAACAGCAATTCAACACCTGGATCCGACCCCTGCCGCCCGGCACGGTCTCGACCGCAGAGGCCGGCCCGGTGGTGAGCGTGCGCGTGCCCAACCGGTTCAAGCTCGACTGGATCCGCAACCAGTACGCCCCCCGCATCGAAAGCCTGCTGGCCGACTTGGCCGGCCACCCGGTCAAGCTGGAACTGTCGCTGGCCCCGCGTGAAGCCGCGCCCGCCCCGGTGGCGCACAGCAGCGCCCGCGTGCTGGTCACCGCCGTGGCGGCCAGCGGCCCGGTGGCGGCCGTGCATGCCCTGAACGGCGCCGCAACGCACGCACCCCGGCCGGCCGCGGCCCCCGCACCGGCTCCGGCCGCCAGCAGCGCTTCGCGCAACCGCCTCAACCCCGGCCTGACCTTCGACACGCTGGTGCCCGGCCGCGCCAACCAGATGGCCCGCACCGCGGCGCTGCATGTGGCCGGTGCGCCGGGGCAGATGTACAACCCGCTGTTCATCTACGGCGGCGTGGGTCTGGGCAAGACGCACCTGATGAACGCCGTGGGCAATGCGCTGCTGGCCGACAAGCCCGACGCGCGCATTCTTTACCTGCACGCCGAGCAGTTCATCAGCGACGTCGTCAAGAACTACCAGCGCAAGACCTTCGACGAGCTGAAGGCCAAGTACCACCAGCTCGACCTGCTGCTGATCGACGACGTGCAGTTCTTCGCCGGCAAGGACCGCACGCAGGAGGAGTTCTTCAACGCCTTCGAGGCGCTGCTGGCCAAGCGTGCGCACATCATCATGACCAGCGACACCTACCCCAAGGGGTTGGTGGACATCGACGAGCGCCTGACCTCGCGCTTCGACTCCGGCCTGACGGTGGCGATCGAGCCGCCCGAGCTGGAAATGCGCGTGGCCATCCTGATCAAGAAGGCCGAGGCCGAAGGCACACAGATGCCCGAGGACGTGGCCTTCTTCGTGGCCAAGAACGTGCGCGCCAACGTGCGCGAGCTGGAAGGCGCGTTGCGCAAGATTTTGGCTTATTCACGGTTTTCCCACAAGGAAATCAACATCCAGCTGGCGCGTGATGCGCTGAAAGACCTGCTGTCGATCCAGAACCGGCAGATCTCGGTCGAGAACATCCAGAAGACCGTGGCCGACTTCTACAAGATCAAGGTCGCCGACATGTACTCGAAAAAGCGACCCGCCAGCATTGCGCGCCCGCGCCAGATCGCGATGTACCTGGCCAAGGAACTGACGCAGAAGAGCCTGCCCGAGATCGGCGAGCTGTTCGGCGGGCGCGACCACACCACGGTGCTGCACGCGGTGCGCAAGATCGGCGGCGAGCGCAGCAAGAACACTGAACTGAACCAGCAGCTGCACGTGCTGGAACAGACACTGAAGGGCTGAGACGGTGCCGAACCGGCCTATGCCTCAGAGGGAGTCGTGCGGTCAAGTGACAAACCTGGGGACAACTTTCGAACAAGCGAAGAGATGTCCACAGGCGCGAAGCCCGGAACGAAGTTGTTATCTGTTCATGCGAAGTAAACGGCGTGCGGCTGCACATGGTTGTCATCGCGCTAAGGCGTTGACGCCGCAAGACAAAATAGCGTTGTCCACAAAAAACCGGCCACCCTACTACGGCTACCACCTTTAAGAGGTTCAAATGATTGTGTTGAAAGCACCCCAGGAAAAAGTGCTGGGCGCCCTTCAAGCCGTCTCCGGCATCGTGGAACGCCGCCACACATTGCCCATCCTGGCGAACGTGTTGATCCGCAAGACCGGTGGCCAGGTCGAGTTCACCACCAGCGATCTCGAGATCCAGGTGCGCACGATGGCCGAGCTGGAAGGCGACGCGGGCAACTTCAACACGTCGGTCGGGGCACGCAAGCTCATCGACATCCTGCGTTCGCTGCCGGCCGACCAGGTGGTGTCGCTCACCGCCAACCAGAACAAGCTGACGCTGCAGGGCGGCAAGAGCCGCTTCACGCTGCAGACGCTGCCCGCTGAGGACTTCCCGCTGGTGCAGGAAGCCGCCGACTTCGGCCCCACCTTCAGCGTGCCCCAGAAGACGCTCAAGAGCCTGATCGGCCAGGTGCACTTCGCGATGGCTGTGCACGACATTCGCTACTACCTGAACGGCATCCTGTTCGTGGCCGAAGGCAAGCAGCTGACGCTGGTGGCCACCGACGGCCACCGCCTGGCGCTGGCCCAGGCCACGCTGGAAGTGGAAATGCCGCGCCAGGAAGTGATCCTGCCGCGCAAGACCGTGCTGGAGCTGCAGCGCCTGCTGAAAGACGAAGACACCCCCATCGAGATGCGCTTTGCCGGCAACCAGGCCAAGTTCAGCTTCAGCGGCATGGAGTTCGTCACCAAGCTGGTCGAGGGCAAGTTCCCCGACTACAACCGCGTGATCCCCAAGAACCACAAGAACAGCGTGACGCTGGGCCGTGCGCCGCTGCTGGCCAGCCTGCAGCGCGCCGCCATCCTGACGAGCGAGAAGTTCAAGGGCGTGCGCCTGAGCGTCGAGCCCGGCACCTTGCGCATTGCGTCCAGCAACGCCGAGCAGGAAGAGGCCAAGGAAGAACTCGAGATCGACTACGGTGGCGACACCATCGAGATCGGCTTCAACGTGACCTACCTGGTGGACGCGCTGGCCAACATGAGCCAGGACATGGTGAAGCTGGAGCTGCAAGACGCCAACAGCTCGGCGCTGATCACCATCCCCGAGCAGGCCGGCTTCAAGTACGTCGTGATGCCGATGAGAATTTGACGGCCGGCGTTTCTTCAGTCACCAGTGACTGAACCCCCCAGGCGGGCCGCGTGCCCGCTTAGGTGCTTTTGATGGGGCTGTGCAGCCACCCTGCGAGGCCCCGAGCGATTGAATAGAGACCCCTCATGACCGACGCAACGAACGAGCAACCGAAGCAACCCGGCACCCCCGCCGACACCGGCTACGGCGAAGGCAGCATCCAGATCCTGGAAGGCCTGGAAGCCGTGCGCAAGCGCCCCGGCATGTACATCGGCGACACGTCCGACGGCACCGGCCTGCACCACCTGGTGTTCGAGGTGGTCGACAACTCGATCGACGAGGCGCTGGCCGGGCACTGCGACGACATCGTCGTCACCATCCACACCGACAACTCCATCAGCGTCATCGACAACGGCCGCGGCATTCCCACCGGCGTGAAGATGGACGACAAGCACGAGCCCAAGCGCAGCGCCGCCGAGATCGCGCTGACCGAGCTGCACGCCGGCGGCAAGTTCAACCAGAACAGCTACAAGGTGTCGGGCGGCCTGCACGGCGTGGGCGTGAGCTGCGTGAACGCGCTGAGCAAGTGGCTGCGCCTGCAGGTGCGCCGCGAAGGCAAGGTGCACTTCATCGAATTCCGCAAGGGCGTGCCGCAAGACCGCGTGCTGGAGCAGCGCGACGGCTTCGAGATCAGCCCCATGAAGGTCATCGGCGAGACCGAAAAGCGTGGCACCGAAGTGCACTTCCTGCCCGACGACGAGATCTTCAACAACATCGACTTCCACTACGACGTGCTGGCCAAGCGCCTGCGCGAGCTGAGCTTCTTGAACAACGGCGTCAAGATCAAGCTGGTCGACGAGCGCAATGCCAAGGAAGACAACTTCGCCTTCGCCGGCGGCGTGAAGGGTTTTGTCGAGTTCATCAACCAGGGCAAGAAGATCCTGCACCCCAACGTCTTCCACGCCATGGGCGAGAAGATGAGCGAGCAGAGCACCAACATCGGCGTCGAAGTGGCGATGCAGTGGAACGACAGCTACAGCGAGAACGTGCTGTGCTTCACCAACAACATTCCCCAGCGTGACGGCGGCACCCACCTGACCGGCCTGCGCGCCGCGATGACCCGCGTCATCAACAAGTACATCGAAGACAACGAGCTGGCCAAGAAGGCCAAGGTGGAAGTGAGCGGCGACGACATGCGCGAAGGCCTGGCCTGCGTGGTGAGCGTGAAGGTGCCCGAGCCCAAGTTTTCAAGCCAGACCAAGGACAAGCTGGTGAGCAGCGAAGTGCGTGCCCCGGTGGAAGACATCGTGGGCCGCCTGCTGACTGATTGGCTGCTGGAGAACCCCAACGACGCCAAGATCATCTGCGGCAAGATCGTGGAGGCCGCCCGCGCCCGCGAAGCCGCCCGCAAGGCCCGCGAAATGACACGCCGCAAGGGCGTGCTCGACGGCCTGGGCCTGCCCGGCAAGCTGGCCGACTGCCAGGAAAAAGACCCGGCGCTGTGCGAGATCTACATCGTGGAGGGCGACTCGGCCGGCGGCAGCGCCAAGCAGGGCCGCGACCGCAAGTTCCAGGCGATTTTGCCGCTGCGCGGCAAGATCTTGAATGTGGAAAAGGCGCGCTACGAAAAGCTGCTGGCCAGCAACGAGATCTTGACGCTCATCACCGCCCTGGGCACCGGCATCGGCAAGACCGGCTCGGGCGGCGACGACTTCAACCCCGACAAGCTGCGCTACCACCGCATCATCATCATGACCGACGCCGACGTGGACGGCGCCCACATCCGCACGCTGCTGCTCACCTTCTTCTACCGCCAGATGCCCGAGCTGGTGGAGCGCGGCCACATCTACATTGCGCAGCCGCCGCTGTACAAGGTAAAGCAGGGCAAGAACGAGCAGTACCTGAAAGACGCCCACGAGCTGGACGCCTACATGCTGAAGGTGGCGCTGAACGACGCCCACCTGTACACCGGCATCAACGACACCACGCTGAAGGGCGAGGCCTTCGAACAACTGGCGCGCCAGTACGTGCTGGCCGAAAACGTGATCAGCCGCCTGGCCAACTGGATGGACGGCGAAGCCCTGCGCGTGCTGGCCAACGGCGTCGAGATCAACATGGACACCAAGGACCAGGCCGAAGCCAGCGCCGCTTCACTGAAAGCCGCGCTGCACGGCGCCGAGGTGGAAGCCGCCTACGACGAGCGCACCGACAAGCACGTGCTGCGCATCAGCCGCAAGCACCACGGCAACACCAAGAGCAGCATCATCAGCGCCGACTTTGTGCACGGCGCCGACTACGAAGTGCTGAGCACGGCAGGCAAAACCTTCAAGGGCCTGCTGGGCGCCGAAGCCGTGATCCGCCGCGGCGAAGGCGACAAGCAGAAAGAGCAGAAGGTGACCGACTTCCGCCAGGCCATGCAATGGCTGATGAGCCAGGCCGAAAACAGCGTGGGCCGCCAGCGCTACAAGGGCCTGGGCGAGATGAACCCCGCCCAGCTGTGGGAAACCACGATGGACCCCACCGTGCGGCGCCTGCTGCGCGTGCAGATCGAAGACGCGATCGAGGCGGACCGGGTGTTCACGATGCTGATGGGGGATGAGGTGGAGCCCAGGCGCGATTTCATCGAGAGCAATGCGTTGAGGGCGGCGAATATTGATGTGTGACGGTGTAGGTTCTCATTTGATTTGCAAACTTTCTCAGTATTTGCAAATTTCCGAGAACCATCTGGCATCGGCGTAGGGCGTCAAAGTAATTGCAACTGGCCTAAGGGCTCACACAGGCTCTTGAAAGGCAAGGCGTCGTTACGAATCTAAGGTCGCCGTAGAGCCCCAATAAAGTCGGCTGGTGTCACAGTCTTATGAGAAATGTGGAGGGACAGTAGATGAGGCTGTTGGTCATTGCAGGCAATGGTCTCTCTATGGCAATGCTCGGTCGGAAGCCTGTCGAGAGCGTTGATCTTTCTAACCTCTTCGCTATGGGCGGTGATGTCACCTGGCCGGCCAGTGGCAAGCCTGGATTTTTGAGCTACGAGCACTGCCCCAATCTTTGGGCACTTGGTGCGAGGCAGACCGTATCCGCAAAGACCGCATATGAGGTGATTGAGCAGACCATCACCGCTGTCAATGCTTGCTGCTTGGCAGATCCATCATCTCTAGATGACGGCATTTACATACGCGCTTACAAAGAGTTGGTCGCGTATTTGCGTTATTTGTTTGTCCACTATGACGCCACGCTGCAGGCCAGCGGTTTCTTTGACGCCGCGGAAGTATTTGAGCCTGTCGACTGGCTTCTCGAGGCTATTGATGCACCCGCGGTGACGGATATTGATGTTGTTAGTTTCAACTACGATGCCTTCCTAGAGAGAAGTTTGCAGAAGAAAGCTGTGCACTTCTCCATCCCATTACTCGCCGAGTCACCAGGAAGCAAGGTTCGAGTTCACAAGCCACACGGTTCCATCACTTTTTGTGGCAAGACGCCAATCGATAAGTCTGCTTTCTCGATCAACTACAGCGGTGGCAGTACGTTTACAGAGGGAGGCATCGATGAGCTGGAGGTGCGCTACGACAGCCTCGACAGTCACTTCCCTATGGTCGGCATCCTTCCTCCAGCTGGAGAATCGGAGCGATACAAGCACAGGTGGATCCGGCAGATTTGGGACAAGGCGATTGCTGCTGCACAAAAGCTCGGAGAGAACGACCTGGTAGTGCTTTATGGGCTCAGCTATTGGCATGTAGACCGCAAAGAGATTGACATGCTGTTGGGCGAGGTGTCGCGGCGGGCACGTGTGATCTCGGTCAATCCGTATCCGAACCCTCAATTTGAAGCGGTTTGTTGTAGCCTGTTTAGGTCGTACCACTCCTATAGCAACGCCAAGCAGTTGAAAAGGATGATCAAGTGACTATCAAGAAACTTGAGCGGAACGCGACAACCGTATCCATCGCAAGCTTTCACGAGCAGAACCAGCTCAAGAAGTTCAACTACGAGCCCCC
>NZ_JAMKFE010000020.1 GCF_023721835.1 Caldimonas mangrovi | reverse complement strand
CGCTCCTCCTTTACTTCGCTGCGCAGAACACCCCGCCGGCCCGATCCACCACCGCACGTTGTTCGCGACTTCGAAGGCAGCGAGCCGCTCAGGCAAAGGGTGCCGGGTGGCCGACGCAGCGAAGTAAGGAGGAGGGATGGGCGTAGCCCATCCCGGGGGACATGAGCGGAGTCGGCTACCCGGCGCCCTTTGCTCGCGCATAGCTCACAAACGAAGGGCTGCATCGGGTCGAAAGTGACTTTGCGCCCATCCGCATCGTTACCATTCCCTCTTCTCGCTTCCCCTCGCCCCTCGTCATGCGCTCCCTCGCCGCCCTGCTGCTCGCGTGCGCCGCCCTGCACGCTCACGCTGCCGACATCGATTGGCACCCGAACTGGTAGGCCGGCGATGGCGCGGCCTATGACGTCACGCGTTGCAGAAAATCCAGCCATCCTGCGCGGCCGCTGGAGGGCTGCACGCAGGGCGTGCTCACGATCGACGTACTGCGGGCTGACAGACGGGGTTCGCTGCAGCGCTGAAAGACCGACACGGTGATCGACGGTGTGACGAGCAACCTGCCGGCAGATTTGAAAGCCACCCTCGGTGACGCGACGCGCTTCACCATGGACATCGAGTTCAACGCATCGGCGCAGCCGGTTCGGCTGGTCAATGCCGCCGAGGTCCGGGCACGGCTCAACGCCTTCGCGCAGAAGCTGGGGGGCCGTCGGGCCCCGTGCCGTTCGACGAGAAGGCCACGGCCGCGATGCAGGCCCTGATGGCTCAGCTGACCGGCACCGACGAACGGCTGCTCTCGGTGGCAGCGCGGGACGCGGCCGTGCTGTACTCGCCGCTTGGCGGCAGCTTCCCGGAAGGCGAGACCGTGCGGATGACATCGTCGATGCCTTCGCCGTTCGGCGGCGGGTCGATCCAGTCGACGATGAGCATCTCGACGCGGGCCACCGAGCCGGCTGGTGCAGCAATGGAACTGCAGGTCGACGAGGAGATCGACCGCGCCGCGCTGGCAGAGGTGACCGGCGAGCTGTTGCAGCCGATGATCCAGGCCGCCGGCCGCCCGGAAGCAGCTGAGGAAATGCGCAAGGCGCTGGCGTCGATGACCCTGCGCCGCGCCACCACCTACCGGGTGCAGCTCAGCAGCAGTTGGGCGCAGCACGTCCACTGGCAGCAGACGACCGAAGTCACCGGCCGGCAACGCGTCGACTCGCTCGAGTTCAAGAGAACGCGCTGAGTGTTGGCCTGGGGCCGCGCAGCACCCGCCCCCCTGCATGGGCAGGCGTGTCCGGTCCCCGGGGCGGCACGCTGCGGATTTGATGCGCACAATGGCGTGATGTCTTCCACCCGCCTTCACAGCCCCGCCGCCGAGCGCAACGGCCCGCCCATCCTTGTCGAGCTGCTGCGCTGGTTGCCCCCGACAGGCCGCGCCCTCGAAGTCGCCAGCGGCACCGGGCAGCACGCCGCGCACTTCGCCGCCGCCCTGCCCGGCTGGCGCTGGCAGCCGACCGAACACGAAGTCGCCACCTTTCCGTCGATCGCGGCGTGGACACGTGATGCGGGGCTGAGCAACGTGGAATCGCCGGTGCGGCTCGACGTCACCAGCGCGAGCTGGCCGGTGCAAGGCGAGTACGACCTGATCTATTGCGCCAACATGATCCACATCGCGCCGTGGGCGGCCTGCCTGGGCCTGCTCGACGGCGCGCAGCGGCACCTGGCAGCCACCGGGCAGCTGGTGCTTTACGGGCCCTACCGCATCGGCGGCGCACACACCGCCGAGAGCAATGCGGCCTTCGATGCCGACCTGCGCAGCCGCGATGTGCGCTGGGGCGTGCGCGAGCTGGAAGCGGTGGCCGACGAAGCGCGCACGCGTGGTTTGGTGCTGCGCGATCGGGTGGCCATGCCGGCCAACAACCAGTTGCTGGCGTTCGCACGCGCGTGACGGGTCAGGGGCGGTGCCCTCAGCGCTTCGGGAAGCTGCCCGCCACGCCCTCTACGAAATAGTCCATCGTCGCCAACGCCTGTTCGTCCATGGTGCCGCCGGTCAGGCGCACCTGGCCCTCGTTGTCGACGATGCGGCCCGAGAAGGGGTGGAACACGCCGCTGGCAATGGCGTGCTCGCGCGCGCGCACCTGGGCGGCCACGGCCTTGGGCACCTGGGCCCCGAAGGACGCCAGCCGCACCGCGCCTTCTTTCAGCCCGCCGGTGTAGGCCTGCGGCTTCCAGCGGCCTTCCAGCACCTCGCGCGCGGTGCGGGTGTAGAACTCGCCCCAGTGGTGGGTCACCGCGGTCAGCTGGCCCCGGGGCGCCAGCGCACGCATGTCGCTGTGGTACGGGATGCTCATCGCGCCGCGTGCTTCGGCGGCCTGGATGGCAGCCGTCGACGCGCTGTGATGGGTGATCACGTCGGCCCCCTGGTTCACCAGCGTCATCGCGGCCTCGCGTTCGCGCGCCGGGTCGAACCAGTGGTTCAGCCACACCACCTTCACCTGCGCCTTGGGGTTGACGGCACGCATGCCGAGCGTGAAGGCGTTGAGACCCTGCACCACCTCGGGCACCGGGAAGCCGGCCACATAGCCGGCTTGGCCCGTCTTGCTCATGCGGCCGGCCACCATGCCGGCCAGGTAGCGGCCTTCGTAGAAGCGGGCGTTGTAGGTGGCCATGTTGGCCGCGGTCTTGTAGCCGCCCATGTGCTCGAAGGCCACCTGCGGGAAGTCGGCCGCCACCTTGAGGGTCGGGTCCATGTAGCCGAAGCTGGTGGTGAAGATCAGCCGGTGGCCCTGCTGTGCCAGGTCGCGGATCACGCGTTCGGCGTCGGCGCCTTCGGCAACGTTCTCGATGAACGTGGTCTGCACGCGGGGGCCGAGCTGTTTTTCCAGTTCGAGCCGGCCCAGGTTGTGCTGGTAGGTCCAGCCGGCTTCGCCGACCGGGCTGACGAACACGAAGCCGATTTTCAGCGGCGCAGCGGGCGGCTGCGCGGCAGCAGCGGGAAGGAGCGCGGCCAACACGGAGACGGCCAGCATGGCGCGCCTGAGGTTTTTGTACATGGTGTTCCTCTACATGGCCCCGGGCAAGGCTGGCGGCTCCTGGGGCGCGGAGCCGCCGGCACGGTGTTCTATGGCTGGAAGCGGGCGAAGGTGTCGTCGAGCCGGGCGATCCAGCGGGCCTTGTCGGCGTCGCTCGCAAAACTGGCCTCGAAGCTGTTGCGCGCCAAGGTGTAGGCGTGGCCGGCGTCCAGCTGCGGCAGCGCCGCGAAGGTGTCGAGGTAGTTCTGGTTGAGGTATCCGCCGAAGTAGGCCGGGTCGTCGGAATTGACGGTGGCCACCAGGCCCGCGGCGAGCAATTGTCCCAGGTTGTGCTCGGCCATCGTGCCGAACACGCACAGCTTGACGTTGGACAAGGGGCACACCGTCAGCGGCACGCGCTCGCGCGCCAGGCGCTGCACCAGGGCCGGGTCTTCGACGCAGCGCACGCCATGGTCGATGCGTTCGACCTTCAGCACGTCGAGCGCGTTGCGGATGTATTCGGGCGGGCCTTCTTCGCCGGCGTGTGCCACCAGGCGCAGGCCCAGCTCGCGGCAGCGGGCGTACACGCGCGCGAACTTTTCGGGCGGGTGGCCGCGCTCGCTCGAATCGAGGCCCACGCCGATGAAGTGTCCGCGGTAGGGCACGGCCGCTTCCAGCGTCTGCAGCGCGTCTTCCTCGCTCAGGTGGCGCAGGAAGCAAAGGATCAGCGCGGCACTGATGCCCAGTTCGGCCTGTGCGCGGTCGACGGCACGCTTCAAGCCCTGGATCACGGTGCCCATGCTCACGCCGCGCGCGGTGTGGGTCTGCGGGTCGAAGAAGATCTCGGCGTGCAGCACGTTCTCGGCGGCGGCCTTCGTCAGGTAGGCCCATGCCATGTCGTGGAAGTCTTCCTGTGTGAGCAACACGCTGGCGCCGGCGTAATAGATGTCCAGAAAGCTCTGCAGGTCGGTGAAGGCATAGGCCGCACGCAGCGCCTCGATGCTCGGGTAGGCCAGCCCCACGTGGTTGCGCTGCGCCAGCGCGAAGATCAGCTCGGGCTCCAGCGAGCCTTCGATGTGGATGTGCAGCTCGGCCTTGGGCATGGCGCGCAGCAACTCGGGCAGGCGGTGTCGGGCGATGGTCTCGTACATGGTCAGCACACTCCAAAAGTGATGCCCTGCTCGCGCAGGTAGCGGCAGTAGGCGGCGCTCAAGCGGTCGGCGGCACTGTGCAGCTCACCGCCTGAAAGCGGCAGGCGGCGCGGTGTCTGCGATTCCAGCACGGGCTGGTCCTGCGTGAAGATGGTGTGCTGGAAGGCGCGCAGCTCGTCGTCGGTCGAGTCGAAGTCGGTCACCGCCAGGCGGAACCAAACACGGCTGCGCTCGAGCTCCGTCGGGCACACCAGCAGCGAAATCACGTCGCGGTAGCCGCCCTGCTGCGCGGGCAGCTTGGTCAGCACCGCGGTGTACGGCGCGGTAACGGCATAGGTGTATTCCACCTCGCTGCCCACGCTCGACAATCGGTTGCTCCGCGGTTGCCAGGCCTTGCAGCCGGTCGCCAGCAGGCCGGCCGCGCTCGCTTCAACGCGGTAGTCGTGCTGCGCCAGGTGGGCGCGGTCGCCCAGCCAGCCCTCGTGCACCAGCCCGAAGTGCGACAGGTCGAGGAAGTTCTCGACGATGCGCGGTGCGCTGCTGGCCACGTCGTAGGGGCCCACCGTGAGCTTGCGCAGGCGGGCGTCGTGCTCGCCGTCGAGCGACGGGACCGGCGCGTCGCCGTCGAGCCGCACCCACAGCAGGCCGGCCTGTTCGGCCACCGCATGGGTGCAGGCCTTGTGCCCCGCTGGCGGCTGGAACGCAGGCAGCGCGGGCACTTTCACGCATTGCCCGCCAGCGTCGAACTGCCAGCCGTGGTACGGGCACTCCAGCACGCCCTGCTGCACGCGGCCGAGCGACAGCCTGGCGCCGCGATGCGGGCAGCGGTCGGTGAAGGCACGCGCCTGGCCCGCCGCATCGCGCCACAGCACCAGCTCGCGTTCGAGCAGGCGCACCGGCAGCGGTGCGCCCTTCAGTTCGTCGGCCCCGCACACCGGGTGCCACAGCAAGTGCTCTTTCATGGGTGCGTGTGCAGCAAAGACACAGGCCGCCGGGTTCTCACCGCGGCGGCCTGTCGGTGCTCGCGAGCGGCTTACTTGCCGGAGGGCAGCTTGCCTTCGACGCCCTTCACGTACCAGTTGATGCCGTGCAGGAACTTGTCGTCGGCGACCGCGTCCTTGGGCAGCAGCTCCTTGCCGTCCTGGCCAGCGATCGGGCCCTTCCAGATCACGAAGCTGCCGTCCTTCAGGCCGGCCTTGATCTTCTCGACCTGCGCCTTCACGTCGGCCGGCACCTTGTCGGAGACGGACACCAGGTCGATCGCGCCTTCCTTGACGCCCCACCACGACGCGCCGGTGGTCCAGGTGCCGTTGAGCACGTCGCCGACCGCCTTCTTGTAGTACGGGCCCCAGTTGATGACCGCCGAGCCCAGGTGGGCGCTCGGGCCGAAGGCGCTCATGTCGGAATCCCAGCCGAAGCCGAGCTTGCCGGCCTTCTCGGCCGTCTTCAGCACGGCCGAGGAGTCGGTGTTCTGCATCAGCACGTCGGCGCCCTGGTTGATCAGCGCCTGGGCCGCGTCGCCTTCCTTGGCCGGGTCGTACCAGGTGTTCACCCACACCACCTTGGTCTTGACGGCCGGGTTGACCGACTGCGCGCCCAGCGTGAACGAGTTGATGTTGCGGATCACCTCGGGGATGGGAATGGACGCGACGACACCGAGGGTGTTGCTCTGGGTCATCTTGCCGGCGATGACGCCGGCCATGTAGGCGCCTTCATAGGTGCGCGAGTCGTAGGTGCGCATGTTGTCGGCCGTCTTGTAGCCGGTGGCGTGCTCGAACTTCACGTCCTTGTGGTCGGCCGCCACCTTGAGCATCGACTCCATGTAGCCGAAGGTGGTGCCGAACACCATCTTGTTGCCCTGGCCGACCATGTCGCGGATCACCCGCTCGGCGTCGGCGGCCTCGGGCACGTTCTCGACGTAGCTGGTGACGATCTTGTTGCCGAACTCGGCCTCGAGTTCCTTGCGCGCGCGGTCGTGGGCGAAGGTCCAGCCGGCGTCGCCCACCGGCCCGACGTAGGCAAACGCGATCTTCAGCGGCTCGGCCGCCGGCGCAGGCGCTTCGCTCACCGGCGTGGGCGCTGGCGCGGGCGCTTCTTCTTTCTTGCCGCAGCCTGCCAGGGCAGCGGCCGCCACCAGCGAGCTCAGCCCCGCGAGCCTCAGCAGGGAACGTTTGTTCAGGTCGGTCATGACGGTGTCTTTCGAAAGAGCGGGAAGGAAAACAAAGATTATGGGGAATCAACTGCCCGGGTAGAAGGGCTTGCCCAGCGAGGCCGGCATGTTCACCCGGATCCACGTCGGGTTGCGCGAGATCAGCACCAGCACCACGATCGTCGCCAGGTAGGGCAGCGCCGTGAGCACCTGGCTCGCGACCTGCACGCCCTGGCCCTGAAGATGGAACTGCAGCATCGTCACGCCGCCGAACAGGTAGGCGCCAAGCAACACCCGTGCCGGTCGCCAGGTGGCGAAGGTGGTGAGCGCCAGCGCGATCCAGCCTTTGCCGGCGATCATGCCTTCGACCCACAGCGGCGTGTAGACGACCGAGACGTAGGCCCCCGCGACGCCGCACAACGCACCGCCGGTCGTCACCGCCAACAGCCGCAGGCGGCGCACCGGGTAGCCCAGCGCATGCGCCGATTCGGGCGATTCGCCGACCGCGCGCAGCACCAGCCCGTCGCGCGAGCGGTACAGGAACCACGCCAGGCCGAGCGCGAGCACGATCGCCAGGTACACCATGGGGTGCTGCCTGAACAACGCGGGCCCCACGAACGGGATGTCGGCCAGCACCGGCATCTCGAAGCGCATGCGCTCGGACAGCTGGGCCTGTGTGTAGCCGATGCCGACGAAGGCCGAGAAGCCGGCGCCGAACAGGCTGAGCGCCAGCCCCGAGGCGTACTGGTTGGTGTTGAACCAGATCACCAGCACGCCGAAGGCCGCCGCCATCAGCGCGCCGGCCCCCGCGCCCGCGGCGAACGCGAGCACGTCGCTGCCGGTGTGCACGGCCGTGGCGAAGCCGGCGATGGCGGCCACCAGCATCATGCCTTCGGCGCCCAGGTTGACGATGCCGGCGCGTTCGTTGATCAGCAGGCCGAGCCCGGCCAGCGCCAGCACGGTGCCGGCATTCAGCGTGGCGGCGATCAGCAGTGCGATGGATTCCATGGTCAGGCTTTTCCGGGGGCCAGCGGTTGCGCCTTGGCGGAGCCGGCCTGCCAGCGTACGCGGTAGTGGATCAGGGTGTCGCAGGCCAGCAGCGTGAACAGCAGCAGCCCCTGGAACACGCCGGTGATCGACTTCGGCAAGCCCATGCGCGACTGCGCGAGTTCGCCGCCGATGTAGAACATGCTCATCAGCAGGGCCGAGAACACGATGCCGACCGGGTGCAACCGCCCGACGAAGGCCACGATGATGGCCGCGAAGCCGTAGCCGACCGGCACGTAGGGCGTGAGCTGCCCGAGCGGCCCGGCGGCCTCCAGGCCACCGGCCAGCCCGGCCATGCCGCCGGACGCCAGCAGCGCCAGCCACAGCGAGCGGCGTGACGAGAAGCCGGCATAGCGCGCAGCCATGGGCGCCAGCCCGCCCACCTGGAGCTGGAAGCCGGCGTAGGTGCGGAACAGGAACACCCAGAACGCTGCCACCATCGCCAGCGCGATCAGCAGCCCGATGTTCACGCGCAGGCCGGGGAACAGGCGGGGCACCTTGGTGGCCTCGAGGAAGGTGATGGTCTGCGGGAAGTTGTAGCCCTGCGGGTCTTTCCACGGCCCGTAGACCAGATAGCTCAGCACCATGCCGGCGACGTAGACCAGCATCAGGCTGACGAGGATCTCGTTGGCGTTGAAGCGGTCGCGCAGCAGCGCGACGATGCCGGCCCACAGCATGCCGCCGACGATGCCGGCGAGCAGGATCGCCACGACGATCCAGCGGCCGGTGTCCGGCCCGGCCTGCATAGCCACGCCGCCGGCGAACACGGCGCCCAGGATGTACTGCCCTTCGGCGCCGATGTTCCAGACGTTGGAGCGGAAGCACAGGGCCAGGCCCAGCGCGATCAGGATCAGCGGCGTGGCCTTGACCGCCAGCTCGCTCAAGGCATAGCCGCTCTTGACGGGCTCGTAGAAGAACACCTGCAGCCCGCGCACCGGGTCCTTGCCGAGCGCGGCGAACAGCAGCACCCCGAGCACGACGGTGATCGCGAGCGCCAGCAGCGGCGAGGCGATGGACATCGCCTTCGAAGCCTGCGGGCGAGCTTCAAGCTTGAGCATGGGCCACCTCGGCGTCTGCCTTCGGTTCGGTTTCGCGAGGCCACAGCCCGCTCATCCACGCGCCGATCTGCTCGACGGTCGCCTGCGACGCCGCCACCGGCGGCGACATGCGCCCTTGCGCGATCACCACGAGGCGGTCGCAGATCTCGAACAGCTCTTCCAGTTCCTCGCTGACGACCAGCACCGCGCAGCCGGCATCGCGCAGGCTCAGCAGCTCGCTGCGGATCTGCGCGGCTGCGCCGACGTCGACGCCCCAGGTGGGCTGGGCGACGATCAGCACCTTCGGTGCCGCCTCGATCTCGCGGCCGACGATGAACTTCTGCAGGTTGCCGCCTGACAGGCTGCGCGCCGGCGCCTCGGGCCCGCCGGCCTTGACGTTGAAGCGCGTGACCAGGTGCTGTGCCAGCGCGCGCACCGCGCCCACGCGGACCCAGCCGGTGCGCGCGTTCACCGCCTCGGTGCGCGTCAACAGCGTGTTCTCGGCCAGCGACATGGTCGGCACCGCCCCCCGGCCCAGCCGCTCCTCGGGAACGAAATGCAGGCCTTCGTGGCGGCGCCTGCGCGGCGAGTGGCGCGCGATGTCACGACCGAACAGCTGCACCGAGCCCCTGGGTGCACGCAGGTCTTCGCCGGACAGCGCCGCCAGCAGCTCCTGCTGACCATTGCCCGATACGCCGGCGATGCCCAGCACTTCGCCGGCATGCAGCTCGAAGCCGACGCCGTCGAGCGCGGTGCCGAAAGGGTGCGACCTGGCGAGCGACAGGTCGCGCACGCTCAGCGCAACGCCACCGCTCTTCATGGCGCGGTGCACCAGCTGCGGCGGCTCGGCGCCGATCATCAGGCGCGACAGGCTGGCGTTGGTTTCCTGCGTGGGGTCGACCTCCCCGGTGACGCGGCCGCTGCGCAAGACCGTGCAGTGATGGCACAACGCGCGGATCTCGTCGAGCTTGTGGCTGATGTAGAGGATGGAGCAGCCGGTGGCCGCCAACTGGCGCAACGTGACGAACAGCTTCTCGACCGCCTGCGGCGTCAGCACCGAGGTCGGCTCGTCGAGGATCAGCAACTGCGGGTCGGTCAGCAGCGCGCGCACGATCTCGACGCGCTGGCGTTCGCCGACGCTGAGCGTATGCACCGGCCGCTGCGGGTCGACGTCGAGCCCGTACTGGCCGGAAACCGCGCGGATGCGCTCGCTGACCTGCGCCAGGCTCATGCGCCTGTCGAGGCCCAGCCAGACGTTCTCGGCGGCAGTCAGTGTGTCGAACAGCGAGAAGTGCTGGAACACCATGCTGATGCCCAGCTGGCGTGCTTCATGCGGGTTGCGCACGGCGACCGGCTGGCCGTTGAAGAGGATCTCGCCTTCGTCGGGCCGCACCGCGCCGTAGATGATCTTCATCAGCGTCGACTTGCCGGCGCCGTTCTCGCCGAGCACGGCGTGGATCTCGCCGGGCGAGACCTTCAGGTTGACGCCGTCGTTGGCCTTGACCGCGGGGTACTGCTTGCTGATGTCGCGGAGTTCGAGTCGGAGCATGGCGCTGTTCATGCGAGGTCCGGCCTGCGATACAGCTCGCGGCCCGCCACCCAGGTGGAGACGACGTTGCGCTCGTCGCCCAGCGTCATCCATGCGAACACGCGCTCATGCAAGTCGCGCGCCACTTCGATGCGCCGCCGGGCGACAGGGCCCTGCGCCCAGTCCCACACCACGAAGTCGGCCAGTGTACCGGGCGCGAAGTGGCCGATCTCGTGCGATAGCCGCAAGTGACGCGCCGCGCCGTGGGTCGCGCTGTAGAGCGCCTTCCAGGCGGTGAGCTTCTGGCCCTGGAGCGCCAGCACCTTGTAGCCGTCGGCCATCGTGCGCAGCATCGACAGCGCCGTGCCGCCGCCGACGTCGCTGCCCAGGTTGACGTGCACGCCCTGCCCTTCGGTCTTGCCCCAGTCGAACAGCCCGGAGCCGATGAACATGTTGCTCGACGGGCAGAACGCGATGCTGGCGCCGGCCTCGCGCAGCACCTCGCGGTCGGTGTCGTCGAGCCAGATGCCGTGCGCGAACACCGAGCGTGGCGTCATCAGGCCGTGCTGCACGTAGATGTCGAGATAGCTGCGCGCTTCGGGGAACAGCTCGGCCATCCAGCGCACCTCGGCGCGGTTCTCGGCCACGTGCGTCTGCAGGTAGAGGCCCGGGTGGGTGGCGCACAGCCGGCCCGCCATGTGCAGTTGCTCGCGGGTCGACGTGGCTGCGAAGCGCGGTGTCACCGAGTAGGCGGCGCGGCCCTTGCCGTGCCAGCGCTCGATCAGGTCGGTGCAGTCGCGCTCGGCCTGCTCGACGTCGTCGCGCAGCCCGTCGGGGGCATGCCGGTCCATCAGCACCTTGCCGGTCAGCACGCGCATGTCGCGCTGCCCGGCAGCCTGGAACAGCGCCTCCGCCGAGACCTTGTGCACGGTCGGGAACACCGATGCGGCCGTCGTGCCGCAGGCCAGCAGCGAGTCGAGGAACAGCGCCGAGCCGCGCTCGGCTTCGCCGGCGTCGGCGTACTTGCGTTCGGCCGGGAAGGTGTAGGTGTTCAGCCACTCCAGCAGCTCGGTGCCGAAGCTGGCGATCACGTCGAGCTGCGGCGCGTGCACATGGGTGTCGACGAAGCCGGGCAGGACCAGCCGGCCGCGCTGGTCGACGCACGCCCAGCCCTCGCCCGGGGGCTCGTCGCCCGGCTGCGCACCGGTGATCCGGCCGTCCTCGACCAGCAGCCAGTGGTCCGCCCGGAAACGAACCGCCGCGCCTGCGTCGACCTGCCAACCGGGGTCTTCGGGAAAGTCGAGCAGGTCGGCGCGTACCGCCAGGCGTTGGGTCATCGTGTCGTCTCTTTGCGGGCCACCAGGTTGCGGGCCACGTCGCGCACCTGCTCGCGCAGCCAGCGGTGCGCAGCCGACGGGTGGGTGCGGTCGTGCCACAGCTGGTAGTAGCTCATCGGCGGGAAGGCCACCGGGCAGCGCACGGCCTTCACCGGCAGCTGGTCGACATAGCGTTGGCAGAACTGCCGCCCGGTGGTCAGCACCAGCAGGCTGCCGGCCACCATCTGCGGGATCTGCCCGAAGTGTGCACTGCGCACCGTGACCTGGCGCACCAAGCCCTGTGCCTCGAGGTGGGCATCGATGACGCCCCGCGCCCCGCGACCGGTGTGCAGCGGTGTCGGGGCGACGTGCTCGCTGGCCAGGTACTTCTCGACCGTCCACGCGCGCGGGTTGCGCACCGCGGGGTGGTCATGCGCCACCAGGCATACCACCTCGTCGGTCAGCAGCCGGCCCAGGTGCAGGTCTTCGGGAGGCTCGAGCCAGTTGCCGACGACCAGGTCGACGTCGCCGCCGGAGAGCCGGCGCTGCACGTCGAACTCGCCCGACAGCGGCAGCAGGTCGAGCCGCACGCCCGGGGCCGCGCGCTTGAGCGTGGTGACCAGTTGGGGCAGGAACAGCGGGTCCAGGTAGTCGCTGGCCGCCACCCGAAAGGCCTGCTCGCTGTTGGCCGGCTCGAAGCTGCGGCTGCGTTGCCGGCGGCCGAACAGCCGGTCGGCCTGCTGCAGCAGTTCGGCGGCCGGCTCGGCGAGTTCCAGCGCCACCGGGGTCGGCGCCATGCCGTTGCCGGAACGCACCAGCAGCACGTCGCCCGTGACCTGCCGCAGCCGCCGCAGGTGGGCGCTGACGGCAGGCTGCGAGAGATCGAGCTTCATGGCGGCGCGCGAAACGCTGCGTTCGGTGATCAACGTGTGCAGGACCCTGACGAGATGGAGCTCGATCTTGTCGAATTCGTTGCGCTCGGCCATACGTCCTTGCAAATACCCTGTATGCGCATTCTCGTATAGACAGAGGGTGACGACGATGTACCTTTCGGGTATCTCCCGATACGCGCGCCCGCTCCCATGCCCAACCGCCCCGTCCGTTTCATCCGCCAAGGCCAGGTCGTCTCGCTGGCCGACGTGCAGCCCACGCGAACGCTGCTCGACTGGCTGCGAGACGACGCGGGCGCGACCGGCACCAAGGAGGGCTGCGGCGAGGGCGACTGCGGTGCCTGCACCGTCGTGTTGGGCGAGTTGACGGGTGCACCGGGTGCCGAGCGCCTGCGCTACCGGGCCGTCAACAGCTGCATACGCTTCGTCGCATCGATCGACGGCTGCGCGCTGTGGACGGTCGAAGACCTGCAGCGCCCCGACGGCAGCCTGCACCCGGTGCAGCAGGCGCTGGTCGACTGCCACGGTTCGCAGTGCGGCTATTGCACCCCCGGGTTCGCGATGTCGATGTTCGGGCTCTACCAGCAGCGCGTGGCCTGCGATACCCCGCAGCCGGTGACGCGGGAAACCGCGCAGGAGGCGTTGTCCGGCAACCTGTGCCGCTGCACCGGCTACCGGCCGATCATCGACGCGACGCAGCAGATGGTGCAGTACCCGGTGCGCCGGGTCGACGAAGCCGCGCTGGTCGAGCAGTTGAAGTCCTTGCGCACGCAGCCGGCGCTCGAAGGGCCCGCGTTGCGCCCGCAGACGCTGGCGGAGTTGCTGGCGCTGCGCTCGCGGCACCCGCATGCGCAGGTCATCGCCGGCTGCACCGATGTCGGCCTGTGGGTCACCAAGCTGCACATGCACTTCGACACCACGCTGGACGTCACCGGCGTGCGTGAGTTGCAGCGCATCGAAGACACCGGTGGCCGGCTCGAGATCGGCGCCGCCGCCCGTTTGAGCGACGCCTACGCAGCGCTGGTCGCGCAGTGGCCCGGGTTGCAGGTGTTCGCCGCCCGCTTCGCCGGGCTGCCGGTGCGCGAGTCGGGCACGCTGGGCGGCAACGTCGCCAACGGCTCGCCGATCGGCGACTCGATGCCGCTGCTGATCGCGCTGGGCGCGCAGTTGCGCCTGCAAAGCGCACGCGGCATGCGCGAACTGCCGCTGGAAGACTTCTACACCGGCTATCGCCGCAACGTGCTCGCCGCCGACGAAGTACTGACGCACGTGCTGGTGCCGTTGCCGCCGCGTGGGCTGCTGCGCGCCTACAAGCTGTCGAAGCGCTTCGACGACGACATCTCGGCCGTGTGCCTGGCATTGCGGCTGGAGTTCGACCAGGGCCGCGTGGCTGCCGCGAGCATTGGCGCCGGCGGCCTGGCCGCCACGCCGCAACGCGCGCTGCAGACCGAAGCGGCACTGCTGGGGCAGCCCTGGAACGAAACGACGGTACGCGCGGCGATGCAGGCACTGCGCCGAGAGTTCTCGCCGATCAGCGACATGCGCGCGAGCGCCGACTACCGGCGCGAAGCCGCCGGCAACCTGCTGTGGCGCTACTGGCTGGAAAGCCAGGGCACCACCTCGCTGAACCTCGAGGGTCTGACGCTCGCCGCCCTCGACGGAGCCACGCCATGAACGCGCCCGACCTGTTCCCCCCCGCCGCGGCGTGCGGCCAGCCGCACCCGCACGAAAGCGCGCGCGCGCAGGTCGGCGGCACCGCCACATACGTCGACGACATCCCCGAACTCAAAGGCACGCTGTACGCGGCCCCCATCCTGAGCCCGGTCGCCCACGGCAGGCTGCGCGGCATCGACGCGGCCGCGGCGCTGCAGCAGCCGGGGGTGGTCGGCCTCGTCACCGCGGCCGACGTCCCCGGCGACCAGCGCTTCGCCGTCACGGCGCACGACGAGCCGATCTTCGCGATCGACACGGTCGAGCACGTGGGCCAGGTGATCGGGCTCGTCGTCGCCACCACCGTGAATGGTGCGCGCAGGGCGGTCCGCCAGGTGCGTTGCGACATCGCGGCGCTGCCGGCCGTGCTGACGATCGAGCAGGCCTTGCAGGCGCAGAGCTACGTGCTGCCGCCGGTGCACCTGAAGCGCGGCGATGCGCCGGCGGCCATCGCGGCCGCGCCGCACACCTTGAGCGGCGAGTTCTCCGTCGGTGGCCAGGAGCACTTCTATCTCGAAGGGCAGGTCGCCTATGCCATTGCGCAGGAGCAGGACGGCTGGCTGATCCACAGCTCGACGCAGCACCCCGGCGAGGTGCAGCATTGGGTCGCCGACGCGTTGGGGCTGGACCACCACCATGTGCGCGTCGAATGCCGGCGCATGGGCGGCGGCTTCGGTGGCAAGGAAACGCAGGCCGGGCACCTGGCGGTGTGGGCTGCGCTGGCCGCACGCAAGTTCTTGCGTCCGGTGAAACTGCGGCTGGAGCGCATCGACGACTTCATGGTCACGGGCAAGCGGCACAACTTCCTGTACCGCTACACCGTGGGCTTCGACGACAGGGGCCGCATTCTCGGGTTGCAGCTGATGCTGGCGTCGCAATGCGGCTTCTCCGCCGACCTGTCCGGCCCGGTCAACGACCGCGCGGTGTTCCACGTCGACAATGCCTACTTCCTCGAGCACGTCGAGATCGACTCCTACCGCTGCAAGACGCACACGCAGAGCAACACCGCCTTCCGAGGTTTCGGCGGCCCGCAGGGCATGATCGCCACCGAGGCGGTGCTGGGCGACATCGCACGCCACCTGGGGCTCGACCCGCTGATGGTGCGCGAACGCAACTTCTACGGCCCCCCCGGGCGCCATGTCACGCACTACGGCATGGCGGTCGAGGACAACATCGCGCCGCAGCTGGTGGCACGACTCGCCGCCGACAGCCGCTACCCGGAACGGCGCGCGCGCATCGAGCAATGGAACGCGCGGCACCCGGTGCTCAAGCGCGGGCTGGCGATCACGCCGGTCAAGTTCGGCATCTCGTTCACCGCGACCTTCTTCAACCAGGCCGGCGCGCTGGTCCACGTCTATGGCGACGGCACGGTGCAGGTGAACCACGGCGGCACCGAGATGGGCCAGGGCCTGCACACCAAGGTGTGCCAGATCGTGGCCGACGAACTGGGCGTACCGTTCGAGCGCGTGCGCATCACCGCCAGCGACACCAGCAAGGTGCCCAACGCGTCGGCGACCGCGGCGTCGAGCGGCACCGACCTCAACGGCCGGGCGGCACAGTTCGCCGCGCGCCAGATACGACAGCGGCTGGCCGAGTTCGTCGCGCAGCACCAGGGCTGTGACGCGGCCTCGGTGGTGTTCGCCGGCGGCAAGGTGGTCACGCCGCAGGAGGCGCGCGACTTCGGCGACGTCGTGCACGCGGCCTACATCGCGCGGGTGCAGCTGTGGTCCGACGGCTTCTACGCCACGCCCAAGATCCACTACGACAAGCACACGCTGAGCGGCCGCCCGTTCTACTACTTCGCCTACGGCGCCGCGTGCACCGAGGTGGTCGTCGACACGCTGACCGGCGAGAACAGGGTGCTGGCCGTCGACATCCTGCACGACGTGGGCCGCAGCCTGAACCCGGCCATCGACATCGGTCAGATCGAGGGCGGTTTCGTGCAGGGCATGGGCTGGTTGACGACCGAAGAGCTGAAGTGGAACGCCGACGGCAAGCTCGCCACGCATGCGCCGAGCACCTACAAGATCCCCACCGCCGGCGACGTGCCGCGGCATTTCAAGGTGGCGCTGTGGCCCGAGCCCAACCGCGAGGACAACGTGTTCGGCTCCAAGGCCGTCGGCGAGCCGCCCTTCATGCTGGCGATCTCGGTCTACGAGGCGCTGCGCGATGCCGTCGCTGCGGTGGCGCCCGAGCGGCGCGAGCCGGTGGTGCTGCACGCGCCGGCGACACCCGAGTCGGTGCTGAGCGCCGTGCGGACCCGACGCGCGCCATGAAACACGCCGCCCGCGAGTGGCTGGCCCGGGGTGAGCCGGCCGTGATGGTCGAGGTGCTCGCCACGCAAGGCTCGGCGCCGCGCGAAGCGGGCACCCGCATGCTGGTCAGCGCTGCACACGCGCTCGGCACCATCGGCGGCGGCCACCTCGAGCTGGAGGCGATCGACCTCGCGCGCCGCAGCCTGCCGATGGGCCCCGGCGACGACTTCGAGCAGCGCTATGCGCTCGGGCCCACGCTGGGCCAGTGCTGCGGCGGGGTGGTCACGCTGCGCTTCGCTGCGTTGACCGAGTCCGTGCTGACCCGCTGGCCGGAGCAGGCGCCGCTGTTCCACCTGCAGCTCTACGGCGCCGGCCATGTGGGCCGGGCCATCGTGCGCCTGCTCTCTACGTTGCCCTGCAGCGTGCAGTGGATCGACGAGCGGGAGCACGAGTTCCCGTCGTCCTGGCCCCAGGGCTGGCCGCCGCAGGTGGAGCGGCTGTGCGTCGACGCGGTCGAGGCCGAGGTGGCCAACGCCCCGTCGGGCGCGTGCTACCTGGTCCTGACGCACCGCCACGATCTCGACCTGCGCATCACCGAAGCCATCCTCCGGCGTGGCGATTTCCGCTACTTCGGGCTGATCGGCTCGAAGACCAAGCGCGAGCGCTTCATTCACCGGCTGCAGGCACAGGGCGTCGCGCAGCAGGCGATCGACCGCATGACCTGCCCGATCGGCGTGCCGGGCATCGAGGGCAAGGCACCGGAGGTGATTGCGATGGCGGTGGTGGCCCAATTGCTGCAGACCGGCGGCGGGCCACGCTGACCCCCTCGACCGGGGGCAGGCAGAGGACGGCGCATTCGCCTACGATGGCCCCCCATGAAGATCGATTTCGTTTCAGACGTGGCCTGCCCCTGGTGCGCCATCGGCCTGCACTCCCTGGAGCGCGCGCTCGAACACCTGGGCCCCGACTTTCCGGTCGAGCTGCACTTCCAGCCGTTCGAGCTGAACCCCGGCATGGCGCCCGAGGGCCAGGACCTGGTCGACTACCTGTCGAAGAAGTACGGGCTCACCGCACAGCAGGTGGAACAGAACCAGGAAGCCATTCGCCAGCGCGGCGAGGCCGTCGGCTTCACCTTTCGCATGGACCGGCGCACGCGCAGCTACAACACCTTCGATGCCCACCGGCTGCTGCATTGGGCCGGGCTGCAGGGCCGGCAACGCGAACTGAAGCATGCGCTGTTCAGCGCCTATTTCACCGAGGGAGACAACCCCGGCGCGCGTGACGTGCTGCTGCGCTGTGCCGGCGCGGTAGGCCTCGATGAGTCGCAGGCCGGCGAGGTGCTCGACGGCGGCCGCTACACCGACGAGGTGCGCGAGCGCGAGCGCTTCTATCAGGACGCAGGCATCCATGCGGTGCCGGCCGTGATCATCGATGACCGGCACCTGATCTCCGGCGGGCAGCCGCCCGAGGTTTTCGAGCGGGCGCTGCGGCAGCTCGCCGCAGGCAGCTGAGGAGTCGCGCGTGCGCGCCCCCCGCGGCCTGCTCGCGCTGGCGCTGTGCGCCGGGGCTGCGTGGGCGTGCGCGTCGGGCCCCGAGACGCAGCCCGAAGGCGACGACGAGAACATCGTGATCGCGCTGCTGCGAGCCGAAGCCGCCGGCTACGAGCATGGCAACGGCGTTGCGCAGGACGGGCCGCGTGCCGCGGCGCTGTATTGCCGTGCCGCGCGCCTGGGTGACCCCGAATCGCAGTTCAGCCTCGGCTGGATGTATGCCAACGGCCGCGGCGTCGAGCGCAACGACTCGGCCGCCGCCTTCTTCTTCCATGCTGCAGCCGAGCAGGGCTACCAGCAGGCGGCCCACATGCTGCGCAGGGTCGGCGGGCCGCCGAACGAGGTGCCCGACTGCATGCGCGAAGCGCCCGCGCCTGCGCCCTCGCCGGTGCGGCAGGCCGCGCGGGCTGCGGCGCTTCCCATCCTGGCGAATGCGCCCAAGGACATCGCCGACCTGGTGCTGAAGATGGCGCCGGACTATGGCGTGCAGCCGCAGCTCGCGCTCGCCATCATCGAGGCCGAATCGAACTACGACACCGTCGCGCTGTCGCCGCGCAATGCAAAGGGGCTGATGCAACTGATCCCCGAGACCGCTGCGCGCTTCAACGTCGCCAACCCCTACGACCCGGCGCAGAACATACGCGGGGGGCTGGCCTACCTGCGCTGGCTGCTGGCCTACTTCGAAGGCGACGTGACCCTGGTCGCCGCCGCGTACAACGCGGGCGAAGGCACCGTGGAACGCTACCGCGGCGTGCCACCTTACATGGAAACGCGCGCCTACGTCCGCCGCATCCTGCACACCGCCGGGCTGGCCATGCACGCCTACGACGCCCGGGTGACGACGCCGTCGCGGGCTCTGCGCCTGATCCGCAGCCGCTGACCGCAGCGGGAACGGCGATTGCTCATTGCCTCCGGGTCGGCTGCCCGGCCGGGTTCGGCACACATGCTTTCGGTTACAGGGTCGCCGGCAACCCCCTGGAAAAATTGCCAGGGCTTGCGGCCAAGCTGGCGCCAGCCCTGGAGCCGTGGCGTCGCCGCCGGCTCGCCACCCATGCCCTTGACGTTCCGCGCCGCCACGCATGCCTCCTCGACACACTCCGTCCCACCTGCTCATCCACACGCTGATCGCCACGCTGACCGTGTTGATCTTCGCCGTCGATCTCGTCACGCGGCTGGGCTTCGCGGAGTGGGTGCTCTACCTGCTGCCTGTCGGGCTGTGCGTGCTTCAGTCGCGCCCCTCGGTGCCGCTGGTCGCCGCAACCGCCGCGTCGCTGCTGATCGTGGTCGGGTTCTTCTTCTCGCCGCCGAGCGGCAGCTCCGTTCAGGTCATGGTCAACCGTGCCATGGGCATGTTCGCGATCTGGACCACCGCGATCCTGGTCTGCCAGGTGCTGCGCGGGCGCTTGCAAGTGCAGCGCCAACTCTGGTTGCAGCAGGGAGAGGCGGCCTTGTCGCAAAGCGTGGTCGGGGAACAGACGCTGATGGATCTCGGGCAGGCCGTGTGCGCGACGCTGGCTCGCTTTGCCGGCGCTACCGTGGCCGTGCTGCACCGGTTGGAAGGGCAGTTGCTGCACCCGACCGGCTCTTACTCGCTCGCGGCTGCCACCGAAGGGCTGGCGCCGCTGCGCGTGGGCGACGGCGTGGCAGGCCAGGTCGCCCGCGACGGCCAACCCCAGTGGTTGCAGGGGCTGCCGCCCGACTACCTGCGCATCAGTTCGTCGCTCGGCTCCGCCGCGCCGGTCGCGGTGCTCGCAGCGCCGGTCAGCGTCGACGGCAGGACCTGCGGGGTGATCGAGCTGGGCTTCACCGGCACCCCGGTCCACGCGCAGGCGGTGCGAGACCTGGCAGCCCAGGTGGCCGAAACGATCGGCGTGGCGCTGCGCTCCGCGGCCTACCGGCAGCGCCTGGTCGAGCTGCTGGAAGAAACCCAGCGCCAGAGCGAGGAACTGCAGGCCCAGCAGGAGGAACTGCGCGTCTCCAATGAAGAACTCGAGGAACAGAGCCGTGCGCTGCAGGACTCGCAAGCCCGGCTCGAAGCGCAGCAGTCCGAGCTCGAGCAGACCAACGTGCGGCTGGAGGAGCACACGCAGCGGCTGGAGCGCCAGCGGCAGGACTTGTTGATCGCACAGCAGGCGCTGCAGCTCAACGCCGAGAAGCTGGAAAGCGCGAGCCGCCACAAGTCGGAGTTCCTCGCCAACATGTCGCACGAGCTGCGCACACCGCTGAACAGTTCGCTGATCCTGTCCAAGCTGTTGGCCGACAACCGCACGGGCAACCTGACCGCCGAGCAGGTGAAGTTCGCGCAATCCATCCATTCGGCCAACAACGACCTGCTCACGCTGATCAACGACATCCTCGACCTGTCGAAGATCGAGGCCGGGCACGTCGAGGTGAACGTCGAACGCGTCGCGGTGGCCGACGTGCTCAACCGCTTGCGCGACGTGTTCGCACCGATGGCCGAGCAGAAGGGCCTGGTGTGGTCGACCACAGTGGCACCGGCCGTCGCCGAGACGCTGCTGACCGACGGGCAGCGCCTGCAACAGGTCCTGCGCAACCTGCTGTCGAACGCGCTGAAGTTCACCGAGCGCGGCGAGGTCGCGCTCCAGGTCAGCGTGCCGGCGCCGGGCCGCATCGCATTTTCGGTGCACGACACCGGGGTCGGCATCGCACCCGAGCAGCACGACGTGGTGTTCGAAGCGTTTCGCCAGGCCGACGGATCCACCAGCCGCAAGTACGGCGGCACCGGGCTGGGCCTGTCGATCTCACGCGAGCTGGCGCACCTGCTGGGCGGGGAGATTCGGCTGCAGAGCACACCGGGCCAGGGCAGCGTTTTCATGCTCGAGCTGCCGGTGGTGCTGGAGCCGCGTGCCGGCGCCGCCGCCGTACCGCCCGCTGTGCCGATGCAGCAACCGCCCGCCGGACCGTCGCTGCGCACGGCACCGGCACCGGCGGCGTCGCGCCCCGCCCCGTCGCGGGAGCCGGCCGTACAGGACGACCGCGACCGCCTGACACGTCCAGACCGACTGATCCTGGCCGTCGAGGACGACACGCGTTTCGCCGAGGTGCTCTACGGCCTGGTGCGTGAACTGAACTTCGACTGTGTCGTGGCCTCCACCGGCGCCGAGGCATTGGAACTGACGCAGACGCTCAAGCCCGCAGGCATCCTGCTCGACATGAACCTGCCGGACCAGTCCGGCCTGGGCGTGCTGGAGCAGCTCAAGCGCGATCCGTCGACGCGGCACATCCCCGTGCACGTCGTCTCGCTGCACGACCGCTCGCAAACCGCGCTGGAACTCGGCGCCATCGGCTACGCCGTCAAGCCGGTCGACCGCGGCGAACTGGCGAGCGCCGTGCGCAAGATCGAGGGCCGTCTCGGGCGCCGGCGCCCCTCGGTGCTGGTGATCGAGGACGATGCATCGCTGCGCGACAGCATCCGCGCGCTGCTGGCCGCGACCCAGGCCGAGATCACGACCGCAGGCACCGTGCGCGACGCCTTGGCGCAACTGTCGCAGCGCACCTTCGACTGCGTCGTGATGGACCTCGCACTGCCCGACGGCAGCGGCTACGACGTCCTCGAGGCGATGTCGCGCAGCACCGACTACTCGTTCCCGCCCGTGATCGTCTACACCGGCCGCGCCCTGATGCCGGAAGAGGAGCAGCGCCTGCGTCGCTATTCGCGCTCGATCATCATCAAGGGCGCCCGCTCGCCCGAACGCCTGCTCGACGAAGTGACGCTGTTCCTGCACAGCGTCGAGTCGGCGCTGCCGCCCGACCAGCGGCGCCTGCTGGAGCAGGCACGCCAGCGCGACTCGGTGCTCGACGGCCGCACCGTGCTGCTGGTCGAAGACGACGTGCGCAACGTGTTCGCGCTGTCGAGCGTGCTGGAGCCGCTCGGCGTGAAACTGCAGATCGCGCGCAACGGCCGCGAGGCGCTGACACACCTCGAGCGGCTCGACGGCATCGACCTGGTGCTGATGGACCTGATGATGCCGGAGATGGACGGCCTCACCGCGATCCGGCAATTGCGCGCCAATCCGGCCCTGCAGCACTTGCCGGTGATCGCACTCACCGCCAAGGCGATGGCCGACGACCGCCTGCGTTGCCTGGAAGCCGGCGCCGACGATTACATCGCCAAGCCCATCGACGTGGAGCGGCTGGTGTCGCTGTGCCGGGTGTGGGTGCGCAAGTAGGTCGAAATGGACGAGGACACCCGGCTCTTCGACGTCGAGATCCAGCTGCTGCTGGAGGGTGTGTTCCGCGTCTACCAGCACGACTTCCGCAACTACGCCAGCGCCTCGCTGCGCCGGCGCGTGCGGCAGGCGATGGAACGCTTTTCCTGCCTCAGCATCTCGGAGCTGCAGCACCTGGTGCTGCACGACCGTCGCGTCTTTGCGCAGATGCTGCAGTACTTCACGGTGCAGTTGAGCGAGCTGTACCGCGATCCGGGCTATTTCCTCGCGTTGCGGCAGGAAGTGGTGCCGGTGCTCAAGACCTATCCGTCGGTCAAGGTCTGGGTGGCGGGCTGCAGTTCGGGCGAGGAACTGTGGTCGCTGGCGATCCTGTTCGACGAGGAAGACCTGCTGGAGCGCACGGTGTTCTATGCCACCGACATCAACCCTGAGGCACTGCGCACGGCAGAAGCCGGCATCTACCCGCTCGACCGCATCGCACAGTTCAGCAGCAATTACCGCGAGGCGGGCGGGCGGCACTCGCTGTCGGACTACTACGTCGCCGCCTACGACGCCGCAGCGTTCGACCGCCGGCTGCGCCGCCAGGCCGTGTTCGCCGACCACAGCCTGGCCACCGACAGCGTGTTCTCCGAGGTGCACCTGGTCTCGTGCCGCAACGTGCTGATCTACTTCAATCGCAGCTTGCAGGACCGGGCCATCGGGTTGTTTCGGGAAGCGCTGGTGCGGCGGGGGTTTCTGGGTCTTGGCAGCCGTGAGTCGCTGCGCTTCACGGCCCACGCAGACGGCTTCGAGGAAGTGGTGCCCGAGCACCGCATCTACCGGAGCAAGTGAGGACGACATGGCGCCTGAGGATCCGACCTGCGTCGCCGCGGCCCATCTCCGGGCGGTTGCCATCGGCGCGTCCGCCGGCGGCGTGGACGCGCTCGGGGCCTTGTTGCCCGGTCTGCCCGCGGGCTTCCCGCTGCCGGTGCTGGTGGTGCTGCACCTGCCGCCGCAGCGCCCGAGCCAGCTGGCGGCGATGTTCAATGCACGTTGCGCGGTCGACGTGCACGAAGCGCAGGACAAGGAGCCGATCCGTCCCGGCACCGTCTATTTCGCGCCACCGGACTACCACCTGCTGGTCGAGCCCGACTTCACGCTGGCGCTGTCGGTCGATCCGCCGGTGCTCTACTCGCGCCCGGCGATCGACGTGCTGTTCGAATCGGCGAGCGCGGCCTACGCCGAGGGCCTGCTCGCGATCGTGTTGACCGGCGCGAGCCACGACGGCGCCGCCGGGCTCGCTGCCGTGCGGCGTGCGGGCGGCACCGCCTGGGTGCAGCAACCAGCGTCGGCGGCGAGCCCGGTGATGCCGGCCGCGGCCTTGCGTGCCGCCGGCGCCGACGCCACCTACACGTTGTCCGAGATGGGCAAGCTACTTGCCACCTTGGCCGAATCCGCCCCGCCCGCGCACGGGCGACTCAACTGAGCCGAACATGGAACAGGACACACACTTGCTGGTCGTCGACGACGTGGAGCAGAACCTCGTGGCCATGGATGCGCTGCTCGCACGCCCCGGTGTGCGCGTGCTGCGCGCGCGCTCGGGCATGGAGGCGCTCGAGAATCTGCTCGCACACGATGTCGCTGCGGCACTGTTCGACGTGCACATGCCGGGGATGGACGGCTTCGAGCTGGCCGAACTGGTGCGCGGTTCGCAGCGCACGCGCCACATCCCCATCATCTTCCTGACCGCCGCAGCCGCCGACCAGCAGCGCTCGTTCCGCGGCTACGACGCCGGGGCGGTCGACTTCCTGCACAAGCCGGTCGAGCCGCACGTGCTGATCAGCAAGCTCAACGTGTTCATCGAGATGCACCGCCAGCGCCGCCAGCTCGCGCAGCAGATGGAAGCATTGCAGCGCGCACTGCAACTCAACGAAATGTTCACCGCGGTGCTCAGCCACGACCTGCGCACGCCGTTGTCGGTGGTCAAGCTCAGTTCCGAGCTGTTGCTGCTGCAGGGCAAGGACGAGATGTCCCGGACCATCGGCCAGCGACTGAAGTCAAGCAGCGTGCGCATGTCGCGGATGGTGGAGCAACTGCTGGACGTGTCGCGGTTGCGCAGCGGCGGTCTGAGGCTGAAGTACGCGCCGGCCGACCTGGGCGTGCTGTGCGAGCAGATCCGCAGCGAGTTCGACCTGGGCGGCGCGTCGGCTCGCGTGCAGGTGCATGAAGACGGCGACCTGACCGGCCACTTCGACGTCGACCGCGTCCTGCAGGTGCTCGCCAACCTGATCGGCAATGCACTCGACCACGGCGATGATCGCGGCATGGTGCAGGTGCACCTGGACGGCACGCAGCCCGACGTGCTGAAGATCTGCGTGCGCAACAAGGGCACCATCCCTGCCGCGGTGATGGCGCGGCTGTTCGAGCCCTATCACCGCGGCGAGGGCGGCGAACCGCGCGGGCTGGGACTCGGGCTTTACATCGTCGAGCGTTTCGTCGCCGCGCACGGGGGGCAGGCGGTGGCGCATTCGAGTGCCGAGCACGGCACGTCGATCGAGGTGACCTTGCCGCGCCAGGGCGCCGGCGTGCCGAGCGATGCGCCGCCTGCGCTGCAGATGACACCGCCGGCGGGCGCGCCTCAGACCTCGCGCGATTGCGACTGGCCGGGGCCCGCGCCGCGCAGCGGCATGCAGGCTCCGCGGCAGCAGCCCGACGCTCGATGACCGGCTGTCCGCGCGCATGCGCAGCCGGCCATCGCGCGCTGCGGCTCGGCTTCACCCTGTCTTCAGCTTCAGCATCAGCGTCACGGCGTTGGCGATGCCCTGTTCGATCTCCAGGAAGTCGGCGAAGTCCTTGCCGTGCAACAGCGAGCCGTGCCAGTTGTTGTCGGTCAGTGCCTGGCGCCACAGCGGCGTCTCAGATGCACGCACCACCGCCTGGCGCAGCTTGTCCTTCTGCTCGGAACTCAGCCGGCCGGGCGCAAACACGCCGCGCCAGTTCGACAGTTCGGTGTCGATGCCCTGCTCGCGCAGCGACGCGATGCCGAACAAGCCGCGCCGTGACGACACCGCCAGCGGGATCAGCGAGCGGTCGTCGATGCCAGCCTTGAATTCGCTGTAGCCGGAGATCGCGACCGCGGCCTTGCCCGAATGCAGCAGCGCGAGCGCGTCCTTCCCGCTGCTGGTCGGGTGGTATCGCAATGCCGCCGGGTCGGTGCGCAAGGTGCGCGCGATCATGCCGGCCAGCATGTGGTCGACACCGCCGGCCGAACCGCCGACAAAACCTACGCTCCCCAGGTCGCGCCGCATCTCGGCCGCCAGCGCCTTCATGTCGCGCAGCGGGCTGGAGGCCGGCACGACCAGCACCATGTAGTCGCTGGTCAGCCGCGCGATCGGCGTCACGGCCTTGAGCGTCACCTCGCTGCGGTTCACCGCGATGGCGCCGACCATCACCATGCCGCCGATCAGCAGCGCGCCCGGGTCCTCGCCGTAGCGGGCGACGAAGTCGGCCAGGCCGAGCGTGCCGCCCTTGCCGCCCTTGTTCTCGTAGTCGACCTGCTGCGCCATGCCGCCCACCTCGAGCGCACGGCCCAGGCTGCGGCCGGTCTGGTCCCAGCCGCCGCCCGGATTGGCGGGAATGTAGAGCTTCACCCGTGGCAGCGGCGCAACCGGCGGTGTCGTGCGAGGGGTGGTTTGCGCGACAGCGCGGGGCAGCGCGGCGTGGAGCGCGCAAGCCGCAGTGCCGAGTACGGCGTGGCGACGGGTCAGCATGGGCCTCTCCTCCGTTGGGGGTGTGAGCTCATGCTAGGGAGGCCGTCGCCCGGGTCCGAACGGGTTTCCCCCCAAGCCGCTGTCGCGGGGCTTTCGGCCACCTGTCGTCCCGCTGTCAACCGGGGCCAGCCAGCGGCGGACAGAGACGATGTTCATCACGATGGGGCTCCTCGGCTTGGCGAGAACTTTGGCGGGAAGCCGGTGCAAAGACGTTGCGCTGCCTCAAGAAAGCGGCACGATCGAGCGGCCGGACATCCCGGGGTCGGCCCGAATCCGCCGGCGGCTGCCGGGGCGCCGGCCCAGGCCCCTGCCTCCAGCTCGCGGGCATGCGACTTGACCTGGCTCGAGCGAGGCCATGGGCGGCATCCCACAATGGCGGGTTCCAAGGAGTCGTGATGCTGCCCGGTTTTTCCAGCCCCGCCGCCAGTTTCGAGCAGCCGTTCGAAATGCTCGCCGCCTGCCACGACCGCGTGCGGCGCAGCTTGCGGCGCCTGCAGCGGTTGGCCGGCTACCTGCGCGAGCACGGCAGCGACGAGCCGGCACGCCAGGCCGCGACCGATGTGCTGCGCTACTTCGACATCGCTGCCCCCCATCACCACGAGGACGAGGAACGCCACCTGTTCCCGGTGCTGCTGGCGCACGGCAGCGCGCCACTGCGGGCCGCGGTGCAGCGGCTCCAGCACGACCATGCCGAGATGAGCACCGCCTGGGCTGCGCTGCGCCCGGCGTTGCAACGCATCGCGGACGGCACGGCCGGTGGGCTGGCGCCCGACGACGAGGGCCGCATCGGGCACTTCGTGTCGCTGTACGGTGATCACCTGCGCATCGAGGACGAAGAGGTCTACCCGGCCGCGAAGGAACACCTCGACACGCCCGGCCTGGCGCAGATCGGCGCAGAGATGGCACAGCGCCGCGGCGCTGCGTTCCCGCGCCCGGCCGGCGTCAGCGGCGCACGCGACTGACCAGCTGCAGCACGCCTTGCAGCCGGTCTTGCTCGACCGGTTTGGTCAGGTAGTCGTCCATGCCCGCTTCCAGGCAGCGCACGCGGTCCAGCGGCATCGCATGAGCGGTGAGCGCCACGATGGGACAGCGCCAGCCGCGCGCGGCCTCCATCGCGCGGATGCGGTGCGTCAGTTCGATCCCGCTCATGCCGGGGATCTGGATGTCCATGAAGATCAGGTCGAAGTCCTCGGCCTCGCACAGTGCCAGCGCCTCGCCGGCGCTGAGCGCGCACGTCACGTGGTGGCCCATGCGGCGGATCAGGTTGGTCGCGATGAAGCGGTTGACCGCATGGTCGTCGATCAGCAGCACGTGCAGCCCGCTGCCGCTGTCGGGTTCGCCGTCGGTCTCCAGCTCGTCCAGCCCGCGGTAGGCGGTCGACTCGAAACGCGTGCGCGCCTTGTCACGTGACAGGTTCAGGTTCTGTGCCGCGATGGCGGCCCAGTCGCGGCCGAAGTGTGCGTCCGGGTCCTCGGCCTGCACCCGCAGCAGCGGCAGCGTCAGGTGGAAGCGGCTGCCCTTGCCGACCTCGCTTTCGGCCCACAGGCGCCCGCCCATCGCCTCGGCCAGCCGGCGCGAGATCGTGAGCCCGAGCCCGGTGCCGCCGAATTCACGGGTGGTCGAGCTGTCGGCCTGGGTGAAGGACTCGAAGATGCGCTCGAGCTTGTCGGGCGCGATGCCGACGCCGGTGTCTGCCACCAGCAGGTGCAGCACCGCCGCGCCGCCCTGGCCCTCGGGCCAGGCCGAGACGTCGACGCGGCCCTGGCGCGTGAACTTGATCGCGTTGCCCACCAGGTTCACCAGGATCTGCCGCAGCCGCAGCGGGTCGGCCACCAGTTGCGACGGCACGTCGGGGGCCACCAGGCAGATCAACTGCAGGCTTTTCTCGCGTGCTCGCGGCTCGAGCGGCGCCACCGCTTCCTGCAGCAGCGTGCGCACATCGAAGGCAAGGTGCTCGACGCTCATGCGGCCGGCTTCGATGCGCGACAGATCGAGGATGTCGTTGATGATGTTCAGCAGCGAGGTCGACGACGAGCGCACCAGCGTCAGGTAGCGGCGCTGGGTGTCGGTCAGCGGCGTTTCCAGCGTCAGGTCGACAAGACCCATGATGCCGTTCATCGGCGTGCGGATCTCGTGGCTCATGTTGGCGAGGAACTCGCTCTTCGCGCGGCTGGCGGCTTCGGCCGCGGTCTTCGCGTCGCGCAGTTCGGTCTCGACGCGCTTTTGCTGGGTGATGTCGGTGATCACGCCGAGCACGCCACCGATCGCCCCGTTGGTGCCGGTGAACAGCGTCTTGCTGAAGATGACGTCGCGCAGCTCGCCGGTGGGCAGCGTCAGGCGCGTCTCGTAGGTCTGGATGCCGCCGCTGCGATACAACAGCTCGTCGTGCGCTTCTTCTTCGCGACCGGCGTTGTCGGGGCGCAGGTCGGCTGCCGTGCGGCCGAGCCAGTCTTCGCGACGCAGGCCGAACAGCGTTTCGCAGGCGCGGTTGCAGCCGATGTAACGGCCGAGGCGGTCCTTGAAGTAGACCGGGTTGGGAATGATCTCGACCAGCTCCTCGATGAAACGCAGCTGGTGCAGCGACTCCTCTTCGGCCACCCGACGGTCGGTGACGTCGCTGTGCGTGCCGACCATGCGCAGCGCGCGCTGGTCGGCATCGCGCTTCACGACGCGCCCACGCGAGCGCACCCAGCGCCACTGACCGCCCTTGGCACGCACGCGGAACTCGGCTTCGTAGTGCGGCACTTCGCCGCGCAGATGGGCCTGCAGGCGCTCGCGTGCGTCGCTGCGATCGTCCGGGTGCATGTGCTCGCGCCAGCCGGCGAGATCGAGCTCGATCTCGCCGGGCTCGTAGCCGAGGATTTCGCTCAGGCGCAGGCTGAAGTAGGCGCGCTCGTTCGCGAGGTCCCAGTCCCACAACGCATCCTGCACGCTGTGCATCGCCAGTTCGAGCCGCTCGTGGCGCACTCGCTCGGCCTGCAGCGCCTCCATGGCTTGCTCGGCGCGCGCCTCCAGCTGCACGTAGGAGGCGTCGATCTGGTCGAGCCAGCGTTTCAGGCGTGCAAAATCACGCGCGCGCTGCGCCGGTTCGGCGTGCGCCAGTGCAGTGCACCATTGCTCGAGTTCGGAGGGGTCGCTCAACCCCAGGCCGCCTTTCAGCAGCCTCAGCAGCGAGGGCCCCCAACTCATGCGTGTGCGCTCATAGACAGGTCGATCACCCGATACACGAAATGCATGACCCCGGCATTGTGCCTCGCACTGTGCGCCGGTGTCGGCGCGAGCCTTCGATCCCGGGGTAAAGAGGTGTCAATCGCGCGTGTCATGCCCGAGCACGAGCATCGCGCGAAAGTCGTTGACGTTGGTGAACGTGGGGCCGGTCATCACCAGGTCGTCCAACGCCTCGAAGAAGCGATAGGCGTCGTGACGGTCGAGAAAGTCCTGCGCGTTCAGCCCGCGCTCGGCGGCGCGCCGCAGCGTGTCCGGCGTGGCGATGGCGCCGGCGTTGTCTTCGGAACCGTCGATGCCGTCGGTGTCGGCGGCCAGCACATGCACGCCCGGCTCGCCCTGCAGCGCCAGCACCGTCCCCAGCAGGAACTCGCTCGCGCGCCCGCCGCGCCCGGCCTCGCCTCGCACCGTGACGGTGGTCTCGCCGCCGGAAAGGATCACGCACGGCGCCGCGAACGGCTGGCCGCGCCGCGCCACCTGGCGCGCGAGCGCCGCGTGCACCTGGCCGACGGTGCGCGACTCGCCTTCGATCTCGTCGCCGAGGATGTGCGCCTCGAAGCCCGCCGCACGGGCAGCCTCGGCAGCTGCCTCCAGCGCCTGCTGCGGTGTCGCGACGAGGTGCACCTCGTGCCCGTGGAAGCGCGGGTCCCCCGGCTTCGGCGTTTCCAGACGCCCGTCGTGCAAGGCCTCGCGCACGCCCGGCGGCACGTCGATGCCGTAGCGGTCGAGGATGCGCAGCGCGTCCTCGCAGGTGCTCGGGTCGGGCACCGTCGGGCCGCTGGCGATGACCGCGGGGTCGTCGCCCGGCACGTCGGAGATCAGCAGCGTGACGACGCGGGCCGGCGCACAACGTGCCGCGAGCCGCCCGCCCTTGACCGCCGAGAGGTGCTTGCGCACGCAGTTCATCTCGCCGATGGCCGCGCCGCTGTGCAGCAGCGCCCGGTTGATGCGCTGCTTGTCGGCCAGGCTGATGCCCTCGGCCGGCAGCGACAGCAGCGCGGAGCCACCGCCGGAGATCAGGCACAGCACCAGATCGTCGGCCGTCAGCCCTTGCGCGAGCGCTGCGATGCGCCCGGCCGCCTGCCGGCCGGCTTCGTCGGGCACCGGGTGCGCCGCTTCGACGATCTCGATGCGGCCGTGGCGCGCCGACGCGGGCACGTGCCCGTAGCGCGTGACGGCCAGCCCGGACAGTGGCGCATCCTTCGGCCACGCCGCGTCGACGGCAGCGGCCATCGCGGCGGCGGCCTTGCCGGCACCGAGCACCAGCGTGCGGCCCTTGGGCGGCGGCGGCAGGCAGGCTGCCAGATTGTGGGCAGGCGAGGCACGGCGCACGGCAACGTCGAGCAGGTGCAACAGCAGGTCGCGAGGGGCTTGCATGAAAGCTTGCAGGAAGGAAATCGCGCTAGCCTACCGCGAGCCGGACGCGCACGCCATGCCCGCAGTCAAGATGTGACGCAGGACAGACAGCGGCCCGCCCTGCCTTGACCCGAACAGCGCCGGCCCTCCATGATGGCCGCGCTTCCCCACGAGGACCGCATGAGCATCAAACTGCCGGGACCGCTGGGCCTCGAAATGGCCGAGTTCCGCCCGCGCCTGTTCAGCGCCCTGCGCGGCTACGACAGCCAGCGCCTGGCCTCGGACGTTTCCGCCGGCCTGACGGTCGGCATCGTCGCACTGCCGCTGGCGATGGCCTTCGCGATCGCCTCGGGCGTGAAGCCCGAACAGGGCGTGTTCACCGCCATCATCGCCGGCTTCCTGATCTCGGCGCTCGGCGGCTCCAGCGTGCAGATCGGCGGGCCCGCCGGCGCCTTCATCGTGATCGTCTACGGCATCGTGCAGCGCTACGGTCTGGGCAACCTGCTGATCGCCACCGTGCTCGCGGGCGGCCTGCTGTTCCTGATGGGGCTGTTCAAGCTCGGCGTGCTGGTGCGCTACATCCCGGTGACGATCGTGATCGGCTTCACCAACGGCATCGCCGTATTGATCGCACTGTCGCAGGTCAAAGACCTGCTCGGCCTGGATATCGACAAGCTGCCGGCCGATTTCTTCACACAGATCCAGGTGCTGGGGCGGCACCTGGGCAGCGTCAATCCCATCGCGGTCGGGATCGGCCTGGCTTGCCTGGCCATCGTGGTGGCCTGGCCCAAGCTGTATGCGTTGCCGTCGGCCATCGCGCTTTCTGCTCGCAGTCAGCTGTGGCTGCGCCGGCTCGCACGCCTGCCCGGCACCATCATCGCGCTCGGCCTGGCGACCGCCGCAACGGCCTGGCTGTCGCTGCCGGTCGAAACCATCGGCTCGCGCTTCGGCGGCATTCCGCAGGGCCTGCCGAGCTTCGCGTTCCCGGACTTCAGCTGGGAGGGCGCGAAGCAGCTGTTCATCCCGACGATCACGATCGCGCTGCTCGGTGCCATCGAATCGCTGCTGTGCGCGCGGGTGGCGGACAACCTGACCGAGCTGCCGCGCCACGACCCGAACCAGGAACTGATGGCACAGGGCGTGGCCAACATCGTCACGCCTTTCTTCGGCGGCATTCCGGCCACCGGCACGATCGCCCGCACCGTGACCAATGTGCGATCGGGCGCCGCGACGCCGGTGGCCGGCATCGTGCATTCGCTGACTTTGCTGCTGGTGGTGCTGGTCGCCGCACCGCTCGCCTCACATGTGCCGCTGGCGGCGCTGGCCGGCATCTTGCTGTTCGTTGCCTGGAACATGGGGGAATGGCGCGAATTCGCGCGCCTGCGGCAGTTCACGCTGCCCTACCGCATCACGCTGGTCGGCACCTTCGTGCTCACGGTCGTGTTCGACCTCACCGTTGCGGTCGAGGTCGGCCTGGTGATGGCCTGCGTGTTCTTCATCTACCGCATGAGCGTGCTGTTCCGCATCGCGCCGCTGCACCTGCCCGCCGCCGGCCGCGACGTGCAGGGCCTCAGCCTGTACGGCTCGCTGTTCTTCGGCGCGGTCGCCAAGGTCGAGGAAGTCTCCGAGCATTTGCGGCCCGGCACGCGCGTGCTGATCCTCGAGATGCACCGTCTGATCTCGATCGACACCACCGGGCTCGACGCGCTGGAACAGTTGCACCGCGACCTGGAACGCAAGGGCGTGCAGCTGATGCTGTGCGAACTGAACGACCAGCCGAAAAGCCTGATGCAGCGTTCCGGCTTCGCGGCACGCATCGGCGAGCGCCACATCGTCGACCATCTCGGCCAGGCGCTGGCGCGGGCGCACCCTCCCGATGCGGCCGCTGCGCCGCCGGTGTAGGCCGGGGGCACTACTTCCAGAACGCGGGAGTGCGCCGCAACGCCGCCAGTGCGCCACGACAGCTCAGCAACAAGGCCTCGCGCCGCGCGGCCAGCCAGCCCAGGGCGTAGAGGCTGGACGCGTCGCCACGTCCTCGCAGCAGTTCACGCGCCATGCAGACGTCATTGAACTCGCCGAAGGCCTCCTGCGCGTGCGCCAGCGCCTCCTGGTAGCGCCGCACCGCCTTGCGAGGGAACACGCTCCCCGCGATGTCGACCGCATAGCGCAGCCGCTTGATGCGCTTGCGCAGTACGTGGCGCTGCGCGTCGTCCATCGCATCGAAGCCGTCGATCGCCGCGACGATTCCCCGGTGCCAGCGCTTCAGCCGCCGCGCCGCCGGCGGCGCGAACGGTGCGCCGTCGCCCGGCGTCCGGCAGGCCCAGCCGAGCAGATCCAGCCAGAGCGCCTGGGCCTTTGCGCCGCGCAGCACGTCGGCCGGCGGCGCCCCGTGAGTCTGCTCGATCGAAGCCGCCGGCAGCCCGGCCTCGGCCCATACCGGCCGCAACAGCGCGGCGATCACGTCGCAGTCGCGCGCGGCGCCGAAACGCGCGAACAGGTCGGCAGCCGCGGCGCCGAGCGGCGCCAGCTCCGGCGCACCGTCCCAGCCACGGAAGAAGCGCACGGCAGCGCGCAGCCGGCGCAGGCCGACGCGCAGCTGATGCAGGTGTTCTGCGCCGTCCGCTCCAGCGGCCTGCCCGCCGGCCAGTTCGCTGGCGTTGGCCAGCAGGTGCTGCAGCGAAGCCCGCGCGACGGACTGCCACGCCTGCGGCACGGTGGCGCCGCCCGGCAACCGCACGGCCGGCGCCTTGACCGGATCGCCTGTCACCTCGCCGTTCGCCAGCCGGGCGCCGCGCTCGGCCTTCGAGCGGATGTCGATCCACAAGCCATGCCGCAAGGCCCAGCGTCGCGCCACGTCGAGCACCGCTTGCGGCGAACCGTCGACCAGCTCGATCTCCAGTTCGCACACCGGCCACCGCCGCTCGTGCGCGATGATCTGGCCGACGTCCAGCGCCAGTTCCAGCTGCTGCCGGCCGGCACGCAGCAGACGCGTGCGCCGCACGATGTCGGTGCGGTAGCGTTCCTGCAGCGGCTGCGCTGCATCGGTCAGCAGTTGCAGCAGGCGTTGCCCGCCGGACGTGCCGGCATGGCGCCGGGGGTCTATCGTCTCGCCCGGTCGCAACGCGACGTTGTGCTCGAAGCGGGTCAGCACGTCGGTGCCGGCCGCCTTCAGGGTCTGCACGCGGCGCCGTCCTTCCTGGCGCACCCGCAAGGCCATGCCCGCTCGGGCCAGATCGCCGCCCGGCGTGTCGAAGTACACCGCCCTCAGCCTCTCCCGCCGGGCGGTGCCCCCGCGGGCCAGCGCAGCATCGATCGCGGCACGTGTTGCCGGCGGCACCTGCAGCTTGATTTCGAATTCCTGCATCTCGGTATCAGAAGGCCCTGGCGTCGTGCGCCGGAAAATGTCGTTCGGCCCTGGAAACAGGGGGGGCGCGCCCGGATTATCCGGCCCGCTCCTGCGCTATCCTGACGCCCGCCTTCCGTATCCAGATGCCGACCCGTGGGACTTCTCGACGATCTCAAGCGCCAGGCGCAGGCACGCCAATCCGAGCAGCAGACCGACACTGCGGCGCGAGCGCGCAACACCGCACTGGCCGAGGCGGCCTGCAAGAGTGCCTTCCAGTACTGGCTCGAGCTCGCCAAGCAGCTCAACGTGCTGCAGCCGACCTCGCCGGTGCGCTACGTGCTCGACGGCCGCAACGTCTTCGAGCAGTTGAACATGGCCGATTTTCGCGTCGATGCGAGGCGCCAGTCGCTGCACGGCCAGCCATGCCATGAATACGTCCAACTGCTGTGCCTGCTGCGTTCGGGCCGGCAGATCGTGTTGACGCGGGACTTTCCGACCGAGATCGACAAGCTGGCCGGCCGACTGCGCACCTCGGGCGTCGACTTCCACAGCGAAAGCGTGCGCGACGCCGAGACCGGGCGCTACCTGCACACCCGCTTCGAGTTCACCGCGGATTTCATGGCGGGCGTCAAGCTGCAGCCGGTGCACGAGCACGGCGTCGTGCAGTTCCACGTCTTCAACTTCGAGGGTTTCGAGAGCCTGCTGCTGGAGGTGCCGGCCTTTGAAGTGTCCCAGGTGCTGCTCGACGAATTGTCCAAGCTGGTGCTGGGCCAACCGAACCGCTTCATACAGCACGGGCGGCTGCTGCGCCGCAGCTGATGTCTCGGCCGCGGGCTACACCCCCTCTCGTCCGTAACGCGAAGGCGTGACGCCGAAGCAGCGCCGGAACCACCGCGCGAAGTGCGCCTGGTCGGCGAAACCGCAGGCGGCGGCCACCTCGGCGGCCGTCTCGCCGTCTCTCAACATGGCCTTGGCTCGCGTGATGCGGGCCAGGCGCGCGTAGTGCGCCGGCGTCAACCCGACCGCGGCACGAAACAGGCGATGTGCATGCTCGCGCGACATCCCCAGCCGGCGTGCCAGCGCGGGCAGGTCGGGTGCAGCCGCATCGTCATCCTGCAGCAGCGTGCACAAGGCGTTCACGCGCGGATCGCGCGGACGCTGCGCGGTCGCTGGTGCTCGCTCGGCGGCGCCCGCCAGGATGCGCCGCAGCAACGCCGGCAAGCGGCTCGCATCACCGGCCACGGCCGCCCCCAGTGCGTCCGCCAGACCGGCGTCACGCCACACCGCCCCCTGCCGCGCCGGCAATGGATCGGCCGGCCAGCCTGTCGTCGATGCCACCCATGTCGGCGGCACGTAGAGCATCACCATCTCGAAGCGCCCGGCGCTTGCGCCCGCCGTATGCAGGGCCTGCGGCGCCATCACGACCAGGTCGCCCGCAGCGGCCCCATGGGGTCGGCCCTCGCACGCGAATTGGCAGACGCCGGCGAGGATCGCGCCGACACTCCATTCGGCATGTGCATGCAGCGCGAACCGTGCATCGGGCTCGGTCGCGATCAGGGCTTCGGCACGCCCGCAACCAGGCATCGGCAAGGGTTTCAGGCGGGACGGGACGGTTGTCATCGGAGCAAGGGTAACGCGCCCGTCAGGCGCCGGACCCATGCCGACGGTCCCGCGAGCGCGAGTCCCAGCATCGGCTCACGGGCGTGGGCACTGCCGGCGTGCCGCTGGCGGTATTCCTCGGCCGTGTGTATCGCCTGCGCGTAGCGCGGAAAGAGCACGCAGTGCGCGTCCGCCGGCCGCGGCTGCGCGAGCCGCAGCATCAGCCGCTCGAAGCTGGCCGCGTCACCACACAGCACGGCGATGGGCAACGGGGAGCTGGACAAGCTGCCGAACCCCGTCGCGTCGCACAGCGGCTGCCCGGCCAGTGCGGGGACACCGGCGCCCAGGCCGACCGCCAGACAGGCCGCCACATTGGCGCCCTGCCCTGCAGGCAGCGTGCCGTCCACGACGATGGCAACGCGCGTCATGCGTCGGCCGCGCCCACGACCGTGAGCGCCGCCCACCCCACGCTGGCGTCCCCCGTCTGCAAGGGGCCGAGCAGGCCGAGTTCCTCGACGGGGTGATCGGTCAGCGTCAGCTGCGCCGTGGCGGCATGCCAGCCGGCCTCGACGCGCCGGTCGATGCGCGAGCGCACGAAGTGCGGCTCGGGCAGCGCCTGGGCATCGCGCAGGTCCGGCCAGCCGACGGCACCGAGCGTGGGCGCGGCAAAAAAACCGAGCGCCGGCCCGGGTTCGCCTGTCAGCACCAGCCGGGCCTCGAGCAACCGGCGGTCCTTGACGCACAGGCTGGCGCCGAGGGCTGTGCCGGCCGTCAGCGGCGCGGCGGCGGCGTGGTCGAGCGGCAGGCTGCGGGTGAGCCAGGTGCGGCCCATCTTCTTCGGCCAGCCCTGCAACAGGCCGCGCAGCAGGGAGACATCCTGGTCGACATAGATGAAGGGGCAAAAATTGAGACGCTCGCCGGACGGTGTCTCGGACTCGAGCACGACGATGGTCTCGCGGTATTGCGCATAGACCGGATCGAGCAGTTCGATGCCGCCGTCGCTGCAGGCCTGCCAGTCGGCGAAGTGCACGCAGCCGCGCCCGGTGAGGCGGCCGCGCGCCGGCGGCAGCAACTGGGCGCCCTGGGCGGGGTCGCAGGTGAACGCGACATTGATCAGCCAACCGGCATAGTGCCATGGCGGCGGCGGCACCAGCGCGCTGCGGCCGCTGGCGGTAAACGGGGCGGTGAAACTGCGGTACATCGAGCGGCTCCGGAAAGGACGACGCCCCGAGGCTAGGCCGGCCGGCCCCCCCGCGTCTTGAACGCCAGTGACATCCTGCGCACCGCTGCTCGCCGCACCCGGGGGCTCGGGCCGGTAAAATCGTCGGCTTCACTGCAGCGGCACGGTGCCGCGCCCCCACTGCCATGCCTCTGTTCTGGAAACCCTACAAGTCGGAAGTCACGCAGTTCATCGAGGAACTGAAGAGCAGGAACCCCAAGCTGGAAGACGAGCAGCGCAAGGGCCGTTCGCTGCTGTGGGACCGCGAGCTCGACCGTGACGCCCTGTCGGAGTACCAGTCCGCGCGCGTGCCGCAGCAGCCTTACGTCTACCAGACGAAGAACTCCTCGCGCTGACACACGCCCGCCCGGCACCGTGAAGTGACGACCGACCTGCCGGCGCCCGGCGCGCCAGAGCTGACCTCGCCCGACACCGGGCCCGGCGACATCGCCGCGGCCGGGTTGCCCGAGGTGGTGGACACCGTTGCGGTGGCCCGGCTCTACGGCGCCCCGCTGTTCCAGATGCCGCAGGACCTGTACATCCCGCCGGACGCACTGGAGATCTTTCTCGAGGCTTTCGAAGGCCCGCTGGACCTGCTGCTCTACCTGATCCGCAAGCAGAACTTCAACATTCTCGACATCCCGCTGGCCGACGTCACGCGCCAGTACCTGAGCTACGTCGACCAGATCCGCACGACCAACCTGGAACTCGCCTCCGAGTACCTGTTGATGGCGGCCATGCTGATCGAGATCAAGTCGCGGATGCTGCTGCCGCCGAAGAAGACGGAGGAAGGCCAGGAACCCGAAGACCCGCGCGCCGAACTGGTGCGCCGCCTGCTCGAGTACGAGCAGATGAAGATGGCGGCGGCCAAGCTCGACCAGCTGCCGCTGCTGGGCCGCGACTTCCTGCGGGCGCAGGTCTACATCGAGCAGTCGCTCAAGCCGCGCTTTCCGGACGTCAGCGTCAATGAGCTGCGCGAGGCCTGGCTCGACATTCTCAAGCGCGCCAAGCTGACCCAGCACCACAAGATCACCCGTGAGGAGCTGTCGGTCCGCGAGCACATGAGCATGGTGCTGCGCACCTTGCAGGGGCGGCGTTTCGTCGAGTTCCAGGACCTGTTCGAACCGACCCGCGGGCCGCAGGTGCTGGTGGTCACTTTCATCGCCATGCTGGAACTGTCTCGCGAGCGGCTGATCGAGGTGACCCAGGCCGAGGCGTTTGCACCGATCTACGTGCGGCTGGCCTATCAGCCGGCCTGAGTTAGGGTCGCAACTCCAACGCACTGTCTTGTGCGTTGCAGCAAACGCAACGCGCGCTCGCTAGAATCCGCTCCACCTTCGCTGCCCTTCCACGGTGTCATGAGTTCACACGCCACGCCCGAAGCGGGTGCCGCCGGCCGCAAGCCGGTCACGCTGCACCGCCTGCGCGAAATGCACGCCGCGGGCGAGAAGATCGCCATGCTGACCTGCTATGACGCCAGCTTCGCCCGGCTGCTGGACGATTGCGGCGTCGATTGCCTGCTGGTCGGCGATTCGCTCGGCATGGTGCTGCAGGGCCAGCCGTCGACACTGCCGGTCACGCTCGACGAGGTGGTGTACCACACGAAATCAGTCACACGCGGCAACCGCAGCGCATGGCTGATCGCCGACCTGCCCTTCGGCAGCTACCAGGGCTCGCGCGAGCAGGCGCTGCACAGCAGCGTCGCGCTGATGCAGGCAGGTGCCCAGATGGTCAAGATCGAGGGCGGCGGCTGGACGGCCGAAACAGTGCGCTTCCTGGTCGAGCGCGGCATCCCCGTGTGCGCCCACCTCGGCCTCACCCCCCAGAGCGTGCACGCGCTGGGCGGCTACCGCGTGCAGGGGCGCGGCGAATCGCAGGCGATGACGCTCAAGCACCACGCCGCCGAGCTGGCCGATGCCGGAGCCACGATGCTGGTGCTCGAACTGGTGCCAGGTGCGCTGGCCGCCGAGATCGGCGCGCTGAACCCGGGCCTGATGACCATCGGCATCGGGGCCGGCCCGCAATGTGCTGGACAGGTGCTGGTGCTGCACGACATGCTGAACGTCACGCGCGGCAAGTTGCCGCGTTTCGTTCGCAATTTCATGGCCGGCGCGTCCGGGATCGAGGAAGCCGTGCGCCTGTACGTGCAGGACGTGAAGAACGGCCGCTTCCCCGACCCCGAACGGCACAGTTACTGAGACCGCTGTCATGCGCATCGTCCACACCATCCCCGAGCTGAGGCAAGCCCTGGCCGGCGCCACCAAGACGGCCTTCGTGCCGACGATGGGCAACCTGCACGAGGGCCACCTGTCGCTGGTCAAGCTCGCGAAGGAACGCGGCGGCCCGGTGGTCGCGAGCATCTTCGTGAACCGGCTGCAGTTCGCACCGCATGAAGATTTCGACACCTATCCGCGCACCTTCGAGCGCGACTGCGACCTGCTGCGCAGCGTGGGGTGCAACGTGGTGTTCGCGCCGAACGAGGAAGAACTCTACCCGGAGCCGCAGGTCTTCAAGGTGATCCCGCCGCCGGCCCTGGCCGACATCCTCGAAGGCGAGTTCCGGCCCGGGTTCTTCACCGGCGTGTGCACGGTGGTGCTCAAGCTCTTCAACTGCGTGCAGCCGCGCATCGCTGTGTTCGGCAAGAAGGACTACCAGCAGCTGATGGTGGTCCGCCGCATGGCGCAGCAACTGGCGCTGCCGACCGACATCGTCGCCGGCGACACCGCGCGGGCCGAGGACGGGCTCGCGCTGTCGTCGCGCAACATGTACCTGAGCGAGGCCGAGCGGGCCGAGGCGGTGCAACTGTCGATGACGCTGCGCCACGTACAGCTCGCGCTGCGCAACGGCACCGCCGCCAACCTGCCGGCGCTGGAACGCGAAGCGATGGACGGCCTGCGCAGCCGCGGCTGGCAGCCCGACTACGTGGCGATTCGCTGCCGCGCCGACCTGCAGCCGCCGACGCCCGTGCAACGCGAGGCCGGTGAACCGCTGGTGGTGCTGGCGGCCGCGCGGCTGGGCAAGACCCGGTTGATCGACAACCTCGAGATCTGAGACTCAGGCCCCCGGAGCCGACTGCAGCAACGACTGCAGCCGCGAGCGGATCTGCTCGACGGTCGCACGGTGCTCGAAGTAGGCCGTATGGAAGGCCGGCGACGCGTCCAGCGCGTCGACCAGGCCGGCCAGCGCCGACTGCTTGGGCACGATGCCGTCGCCGTCGGCCTCGAAGCCTGCCCAGTCCTCGATGACGCGCCGCCACAGCCGCTCTTCCAGCGGGTTGTCGTCGCCGGGGCCCCATTCCGAACCCCATACCCACATGCCCTCCGGCATGCCCTTGCCGCGCGCCATGCGGGCCACGCCCGCCGGCTCCACGTCGCGGAAACCGGGGGGGATGTCGTAGGCGAGTGCGCGCTCGAGGATCAGCAGGTCGACCATCTGCTGCTTGTCGAGCACGCCGGAGGCGATATCGCGAAACCAGCCCACCACCCCGGCCACCCCTGACCAACGCCTGCCGATGCGGCGGAACACACCGGTACCCTGGTGTGGGGCGCCGGCGGTCAGCGCGTAGAAGCGCCACTGCGGCCAGCGCTGGCGCAAGCGCTGCAGCGCGAAGCGCGCGACGTTGCCGCCGCGCGAGTGCGCCAGCAGCACCAGCGTGCCGGAACGCTGGTCGCCGATGACGTCGCGGTCGATCGCGTCGACCAGCTGGTTGATGTTGCGCGTCACGCGCAGGAAGCTGTCGTGCTCGAAGCGCCAGGCGCAGTGTTCGTTGAGCAGCGCCATCTTCTTCCACGGCCCTTCAGGCGCGGGGTCTGCGCTGAGCCAGGCTCCGAAGCCGCCGCGCACCGAGCTCAGGCCACCGTGCACCAGCACCACATGGCAGTTCGCCACGGCCGCCTCGGGCCGATGCGCCAGCGCGGGGCGCGAGGCGGGTGCAAGCCGGGCCCCCAGCTTCTCGACCAGTCGCATCTGGTCGACGGTCGGCTCTGGCTGGTCGAACGTGCGTGCCCAGTAGGTCTCGTCCTCCTTGAGCCGGTGCACGAAGGTCGGATCGCGGTCGGCGATGGTCTTCCTGACGCCGAGCCAGCGCAACATGCGCATCGCCTGGCGCTTGATCCACGCCACCGTGCTTTCCTGCAGCTCGAAAGTGAACACCGGCACGGCGACCAGCAGCCCGACACCGGGACGCAGCGTGCGTCGCACCAACGGCGCCTGCGCGGAGCGCTCGTCGTGCAACCACAGGGGCTCGCCCTTCTTCAGGTAGAGCAGATCCTCCGAGAAGCCGACGCCGTCGCCACGGTAGCTGCACGGCTGCCATGGCGTGCGGTCGACCGAGGCATCGTCGGACGGTTCGGGCGGTGTCCATCCCCGCGGCGCGCAGCCACCCCAGTACAGCCGGGTTTCGACCTCCAGCTGCACGACCACACGCTTGTTGCGCCATGCGGCGGGAATCTGCTCGGACAGCTCCTGCACCAGTTCGGCGGCCGTCTCGGCCAGCGGCAGCCGCATGTTCAACGGCTTGTCGTGCCGGCGAACGATGGGGGCCATCCACCAGATCGGCGGCTGCCACACATGCAGCCGCTGCACCGACGGGTCCTTCGCCACGCTGTCCGAGACCATCTCGTGGCTCCAGACGTCCTGGTGGTCGGTGCACGGCAATCCGTGCATGTGCTCGCTCATGCGCGTTTCCTGGCGCAGCAGGTAGTCGATGCCTTCGACGTAGGGGGCCAGCTCGGGCGAATACCATTGCGCACGGTTCGCCTCGAAGCGCTCGAGCACCTCGTGCGCGCACAGGCACGCCTCGACCGTCTCGATCTTCGGCGGCTCGCGGCGTCTTGCCGGACGGGCTCTGGACTCGGGACCCGGTTCGTCCGTGTCGGCCAGCGCCGCAATGCCGGGCATCGCCGAGGCAGCGGCGTAAGCGAACATCGAATCGCCGGGACTCGGCTCATCGTCGAGCAGGAACTCGAGCCGCACGCTGGAGGGACGGGTCGCCATCAGCGGCTCCTCACATTGAGCTTGAACGCGATCATCGAGCGCAGCTTGTTCGGCACCACCGGCTTGATCAGCAGGTGGAAGTCATGTTTCTGTGCCTCGGCATCGAGCGTCGCCGTGGTGCTGCCCGTCACCATGATCGCCGGCAGCTTCGGCCCGAACTGCTCGCGCAGCATCACCAGCGCGTCGATGCCGTTGCTGGTGTGGTCGAGCCGATAGTCCACGATCGCCAGGTCCGGTTCCTGGCCCTGCTGGTGCGCTTGCTCGGCCCACTGACGACACGCCCCCAGAGACTCGAACGCCGCCACCGTCGCGCCCCACCCCTTGAGCAGCACTTCCAGGCCTTCGCGCACCGACGGTTCGTCTTCCACCACGACGATCAGCCGTCGGTCCAGCGTCAGCCCCAGGGGGGCCTTGCTCGGCGCCATTTCGGCCGCGCGCTGCGCCTTTCCGATCGGCACCACCAGCGAGAACACCGTGCCGTGCCGAGGCCGCGAGCGCAGCGTCAGCGGCGCGTCCATCAGGTCGGCCAGCCGCCGCACGATCGCCAGCCCCAGCCCCAGCCCCTTGCGCTGGTGCGGCGGCAGCGGCTGGTCCGGCTGCACCTGGTAGAACTCCTCGAAGATTTTCTCCTGCTCGGACTCCCGGATGCCGATGCCCGAGTCCCACACCTGCAGCAGCAGCTTGTCGCCACGCGGCCGGCACGACACCAGCACGCCGCCGTCGTCGGTGTAGCGGATCGCGTTGGAGATCAGGTTGCGCACGATGCGGTCGACCAGCACCGGGTCGGCGAACGCGAAGTGCTGCTCGCCCCTGAACTTCAGCTCCAGCCCTTTCTCGAACGCGATCGGCTCGTAGTGCAGGCGCTGCCGCGCGAAGATCTCGCGCAGCCCGAAGTTCTGCGGCCGGCTCTCCACTGCGCCGGTGTCGATCTTCGTGATGTCGAGCAGCTCGCTGAACAGCCCCTCCAGTGCGTCGACCGAGCTGTTGATGCTGTTGACCAGCTGGATCACCTCTTCGTCACGGCTTTTGTTGCGCAGGGCTTCGGCGAACAGGCCCACCGCGTGCAGCGGCTGGCGCAGGTCGTGGCTGGCAGCGGCGAAGAACTGCGTCTTCGCGCGGTTGGCGACCTCGGCGGCGTTGCGAGCCTCCTCGGCGGCTTCCTTCTCGACGCGCAGTTGCTCGGCCAGCTGCTCGGTGCGCAGCTTCAGTTCGATCACGCGCTCCATGGCCTGGCGGTAGTTGCGGCCGAGCACGGCTGTCATGCCCATCGTCAGCAGCAGCACGCCGGCCAGCTCATAGCTGTACAGCGTGCGCTCGGCCGCGATGCTCGCGATGGTCGGCACGAAGCACAGGCCCAGAAAGGCGAGGAACAGCTTGCGATGCTCGGCAAGGACCGGCACCGACGCCACGCAGAAGCTGTAGATCGTGATGACGAGCCCGATCTGCTGTATGGCGTCGCCCTGGCTGTAGAAGAGCCAGGCAGCCATGCCCCACATGGCCCCTGACGCCAGCACGCCTGCATTCCAGCGCTTCTGCCACACCGTGAAGTCGGTGTTCGGGTCGAGCTGGATGGCGGCGAAGCGCCGGGCGATCCAGGCGCGGTATACCCACACGAAAGCGAACGTGACGGCCCAGGACGCCAGCATCGCGGGCGGCGCGAAGGTCGCGTACAGCATCACGACCACCGTGCTGCCGATCAAGTTGCCCAGCAAGCTCGAGGCGGTGTATGCGTAGAGGTTGCGGACGTGATCCGGCAGATCGGCGCGTTGCCCCAGCGGCAAGGTGACCTCCGGAGGACTGGGCAGGATCTTGGTGTCGCGCATGTCAGGCGGCCATCTTTCTTCGGGTGGGGCTCTCGAGGTTGAAGACCTGTTGCGAGCTGCGCCAGTGCGGCAGCGCGCGCCCCTCGCCGTCAGAGACGAGCGTCGGGCTGCAGATATCGAGACGGTGGGACTCCGAATCGAAATCGTCGTCCGCGAAGGGGATCACTTCCGGCGGCAGGGCATCCGTCCCCGCCATGAAGGTTCGCCCGGGCACGGGATCGAACCGGGTGGCGTGCATGTCGCCTACGTCCAGCGCAGCGGCCGTCCAGGACCCTCTGCGCAACAGGCGGGGCAGGTCGTCGGCCAGTTTCGCGAGGCGATTCACCGGCGAATAGATGCGTCGCATCGTCTCGCGATAGGCGCCGAGGAATTCATGCAGAGGATTCTTCTGAGGCTGCAGCACGAGCGTGTAGGCACTGAAGTCGTACAGGTTCGCATGTGGCAGGAACATGGGCTGCTCGCTGGCCGCCATGCGGGTGAAGAACGGCGTCCCGGGGATCGGCGTCTCGAACGACACGAAGCTCGGGACGTGCAGGCCGCACCGGTCCAGGTGCTCGGGCAACGCGCGAATATACGCGGCGTCGTCGTGCAATGGACTGACGATCAGCCCGCCAATGACCAGTATTCCTTCGTCGCGAGCCTGCGCGATCGCCTGGGCCATCTTGCCGATGTTGTTCTGCGGCTTGTCGATGTCTTTCAGCGTGACCGGATTGAAGGTTTCCAGCCCGACGAAGACCGAGCGGCAGCCGCAGTCGTACATCAGCTTGAGCAGGTCCCGGTTGGCGATGACGTTGAAGGTCAGGCAGGCACCCCAGCGCACGTCCAGCGGCTTGAGCGCCAGGCACAGCTCCCGGAACCACTTCAGGTTGCCGGCCAGGTTGTTGTCGTAGAAGACGATCAGGCGCCGTTTCCAGCTCGCCACGCCGAGTTGTCGCAGCGTGGCCTGGCCGGCGAGGATGTCGCGCACCACGTTCTTGACTGGACGCACTTCGTGACGGGTGCCCAATGCCGTCAGCGCACAGAAATCGCACGCGTAAGGGCAGCCGCGCGTCGCCTCGACCGACAGGGGAAAAATCTGCTTGTGTGCGACGCCCTCGATCGCAGGCACCGGCACGCTGTCGGCCTCGTAGCCGCCCGACCGGTAGAGCGGCTGCAGGCGTCCGGCGCGGGCATCGGCCGCGATGCGGGGCACGGTGTCCTCCGGGTCGCCCACCACCACAGCGTCGAAGTAGGGGCGGCACAGGTGCGGGTAGTTGCTGGCCATGCCGCCGCCGAGCACGGTCCGCGCGCCACGGCGGCGGAAGTAGTGGCTGATCTGGCGCGCCCGGTCGAAGTCGGCATGGACGCACGACAGAAAGACCAGGTCGTAGCTGCGCGACCAATCCGGATCTTCCCAGGTGTCGTTGACGATCTCGACGTCGCACCAGTCCGGCAGCAGCGCGGCCACCAGCGGCCCGATCTGCGGCTGCAGGCCACCGCGATGATGCGCGCCGCGGCGGTGGTAGTCGGTGAAGACCGCAATGATGGCGACGCGCATGCAAGCCCCGCGGGATGACGGTTGCGGCTCAGCGCTGTGTGGGGCGCCAGGTCGAGAAAGCTCCGTGTTGCTGTGTCATCTGGCTCACCGCCAGCACCGCCTGCGTGCGCGAGTTGACGCCGAGCGCGCGCAACACCGCCGCGACGTGGTCCTTGACGGTTTCAACCGACAGGTTCAGCTCGCGGGCGATCAGCTTGTTGGGCTTGCCCTGCAGCAGCAGCGCCAGCACGTCGGTCTGCCGCGGTGTCAGGCCCAGCGACGCCAGCGAAGGCTGGGTCTGGTAGCCCGACTGGGCCGCCACCCCGCCGACCGACGGCGCGAACCCCGGCGGTGCCGGTGGCTCGACCGGCACGCTGCCGCCGCTGTCGATGCCCATGCTCATCGGCGGCACGTAGACGCCGCCCGACATCACCATGCGCAGCGCCTCGAACAGGGTTTCGTTCGAGGCCCGCTTCGGCACAAAGCCCATGGCGCCCATGTCGATCGCGCGGATCACGTCGCTGGTGCGATCGGAAGCGGAGATGACGACCACCGGCAGCGCCGGGTAGGTCTGGCGCATCTCGGCCAGCAGGTCGAAGCCGTTGGCATCGCCCAGGTGCAGATCGAGCAGCACCAGGTCGTAGTCGGGGTCCTGTTGCAGCGTCTCGCGCGCGGCGCGCCCGCTGGAGGCACCGACGACCCGCACGTCGTCGCCCAGTCCCTGGATGACGCTCTGGAGGGCGGAAAGAATCAGCGGATGGTCATCGACCAGCAGTACCTTCATGCGCTCCTCCAACAGCCTGTCAACATCATCAGTCGCCATACGACGGCAAGGATGCTAACCCGGCAACCGGTCGATCGGGTCCCCCATTAAGAGGGATTCACCCCCTGTCGACCCTTTCAGGGGTAGCGGCGGGAGACGGACTCCGCTACGCACACGGGCTTGGCCGACCCTTCGCGCTCGATGCTCACCTCGATCGTCAACTGCACGCCGTTGTTGTCGACCGGCTCGAAGCCCAGCAGCTTGAAATGCGCCCGCAGCCGGCTGCCCACCGGCACCGGTGCCGGGAAACGCACCTTGTTCAAGCCGTAGTTGATGCCCATGCGCGAGTGCTTCACCTCGAAGCCGGTCGCAAAGAACGCCGGCAGCAGGCTGAGCGTCAGGAACCCGTGGGCAACGGTCGTGCCGAACGGCCCGGCCTGGGCGCGCTCAGGGTCGACATGGATCCACTGGTGATCGCCGGTCGCTTCAGCGAAGCGGTCGATGCGTTCCTGGTCGACGGCGATCCAGTCGCTGGCGCCGAGCGATTCGCCGACCAGCGGCGCGAGGTCTTGCAGGTGTTCGAAGGTTTTCATGAGGTCCTTGGGGAAAGACGACTCGCTCATCCGTGGTCGACCCAGCGGACGATCGGCTGCCATTGTTCCAGGTCGCGCTCGACGCGGCTCGGGGCCACGTCCCACAGCGTCAGGCCGCGGGCGGCGAGCTGGATGTAGTTCTGCGTGTCGCGCACGTAGCCGATCACCGGCACTTCGAGCGTGGCGACGAAGGCCTTGAGCTGGTCGGCCGCGATGGTGCCGTCCTTCACGCGCATGCCGACCACGCCGACCTGCACCTTGTCGGACTTGCGATGCGCGTGCACTTGGTCGAGGAAGGTGCGGGTGGCATAGATGTCGAAGATGCTCGGCTGCAGCGGCACCACGATCTTGTCGGCCAGCTTCATCAGCTCGTCGAAGCGCTTGCCGTGCAGGCCGGCGGGCGTGTCGAGCACCACGTGCGTGGTGCCCTTCGGCGGCTTGACGACGTCGTCGTGCGTGGCGTCCCAGCTGGCAATGGGGCGCGCCGCCTGCGGGCGCAGCGACAGCCAGGTGCGCGAGGACTGCTGCCGGTCGATGTCGCCGAGCATCACCTTGTGCCCTTGCAACGCGAGATAGCCAGCGAGGTTGGTCGACAGCGTCGACTTGCCCACACCGCCCTTCGGATTGGCCACCACGATCACCGGCATCGCATCCTCCGCCCGTCTATGGAATCGGGTAATGTTAGCGGCGCCCGGCGTGAGCGGTCTCAAGACAAACCACGACGGTGCGTAGACCGCCCGTCGCCTGCGCGACACCTCCGAAGTCCGACATGCCCCGTCTCCTGGTTCTCGCTGCGCACCCGCAACTGCACCTGTCTCACGTCAACACGTCGCTGCTGCAAGCCGCACGCAGCCTGGGCGGCGAGGTCGCGGTGCGCGACCTGTATGCGCTGTATCCCGACTACCTGATCGACGTGCGGGCCGAGCAGCAGGCATTGCGCGAGGCCGATCTGATCGTCTGGATGCACCCCATCCAGTGGTACAGCATGCCCGCGCTGATGAAGCTCTGGCTCGACGAGGTGCTGACCTACGGCTGGGCCTACGGCCGTGCGGGTGACGCCTTGCACGGCAAGGACGTGTGGCTGGTCGCCTCCACCGGCGGGCCGGAATCGTCATACCACCCGGCCAGCTACAACCGCTATTTCTTCGACGCCTTCCTGCCGCCCTATGAGCAGACCGCCGCGCTGTGCGGGCTGCGCTTCCTGCCGCCGCTGCTGCTGCACGGCGCGCACACCGTGGCCGAGCCGGTGCTGCAGCAGCACGTGCAGCTGTTCACCGAACGGCTGCGCAGCTACCCGCGCTGGCCCGAGATCGATCAGATGGCCGATTGCCCGAGCTGCGACGTGCCTCCCTCGGCCCGCCCCACCGCAGCATAAGCCCCGACTTCCGCAGAAAGCAGCGCATGGAAGCTTCCACCTGGCTGACCAATTCCCTCGTCTATCTGGCCGCCGCAGTGATCGCGGTCCCGCTGGCCAAGGCCCTCGGCCTGGGCGCCATCCTCGGCTATCTCGTGGCCGGCATGGCGATCGGGCCCTGGGGCCTGAGCCTCCTGAGCGAGGCACAGCAGATCCTGAGCTTCTCGGAGTTCGGCGTGGTGCTGATGCTGTTCCTGGTCGGCATGGACCTCGAGCCGTCCCGTCTCTGGGCGTTGCGCAAGCCCATCTTCGGCTGGGGCGGCGTGCAGGTGCTCACGAGCACCTTGCTGATCGCCCTGCTCGGGCACGCCGCGGGGTGGTCGTGGCAGGTCAGCGTGGTCGCGGGCTTCGGGCTCAGCATGTCTTCCACCGCGATCGCGCTGGGCGTGCTCGGCGAGCGCCACCTGCTGCAGCGGGAGGCCGGCCGTTCGGTGTTGTCGATCTCGTTGTTCCAGGACGTCGCCTCCATCCCCTTTCTCGCCCTGCTGCCGCTGCTCGGCTCGGCCGCGCATGCCGGCGACACCGGTGGCACCGGCGCGGCACTGAAGGCCGTGGCGATGGTGGCGGCCGTCGTGCTGGGCGGGCGCCTGCTGCTGCGGCCGCTGTTGCACTGGATCGCCAAGAGCGACTCGCGCGAGATCTTCACTGCCGCATCGCTGCTGCTGGTCGTCGCCATCGCCGCGCTGATGCAGGCCGTCGGCATGTCGATGGCGCTGGGCGCCTTCCTGGCCGGCGTGCTGCTGGCCGACAGCGAATATCGGCGCCAACTGCAAACCGATATCGAGCCGTTCAAGGGCTTGTTGATGGGTCTGTTTTTCATGGCCGTCGGCATGTCGATCGACTTTTCGGTGGTGCTGGCCAACGCCGGCGTGATCGCGTTGGTGCTGGTGTGCTTCCTGTCGCTCAAGCTGCTGGTGATGTGGGGCATCGCACGCGGCATGCCGATCCCGCGTCCGGAACGGGCCGTCTTCATGCTGCTGCTGGCCCAGGGCGGCGAGTTCGGTTTCGTCGTGCTGCAAGCCGGTGCACTGAGCGGCGTGCTCGACGCGTCCACCGCCTCCATCCTGGTCGCGGTCATCGCCTTGTCGATGCTGCTGACCCCCTTGCTGCTGGTGGTCGTCGACAAGCTGCTGTCACCCCGGCTCACCGGGCACGACGCCCCGCCCGTGGCCGAATTGACCGAACCGCAAGAAGCACCGGTGCTGATCGCCGGCTTCGGCCGCTACGGCCAGGTGATCGGCCGCCTGCTCTATGCGAATGGTGTCCGCGCGACGGTGCTCGACCACGATCCCGACCAGGTCGAGGCCATCCGCCGCTTCGGCTGGCGCGTGCACTACGGCGACGCCACGCGGCTGGACCTGCTGCGGATCGCCGGCGCAGACCAGGCGCGCGTGCTGGTCATCGCCGTCGACGATATCGAGCAGAGCCTGCAGATCGCCGACCTGGCACGCGAGCACTTTCCCCACCTGCACATCGTCGCCCGCGCGCGCAACGTGACGCACTGGTACGAGCTGCGCCGGCGCGGCGTCACCGACATCGAACGCGAGACGCTCGATTCGGCATTGACGAGTGCTCGCACGGTGCTGGAGGCGATGGGGTGGCATCCCCACCATGCACGGCAGCTGGCGATGAGGTTCCGGCGGCACACCGTCGAGCAGTTGGAGGCGCAGTTGCCGCACTATCGCGATCAGGCAAAGCTGATCGCGATCGCCAAGCAGGGGCGGCAGCAACTGGAGGAGCTGTTTGCGCAGGAGCGGCAAAGCCTGGAGAGTCGCAAGCGGGAGGGATGGGGGCAGTGATGCAGCTTTGCTTTGCTTGGCGTGCTTCTTGTGGCGCTGTGCCTCATTGCACTGCCGTGCCGGGAGTCCGCCCCGGCGGGCGGGTAACTTTCATTTGGCTGGCCCAAATGAAAGTCACCAAAGCAAAGGGCCTGAAGAAGAACACCATGCACTCTGACCGTTGAGCTTCTTAAAGGCGGACCGGCGGGCGGCCTGTGTATGCCGTGCTGGCTAGAGAGGCCGCACACCTGTTGTTTCGGTCCGAAGCGGACCGAAGACCGGGACCGAAGACAAAACCCAAGCAACACGAACGGCGCCGGCGTGAACGGGCTCGCTACGCATAGCCCAGGCTGTTCCTGAGTTTCTCCAGGGTCTCGCGCAGCGAACCCGTAGTGTTGGACGAGCAGGTGGTTCTAGCCCATTGGGCGGGGATCGACCGCCCGCTGGGCTGAGGGGAAGAAGCACAACGGTCAGAGTGCATGGTGTTGCATTCAGGCTCTCTTCTTTGGTGACTTTCTTCTGAGCCAACAGAAGAAAGTTACCCGCCCGCCGGGGCGGGCTCCCGGCGCGGCAGCGCAATGGAGCACAGCGCCACAAGAAGCACGCCCAGCAAAGCAAAGCAAAGCAAAGCAAAGCACGCACCCAGCAAGTCAGCCAAGCTGCCCCCTCCGTCAAACCGCATCCCAAAGCAGCTTCACTCCAGTGAGCAACATCCCGGCATACACCAAGCGGTAGAACCAGACCGTGCTCACCCGGTGCACCAGCCTCACGCCCACCCACACGCCCAGCGGCGCCAACGGCATCAGCACCAGCGCGGTCGCCATGTTGCGCAGGTCGATCAACCCCAGCCACGCATACGGCACCCACTTCGACGCATTGACCACCGCGAAGAACACGGCCATCGTCGCGGCGAACGTCAACGGCGGCAGCCGCAACGGCAGCACGTAGGCGTTCACCGGCGGGGCGCCGGCATGCGCGACGAAACTGGTGAAGCCCGACGCCACGCCCAGCGTCCAGCCCAGCCAGCGGGGCGGTGGCGGTGCATCGGCACGCGGCGGAAAGAACAGTCGCTGGGCCAGGAACAGCAGCGTCAGCGCCCCGACCACACCGGCCACCACCTGCGGGGACAGCACGCCGAACAGGACCGTACCCACCACCGTGCCGACCAGGCCAGCGGGCAGCAGCAGCCGGATCAGTGCCTTGTCGACGTGCTTCACATAGGCCGCGACGCCCAGCGCGTCCATCACCGCGAGCAGCGGCAGCATGATGGCGGCGGCCTGCGGCACAGGAATCACGAGCGCCATGATCGGCACCGCCAGCGAACCGAATCCGGCGCCGAAGCCGCTCTTGGACAGGCCCATCAACAGCACGGCCGGCACCGCCGCGGCATAGAACCACGGGTCGACGATCAGTGCGGACGTGAACCCGTCAGGCAAGCCGGCACGCCTCGTCGAAGCTCAGGCGCGGACTGCGCGGGAACAGCTGGGTGGCGTCGCCGTAGCCGAGGCTGCAGACGAAATTGGTCTTGACCGACGTGCCGCGCCAGAACTCGGCGTCCACGCGCGGCGCATCGAAGCCGCTCATCGGGCCGCAGTCGAGCCCGAGTGCGCGGGCCGCGATGATGAAGTAGCCGCCTTGCAGGCTGGAGTTGCGAAACGCGGTCGACTGGATCGTCGCGTCATTGCCCTCGAACCAGGAGCGCGCGCCCGGGTCGTGCGGGAACAACTGCGGCAGCTTCTCGTAGAACTTCAAGTCCATGCCGATGATCGCGGTCACCGGCGCGGCAGCGGTCTTGGCCCGGTTGCCTTCGCTCATGCACGGCACCAGCCGCGCCTTGGCCTCGGGCGACCTGACGAAGACGATGCGCGCCGGGCTGCAGTTGGCCGAAGTCGGGCCGAACTTCATCATCTCGTACAAACGGTGCAGCAGGTCGTCCGGCACGGGCCGGTCGAGCCACACGTTGTGGGTGCGGGCGTGGTCGAACAATTGCTCGGTGGAGATGTTCATGCGGGCTACCCGGGAATCCGAAAGAGGGAGAATTGTCGGATGTTCGCCCCCTCCCAACACGACGTACGGCTTTTCTTCTGCGAGGCGCACCGCAAGCATCGCGCCGGCGAGCCGCTGACGCCGATCGAGGCGGTGGCCGCCGACTGGATCGCGGAGCACCCCGAATACCACGCCGAACTGGCCGACGCCGAGGCCGCGAAGGCCGCCAGCTACCAGGTCGAGGAAGGCCGCTCCAACCCCTTTCTGCACCTGGCGATGCACCTGTCGATCAGCGAGCAGATCGGCATCGACCAGCCCCGGGGCATCAAGCAGGCCTGCGAGTTGCTGTCGCACCGGCTCGGCTCTCGGCACGAGGCGCACCACCAGATCATGGAATGCCTGGGCGAGATGATCTGGGCCTCGCAACGCAGCGGCCTGCCGCCGGACGGCGAGGCCTACATCGATTGCGTGAGACGGCGCGCGATGCGTTGACCCCGGTCACGTCGCAGGTGCTTGACTTTGACATGATGTCAATGTCTAGCCTGTCGACATGAACTCAACCACTGCCCCCCTTTCCGTGCCCGTCGAGGGCATGACCTGTGCCTCGTGCGTCAGCCGTGTCGAGCGCGTCCTGAAGCGGCTGCCGGGCGTCGACGACGCCACCGTCAACCTCGCGACCGAGACCGCCACCGTGCAAAGCCTCGGCGTGCCGCTGGCCGACCTGATGAAGGCGGTGCGCGATGCGGGTTACGAGGTGCCTCGGCGGCAGGCGTCGCTGGCCATCGGCGGCATGACCTGCGCATCGTGCGTCGGCCGCGTCGAGAAAGCGCTCCTGCGTGTACCGGGCGTCGTCGCGGCCACGGTGAACCTGGCGACCGAAACCGCCATGGTCGACGTACTGCGCGACGTGACCGACGTCGCACTGATCGCGGCCGTACGCGACGCCGGCTACGAGGCGCGGGCGAAGGACGCCGACGGGACCACCGCGGCGCCGCGGCGCTGGCTCACCGAAGGCCGCGCGGTGCTGATCGCCGCACTGCTGTCGCTGCCGCTCGCCGTGCCGATGGCCGGCGATTTGATCGGCAGGCACTGGATGCTGGACGGCTGGCTGCAACTCGCGCTGGCGACGCCGGTGCAGTTCTGGCTCGGCGCGCGCTTCTACCGTGCCGCCTGGAAAGCGCTGAAGGCCGGCACCGGCAACATGGACCTGCTGGTCGCGCTGGGCACCTCGGCCGCCTATGGCTTGAGCCTGTACCTGCTGCTGAACGCAGACGGCAGCATGGCGCACTTGTACTTCGAGTCGGCCGCCGTCGTGATCACGCTGGTGCTGCTCGGCAAGTGGCTGGAAGCGCGCGCCAAGCGCCAGACGACCGAGGCGATCCGCGCCCTGCAGGCCCTGCGGCCCGACACCGCCCGCGTGCTGCGCAATGGCAGCGAGCAGAGCGTGCCGCTCGACGACGTGGTCGTCGGCGACATCGTGGTGGTGCGCCCCGGCGAGCGGGCGCCGGTGGACGGTGAGGTGGTCGGCGGCCAGACGCATTTCGACGAATCGCTGATCACCGGCGAAAGCCTGCCGGTTGCCAAACACCCGGGCGACCGCGTGACCGGTGGGGCGATCAATGGCGAAGGCCTGGTACAGATGCGCACCACCGCCGTTGGCAGCGAGACGGCGCTGTCGCGCATCGTGCGGCTGGTGGAATCGGCGCAGGCCGAGAAGGCACCGATCCAGCGCATGGTCGACCGTGTCAGCGCGGTCTTCGTCCCGGTGGTCATCGCGATCGCGCTGCTGACCTTCGCCGGCTGGGGTCTCTACACGGGCGACTGGGCCGGTGCCGTGCTGCCGGCTGTCGCGGTGCTGGTGATCGCCTGCCCCTGCGCGCTGGGCCTTGCGACGCCTGCCGCCATCATGGTCGGCACCGGCGTCGCAGCCCGCCACGGCATCCTGATCAAGGATGCGCAGGCGCTGGAAGTGGCGCATTCGGTGCAGGTCGTTGCGTTCGACAAGACCGGCACCTTGACACAAGGCAAGCCGACGCTGGTCGCCGCCCGTCCCGCCGCCGATGCCGGCCTCGACGACAACGAGTTGCTGCGGCTGGCGGCCGCGCTGCAGTCGGGCAGCGAACATCCGCTGGCCCACGCGGTGCTGCAGGAAGCGGCCGCCCGAGGCGTGCAGCCGATGCAGGCGCATGACGTGCGAGCGGTTGCCGGCCACGGCGTGGCCGGACGCGTCGGCGAACGCGAGCTCCGACTGGGCAGCGGCCGCTGGATGGACGAGTTGAAGATGCCGCACGCGCCTCTCGCAGAGCTCGCTCAGTCCCTGCAGGCCGAAGGCCGCACGGTTTCCTGGCTGGCGCAGACGACGCCCGAGCCCCGGCTGCTGGGGTTGCTGGCCTTTGGTGACACGCTCAAGCCGAGCGCCGCACGCGCCATCGAGCGGCTCATGGCGCATGGCGTGCGGACCGCCCTGATCAGCGGCGACAACCGCGGCAGTGCGCAGGCCGTGGGCGCGCAGCTCGGCATCGATGACGTGCGTGCCGAGGTACTGCCCGCCGACAAGGCGACCGTGGTGGCACGGCTGAAGCAGGGCGGTGTGCGTGTCGCGATGGTGGGCGACGGCATCAACGACGCGCCGGCGCTGGCCGCGGCAGACGTCGGCATGGCGATGAGTTCGGGCACCGACGTCGCGATGCACGCCGCAGGCATCACGCTGATGCGAGGCGATCCCGCGCTGGTGGCCGACGCCATCGACATCTCGCGCCGCACCACGCGCAAGATCCACCAGAACCTGTTCTGGGCCTTCGTCTACAACGTCGTCGGCATTCCGCTGGCAGCCTTCGGACTGCTGAACCCCGTCATTGCCGGCGCCGCGATGGCGCTCAGCAGCGTGAGCGTCGTGACCAATGCGCTGCTGCTGCGTCGCTGGCACCCCGCAAGCGAAGGAGAGCAGACATGAACATCGGCCAGGCCGCGGACGTCTCGGGGGTTTCCGCGAAGATGATCCGTCACTATGAATCGCTCGGGCTGCTGCCAGACATCCGGCGCACCGACTCGGGCTACCGGCAGTACGACGACGGTGCGGTGCACACGCTGCGCTTCATCCGGCGTGCGCGCGACCTGGGCTTCGGGATGGAAGAGATACGCACGCTGCTGCAGCTGTGGCGCAACCGCCGCCGGGCCAGTGGCGAGGTCAAGCGCATCGCGTTGCAGCACGCCGCCGACCTGCAACGCCGCATCGACGAAATGCAAGCCATGAAGCGCACGCTGGAGCAACTGGCCGAGCACTGCCACGGGGACGACCGGCCGGACTGTCCGATCCTCGAGGACCTGGCCGAGGCCGGCCCTTCGGCGCACGCGTGTCACCCAGCGGACACGCGCTTTCGCTGAAGTCCGCTACCTTCATCTTCGCGCAGGCGACAAAAAGGCCGCTGCAAGCAGCGGCCCCGTCCTGGGTGCGAACAGCGCGCGATCAGCGGAAGCGATCCTGCGCGACGACCCTCATTTCGCCCGGCAGCGAGCCGATGTACTGGGCCATCGCCTTCAGTTCGGCATTGGTGAACTGCTTGACCTGCCCGGCCATGATGGCGTTGGCGCGGCCGACATGGGGATTGCCGTCGCTCTTGTAGGACTTCAGCGCAACGTAGAGGTAGTCAGAATGTTGACCGGCGATCTTGGGGTAGGTGCCGTCGATCGGCTTGCTGAAGTTGGCGCCGTGGCACGACACGCAGGCACCCTTCTGCAGCAGGGCCGCCACCTCGGTGCTCGGTTGCCGGGCCGGCTGCTCGGGCGCGGGCTGCACGTCCTGGGGCAGCGCCTCGTAATAGGCGGCCAGGTCGGCCATGTCCTGCTCGCTCAGCGATTCGGCGATGCCGCGCATCGTCGGGTGCTTGCGCTCGCCCTTCTTGTAGGCGTTGAGCGCCGCCACGATGTACTTCGAGCCCTGGCCGGCGATCATCGGCACCTTGTGCACTTCCGGGAAGCTCGACTGGTAGCCGGGGATGCTGTGGCAGCCGATGCACATCGCTGCCTTGCCGGCACCGGCCTTCGCGTCCTGCGCCTGGGCAGCGCCTACAAAACCGGCCGTTGCGGCCAGCACCATCATCGTGGAGAGCACTTTTTTCATGGGGTTGCGCAAGGAAGTTCTGGATTTCAAAGCAACCCCGCATTATAGGCCGGGCTCTTATACTGGCCCGACACCTCCCAACCGTTGACCCACCTCACCTTCCATGAAGTTCCAAGGCTCCGAGAACTACGTCGCGACCGACGACCTGATGCTGGCGGTGAACGCGACCCTCACGCTGAAACGCCCGCTGCTGGTGAAGGGCGAACCCGGCACCGGCAAGACGATGCTGGCCGAAGAGGTGGCTCGCTCGCTGGGCATGCCGCTGCTGCAATGGCATATCAAGTCGACCACCAAGGCGCAGCAGGGGCTGTACGAATACGACGCGGTGAGCCGGCTGCGCGACAGCCAGCTGGGCGACGAACGCGTGAAGGACATTCACAACTACATCGTCAAGGGTGTGCTGTGGCAGGCCTTCGAGGCCGAGCAGCCGGTCGCCCTGCTGATCGACGAGATCGACAAGGCCGACATCGAGTTCCCCAACGACCTGCTGCGAGAACTCGATCGCATGGAGTTCTACGTCTACGAGACGCGGCAGATGGTCACCGCGAAGCACCGCCCGCTGGTGTTCATCACGTCGAACAACGAGAAGGAGCTGCCGGACGCCTTCCTGCGGCGCTGCTTCTTCCACTACATCCGCTTCCCCGACGCCGAAACGATGAAGGACATCGTGCAGGTGCACTTCCCCGGGCTCAAGAAGGAACTGTTGAGCGCCGCACTGAAGAACTTCTACGACGTGCGCAACCTGCCTGGCCTGAAGAAGAAGCCCTCGACCAGCGAGCTGCTCGACTGGCTGAAGCTGCTGGTGGCCGAGGACATCCCGCTCGAGGCGCTGCAGAGCAAGGACGACAAGGTTGGCGTGCCGCCGCTGGTCGGCGCGCTGCTGAAGAACGAGCAGGACGTGACGCTGTTCGAGAAGCTGGTGTTCATGCAAAGGCACAACCGGTGATCGAGGTGCGGCCCGTCACCCTCGAAGGGCAAGGCGTACGGCTGGAGCCGCTCGCTCCCGAGCACGAGTCGGGTCTGCGCGAAGCGGCCGCCGATGGAGAGTTGTGGACGCTGCGCATCACCTCGGTGCCCGAGCCCGACCGCACCGCGTCGTACATCGAGGCCGCCCTGCAGGGTCAGGCCGCCGGCACGATGCTGCCGTTCGCGGTGCGCGAGCTGAACACCGGCCGCCTGATCGGCTCGACGCGCTACCACGACATCGTGGCCGCCGTCGACCGGGTCGAGATCGGCTACACCTGGTACGCCGCCAGCTGGCAGCGCACGCACGTCAACACGGCAGCCAAGCTGCTGCTGATGCGCCATGCCTTCGAAGGCCTGGGCTGCCGGGTGGTGGGGTGGCGCACCGACATCGAGAACCACCGGTCACAGAGCGCCATCGAGCGGCTGGGCGCCCGGCGCGACGGCGTGCTGCGTCACCATGCGCTGCGGCGCGACGGCACGGTGCGAGACACGGTGATGTACAGCCTGCTGAGCAGCGAATGGCCTGCGGTACGCGAGCAACTGCAGGCGCGGCTCGGGCGCTGAGCCGCCCGGCCGGCTCACGAGAAGAACAGCTCCCGCGGCCGCTGCCGCAAGGACTGCTTCGCCAGCGCCCGCAGCAGCATCGCCACCATGCCGGAGAACGCCTCGTCGAACTCCGCCTCGCCGCCGCTGACCGCCACGACGATGCCGTCGAGGCAGACGCTGCCCCACAGCGTGGTGTCGCCCGGTCGCAGCCGGTAGGGTTCGGCGGTCTGCACGTGGAAGCTGTCACGGCCATGCAGCCAGCTGATGCGTGCCTTGGCGCGGGCGAAGCCGGCATAGTCGGCGTCCCAGTCCTCACGCCGGCCACCGATCGATTGCTCGTGAAGGATGGCCTCCTCGAAGCTCGCATTCATCGGCGTTCGTGCCGGGTCCATCACGACGACGTGCATGAAGCCGCCCTGGTTGATGCGCTCGTCGCGCGTCGAGGCTTCGAGGATCGGCAAGGCCAGCTCGATGGCCCGTTGCGCCATCTCGCGGTCGACGAGGGCGCTGTCGCTGGTGCGCTGTGTGCTCATGATGTGCATCGAAGTGGGACTGCGCAGCTTTGGGCAAGCCGCGTGCCGTGCCCGCCCGGCCCCGGCCCATGCGGCTGCCGGCAGGCTTTGCGGGGCCCGCCGCAAGCTTTACCGCCGCGGTGTGTGCAGGGTCTGGTTGCACATGGCGCCGGCGGGCAGGCCACAATAGCTTCCTTCCCGGACGCCCAACCATGCTGATCGACTTCTTCTTCACGCTGCGCACCGCCAAGCTGCCGGTGTCGATCAAGGAATACCTGACGCTGCTCGAAGCGATCAGGAGCGGCGTGATCAGCGACGACGGCGGCCCGACGGTGGACAAGTTCTATTACCTGGCGCGCACCGCGCTGGTGAAGGACGAGGCCAACTTCGACAAGTTCGACCGGGCCTTCGGCGCCTACTTCAAGGGTGTCGAGCTGCTGACCGACTTCACCAAAGACATCCCGCTCGAATGGCTGCAAAAGCGCCTCGAGCTGGACCTGTCGCCGGAGGAGAAGGCTCAGATCGAGAAGCTCGGCTGGGATGAGCTGATGAAACGGCTGCGCGAGCTGTTCGAGCAGCAGAAGGAGCGCCACGAAGGCGGCAACCGGTTCATCGGCACCGGCGGCACCTCGCCGTTCGGCGCCTATGGCTACAACCCGGAAGGCATCCGCATCGGCCAGGACCGCTCGCGCAATCGCAGCGCGATCAAGGTCTGGGACCAGCGCCAGTACAAGGACTACGACGACGCGCTTGAGCTCGGCACGCGCAACATCAAGGTCGCGCTGCGCCGGCTGCGGCGCTTCGCACGCGAGGGCTCGGTCGAAGAGCTGGACCTCGACGACACGATACGCTCGACCGCCGCCAACGCCGGCTGGCTCGACATCAAGATGGTGCCGGAGCGGCACAACCACGTGAAGGTGCTGCTGCTGATGGACGTCGGCGGCACGATGGACGAGCACATCCACCGGGTGGAAGAGCTGTTCAGCGCCGCCAAGGCCGAGTTCAAACACCTCGAGTTCTATTACTTCCACAACTGTGTCTACGACTACATGTGGAAGAACAACCGCCGCCGCTTCAGCGAGAAGTTCCCGACCTGGGACGTGATCCGCAAGTACAACAAGGACTACAAGCTGATCTTCGTCGGCGACGCGACGATGAGCCCGTACGAGATCCTGCAGCCCGGCGGCAGCGTCGAGTACAACAACGAGGAGGCCGGCGCCGAATGGCTGCAACGGCTCACGCACGCTTTCCCGAAGTACGCGTGGATCAATCCCGAGCCGCAGGGGGTTTGGGGCTATCGGCAGTCGGTGTCGATCATCCAGCAGATCATGAACCAGCGGATGTTCCCGTTGACCCTCAACGGCCTGGAAGGGGCCATGCGACTGCTGACGAAGTGACACACACGGCGAGTGCATCGTGGACCCGGCTGCTGTCAGGGCTGTGGCTCTGGACGCTGGCCGCCGTGCTGGCCGTTGCCTCGTGGCAGGCACAGGCGCAACCCCTCGAGGACGACGAGTCCGAGCAGACCTCGGAGCCCGCCAGCCCGGACGCGACCCGCCCCACCGCCGAGGAAAATGCTGCCGCCGAGGACACCAACGGCCGCGGCACCGCCTACCGGTTGCGCATCGAAGCACCGCGCGAGTTGCGGGAGCTGTTGAGCCGGCACCTCGACCTGTCTCGCTTCCGCCGCGAGCGCGACATCACGGAGGTCGAGGTCGGCCGGCTCATGAGTGCGGCCCCCGCGCAGGCGCGCTCCCTGCTGGAAACGCAAGGCTATTTCGACGCCGAAGTGCAGATTTCACGCCAGCCGCCGACCGAGGCCGGCGGGCAGCCGGTGGTGGCGTTGAAAGTGACGCCCGGTCCACGCGCGACGGTGGACCGGCTGACTCTCGAGATCCAGGGCGACTTCCAGGAAACCATCGACGGCGGAGACCCGCGTGCCGCGCGACGCTTGCGCTTCCTGCGCAACCGCTGGCCCTTGCAGCCGGGCGCCGTCTTCACGCAGAGCGCCTGGGCCGCCGCCAAGAACGGCCTGCTCGCCAGCCTGCGCTCGCGCGGCTATGCAGCGGCGACCTACGCCGGTACCGTCGCGCAGGTCGACGCCACGACGCACAAGGTGCGCATCTTCGTCGTCGCCGACAGCGGGCCCGAGTTCAGGATCGGCGAAGTCCGCGTCGAAGGCATCGAGCACACCACCGAAGACGCGGTGCGCCACCTCGCGCCCTTCGAGCTCGGCACGGTGTTCTCCGAGAAGATGCTGCTCGACTACCAGGAGAACCTGCAGAAGTCGGGGCTGTACGAAGGGGTCGCGGTCGAGCTGGACCCCGACGTCACCCGGGCCGATTCGGCGCCGATCGTCGTACGGGTGCGTGAAGCCAAGCTGAAGTCGGCGACCGTGAGCGTCGGCTTCAGCACCAACACCGGCCCCCGCACCGGGCTGCAGTTCACGCATCGGCGCCCGTTCGGCCACGAGTGGGTGGCGAGCACGCGTTTGCTGTACGGCCGGGATGAACGGGTCGCGGCGCTCGACCTGCTGTCCTACCCGAAGCCCGATGGCTACCGCAACCTGGCGACCCTGTCGGCCGAATATCTCGATGCCGGCGGTGCCAGGACGCACACCCAGCGCTTGCGCTACGGCCGCACTCAGGACACCGAGCGCATCGACCGCCTGTACTACGGCGAATTCAACCGCACCGTCGTCGAGACCGACACCACACGCCGCATCGACCGCGCGCTCTGGGCCAACTACGAGTGGACGCGGCGCGGCGTCAACAACGTGCTGTTCCCCACGCGCGGCATGATCCTCACCGCGCATGGCGGCGCGGGCGGCTCGGTGGATTCCGACGGCGACCGCGGCCCCTTCGTGCGCGCCTATCTGCGCACCACCTGGTATCAACCGCTGGGCCAGCGTCGCGTGCTGCAACTGCGCGGCGAAGCCGGCCAGGTGTTCAAGCGCGACAGCCTCGGCGTGCCGGACTCGCTGTTGTTCCGCGCCGGTGGCGACGACTCCATCCGCGGCTATGGCTATCGCACCCTCGGCCCCGAGCGCGACGGCTCGGTGGTCGGCGGGCCGGTGCTCGCCACGGCGTCGGCCGAGCTGATGTGGCCGTTGACCGAGCGGCTGCGCGACTGGTATGGCGCGGTGTTCATCGACGCCGGCAATGCCGCCAGCAGCTGGCGCAGCTTCGACCCGGTGCACGGCTACGGCGTGGGCGTGCGCTGGCGCAGCCCGATCGGGCCGTTGAAGGCCGACGTCGCATACGGCGAGGCGACCGGCAGCATCCGCCTGCATCTCAGCGTGGGGGTCAGCTTCTGATGGCCGATGCACCCGTGCCCCCGGCTGTGCGGCCCCGCGGCACCCGCCGCTGGTGGCCGTGGGCGCTGGCCGTCGTGGCGCTGCTCGCCGCCGCTGCCGCCGCGGGCCTCTATGCCGGCCTGCGATGGGTGCTCTACAGCGAGGCCGGCACGCGCTGGGCGCTCGAGCAGGCCGCCGCTCGCCTGCCCGGCTTCACGGTGCGCGAGCCGCTCGGCACCTTGGCCGGCGATTTCCAGGCCGCACAACTGACCGTGCCGGCCGGCACCGGCCGCATCGAGATCTCGCGGCTGCGTTGGACCGGCTTGCGCCCTCACGGATGGCAGTGGACCGCGCCCTACCTGCAGCTCAGCATCGCCGAGCTGACCATCGGCCGCCTCTCCGTGCAACCCGGCCCACCGAGCGGCGAGCAGCAGCCCGCCGGCGCACCGGCGTCGCTGCGGCTGCCGCTCGGTGTGCAAATCGGTGCGCTGCGGGTCGACGAACTGTTGCTGCCCGGCCAGGCCGTACCGGTGACCGGGCTGCGCGCTCGCGTGACCCTGGGCGACGCCCACCGTGTCGAAGCCTTTTCCGCAGCATGGAACGGGCTGCGTGCCGAAGGCCAGGCGCGGATCGGCGCGGACGCGCCGATGTCGGTCGACGCAGGGGTGCGCGTGCGCAGCGACCCCGCCGCTGCTGCCGCATCGCAGCGGCTGGTCCCCGAGTGGGCCGAGAGTGTGCAAGCCGAACTGAAGGCCGCCGGCCCGCTCGCACAGCTGGCAGCCGAACTGTCGCTGCGCATGCAGGACCAGACGCTGCAGGCCGGCGCCGTGGTCACGCCGTTCGAGCCGCTGCCGTTGTCACGGCTCGACGCCCGCTTCGCACAGCTCGATCTCGCGCGGCTGCTGGCGCCCTTCATCGCCCGGGCTCCGACGACATCACTGAGCGGCAGCGCGGTACTGACACTGCGCGACACGGGCCAGCCCCTCGGCGTGGACGTGGACGTGACCAATGCCGACCCGGGTGCATGGAATGCGCTGCGACTGCCGCTCAGCCGGGCCGTCGTGCGGGCCAGCGGAGAGGGCCAGCGCTGGACCGTGCAGCGCGCCGAGTTGCAGGCTGCTGGCGGCGCCGGCAGCCCGGCCGGGCGTGTCACGGCCGAAGGCAGCTGGAATGCGGGCGAGCTGACGTTGAAGGCCGCGCTCGACACGCTGGTGCTCGAGGCGCTCGACCAGCGCCTGCCGCCGATGCGCTTGAGCGGCCCGGTCGAGTTCGACATGAAGCCCGCCACAGCGTCCGAAGCCGCCTTCGGCGAGCTGCGCGTGAGCACCAAGCTGCAAGGCGGCCTGACCCAACGCGGGCGGGCCGGTGCACCGGCCGCCTTGCAGAACCAGCCGGTGCAGCTGTCGCTGGAGGCCACCGCCACGCCGACGCGCTACCGCATCGCGTCGCTCGACGCACGCGCCGGCGACGCACGACTCGCCGCCAAGGGCCGTGCCGAACGCAGCAGCAGCGGCGAGCGCTGGGCCGTGCAAGCCGGGCTGCAGCTGCAGGCTTTCAACCCGGCGCTGTGGCTGCCCGGCACCACCGACAGTGCGTGGCGCCGTCAGCGCCACGCACTCAACGGCACCGTCGACCTCGAGGCCCAGGTCCCGGCGGCCGCCCCGCATGCCGCCGAGATGCTGCGGCAACTGCGCGGCAAGCTCGACGCACGCTTCGATGGCAGCGTGCTGGCCGGGCAGCCCGCCAATTTGTCGCTGACACTGAGCGCCGACGGTGCCGGCCGCCTGGAAAGCCGCGGGCAGCTGCAGGCGGCCGGCAACTCGGCCGCGCTCGAAGCGCTGGTGCGGGTGCCGGCCGACGCGCGCGCGGCAAGCGATGACGACAACCTGCACCTGACGCTGGATGCCCCCTCATTGCAGCGGCTGGCCGGCCTGGTTGAAGGTCTGGGGTTGGAGCGGCTGCAAGGCAGTGCCCAGCTCGACGCCAGCGCACAGGGCCCGCTCGGCGGCTGGATCGCGCAGGCGGCCACGCCACCGGCCGGTCCGCCTGCCGGCAGCACCGCGGTGCGGCCGGCGCTGCCGGCCTTCCGCACGCAAGGCAGCGCCGACGTGCGCGACCTGCGCTTCAACGACATGGGGCTGGACCGCCTGCTCGGCCACTGGGACGCCAGCACCGAAGGCGACGCCCGCATTGCCGCTGACGTGAAAGCCGAGCAACTGCGCCTGCCCGGCCTGCACCTGCCCTCTGCGGCCGTCCTGGCCGACGGCAACACCACCGCGCACCGCGTGCAGCTCGACGCCGAACTGCGGCCCGCGATGCAACAGCAGGCCATCGCCCAGGCGAACGCACAACCGGCACCTGCGCCGCTGACCTTGCGCGCGCGGCTGCAAGGCGGCTTCGAACAGCGCGGCGGCGCGGCGCCGAGCGGCTGGCGCGGCGTGATCGAGGAGCTGGCCCTGCGCCCCACCGATGCGGCCCCTGCGGCACTGCGCGGACGCGACCCGCTGCCGCTGCTGGTCGCCGAAAACCTTCGCCTGGCCTGGACGCACGAGCCCGGCGTGCAGAGCCTGCAGGTCGAGCCCGGGCAGCTGCGGCTGCTCGGCGAGGTGCTGCGCTGGAGCGAGGCCCGCTGGCGCAGCACGCAAGGCGAGCAACAGCTGGCGCTGGAGGCCGAAGTCGAGCCGGTCGCTGTCACGCCGCTGTTGCGCCGCGTGCAGCCGGGCTTCGGCTGGGAAGGCGACCTGCGCATCGGCGCCCGCATCTCGATGCATTCCGAACCCACCGTCACCGCCCGGGTCGAGATCGCCCGCGCCGGGGGGGACCTGCGCATCAACGAGTTCGGCGTGGTGCAGTCGCTGGGGCTCAGCGAGCTGCTGCTGCGTTTCGACGCCGCCGGTGGCGTCTGGAACTTCACGCAGCGCATTGCCGGCAGCAACCTGGGGCGCATCGCCGGGCAGCAGACCGTGCGTACCAGCCCGACCGCACTGTGGCCCGAACCGCAGGCGCCGGTCGACGGGCAGCTCGAAGTGCGGGTCGAGAACCTGGCCGGATGGGGGGTATGGGTACCGGCCGGCTGGCGCCTCGGGGGGCAGCTGACGGCGCAGCTCGGCATCTCGGGCAACTTCGGCTCGCCCGACCTGGTCGGCCGGCTCGAAGGCCGGCAGCTCACCGCGCGCAACGCCATCGAAGGGGTCAATCTGCGCGACGGCACGGTGCGCCTGAGCTTCGAAGGCGAGACGGCCCGCATCGAAACTTTCCGCTTCTCGGGCGGCGAAGGCACCGCCGGGCTGCAGGGCACGGCGCAGCTCGGCGAAAACCCCCGGGCCGAGCTGCAGCTGCAGGCACAGCGTTTTGCGCTGCTGTCGAGGGTGGACCGCCGCGTGGTCGTCAGCGGCGAGGCCTCGGTGCAGCTGGGGCGCGAGCGCATCGCGGTGAACGGGCGCTTCCGGGCTGACGAGGGCCTGGTCGACATCAGTCGCGCCGACGCGCCCAGCCTGTCCGATGACGTGGTGGTGCGCCGCGCCGGCGACGCGCCGCTGACCAACGAGATGCAGCCGGCGGCACCCGCCGCGGACACCTCTCGGGCCCTCGAACTCAACCTGCTCGTCGACCTGGGCGAACGCTTCCGGTTGCGCGGCCGCGGCATCGACACCCGGCTTGAAGGCCAGCTGCGGCTCGCGTCGCCTCGCAACCGCCTGGCGGTGCAGGGCGAGATCCGCACCGAGGGGGGCAAGTACGAGGCCTACGGCCAGGAGCTCGAGATCGAGCGCGGCGTGCTGACCTTCGTCGGCGAGGTCAGCAACCCCCGGCTCGACATCGTCGCGATCCGGCCCAACATGGACGTCCGTGTCGGCGTCACCGTCAGCGGCAGCGCCCTGTCGCCGCGCGTCACGCTGTTCTCGGAGCCGCCACTGCCCGACACCGAGACCCTTGCACTGCTGATCACCGGCCGCAGCTACGACACGCTGGCCGGCAACCAGACCCTGCTGCTGCAGCGCGCTGCACTCGCGCTGCTGGCCGGCGACGGCAGCGGCGAAGGCGGCGGCAACATCATGGAGATGCTGCCGCTGGACGAGCTGTCGGTGCGCCAGACCGAAGGCGCGGTGCCCGACACCGTGGTGACGATCGGCAAGCAGATCTCCGACCGCATCTACGTCGGCTACGAGCGCGGCCTGAGCGCGGCGGCCGGCTCGTGGCAGGTGATCTACCGCATTGCGCAGCGCTTCACCTTGCGCGCTCAGGCCGGGCAGGATTCGGCGCTCGACCTGGTGTGGATGTTCCGCTGGAACTGAGCCGGCGGGCCCGGCAGCCGCTGCGCCCCCGTCTACAATGCGCGCTTTCGCTCTCCCCGTAGTTCAATGGGAGGATTTGCTAGGTAATCCCAGGCCATCGTATCAATCCCGTATCGACGCGACCGAGCCTGAGCGCTCAAAGGAGGAGTGATGAAGGTGGCCGATCTGTCCGGCGCGGAGCTGGATTACTGGGTGGCGAAGGCGTTGGCGCCTTCCGGCGATGAGGTGCTGCCAGGACTCCGGTACGGCCCCGCAATCGTTCATGGTGAGTGCCGAACTCATCCAGAAAGCCCGTATAGCGTCTTCAGTCCGTCGCGCAGTTGGGCGCACGGCGGCCCGATCATCGAGCGGGAGCTGAACGCCGTGGAGCGCTTTCGCGGCGATGACATGGCATGGATTGCGTCTTATGGCGATCCCGAATGCCCGCGGTCCGAAACAGGCCCGACACCCCTGATCGCGGCCATGCGTGCGTTTGTGGCGCACAAGTTCGGCGATGAAGTGCCTGAGGAGAAATAACCTTTAACAGACAGGCCGGGTTGTTCAAGTTTTTATGATGTTCGGGATTCGTGAACGGCGAATGGATGTGAACGTCAGCACCGGCCGGCCGCGATTTCGTCCGCTGTGGGTATCGAGTAGATCGGCGGGTCAACCTTGACGGCCGAGTAGCGCTGGTTGATGTAGCCCAGCGAGACCCACATTTCATCGAAAGCGCCGTCCTTGACCTCGTGGCACATGAGGAACCCGCGCCAGTGCTTGTTTCCCTGGGCGCCCAAAAAATCCTCTAAATGCTCGTAGCAGGACCCTGCGATGATGCTGGTCACGGTCGATCCGTCCGCCCTGGTTGAGTAGGCAATCTGCTTGCCCTGCTGGTGCCCGGCGATGCAGGACATGCCGGCCTTCCTGAGCTGCGCCTGAGCGGTTCCAGCCGGCCGGCCCATTACCCCGGTGGTGAAGTAGTGAGAGAAGGCGATGCCCTCGATCACGATGACCTCAAGGAACGGCACGACCTCCCAGCCGTATTCCTCGTAAGCCAAGTCCTTGATGGACAGCACGCCGTCTAGCTTGGCATCGTCGTTGATCGCCCGATTGATCCGTTCCTCGTGGTTTCCGAGGGTCAGGACCATCCGGGGGGTGTACTTGACCTTCGCTGTCTTGTTGTGCTCCCACATCGGCCCGAGGAACGCTTGCATGGCGAACTGCGCCGCCTCTACGTCCCGTTTGTACCGGCGCCCCTCGAATGCCTTTTTGCCCTTGTCATAGGACGACAGCGACGGCATGTCGGCAAAGTCCCCGATGCACACCACGATGTCTGGCTTCTTCTCGACCATGTACAGGCCGATGCGTCGGAGGTAGGAGAAGTCCACGCCGGGCTTGGCCTGGGCGTCAGGGAGCACCATGATGGTTTTGGTAGTCGTAATCGGCGAGTCTTCCACCTGCTCGACCGCCGCATACCCACACAGCCCAGCCTTCCGCTTGACTGATGCGACCTGCCTTGCAACGCACGCCTGATCTATGCCGAGAACCTTGGCAGCGGCGCGCATGGAGCGGTGCTCGTTCACGGCGTCGATCAACTCCGATTGCCGCTCGGTGGCGTACTCCTTCAGCTTGGGATCTAACCAGTAGGTCGGCGTCGCCATTACTTCTCCAAGCTTGTATTCGGCAGATACTGAGCGGGGGCTGTATTCATGCGCTACTCCGAAATCTGTTTGCGCCAGTAGCACGCGCCATCTGCGGCCCAAGGCTTCGAGGGATGGAACATGCGAAACCCGCACGCAATCAGGCTGTTCGCCGATGGCGGATTGCGGTAGGTGTCTGTGATGAGCCAGCGCCAACCAAGCTCACGTGCTTTCTTCTCCCTCACACGGATCAGGCGCTTCTGAAGCCCACGGCCCCGAGCCGAAGGCAAGACGCCAGAGCGGGATAGATAGCCAGCATCGCTCCACCTTGACGACGGCCACAGCCCGGCAAAGCCCACCGGGTTGCCGCCTTCCGATGCGACCCACCACCAACCGAGAGATGTCGGCGCAGGCTCGTCCGCGGGCAGGATTTCGAGCTGAAGCCAATGAAGTAGCGCTGCCGTTTTCGGGGCGATGGCGTTGACTTGGCGAATCTCAGGCATCCTTTCCCTCGCAAAACTTCGGACCCCACCGCACGGCACCAACCGTCCCGACCGGGATTTCCCCGACAACGGCGATCTGCAGCCCGACCACCTGGCCGTCTTCACACAACGGCATGAACACCAGCGGAGGGGCCTGCGCACTGACCGCGCCCCCCATCAATAGAACTGCTGTGATGAGGGATCGCATGTCGGCTCCTACTGAGAAAGCGCCGCCTCGCGGCACTGGTAATACTGCTTGGCGACTTCCGCGAGCTTCAAGGCTGTTGCTCCGAACGTGTCATCACTTAGGGGCGTCAGCTCGGGGCACGACGCGATCACCAGGGGGCTTGGCCCCGTTCGTGAGGGCGTCGTTAAGTGAGCGCAGCCCATTTGGAGAATGGCGACAGCGGCTGTAGTCAGGCACCACGCGCACCTCCTTCTCCAAGGTCTGCTTGATGGTCGTGTGTTTGATCTCGATGCCGGCGATTGCCTCGGCGGCTGCTTTGCTTGCGGCATCAGTTGCCTCCTTCACAAGACGTTCCTCGCGGGCCTTGGCCGCTTCGCACGAGTCGAGGCCCCACTGCCGGCCGCCATAGACAAGCGCCCCGGAGTAGGCAACGGCTAGCGCAGCGGCCCCTGCAATGACGTACAGGTTCATCATTTCCGCTCTGCCCAGGTGTCGCCGACGTTGCCCAGCATGTAGGCGCCGAGAGCGGCCGTGATCAGTTGCACCGTCTGGCCGCCGTCGAGAAGGTCGAAGCAGCGCAGGCCGATGGCGCCGAGCAGCGCCGCAGCCGAGAGCACGAACTTGCGTGATGCGTAGCGCTTATCCATGACGGCCCTCACACAAAGCACGCTCCGCCGCGCGACGCTTAACCAGGCCGGGCAACTGACGCCCGCCCGCATACGTCCATCTGGACAGTTCTGCACAGGCCCCGGGGAGCCCGCCCGCGTTGACCTTGCGAACGAGTGTTGACCCGCAGAACGCCTTGCGCCCAACGTTGAACGAGAAGCTGATGAACGCCGCTTTCTCGTGGTCCTTGAGTGGGACCGTCACGCACCGAAGATCGTCGGCGTGCTTGAGAAGATCGGTGTACAGAAGGTGCTCGCACTCGGCCTTGGTGTAGGGGCGAAGCTGAGCGGTTTCTGTGTGCCCCGTGCACGCCGTGACGACGCCCACAGGGTCAACATAGCCACGGAGGAACGTGCCCTCGTAGTACATGACCACCGGCACAAGCAGGGCCGCCGCAGCCGCCCCTATCTTGGCGGCAAGCTGGGCCCTACTCATCCTCGCCCCGCATCTGCCGCATGCGCTCTTGGTGCTCGGCCTCGTGGCGCCTGTCCGCCTTGCGCTTGTAGTACGCGTTCACGACCATCCCCGCCAGCGCGATCAGCAGACCCATGACGCCAAGGAACTCGTTCGAGAAGTACCACGCCACCACAGTTGTCCCCGCCCCCGCCTTCGTCGCACCACTGCCAGCCGCGGCAATGGCCGCCTCGATTTGCTCGGTTGCCATTACTGCTCCTTGGCCGTGAGGCGGCCGAACTCTTGAGGATCGATGTCGCTCATGTCAGCCTCAGGCGTTGTCCGAGCGGGCAATCTCGTACCAAGTCGAGCCACGCTTAAGCAGGGTGATCGTGTCGGCCACGTTCGACAGCGTGAAGCTGCCGGCAGCGTCGAGACTGATATTTCCGCCTTCCGCGATCGTCGGGTCGCGCGATGAGGTGGCACTCATGAGGACGATTACTTGTCCGTCAAACCCACCATTGATGGTGATGAGGCTGTCGGTTGCCGCCGCCGCCTCTGTATCGACTATGAAATACCGAACCTCCCGCGATGACGGGACCGTGATCGCGTCGGATGCGATGACGATGGACGAATCGGTGTGGTCGTTGGACCGAGTGACTTCCAGCCAGCGAGAATTCACGCGGCGCAACACGATTCGGCTTGATGTCGTGTTAAGACGGAACTCGCTAACGAGGTCGAGGTTCCCTGTGCCGTTTTTCAGGATCACATCGCGGGACGAGGTGCCACTACTGAGCACCAACACCTGCCCCTCGAACCCACTGTCTATTGTGTCTAGGTCGTCTGTCGAGGCCGCACCCTCAGTGTCGAGCGAAAGACGCATCTCGAAGTCCGAGGCCGAGACAGTGATAGCCCCGCTGCTGACCGTTACGCTGCGAGCAGCTGATTCGCACAACTCGAAGATGTTTGCGCGAACAAAGCGAACCTGTGTGTAGGGGAACCCGACGTACTCCTTGAACTCGATGAAGGCGGTGCCGCCGTCGATGTATACGGTCCCGTCTGGCTTAACGATGGGGCATTGATATCCCGATGCGTTCACCATGTCCGAAGCCGTAACCATCGCTCCGCTGAACATGGCGGCTGACGAAAGCGCATCCGACACCGCGATCACGCGTGCAACCATGGTGTCATCGTTGCGATTGCAATACATCAGCAGGAGATACCAGCGCCCGCGATAACAGAACTTGTCGAGCGTCGGGGCAACATACTGGTCAGTGCTCGTCAGTTGCACCACGCCGACACCCGTCCAGGCGCCGCCGCCGTCCGTAGATTTCCATAGGTAGAGTCCGCTGCCGCTGCGAGACACTGCAAACCATGTTTTGGCGTTGACAGCAACCAACTCGGTTTCGTTGTACCCGGCTGCGCTATCCACAATCTGCGGTCCTTCTGCCCACGTTAGGCCATCGTCCTCAGACAACCACACGGGCACCTTGTAGGTGGGGGTCGCCGAGTTTTGGTAGTACGGGGTGAACGCGAGTCGATATGTGCAGGTGCTGTCGCCGGGGATGAGCTTGATGCGCCCGTATGTACGTGCATAGGCGTAGTTGATCGAGACAATATCTGCGCCTTGCGTCCACGTTGCCCCGTTGTCGTCGGAGTACCGCATGCGGAAAACGGTCGGGGCCGCAGAGGGGGCGAGCGCCTTGGCGTAGATCACGACGACCCGCCCGGTTGGCGTAACGCACATGGACAGGCTGCGCTGGTCGGCGCCCGCATCGGACGGGATAACGACACCCTCCGCGCTCCACGTCGCGCCACCGTCGTCCGAGTAGCGGTGTACGGACGTAGCGCCGGCAGTCAGCCCGTGGACACTGTTGCGCCCATAAACAAGGTGCAACCGCCCGTCCAGCCCCTCGGCGATCTGGCCGAAGTGACGATGCAGGCCGTCGCCAGTCGAGCCGTCGTAGACGATGGTGGTGCCAGTGGAGTAGTCGTAGGCCCAGCCGTTGTGGATGACCCGCGCGGCTTTTCTGTCGAGTTGCGCGGGAATGCCCAGCGTCGTCCTAGCTTCTGCTGCGGTGGTGTCGTCGAGGAGGGTTAGGGCGAAGGCGCTGACAGGCACGCCAGTGCCCACGGTGTCGGCCGCGAACGGTGCCCCTTCATCATCGAAGGCCAGGAACTTGTTTGCCCGATCCGAAGCACCGGGCAGTGACAACTCACCCGGATCGGTCTCAGGGGCCTTCAGCGAACGATCAATCTCGTCCTGCTGTTGTTGGTCGATCATGATCGACCGATCGAACTGGTCCTCGTGGATCTCAGGGAAGAAGGCGCCCTGGTTCCGGATGTCGGTCGACTGGAGGAGCGGAAGAACCCGGCGAATGCTCAGGCTGTAGTCGTCAGTCAGATCGCCTGCAGCCAGAGTGATGCTGCCGCCCCCTGCGTCCCCTACTCCTGTGACGCTGTAGTCGTCTGGATAGGCAAGGGTGGACTCCGTCCCCTCCGTGTCGCGGATCGTGACCCGGAGGTCGGTCGCGGAGAAGATCCGGAAGGTATAGGAATAGGTGTCAACCGCCCCCGTACCAATGTAGTCGTTGCGGTCGTTGGTGCTGGAAACGGTCAAGGCAACCTCCTAAAGGCTGCCTCGGGAGTCTGTGGAAAACCTGTTTTTCAGTCGCCCAGCGCAGCCCCGAAGTCAGGGGCTCTGTCAGGGAGAGAGTCGCCAGGCTGCCACCAGTACTCTTGGCCCCAATCCTTGCGGGCTTTGTTCTTGATCCGCGCCAGATAGCCGGGGCTCGCAGCCTCCTGAAGCGCGTGAAGCCCCATGCCGTTAACAGCCTGCTTCGCATACCAGAGGTTGATCAGAGGAAGGTGTCCGCGCGCGAATCGGATCGCCTCGGCGCCAGCGTTCGTGTCTTCGCCGGCAACCATTTCGTCGATGTTGCCCTTAGTCAGCGAGTACACCTCTGCAAGACTTCCGAACGACGGCCCAAGCAAGCGAAACAGCGGGTCTGTCCGACTCATGGCATCGGTAGTGTCCTCAAGGATCAAGTCGCCGAAGAAGCCCAGCCCGCCACCTTGAGCGAGAGCGCGCGCCCAGAAAGACGATTGCGTCATGTCCACGGGGTCCTTGCCGCTGACGATCTGCTTCGTCTGGAACGCCATCGCACCAAGGGCTGTCAGGGTCACCATCATCGTGACGCTGTACGCCGCACGATTGGCAAGAACTGGCGCACCCTCCAAACCCTGAGGCGTTTCCAGCATGCGGCGCCAGTGGCGCGAGATCATTGCAATCGGGAAGCTCTTGAACTGAGCGACAGCGCGAGCCGTTTCGCCCATCACCGTGCCCTTCGATGCGGCCCCGCCAGAGGTGATCGCGCGCGTTGCGAGATCCGGGTTCAGGATGGCGACTTCTGACTCGTCCGTAATAAGCCCGATGTACTTGGCAACGATCTCCCCGGCTCGCGCATCTCCAGTTGCGTAGATCGCGTCAGGGGTCAGCATGTCGGCGCCGCGGTGCCTGTCGAGCTGTGCTGCGCGGATGACGTTCCAGTCCTGCTCAGTCAGCCCCTTGTTCTCCATGCGCCAGCGGTCGTATTCGGACAGCCTGCCCCACTCAACACGAGACAGCTTCGCCACCCCATTCATCATGGTCAGGCTGAACGCCCTGCGAAGCGTGTCCGTCCAAGCGTTCATGAGCGACAGCTTCATGGTGCTGTTCGCCACACGGCCAGACCAGTTTTGCCGGATGTTCTCTCCAGACCAGCGATTGAGGTCCGAAATCATGGACTCGGCAATCATGCCGTGCATGTTCAGGAACTCGCGCGTGTCGGGGGTCATCGCCTTGCCAATGCTCTTGAGCGATTCCCAATAGCCCAGCTTGTTGTATCCCGCGGTGACGAAGTACGTAGGGAGATCGGTCAGGCTGGAAAGGACCGCGCCTTGCAGCTTGCCAAACACCTCGATGTTCCGAACGTCCTGCGCGACTTGTGCAATCCTGGCTGACTCGGCCATGCCAGACGCCCCATTGAGCACGCGCCAGTAGGCCTCAGGCCGATTGCCGAATACACGCTTCTTCTCACCGTCAGCCCGCTCGGCTAGATCGAACTGCAGCCGCATCTGGCTCTCTGGGTTCGGCCCGTACCTCTCCACAAGTCCGATGTTCCGCGACATCCCGCCGATGTGGCCGATCATGGCGTCATACATGGACCCCATGCCGAATTGCTTCTGGTACTCCAGATAGGACGCTCCGTTCTTGAAGTGGATTTCGCGAGACTGGCTGCCGGCATTAGCCCTGGCCCCCACACCCTTGAACTGACCGGGCGCGGTCTTGTTCATCCCGTCAGTTGCAATGGTCTCCCACGATGCCCGGAGGAAATCCAATACCTCCGCGTCGGTCATCCTGGAACCGTCCTCGCGCAGGTATCGAGAGCGGTCCAACAGCGGCAGAACCCGCCCGGCCCATGCCTCTTGCCCGGTTGCCCTAACGCGTCCTTGGTCGTGCGCCTGAGGGAGATAGCCGTAATCCAGTTGGCGGACATCACCACCGGCAGAATTGAACCGCTGGCGCAGACCTTCGATGACTTCGAGCCAGGCCTTCGCACCGTCCTGCGCGAGCTTGTTGCCAGTTGCTCCTTTGCCTTGGGCGAATACCTCCATCGCCAGGTCCTGCGACATCTTCGGGTTCTGAGCGTCGAACAGGGCCATCAACCCCTTCCGGCCGAGCGACGTGTCTTGCATGGACTTGGCCGCCTCGATTAGGTCCATCAACTGCCGCGAGGCGTCGCGCTTGATGCCGTCGATGTAGGAGTTCGTGAGGTTCATGTCCTCCGTCAGCGCCTTCGCACGATTCCCGCCCTGGCGCTTGGTGTAGCTCTGCAGCCTGGTTTCCAGTTCTGCCGTCTTCAAGGCTTGGCGCTGGGCGTTATCGACCTTCCTAGCCGCCTCGGCCTGAATGTCCCCCTGCACCTTCAGCGCGGCCTGGACCATGCGCTGATCCGGGGGCGTCGCCATCCACGCCTTCGGATCTTCACGCGCAAGCCGCCGCATCGTCTCCGACATCCGGTCGTCGATTTTTTGGATCTGCGCGTCGGTAAGGGTTTTCCCAGCCGCTTGATTGACGGCGGCCCGGCACTTAGGATGCATGGGTGCTGACCTTTCTCAAAACGGCCGGGATCATCTTCGGCCTGTCACTCATCATCCCGCTCATGGTTTGGGGCGGCTCCGGAGACTGGCGCGGGGCCTTATACGGCTGGTGGCAGTGGGCGAAGATCATGATTGGCTTTGTCGTGGTCGGCGGCGGGCTGGGCCTCTTTGTCTGGCTCACGTCCCGTTTGTAAGGGCGCACTGCACTGCCACCTCGTACAGAGGCGCTTCGGCTAGTTCCTCGTCGGCCTGGGCCTTCACCTGCTGGAGGAAGTGGGATAGCCGCATCGGCTTCTCCATCCCGTCCATCATGACTTCGAGGTCAGGGAAGTCGCGCTGTATCTCTGCTAGGCGCGCACCAGCCATGCTGGTTTCAGCTGCTGCCGCTTCTGGTGACGCGGCTTCGGTCCCGCTCGGCGCGGCTTCCGTCGTCTCACCCGGCTTCGTGGACGCCGTGACTGCCGCGTCGCCCTCTGGCTCCGTCGTCTTGACCGGTTCGGGGCGCGGTTGACGAAGAAGGCCAGCGCTCTTGGCCTCCTCCCTGACTGCATCGACGGCGCGCATGATCTGGCCGGCGAACTCCGCCAGTGGATCGGTCAGGCTGCCGGAGGTCGGGTCGAATCGGCCGGAGTTGCCGATGGCTGACTTGATTTGCTCCGGACTGAAGACGACGAATTCGTCATCGCCGATGATGGCGCCGTCGTACCCATCGGCCTTTGCCTGCTCCAAAGCCTTCGCCTGGTCCTCCAGTGAGCGCATCACCGGGATGCGTTTCGGGTTCTCGATGCTCAGGTAGGCGGGGACAATATTTGCACCAGACTGCCGACCGGCGTAGTACTCGGCATCTGCTGGCCTGCTGGTGAAGAAGATGCCCCCACTGTCTGGGGCTCCTCCGTAGTCAAAGACCGACTCGCCCTCCCGGCTGAACTGCTGGATATCTTTCCTCGTGCCGTGATAGACGACCAAGGGCTGCCCGACATCATCGACAACCTTGGATTCGCTGAACCAGTTACGGAAGGCAGGAGATTCCGTGACGGGCACGTCAAACTTTGGCGCGACATCTGTCACATTCACGCGCTCACCGCGGGCCAGCTGCTCCGATGCCTTGTCCAGCGCCCGGGCTTCTTCAGCAACACCGCGGGTATCAGTGGGGTCTACCAAACTCTTGGACTGCTGCTCCTCCATTGCGAGCCGGACACGAGCGGCATCCACTGCCTCGCGGGGGAAGGCTTCCGATACAGCCTGCGAAACCTGGGTTTGCTGGGGGGCGGCGTCCGGGGCTATCGGAGCGGCCTCCGCAACAGGCTGAGCTGCTCGCGCTCGGCGCGCGGCCCCGCGGAGCGCAAACGCACCGAAGCCAGCCGGGACCAGCGTCGAGACAAACAGCCCAACCGGGTCTAGCGGGTCGTACTGCATCGCCAGATCTTCATAGCCGGCGTTGTTCAGAATGGTCTTGGTTGCGGCTTGCTGGCCGACGAACGAGATTGGTCCGCCTAGCGCAGTGAGGCCGACCGTCCCCGCTACCGTCTTGCCTGCCACAGGAAGCGCAACACCGGCCGCTGCAGTAGCGGCGGTCACGGCGCCCACGGCCACCCGGGTAGCAGCGTCGACCCCCTCCCTGCGCAGTTCGTCCGATGCGGCGATGCCCTCGTCCGCACCAGTCATCGCAGCGCCGGCCATCGGGCCGCCAAGGACTGAATATCCGACCGCCTTGGTTGCGAAGCGGGAGAAGTCGAAAACCATTTTCTCCGCTGTGCTTGCCGTCACCGGGTCTGGGCGATACCAGCGGCCATAGTCCCGGAGCGTGTCGCCTACTGCCGAACTGGCAGCCTCGCCGGAAAGGATTTCGCGCTGAGCCTGGCGGCGGACATCCTCGGGAGCGCCGAATCCACCAGCGGCATCGGCCAGCACCGAAGCGCCCTCGGGGACATTGGTCCCAAGGTTGAACGTGCCCAGCGCACCGACGACATCCGCGCCGAAGGCTAGGGATTCGTTGGTCGCGGCGGCGGCGCCACGCGGAACGGCGGAAGCCGTCCCCCACACGCTGAACTTGGCGGGCGGAGGGGCGCGACGGGGAGAGTTCGCAACCTGCTGCAGAGCGAAGTCGGTCCCCTCCTGGTCGATCTCATTGAGCATTCGGCGCCCCGATCTTGATCACGACAGCGCGCCCCTGGTCGTTCGTGACAACACCGCCACCGGCCCGAACTGCATACCGGCCCTGCCCGGCGTCGATAAGTTGCGAATCCGGAATCGCCTTGATGAAAGCGTCCATAGTCACCACCTGGCCGTTCACGTAGACCTTCTCCTGCGCGTTCATCACGTTCGCAGGAGTCACCGCACGTACTGAGTCCTCGAACTGATCTTGAGTCACGCCGTACGGAAGAGGGATCTTCGAGCCGTTGAACTCGGCAATCCCACCGGTTGCAAGGCGCACCGCTCGGCGCGGGTCGACTTCACCCTCGGCTGCAAGCCCGGCCGTGATGAAGTAGGACGCCTCGATGGCGTTATCTCGCACCTTCTGGTTCGTGTACGCCTCGCCGATCTCCTTGGCGATCTGCGCCTTCCACCCAGCTTCTGCGCCCTGCTCCACCTTCACGGCCTTGTCCTTGATGGCTTGGGCGCCGGACAGGATCAACTCGGACGTGAATCGCCCTTGAGAAGTCTGTGCAGTGCCCATCGTCAAAGCCAAGGCGAGCGATTTGTCCTTGGCGTCGATCTGCTGCGCAAGAGCAACGGCCATCGGCCCGGGCATGGAGCGAGACAGCAAAGCAACGGCCTCCGTCTTCTGCTTCACCGGGAGCGTAGAGAGTTGCTGCGAAAGCGCCTCGGCCTCTTGCCTGAGCAACGGAGATACGGGCTTGCCGGTCTGCTGCTGGACCAACTGCGCCTGCATGACGCGCCCCTGTATCGTCCCGGCCAGCGCCTGAGGGCTTGCGACGTTCACTTGCGCCAGATCCGGGAGAACACCACGCTCCACCGCGGCGGACATCGGATCATCCTCATAGTCGCGCTTTGCCGCGTCGCGGATCTGCTCTAGTTGCTTGATCTGCTTTTCTCGCGCCGGGTCGGTCCCCTGAGCGTTCGACTGCGCCTTGAGACGGTTGATGATCTCGTCCTGAGCGGCGATTGGTTGCGAACCGAAAGCCGCGTTCTCCGGGCCTTGCCGCAACGTCTCTTGGAACGCTGCCGCGAAAGGGGTTCCGGCAACCTGGTTTGCCACCTGCTGAACGTACTGAGGCGACAGGGTTTTTCCCTGGGAGATGATCGAGTTCGCCGCCTCGAACTGGGCTTGAGCGTTGCGCATGCGTCGCTCAGCCTCTGCTGCCGCCCGCCTTGCTTCAGCTTCCGCCTTTTGTGCCTTGGCGACTCGTAGGCCTTCGAGCGTCAGTTCTACCCTCGTAGCCTCGTCAGCCTGCATCTCTCCGCGGCTGGTCTTGAAATACTTTTCAGCAGCGTCGCTCTCGCCGTTGGCGAAGTAGCGATCCAGCACGGTCTTGTGGGTCTTACTGACTGCATCCGAAACAGCCTGCTGGATGAACTCGTCACCCATCCCATGTGCGCGGGCGAAGTCGGTGATCGCGCCACGCTGGCGGATAACGGCATCCTTGATCCTCTGGGGATCTTTGTAGTGGATGCCAGCCTCGTCCCTTGCGTTGGCGATGAAGGCGTCCGTCTCCTGCTTGTCATAGTTCCTGATCTGCTCGCCGACATGTCGGGTCAGGTAGCGATTCAGGGACTCGCGCCGGTTCGCTGCCATGTTCGCAAAGGCGAATTTCTGATCATCGTTTGACAGGCGGCTCTCGATTTCCTGGATCTTGGAATCGAGCCCAGGAACCACAGTGTCAGGTAGACCAGCCGCGTCCTTGCCCTTGGTGTTGCCGATCTGCGTTTCCTGCTGGAGCTGGAAGTCCGACAACTCGCGTTCAGCAGAAAGCACTGCCACCTGATCAGCCCGGCGACGCTCCTTCGCGGCAAGTTCTGCGGCCTTGCGTTCTCGCTCCTGACGCTCGGCATTGGCGACTGCTCCAACATCAGCGCCAAGCTGCTGCAGCCCTTCGCCAATGCCGTTCCTCCCGGAAGGCGCGGCATTGAGCCTAACGCCCGGAATGGCACGCTGTTGAACTTGGGGCTGGCCGTAGGTTGGTACACGCGGCATCGATTACCCCTTGAAATAGCCGCCGCGGTAGACGTTCCCCGCAGTGCCGAGAATCGTCCCGATGGCTTGGCTGGTGCCCTGGGATCTAGCGATGGCACCCTGGTTCCTGGCGTCAACCGCTTGTGTCCGGTAGCCCCAGGCCTCACGGGCGGCGTTGTTGCGGATCATCAGCGCGTCCATCTCACCAAGGGCGGCTGTGTCCTCCTGAACGTCCAAGGCCGACCCGGAATCGATCTCAATCCCTTGCGCCGCGAGGCGGGCACGCTGAGAGCCGATGAGTTGTCGGGTAGAACTGCGTTGCCTCGATTCCTCAAGCTCGCCACGCTCCAGTGCATCGACGGCCTGCGACTCGGCGACGCGCGCGTTGTATCCGGCGATCTGGCTTTGCGCCTTGCCGGCCTGGTATTGCGATGTTGCGTTCATCGCCCCGCCAGCAACCATCATCATTCCTGCCGTGAATGCCATGTCAGCCCCCGATCTGCCCTTCCGGGATTGCGGAAAGGATCGTCAGTGGCAAAGGGTCACGCTGGCGCACGAATACCCGGCCGTTGTCGTTCCATGTGCCGCTCATGTTGATTTCGATGTTCCCCGTCACCGGCTCAGTTGGAGAGTCGTAACCCTCGTCATCCGTGCGCTGCTTGTACTCGCGCAGGTTGTCTTCATCTGGCCCGGCGAAGATGCCGCGCGACGATTCGACTACCAGAGTGACCGAGCGAATCAGCTTCCTCTTGTCCCTTAGGAGCGAGTCGCCGAGCGGATCAAGGTCTAGCGTCTCGAAATCCGACTCGATGGGTAGCCCAACAATGATCTGAGCGTATGGCCGGGGGAGCGTGACTGACCCGGAGGCAACAGTGAACAGCGGTGCGTCAACCCCGTTTGCCACCACGTACCCGTCAGCCAGGATGCCAACCGACTTGCCTTCGAGATGATCAAGCCCGGCAACCGTGTCGACGGCCATAGCCCAATCTGCGGTAGCCGCGCCACGAAAGGCAACAGGAACCGTCCTGTTCGGGCGGACAGAGACGATCTGATTCGTGCTGTACGCCGTGATCTCGCAGCGCAGGTTTTCCCCGCCCAGGTCGAAAACAATCTCGTTGCCCACGTCGGTGGGGGCAAATAGGGTTGCACTAGCGGTCGCCGTCAAGGTCTCGGTGTATACCCAATCCGTCCCACCCGATAGCGTGATGGTCGTAGCCCCCGCGTTCAGCCCGTCATAGCTCAAGCCAGAATCGACGAACCACGCATCAGTAGGCAGGTCAACAATTCGACGGTCAGCGAATCGTTCGATATAGCGCTGCGTCACGCCGCCAATGGTCCGGTTGACCACGGTATACACGGCGTCGTCATTCGATTCCGGGATGCAAACGACATCCTCGAAGGCTCCATCCGTGTCGTGCCGGTGCCAGCCCCATACGTCCTGATCGCGCATGTAAGTCAAACCGAGCAGAGTTCCGTCGTCTCGAACCGCCCACACGATGGAATGGGGAACCTGCTGAAAGTCCCAGCGGGTGATCTGGTAGCCGTCGAACATGTGCGCCGAGAAAACGGTGAGGTCCTTCCCGACGTAGGCGTCGCTTTCCAGCTCGAAGCGAAGATCACGCACGATGGACCCACGAGCCTGCACAAACAGAGCGCTGTTCCCGATCAGGACCGGAGCAACCTCTGCAGACCCGCTGTAGCCCTGCTGCCGGGCGTTGATGGCGATGGGAGAGACAACCCCATCACCGTCGCCACGAACAACCCACTCCCCGCCGCTGGTGAGGATGACCATGCTTCCAATGTCGAGGATGTGGCGAATCTCGTTCACCTGCCTGCCGGCGAGCGTGAACGTAACCGAGTCGTCCTCTTGCAGCGGGCTCGAAATCGAGAAGTTATTGTATGCCCCGCTCTTGGACATCCACACCGTTTCCGGTCGGTTGTCGGAGTTGCCGAAGGTCAGGCGCTGCTGGTAGTAGTTGACGGCGGACGGGTAATTTCCAGTTCCGCTGAATGGGTTCCTGGCTACGGGGGGCGTCTGGCTGGTGTCCCGGGCGATGTTGTCGTCCGTGAATGCATTCGTCGGTGAGATACCGATGAATCCAAACACGCCGTCGTCATTGTCGCGGTAGATGTTGTATTCGACCGCGCCAGAAACGGCATCCCAATCGAGCTGGATAGGGTAGTCGCCCCCAAGAACAACCAACTCACCAGACGGCAAACTCTCTTCGTAGGTCTCCTCCGCAACTGCAGTCACCTTGTAGGAGACGTTGACCGACCCGGCCCCGGTGGTTGCGTTGAGGTTGACTGGCGCATCAATGCCAGGAACGAACGTCTTTGCAACAAGCGTCCACTCTAACGCCCCCTGCCGCCGCAGATCGCGCGGTGAGTGGTTCGGGTGAACGATCGTCATCACGTCCGCCGACTGGACGAACTGCAACCCCTCTAAGTCCTCCTCCTGGTACGGGGAGGGAATCTCGTAGATGGTGCCCGTCAGCGGATACCAGTAGGTGGCGTTGGGCGGCACCTGGTTGGTATGCGCCTGAATGCAGTAGTAGAAAACGCCGCCCTGGGTCACTAGGTCCGCAACCGTGTACGCGGTCACGTTGCTCCAGTTCGCAACGCCGGACACTTCAAGCTGCGCCGCGTTCTGGATAAAGCGGATGTAGCCCTCGCCAAACTCAAGGACGTAGGACTGCTCCGAGTTGAAAACGAACTTCAGCAGCCGCACCCGCTTGGTCGAATCCTTCACCTCGCAGATGAACCGCGTTCCGGGGCGATTGGTCACGCCACCGTGGCGCATGACGTAGAAGTTCCGACAGGTCCGAAGCCCATTCTGGTACTTGCTGACATCGGCTCTGCCGTAGACCGCGGGCGCGATCTCTCCTGCAGCGAATGAGCGCTGAGCGATGGACGCCATTACTCGCGTGCCCTCACGAACTCGGACTCAAGCGGCTCGGTCTGCTGGCCTTCGTTGAGCGAAGTGGCTTTCGATTGGCTGATCGCCTCCTGAAAATACTGGTAGCACCGCTCGCGCTCCCCGCTCACACGCGACAGCGGCATGGCGATGTAGTGCCCCAGCAGGAACGAAAGCGCCTTCGAGAACAGGGCATCGAACCGCCCCTCGTCCGTCACGGCAACCGTGTATTCGAGAACCGCGTCGGCTTCGTCGGTGTAGATCAGCTTTCCTTGGGAGTCCTGCCCGACCTTGAACGGTGGCGGATTACCATCGCGCCGGCCGGCCACGGTGACCAGGCGACGCGCGAACACGCAATCGGACGGGTATCGGTAGGCGTACGTCCAATCGTTGTTCGGGGTCTCCTCGACCAGACCCAGTTCTGCGTACTCCGTGGCAAAGGGCCACGGGAATGCCGTCAGGACTTCATCCCTGGCCTGCTCGTAGAACCGGTTGCACTGGATGGCCTCTTCGCTGCGCTCGCTTGTGCGGTTGGCAATGGAGCGCGCAATGCCAATATGGCCCAGCGCCATGTTACAGATTTGGACATCGCTTGCCACAGCGGAACCCCTTCAAGTAGCCGCCATGCTGTGGAAAACCTATGTGTTCGCGTAGACGTAGGCCGCGCTGTCGTCGTAGCACTTGGCGCCCGACACATGGACAACCCCACCGGCCCCGATCCAAGGGGAGACGATCTCGCCTGGGCCTTGAACGTTCAGGTTGTTGAATATCCTCACCGGGTACTGCGCGAGGATGTTGTCCCCGGCTCCCGCATACGTGATGTTGTTGCAGCGCATCTTCAGGCCGCCAAGGTCGTTGTTGAACACCTCGCCATGAGCGTTCGGGAACTGCAGCAGGTCCTTCCCTGCAATCTGGGTGTTGCCCCAATTGCAGTCGCTGGTGTCAGGCGCCTTGGGCTTGGCGTTCACCCCCGACACTGTGGTGATCCGAATCCCGTGATAGCTGATGTTCCCCGGCTCGGTGCCGAGGTCGATGTTTCGGTTCCCGGAGATCGTGAAGCCGACCGTGTTGCCCCATAGGCTGATCACCGTCGTGTTCCGGCTTGCGAAGCCCTTGGAGATCAGAACGTTGTTTGTGATCCGCGGGGAAATCGCCAGGTCCGTGACCATCACGATTGCGCCGGTCATCGTCGCCAAATCTTCCTGCGACAGCTCACCCATTCGCTGATCGCCGGCACGCCTGCCAGCCGCACTCCCAGTGCTCGGCTTTAGAGCATGAAGCCCGATATCAAGGCCACGTAGGCCCATCTTGATCACACCAGACACGTTCGCCAGACTCCAGATCTGGGCGTACTTGCCGAGGTGTGGGTGCCCCGCTGGCCCAACCACATAGGCGAACCGGTACGGGGCTGGCTGGAACCGGCTGATGCTTGTCACCCCATCCCACGTGCAGAGAAGCGTCGGGGCATTGGCGCCTGTACCCTCCACCCCCGTGACCGTCGTCATGGTCAAGCCTGGGTGATACGCCGACGTGTTGGTTTGCACGTCGTACCCGATGTACTCCTCGGAGCACAGCTTGATCACGTTCCCGTCGATCACATCGTCGATGAAGCTTTGCATCGACGGCACGGCCACATAACCAGACACGGCGTGATTGAACATGCCCGTAATACCAGTCACGCCACCTTCGCAGTAGTTGCGCAGGTACTTGAACCGATACCCGCCGTTCCTGAAGAAGTGCCGACCGCCGCCGCCAATCGCCATGACAGAACGGTTGTCCGAGAACTCCGAGTTGTGCAGGTTGAACGTCAGCGCTGCATACAGGCAGTCCTCGAAGTAGTTCCAGCGCCCCATCGTGTTCGGGGGGGTGTTGGCACCACCACAGTAGATGCCAGCGGCCCCAGGCGTGTTGATGTCGCAACCAAAGACCGTGATGTCTTTCTGACCGCTCACGGTCGGCAGAACTAGGCAAGTCGGCGGCGAACCACTGGGCGTGCGGTTCTTGAACTTAAGGTTGTACAGACTCAGGCTTACCGACAGCAGGATGTTCCCGGTGCCTCGAATTTCCACATTCCCATCAGAGAACAGCGTCAGAGGAACTGCCGAAGCTGCAGCCTTTGGGCTCCACTGCGTGCTGCCGATGTCCAGATACCCAGTCGACCCCGGCAGCAGCTTCAGCGGCTTACCAGCACTGGCGGCAGCATCACACGCCGCCTGCACTGCCGCACGGCCGAGAGACACGTCCACCGTATGGCAGTCGGCGTTGAGGGTCGCAAGAACTGGTCGCAGCGCCGCTTCTCGGGCCTTCTGCCACAACTTGCCGTCCTCAATTGCCGCACCGCTGGATGGCAGCGCAACCCCGAAACTGCCGTGACGCGCTCGCCCTCTCATTACCGCACCACGTGATAGCTGAGCGTGCCAGCGCCTCCCGCGATGGCTCCAATGCGGGAGCCACGACGCACCAGAACTGCAACAGTGCTATCTGCGCGAATGAGGTATCCGGTCGCGGTCGTCACATCATTGGCTGTAGCGCCAACCTTGACATAGACGTCGACGTCGCACCAAATGTCATACACGCCTTCGTCGAGCGTGCTCGTCTGAGCTGCGGCAGCGGAGACGGCCAGCGTAGCCGCTGCACGCCCCTCAATGTCCACGTGGTCCGTGACCTGCATCCCGTGGTCGTAATCAATGCCAGCCATTTGCGGCTCCTAGAAAAAAGGGGCGGGAATCACCCCGCCCCAAGTCATGGCCCCGAAAATCAGATGACCTCGCGGTCGCCGGTTGGGAGAGGCCGGGTTTCCTCGGCCGCCTCTTTCAACGACTGTCCGCGCTGTGGCTTCTTCGGCTTCGCCGCTTCCTTGGCTGCCTGCTCGGCCTCGTAGACCTTCACTGGCTGAGCCCAGGACGGCACGGCATCCTCGGGAGCGCTGAACTTCTCGCCCTCGCGGATGCGCCTCTTGCCGTAGTAGCCCATGCGAATCGCAACGACTTGCATAGGTCAGCCCCGATCAGGAAACGGTGTAGCCACGCGCGTAGTAGCGCGACTGCTGAACCATCGACTTCGGCTGCAGGAACGCCGTCACCGTTACGGTGGGGGTCGTGCCGCCGAGCGTGTAGTTCAGGCGCAAATACCGCTCATTGGTGTCAGGCAGAGGGAACTCGAACAGCGTCCCCGCAGCCGTGCCGCGGGTGATGGTGAACGTGCCCAGGGTCGTCGCCGAGCCGAACGAGTCTGCGTCGTCCGTCTGGATAGCAACCGAGTAGGTCTCATCACCAGTCGTGCCGTCTGCGGCCACGTCCAGCACCGCAACCACCGACATGGGCTCACCCACGCCAATGTCACGGTCGACGGACAGGTCGATTACGTTCGTCGACGCCGCGGTCGCGGTCAGCGCCTGGGCATCGGAGAACAACAGGAGGGAATCGATGAACATGTCAGTTCTCCTTTCAGGTTCAGACCACGCGGGCTTCGGTTTCCAGAAGCGCGTCGCAGGTGCGGATCGGGATGCCGCGGAAGCTCGGGGTCCACACGCCGTCGATCTGGCTGTACTGAATCGAACCGCCGTTCAGCGTCGAGCCACCACCGCCACCGGTCATGACGTTGAAGCGCTGGATGTCCAGCATCTGAGCGACGGTGCGGTTCATGTAGAACGCGGCGCGGCCCATGCCCAGCTTGTGGATGCGGTGGATGGCCTTGATCATGAGCTTGATCAAGTTCGCAGCGCTCGACTCACCGGTCAGGTTCGACACGTCGACGTTGCAGATGCGAACCGCATAGCGCCAGTCACGCAGGGCCACGCCGGTCTTCCACTGCCAGTGGTCGCGGTAGGCACGCATGCGAGCGCCACCGATGCCGTTGGCGGTTTCCACCGTCACCAGGCCGAGGTCTTCATGCTGGAGGCCAGCCTTCGAGCCCTTCGGGAAGATGCCGTGAACCGTCTGCCCGCCCCACACGATCAGCCAAATCGAGGTGTTGTCGGAGCCAGTACCGCCGCCGTCGATGATGTTCACCGAGTTCGCGGGGGCGCCGGAGCCGACATCCGAGTAGCGAGTCGCCAGACCGACGAACTCCTCAGGAGCAGTGGACGCGCCGTAGAACAGCGTGGACGCCATTTCCTGGTTCATGGCTTCGATGAACGCCTGGCCCTCCGACAGACGGAACGCCGAGACGTTGCCGTTCAGTTCAGCGAGGTCCTTGTCCACTTCGCTGTAAGCCTCCAACATGCCGCAGGCCTCGTCGATCTGGGCGGTGGTGGACTTGCTCGGTTGGACGCCGTTGTTCAGCAGTCGCCACGCAACAGTCGGCAGACCAGTGCGCACCGTGGTGCGGTGGCCGGTCGGCAGGTTGCCTTCCATAAACAGCATGTCCGTGAGGACTTCGTTCGTTTGCGACAGCATTTCCACGATTTGCGGAACCTTGCCGTCCGGATCAAGCCGCTTGGCCCAATCGGCCAGAGTCAGCACGTTGCTGGAGAGAGTTGCCATTTGAGACTCCTAATTGCAGTAGCTGATTGACGACTTCAGGACTTGCTCGTGGACTCGCTGTAGAAGAGGTCTTCAACAGACTTCTTCCCGCTGGCATCGCTGCCGTTGGTCTCGAACTTGTCTTCAGCCATCGCCTTTCCGATGCGCGCGAACACACGGACGACTTCCGGGTGGTTGCCGTATCCGCTTTCGTTCAGCGCTTTCTTGAACTCGTCCGTGCCGTACTTCGTGATGGCCTTCTGGGCTTGCTTGACGGTCACATCGAAGTGCTCGCCACCAAGTTCCTTGTCAGCCTTCACGTCGTCGACCCAGCGGGTCCGTAGCTGCTGCAATTGCTGTTGCGCCGCCTCATGACGATCCGTGTCGCTTTTGGCTTCACGGTCCAGGAGCTTCTGAGCCGCCTCGTTGGTCAAACCAAGCTCCTTTGCGAAGGAGGTGATCTGCTCAAGTCGGGAGGCGTCAAAACCCTCGGGGGCCTTCAGCTCGTACTTCTCCGGAGCAGCGGGCTTGTCGCCTTGCTTCGATGCGTCGTCTTGCTTCTGGCCCTCTTGGCCCTGGGTCGCAGCGGCATCGGTTGCCGCAGCCTTCTCGCCTTCGGGCTTCGCTTCAGTCGTGACTGCTGCGTCGCCTTCTTGCGATCCAGCCTGCGCACCCGATACCGCTTCGGTTGTGTCTGCCGCGGTGATCAGCGTGTCTTCAGGCATCGGATTCCTTCCGGTATCTAGATGCCTGGCGATGCTGTGGAAAACCTATGGGGAAAACAAAACGGCCCGCATGGGGCCGCTTGTGTTTGGGCGCTGTTGATCAGTCGCCGCGCTTGGCGTTCTCGAAGGATTCGAGCTGCATTTGCAGATACAGGGCCTCGTCAGCCTCGGTGATCTCTGCCACGAGGCGCAACCCAATGTCTCGCCGCCCCTCATTGAAGTAGATGCGCGCGTTCGTCTCAAACGACGGAGCGAATAGACCGCACATCCCAAGCCAGCGCCAGATGAAGCGCCGGCCTTCAGGGGTGGACATAACAGTGCGCAGGTCGTTCAGCTCTCGATCCCTGCCGCGCCGCTCAGACCCGGCGGCTTCGGCAACCTGGGATTCGTCGGCCGCGTTCTTTTGCTTGCCCATCAGGACACACCCCCGCCAGCCATGGCGTTTGCAAGATTGGTCAGCGCGTTGTCGCCGTCCGTGTTTGCCTGCGACAGCTTCTGCATGCCGGATGCAGCCTGCTCCATCAGCGCCACGTTCTGCGCCATCTGCTCACGCTGCTGGCGTTGCTCACGGATCGCGGCCACATCCTCATCAGAACGAATGATTCGCACCGGAGCGGACACCGCGTCCCCGAACTCGTCGATGGCCTGGTCCACGTCCACCTTGTCCCAAATGCTTTGGTTCTGAGAGGCTGCGGCCAGCTCGGCGACGAAGGTCATCGTTCGCTGGATGCCTGACGTGCTCACCAGCTTCTGAGCCTGGGCCATGATCGAGACATACTCGACACGGAGATCCACGCCCTGTAGCTCCTCGGGCGCCTCAGGCAGCATCCCCGGAATCCCAGCCATGACGTTGAAGGCCCGATCCACCAAGGGGTCCAGCAGTTCATCGTTCAGGCGCTCCAGCACGGGGCCGAGCATTAGCAGCTTCTCTTCCTTGCGCTCCGCGATCTCGGTTGCCGTGATGTCCCGGCGATCCGACAGCGTGAGCATCAGGAACAGGTCTTCGAAGAACGCCCGGCGAATCCGCTCCTGGTGCTCCTGGATGTCCTCCAGCACTTCGGCGATGGACATGCGCACCTCGTGTACCGGGCGGAAACCCTGCTGTCCTTCACGCACGTCTACGTAGGTGATGTCGCCCGGCAATAGGCTGGCCTTCTGGTTCCGCAGGCTTGACGGCCCAGTCATCGGCGGGTTCACCATCTTCTCAACGGCCTGGCTCTTGCGCTTCTGAAGAAGCTGCAGCGCCTTGACGTCGCCCAGCACGTCCATTGCCGGGGAGGTGCCGTAGATGTCCTCGCTCATTACGTCCCAGCGCGGGCAGAGGATGGGGAACTGGTCGAAGCCGGATTCGCGCAGGAACCTGTTCTCAGTCGAGCCAAGTTCGTAGTAGCACGAGGAGAACCGCTTGAACTTCGGATCGACCATCGAATCGTCGAAATCCTGGTTCGGGTAGACGGCGTGCATCACGTCGACGACCGCCTCAAGGTTTCGGTTGTCCCACAGGTTGCGCACCGTCTGGGAGATGTTGGACCAGTCTGCCGAACCGGACTTCTCCTTGACCCGGCCGAACTTCTGCACGATCTGCCGCACGGTCATCGGAACCTCTCGAACGAAGGTATCGATCACCTGTCGCTCATTGGAACTCACCGCGTAGGAGCCAATCGGGAAGGTGTAGAACCGCATGGTGTCGCGGTCATCCTCCAAAGCGGCCATTGCGCCAGTGCCAAACACGCCCAAGTCCCCGTAAAGGATCGGAAGCGCGTTGTACAGGTTGGACTTGAGAAACAGCGTGTCCATCAGCCGGTTCACGTCGGCCAGCCACGTCTTGACCGGGCCAAACTCTGCCAAGGTCGGGTCGGGCGTGGTGAGTTGCTTCCACGGCCTGGCAGGGCTGGTGACGCCAGCCATCAGGCCAGATCGAAGCGAACGCGCTGCAAACGTGGCCGTGCTGTCGATGATTCGCTGGTTGCGTTTGTCGCCCTTGTTCCGATCAGTCGTGTGCAGCCGGATGCGGCGCGGCAGGATGTAGTCGGCTAGGTCGCGCCAATGCGATTCCCACGTAGAGCGCTCGTTCTTGAGCTGCGACCAAAGAAGCTCCAGGTTCTGCCGCTTGGACAGAGGCGTTCCGGGCTGGTATTGAATCGATGCGACCATCACTGCCCCAGGAGGGTCTTGCCGGTCGTGGGCGTGGCCGCCACACCTTGTGGCCCTGTCAGCAGCGTGTCGCTGCGCCCACTCGCCGCCATGGCCTGCTGCTTTTGACGGTCACGTGCGACCTTGCTGGCCTGATCGATCTCCTGGTTGGACATCGTGTCCGGAGCGGTCTGCTTCGGGATGTTCATCTTCGGCTTTTGAGACATGGCAACCGCCGTACCGGCCACACCAGCAACAAGCAGCGCCGCAGCAGAGAACCCCATCACCTACTCCTTGTCCAGCCGCTTCACGTAGATCAGGTCCATCAGCTCGTACCCCTGCCGCTCCAAGATGGCGCCGAAGTCATGCGCCGCCTTGATGTGGTGCGACACGACTTGAACGCCCTCCGAGCGCAGTTGCTGGTCTGCATACCTGACCAAACCGCGAAGGCCCAATGCGCCACGCTTGTGAAACAGCACGTCCTGAGCGGCCATCAGGCTGCCGGCGTAGTGGATGTGCGGCCTCACGAAGAACACCGCATAGCCGATCAACTCTCCGTCTTCCCGCGCCGTGTAGCACCGGAGCATCCCTACCTCTTGCAGAGCGTTGTATTGCTCCACCGAGGGATTGAGCGGGATGTCTTCGTAGTGCGCCACGCGCTGGTAGTGCTCCTTTACGAGCGGCCACAGATCGGACCAGAGGTCACGAACATCTTCCGTGGCGTAGACAGTGGGCATGCAGGCTCCGCGGTTTGCGGCGAGCCTATGGAAAACCTACGCGAACGGGTTGTATTCCGTCGCCGCGTTGGCCTCTTCCTGCCGGTGGATGGGGTCGTACTCGGTCGCGGCACGGTTTGTGCGGACCAGTCCCGGGGGCCCGGGCGGTGGTGGAGCAATGGGGGCGGCGAAGGTCAGGACAAACCCATCAGCCAAGTCAGGCGAGTAGCCCAGCCGCTCCTTGATGTGCTCTTTCTCCTCCACCCTGAGCTTGTCGCCTTGGAACGTGTAGGTGATGGCGCACAGCTCGCGCTGCAACTCCGGGATGTTCGGGAGCGCCCCGCCGCGCTTCACCCACTCAGCCGCCTCGAAATACATCTCCGCGCGCTTGTTGAAGTAGCGCGGATTCATAGCCTTGCCGGCAAAGCTCACCTCGATAGGGGCATGCCCCTTGAGCAGCAGCGAATCCACCACACCGGCCCCATAGCCGCCCGTGCCGTCAACGAAGATGCCATGCGCGCCCCAGGTTTGCGAGGCAAGCGCCACCACATCGGCGAGCTCGTTCGTCCTCACGTTGCGCAGGATCTTGGGGCGAAATGCCGCCATACCCTGGCGCGGGAACACCACGTTCCTGTCGTCCCCGAACCGAGCCACGTCAACCCCGAGCAACTTGGCCGCGAAGCTGTATTGATCCTCCCTGAGGTGCCGGCGCATGGCCTCGCTCACCTCGTCTGGGCCGAGAAGCGCATTCAGGCTGGAGGGCGGGAAGCGGCCGAAGACGTTGACCAGCACCCATGGGTTATCCCGGCCGTACTTCTCGATCTGTTCACGCGCCCACTGCACAGAGATGCGCGGCGAACGCTTCGGGTCGTCCGGGTCTCCGGTGATCTCCGTGAGGTGCCACAGGTGGCGCTCGTTCGTTGATGCCCGGTACAGCGGCCCCTCAAGGTGTGTCGGGTTGCCGGCCATCACGATCTTGGTCTCGATGCCGGTAGATAGGCCAGCTTCAGCCGCCGCCATCACGGCGTCAGGAATCCCCCCCACCTCATCCAGCACGAACAGCAGGTAGTCAGCGTGCAGGCCCGCCAGCGTGTCCGCCTGCTGATTGGAATCGGCACCCTTGCTCCAGGTCCGAGCCGAAGCCCACCACGTTTCCGGGTGATCCCTGGCGAAGATGCGCGTCTTCGTCCACTCGAACGCCTGCTTGACGAACGGCGAGTTGTTGCGCCACTTCGCAAGCTCGGTCCACAGGCCATCCGCCAGGTTGTCGGCAGTGATGGACGTACACGCGACTTTAGGATGCGGGCGGGTGGCGAGGAAGTTCCAGATCAGGATTGACAGCAGGCCGGTTTTGCCCGGCCCCTTGCACGCCTTCATCGCCAACCGCTGGTTATGCGGGAATGCCTGGAGTACGTCTAGCTGCCACGGGTCGGGGTTGAACCCGAAGCACTCGTGCGCGAATTGCGCCGGGTTCTCTCGCCAGGCCCTGAGCTTCGAGCCGGCCGCCTCAGCTACTTGGCTGCTCATCGTCCTGTTTCATGGAGCCGGCCACCAGATCGCCCAGGGTCAGCTTGCCGCTGTGCTCCACATCCAGCTTGTCGCCGTACTTCTTTGGGGCAACCTTCCCAAGGAACCACTTGCGGGCATCGACCCTGAGCCGCGATCTTTGGACGTTCTCGCCGTTGAACTTCCAACCGGCCGTTTGGGCGTCGTCGGCGTGCTGCTCCATCCAGTCGTTCCGAGCGTCGTCGGCGATCTCCAAGATTTCCTCGAAGATCGTTTCGGCCTGGGCTTCGCGCGCGCGGGCGTATTGGGTGCGGAATGACTCGTGTGCATCCAACCACCGAAGGACAGTCACCTTGTCAGGCATCCCATCCTGCTTGCAGATCTCGCGCAGCGACTTCCCGCTGGCGATCTCTTCGCAGATCAAGGCCGCCATCTCTTCCGTGTACTTCGAGCGCGCCATTACGCCACCTTCTCCCGTCGTCCGTCCCGATAGACCAGCCAGTCACCTTGCCTGCTTGGGCGCTCTTTCCAGTCCTCTTGACCTGGACGGCAGACCACAGCTTTGGTCGCTGGCATCGGCTCGTAGTCTCTGAACTCTGGTTCGCGCCGCTTAAAGCCGAACAGCTCAGCGTCAGTCAGGCTCTTGACTGCTCCGTCGCACCCTGGGGGAACCTTGCAGCCGGTCGTCACCCAGAAAAATGCTTTCGGACCTGTCTTGCGCTTGTTGCCGCTGGCTGTTACGCGCACATATCCGTCGCGTTCCATGTTGTACAAAACACGACGGGCAAGCTTTGTTTGTATGGAAATCCTGTCGGCCACGCCGGCACAGGTACTCGGCTCGCGCTCAAGGCTTGAGGTGGCGACTTCAAGCCACACCGCTACGGTGTGGTCTGCCATCTTCGGATACTGCTCGACCTTGTGGGCTGGTATCCGGGAGCGAAAGTCGATGCGCTTCATGATCACAGGTCCTTCTCAACCATCAGGTGTAAGACTTCGGCGCCTCGATCTTTGATGCGCGGCATGTAGGCCAGCCGCAGCCGCCAGCCGGCGACATCCGGCGTCCCAAGGCTTGGGAGCAGCATCGGCAGCACCCGGGTGCGGCATTTCTCAGGTTGAGACTGCCCGGCCCATGCCATCGGCTTGACGCTACGGCAGTCGCCCTCGCGGTAGCCGTACATGCCGCCGATGGTGAGAGCCGGTTTCCAGCCGCTCAGGTCGGCCTGCAGCGTGTAGCCGCCGTAAATCGTCCACCGGCTTTCACTGTTCCGGTAGATGCCTCCAGTCCAGCCGTCAGCGCTGCGGTAGTACAGCCCAGGATTGACGTTGTTGAACTCGGCTGCCGGGTTGTGGTGACTCACCAGGTGCACCCCCAGCGTTTGGGCCTGCGCACCGACCGATAGCAGGGCCGCGAGAACGAAGAACTTCTTCATCACTACCTCTTGAGAGCATCACGAACACCCCTCGCTACCTCGTCTGAGACTGCCCAGCGGAGATCTTCTCTGTCTAGGAGTCTTTTCATGAACGCCTCTAGACGGGCGATTTGCTGGTCTCGCTGCTCCAGCTTCTGGATGAGGCTGGAGATTGTTTGGTGTTCAACGGGCACGTACAGGCGGCCGTTGATCTCTTCGCACACGATGAAGTCGCTCACTTGTCGCTACCTCTTGCGCGGCGAAGCTGCGCTGCAAGCTCATGCATCAGCCCCTCGATGGCCAGCGTTTGTCGGTAGACGAGTTCGCCGCCCTCATCAAGGGTGTGCCGGATCTGTGTCATGTCGTCGGCTGACAATCCACATGCTTCTGCGAGTCGCTTGCACTCATCCTGGCGGGCGAGTTCTGCGAAGCGGCGGAGCTCCTTCGTGTGGTCGTGCCCGAAAACGTACGGCGACATAATCAGGCCACCGGCAACATGGAACCCTGCCGCTTCAGCCATCCGCTTGATTTGCTCATCGGTCATGAACGGCTCCTTGCCCGGATCGATTGCGCCAAGCTCCAGTCCCATACCTCCGCCATCTTGGCGGCCTCCTCGCCAAAACGCTCCCGCTCCATCTCTGCGGCCTGCTTGGCGTACTCCTGCATTTGCTCGGCGGTGTAGACCTGCACCTCCTCAATATCGCCGCACTCGTTGAGGGCGCATATGGCGTCGAACCGCTTCGGCAACTCCGGCAGCTTGATGTCACTCATTGGGGGCCCCTTCGCACCGGCCACCAGCCGACGGCCTTGCTTTCGTCCAGCGCATTGCGCTTGTGATAGATCACGATGCCGGACCCGCGCGCCGAAACAACCATGCACGTCCTGCACTCGATCTGCCGACCGTCTTTGAGGGCAACAACGATCCGTCGCCCCGACTCCGGGCGCTTGTGCATTGGGTTGATCCCGATGGTTGAGGTCTCAGCCATTGGCTTCTCCAGGTGGGGGCGGGAGAGGCATCCAGTGGGTGGGCTGGAACAACTCGTGCGGCCAGCGGGCGAGCCTGCCATCACGGTGCCGCCAAACACACCACGGATCAGAGGTGTAGGACACGCCGCCAAATTGCACATTGAATGCGCGCACCACGAACATCTCCCGGCCATCCTTCGGCGCCGTCTCGATTGGTTGCCACTCACCCATTGCTCTGCTCCCCTATGGCTGCGGCTGCGCGGACGCTTTCCGGCTGGTATCGCCCATGCCAGTCACGCGACCTTCCCGAGTAGTCTCGCTTGACGCGCATGTGTCGCTTCTGCCCTGGCACGCTTGGAGTCAGGATTGCCTCCTCGATAGACCATCCAGAACGCTCACGCTGGCAGACCTGCCCAGCAGTCAGCCCCATCTCACGCGCCCATGCGGACAGGGTTTGTGTCCGGCCGTTGATGGTGATATGCCTCGCAACCGTCGTGTTCTCAACCTGCTCCTGCTGCGTGGCCCACCGAACATTGCCGGGCTCATAGTTCCCGTTGACATCTATCCGGTCCAAGGAATGCCGGTCGCTCGGTCTTGGGCCGATGTGGTTGAAGAACGCCAAGAACGAGTGCATCCACTCATCGCAGACCTTTATCCCCCGGCCGCCGTAGTGCGGGTACTCGCGCTTCTTCGGATTCGTGCACCGCTGCTTCATGTGAACCCATGCGCGGTGCTCCGGCGACTTGTTCATCCCGTGGCGCTCACGTCTCGCCGCCATCAGCAGCATCTGCTTTTCGTCCATCACTTCACCTTTGAGTCACGTGTCAAAACCGCGCCGTCCTTGCCGCCCCACCTATCGCAGCAGGCGTTCGGCTTTAAGACGATCAAAGACATCTTCAATGAGGCCAACGTCCGTTGGATCGATGTACTCGACGGGAAGGTCATACTTCCAAAAGGCACTCTTGAACTCCGCCAAGTTCTCGTCCGAGCTTAGATCCTTGA
>NZ_JAMKFE010000002.1 GCF_023721835.1 Caldimonas mangrovi | reverse complement strand
GCTCGGCCCAGGCCGCCAAGGAAATCAAGACCCTCATCGGCGCCTCCGTCGAGAAGGTCGAGTCCGGCGCCAAGCTGGTGCAGAACGCCGGCTCCACCATGACCGAGATCGTCGCCTCCGTGCAGCGCGTGTCCGACATCATCGGCGAGATCACCGCCGCCACCGCCGAGCAGAGCTCCGGCATCGGCCAGGTCAACACCGCCGTCACCCAGCTCGACCAGATGACGCAGCAGAACGCCGCACTCGTCGAGGAGTCCGCCGCCGCCGCCGCAAGCCTCAAGGAGCAGGCCTATAAGCTCGCCGACGTCGTCAGCGCGTTCAAGCTCCAGCAGGGCGCAGCGGCGCAGGAAGCCAGTGCCGTGGCCCAGAAGGTCATTGCCCGCGTGCGGGATGCAGCCCCCCGGGCCGCAGCAGCACCCGACGCCCGGGCGACGGCCCGGCAGGTGAGGCCGGCAGCAGGTGCACGGCCCGCCGCGCCGGTCCTGGCCCCGGCCGGCACGGCGCCCGCGGCGTCGTCCCGGGACGACGACTGGGAGAGCTTCTGACACCACTTACGGGGCCTGCAACGGCACCCGTCGGCGACGCACTCCACGCAGCCTGGTGACATGCCCCTCATTCTTGGGATGGGCAAGCCGGCGCAGTGAGCCTACGCTTCGCGCATGCTTCGCCGCGGTGTGTCGAATGCCGCAATACCGCTCGCTGTTACTCGGGCGGTGCGGTTCATCGACCCGGCGTATCGGGTGTAATTCACTGCGCCATTTCTCGACAGCCATGCCCCGGATCTCGACACTCCGTCTCCCGTTGCCGCGGTACCAGCGCTGCGGCTTCTTGCTGGTGCTGGCCGCCCTGTGGGCCGGCGGGGGGGGTGTCGCTCGTGCGCAGGTCGGTATCACACCCGACGACGTCCAAGCCATCGCACCCGGCGGCTGCCAGGTCGAAGGCTGGTACTCGCATGCCAATGGTGCAAACGCCTGGATGTCGCTGCCTGCCTGCAGCGAGGCGCAGCCCGTGCGGCTCGGCGCCTTCCTGCAGCCGCTGACCCAGGTGCGCGAGGGCAACTGGGGACTCGGCGCCGCGGCGCGCTACACCGACAGCGACTGGCGCCTCGGACCCGCCCGCTGGGGCCTGAAGATCGCAACCTTCACGCAGCGGCTGGCCGATCTGGGCCGCATGCAGATGGAGCATGCGACGCTCACCGGGCTGAGCACGCTGCGCTTGCCCGCCGATCTCACGCTGCGGCTGAACCTGGGGCCGAAACACCAGTGGGTCACGCGCGAGACCACCACATTGCTGGACGCCGCGCTGGCCTGGTCCTTCGGCGGCCGCTTCACGGTGGCCGGCGAGATGAAAGCCTCCGACCGCACACAGACCGTGCAGAGTGTCGGTACCAGCCTGTGGCTGGTGCCCGGCCGCCTCGGCGTCAAGCTCAATGTGGGCCGCACGCTCGGCATCGAGGACTCGGCCGTCTACGGCTTCCAGCTGCACTGGCACCTGCTCGACCGCAAGCCCATCCGTTCAGCGGGTGGTTGACCCCCGGCACTCAAGCCGGGCCAGCAGCTGCCGATAACCGTGAGAGCAGGCGTTCACCGCTGAACGCTTCCACCCGCTGTCTCGCGAGCCGCATCTGCCATGAGTGCCGTCCTGTCTTCCGCCTTGCCCCCGGCGCCTGCCGAGGCCACGGCCGACCGTGCCACGCACGAGTTCACGTTCGACAAGCCTGACTTCGAGCGGGTGCGTCAGCTGATCTACCAGCGCGCAGGCATCAGCCTGCATGCAGGCAAGCAGGCCATGGTCTACAGCCGACTGTCACGCCGATTGCGCGAAACCGGCCATCGCTCCTTCGCCGACTACCTGCAGTGGCTGGAAAAAGCGGTCGGCCCGCAGGCGGACGCCGAATGGCAGGAATTCGTGAACTGCCTCACGACCAATCTCACGGCCTTCTTCCGCGAAGAGCACCACTTCCGCCTGCTGACCGAGGAACTGCGCCGTCGCGGCACCGCACGGCCACTGCGCATCTGGTGCAACGCGGCGTCGACCGGCGAGGAACCCTACTCGATCGCGATGACGGTGGCCGACACGCTGGGTCCGAACGCGCCGGTGCGCATCCTGGCCAGCGACATCGACACCAAGGTGCTCGCCACCGCGAGCCGCGGCGTTTACGGCGAGGACGCGCGCGGCCTGACGCCGGAACACCTGAAGCGTCACTTCCTGCGCGGCACCGGCAAGAACGCCGGCCAGATCCGCGCCAAGCCCGAACTCGCCCATCTGATCGAGTTCCGCAGTTTCAATTTGATGTCGCCCGCCTGGTCGCTCGGCGATGCGTTCGACATCGTCTTCTGCCGCAACGTGATGATCTATTTCGACGCACCGACCCAAAGGCGCGTGCTGGAGCGCATCCACGGCGTGATGAAACCCGAGGGGCTGCTGTTCGTCGGCCACTCCGAGAACTTCACCGACGCGCGGCAGTTGTTCCAACTGCGCGGCAAGACGGTCTACCACCGCCTGTGACGCGAAGCCCGAGTTGCTCAAGTGCATCGGCACACCGGACGATAAGACGCTCATGCTCGACACGACAAGCGCCCGCAGTAACGGCCTCAGCGGCACCGCGGGGGCGCCCTCCACCACCCGGCTGGACCGGCTGAAAGCGCGCCTGCGCAAACCCGGCGAAGCCTCGTTCTTCTTCTATGAAGCGCATTTCAAGACCGACGCGGTCAAGGTGCTGCCGGGCGAATACTTCGTGCACGACGAAGACCTGGTGATCCTGACGACGCTCGGTTCTTGCATCGCTGCCTGTCTGTGGGACCGCAACGCCCGTGTCGGCGGCATGAACCACTTCATGCTGCCCGATGGCGCCGGCGTGCAGGATTCCGGCCGCTATGGCTCTTACGCGATGGAACTGCTGATCAACGAACTGATGAAAAAGGGCGCCACGCGCAGCACGCTCGAAGCCAAGGTGTTCGGCGGCGGGCAGGTCATCAGCGGCATGAACAGCCTGAACGTCGGCCAGCGCAACACCGACTTCGTGATCGATTATCTGAAGACCGAGCACATCCCGATCGTCTCGAAGGACGTGCTCGACGTGTATCCCCGCAAGGTCTGCTTCTTCCCGGCCAGCGGCAAGGCGATGGTCAAGCGTCTCGCCGCCGCGAACCCGGAAGCACTGATCGCACAGGACAAGGCGGCCAGCCAGCGCATCATTCCGCCTGCAAGCGGCGCCGGCTCGATCGACCTGTTCTAAAGGGACACAAGAGGAGGAGCGTCCATGTCCGCAATTCGAGTCGTGGTGGTCGATGATTCGGCCCTGGTCCGCAGCCTGCTGACGGAGATCATCAACCGGCAACCCGACATGCAGTGCGTCGGCGCCGCCAGCGACCCCTATGTCGCACGCGAGATGATCCGCAATCTCGACCCCGACGTGATCACGCTCGACGTCGAAATGCCGCGCATGGACGGCATCGACTTCCTGTCCAAGCTGATGCGGCTGCGGCCGATGCCGGTCGTGATGGTCTCGACGCTGACCGAGCGCGGCGCCGAGGTCACGCTGCGTGCGCTCGAACTCGGTGCGATCGATTTCGTCGCGAAACCGAAGATCGGCATCTCCAACGGCCTGCAGCAGCTGGCCCAGGAGATCACCGAGAAGATCCGCATCGCGGCGAAGGCGCAGGTCCGCAAGCTGAGCGCGCCTGCGCCAGCAGCCGCCGCGGCCGATGGCGTGGCCGCCCCTGCCGTGCCAGCCAACATCGGGCGCCTGTCGACCGAGAAGATCATCTTCATCGGCGCCTCCACGGGGGGTACCGAGGCAACCCGCGAGGTGCTGACCAATCTGCCGCCGGATTCGCCGGCGGTGGTCATCACGCAGCACATGCCGCCCGGCTTCACGCGCAGCTATGCGACCCGGCTCGACGGCCTGTGCCGCATCGCGGTCAAGGAAGCCGTCGACGGCGAACGGGTACTGCCCGGGCACGCGTATATCGCGCCGGGCGGACGGCACCTGAGCGTCGAGCGCAGCGGTGCCAACTACATCGCGCGCGTGCAGGACGGGGAACCTGTCAACCGGCACCGGCCGTCCGTGGAGGTGCTGTTCAAATCAGCCGCACGTGTCGTGGGCCCGAACGCCATCGGCATCATGCTGACCGGCATGGGCGCCGACGGTGCCAGGGCGATGAAGGAAATGCGTGACGCCGGCGCCTACAACTACGTGCAGGACGAAGCCAGCTGCGTGGTGTTCGGCATGCCGCGCGAGGCGATCCACGCCGGCGCGGCCCATGAGGTACTGTCGCTCACGCAGATCGCACCGCAATTGATCGAGCGGCTGCGCAACACCGCGGGACTGAGTCTGAACCGGGTATAGAGAGCCCGAAAAACCGCCTTCAGCAGCCGCGCGCGGCCTTGCACAACGCGGCGATCTCGGCGCCCGAGACGGGTTTTTGCAGCAGCCGCTCCATGCCTGCGGCCAGCGCCAGCGGTGCATCGTCCGTATCGGCACTGGTCCCGATCAGGTGCACCCGGTCGCCGCCAGGCTCCGCCCGTAGCGTGCGGGCAAACTCGTAACCGTCCATGCGTGGCATGCGGCAATCGGTGATCACCAACGAGTGATGGTGCAACTGCCACATCTGCAGTGCGTCGAAGCCATCCTCGGCGATATCGACCGTGCAGCCGCAGGCTTCGAGATGGGTGCTGAGCAGGATTTGCTGCACGCGATCATCCTCGGCCACCAACACACGCAGCGCACCGTCTTCCGGCATCAGGGCCGGTTCGTGGACCGAAGAAGAGCTGGCGGGACCGTCAGACACGGCTGAATACTCCTGGTTGACATCCGCGGCGTTTGATCCTGCCACGGCACGCAAGGGCTGAAAACCCCTTTAGGGGTTCACCACAGCTGTCATCACAGACAGGGGGCGCTTTGCGCGCTATTCGTGCAGAAACAAGGCTTGCAAGTCGCTTAAAAAATCGAAGCCTCGGGCCGTGGGCCGCACGCGCTGCCAGTCCCGCTCGACGAAGCCGCGCCGCTCGGCCTCGTCCAACCCGGCCTGGAGGGCCGACAGCGGCAGCCCGGTGCGCTCGGTGAACCGCGTCAGCTCGAAGCCTTCCTTCAACCGCAATGCGTTGAGCATGAATTCGAAGGGCAGTTCTTCGCGTGCCACCTCGTCTTCCTGCGCGACCGGCTGACCGTCGAGCGCCCCGGCCATGTAGCGCGCCGGCTCGCGAAAGCGCACCTGGCGCAGCACCCGGTGGGGAAAACTGAGCTTGCCGTGAGCCCCCGCACCGATGCCAAGGTAGTCGCCGAAGCGCCAGTAATTCAGGTTGTGCTCGCAGGCGTGGCCGGGTCGCGCATAGGCGGACACCTCATAGCGTTCCAGGCCGGCAGCGGCCGTGAGTTCGGCAATGCGGTCGAGCATCTCGAAAGCCGCGTCGTCGTCCGGCACGGCCGGCGGGTACTTCGCGAAATACGTGTTCGGTTCCAGCGTCAGGTGGTAAACGGACAGGTGCGGCGGCTCGAAGGCGAGCGCCTGACGCAGGTCGGCTTCGCACTGGGCGAGGCTCTGTCCCGGCAGCGCATACATGAGGTCGAGGTTGAAGGTCTCGAAGCACTCTCGCGCCTCTTCGACGGCGGCGATCGCCTGGTCCCGGTCATGCACCCGGCCCAGCGCCTTCAGCTTCTCATCGTCGAAGCTCTGCACCCCGATCGACAGCCGCGTCACGCCTGCCTCCCTAAAACCGCGGAATCGGTCACGCTCGAAGGTGCCGGGATTGGCCTCGAGCGTGATCTCGCAGCCGGGCTCGAGCGGCAGGCGCGCGCGCACGTCGGCCAGCAGCCGGTCGATCGACGCCGGCGAGAACAGGCTCGGCGTGCCGCCACCGATGAAGATCGAATGGATGCGGCGCCCCCAGACGAGCGGCAGCGAGGCCTCCAGGTCGGCACGCAGCGCGTCGAGGTAACGCGCCTCGGGCGGCAGGCCGCCGTCCCGCCACTCGTGGCTGTTGAAATCGCAATACGGGCACTTCTTCAAGCACCACGGCAGATGCACGTACAGCGACAGCGGCGGCAGAGCGCCGAGCTGCAGCGTGCCGGGGCGCAGGTAGCGCGCATGAACCTCGGTCGAATCAGCCAAGCTGCCACACCTCGCGCATCAAGGCCAGCATCTGCCGGGCCGCCTGGGCCCGGTGGCTGTGTCGGTTCTTCTCTTCGGCGCCGAGTTGCGCCACTGTCCTGCCGAACCCGGGGATGTACATCAGCGGGTCGTAGCCGAAGCCGCCCTCGCCGCGCAGCTCGGCGGTCACCTCGCCGTCCCAGCGCCCCATCGCGATCAGCGGCTCCGGGTCGTCGGCCGAGCGCAACGCCACCAGCACGCTGACGAACCGCGCGCGGCGCTCGCTCTGCCCTTCCAGCTGCCGCAGCAGCGCGCGGTTGTTCTCGGCATCGTCCCTGGGACCGCCGAACAGCGTCGCATAGCGTGCCGACAGCACGCCCGGTGCACCGCCCAGTGCGTCCACGCACAGGCCGGAGTCGTCGGCGATCGCCGCGTTGCCGCTGGCGGCGGCTGCGTGCCGCGCCTTCGCCAGCGCGTTCTCGACGAAGGTGCCGTGCGGCTCCTCCGCCTCGCCGATGCCCAGCGCCCCCTGCGCGAGCAGCTCGATGCCGAGCGGTGCGAACAGCGTGCGCAGCTCGACCAGCTTCTTCGCGTTGTTGGAAGCAAGCACCAGGCGCACGTCAGGCCCTCAGGGCGGCGGCTTGCGCCGCGACCAGCTCGCGAATGCCCTTGTCGGCCAGCGCCAGCAGCGCCTCCATCTCGGCGCGCGAAAAGGGCTCGCCCTCGGCCGTGCCCTGGATCTCGACGAAACCGCCGGAGCCGGTCATCACGACATTCATGTCGGTGCCGCAGGCGGAATCCTCGACGTATTCCAGGTCCAGCAGCGGCACGCCCTGCACGATGCCGACCGAGATCGCCGCAACCGCGTCCTTGACGGGCGTGCGCTCGATCAAGCCCAGCTCCAGCAGCTTGCTCACTGCGTCGTGCGCTGCAACGTAGGCGCCGGTGATCGCCGCGGTGCGTGTCCCGCCGTCCGCCTGGATGACGTCGCAATCGAGATGTATGGTGCGCTCGCCGAGCTTCGCCAGGTCGAACACCGTGCGCAGCGAACGCCCGATGAGCCGCTGGATCTCCTGCGTGCGACCGCTCTGCTTGCCGCGCGCGGCCTCGCGGTCGCTGCGGGTGTGTGTCGAGCGCGGCAGCATGCCGTATTCGGCGGTCACCCACCCCTCGCCGCTGCCCTTCTTGTGGGGCGGCACGCGTTCCTCGACCGAAGCGGTGCACAGCACGCGCGTGTCGCCGAACTCGATCAGCACCGAGCCCTCGGCGTGTTTGGTGTAGTGGCGCGTGAGGCGCACCGGACGCAAGGCGTCGGGCGCACGGCCCTGGCTGCGATTGAAGGTCGTCATGGAAAAGCCCTGGTAGAAATGAACGCGGGGCGCCCGGCGGCGCCCCACATCAATGGTGTGCCGATACTACGGCTTCTTCTGCGAGGATCGCTTGATGGCCTCGTTGATCTCGCGGATCGAGCGCTCGATCTCCGCTTCGTCGAGATCGTCAGGCTCCTGGCCGAGCACGCTGGCCTGTATCGTGGAGGCGAACACCTCCTCGCCGAGCGTCTGCGTCGAAATGGCCTTGGTCGAATCGTAGTCTTCCGACGACTCCCACTCGACCGCCAGCACCGTGACGTTGTCGCTCTTGCTGCCGGCGCGGCGCAGCGCCTGTTCGACGAGTTCGGGCACCGAGTCGGAAATCGGCCGCGTCGCCAGCTGCTCGGCAATCACGGTGTCCGGCACGCTGCTCCACAGGCCGTCGGAGCACAGCATCACGCGGTCGCCGGACTGCATCAGCATCGGCCCCACCGTGTCGACCACCGGCTTGCCGGGGCTGCCGAGGCAGGTGAACAACACGTTGCGGTTGAATTTCTCGCCCAGTGGCACCACCCCGTTGAGCGTTTCCTGCAACTCGGAGTACGAATGGTCGCGCGTGCGGGCAATCAACTTGTCGCCGCGCACCAGGTACAAGCGCGAATCGCCGCAGTGTGCCCAGTAGGCCGCGCCGTTCTGCATCACGCAGGCCACGACGGTGGTGCGCGGTGTGTCGATCAGCGCCTTCTCGGTGGCGTAGCGCAACAGCTGGTGGTGCCCGGCAATGATGGCGTCGTGCAGAAAGCGCACCGGGTCCTTCAGCATCGGCTTGGCGTCGCGCTGGAACAGCGCCGCCATCGTCTGCAACGCCACCTGCGAGGCCACTTCGCCTTCAGGGTGCCCGCCCATGCCGTCGGCCAGCGCGAACAGACCCGAGTCGCGGGTATAGCAATACCCCATGCGGTCTTCGTTCTTCTCGCGACCGCCCTTGCGGCTGACCTGGTAGACCGAGAACCTCATCGTGGGCGTCTCCCGTAGGGCCTTCTCAGGCCTGCTTTCCGCCCTTGAGGTTCTCAAGCTGCAGCTTGAGACGCTCGCTGAAGCTCAGCTTGGTGTAACGCCGCTCCGTCTCGCGGGCCAGTTCCTTCTGCAACGCGAACACGCTCTGCGGTCGAGACAACGGGTCGAGGGCCATGCACCACTCCGTCACTTCGATCAGATTGTCGGAGTAGATGTTCCGCAGGCGCGAGAGCGAAAGCGTGAGGCGGTCCTTTTCCAGCCGCTGGGGAGCGTCGTTGGGCGGGTAACCCTGCATGCAGGCGTAGATGCAGGCCCCGATCGCGTAGATGTCGGTCCAGGGGCCGAGCGTGCCGTCGCGGCGGTACATCTCGGGCGCGGCGAAACCGGGCGTGTACATGGGGCGGATGAAATTGCCTTCCTTGCTCAGCACTTCGCGTGCCGCACCGAAATCGAGCAAGACCGCCTTGTTGTCGTTGGTGATGAAGATGTTGGCCGGCTTGATGTCGAGGTGCAGCATCTTGTGCTGGTGGACTATGCGCAAGCCGCGCAGGATCTCGTCGAACAGCGAGCGGATGGTGGACTCGCGGAAGACCTTGTCGCGCTTCAGTTCGCGCGCGGTGACGATGAAATCCTGCAGCGTGTCGCCCTGCAGGTAGTTCATCACCATGTAGACGGTTTCGTTCTCGCGGAAGAAGTTCAGCACCGAGACCACGCTCGGGTGGGAAATCTGCGCGAGCGAGCGCCCCTCCTCGAAGAAGCTCTTCAGGCCGAGTCGGTACAGCGGCTGCTTCTCGGGCTTGACGCGCGGCGCCAGCTCGCCGGGCGAACGCTCGGCCAGCGAGGACGGCAGATATTCTTTCAGTGCCACCAGGCGCTTGTCCTGGTCTTCGGCAAGATAGACGACGCCAAAGCCCCCGGCAGCCAACTTCTTGATGATCTGATAACCACCGACCACGGTGCCCGGGGGCAACGGGGCAGGTTTGGGCTTTGACATAATCGGATTTTGCAATGCGATAAGTGTCATGGCAGTTTACAGCATGACCGGGTATGCGAGCGCCGCCTCGCAGGTCCCGGGTTCCCCGAACGACGAGACGGCTCTCCGTACCGGTGGCGCCGCGGCTGCCGGCGTGACGGTGGAACTGCGGTCGGTCAACAGCCGTTTCCTCGACCTTGCGTTCCGGATGCCCGACGACCTGCGCGCCGTCGAGCCGGCGTTGCGCGAACTGCTGACCGCACGTTTCCGCCGCGGCAAGATCGAGTTGCGCCTGAACGCGCAGCGCGAGGCCGATACGGCCCTGCCCCAGCCGCAACCCGAGCAGTTGACCCGCCTGGCCGGCGTCGAGGCGACCGTGCGTGGCTGGATGCCGCAGGCGCAGCCGCTGTCGGTGCACGAGGTGCTGCAATGGTGTCGGGGCGCGTCAGTGGGCGAAAAGCTCGACGAGGCCGCCATCGCCGCGACCCGCCAGTGCATCGACGGCTTGGTCGAGGCCCGGGCCCGTGAAGGCGAGCGCCTGGTCGGCATCCTGATGGAGCGCATCGTCAAGCTGCGCGAACTGGCGCAGCAGGCCGCGCCGCTGGTGCCCCAGGTGGTCGAGAAGCAGCAGCAGCGCTTCCTGGAGCGCTGGCAGGCGGCGCTCGATACCGCCGGTGCGACCCAGAGCATGAGCGCCGACGCGCTGCGCGAGCGGGCCTTGAGCGAAGCCGCCTCGTATGCACTGCGCATCGATGTCGCCGAAGAACTGTCGCGGCTGACGGCCCACCTCGACGAGATCGCCCGGCTGCTCCAGGCCGGCGGCGAGATCGGCAAGCGGCTCGACTTCCTGATCCAGGAACTGCACCGCGAGGGCAACACCCTGGGCTCCAAGGCCTCGGCGCTGGAGCTGACGCAGATCTCGGTCGAAATGAAGGTCCTGATCGAGCAGATGCGGGAACAGGTCCAGAACATCGAGTAGGGTCGGAGCATGGAATACCCGGGCAATCTCTTCGTCGTGGCAGCGCCCAGCGGTGCCGGCAAGTCCAGCCTCGTGAAGTCGCTGCTGGAACTCGATTCCCACCTCGTCGTGTCGATCTCGCACACCACGCGCCCGCCGCGCGGGCAGGAGCACGACGGCCGGGAATACTGGTTCGTCAGTGAGCCGGAGTTCCGCGCGATGACCGAACGCGGCGACTTCTTCGAGTGGGCCGAAGTACACGGCAACCTTTACGGCACCTCGCGCGCAGCCATCGAGTCGCGCATGGCCGCCGGCGAGGACGTGATCCTGGAGATCGACTGGCAGGGCGCACTGCAGATCAAGCAGTTGTTCCCGCACGCAGTGCTGATCTTCATCCTGCCGCCCAGCTTCGAGGAATTGCTGCAGCGCCTGCACCGGCGCGGCGAGGACGGCGCCGACGTCATCGAAACCCGCATGGCGAACGCCCGCCTGGAAGTGGCGCAGGCCCGGCATTTCGACTTCGTTATAATCAACGCTCTTTTCGAGACGGCGCTTTTCGACTTGAAGGCGATCGTCCACGCGCAGCGGCTCAAATACGCCGCCCAGCGTCGAAGCAGGCGAGCTGTCTTCGACGCCCTCAACCTCAGCTGACTGAAGCCCCAGCCGCAGAAAATGCGGCCCACTGGAGTGTGTTATGGCCCGCATCACGGTCGAAGATTGCCTGGACAAGATCCCGAACCGGTTTCAACTGGTGCTTGCGGCCACCTACCGCGCCCGCATGCTCAGCCAAGGCCACGCGCCGAAGATCGAGTCGAAGAACAAGCCGGGCGTCACCGCGTTGCGCGAAATTGCCGCCGGCGAAGTCGGCGTCGAGATGCTGCGCAAGGTGCCGACCTGACCGGTCACCGGTCCCATCGCTCCCTCTCCCGGCCTGCAGGCCGGTCCGCCGCGCCCGAACCTGGATTCGGGCGTTTCAGTTCGTGGGCTTGCATTCCGCGATAAAGTCGCGTCATGGTCGCCCACGCCGCATCGAAAGCCGGTAAACGCCCCGCGCCGCAGGAAACGGTGGCGCAAGGCGCACGCGTCGATGCCGCCGCCGCCTCCTTCGCGGCGCTGACCCACAAGCTCGATTACTTCGACCCCGCCGACATCAAGCGCGTGCGCGAGGCGTACAGATACGCCGACGAAGCCCATCTCGGGCAGTTCCGCGCCAGCGGCGAGCCCTACATCACCCATCCGATCGCCGTCGCCGGCCTGTGCGCCGACTGGAAGCTCGACGCCCAGGCGATCATGGCGGCACTGATGCACGACGTGATGGAGGACAGCGGCACCACCAAGATCGAGCTGATCGAGAAATTCGGTGCGCCGACCGCAGAACTGGTCGACGGGCTCACCAAGCTCGACAAGCTGCAGTTCTCCACGCGCGAGGAGTCGCAGGCGGAGTCGTTCCGCAAGATGCTGCTCGCGATGGCGCGCGACGTGCGCGTCGTGCTGATCAAGCTGGCCGACCGGCTGCACAACATGCGCACGATGGAGGCCATGCCCGCGGGCAAACGCTCGCGCATCGCGCGCGAGACCCTCGACATCTACGCTCCCATCGCCCACCGGCTGGGCCTGAACCAAGTCTACCGCGAGCTGCAGGAACTGTCCTTCCAATACCAGCTGCCCTGGCGTTTCGGGGCCCTGACCAAGGCGGTGCAGAGAGCGCGCGGACACCGGCGCGACATCGTCGAGCGCATCCAGGTCGACGTCGAGCGGGCGTTCAAGGAATCGTCGGTGGCGGTGCAGATCTTCGGTCGAGAGAAGACGCTCTATTCCATCTACACCAAGATGCGCGAAAAGCACCTGAGCTTCGCGCAGGTCAACGACATCTTCGGCTTTCGCATCGTCGTCTCGACGCTGCCCGAGTGCTACCTGGCGCTGGGCGTGCTGCACCAGCTCTACAAGCCGCTGCCCGGCCGCTTCAAGGACTACATCGCGATCCCCAAGGCCAACGGGTACCAGTCGCTGCACACCACGCTGGTGAGCCCGCTCGGCACCGCGGTCGAGTTCCAGATCCGCACCGACGCGATGCACCTGGTCGCCGAGAAGGGCATTGCCGCGCACTGGCTCTACAAGGCCACCGACAGCGGCAACGTGACCGAGGCGCAGCGCGTGGGCACGGTCTCGCTGCAGTCCCTGATCGACATCCAGGACGAGACGCGCGATTCGGCTGAATTCCTCGAGCACGTGAAGGTGGACCTGTTCCCCGACGCGGTCTACGTGTTCACCCCGAAGTCCAAGATCCTGGCGCTGCCACGCGGCGCCACGCCGGTGGATTTCGCCTACGCGATCCACTCCGATGTCGGCGACCACACGGTGGCCGCCAAGGTCAACGGCGAGCAGGTAGCGCTGCGCACCGAGCTGCGCAGCGGCGACGTGGTCGAGATCATCACCGCACCGGTCTCGCGTCCCAACCCGGCCTGGCTGAACTTCGTGCGCACCGGCCGCGCCCGCTCGAAGATCCGTCACTACCTGAAGAACATGCGCCAGGAAGAATCGCTGGAACTCGGCGAGAAGCTGCTGACGCAGGCGATGCGGGCCGAAGGCCTGCAGATGCCCAGGGGCGACGAGATCGCCGGCGAGCCGCTCGACCTCGCGCTGTGGCAGGGGCTGATCCGCTGGAGCGGCAACCGCGGCCGCCGCGAACTGCTGATCGACATCGGCCTGGGCAAGAAGATCGCGACCATCGTCGCCAAACGCCTGGCCAAGCTGATGGCCGAGGCGGGCACCAAGCCGGACGCGCTGACACTGTCGATGAGCCGCTACCTCAACGACGACAGCATGCCCTCGCAGGCCATGGTGACGATCGACGGCAGCGAAGGCGCCACCGTCCAGATGGCGACCTGCTGCCGGCCGATCCCGGGCGACGCGATCGTCGGCTACCTCGGCCGCGGCGAGGGGCTGGTCGTGCACACCAGCGAGTGCCAGGTCGGCAAGCGCCTGTTCCAGCGCGACAGCGAGCGCTGGATCCCGGTCGAATGGTCCGAGGACCTGCAGCGGCCGTTCGACACCTCGGTGGCGGTGCTGGTGCAGAACGGCAAGGGCGTGCTGGCCAAGGTCGCCCAGGCGGTCAGCGAGGCCGAAGCCGACATCACGCACATCGACATGGGGCACGACCCGGGCCACGCGACCATCGAGCTGAAGCTGCTGCTGGCCGTGCGCGATCGGGTGCACCTGGCCGACGTATTGCGCACCTTGAAGCGCTCGCCGCTGGTGCTGAAGGCCGCACGGGTCAAACCTCAATAGGCAGGGCGGCTCGCTGCGCAAATGCGCAATGCGGTCACTGCGGCGCGGGGTAGCGCACCTCGAGCACTTCGATCTTCTCGACACCGCCGGGCGTCATCAGCTGTACCTCGTCGCCTTCGCGCGCCTTCAGCAGCGCCCGCGCGATCGGCGCGACCCAGCTCACTTCGGCCTTCAGCGCATCGGCCTCGTCGATGCCCTTGATCGTGATCGTGCGTTCCTCGCCCCGCGCATTCGCATAGGTGACGGTTGCACCGAAAAAGATCTGGTCGTTGCCGTGGTGCAGCGACGGATCGGCCACCTCGGCGACGTCGAGCCGTTTGGTCAGGAAGCGGATGCGCCGGTCGATCTCGCGCAGGCGCTTCTTGCCGTACAGGTAGTCGCCGTTCTCGGAGCGGTCGCCGTTCGACGCCGCCCACGAGACGATCTCGACGACCTTCGGGCGCTCCTCGTCGATCAGCGTCATCAGCTCCTCGCGCAGGCGGCGGTAGCCCGCGGGCGTGATGTAGTTTTTCGTGCCGGCCGGCAGTGCGGGCAGCGCGAGGTCGTCGTCGTCGGCGTCGGTTTCCTTGGTGAATGCCTTGCTCATGGGGGAGTCCTCGGGCCGGGAATTATGCGCCGCCTGCCTGCGCGGCAGAGGCGTTCGCCTCGGCGACGATCCAGTGGCGCAGGCGCTCGACCAGCGGGTCGCCAGCCTTGCGTTCCGGCATCACGAAATAGTACGCCCGCTCGCCGCGCTGCGGCCGGTCGCAGGCGATCACCAGTTCGCCGCGCGCCAGCTCGGCCTCGATCAGCAGCGGCGGCATCAGGGCCAGCCCCATGCCCTGCGCCGCCGCCATCGCGAGCATCGAGAACAGCTCGTAGCGCGGGCCGGCGCTGTCGCGCGGGTGTTCCACGCCCTGCGCTGCAAACCACTCGCGCCATGCACGCGGGCGAGTGCTCTGCTGCAGCAGCGCAAAGCCCGTGAGGTCTTTCGGCGTCGGCTGGCGTCGGCCGGCGATCAGCGCCGGGCTGCACACCGGCACCAGGTCTTCGCGCAGCAGCTCCACCGCGTCGGTGCCGGGCCAGTTCGCGACCTGTTCGGCCGTGCCGGCGTACAGCGCCGCGTCGAATTCGCTGTCGGAGAACAGAAACGGCCGGGTGCGGGTCTCGAGGTTGAGCACGAGGTCCGGGCTGGAGGCGGCCAGACGGGGCAGCCGGGGTACCAGCCAGCGCGTCGCGAAAGTGGGCACGACCGCCAGGTCGAGCGAACCCGCCACGCCAGGGTGTGCCATCAAGGCCTGCGTGTCGCGCTCGACCGCGTCCAGCCGCTGGCCGATACGGCGGCCATAGGCGGCACCCGACTCGGTCAGCAGCACGCCGCGCCGCGTGCGACGAAACAGCGGCACGCCGAGGAACTGTTCGAGGGAGGCAATCTGGCGGCACACGGCGCTTTGCGTCAACGACAGCTCCTGAGCGGCCTTCGTGAAGCTCTCGTGGCGTGCGGCGGCCTCGAAGCAGACCAGCGCCTGGGTACTGGGGATTTTTCGTTTCATTGTGCAGAACCGGCATACCGGAGAGAGGGCGCCAAGATTCATCCCTCTTCGGGTTGGTCGCTGGAGTTCCATTTTTGCACACGCTCTTGTCGAATCCTCGTTTGCCCGCGCGGGCCCCAGCCCCTACCATGACCGCATCCCCCCATCCTTCAGGAGACCCGCATGGCCCACGCCGCCTTTCACTGGGAAGACCCGCTGCTGCTCGACCAGCAGCTGAGCGACGAGGAGCGCATGGTGCGCGAGGCTGCCCGTGCCTACTGCCAGGACCGGCTGATGCCTCGCGTGCTGGAGAGCTTCCGCCACGAAAAAACCGACGCGGCGATCTTTCGCGAAATGGGCGAGCTCGGCCTGCTGGGCCCGACCATACCCAGCGAATACGGCGGCGCCGGCCTGAACTACGTCAGTTACGGGCTGATCGCACGCGAGGTCGAGCGCGTCGACTCCGGCTATCGCTCGATGATGAGCGTGCAGTCGTCGCTGGTGATGGTGCCGATCAACGAGTTCGGCTCCGAGGAACAGAAGCGCAAATACCTGCCCAGACTGGCCAGCGGCGAGTGGATCGGCTGCTTCGGCCTCACCGAGCCGAACCACGGCTCGGACCCCGGCAGCATGGAAACGCGCGCGCGCAGCGTCGACGGCGGCTATCGACTCAGCGGCAGCAAGATGTGGATCACCAACAGCCCGATCGCCGACGTGTTCGTCGTCTGGGCCAAGAACGACGCCGGGCGCATCCGCGGTTTCATCCTCGACAAGGGCATGCCGGGCTTGAGCGCGCCGGCGATTCACGGCAAGGTGGGTCTGCGCACGTCGATCACCGGCGAGATCGTGATGGACGACGTGTTCGTGCCGGCCGAACAGGAACTGCCGAATGTCGAAGGGCTGAAAGGCCCGTTCACCTGCCTCAACAGCGCACGTTACGGCATCGCGTGGGGAGCCTTGGGCGCGGCCGAGTTCTGCTGGCATGCCGCGCGCCAGTACACGCTGGACCGCAAGCAGTTCGGCCGCCCGCTCGCGGCCAACCAGTTGGTCCAGAAGAAGCTGGCCGACATGCAGACCGAGATCACGCTGGGGCTGCAGGGCTGCCTGCGCCTGGGCCGCATGAAGGATGAAGGCACGGCCGCGCCCGAAATCACGTCGATCATGAAGCGCAACTCCTGCGGCAAGGCGCTCGACATCGCCCGCGTGGCACGCGACATGCACGGCGGCAACGGCATCAGCGACGAATACGGCGTGATCCGCCACGTGGTGAATCTCGAGGTGGTCAACACCTACGAGGGCACGCACGATGTGCACGCGCTGATTCTCGGCCGTGCGCAAACCGGCATTCAGGCCTTCAGCGCATGAGTACGACGTCCGACGCGGCCGGCACGCAACCGCCCGCCACGGCGCTGGGGCACCTGCGCGTGCTCGATCTGTCGCGCGTGCTGGCGGGCCCGTGGTGCGGCCAGATCCTGGCCGATCTCGGCGCGCACGTCATCAAGATCGAGCGCCCGGGCGAGGGCGACGACACACGCCACTGGGGCCCGCCGTTCATGAAGGACGCCGACGGCCGCGACACAGACCACGCAACGTACTACACCTGCGCCAACCGCAACAAGCAGTCGGTCACGGTCGACATCACGCAAGCCGAGGGCCAGGCGATCGTGCGCGAACTCGCACTGAAGAGCGACGTGCTGATCGAGAACTTCAAGGCCGGCGGCCTCGCGCGCTATGGCCTCGACTACGCGACGCTGAAAGCGCTGAACCCGCGGCTGATCTACTGCTCGATCACCGGCTTCGGTCACGACGGCCCGTATGCGCCGCGGGCCGGCTACGACCTGCTGATCCAGGCGTCGAGCGGAATGATGAGCATCACCGGCCGGCCGGATGGCGAGCCCGGCGGCGGCCCGGTCCGCGTCGGCGTCGCGGTGACCGATCTCTTCACCGGCGTTTATGCGTCGACGGCGATCCTCGCGGCGCTCGAAGTGCGTCACCGCACCGGTCGCGGTCAGCACATCGACATGGCCTTGCTGGACGTCGGCATGACCATGCTGGCCAACCAGGCATCGGCCTTCTTGAACACGGGGCGCGCACCGCAGCGGCAAGGCAACAGCCATCCGAGCATCGTGCCCTACCAGGACTTTCCGACAGCCGACGGCGCAATGCTGCTCGCAGTGGGCAACGACGGCCAGTTCGCGCGCTTCTGCGGGGCGGCCGGCGTGCCGGCGTGGAGCCGCGACGAACGTTTCGCGACCAATACGCAACGGGTGCGGCATCGCGGCTTGCTGATCCCGATGATCGAGGACTTGACGCGCCAGCGCAGCACGGCCGCATGGGTGGAGTTGCTGGAACACCGCGCCGTGCCGTGCGGGCCGATCAACGACATCGGCCAGGCGTTCGACGACCCCCAGGTGCAGGCGCGCGGGCTGCGGGTCGACCTGCCGCACGAGCACTTCGGCACCATCGCCGGCGTCGCGAGCCCGCTGCGGTTGTCGGACACCCCCCCGGTCGCGCGCAACGCACCGCCGGATCTCGGGCAACACACCGATGAGGTGCTCGCACGGGTGCTGAACTACGACGCCGACCGCATTGCCGCCTTGCGCCAGCAAGGAGTGGTGTAGGACCGCTGCCCGGAAAGTCAGGACTCGCCAGCGGCACCGAGGTGCCTCGCGATACGCTGTCGCAACCCACGCCCCCTGGACCAGCACGCGAGACCGGCCATGCCGAAACCGAGCAGGGCGACCGTCGAGGGCTCTGGCACCGCGATGAGCTGAAAGGTCAGATCGGAGGCGTAGTACGGCGTGTCCTGCGTGCCCGTCCAGAACGCGCTGCCCTCCAGGTACGCATCACCATAGGGGCCGTCGTTGCGATTCAGCCCGAACAGCACCGCGCCCCGTGGGGAAGTCAACGACAAGCTGTACTGCTCCCCTGGCGTCAACCGCACGCCGATGAGATTGAAGCTCAGGTACCCCTCCCACGATCGAGGATCGGTGGCGTCGGGCGGAAGATGCGCCTCGCGATCCACCCGAAGATCCTGCGGCCCTACCAGTGTCAACCGTGCGGGGTAGCCGCTGAGCGGCGCGGTGTGCAGCGTCCACACGCGCAGCGACGCCAGGTGCTCGTCGACGGCGCTGAAATGCTGAGTGATGAATTCCGGCTCCGTTTCGAACGCGTTCATGAACCAATCGGTTCGCCGGTCCTGGATGATGTCGGCGCTGGCGCCGAATGCCACCGTGCACAAACTCAAGGTCAGCGCGCTTCTCCGGAGTTCTTTGACACGGTTCATGCGATCCTCCACAAGGTCCCATGCAGGGACAGGTGATGCTAGGTTCGCGGCGACCGGAACCACACCCCGCGGCTCGGGGCCACGCCGGGCATGCCATCTGGAACATGTAAGAAGGCTGGCAGTGCTGCAAGGGAAGCCCGTCACAGGCATGCCGCTGTACGGTCCGATGGACAACATCGCTCGACCGGGAAGGCGTGCACGGGCCGTGCGACCGCATCTGCTGCTGCGGTTGGCGCAACAGGAAAATCCACGCGCAAAGAAAAACGCCTTAGAGGCACAAACCTCTAAGGCGTTTTTCTAGAACCGAAATTCTTGGTGCGGCTGGCAGGATTCGAACCCACGACCCCTTGGTTCGTAGCCAAGTACTCTATCCAACTGAGCTACAGCCGCGAAGACAGAAAGTATAGCACGGCTTTTTGGCCGTTGTCACTCGACCTCGGCCAGGTGACGGTAACAGGCATGGACGCGGTCGCGGTCGCCTTCGCGCTCGGCCAATTCGGCAAGCGAGCGCCAGGCCGCCCGGCGTTGCGCCGGCGCAAGCTGCTCGTCGTCGACGCAACGTTCGAGTTGCTGGCGCGCCTTGCCCCACAGTTTCATCTCGGCCAGCGCCCGGCCGAGCGCATACGCGAGATGGGGGTCGCGTGGGTCGGCCGCCGCGGCAGCTTCCAGCCGTGGCAGCCAGTCAGGCCCCACGCCGCTCAGGGCGGCGACCAGTGCGCGGCTGAGTTCGGCGCGCTCGTCGGCAGGCAGTTCGGCCGCCTGGTCCCAGAAGGGGCGCAGCCAGCCGCGCGCCTCTTCGAAGGCCCCGGTGCGGGACATCAGCGTCGCGGCGCGTGCCGCGACGAAGGCATCACGCCGGTCGGCGGCATCGAGTTGCTGCCACACCCGGCGCAGTTGGTCGGCATCGCGGGCAGTTTCGAGCGCCTCGACCGCCAGGGAACGCAGCAGCCCGATCGCCGCGGACTGCGAGAAGCCCTGATGCTTGGCAAGCAGCCGCGCGGTCGGCAGTGCATCGAGTGGCCGCTGCGCAAGACGCGCGGCCTGCAGTTTCAGGCGCAGTGCTTGCGTGCGGCGGGCGACGCCCGGGGACAGCTCGGCCACCAGTTCGAGCGCACGGTCGGCATCGCGGTCCTCCAGCGCCCACTCGGCAGCGAGCAGGCGCGCACCCTCTTCCGCCGGCCGGGTCACCAGGCCCGGGGGGGCGGCAGCCAGCGCCTGCGCCAGATGCTCGTCGCGCCTGGCCTTGTCCTGCAGGCGGTGCATGCTGCCAGCCGCCAGCAGGTGCGCAAGCATCGTGAATTCGGCGTCGGTGCCCAGTTCGGGCGTTTCACTCTGGATCGTCACGGCCCGCTGCGCCGCCTTGTGGGCGCGTGTGTAGCGGGCCCCGAAGAACAGCGCAAGCGACTCGCGCAGCGCCTGCTGCGCCGAACGCTCGCGCTTGGACAGCCGCCACTCGCGAGCCCTGCGCGGCAAGCCGATCAGCGCGCTGATACCGTGCAGCGCGACATACACCACCGCCACCGTGAGCACCAGTGCCAGCACGAAGAAGTTGAACGAGACGTCGACCCGCCACGGTGCCCAGAACACCGTGACCAGGGCGTCGTTGGCGCCGAGAAACGCGGCTGAGACCACAGCCGCCGCGAACAGCAGAACCAGCCAGACGATCGCGCGCATCGCTCGATGCCCCTTCAGCGCCCGGCCGCCACGGCGGTCAGCGCGGCGAAGGTGTCGTCGGGGCGAGGCACGACGGATTGATGCGCTTGGCTGGCAACCTGCCGCAACAGGTCGCCCACGGTCGCCGTCCGGCGTGCGCTGCCGTCGAAGTAGCGCTCCAGCGACTGCTGCGCGATGACGATGTCGGACTGCACCGTTTCGAACTGACGGCTCAACAACGCAAGCCGGGCGTTGAGCAGCCGCAGTTTCAGGTTTTCGCGCAGGAAGAAGGCCTGTTCGGGCGCGACCAGCATCGCCTCGGGCCGATCGATGCGGGTCACGCGGATCAGCGATTTCGCCTCGGTCCAGACGCGCTCACCGGCTTGGCGCCACCAGTCGGACGATGCCTGGGGCGGGGCGGCAACCGCGGGCCCGGATGCGGTCGCCCCTGCGCGCGAGACCCGGCGGGGTTTGGCGGGAGCAGACGCGGCGGCCTCGGCAGTGGGCGCCGCCTGCTTCAGGCTCGCAGGGCTGGAGACCAGCGGCAGTTCGTCGACCAGGCGCTCGGCCTCGTCGAGCCGGATCACGAGCGCCGAGACATCGGCCACGCTGACCGAGCGCACGCGTTCGAGGTCTCGCGCGATCGCGCGCCGCACCCCTTCGAGCCGCGGCTGATTGACGCGCTGCAAGCGCTCATCGGCCGACTTCAAGGCAGCGACGAGCGGCTCGGCGCTGCCGGTGATGGCCGTCTGCTGCACGGCCACGCGCAGGCTGGCTTCGATGTCGACGACCAGGTTCTCGTCTCGCGAGCGCGACAGCGACTGCATCAACTCTTCGAGTTGCGTGCGCTGCACCGCGACCTCGGCCAGCCTGGCTTCGACCAGCGCGACCTTGGCGCTGGCGTCGCGCGAGACGTCCTGCGCCTGGCGCGCCAGTGCCCGCGCCTCGGTCGCCTGCTCCTGGCTGTCCTGCTGCCGGCGCACGAGTTCCTGCTCGAGGCTCTGCACTTGCTGCTGAGCTTGATAGGCCAGGACGATGCTGGCAACGCCGAGCAGCACCAGCGCGAGCACCACGAGCCACCTGAGGGCCCGTCCGGCATTCGAGGGCTGGCTCGATTGCACAGCCGGCATGCGGCCATGGGCGTCGCGAGAGTGCGTGTCGGTCGGGGATGGGGAAGAGGTATCGCTCACGGTGCGGACGATTGTATAGAGCGCTCGATAGCGGCCGTGACGGCCTCCATCGACGGCCGGCACTCGACCGGCTCGACGATGCCCAGTCGGCGTGCACGCTGCACAATGCGCGGGTGCGTCGCGAGAGCCCTGGCCTGCGACCAATCGGGATGCAGGCCGCGCTCGGCGCAGCAGCGTTCGAGATGGTCGACGGCTTCGGAGCTGCTGAAGAACCACAGATGCTGCGCGGGCCGCGCGATCGCATCGCCGAGCAGCGCCTGAGCGCCGGCATCCAGCAGCGGCGCATGGCGCCGGTAGGCGCAGACGAACTCCACCTCGGCCCCTGCTTCGCGCAGCCGTTCGGCCAACCAGTTGCGGCCGCCGTCGCCGCGCACGACGAGCACCCGCTCGCCGGGCCACGACAGCTCGCGCAGGCGTTCCCACAAGCTGGTCGAATCGAACTGCACCGCCGCGCTGTCGGGTTGCAGGCGCTGTGTCGCCGGCACGCCGGCCGCCTGCAGCGCCGTGTCGGTTCCCGGCCCGGGCGATGCGGCCAGCACGGCTTCGGGCCATGCCGCCGCCGGCGGGCGCAGCGCGAAGAACTGCTCGACCGCATTCGGGCTCACGAACATCACCGCACGATAGCCGCCGAGGCGCAGCCAGGCGCCATGCACCGCGGCCGCATCGGGCGGCGGGGCGATGTCGATCAGCGGCAGTGCATGCGCGTCCAGCCCGGCACGCCGCAGCTGGGCGACCCAGGCTGCGGCTTGCGCGGCCGGCCGCGTGACGAGCACTCTCATGCGGTCAGCCGCGTGGCAGGTAGCCGGCAGCACCCTGCTCGAGCAGGCGGGTGGCCGCAGAGGCTCCCAGCGCTTCGGCCTGCGCCGCGTCGTCGACCGGCCCGCTCACGGCAGCCTTCAGCAACGGTGCATCGGCCCGTTCGGGATGCCCGACCGCGGCAGCGAGCGTCATCCGGCCGGCCTGCCACACCGCATGGGCAGCGAGCGGCACGCTGCAACTGCCCCCCAGCGCACGCGATACGGCACGCTCGGCGTGCACGGCGAGCCAGGCCGGCGCATCGATCAATTGCGCCAGCCGCTCGGCCAGCTCCTGCTGCTCGACACGGATCTCGATGCCGAGCGCACCCTGGCCCGCCGCCGGGATCATCTGCTCGACGCTGAACCGGCAGCGGATGCGCTCGGGCAGGCCGAGCCGCATCAGGCCTGCCGCGGCCAGCACGATGGCGTCGTACTGCCCTTCGTCGAGCTTGCGCAAGCGCGTGTCGAGATTGCCGCGCAGCGGCTCGATTCGCAGGTCCGGCCGCATGGCGCGAAGCTGCACGACGCGGCGCAAGCTGGACGTGCCGACCACCGCGCCTCGCGGCAGCGTCGTGATCGACTCGTAGCGCGGCGAGACGAAAGCATCGCGCGGGTCTTCACGTTCGAGCACGGCAGCCAGCACGAAGCCGGCCGGCAGCTCCATGGGCACGTCCTTCAGCGAATGCACCGCCAGATGGGCGCGCCCTTCTTCCAGGGCGACCTCGAGTTCCTTGACGAACAGGCCCTTGCCGCCGACCTTCGACAGCGTGCGATCGAGGATCTGGTCGCCGCGCGTGGTCATGCCCAGCAACTCGACCGGGCGGCCGAAACGTTGCTGCAGCAAGGCCTGAACGTGATGGGCCTGCCACAGGGCAAGCCGGCTTTCTCGGGTGGCGATGACCCACGGGGTGGATGACGTCGTCATGATGCCGGCATGCTACCCGAGCGCCGGCGCGCCGCCGCCGACGGCCCTTCCCGGTGCTACCATCGTGGGTTTGTAACTTAGTTACCACTCTTCTTCAACCGAGGTAACCGATGCCGCGCGCCGCCCGCCCTGCTGCTTCCCCTGTCTCCCCGCCGGCCGCACGCCGCCGCACGTCAGCCGCTGCCGCGGCGCTCAGCAGCGACGACGCCGCGGAGAAGAACCGGCCGCTGATGGAAGACATCCGGCTGCTGGGGCGCATCCTCGGCGACGTGATCCGCGAGCAGGAGGGCAAGGAGGCCTTCGAACTGATCGAGCGCATCCGCAAGCTCTCGGTGGCCTACCGGCTGAAGCGCGACGCCGACGCCGGCAAGACGCTGTCGCGCCTGCTGAAGAACCTGAGCAGCGACCAGGCAGTCTCGGTGATCCGGGCGTTCAGCTATTTCTCGCACCTGGCCAACATCGCCGAAGACCGCCATCACGTGCGCCGCCGGGAACACCACGAGCGCCAGGGCCACCTGCAGGAAGGCTCGCTGGCGATGACCTTCGAGCGGCTGGCCGAGAAGGACGTGCGCGCCGAAGAGATTGCGAAGACGCTGGACCACGCCTACATCTCGCCGGTGCTGACCGCCCACCCGACCGAGGTGCAGCGCAAGTCCATCCTCGACGCCGAGCGGGCGATCGCGGAGCTGATCCACCTGCGCGACGAGCTGCACACGCAGCGCGAACTGGACGACAACCAGGCGATGCTGCGCTCGCGCGTCACGCAGTTGTGGCAGACGCGCATGCTGCGCTACACCAAGCTCACGGTCGCCAACGAGATCGAGAACGCGCTGAGCTATTACCACGCGACCTTTCTGCGCCAGATCCCGCGTCTGTACCGCGAGCTGGAACACGCGCTGCCCGGGTTCGACATCGCGCCCTTCTTCCGCATGGGCAACTGGATCGGCGGCGACCGTGACGGCAACCCCAACGTCACGGCCGACACGCTGACGCTGGCCCTGAGCGCACAGAGCGAGACCGCGCTGCGCTTCTACCTCACCGAGGTGCACGAGCTCGGCGCCGAGCTGTCGATCTCGGCCATGCTGGTGCAGATCACGCCGCAGATGCAGGCACTGGCGGAACGCTCGCCGGACACCAGCGACCACCGCAAGGACGAACCCTACCGACGCGCGCTGATCGGCATGTACTCGCGGCTGGCTGCAACGCTGCAAGAACTGACGGGCACCGAGGCGCTGCGCCACGCAGTGGCGCCGTCGACGCCGTACGCCGCGGTCGACGAGTTCCTCGCCGACCTGCGCGTCATCGAGTCCTCGCTGGTGTCGCACCATGGCACCGCACTGGCCAACACGAGGCTGCGTCCGCTGATCCGCGCGGTACAGGTGTTCGGCTTCCACCTGGCCACCGTCGACCTGCGGCAGAGCTCCGACAAGCACGAGGCGGTGATTGCAGAATTGCTGGCGCATGCCAAGGTCGAGCCACGCTATGCCGAGCTGACCGAAGACGACAAGATCGCGCTGCTGCTGCGCCTGCTGAACGACGCGCGCGGCCTGCGAGTGCGTGGGGCGACCTATTCCGAACTCGCCGAGAGCGAGCTGGCGATCTTCGAGACGGCAGCCCGGATGCGGCGGCGCTTCGGCCCGGCGTCGATCAAGCACTACATCATCAGCCACACCGAGACGGTCAGCGACCTGCTCGAAGTGCTGCTGCTGCAGAAGGAAGCGGGCCTGGTGCGCGGCACGCTCGACGACGGCGCGACGGCCGACCTGATCGTCGTGCCGCTGTTCGAGACCATCGGCGACCTTCGCAATGCGGCACCCATCATGCGCAGCTTCTATGCGCTGCCGGGCGTGCTCGATCTGGTCAAGCGCTCAGGCGCCGAGCAGGACATCATGCTCGGCTACAGCGACAGCAACAAGGACGGCGGCTTCTTCACCAGCAACTGGGAGCTGTACCGCGCCGAGATCGCACTGGTGGAGCTGTTCGGCGGCCTGCGCGAGGCGCACGGCATCACGCTGCGCCTGTTCCACGGCCGTGGCGGCACGGTCGGCCGTGGCGGCGGCCCGAGCTACCAGGCCGTGCTGGCGCAGCCGCCCGGCACGGTGAACGGCCAGATTCGCCTGACTGAACAGGGCGAGGTCATCGCGTCGAAATACGCGAACCCGGAGATCGGCCTGCGCAACCTCGAGACGCTGGTCGCTGCCACGCTGGAAGCCACGCTGTTGCATCCGACGAAGTCGGCGCCGAAGTCCTTCCTCGATGCAGCGCAAGAGCTCTCGAATGCCAGCATGTCGGCCTACCGCCAGCTGGTCTACGAGACGCCCGGCTTCACCGACTATTTCTTCGCCGCAACGCCGATCCGCGAGATCGCCGAGCTGAACATCGGCTCGCGCCCGGCCTCGCGCAAGGCGACGCGCGCGATCGAGGATTTGCGCGCGATCCCCTGGGGCTTCTCGTGGGGCCAGTGCCGCGTCGCGCTGCCGGGCTGGTTCGGCTTCGGCTCGGCGGTCGAGGCCTATCTGGGCGCCACGCCCCGGGAGCGCAAGGAACGCCTGGCGCTGCTGCAGCGCATGCACAAGCAATGGCCCTTTTTCCGTACGCTGTTGTCCAACATGGACATGGTGCTGGCGAAGAGCGATCTTGCCGTCGCGGCGCGCTATGTCGAGCTGGTCGAGGACAAGCGGCTGGGCAAGAAGATCTTCGCGGCGATCCAGACCGAGTGGCAGCGCACGCACGATGCCGTGTCGCTGATCACGGGCGAGAAGCGGCGGCTGGCGTCCAACCCGGCGCTCGCGCGCTCGATCGAACACCGCTTTCCCTACCTCGACCCGCTGAACCACCTGCAGGTCGAACTGATGCGCCGCTATCGCCAGCTGAAGGAAGGCGGGCAAACCAACGAGCGTGTCCAGCGCGGCCTGCACATCTCGATCAACGGCGTCGCGGCAGGGTTGCGCAACACCGGCTGAGCGGCCTCAGGCCTCATTCGAGCAGGTCGAAGCCCTGCGCCTCGACCTCGACGAACTTCTGCGTGAAGCCGGCGACCGCGCGGTACAGCCGGGCACGCGGGTGCCCTGCCAAGGCCTCGCAAAGGCTGCCGAGCCAGGGCTGCACATGCGCGCGAAAGAAGCGGCGCTGCTGTTCGAGGTTGCAGACCTCGATGTCGTCGCCCGCGATCAGATAGCGCATCACCTCGAAGACATACGCCACATGGTCCTCGGTCTCGCCGGCGCCTTCGTCGCGGCCCAGCCCGAGCCGGGTCAGCTCGGTGCGCAGGGCCGCGAGCGGCTTCTCATTCAGAAAGCCAGCCAGGTAATAAGAGCCGTACAGGAAGACCTCGGGCTTGCCGACGCCGAGGAACAGTGCGTCGTATTCGTCGGCCGCGGCCCGCGTATCGGTGGCGCGCATGGCCGCCACCAGCTCCTGCCATGGCGCCTCGAGAAAGGCACCCTCCTGCGGCGCCTGTGTCACGGCGACGCGAAACTGCGACAGCAGCGGTTCATCAGGCGCCGCCACGTACAGCCGCGCGAGCAGGCCGTACAACTCGGCCCGCGCCAACTCCTCGCCGTCGTCCGGCGTCGTGAAGGCCAGAGCCTGCGCACGGGTGCTCATAGGTCGGTGATCCTCACTTCGTTGCTCTGCATGTGCATGTCGATGACGCGGCAATCGCCGCACATGCGCAAACGGTCGGCGGCCGCGCCCCGGAACGCAGGATGGTCGGCCAGCTTGCCGAGCATCAACTCGATCGCTTTCAGCGTGCCGAACGGCTTGCTGCAGCGAATGCAACGGTACGGCTCGACCTCGTGCAGCACGCGCGCCTGCTTGCGCGCCTTGCCTTCGTCGGCGAGCAGCAGGCGGGGCTGCAGCGCGATCGCGCCCTCGGGGCAGGTGGTCGCGCACAGGCCGCATTGCACGCAGTTTTTCTCGACGAAGCGCAGTTGCGGGCGCTCCGGATTGTCGGCCAGCGCGCTTTCGGGGCAGGCACCGACGCAGCTCAGACACAAGGTGCACTTGTCGGTGTCGACCTGCACCGCACCGAACGGGCTGCCGGAGGCGGGCAGCGCGATCTCGTCGGGCGCCGCCGGCGCCTGCGCCAGCAGGTGGTCGAGCGCCAGGTCGAGGGTGGCCCGCTTGTCGGCCTGCGCTGCATAGGCGGCCGGCTGCGCGACGCCCTGCGCCGCAGCGAGTTGCAAGGCCGCGTCGAGCGCCGGCAGATCGCGCGCATCGCGCACCTGCAGCAGGCGCACATGCTCGCCCCGGTAACCCATGCCCTGGAGAATCGCGTTCGCGACCGCTGCCTGCTCGGCCAGCGCCACACGGTACTCCGGCGCTTCCTCCTCGGTCAGCAGCAGCCACACGTCAGCGGCGCCGTAGGCCACGGCACTCAGCCACAGGTCGAGGCCGACGCTGGCGGTGTGCCACACGGCCAGCGGCAGCACGCGCGCCGGCACACCGTGCACCGAGCGGTCGGTGCGGGCCGCGCGTCCCAGGTCGTCGATCACGCGGGCCCCGGCGCCTTCGCTGTGGACCAGCAACGCCGCATCCCGGCCACCGGCGCGCCGGTAGGTCTGCAGCAGCGTGCGCAGGCGCTTGCCTTGGTCGACCGTGCCGGGGTAGGCATACGCCAGTGCACCGCTCGGGCACACCGTCGTGCAGGCGCCGCAGCCGACGCACAAGTGCGGCTCGACGAAGATGCCTCCGTTCGTCTGTGCCTCGCTGCGTATCGCACGCGCCGAGCAGACCTCGATGCAGGCATCGCAGCCCACCTGCTCGTTGCGGCTGTGCGCGCAGAGCTTGGACTTGTACTGGAAGAACTTCGGCTTCTCGAACTCGCCGCTCATCTCGCGCAGCTTCAGCACCGCATCGATCAGGCGCCGTTCGTCCCCGCCGGCATGAAAGTAGCCCTGCGGCGGCTGGTGCATCGACAACAGTGGCCTCTCGCCCAGGTCGAGCACCAGGTCGAAGCGCTCGCCGAAATCCTGCGGGGCGCGCTCGAAGTCGATCGCCCCGGCCGCCTCGCACACCCGCACACAGTCGCGGTGGGAGCGACAGGCAGCCAGGTCGATCTGGTAGCCGAAGTCGATCGCACCTTCGGGACAGGCGTCGATGCAGGCGTTGCAGCGGGTGCACAGTTCCAGGTCGATCGGGTTGGCGTGGCGCCAGCTGAGCTCGAACGCGCCGAGCCAGCCGCGCAATTGCGTGACCTCACCGGCGAACACCGCACGCTCGCGGCGCTGCGACAACGCACCTCCCGCGCGGTCGACCAGCAGGGTCACGTCGAGCCGGTCGTCCAGCATCGCTGCCGCCCGCTCGGCCGCTTCGGCCGGACCGATGACGACGCAGCGGCCACCGCTGCGGTAGCTCACGGTGGGGACGGGTTCGGGGTCAGGCAGTTGCGCGGCAGCGATCAGCGCCGCCAGCTTGGGCGTCGCGCCCACCGCGTCCCTGGACCATCCACCCGTCTCGCGAATGTTGACGAAGCGGATGGGCCGCTCGGCCACGCCGGGCGCGCCTTCCGTTTCCTGGTTCAGTTCCAGGAAAAGCCGGCTTTCCTGCGTGCAGGCCACGAGCAGGTCGTCGCCCGACCGGGCCGCGCGCTGAAAGGCGCCTGCCTCACGGCGGCACAGGGTGGTGTGGACCGGGATCGGTGCGCCGCCGTCAGCGCCCAGCGCCTTGGTCAGGGCCGGGCCGTCCAGCGGCATCGTCCGGTTGCAGTTGCACAGCAGGGTTTTCATCGTGGGGTACTGCAGCGCCCGCTGCATCGGCGGGCGCGGTGTCGTGAGGTGTCGATGACTCTGACACGTTCGGCGTCGCGGCACCAGAGGAGCTTCCAGCGGCAGGGGCATCGCCGGACGGCTCATCCTGGAACAGCCCGAGCATGCGCGCCTGCGTCATCTGGCGGAGCATCGCCAGCGGGATCGGGTCCGGCCGGCTGTAGTCGTCGATATAGACGTCGAGCCCATCCATCTGGTTGAAGTGCGGGTCGCTGAACAGCTTTTTCATCGCCGCGCGCTTCACGTCGTCGTCGACGCCGCGCGAGACGAAGCGCGAATAATCAGACTGGTGCGTCAAGCGCGCAACGTCGTCCATCGTCGGTGGCGGTTCAGGCGGCGGTGCGTCAACGGGTGCGTCGTCAGCCGGTGCCTCGACGGCGGGCGGCGCGGCAGGCTCGGCCTCTTCGCGTGCCTCGGCCTTGCGACGCGACCAGCGGGAGAAGAAGCTTTCGTCCGCCATGGCTCACTCCTTGCCTTCCGGCATGCCGGCAGGCCCGGGCCGTGCGTCGGGTGCGACAAAGGACGCGGGCCGCTGCCGTTTTTTCGGCTCGGGCCGGTAGTGTTCGTCGGTGTAGGCGGTCAGCCATTGCGTCACGTCCACCGGCAGCGGCAGGTTGTCGACGCGCTCCTGCGCGTCGAGCCAGCGCCCCGCTTCGTTGTAGGACAGGCTCACGGCCTGCACCGAAGCACGCGACGGATCCTCGTCGTCCACGCGCCACATCACGAACCACACCGGCCGGCCCGACGTCAGGTTCAGGTAGTAGCCCTCGCCCTCATCGCGGAACAGCGCCACTTGCAGCGCCGGGAACAGCCAGCGCGCGATGCGCCCGTCATCGACCAGCAGCCGCGGCTCGCTGCCGAAGGCGTCTTGCTGCCGGGTGACCTCGGCGATACGGAAACGCCAGTCCTCCCAGGCATTGGGCTGCGCTTCGCGCTCCAGCACCACTGCAACGTCCATCGAGGGCCGGGCCGCTGCCATGGCCATTCACGTGTTCTTCGAGATCGAGATCGTCGGGAACTTGGCGGAGTAGTCCTTCGCCCTCTCGGCGATCTTGACCGCGACGCGGCGCGCGACCTCCATGTAGAGCCTGGCGATCTCGCCGTCGGGCTCGCTGACCACCGTCGGACGGCCCGCGTCGGTCTGCTCGCGGATGCTCAGGTTCAGCGGCAGCGCACCGAGGTAGTCGACACCGTATTCGGCCGCCATGCGCTTGCCGCCGTCGGCGCCGAAGATGTGCTCGACATGACCGCAGTTGGAGCAGACATGCACGGCCATGTTCTCGACCACGCCGAGGATGGGCACGCCGACCTTCTCGAACATCTTCAGGCCCTTGCGTGCGTCGAGCAGCGCGATGTCCTGGGGCGTGGTGACGATCACCGCGCCGGTCAGCGGCACGCGCTGGCTCAGCGTCAGCTGGATGTCGCCGGTGCCCGGCGGCATGTCGACGATCAGGTAGTCGACGTCGCGCCAGTTGGTCTGCTTCAGCAACTGGTCGAGCGCCTGCGTGGCCATCGGGCCGCGCCAGATCATCGGGTTGTCGGGCTCGATCAGGAAGCCGATCGACATCACCTGCACCCCGTAGTTCTCGAGCGGCTCCATGGTCTTGCCGTCCGAGCTTTCGGGGCGGGCGTCGATGCCCAGCATGGTGGGCTGGCTGGGGCCGTAGATGTCGGCGTCCAGCACGCCGACCGTCGCCCCCTCGGCGGCCAGCGCCAGCGCGAGGTTGACCGCCGTGGTGCTCTTGCCGACACCGCCCTTGCCGGATGCGACCGCGATGATGTTCTTGACGTTGGGCAGCAGTTGCACGCCGCGCTGGACGGAGTGCGCGATCACCTTGCTGGCGATCTGCACGCTGACGTTCTCGACCCCCGGCACGCCGCGCGCCGCGGCGATCAGCGACTTGCGCAGCAGCGCCACCTGGCTTTTGGCCGGGTAGCCGAGCTCGATGTCGAACGTGACATCGCCACCGTCGACGCGCAGGTTCTTCACCGCCTTGGTCGAGACGAAATCCTTGCCGGTATTGGGATCGATGACGGGCTTCAGCGCGTCGAGTAGGGCTTGCTCGGTCAGGGCCATGGGTGGGTGCGAAAACGGAGGTGGGAAGGCGAATGGCCAGTCTAGCGCAGCGCCCGACAAGCTGCGGCACGGCGCCTAGAATCGGGGGTTTCCCCGAACGACGCGCCCTGCCGCGGGCGCCACCACCCCGAGGCCACGATGACCCGCAAGCTCTTTGTCACCACTGCGCTGCCCTACGCCAACGGCAATTTCCACATCGGCCACATCATGGAATACATCCAGGCCGACATCTGGGTGCGGTTCCAGCGCATGCAGGGTGCCGAAGTGCATTTCGTCGGTGCGGACGACGCACACGGGGCGCCGATCATGATCGCCGCCGAGAAGGCCGGCAAGACGCCGCAGGAGTTCGTCGCGTCCATCGCGGCCGGGCGCAAGCAGTACCTCGACGGTTTCCACATCAGCTTCGACAACTGGCACTCGACCGACAGCCCGGAGAACACCGAACTGGCGCAGGGCATCTACCGTGCGCTGCGCAGGAACGGCCTGATCTCCTCGCGCAACATCGAGCAGTTCTTCGACCCGGTCAAGGAAATGTTCCTGCCGGACCGCTACATCAAGGGCGAGTGCCCGAAGTGCGCCGCGAAGGACCAGTACGGTGATTCGTGCGAGGTGTGCGGCGCGGTCTATACCCCCACCGACCTGAAGAACCCCTATTCCACGCTGACCGGCGCCACGCCGGTGATGAAGACCAGCGAGCACTACTTCTTCCAGCTCTCGTCCCAGCGCTGCATCGACTTTCTGCAGCAGTGGACCCAGGACGGCAAGCTGCAGCCCGAGGTCGCGAACAAGATCAAGGAGTGGTTCACCACCGACGAGGCCGGCGCGGGCGGGCTGTCGGACTGGGACATCTCGCGCGATGCGCCCTACTTCGGCATCGAGATCCCCGATGCGCCGGGCAAGTACTTCTACGTGTGGCTCGACGCGCCGGTCGGCTACCTGGCGTCGCTGAAGAACTACTTCGACAAGGGTGGCCCGAAGGCCAGGTACAACGAGGCGCGCAGCTTCGACGAATTCATCGCCGACCCGCACGTAGAGCAGTATCACTTCATCGGCAAGGACATCACCTACTTCCACACGCTGTTCTGGCCGGCCATGCTGCAGTTCAGCGGCCGCAAGGTGCCGAACAACGTCTTCGTGCACGGCTTCATCACCGTGAGCGGCGAGAAGATGAGCAAGAGCCGCGGTACCGGCATCGACCCGTTGAAATACCTGTCGCTGGGCATGAACGCCGAATGGCTGCGCTACTACATTGCGGCCAAGCTCAATGCCAAGGTCGAGGACGTCGACTTCAACCCGGAAGACTTCGTCGCGCGGGTCAATGCCGACCTGGTGGGCAAGTACGTCAACATCGCCAGCCGCGCAGCCGGCTTCGTCAGCAAGCGCTTCGGCGGCGAGCTGACGGCGGCCCTCTCCGCCGACGGCGAGCAGTTGCTGGGCGGTCTGCGCGCGGGCGCGGACGAGGTACAGCGTCTGTACGAGGAGCGCGAATTCGGCAAGGCGCTGCGCGAGATCATGCTGCTGGCCGACCGCGTCAACGAATACGTCGACCAGAACAAGCCGTGGGAGCTGGCCAAGCAGCAAGGCATGGACACACGCCTGCACGACGTCTGCTCGGTGTGCATCGAAGCCTTCCGGCTGCTGACGATCTATTTGAAGCCGGTGCTGCCGGCCCTGGCGGCCAACGTCGAGGCCTTCCTGAAGGTCGGTCCGCTGACCTTCACCGATGCCCAGCGCCCGCTGGGTGCTCATGCCATCGGCGCCTACCAGCACCTGCTGCAGCGTGTCGACCCGAAGCAGCTCGATGCGCTGTTCGAGGCACCCGCTGCGGCCGACACCGCGCCCGCCACGGCGTCGCTGCCGGGCGGCGAGGAGATCGCGCCCACCATCGGCATCGAGGACTTCGCCAAGGTCGACCTGCGCATCGCGAAGATCATCAACTGCGAATATGTCGAAGGCTCGGACAAGCTGTTGCGCCTGACGCTGGACGCCGGCGAGGGCCAGACGCGCAACGTCTTCAGCGGCATCAAGTCGGCCTACAAGCCCGAGGACCTGATCGGCAAGCTGACCGTGATGGTGGCAAACCTGGCGCCGCGCAAGATGAAGTTCGGCTTGAGCGAAGGCATGGTGCTGGCGGCCTCGCACACCGACGAGCAGGCGCACCCGGGTGTGTTCGTGCTGGAGCCCTGGCCGGGCGCCGAGCCCGGCATGCGCGTGCGCTGAACAAGCAAAGGGTGGGTTCGAGCCCCCGCGGGGCCACCGCGGAACCACGAGTGCGCCGCGCCGGCCGCCCCATGCGACCGAGAACTCCGCAGGGGCCGTCTCCCGCCCGAGAGCCTAGCCGGGATCGGCGACGCCGACGTTACAAATCGATCATTGCTCCAGCACGTCCGCGCCCTGCGGCGGCGTGAAGCGGAAGTCGTCGGCCGGGACCGCGGCATTGGACTGGACCTGGCTGAAGTTCAGCAGCGACTTCTGGCCGAAGTTGTCGAGGATCTCGAGCGCAGCCAATGCGCCGCCGCGAAAACCGACCCGCACCGACTGGAACTGGCTGTCCTTCTCGCGCGGCACGGCTTCAGCCCATTGCAGGCCGTCACGGTCGGCCATGGCTTTCAGCTGGAAATCCTTCTCGAGCGCCCCGCCGGCCAGCAGCGCGGCGGGGGTCGCGCCCAGCGCCTGGCTCATCGGCCGCACAGTCACCTGGTTCAGATCGGGGTCGTAGAGCCAGACCTTCTGGCCGTCGGCGACGATCAGTTGCTCGAACGGCTTGTCGTATTCGAAGCGAAACCGCCCCGGACGCGAGAACGCGAAGCTGCCCTGCGTGGTGCGCTTCTTGGCACCGTCGGGCGAGGTCACGGTCTGCGTGAAGGCCGCGCGGCCGCTCTTCACGTCCTGCACGAAGCTCTTCAGCGTGTCGACGGCGTCAGCCCAGGCGGGCACGACAACGGCCAGCAGTGACATCAGTAGGAGTTTCTTCATTCTTCGCGAGACGGTACGAGGATGTCCCGGTTTCCGTTGGTGGCCATGCCGGATACGAGCCCGGACTTTTCCATTTGTTCCAGCAGCCGTGCGGCGCGGTTGTAACCGATGCGCAAATGCCGCTGCACCAGCGAGATCGACGCGCGCCGATGCTGCAGCACCACCTGCACGGCTTGGTCGTACATCGGGTCGGCCTCGCCTTCGCCGTCCGCACTGCCGCCCTCGCCGGCCGGCCCGCCTTCGCCGTCGAGCGTGCCGCCTTCAAGGATGCCCTCGATGTAGTTCGGCTCGCCCTGGCTCCTGAGGTATTCCACGACGCGATGCACTTCGTCGTCGCTGACGAAGGCGCCGTGCACGCGCACCGGCAGGCCGGTGCCGGGCGACAGGTAGAGCATGTCGCCCTGACCCAGCAGCGCCTCGGCGCCCATCTGGTCGAGGATGGTGCGGCTGTCGATCTTGCTCGACACCTGGAATGCGATGCGGGTCGGGATGTTGGCCTTGATCAGGCCGGTGATCACGTCGACACTGGGCCGCTGTGTCGCCAGCACGAGGTGGATGCCGGCCGCGCGCGCCTTCTGCGCCAGGCGGGCGATCAATTCCTCGATCTTCTTGCCGACCACCATCATCAGGTCGGCCAGCTCGTCGATCACCACGACGATGTAAGGCAGCCGGTCGAGCGGCTCGGGCTCCTCGGGCGTCAGGCTGAACGGGTTGGACAGCTTCTCACCGCGATCGGCGGCTTCGGCGATCTTCTTGTTGTAGCCGGCCAGATTGCGCACGCCCAGCTTGCTCATCAGCTTGTAGCGGCGCTCCATCTCACCCACACACCAGTTGAGCGCGTTGCCCGCCTGTTTCATGTCGGTGACCACCGGTGCCAGCAGGTGCGGGATGCCTTCGTACATGGCCATCTCCAGCATCTTGGGGTCGATGAGGATCAGGCGCACGTCGCGCGCCTCGGCCTTGTACAGCAGCGACAGGATCATCGCGTTGATGCCGACCGACTTGCCCGAGCCGGTGGTGCCGGCCACCAGCAAGTGCGGCATCTTGGCAAGGTCGGCGACCACTGGGTGACCGACGATGTCCTTGCCCAGGCCCATCGTCAGCATCGATTGCGCGTCGTTGTAGACCTGCGAGCCGAGGATCTCGGCCAGGCGAATGCTCTGCCGCTTCGCGTTCGGCAGCTCCAGCGCCATCAGGTTCTTGCCGGGGATGGTCTCGACCACGCGGATGCTGACCAGGCTGAGCGATCGTGCCAGGTCCTTCGCCAGGTTGACGATCTGCGAACCCTTCACGCCGGTGGCCGGCTCGATCTCGTAGCGGGTGATGACCGGGCCGGGCGAGGCCGCGACCACCCGCACATCGACGCCGAAGTCCTTCAGCTTCTTCTCGATCAGCCGCGACGTCATCTCGAGCGTCTCGGGCGTCACGGTCTCGGTCTTGCCCGGCGCGGAGTCGAGCAGGTCGACCTGCGGCAGCTTGGTGTCGGCCAGCTCCGTGAACAGCGGCTTCTGCCGCTCCTTGACGACGCGCTCGGACTTCGGCACCTCGACGATCTGCGGCTCGATCAGGATGGGTGCATGGTCCACGATGACCTGGCGCTCGACCTCGACGATCTGCTCGCGCTCCTTCATCGCCTTCTCGCCCAGGCGCAGGTCTTCCTTGATTTCGCGCTGCGTCTCGCGCCGCACACGCCAGCTGTCGATCCAGCCACCGAGCTGCTCGGCGGCGCGCACCCACGAGAAGCGCAGCGCCATCGACACACCGGCCACCAGCAACGCGATCCACCAGACACCCGAGCCGGCAAAACCGAGCAGCCGCATGCTCAGCGGGCCCAGCGTGTGGCCGAGCACACCGCCGGCATGGCCCGGCAGGTAGGCTTCGAGCTGGTACAGCCGCGTCCATTCGAGGCTGCTGCTCGCGCACAGCAGCGCCGCCACGCCGGCCCACAGCAGCCACCTGGGTGGGGCATCGGCGCTCTCGGCCACCGGTGCCTGCTCGCCACGCAGCAGGCGCGCGAGCGACGACAGCCAGCTGCGCATCGCGATCAGCACGATCCACCAGGCCGAAAAACCGAACAGGAACAGCAGCAGGTCGGAGGCCCAGGCCCCCAGCACGCCGGCCGCGTTGTGCACGCCGGTGCCGTCGCCGGTGGTCGACCACGCGGCATCGGACGACGAATGGGTCGCCATCGCGAGCAGCAGCAGGACCAGCCCCAGCGCGCCGAGGAACACGCCGAGCTGCAGGCGCCAGCGGGGCGGCGCGGGCGGTGGCTCGACCGCCTTGGGCTTGCGCGTGTAGGCCGCGGACGACCCGCGCGCGGACGACGACGAAGGAGGAGCGGTGCCGGGATCGGCCCCGAGGGACCCGAGAGGAAATGCCATGCGCGGATTGTGAATCAAGCGCGCACCGGAACACCGGGCCGAGGAAACATCTGCATACCTTGGCGGCCGGCAGAGCGCGGCTTGTGCCGCACCGGCAACCGCTGCCGGGCGCTCAGCCGGCCTGCAGGCGTTCCTTGATGATGACCGAGCCGTCCGGCTGGGTCTCGACGTATTGCCGTTCCTCGAGGTCCTTCATGACGCGGCTGACCATCTCGCGCGAGGCGCCGACGATCTTGGCCAGGTCCTGGCGCGAGACCTTGTTGCGGATCAGCAGCGTGCCGTTGCTGTCCTCGGCCATGTCGAGCAGCGTGCGGGCCACGCGGCCGTAGACGTCGAGCAGCGCCAGCGACTCGATCTGGCGGTCGGCGGCGCGCAGGCGCGACACCAGGCCGCGCATGATCGCGTAGGACAGGCTCGAGTTCTCGGGCAGGCAGCGCGCGAACTCGGTGCGCCCCAGCACCAGCACGTCGGTCTGCACCTCGGCGCGCACGGTGGCGGAGTGCGGCTCGTTGTCGATCAGGCTCATCTCGCCGACGTAGTCGCCGGGGTGCAGCATCGCGAGGATGACTTCACGGCCACGCGCGTCGGCCGTCAGCACCCGGGCGCGGCCGGTGAGCAGGATGAACAGGGCGTTGGACTTGCGGCCTTGCTCGACGATGATCTCGCCGCGGCGGTACCGCCGCTTGACCACGCCTTCAGCGACCGCCTCGGCCTGGGTGCTGGTGAGCATGGAGAACAAGGGAACGCGTCGAATCAGGTCGAGGTTGGACAGCATCGCCATGAGAGATCACCTTTTGTTCGTCGTTGATCGCGCGCAAAGCCCGCGTCGTGCGCCCGGCCGTCGGCCTTTCCTACAATGCCGCCTTGCGGTGGCGCCCGAAGGCCCCATCTGCCAGCGGTACGCACGTCCTTCCTGCGGGCCTGTGAGATATCTCACAGCCGGCACTCTACCGTAAGCGAGGCATTCGCTGGAAGGTGTGCAACCCGAGCATGTCTTCACTTCGCACCAACAGCGCCAACGCCATGAGCACCACATCCAAGCACGCCCAGGTCCTGATCCTCGGTTCCGGCCCCGCGGGCTATACCGCCGCTGTCTACGCCGCGCGCGCCAACCTGAAGCCGATGCTGGTCACCGGCCTGGCGCAGGGCGGGCAGCTGATGACGACGACCGAGGTCGACAACTGGCCGGCGGACGTGCATGGCGTGATGGGGCCGGACCTGATGCAGCGCTTCCAGCAGCATGCCGAACGCTTCAACACCGAGATGGTGTTCGACCACATCAACGAGGTGAACCTGTCGAAGCGGCCGTTCTGGCTCAAGGGCGACGCCGGCGAATACACCTGCGACGCACTCATCATCGCGACCGGCGCTTCGGCCAAGTATCTCGGCCTGCCGTCCGAAGAAGCCTTCATGGGCCGCGGCGTCAGCGGCTGCGCCACCTGCGACGGCTTCTTCTATCGCGACCAGGACGTCTGCGTCGTCGGCGGCGGCAACACCGCCGTCGAGGAAGCGCTGTACCTGTCGAACATCGCACGCAAGGTCACCCTGATCCACCGCCGCGACAAGTTCCGCGCCGAGCCCATCCTGGTCGACAAGCTGATGGCGAAGGCCGCCGACGGCAAGGTCGAGCTGAAGCTGTTCTCGACGCTCGACGAGGTGCTGGGCGATGCGTCCGGCGTGACCGGCGTGCGGGTGCGCAGCGTCAATGACGACAGCACCGAGGAGATCGCGCTGAAAGGCTGCTTCATCGCCATCGGCCACCAGCCCAACACCGATATCTTCAAGGGCCAGGTCGAGATGAAGGACGGCTACATCCTGACCCGCTCGGGCCTGAACGGCTTCGCGACGATGACCAGCGTGCCGGGCGTGTTCGCCGCCGGTGACGTGCAGGATCACGTCTATCGTCAGGCCATCACCAGCGCCGGCACCGGCTGCATGGCCGCGCTGGACGCCCAGCGCTTCCTGGAGCAAAGCGGCACCTGACCGCGGCCCGCCACCCCGAAAGGCCGGTCTCATTTGGCCGGCCTTTGCTTTGTGGCTATAATCGCTGTCTTTGCCGATTGTGGCTGCGCCGCTCAAGCCTTTGCAGGCTTTGTAGTGCGTGGTCCTCGAAGGGCGTCCACCAGGTGAGCGGGTCGACCGACAACGGTCTTCATGACATCGCGCTCACCTGCTCTAGGCGTCACCTCTGAACCGAGATTGAAACGGAGAAGCGTCATGGCACGCGTCTGTCAAGTTACGGGCAAGCGCCCGATGGTGGGCAACAATGTGTCCCACGCCAACAACAAAACGAAGCGCCGCTTCCTGCCGAACCTGCAGTACCGCCGCTTCTGGCTCGAGACCGAGAACCGCTGGGTGCGCCTGCGCGTGAGCAACGCCGCGCTGCGCCTGATCGACAAGGTGGGCATCGACCAGGTGGTCGCCGACCTGCGCGCCCGGGGCGAACTCTGATCGCCGCCGCCGCATAAAGGAACCGCATCATGGCCAAGACCGCTCGCGAAAAGATCAAGCTGGAGTCGACTGCAGGCACCGGTCACTTCTACACGACCACCAAGAACAAGAAGACGACGCCCGAGAAGATGGAGATCATGAAGTTCGATCCCAAGGCTCGCAAGCACGTTGCCTACAAGGAAGTGAAGCTGAAGTAATTCAGCCCTCTTTCCGCGAAAAACCCGCCCGCTCCGCCTGGCGGGTTTTTTCTTGCCCTCTCCGCATCCTCCTCGCCTGCCTGCGGCTGCGGCGCTGGCTCTGCACGTGCGCCGCTGTTCTGCCAGCCGGGCTGTCACCAGGCATGAAAAAAGGCGCCTCGAACGAGGCGCCTTTTCCTGGCCGCGGCTCAGGGGATCAGGCGTGCGCGGCGCGCAGCTTCAGCGCGAAGTCCTGCAACGCGGCCACACCGCTTTCCTCGGCCTTCTTGCACCACGCCTGCAGGTCGACCACCAGTTGCTCGGCGGACACGTTGGTTCGCGTCCAGAGCTGACGCAGTTCTTCTCGCATGGCGACCAGCTTGGCGAGTGCCGGCGACTGGGCGCAGGCGCTGGCGAGTTGCGGCTTCACGCTGGACGGGATGCGGTCGTCGTCGCGGTGCAGCCAGCGCTTGGCCAGGCGCAGCTCCTTCCATTTGGCTGAGTTCTTCGCGCCGCTGTCCTTCAGGTGCGCCAGCTCGGCCTTGCAGGCCCGGCGCAGCTCGCGCCCGTACTTCGCCATCACTTCGTAGCGGTTGGCGATGATCGCCTCCAGCGTGTGGGCGTCGGCCACCGGCTTGATGGTTCCAAGCTTCAGCATCGGCGGCGTCTTGCGGACCTTCGCCAGGCCCAGCATCTCCATGCCGCGGATATAAATCCAACCGATGTCGAACTCGTACTTCTTGACCGAGAACTTCGCCGACGTCGGATAGGTGTGGTGGTTGTTGTGCAGCTCCTCGCCGCCGATCAGGATGCCCCAGGGCACCACGTTGGTGGACGCGTCGGGTGCTTCGAAGTTGCGGTAGCCCCAGAAGTGGCCGATACCGTTGATCACGCCGGTCGCCATGACGGGGATCCACAACATCTGCACGGCCCAGACCGTCAGACCCACGCCGCCGAACAGCAGCAGGTCAAGAATCAGCATCAGGCCGACACCTTGCCAGGTGAATCGGCTGTAGAGGTTGCGCTCGATCCAGTCGTTCGGCGTTCCGAGCCCGTACTTGGACACGGTTTCCGGATTGGCAGCCTCGGTGCGATACAGCTCCACGCCGGTCAGCAGCAGGGCTTTCAGGCCGCGCGTCTGCGGGCTGTGCGGATCTTCCTCGGTTTCGCACTTGGCGTGGTGCTTGCGGTGCACGGCCACGAACTCCCTGGTGACCATGCCGGTGCCGATCCACAGCCAGAAACGGAAGAAGTGCGAGGGGATCGCGTGCAGGTCGAGCGCACGGTGAGCCTGGGCCCGGTGCAGGAAGATCGTGACGGACGCGATCGTGATGTGGGTGGTGACGAGCGCGAACAGAACGATCTGCCACCAGGCAGCGTCGGCCACGCCATGGGCGAGCCAATCGATCAAGCTTTCCCACACGATCAGGAGTTGTGACATCTAGAACAGCCTTTCTGAAGCTGGCGGAATTGTAGGTGAGCGCCCTCCGCACGCGCCGCCAAAATGCACCGGATTCCCGGTGCCTTCAGACGCTTTGTATGGATACACGGCAAGATTCGAGCCTGCCGGCAAAACTGTTCGGGGACTCCCGTCAGACCGGATCGCGCTATTTGCGTTCCCAGATGGCGGCAAAAAAGCCGTCGGTCGCGTGACGGTGTGGCCACAAACGCAGGAAATCGCCGGATGTGAGCGCTTGCCCGTCGATCTTGCCTTGCTCCAGCACGGCAGCGGCCGGCACGGCCGTGAACTCGGGGTGCGTTTCGGCAAAGCTTTCGGCGATGCGTTCGTTTTCGCCCTCCAGCAGGCTGCAGGTGGCGTAGACCAGCCGCCCGCCGGGCTTCAGCAGGCGGGCCGCGCCGGCCAGGACCGCCTGCTGCTTGGCACGCAGCTCCTCCACCGCCTGCGGCGACTGGCGCCATTTCAGGTCAGGGTTGCGCCGCAGGGTGCCCAGCCCCGAGCAGGGGGCGTCGACCAGCACCCGGTCGATCTTGCCGGCCAGCCGCTTGATGCGCTCGTCGCGCTCGTGGACGATCTGCGCCGGGTAGACGTTGGACAGGCCACTGCGGGCCAGGCGGGGTTTCAGGTTGTCCAGGCGATGGCCCGAGACGTCGAAGGCATAGAGCCGGCCGGTGTTGCGCATCGCCGCGCCGAGGGCCAGCGTCTTGCCGCCCGCCCCGGCACAGAAGTCCACCACCATCTCGCCACGCTTGGCGCCCGTCAGCACGGCGAGCAACTGGCTGCCTTCGTCCTGCACCTCGACATCACCGCGGGTGAACATCTCGAGCTTGTTCAACGCCGGCTTGCCGTCGATGCGCAGACCCCACGGTGAATACGGGGTCGGCTTGGCGTCGATGCCGGCCCGGGCCAGTTCCTCGGCGGCGGCGTCGCGCTTGGTCTTCAGCAGGTTGACGCGCAGGTCGAGCGGTGCGCTTCGGGCGAGGCTGTCGACCAGCGGCCAGAACTCTTCGTCGCCGAGCGACTGCTTCAGAGGCGCCGCCAGCCAGTCCGGCAGGTTGTGGCGCAGCTTCTCGGGCAGGGCGCTGCGGTCCACGGCCTGCACCTGGGTCAGCCACTGCTGTTCGTGCGGGCCGAGCGCGCTGCGCAGGAAACTCTCGCTGCCCTGCCAGCCCAGGATAGCGAGGCGCCGCTCCAGCGAGCCGGAGCCCGATTGCGCGAAGTGCTGGAACAGCAGCCGCTGGCGCAGCACGTTGTAGGCCGTTTCGGCCAGCGTGTGCCGCTCGCGCGGCCCCAGCTCGCGGCGCTGGCGGAAGAAGGCCGAGACGACGCTGTCGGCCGGAGCGTCGAACTTCAGCAACTGGCGCAACAACTCGGTCGCCAGGTCAAGCAGGGCATTGGGGTGCATGGCCCGGATTATCCCCGCGACCCCGGGGAGCCTCAGACGAGGAGTTGCGGCTCGCTGCCCCGGTGGGTGACGACGCCGTCGCGCAGGTGCAGTTCGTCGCTGACGATCCAGCGCACCGCGCGCGGGTAGATCACGTGCTCTTTCGCGAGGATGCGCTGCGACAGCGAGTCTTCGGTGTCGTCGGGGTGTACCGGCTCGACGGCCTGGATGATGATGGGCCCATGGTCCAGTTCGGCCGTCACGTAGTGCACCGTGGCACCGGCCAGCTTGCAGCCCAGCTCGATGGCGCGACGGTGAGTGTGCAGGCCGGGGAAGGCCGGCAGCAGCGACGGGTGGATATTGATCATGCGGCCTGCGTAGTGCTCGACGAAACGCGCAGTCAGGATGCGCATGAACCCGGCCAGCACGACCACATCGGGTGCGTGCCTGTCGATCACTCGCGCCAGCTCGGCGTCGAAGGCCTCGCGCGTCTCGTACTGCTTGTGGTCGACCGCTTCGGCCGCGATACCTCGGCTGGCGGCGAACTGCAGGCCGCGGGCTTCGGGCCGGTTGCTGACGACCGCGGCCACCGTGGCGGGCCAGCGTTCGGCGGCGCAGGCCTCGACAATGGCCTCCATGTTGGAGCCCCGGCCGGAGATCAGGATCACGATGCGCTTCATGGGCCGCGAGTGTAGGGCTTTCGCGCCCTGCCCGGCGCGGACCGCGACGCTCCTGCGGGCGAGCCCCGCCACCTACAATCTCCCCCTCGCGGCGCCACGCCGCATGAACTTCGACCCGCCTCGCAGCCGCCCACCATGACCGAACGTGTCCTTACCGGCATCACCACCACCGGCACCCCGCACCTGGGCAACTACGTCGGTGCGATCCGGCCCGCGATCGAGGCCAGCCGGGCGCCCGGCGTCGAGAGCTTTTTCTTCCTGGCCGACTATCACGCACTGATCAAGTGCGACGACCCGGATCGCATCGAACGTTCACGCCTGGAACTTGCCGCCACGTGGCTGGCCGCAGGGCTGGATCCGCAGCGGGTGTACTTCTTCCGTCAGAGCGACCTGCCCGAGACACCGGAACTGACCTGGCTGTTGACCTGCGTGACCGCCAAAGGCCAAATGAACCGCGCCCATGCCTACAAGGCGGCGACCGACGCGAACGAGGCAGCCGGCGAGGACATCGATGCCGGCATCACGATGGGCCTGTACTCCTACCCGATCCTGATGGCCGCCGACATCCTGCTGTTCAACGCCCACCGCGTACCGGTCGGGCGCGACCAGGTGCAGCACATCGAGATGGCGCGCGACATCGCGCAGCGCTTCAACCATTTGTTCGGCAAGGGGCATGAGCTGTTCGTGCTGCCGCAGGCCGAGATCGACGAGGAACTCGCGACGTTGCCCGGCCTGGACGGCCGCAAGATGTCGAAGAGTTACGACAACACGATTCCGCTGTTCGAGGGCGGCGCCCGCGCTCTGAAGGACGCGATCGCGCGCATCGTCACCGACTCACGGCTGCCCGGCGAACCGAAGGACCCGGACAGCTCGCACCTGGTGACCATCCACGACGCCTTCGCAACGATGGAGCAACGCGCCGCCTTCCGTGCCGACCTGCGCGCCGGGCTGGCCTGGGGCGAAGCCAAGGAGCGCCTGGTCCGGTTGATCGAATCGCACATCGGGCCGATGCGGGAGCGCTATGCCGACCTGATGGCGCACCCGGAGCGTATCGAGGACACCCTGCAGGAGGGCGCCCGCAAGGCTCGCAAGATCGCTGGACCGTTCCTCGCGCAGTTGCGCCAGGCCGTCGGCCTGAGGCCCATGACCGCGTTGCCGAAAGCCGCCGGTACGGCGCAGGGCGAAGCCCACAAGCAGGCTCTGCCGGTGTTCAAGCAGTACCGGGAAGCCGACGGCCGCTTCTATTTCAAGCTGACCGCCACCGACGGCACGGTGCTGCTGCAAAGCAGCGGCTTTGCGGAAGGCCGCGAAGCCGGCGTCTGGGTCAAGCGGCTGAAGACCGAGGGCGCAGCGGCACTGGGGGCGGCGCCGGTCGAGCTGCCGGCCGGCGTGGATCGGACCACCGTCGATGCCGCGCTGGCTGCGCTGATGGCCGCACAGGAGTGACGCCCGAAGCTGCAGCGATGGCCGGCATCCACATCACCGACATCGAATCGGCCATCAATTGGTGGCGCGAACGCCAGCCCTCGCCTGACGGCATCTCGGCGTGCGCCGAAGTGCGCGCGCTGGCAGAAGTCTATGGGCTGATGGTGTACTACCACGAGCACGAGTGCGACGAGGACACCATGCCGCCGCGCGCGAAGGATGCCTGGCTGGCGTGGTACGCGACGACGCCCGACACGCCGTGCATCGCGATCTGCTCGACCAGCCAGGGCGATGACGTGTGCAAGGGCTGCGGGCGCGACTTCGGTGAAGTGCAGTTCTGGCCCGAGATGACGCCCGCCGAGAAGCGGGCGACATGGCGCCGCATCACGATGGACGGCAGCGCCTGGCGCTTCAACCGCTACGCCGAGCGGGCGAAGGGAGCGGGCACGGGCGACGACAAACCGCCTACGCCGCCAGCGGCAGACGCAGGCTGAAGCAACTGCCGCCACCGTCGCGCGGCTCGCAGCGCACCTGCCCGCCGTGGCGCCCGGCGATCTGCCGCACGAGGCTCAGGCCCAGCCCGACGCCGCCCGCATGCTCGGCGTGGCCCGGCATCCGGTAGAAGGCTTCGAAGATGCGTTCGCGCTGGTCTTCCGGCACGCCGGGGCCGCGGTCGCACACGCGCACCACGGCGTCGGGGCCCTCGACGGCCACCGACACCTCAGGGGGCTCGGCACCGCCGTAGCGCTTCGCGTTCTCCAGCAGGTTGCGCAGTGCCCGGCGCAGCAGACGCTCGTCGCCACGCACCACGGCATCGTCGCCCTCCACTTGCGCACCGACGTAGGCGCCCTCTTCCGCGGACAGCGCCAGCAGGTGCACCGGATCATGCCGGTCGAGCTGCGGTGCAGCGTCGAGCCGGCTGGCGAGCAGCACTTCCTCGACCAGGGCGTCGAGTTCGCGGATGTCGTGCTCGATTTCCTGCTTCAGCGAGACACGCGACTCGGGTGACGCGGTCTCCATCAGTGAAACCGCCATCTTCAAGCGCGCCAACGGCGAGCGCAGTTCGTGCGACGCGTTGGCCAGCAGCGACTGGTGCGAACGCACCAGCGCCTCGATCCGGTCAGCCGCCTGGTTGAAGCTGGTGGCAACCGCCGCCACTTCGTCGCGCCCGCTGACATGGACCCGGTGGCTCAACTGCCCCCCGCCGAAGGTTTCGACGCCCCGCTTGAGCGATTCGAGCTGGCGTGTCAGCCGGCGCACCACCGGGTAGGCGCCGACCGAAACGGCAAAGAACAGCGCGAGCAACGCAGCCACCAAGCCGCCGCCGCGCAGGAAAGGAGGCGGCGGGCCGATCTCGCGTCGCGACTCGCCCCTCATTTCGCGCATCGGTTCCGCCTTGCGCTCGGCTTCCCGTTGAGCGCCCGAGCGCTGTGCACGCAGCACCCAGATCGTGCGACCGTCGGCCAGCGGCACCCGGAACCGGCGTCGCGGCCCTTCCTTTTCAATGTGCTCGAAGCTGCGGGATGCGCCGATGCGCCGGCCTTGTGCGTCCTCGAGCGCCAGCGGCAGGCGCAAGCGTTCCGACCAGTCGAGCAGCGCCGCGCGTTGCTCCGCACGCGGCGCGTCCGGGCGCGGCAGGTTGTTCTGCGCCAGTTCGCCCCAGGCCGCCATGCGTTCGGACCAGGCCGCCTGGTCGAGCTGACGCTCTTCGTCGATGTTGCGCTTGAACAGCCAGCCGGCCGCCAGCGCGAACAGCAGTAGCACCGCGACAACGGTCAGGTAGATGCGCAGGTACAGGCTTTTCACGCTTCGTCGCCGTCCTGCTTTTTCGCAAACACGTAGCCGGCGCCGCGCACGGTCAGGATGCGGCGCGGGTTCTTGGGATCGTCCTCGATCGCGGCGCGGATGCGCGAGATGTGCACGTCGATTGAACGATCGAAGGCCTCGAGCACGTGCCCCTTCAAGGCATCCATGATCTGGTCGCGTGACAGCACCCGCCCGGGGTGCTCGGCCAGCACCGCGAGCATCTGGAACTGGTAGCTGGTGAGGTCGCACTCGCGACTGTCGAGGCGCGCGACGCGCGCACCGAGGTCGATTTCGAGCCGGCCGAAGCGCTTGACGTCGGGGTCGTCGCTCGGCTGGCCCACGCTGCCGCTGCGACGCAGGATGGCGCGCAGCCGTGCGAGCAGCTCGCGCGGCTCGAAGGGCTTGGGCAGGTAGTCGTCGGCCCCCAGCTCGAGCCCGACCACGCGGTCCATCGGTTCGCCGCGGGCCGTGAGCATCAACACCGGCAGCTGCCGCGTGCGCGGCTGGCCGCGCAGCTCGCGGCACAGGTCGAGGCCATTCCCGTCCGGCAGCATCAGGTCGAGGATCACGCCGTCGAAGCCGTGTTCGCGCGGCTCCAGCCGTTCGCGGCCGGCCTTCAGCGACGGGGCGCTCTCGATCACGTAGCCGGCCTGGCGCAGGTAGTCACCCACCATGCCGGTCAGGCGGGTGTCGTCGTCGATCAGCAGGATGCGGGCAGACATGGTGGCGTCGGGTCGATACGCTGAAGAAATGCGGCTGAGCATAACGGCAAGCGCCGCCGTGGAGACGGCGGCGCTGCACGCGTTGAGCGCCGATCAGTTGCGCCGTTCCTGGCCTTCATGGCGCTGGCGGCGCTCCTTCCACCGCTCGGCGCGCTGCTTCATCCGCTCGGCCAGCTGGGTACGCTGCTCGGGCGTCAGCACACGGCTGATCTCGATCATCGCCTGGCTCATGCGCCTGGAGCTCTGGTCCATCTGCGCCATGCGCTGCTGGCGCAGTGCCTCGACGGCATTCGCGTCGACCGTGGGCTGCGTGAACAGCTGCATCGCCTGCTCGTGCAAGCCGCGGCTCGCCTCGCGCTGGGTCTTCAGGTCGGCTGCAGCGGCCTGCGCGATCTGCTTGACCTGGGCGCGCTGCGCGTCGGTGGCGTTCAGGTCGCGCAGGAGGTGTTCGACCATGCGGTCGATGCGTTCCGGGCTGCCCATGAAGCCAGCGCCGCCCATCATGCCCATTGGGGCGGCTTGGCGGGGGCCATGGGCCAGCACGGGGATGGCGGCTGCCGCGGCCACACCGAGGACGAGACCGGCGATGAGGGTCTTCACCGGGCGGCGGGAGGTTTTGGTATTGGTCACGATGCGCTCCTTGGGGGTCAGGGCACGGCGCCCATGGACGTATGGTGGGGAGCGTGGGTAAAGGGGGGATGGGGGGTGGGTAAAGTTCTGTGAACCGGTATGACGTGGCTGGCTTGGCTTGGTGCGCTGACGGGCGTGCTGTGCTCCATTGCGCTGCCGCGCCGGGAGTCCGCCCCGGCAGCAAGCCAAGCCGGCCCCCTCAGCGCCCGTTCTTGACGGCCACCACCTGCGCCGCAATCGACACCGCGATCTCAGGCGGCGTCCGGCTCGCAATGTCGAGCCCGACCGGCCCATGCAAGCGCCCCACCTCAGCGGCCGACAGGCCGAAATGCTCCATCAGCCGGGCCCGGCGCGCATCGTTGTTGCGCCGTGATCCCAGCGCTCCCACATAGAAGGCTCGCGACCGCAGCGCCTCCATCAGTGCCAGGTCGTCGAGCTTGGGGTCGTGCGTCAAAGCCACCACCGCGGTGCGCTCGTCGGGTCGCATCTCGGTCACGACGTCGTCGGGCATCGACCGCGTCAGCGCGACACCGTCGACATCCCAGGTGTCGCGGTACTCCGAGCGCGGGTCGCAGACGATCACCTCGAAGTCGAGCCCCAGCGCAATGCGGCACAGGAACTTCGACAACTGCCCCGCACCGATGACGATGAGGCGCCAGCGCGGACCGTGAACGGTGCGCAGCGTCTCGCCGTCGAAGTGCAAGGCCTCGTCGCGAGCCGCAGGCTCCAATGCCGCCTCGCCGGTGGCGAGCACCAGCCTGCGTGCCACCAACCGTCGCTGCTGCACGGCCTGCAACAGGGCCTCGACGCCACTGTGCTCGCCCACCGGCTCGCACACCAGTTGCAAAGCGCCGCCGCACGGAAGACCGAATCGCCGCGCCTCGTCGGCCGAGACGCCGTAGGTCACCTGCTCGGGCCGTTGTGCAGCGATGCCCTGCGCACCGACTCGGGCCATCAGGTCATCTTCGATGCACCCTCCCGACACGGAGCCCACGGCGAGGCCATCGTCGCGCAGGGCCAGCATCGCGCCCGCGGGCCGCGGCGACGAGCCCCAAGTCTTGACCACCGTGACCAGCAGCACCCGGTGGCCTTGCGCGCGCCACTGCACGCAGCTTGCCAACACCTCCAGGTCGACGCCGTGCATCCGTGCTCAGGCGGCCTGCGGCGCACGCCCGGGCGCCAGCGGCGGTTGCGGTTCGCGAGGGGCCGGCCGCACCGGTGCCTGCGGCGCCGGCTCGAAGTCGAGCCAGATGCCGAAGCCACGGCCGTCGATGCCTTCGCCGACGCAGATGCGCGCACCGTGCATCTGCGCGATGCGCGCCACCAGCGACAGGCCGATGCCGCTGCCGCGCTCGCCGGTGCCAGGCACGCGGTAGAAGCGGTCGAAGATGCGCTCGCGCTCGTCGACCGGCACACCAGGACCGTTGTCGGCGACCTTCAGGCGCACCACGTCGCGGCCGTCGACCGCTTCGGTACGGCACGAGACGACACAACGGCCGCTCGCAGGCGTGTAGCGCAGCGCGTTGTCGACCAGGTTGCGCACCAGGATGCCGATCGCGTCGACATGTCCGGCCACGGTGCACGGCTCGAGGTCGAGCACGATGCGCTGCTTCTTCTGCACCGCCACCATCTCGAAGTCGCGCACCACCATCTCGACCGTTTCGTACAGCGGCACCGTCTCGCTCTGGCCGGGCTTGGAGACGTCGACGCGCGCGAGATCGAGCAACTGCTCGGACAGCCGCGCGCTGCGCTCGACGCCGGCCGTGAGTCGCCGCAGCGCGGCCTTGGCCTCCTGGGGATCGTCGGCCTCGGCCGCAAGCTGCGCATGTGCCAGCAGCGCGGCCAGTGGCGTACGCAGTTCATGAGCGGCATCGGCAATGAAGCGCTTCTCCGTCTGCATCGCCGTGTCGAGCTGGCTCAGCAGGGTGTTGAACGACGCCACCAGCGGCCGCACCTCGTTGGGCAGCCGTTCTGTCGGCAACGGGTGGAAATCGAGCGGACTGCGGGTGCGCAGCGCACGCTGGACCGCCGTCACGGGCTTGAAGGACCAGTGCACCACGCCCCAGATCGAGGCTTTCAGCAGCAGCAGCACCAGCACCGCGGTGGTGAGGCTCAGGGTCGACCAGCGCTCCAGGTCGGCCATCAGCACGGTTTTCGGCTTGCCGACCTGCACCTGCAAGGCCCCGGTGGCGTCCGACACCGCATAGACGCGCCAGCGCTCGCCGTCGACAGTGGTCTCGGCAAAGCCGTCGGCGAAGTCCGGCTTCAGCGGCGTGTCCGGCGCACCAGGCGAAGTGAACGCCAGCCGCTTGCCGTGCAGCCACGCCTGGAAACTGATCTTGTCGCCCTTGTAGCTTTGGTTGACCGGCAGTGAGAAGCGTTCGCTGGTGCTCAGGCGTCCCAGTTCGGTCGGCATCGACAGCACGATCTGCGTGCCGATGTCGCGCAGCATGCTGTCCCACTGCCCGGTCTGGTGCCGGCTCATCGTGACCACCTGGCAGCCGATCCAGACGACCCAGAACACCAGCAGCGTGGACAGCACGACCACCAGCAGCCGCACCCGCAGCGAGTGGAACTTGACGCAAGGGCTCTTCTTCACGCCCGTTCCTCGCCGATGCGGTAGCCGAAGCCGTGCACGGTGACGATCAGGTCGTCGCCGAGCTTGCGGCGCAACTGGTGCACGTAGACGGCAATGGTGTTGCTTTCGATGCTGCTGCTGCCGCCGTAGACGGCGTCCTCGAGCTGGTCGCGCGTGACGACCCAGCCGCGCTTTTCCATCAGCGCGAGCAGCGTGCGGTATTCATGCACGCTCAGCGACACGCGTTCGCCCTCGCGGCTGACCGCGCGGCGTGCCGGGTCGACCGTGATGTCGCGATAGGTGATCAGCGGCGAGACGCGCCCCTGGCTGCGTCGCACCACGGCGCGGATGCGCGCACCGAGTTCGTCGAGCTGGAACGGCTTGACGATGTAGTCGTCGGCCCCGGCATCGAGGCCCTGGATGCGCTCGCTCAGTTGGTCGCGCGCCGTGACGATCAGCACCGGCGTGGGGTCGTAGCGCGAGCGCATGTGCTGCAGCACGCCCAGGCCCGAGCCGCCGGGCAGGCCGATATCGAGCAGCACGGCGTCATAGCCGTGGTCGGTCAGCGCCAGGCGGGCGCCCGGCGCGTCCTTGGCCCAGTCGACCCGCCAGTCGGCTTTCTGCAGGCGGTTGCGTACCGCCTCGCCCAACATCTCGTCGTCTTCCACCAGCAACAGTTGCATGGCTCACCTCGTCATCGCTACGCCGCGTAGTGTGCGGAGCGGCCATTAAAGACTTCTTAAATCCCGCTTCCCAGAATCGGCGCCGAACGGCGCATTGTCCACCTGTCCGGCCAAGGTGCCAACGAGTACGAGCGAGGAGCCCCCCATGATCGAGCTGCACGTCAACGGTCGTCTCCATGCCAGCGAGTCCGACCCGCAGGCACCGCTGTTGTGGGTGCTGCGCGAAGACCTCGGTTTCACCGGCGTGAAGTTCGGCTGCGGCGTCGGTGCATGCGGCGCCTGTACCGTGCATCTGGACGGTCAGGCGGTGCGCTCGTGCACGCTGCCGGCGGCTCGGGCCAGCGGGCACCGCATCGTCACGATCGAGGGCCTGGCGGCCAGCGAGGGTGTGCCGGACGGTGAACTGCACCCGTTGCAGAAGGCCTGGATCGCAGCGCAAGTGCCGCAGTGCGGCTATTGCCAGTCGGGCATGTTGATGGCGGCCGCCGCGCTGCTGCGCAGGTCGCCGCAGCCGAGTGACGCCGAGATCGACGAGGCCATGACCAACCTGTGCCGCTGCGGCACCTACCCGCGCGTGCGCCGCGCGATCCACGACGCCGCGCGCAGCGCGTGAGGAGTACGGCATGAACCGCAGATCCTTCCTGCTCAGCTCCGCCGCCGGGGCCGGCGGCCTGGCGCTGGGCTACCAGGCCTGGACGCACTACACCGCCGCCGAAGCCCGTGCCGCCGCGGGGCCGGGCCAGAGCGTGCTGGCCGGCTGGGTCAAGATCGGCACCGACGACAGTGTCACCGTGCTGGTGCCGCACTGCGACATGGGTCAGGGCACGCACACGGCGCTCGCGATGATGCTCGCCGACGAGCTGGATGCCGATTGGGATCATGTCCGCACCGAACGGGCGCCCGCGGACAAGGCGTTCGCCAACCGCTTTCTCGCTGAAGGCTGGGTGTTGCGCAACCGCCGGCTGCCGGCCTTCACCGACGGCGTCGTCGACACAGGCTTTGGCCTGGCCGCGCGCATCGTCAACCTGCAGATCACCGGCGGCTCGACCGCGGTGCGCTTCACCGGGCAGGTCGGCATGCGCGTCGTCGGCGCTGCGGCGCGCAGCATGCTGCTGCAGGCGGCTGCGCGCGAATGGAAGGTGCCGGTGCGCGAGCTGCAAGCCGCAAGCGGTGTCGTGAGCCATGCCACCAGCGGCCGCAGCGCGCGCTACGGCGAGCTGGCCGCCGCCGCCAGCGAGCTGAACGTGCCGGCCAGCCCGCGCTTGAAGAACGCCGCCGAATTCCGCCTGATCGGACGGGCCGTGCCACGGCTGGACATCCCCGACAAGACCACCGGCCGCACCCGCTACGGCATCGACGTGCGTCTGCCAGGCATGCGCTACGCCACCGTCCGGGCCGCGCCGGTGCACGGCGGCAGATTGGCGTCGGTCAACCCTGCCGCAGCACTGGCACAGCCCGGCGTAGAGCGCGTGATTCCGCTCGACGATGCGGTGCTCGTCGTGGCGCGCGACTACCCGTCGGCCCGGCTGGGGCTGGCGGCGCTGCAGCCCGCGTTCACCGACGGCGGCCACGGCGGCGTCACGCACGAGCGACTGTTCGAGTGGCAGCAGCGCGCACTCGCCGAGGGGCCGAGCCGATCGCTGGTCGCCATCGGCGACGCCGAAGACCTGTTGTGGGAGACCCCGCGCGAACGGGTCATCGAACGCCGCTACCGGGTGCCGATGCTCCACCACGCGGCCATGGAGCCGATCAACGCCACCGGCCAGTTCAAGGACGGCCGGCTCACGGTGTGGGCCGGCGAGCAGGACGCCCTGTCCACCCGTGCCGAGCTGGCGAAGCTTTCGGGCTTGCCCGCGGCCATGGTCGAGTTCGTGCCGTTTCCGATCGGCGGCTCCTACGGGCGCCGCTTGCCGAAGAGTTCGCACCATCTCGTCCAGGTGGTCCGCGCGGCGATGGAGATGTCGCCGCACCCGGTCAAGCTGATCTGGAGCCGCGAGGAAGACTTCGCCCAGGGCAGCTATCGGCCCGCCACGTCGACGCTGATGCGCGCGACGCTGAGCGCCGACGGCAAGCCGCAGGCCTGGTGGCAGCGCTTCGTCGAAGGCGTGACATCGCCGTCCGAGGGCTACCACCTGCCGTACGGGATCCCTCACCAGGCCGTCCACGCGGTCGAGGCGCCGGGCCACGTGCGGCGCGGCTCATGGCGCAGCGTCAACCACACGCAGCACGGCTTCTACACCGAGTCTTTCATCGACGAACTGGCCCACGCCGCCGGGCGCGACCCCTACGAGTACCGGCGTGACCTGCTGCCCACCGGCTCGCGCCACCGCCGTGTGCTCGAGACGGCCGCCGAGCGGGCCGGCTGGGGCGGTGCACTGCCGCCTGGCCGCGGGCGCGGCATCGCGCTGGTGGAGTCCTTTGGCTCGATCGCGGCACATGTCATCGAGGCGTCGGTCGACGCAGACGGCACGACTCGTGTACACCGCGTGGTGGCGGTGATCGACTGCGGCGGCCTCTGCCACCCCGACACCGCAGCGCAGCAGGTCGAAGGCGCCGTGCTGATGGGCCTGAGCGCCGCGCTGGCCGAACAGATCACGCTCGATGGCGGGGCGGTCGTGCAGCGTGGCTTCCAGGACTACCCGCTGATGACGATGGCACGCACGCCCGTGATCGAGGTGCACTTCCTCGCCAGCGATGCCCCGTGGGGTGGGCTGGGCGAGCCGGGGGTGCCGCCGGTGGCACCCGCTCTGTGCAATGCGCTGTTCGCCGCCACAGGGCAGCGCGTGCGCGAACTGCCGGTGGCGCGGACACTGCGGCCGGTCAGTGTGGTCGCCGCGCGATGAAGCGCTCCATGGCCTCGATCTCGTGCCCGCGTTCGACCGGCACGAAGATGAAGTTGTTGACGTAGTGCCCGGCAGACCGGCCGGGCACCGGCCGCCTGTCGGGTGGCTGCAGCTCGCCGATCGAGCCGGTGCGGTAGTTCTCGATGCGTGCGTCGCGCAGGTAGCAGCAGAAGTAGCCCTGCGACACGAGACTGCCGATGATGTCTTCCGACCGGCCCGCGTGGTGGCGCTCCTCGATCTCGACGATCAGCGTCGGCCGCTCGCGCGCCAGGGTCTCGCGCGCGCCGGCGATCACCGCCGCCTCGTGCCCTTCGACGTCGATCTTGACGACGTCGACGTCCAGCAGCGCCAGGCTGTCCAGGCGCGCCAGCCGCACCTCGTGCACGGCTTCACCGTCGACGCCGATGTTCGCGCCGCGCTCCAGCGAGGCACGCGTGGTGACGGCGCGGCCGCCGTAGATGGGCACCGCAAACCGTCCATGGCCCTCGCGGTCGGACAGCGCCAGCTCGTGCACCACCACGTTCGGCGGCGCTGCCCGCCGCAGCGCTGCTGCGAGCGAGGCGATCGGCTCGAACGCGTGCACCTCGGCAAACGCCCGCGCCGCCTGGCCGCACCAACTGCCCATGTTGGCGCCGACGTCGAGAAACACGCCGCCGCGAGCCAGCGCCGGCAGCAATTGCAGTTCCGCGTCAGGGGCTCCACGCAGGGCCCGCCGCACCTGCCACTCGGCCACCACCGACGCCGGCAGCATGGCTTTCGCGATCTCTTTCAACGCTCGGTTCATCGAGACTCCCGTGGCCTGGCATGCAGTGCAATGCCGTGTGGGAGGCGCAGCAGCGGCAGCGCCACCGCAGGGACGGTAGCGCGACGCGAAGGGAAACACTGATGCGAAGTGTTGCCTGGGTGAATGTCCCGCGGAGGGCGGGACGCCGCTGCAGCGAGCGGTCAGTGCTGCACGGCGGACACCGGGGCGCGGATGATCAGAAAGGCCTCCGCCACGAGCTGATGGCAAGCACTCAGCGTGCCATAAGTGGTTTCGGCATCGAACGGCTCCATGTCGTGGCTGCCTTCGAACTTGAAGAAACACTCCTCGATCATGCCGACCACCGCACGCGCCTCCTGCAGCCTCGATGCCAGGCCGGTCGCCGGCGCTTCCGGCACGTCGAGCAGCGCGCAGCATTCTTCCAGCAGCGTGCGCACGCGCAGCAGCACCAGCGCCATGCCGCTGCGCCACTCCTCGCGGCTGCCGTCGAGCTGGCCGTACTGGAACAGCAGCACGTTCAGGATGCCGCGCACCTGCAGCAGGCGCGAGTCGAGTTCGCCGACATGCTCGTCGCTCCAGGGCTGGCGGCTCAGGGCGCGCACGCGGGCCAACGCGGCAGTTTCGGCATGCAGGGGCTCGGACATGGACAGGACCTTTCGTCGACGGGCACGCGCGGCCGAGGCGCCGCGGTGCTCCTGCCCTTGTATCGGCTCTGCGTGACGTCGTTGTAGTGCTGTTACGTAACGAACGTGCCAGGGGTGCACGATTTCTCGCACTGCCGAGGGCGACACCGCCTCGATGCGGCGTCGTCGCAACGTCACGCACCTGGAGATCGAACCCGCGAGGCCGACAGCGGCAGCCGCGTCACACGCTCGCCGGTGAGCTGGAACAAGGCATTGGTGACGGCCGGAAGCAGCGGCGGCAGGGCCGGTTCGCCGATGCCGCCCGGCGGCCCGTCGCCAGGGACGATGTGCACGTCGATGCGAGGCGCCTCGGTCATCCGCAGCACAGGGTAGTCGTGAAAGTTCGATGACTGGGGCACCCCGCGGTCGATCACCACCTCGCCATACAGCAAGGCCGACAGGCCGTAGAGGATGGAGCTTTCCATCTGGGCAACCACCTGCTGTGGATTGATCGCGGTGCCGCAGTCGACGGCGCAGGTCACCCGCTCCACCACCGGGCGACCTTCGGCCAGGCGCACCCGTGCCACTTCGGCCACGATCGAGCCGAAGATCTCGACCATCGCGATGCCCAGCGCAGTGCCGGGCGGCAGCGCCTGCCCCCAGCCAGCCTGCTCGGCCGCCAGCTCGAGCACCCGGCGGTGCCGGGGCCGGTCCGCCAGCATGGCGCGGCGGAACGCGTACGGGTCCTGCCCTGCCAGCTGGGCCGCTTCGTCGATGACCGTCTCGACCGGCAGGCAGTTCTGCGAACCACCCGGCGTGCGCCAGAACCAGATCGGCACGCCCGTGTCGTGTTCCACCCACTCCACCCGCACATGCGGGATCGCATAGGCAGGCTGCAGACATTCGGTGGCGTAGTTGTCCACACCGTTGGCCTTGCGCAGGAAACCGAATCCGGTCCACTTCGAGATGGCGGGCACGGCCGTGCGCGCGGTGAAGCTCACCAGCTTCTGGTCGCGGTCCAGGACGGCGCGCACACGGATGCGGTTGTAGGGGCGGTAGTGGGCCGCCTTCATGTCGTCTTCGCGCGTGTAGACCAGCTTCACCGGCACGCCGGCCGCCTTGGCGATTTCCGCGGCCGGCGCGACGAAGTCGAGCGTGCCGCGCCGACCGAACCCACCGCCGAGGAAGGTGGTGTGCACCTCGACCCGGCCAGGCGGCAAACCGGCGATCTGCGCAACCGTGCGCTGCACCGTGGACGGGTTCTGCGTGCCGACCCACACCTGCGCATGGCCGGCGTCCAGTTGCACGGTGCAGTTCAAGGGCTCCATGCACGCATGCGCGAGAAACGGCTGCTCGAACTCGCGCGCGATGATCCGCACACCGCTGCCTTCGGGGGGCACGCCATGCTCGTGGTCCAGCAGGCCGGGACGGTCGAGCGCTTCGGCGTAGCTCGCCTGCAGCGCCTGGGCCGTCAGGTCGGCCAGCGGCCCGTCGGCCCACTCCACCTCGAGCCGCCGACGCCCTTCGAGCGCGGCCCAGGTGTGATCCGCCACCACCGCAACGCCCGCGGTGACGGGCAGCACCTGCCGCACGCCGGGGACGGCCAGGGCGGCCTGCGCATCGAAGCGCACCAGCCGGCCGCCCAGGTTGGGCGGAAAGGCGATCACCGCGGTTTTCAATCCGGGCAGCGTCACGTCCAGCCCGAATCTCGCCGTGCCGTCGACTTTTGCGGCCGTGTCGACGCGCGGCACCGGACGCCCGATCAGCGTGTAGCGGTCGCGCGTCTTCAGCTTCGGCTCCGGAGGCGGCTGCAACGCCGCTGCCGCCTCGGCCATCTCGCCATAGCCGGCTCGGTGACCGCCCGGTGCGGTCAGTTCGCCGGCACGCGCCTGCACCAGAGAAACATCGACCTGCCACGCACGGGCCGCGGCTTCGACCAGCATGGCCCGGGCCGTCGCGCCGGACAACCGCAGTCGCATCCAGTTGGCGCGGATCGACGTCGACCCGCCGGTGTTCATCATTTGCGCGTTCGGGTTGGCGTAGTCGAGATGCACAGGGGCTTGCTCGACGCGCACGCGCTGCCAGTCGGCATCGAGTTCGTCGGCGACGATCTGCGCGAAGCCAGTGAGCACGCCCTGCCCCATCTCTGCCTTGCCGCAACGCACCGTCACCGTGCCGTCTCTTGCGATGCGCACGTAGGCCGTGGGCGCGAATTCGTCTGCGGCCAGGCCCTGCTGATAGTGCGCAGCCTGCCCTGCCCATGCGGAAGCCGGAATCCCGTAGCCGACCATCAGGCCGCCGCCCAGTGCGGCGCCAGCACGCAGGAAGTCGCGCCGCGACACCGGGGAACCTGTGTTGCCGTTCATCGGTGGCTCCCTATGCGTCGCTGCCCGCAGCCGAACGAATCGCGGCCTTGATGCGGTGGTAGGTGCCGCAACGGCACACATTGCCGGCCATCGCGGCGTGGATCTCGGCCTCGCTCGGCTTCGGGGTGCCGTGCAACAAGGCCACCGCCGACATGATCTGGCCGGACTGGCAGTAGCCGCACTGCGGCACGTCGTGCTCGATCCACGCGGCTTGCACCTTCTGCCCGACCGGCGTCATGCCGATGCCCTCGATCGTCGTCACGCGGCGGCCTTCGACGCTCGACAGGGGGGTCTGGCACGAGCGCACCGGCTCGCCGTCGAGATGCACGGTGCAGGCACCGCACAGGGCCATGCCGCAGCCGAACTTGGTGCCCGTCAGGCCCGCGAGGTCGCGCAGCGCCCACAGCAAGGGCATGTCGGCAGGCGCATCGAGTGTCGTGGCCTGTCCGTTCAATCGGAACGTCGTCATGGCTGGAACTCCTTTTCGATCTAAAACGCGCGGGGGCCGCACTCAGACTTCGACACCGATCAGCCGGTCGGCCGAATAGCGGCCCGAGCCCTTGAACGACACGAAGACCGCGAGGAACAGCATCAGCACCGGGAACTCGATGCCACGGTCGATCCAGACCCAGGTCGGGCCGAGGAGATAGCAGATGACGAGCATTTGCACGGCGATCATCGGCGCAATGACGCGTGTCCCCAGCCCCAGCGCGAGCAGCGCGCCGCCGAGGCCTTCCAGCAGGGCGACGAACATCGCGAACACCTCGGGCGCCGGCAGTTTCAGCACGTTCGCGATCAGGGCCGTCGAGGCCGCCATCGGGTCGGCCATCGAGCCATGCGACGTGCGCAGCAGCTTGGGCACGCCATGACTGAGCATCACGATGCCGAAGCAGGCCCGCAGCATGGCGTAGCCGACCGGCTCGCCCCACTCGTAGAAGCGGCGCAAGGCCGGAAACGCCAGCCGGGCGGTGCTTCGGTCGGGGCCGGCAGCGGTTGCGAGCGGGGGGGAGATGGTCATCGCGAACTCCTCGGGTGATGCGGCAAGCGCCGAACGGATGGAGGAGATTCTGTGCAGTCGCGCCTGCCCAATAAATGGGCAAGAATGAACAGAACAATCCACCGCCGGTCAACAATCCGGGGTTTGCACTCTCACCGTTCATATGGACCGACTGGACACCCTGCGGCTCTTCACTCGCATCGTCGAGCTCGGCAGCTTCATCAAGGCCGCTGTCGCACTCGACGTCCCTCGCGCGACGGCGACGAAGTCGATCAAGGAACTGGAGGACCGCCTCGGCGCGCGCCTGCTGGAGCGCACGACCCGGCAGGTGAAGCCGACGCTGGACGGCCAGGCCTTCTACGAACGCTGCACGCGCATCCTCGCCGACCTGGAGGATGCCGAGTCCTCGCTGAGCACCGCCAAGGCCGATCCCCACGGCACGCTGCGGCTCGACTTGCACGGCACGCATGCCGTGCGCATCATCCTGCCCCGCATCCCCGAGTTCCGCCGCCGCTACCCGCGCATCGAGCTCAAGGTCAGCAGCGGCGACCGGCTGGTCGATCTGGTGCGCGAAGGCGTGGACTGCGTCGTGCGCGCCGGCCGCCCGCGCGACTCGTCCCTGGTGATGCGCAGGCTCGCCTCGATGCCGGAGATCGTCTGTGCCAGCCCCGCCTACCTGAAGGAATTCGGCACGCCACAGCACCCGGACGAGCTGACCGCGCACCAGGCGGTCGGCTTCTTTTCGAGCCAGCAGGACATCCAGTACCCGTTCACCTTCTTGCAGGACGGAAACATCGTCGAGTACAAGGTCGGCGGCTGGATCTCGGTCAACGACGCCGAGTGCTACACGACCGCAGCCTTGCAGGGGTGCGGCCTGGTGCAGGTGCCCCGTTTCCGGATCGAAGATCACCTCCAGGCCGGCCGCCTGGTGCAGGTGCTGGCCGACTGGCCCTGTCCCGACCTGCCGCTGTCGGTGATGTACCCCTACCACCGCCAGTTGTCGCCGCGGGTCAAGGCGTTCGTCGAGTGGGTGGCCGCGCTCTACCTCGAACGGTTCGGGCCGGCGTCCTGACAGCGGCTGCGGGCCGTAACGCCTCAACGGCCAGGGAACGTCGGTTGCTGAAGAGGCTGGACGGCCCTCGCTTCGGGCCGACCAGCCCACCCGCTCACCGACAAGGACGTTTCCGCATGGCTCACCGAGCGAACCTCGCCACTCGCAACCTGCCGTCTGCGCGCCCCTCGCACTCGCCGACACAGGTCACGTTGGACAGTGTCCGGCGCACCTACGGCCGCTACGCCCCCTGGTACGACTGGATCTTCGGCGCCGTTCTGGAGCCCGGCCGACGCCGTCTCACACGGGCCGTCTGCGAATTGCAGCCTCACCGCATCCTCGAAGTCGGCGTCGGCACCGGCCTGACGCTGGCACGCTACCCCGCGTCGGCCCGCGTCACCGGGATCGACGTATCGCAAGAGATGTTGGCCCGGGCGCAACAACGCGCCGCGCGACTGCCCGGGCGCAAGATAGCGCTCCATGCGATGGACGCGGAACAAATGGGGTTCGCCGACAACAGCTTCGACTGCGTGGTGCTGCCGTACGTGCTGTCGGTTACGCCGCACCCGGCACAGCTCGTCGCCGAGTTGCGCCGGGTGTGCCGGCCGGGCGGCGCGATCCTGATCCTCAATCACTTCAGCGGCAGCCGCTTCTGGTGGTGGCTGGAGCGCTGCGTCACATCGATCGCCGACCGCGTCGGATTTCGCTCCGACTTCAGCTTCGAGGACCACGTGCTGGCTTACGACTGGGAGGTGCAGTCGGTGCGCCCGGTGAATTTGCTCGGTCTGTCGAAGCTGGTGATGCTGCGCAACTGAGCCCCTCGCGCTCGGCCTGCACCGCCTGCAGGAAGCGCGCGATCAGCGAGGCCTGCAGCCGCTCGCGCAGGCAGATCACATGGACGTGGGTGGCGAGATCCTCGCGCACCGGTATGGCCACGACCCGCTCGTCCGGCGCATGTGCGGTCGACGCCACGACGCCGAGCCCGAGGCCTTGCGCCACCGCCTCCTTCACGCCCTCGCGGCTGCCCATCACCAGCGAGCAGCGCACTTTCACACCGGCCGCGGCCAGACCGGTCTCGAACACCGCGCGCGTGCCCGAGCCATGTTCGCGCAACACGAACTCCAAGCCTTCGAGATCGGTCAGCGCGACCTGCTCGCGCGACGCGATGGGATGCGTGCGGGGCGCCAGCACCACCAGAGGCTGGCGTCGGTACGGCAGGCAATGCACGTGTGCGTCGTCCACGGCATGCAGCAGCACGCCGACATCCTGCTGCTGGTCTCGCACGCCTTGCACGACGGCGCGCGAGTCGCCCATGCTGACGCTCACCTGCACCCGGGGGTAGGCCGCCCGGAAACGCCGGATCACCGGTGTCACGTTGTACGGCCCGATGGCGCCGATGCGCAGGTGCCCCTGGTACTGGCTGCGGGCACTGAGCAGCAGTTGCTCGGCCTGCTCCTCGGCCCGCGTGATCCGGTGGGTGGCTTCATGCAGCAGCGCCCCCAGCTCGGTCAGCACGACCCCACGGCCGCGCCGGTGGAACAGCTCCACGCCGAAGCGCTGCTCCAGGCTGGCCACGTGCGCCGAAATGGTCGGCTGGCTGACGCCCAGCAGCCGCGCCGCGGCGGACATGCTGCCGGCACGCGCGGCGGCGTCGAAAGCTTTCAGCTCGGCGGAGGAAGAGGTACCCATAGAACAGGCCTATACCTTATTCGGTACATGCGACGGTTTTGATGACACGCCTGTCACACACGGCTTCGACACTGGCCGGCATTGAAGTGGTTTTCCAAGGACGCCGCATGACCGCCAGCCTGAGATTCCTTGCCGACGCCGCGCCCGCAGCACCTGCGGTCCCCGCAGCGCGCACCGGCACGGCGTTGCGCACCGCCGCTGTCGAGGTGCGCTACCCCAACGGCACACAGGCGTTGCAAGCCACCTCGCTGGTCTTCGAGCCGGGCCGCTTCACGGTGCTGCTCGGTGCCTCGGGCGCCGGCAAGTCGACGCTGCTGCGCTGCCTGAACGGGCTGGTGCGGCCCACGGCCGGCACCGTGAGCGTCGACGGCATCGGCGAGCTGCGCAGTGCGGCCGCCCTGCAACAGCACCGGCGCAGCACCGGCATGGTGTTCCAGCAGCACCACCTGATCGGGCGGCTTTCGGTGCTCAGCAACGTCTTGATGGGCCGGCTCGGCTACCACTCGTCGTGGGCCACGCTGCGTCCCTGGTCGCGCAGCGAAAAGGAATCGGCGCTGGCCGCCATCGAACGGGTCGGGCTGCTCGATCGCGCGCTGGATCGCGCCGACGAACTTTCCGGCGGCCAGCAGCAGCGTGTCGGCGTGGCGCGCGCCCTGGTGCAGCAACCGCGCGTGCTGCTGGCCGACGAGCCGGTGGCCAGCCTCGACCCCGCCACGGCCGAGCATTTGCTGAGCCTGATGCAGCGCATCTGCCGCAGCGACGGCCTGACCGCGGTGGTCAGCCTGCACCAGGTGGAGCTGGCGCGCCGGCATGCCGACCGCATCGTCGGGCTCAAGGGCGGCGCGGTCGTCTTCGACGGCGCGCCGTCCGCACTGGGCTCGCAGGCCGTGCTCGAACTCTACGGCCCGGCCGGCACCTGAGCCGGCCTTTTCACGTTCCTCGTCGTTCAACGGAGTCCCATATGAACCGTCGCCACCTGCTCGCCGCCTCGATCGCGCTGGCCGCGCTGTCGCCTCTCGTGCATGCGCAAAACGCCAACCCGGCACGCCTGCGGGTCGCGCTGCTGCCGGACGAGAACGCAGCCACGCTGATCCAGAATGCGCAGCCGCTGAAGGCGCATCTCGAGAAAGCGCTGAACAAGGACATCGAGATCATCGTCACCACGGACTATTCGTCGATGATCGAGGCGATGCGCTTCGGCCGCATCGAGGTTGCCTACTTCGGCCCCTTTTCGTACGTGCTCGCAAAGTCACGCGCGCCCGGTATCGAGCCCTTCGCCGTCGGCGTCGAGAAGGGCTCGCCCACGTACCAATCGGTGCTGATCGCCACGGCCGGCGGCCCCGTTGCCAAGCTCGCGGACGTGCGCGGCAAACCCTTCGGATTCGGCGACCAGGCCTCCACCTCCAGCCACCTGGCACCCCGTGCGCACCTGCTGAAGAAGGCCGGCCTGTCGGGCGATGCCGACTACAAGCCGGTGCACCTGGGCACGCACGACGCGGTGGCACGCGCGGTGCAGGCTGGCCAGGTACCGGCGGGCGCCTTGTCCAAGGTGATCCTCGACAGCCTCGTCAAGCGCGGCATGATCGACGCCGGCAAGATCGTGCAGCTCGACCTGTCGGCCCCGATCCCGAACTACCCGCTGGTGATGCAAGGCTCGCTGGCACCCGAGCTGAAGACTTCGCTGCGCAACGCCTTCCTCGGCTTGAAGGACCAGGAGGTGTTGAAGTCCTTCCGCGTCGAAGGCTTCCTGCCCACCGACGACAGCGCTTACGACGTCTTGCGCGATACCGCCACCGTGCTGAAGCTCGATCTGGCTCGGATGAAGTGATGACGATAGCCACCGTCTCGCCCTACGCGGCGATCCTGACCTCTGCCCGGGAGCGCGCCGCCCGGCAGTGGCGCCTGGCCCTCGGCGTCGCCGCGGTGTGCATGGTGTCGCTGGCCATCGCCGGCTTCTTCGATGCAGCACGCTTTGTCGAGGGCGCGCCCGCCATCGCGCAGCTCGCCTCCGAGATGGTGCCGCCCGACTTCACGCGCTGGCAGCACTGGATGAAACCGCTGCTCGACACAATGGCGATGTCGGTCGCCGGCACCGCGCTGGCAGTCGTGCTGTCGCTGCCGCTGGCGCTGCTGGCCGCGCCCAACACCACGCCCCACCCGGTGCTGTATCGTGCGACGCGCACGCTGCTGGCGGCACTGCGCTCGGTGCCCGAAATCATCCTCGGCATCCTGTTCGTCGCCGCCGTCGGCTTCGGCGCGCTGCCCGGCGTGCTGGCGCTGGCCTTCCACTCGGTCGGCATGGTGGCGAAGTTCTATGCCGAAGCCATCGAGCACGTCGACCCCAGGCCGCTGGAGGCAGCGCACGCGGCCGGTGCCAGCCGCTTCCAGGTGATCACGCATGCCGTGCTGCCGCAGGTGCTGCCGCAACTGGCCGACATCACGGTCTATCGATGGGAATACCACTTCCGGGCGTCTGCGGTGCTCGGCATCGTCGGCGCCGGCGGCATCGGCTTCGAGTTGATGGCGGCGCTGCGCCTGATCAAGTACGACGAGGTCAGCGCCATTTTGCTGACCATCCTCGCCTGCGTCGTTGTCGTCGACGCGATCGGTGCAATGCTGCGCCGCAAACTGAAGTAGGAAACCGATGAATCACCCGCCCCGTATCGTCGTCACGAACCGCATCCACGACGAGGTGCGCGCGCGGCTCGAAGCGCTGGGCAGTGTCGAGATGAATACCGGACTCGAACCGTGGTCCGCTGGGGAACTGGCCGTGAGGCTGCGCGGCGCGAGCGCGATGATGGGATTCATGACCGACCGTGTCGACGATGCACTGCTGGCCGAAGCTGCCGACCTGCGCATCGTCGCCTGCGCGCTGAAAGGCTATGACGCCTACGACGTCGACGCCTGCAGCCGCCGCGGCGTCTGGCTCAGCATCGTGCCCGACCTTCTGACCGAGCCGACCGCCGAGCTGGCGCTGGGCTTGGCGATCGGCTTGGGCCGGCATCTGCGAGCCGGCGACGAGTACGTGCGCCGGACCCACTACGCCGGCTGGCGCGCGCACCTGTACGGCACCGGCCTGCACGGCGCAACGGTGGCGATGGTGGGGCTGGGCCGGGTGGGTGCGGCGATCGTCGAGCGCCTGCGCGGCTTCGGGTGCACGCGCATCCTCGGCGTGGACCCGCAGGTGCGCCACCCGGCCGCACAGCCGGCGGCGCTGCACGAAGCCATGGCCGTTGCGCAGCTCGTGTTCCTGGCCGTGCCGCTGCGGCCCGATACACACCACCTTGTCGATGCCGAGCGTCTGGCCCGTGCCGCTGCCGGGCAGCAGCTCGTCAACGTCGGCCGCGGCTCGGTGGTCGATGAGCAGGCCGTTGCGGCAGCGTTGCATTCGGGCCGGCTCGGGGGTTACGCGGCCGACGTGTTCGGCTGCGAGGACTGGGGGCTGCCCGAGCGACCCGCGCGCATCCCGACCGCGCTGCTGGACGCGCCGAACACGTTGTTCACGCCGCATCTTGGTTCGGCGGTGCACGGTGTGCGACTCGCGATCGAGCATCGGGCGGCGGACAACATCGTCGCCGCACTGACGGGCGGTGTCCCGGCCGATGCGCTCAATCACCCGGAATCCGCTCTCGCCTGAAACCGCTCGCACGCGTCTTGCGCTCTTGTATCGGCGGCGCGACACTGCCCTGCCGCCGCCATGCACGCGGGTGTCGTGCCGGCATAGCATGCCGACTCTCCACTTCCGGAACGCGCAAATGAAACCGTGCATGCTTCTGGCCGCCGTCGGCCTGTCCGTGACGTCCACGCTGGCCGGGGCCCAGGCTCAACCGCCCGAGCCGACCAGGCAGCAGAGCAAGATGGCCGAATGCAATCAGGCCGCCGGCGAAATGAAGGGCGACGAGCGCAAGGCCTTCATGAAAGACTGCCTGACCGACAAGCAAAAGGCGCAGCAGAACAAGATGAAGAGCTGCAACGCCGAGGCCAAGGACCTGAAAGGCGACGAGCGCAAGCAGTTCATGAGCCAGTGCCTGAAGAAGACCCCGGGCTGACGGGCACCGCACAAACGCCAGAATCGCACCGGTACTGGCCGGTTTGCGACCGCACCAGCAGCAGCCCTCGCGTGCCGGCTCGGTGGCAGCTCGAGCCGGGCTGGCGGCGCCTGCTGGCCTGCCAGGACCCGGCCGTCAACAACCGCACCCCGGTGTCGCAGCTCGCCCTGGGCCCCAAGGAAGGGCTGGTGCGCCGGTGACGCCCTGCCCGGGGGCTCGCGGCTGCCGGACGCAGCCGTTCTCGAACCGCAGCGCTCCCACGCTCAATCGGCGTACGGCTGCACCGACAGCGTGTCGGGGTACAGCATCGCACGCGCCAGCTCCTCAACCGCAAAGGCGTCGGCCTCGACCGGCTGTTTCCGGTAGCCTTCGGGGTCGCCCGACGGATCGGACGTGCGGGAGTAGTCGTCCGCCCATTCCTTCGCCTGCCAGAAACTGGGAAAGGAGTTCGGACGCCGCAGCACGCGCCACTGGAGGTAGTGCCGGCTTTCATGAACCACCGTGCACACCAGCTCCACCACGGCCTGCTCGGGCCGCAGATGCATCGGCTCGATCAACCGTTCTTCCACCTTCAGCAAGCGCTCGTTCGCGACGTACACGCCGTAGACCGTGGCGCGACCGTTCGGCGGCAACCGCTCGAAGCTCATGGCCGAAGGCGCCATGCCGAAAGCCGCTGCATAGATGCGATGCACTTCCCGCAGCGCCGCGATGCGCTGCTCCCGATTCAGCGTCACCCACACTTCGCGTCTGATCTCTTTCATGTCGCGCAGCGCCCGCAATGCCAGCCGGGTCCGCTGGGTCTGTATGCGCCTGCGATAGTCCGCGATCAGCGCCTCGGACGCGGGAGTGCCCTGACCGGCACTCAGCAAGCCCACCAGCGTCTGCGTATGCGCGTATACCTCTGCCCGCTCAGAACACAAGGTGCCGGGCGCAGGAGAAGCGGTGCGGGCGGTCGTTCCATCGTTGACCGCCTGGATGGATTTCAGACTGCAGAGCGGCCCAGGTGCTTCACCGGCTGCCATATCGACTCCTGAAGGTGCTTGCTCGGCCCCCACGAGCCGAGCCTGTGCTCGCAGCGCTGCTTCGTGGGGCCGACCTTAGAAAAAATGGAAACCACTTCCATTCGACCCGCGCGCCAGTGGAAATGGAAAACGGCAGGCTATCCGAGATCGCCGGCCGGATCTGTCCCTTCATCGAGGGACAACCAGCGACGCGGGATGCGTTGCAACGACGCGCAACGAAAAGCCGACACCGGGCTGAGTTTGAGCAAGAATGGCTCCGATCGACGTGATCGGCACTCATGAGAGGCCTGCATGGAGTCCCCGAGGGCCTGGCAAGGCAGCCGGTGGATACGCTGGATTGGCGTCGCACTGGCCGTATTGCTGGTCTCCGGTGCGCTACTCGCCTCTGTGATGCTCGAACGGGTGGCTCGTCGCGCCTGGCAGATGCAGGCCGACAACCTGGCGGTCGTCATCGCTTCACACGCCTCAGAAGTGCTCACCTCCACGGGCATTTTGCTGAGCGGCATCGGCAGCAACCTGCAGGAGCTGAGCGCAGGAGACCCCGCGCAGTTTTCCGCCCACGCGTCCACGCACGAGATGCACCGGGTGCTTCGACGACGCACAGCCTCGCTGCACATGCTGGAAGTGGTGGCGATCGTCTCCGCCGAAGGGCGGTTGCTCAACGACTCGCGGTCGTACCCCACCCCGCCGATCTCTGTCGAGTTCGACCGCGATTTCGAGTACCTGAAAAACCACCCGCAGGAATCGCGATTCCTGAGCGCACCGCAGAGGGGCCGTGGCGGTAAGTGGACGTTCTACCTGAGCGACCGCGTTGCCTCGAAAAATGACCTCTTTCTCGGGGTCGTGACGGCCGGGATCTCCTGCCTCTCTCTCCAGCGCTTCTTTGATGCGGTGCGCCTGCAAGGCGAGCGCCTCGAGCCCGGTCAGGCGGCGATCACGTTGATGCGCGACGACTTGACCATCCTGGCTCGGGCACCCGCCGGCGACGACGGCGTCGGCAAGCAATTCGATCCATCCGGCCCCCTGCCAGCGGTGCAGCAACGAGACACGGTCATCGGCCTGTCCAAGCTCGCGGCATGGGAGACCCGCGCCGGATCAGAAACCAGCACCCTGCGGGCTGTCCATCATCTCGACGGGCATGCCGCGCTGGTGATGGTGGCGGTGAGCGATTCGCTGTTTCTGGCCGACTGGAGAAAACAGGCCTGGGGGCTTGCCGGCCTGACGATCGCGGGTCTCGTACTGCTGATGGTGACCTTCGGGGCGCTCGAACGATTGCTGCGTCAGCGCGAAGGCGAGTATGCAAGGACCGACCGTTTGCGCATGGCTGCCGAGGCGGCCAACCAGGCGAAGACCCGGTTCCTCGCGACGATGAGCCACGAGATCCGCACGCCGATGAACGGCGTGCTCGGAACGGTCGAACTCATATCGCACAGCGACTCGCAGGACGAGAGGAACCGTCACCTGGCGACATTGTCCCGATCGGCCCGGCACATGATGAGCCTCATCGACGACATCCTGCAGTTGTCGCAACTGGAGGCCCAGGCCGTCCCCGTGCGCCGCGAGCCGTTCGACGCTGCAGCCATTGCGCGGGAAGTGCACCGCATGTTCCGCGACACCGCCCATACGAAGGGTCTGTCGCTAGAGCTGCAGGTAACGCCCACCGATCGGCCTCTTCTGATGGGCGACGCCGAGCACGTCGGCTTGATCCTTGCGCATTTGGTCAGCAACGCGATCAAGTTCACGCACTCCGGTGGCGTCTGGATAGACCTCGACGTCTCGCCCGTCCAACACACCCAGACGTGCCACCGCCTGTACGTTCAGGTGCGCGATACGGGAATGGGCATCGACGAGGCGGCCCGGTTGGTGATCTTCGGCGTTTTCGCACAGGCCGACGACTCGGCCCAAAGAACGGCAGGCGGTACCGGCCTCGGTCTTCCCATCTGCCGACGCCTGGCAGAACTTGCAGGAGGCAGCCTGAATTTCAGCAGTGCGCCTGGCGTCGGGTCCGTCTTCTCACTGACGCTGGAGCTCGAGGCCGCGACGCATGTGCCGGCAGGTCATCGCGACATGCCGGGCCTGGCGGGTCGATTCGCCCACAGCGGCGCGGCCCCGCTGCCGGAGTTCCCGCCAACGCCGAGCGCTGCAGCCCGCGAGAGCCACGTGCTGATCGTGGAAGACAACCCCGTCAATGCCATGGTGACCCGGGCACAACTCGAAAGTCTCGGGTGTTCGTGTGCGGTGGCGCCAGACGGCGAAACGGCTTTGCAAGAACTCTCGACCCGTTCGTTCGATCTGGTTCTGCTCGATTGCATGCTGCCCAAGATGTCAGGCTACGAAGTGGCCAGGACATGGAGAAGCGTCGAGTTGAAACGCCAGTCGCCCCGGACACCGATGGTGGCGCTGACCGCCGATGTTTCGGACAGCAACCAGATCGAGTGCCGCAATGCGGGCATGGACGCCTTTCTGACCAAACCCTGCAGCAGAGCGACGCTTGCGACCCTCATGGACCGATTTGCCGACGGCACGCGGACGCAGGATCATCGAGACGGCTAGTGGGCTGTCCCGGTTCGAGCGCTGCGATGGGCAAGAGCGGGGAGCACCGCCGTCATAGCTTGGCTGTCAGCGAGCCACCGGTGTTCGGGGGAATGTCAGCGGGATAGGTGAAGGGCACGAACGGCACGCCCCAGTTGGCCGCCATGTCCATCACTTCATGGAAACGGTGCACCCAGGTCGACGAGGTCGGGTAGCACTGGTTCCAGAACGCGAAGATGGCCCAGGCCAGCGCCTCGTACTCCTGCGGCGTGGCACCGGCCCATTCGGCCATCCGCATCAGGCGCCCGGTGGTGAACGACGGCCCGGCCCAGATCGGAATGCCCTGCACCCTTGCCGCCATGACGTAGCCGCTGTTCTCCTTCAGCGTGTAGCGGTCCGGCTCGTCGGCCTGGGCCTTGTAGCGGAAATCGGCGGTGCCCTGGATGACGCGGCGGCTGTACTCGGGCTTGCCGAATTCGTTGATGCGGAAGTAGGTGCCGCTGCTCTTCTCCGGCGGCACTTCCACCGCTGACGGGCTGTTCTTCTTGAGGAATTCGGTGATGTCGTGCAAGGTGACGACGCGGTCTTCGAAGTAGTAGGCGTCGGGCTGCTTCAGCACCCGGGCGATGTTGGCACCGGCCTTCTTGTAAAGGGGCTGATAGGGCAGCTTGAGCTGCGCCTTCTCGTCGAGCAGCGGCGCCAGCACCTGCGGCGCGGCCGGGCCGGAGACCTTCATGCGCACCTTGTCGAGCAGCGACGCCAGATGGCTGCCGATGTAGCGCGACTGCACCGTGGCCCGCGCCAGGCGGGTTTCGCTTTCGTCCAGGGCTTCGCGCGCAAGAAACTCGCCCATCACCGCGCGCGCCATATTGGTGTAGTCGCCGAACTCGAGGATGTGGCGCTGCTGGCCGAGCTCCCTGCGGATGCGCCACGCCGTCGGGTCGTCGCCGCCGTGCGCACTGATCCATTCCCTGAGGATGGGGATGATCTCCCGCTTCAGGTGCAGGAAGAAGTTGTGAAACCCGCCCGACACATGGTCGCGAATATCGCGGTAAGCAGCTTCCGCGTCGTGGTACGTGCGCACCTTCCCGTCGGCCCCGCGGAACTTCAGCGTCGCTTGCAGGACATGCCACCGGTAGCCCTGAGACGCGGGGGCCACCGAAGGCGTGACTGCCCCCAGAGAACCTGCCGCCGCCAGCACGCCCATGTGATCGGCTTCGGCCTCCAGCCGGGCATCGACGAGCAGGTGCACGGGTGCGCCGACCGCACCGCCCGGCACGCGCCCTTGCTGCTGCTGGCGCACATGCGCCAGTTCATGGCCGATCAACTGGCGCCCGGCTGCAGTGTCCGGCTCGAAGGCGCGAGGCGCGAAGTACAGGTCGCTGCCATGATTGAAAGCCGGCACGCCGAGCGCTGTCGCCTGCGTGCCGACATGCACCCGGACCGCTTCGAAGTTCACGCCGAACAGGCTTTCCATCGGACGACGCAGACGATCCGGCAGCGGAAAGCCGCGATCGGCAGCGCCGAACGACAAGTCGGGCAAGGCTTGCATGCAGAAGCTCCAGGTGGCTCGAGAAGAGGACCGGGCGCCACAGCAGGCCCGCCCCGTGTCTGTGCGCCATTGTGCGGGCCTCACCGGCAGGAGCCATCCCAAGACTTAGGGTGTCGCCGCCCCGCCCGGCCGGGTCTCGGGGCCGCGTGCTACAGCGGGTTGAGCGCTTGTGCCGGGTCGAACTTCGTGTTCGGGTCCGCCAGCGAGCGCATGCCGTGGGCGAACATGCCGGACGCGACGCCGGTCGGGTCGACGATACCGGTGGTGGCGGAGATGCTCGTCTCCATCATGTCGAAGCCGAAGTCCTTCGCGGCCTTGCCGACGTTGCCGCCGTCGGTGGCCGTCTTGGCCACGTTCAGCCCGCCGGAGATCGCTCCACCGACGATCTCGGCAGGAGCCGACAGCAGCTTGCCGATGCCGGGAATGCGGCCGATGGTGTTGGACACCACGCTGGTCAGCACTTCGAACACCTTCGACAACCCGCCGAGCAGGCCGCTGACGAAATCGCGCAGGCCGCCTCCCTTCTTGGACTTGATGTCCGGCTGGTTCATCTGGCCGCAGGCCATTTCCTGCACCGCCGTAGGGTCGGCGTGCGGGTTGTTCGCATGGCCCTTGGGTTCCGGCGCCACCGTCGGGTCGCGGACCTGCTTGAACTTGTCCAGGTCCCCCTTGCCGATCTGCCCGTCGTCGGCAGCGTTCCAGAGGTTGCCCTTGTGGCCATGCTTGCCGTTGTCCAGCACGCCGAACAGGGTCTGGCTGGTCAGCAGCGTGGTAGCCGCTTCGGCGATCTTCGGATCCTTGTGCTTGGACAACTCTTCGAGCTTGCCACGCTTGAGGTTGCCGTCGGCGAAGAAGAGGTCGCGGTTCTCGTCCAGCGTCTTGACGGCCCGGTCTTCCTTTGCAGTCAGCTGGTAGTGAGTGGCCACCTTGTTGCCCAGCTCGTGCTTGCCGGCCAGGCCGTCCTCGCCGCCGAACTTCTTCCATTGGTCGGGGTGGTCCAGGTAGTACTGGGCGGCGGCCACCACCTGCGGCGGGCACTTTTTCATGTCGGCCTTGCCGTTGACGATGTCGCGGAAGGTGTCCGGGCCGATGTGCTTGCCGGGCAGGTGGTCGGAATATTTGTACAGCTCGCGCATCGCGTCGTTCTCGGTGATCGGACGCCCACCCTTCGAGGGGTCGCTGCCCGCATCCGACGGCAGGTAGTTGTTCTTGTAGCTCTGTGCACGCTGGCGGCTGAACGCCTGCACCTCGGGCAGTTCCTGCAGCTTGTTGATGTCCTTCGAGCTGATCTTGCCGTCGCTCTTGCCGTTCTTCGCGCTGTCGAGCCTGGCATACAGGCCGTTGGGATCGCCCTTGCTGTCGAGCACGGCCTGCAGCGCGCTCTTCAGGTCGGGTGGCGTGTCCTTGCTCTTGAGCTTTTCACGCATCTGCTCTTCAGTGATGCCCGACTTGCCGAACTGGCCCTCGTAGCGGCCGAGCACGCTCACCGTCTGCACCTGCTTCTGGCCGAGCTGGCCGGGCGCGCCGAAGCCGCCGACCTGAGCCGGCCCGCCCACCCCGCCGAGCGCGCCGGCCATACCCTGCAGACCGTTGTCGGCGCCGCAGCCGGCGCCTTGCGCAGACATCTGCTTGATGAACGCGGCCATCAAGGTCATTGCCGCCATCAGCGCCGTTTGCACCGCTTGCGACTGCAGGCGTGCGTTGTCCTGTGTCGGGTTGGGCCCCATCATGTGCGCTGGAAGGGCACTCTGGCTCCCGACCATCGGTTGTGCAAGTTGCAGCATCGAGACCCCCGCGAATCGAGCGTACATCTGCCGGCACACAGCGCCGACCCTTGTGCCTCATTTTCGAAGCTGCGGCGTTTGTCGAACGCCTGCCCCGAAGCGGCGTCGCATGATGCGAAGAGGCTGCATATCGGCCTCGGCGCACGGCATGCCCAACACCGGACGGCACCGGTGGACAGTCACATGCCGAAACCGGCCGGCACGGCGTTTCTCGGATAGAGGCCGCCGTTCATGGCGGCGTGCCTCGGTACAACGCAAGGCGTATCGGCGGCGCTCCAGCCGCTAAGCCGGCGCCACTTCGATCACGCGGCTGAAGCCGTGCGCCTCGGGCAGGTCCATGCGAACGATCACGACCCGGCACGCTGAGCCGCCGATTTCCGGCGGGGCCGCCGCGGGCGCCACCCGGTGGATGCGCCCTGGCCTAAGCACGGCTCGGAACGGGGCTGGAGCTCGATTCCAACGTGTTGCGGGCGCCGCCAGCAGCTCGGTGGCGACCAGTCGCTCGCCACCCTCGGCCAGTCGCTGCCAAAGCTGCGCCTCAAAACGACCGTGGCTGTGCGCTTGGTCGGGGCGCATTGTCACCGCGATGGCGTGGCCGCGCGCACAGAAGGAGCCATGTGCGGGAACGAACGCCTGTTCGTTTGAATCCGCCGGACATAGCGGTTTGACTGAAGAAACTCCCAGCGCAGGTGTGGCATGCGCATTCAGGTATGCCATGCAATGCCCTTCTCGCAAGCTCAGCGTGCGCCATGGCGCAGTATCGGCCGGTAGGACGATCACCTTAGCCTGGAAAGGTTGCGTCGCTGTGGGAAAGTACCGACCAACCGGCTTTAGTCCGCGCGAATGATGACAGCCTTTCGCCATGGATGCCGCTATGGAGGTGAGTTGCGCATCTGGCGCGACGCCGCCCGTCCCCGCGCTCACCAAGCCCATCCCCGTGAAAATCGACATCCCTTCGCTGAAATGGCGCATCGTCGCCCTCGCTGGCCTGGTCTTCTTGCCCATTCTGTTTGCTGGCACCTACGCTTTCTACAGCAGGGTTGTCGATCTGGAGGTCAAGACGGCCGTCAGCGGGCTCATGAATTTCACCGATGCAAAGCAGCACGGAGTGATTCGTTTCATCGACCAGAACCGCAAACTGAGTCGCCAGTTGGCCGAGCTTCTCAAGGACGCCGACACCGCCACGGCGCGAAGGTACTTCGCCACCGTGGTCGCCACCGATGTCTATGACCTGAACACGCACCCCTTCAGGGAAGAGATCGTGCGGGGCACCCGGGCCATTGCGACGACGGCGACTTATCACGCTATCGACTACGTGCGCAATGAGGTGATCGAGTTCTCCTCGAATCCGAAGCGCGAAGGTCGTCCGTGGACGCACAAGGTGGACGCGAGGCTGGGTTATGGCGATGTTTTCTTCGACGAGGGCACGCCTATCCTCAGCTTCGCCTCACCCGCGCGTGACGGAGTGCTCTATGTTCATACCGACGCCCGCATGCTGACGCTGATCGTCAACGGCGAGATCGGCAACATGGCCGGCATCGGCGCGTTCTATCTGGCAGGCGTGGGAAAGACTTTTGACTACTACATCGTCAATCGTGACAACGTATTGATCACGGAGTCGCGAGCGCATCCGGATGCCCTTTTGAAGCGCAAAGGCAGCGAGTATCCGTGGAAGGTGACACGTCAGGACGCCTCCGTGGGCATTGTGTGCAACAGCGAGGGTGTCTATCTGACCAATGCGGGCTGCACGACCGGTTGCCGCGAGACCATGGGCTTCTACGATGGTCCTGACGGCATTCGGATGCTAGGCGCCTCGATGCCTTTCTACGACACCGGTTGGACCATCGTTGTTGAGCAACAGGCGGACGAACTGCTCAGCCCGCTGTACAAGCTGCGCAATGCAGTCACGGCAGCGTGCATACTGCTGTGCGTCGTCGCCATGGCCATCTTCGGCTTCGTCATTCAGCGCTACATTGCGCGGCCTCTGAAAGATGTGCAGTACGTCGTCAAGGGACTCGTCGACGGCGACATGACGCGGCGTCTGCACAGCGATCGAGATGACGAGGTTGGACAGCTGGTCCGTGGTATCGATGCCATGCGCGAACAGTTTCAGCTCACGCTCGATCACATGCGGGAGGCCATCCATGCGCTGAGTTCCGAGACCAGCATGGATCGGCTACGGCTGCGGGTGACCGAACTGCTCGGGGCCATCACTGGAGCGACGGCGGTATCAGTGGTCACATGGAGCGAGGAATTGCGCGGCTGGTGCTTCTTGAAACCCGCTTTGCAAGACGGTCCTTCGGAGTTGCTTCCAGTGGGCGAAGCCTGCGATCGAGGCTTGCTGCCATTGTCGGTGTTCGGATCTGGCGCGCACACGACTGAGCCACTGTTGGTGGCAGATGCAAGGGGCGACGCTAGGTTTGCATCCGACACGTATTTTGCAGGGCAGGCTCACTGCTCCCTATTGGTGGTGCCTATCCACAGCAAGGGGGCGCCTCGTGCGATCCTGTTGCTGGAGAACCGCCTTGCGCCAGGTGCATTCTCGGCTCACGGCCTCGACAGCGTCATGCTGATTGCCGGACAGTTGGCAGTCGCCATGGACAACGCGCAGCTGTACGAACAACTGGAACAGCGAGTGCAGGATCGAACGCGTGAGTTGCAGGAAGCTCAGTCGCAGCTGTTGGGCGCAGCGCGCCTAGCCGGCATGGCAGAGATTGCCACCAACGTGCTGCACAACGTTGGGAATGTGCTGACCAGCATCAACATTTCCGCGGAGCAAGTCATCAGGCAGCTGCGAACCACCAAGCTCAAAGGGCTGGCCCGCGCCGTGCAGATGATGGACGACCATGCGGACGACCTGGGTGCTTTCCTGACGACTGACGTCAGGGGCAAGCTGCTGCCCTCCTATCTGCGCGAACTGGCGGCGGCGCAGGCGCGCGAACAAGGCGAGATGACAGACGAACTCATTGCGCTCGGCAGAAGCGTCGACCACGTCAAGAAGATCGTCGCCACCCAGCAGTCTTATGCCGGCAAGTCATGCGTCGTGGAACCGGTCGACATCCGCGAACTGCTGGATGACGCATTGCGCATGAACGCAGGCGCCCTGCAGCGCCACAAAGTCGAGGTCGTCAGAGAACTGGAAGATGTTCCCGCCGTGCCAGCGGACCGGCACCGTCTGCTCCAGATCCTCGTGAACTTGATCAGCAACGCCAAACAGGCACTGAGTGCCATCAGCGATCGCCCGGCGCGCATCACGTTGAGTGCTCGTCTTGATCACGCGGAGGAGGCCCCGAGGTTGCGGATCAGCGTGACCGACAACGGCGAAGGCATCGCCGCGGAGAACCTCACACGCATCTTCTCCCATGGTTTCAGCACACGCGAGAACGGTCACGGTTTTGGTTTGCACAGCTGCATCGTCGCCGCTCATGAGATGGGTGGGACGCTGCGCGCGCAGAGCGGAGGGCCGGGCCAAGGAGCGACATTCACGCTCGAAATACCGTGCGCACTCGAGGAAAGCACGCAATGACAGCCATGCAGAACCGTCGAATCTTGCTGGTAGACGACATGGTCGCAATCCATGACGCGTTCCGCAAGGTTCTGGTGCCGCAGCAAACCGAGTCCATCGAACTCGATGCGGTCGAGGCGATGCTGTTCGGGGATGATCCGGCCGCAGCCGCTGTGCCCACTTTTGAACTTGACTCGGCCTACCAGGGGCAGGAAGGTCTGGAGAAAGTCCAGGCCGCCCTCCTGGCCGGGCGCCCCTACGCACTGGCTTTCGTCGACATGCGCATGCCGCCTGGCTGGGACGGTGTGCAGACGATCGAAGAGCTGTGGCGGGCCGACCCAAGATTGCAGATCGTCATCTGCACCGCGTTCTCTGACCTGTCCTGGGACGAGGTGCTGTCCCGGCTGGAAGTACGGGACCGGTTGCTGATCCTGAAGAAGCCGTTCGATCCGGTCGAGATTTCCCAGTTGGCCAGCGCATTGACGGTCAAGTGGCAGACGACCCAGGACGCCGGGTTGAAGCTGGCTCAACTTGAAGAGGCGGTTGAGAATCGAACCGCTGAACTCGCCACGGCCAACGATGACTTGCGTCGCGAAATCACCGAGCGAACCCGAAACGAAAAAGAACTCAGGCTGGCCGCGAGCGTGTTCCACAACACCCTCGACGGCGTGATGATCATCGACCCCGATCGGCGCATGGTGTCGGTGAACCAGGCGTTCGCCGCCCTGACCGGCTACTCCCTGGAGGAGTGCCTCGGTCAGCCTGAGGCGGTGCTTCGCAGCGACCGGCAGAGCATCGAGTTCTACCAGGAGATATGGGCTGCCGTGGAACAAGCCGGCCGATGGCAAGGTGAGCTGTGGAACAAGCGCCGCGACGGCGAAGATTTTCTTGCCTGGATGAACCTGGTCAAGGTCTCGGACAGCGACGGCCGGGTGGAACGCTATGTGGGGGTATTTCATGACATCACCGAGATGCGCTCCAAGGAAGAGCGCATCCGCCATTTGGCATTCCACGACACGTTGACCGGGTTGCCGAACCGCACGCTTCTGCAAGACAGGTTAGAGCACGCCATAACGGCGGCCCAGCGCACTGGCGAGCCCCTCGGGCTCATGTTCATCGACCTGGATCGCTTCAAGTCGATCAATGATTCGCTTGGGCACGAGGCCGGCGATGCCCTGCTCAAAGAGGTGGCCCAGCGGTTGGCCAACTCACTGCGCAAGTCCGACACCGTGGCGCGCCTGGGCGGCGATGAATTCGTCGTGCTGTTGCCGCGAGTGGGAATGCCGCACAACTACGGGCTGGTCGCGCAAAAGCTCATCGAGGCCCTCTCGAAGCCGATCATCCTGGATGGCAATGCCATGCAGGTGAGCGCATCGATCGGCATTGCTTGCTTTCCAGACGACGGAATCGATACCATGGCCCTGATGAAGAACGCCGACGCGGCTATGTACGCTGCGAAGGTGGGCGGTCGCGGCACCTATCGCTTCTTCCAGCCGGCCATGACCAGCCTCGCCGTCGAGCGCCTGAACTTTGAAATGCAATTGCGCGGCGCAGTGGCGAACGGTGAGCTGGAACTGTTCTATCAGCCCAAGATCTCACTTGATAGCGGCGTCGCCTGCGGGGTGGAAGCGTTGGTGCGCTGGCATCACCCGACGCTGGGCATGATTCCGCCGGTCGAGTTCATCCCGGTGGCCGAGGCCACGGGCATCATCGACGCTTTGGGCGACTGGGTGCTGGAGGAAGCCTGCCGCCAGTTGCGCGCTTGGCGCCTTGCCGGCCTGGGGACGATCAAGATTGCAGTCAACGTGTCGGCCCGGCAGCTGCAGCAAAGCGACTTGCCTGAATACATTGCAAGCCTCGCGCAGAAGTACGAGATATCGGCCTGTGACCTGGAGGTGGAGCTGACCGAGAGCGTGCTGATGGCCAACCCCGAGGAGATCTCCGGCGTATTGTCTCGACTGCGCGGCATTGGCGTGCTGGTAGCGATCGACGATTTCGGGACGGGGTATTCCAGCCTTGCCTACTTGCGTCGCCTGCCCATCGACGTGCTGAAGATCGACCGCTCGTTTGTCATGAACGCCGATCGGGACGAAAGCGACGGGCAAGTGGTGAAACTCATTCTCGGGCTCGGCTCAGCGCTGCAACTCGCGATCGTGGCCGAAGGCGTCGAGACAGAAGCCCAAGCCGCATTTCTAAAGTCTTGCGGCTGTACCACCGCACAAGGCTACCTGTACGCCCGGCCGCAGCCCGCAGCACAGCTTGAAACTTGGCTGAGGAAACACGCAGGGCCGGCAGCGGCCTCGTCATGACTGGGTTGCTGAGCCGCACTGCCGGCATCCTGCCGGTACCTGACCGTTGCTGATCCCAAGGCGCCGTGCCCGCTGGATCGCGTCAATCGTCAGTTCCGAGCGCAGCAGCCGAACCAGCTCTGGGTCTCGGACTTCACCTACGTCAGCACTTGGCAAGGCTGGCTGTACGTGGCCTTTGTGATTGACGTGTACGCACTGCGCATCGTGGGCTGGCGCGTGAGCAGCACGATGCGCACGGACTTCGTGCTCGACGCGCTGGAGCAGGCGCTGTACGACCGGTTGAATCCGCCCAATACGTCAGCATCCGCTACACGGAGCGACTGGCCGACGCAGGCATCGAGCCCTCGGTGGGCAGCAAGGGCGACAGCTACGACAACGCCCTGGCCGAGACCATCAACGGGCTGTACAAGGCCGAGTTGATTCACCGCCGGGCACCCTGGAAGACCAGGGAGTCGGTGGAGTTGGCGACCCTGCAATGGGTTTCGTGGTTCAACCATCAGAGGCTGCTGGAGCCCATCGGCTACATCCCGCCAGCCGAGGCTGAGGCAAACTACTGGCGGCATCTCGCCAATCAGGCCTCCATGGTGGAGGCCTGACTTAAACCGACCGGCCTCCACGAAAGCCGGGGCGATTCATTTTGCCTCGACGACGCAGAATGATTGCACCCAGCCCTGCCAGCATAAGCGCATACGTCTCTGGTTCAGGGATAGGAGTGCAAAGAATCTCAAAGTTGGGATCCTCAATGGCCGCTTGGATATAAAGACTGGATGTGAATGTCGATAGATTTCCTGCGCCCTGACCATCAAGGCGAGCAAGCCCTTCAATCCCGAGGGTAAACGTGTAGTCTCCCGGCGCCAGGCTGACAGTGTCGGTCACCTCCTGATAGTCAAACGGGGAATTGACCTGCCCATTGCCAGCGTGAACCAGGGAGAAGTCTTCGAAGTCGAGGTCGCCCGCTCCTGTGTAATACCCGTGCACATAGATATTCTCCTCGCCAGCCGGGGGGGGTGCGTACGCAAGGACATATGCGCCGACCGTCATGATGCCCGTCAACGAGACATCGACAGCTTCGGGCAGGTCTTCGGACCGCTGGCATCCCGGACCGCAGTCCTGGTCGACTACACGCGCCACACGGATCGTCCCCGTGACTGGCTGCGGGATTGCTCCCGCCGACCCCGCGGAATTGACACTGGCAGTGGCGCTGATCGTCGAGGTTGGCAGAACTGCGACGGTCCAGTGACCTGTCAGAACACCGCAATCGACGGCAGCCGCAAAGGATCCCGAGCTGCAGTCCGTTGTTGCATGAGAAGCGATGGGAACACCGGCGAGCAGGAACGCTAGAAGAGAAAGCAAGCGCTTGAGCATGGCTCAGTCCTTTCATTGATGGATCGTGACAAGGAACTGGCAGCGCGGCGTCTGCGCCAACTGCTGCCGATCAATGCGCACACGACCTCCCTTCAATGGACTGGCCGAGACAGCAGAGCGCGAGGGAACGATATTGATTGCTTCATCTGTAGAGTGTGGCGATCGTGAAGATGTGCAACCAACTACTAGATGCCCGAATACGGGTTCAGGGGCGGAGCTGTAAGAACTAGCAGCGCAGCGGCAGTGCCAACATGCCTCGCGCGTTTTGCCACTCACTTTTTGGAGGCTTCCGAGGCCGCCCCGGTCAAGAGGCCACGGATAAAGTCCGCGGTTCCTATTGGATCGACGTCCCCCTCCACGACATCGGTCAGGTAACCTGCTGGCCGAGCAAGGGCGCCAGCCCGTCGATCCCACCGCCGTGAGCGTGCCCGCACCGCCTTGCTCTTGTCCCCGCCCTCGATTGCCTTCTTGATCGAACTCGAGGCGCGCAGCGCAAGCCGCGGTCCACCAGCGCTTGCCCCACGGCCCGTGCACGCTGCAGCATCCGTCAAAGAACACTGCCGGACGTCGGCGAACAAAAAAGCCCCGACTGGCGGGGCTTTGCTGGGTATTGTTCCGATGTCAGCGGAAGACGCCGAACTTACCACTGGCGGAAAGGGAGGGATTCGAACCCTCGTCACGGGAGAACCCGTGAACCGGATTTCGAGTCCGGCGCATTCGACCACTCTGCCACCTTTCCTTGTGTTCCGTGGTCCGCTGCTTGAGCGAAGCTCGCGATTATAGCGGGTTACGGCCGCAGTTCCGCCACCCCGCCCATGTAGGGGCGCAACACCTCGGGCACCGTGATGCTGCCGTCGGCGTTCTGGTAGTTTTCCAGCACGGCCACCAGCGCGCGGCCCACGGCGAGGCCGGAGCCGTTGAGGGTGTGCACCAGCTCGGGCTTGCCCTGGGCGTTCTTGAAGCGGGCCTGCATGCGGCGCGCCTGGAAGGCCTCGCAGTTTGAGCACGAGCTGATCTCGCGGTACGTCTGCTGCGCCGGCACCCACACCTCCAGGTCGTAGGTCTTGGCGGCACCGAAGCCCATGTCGCCGGTGCACAGCGTCAGCACACGGTACGGCAGGCCGAGCTTTTGCAGGATGGCCTCGGCGTGGCCGACCATGTCCTCCAGCGCCTCGTAGCTCTTGTCGGGGTGCACCACCTGCACCATCTCGACCTTGTCGAACTGGTGCTGGCGGATCATGCCGCGCGTGTCCTTGCCGTAGCTGCCGGCCTCGGAACGGAAGCAGGGGCTGTGCGCGGTGAGCTTGACCGGCAACTGGTCGCCCGCCAGGATCTGCTCGCGCACGGTGTTGGTGAGCGAGATCTCCGAGGTGGAGATGAGGTACTGCACCAGGCCGCTGTCGTCGCCGCCGCGCGAGACCCAGAACATGTCTTCCTTGAACTTGGGCAACTGGCCGGTGCCGACCAGCACGTCGGCGTTGACGATGTAGGGCGTGTAGCACTCGGTGTAGCCGTGCTCACCGGTCTGCACGTCGAGCATGAACTGCGCGAGGGCGCGATGCAGGCGCGCGATGGGGCCCTTCAGGAAGCTGAAGCGCGAGCCGGACAACTTGGCGCCGGTGTCGAAGTCCAGGCCCAGCGGCGCGCCCAGGTCGACGTGGTCTTTCACGCCGAAGTCGAACTGGCGCGGCGTGCCCCAGCGGCGCACCTCGACGTTGCCGGTCTCGTCGCGGCCCACCGGCACGCTGTCGTGCGGCAGGTTGGGCACCTGCAGCAGCATCTCGTTGAGTTCGGCCTGGATCGCTTCCAGGCGCTCGGCCGAACGCTTCAGTTCGTCGCCGATGCCGCCCACCTCGGCCATCACGCTCGCCGTGTCCTGGCCCTTGGCCTTCAGCTGGCCGATCTGCTTGGACAGGCTGTTGCGCTGGGCCTGCAGTTCCTCGGTGCGGATCTGCAGGGTCTTGCGCTCGGACTCCAGCGCCTTGAACCGCTCCACGTCGAGGAAGGCCTGGGGCGACTTGCGCCGGCCGAGTCGTTCGACGACGCCGTCGAGGTCCTTGCGCAGCTGGTTGATGTCTAGCATGGTGGGTTCCGTGAGTGTGGACGGATTGTAGGAAAGCAAAACGGCCGGCAGGGCGCCGGCCGTGGTAACCGGGCTCGGCGCGTCAATGCGGGGACGACGGACTCATGGACTTGTCGCCCAGGCCCTTGGGCAGCGGAAAGCGCACCGTTTCCTCGACACCCGGCATGCGCCGCACCGAGACCGCGCCGAGCGCCTTCAGCCGCTCGATGACCTGCTGCACCAGGATGTCGGGCGCCGACGCGCCGGCGGTCAGGCCCACGCGCACCTTGCCCTCGAACCACTCGGGTTTCAGGTCACCGGGCTGGTCGACCATGTACGACGCCGTGCCCTTGCGGATGGCCACTTCGCGCAGCCGGTTGCTGTTGGAACTGGTGGGGCTGCCGACGACGATGACGACGTCGACCTGCGGCGCCAGCACCTTGACGGCGTCCTGCCGGTTCTGCGTGGCGTAGCAGATGTCCTGCTGCTTGGGCTCGCGCACATTGGGGAAGCGCCGCTTCACGGCCGCCTGGATCTCGGCGGCATCGTCCACGCTCAGCGTGGTCTGCGTCACGACGGCCAGCTTGTCGGGGTTGCGGACCTGCACGCGGTCGACGTCGGCGGCGTCCTCGACCAGGTAGATGCCATCGTTGAGCTGGCCCATGGTGCCCTCGACCTCGGGATGCCCCTTGTGGCCGATCATGATGAACTCGTAGCCCTCCTTGAAGAGCTTGGCCACCTCGACGTGCACCTTGGTCACCAGCGGGCAGGTCGCGTCGAAGACGCTGAAGCCTCGCTCTGCCGCCTCGTTGCGCACGGCCTTGCTGACACCGTGCGCGCTGAACACCAGCGTGGCGCCCGGGGGCACTTCGGCCAGGTCCTCGATGAAGATCGCGCCCTTGGCCTTCAAGTCGTTGACGACGTAGGTGTTGTGCACGATCTCGTGGCGCACGTAGATCGGCGCGCCGAACTTCTGCAGCGCGCGCTCGACGATCTCGATCGCGCGGTCGACGCCGGCGCAAAAGCCGCGCGGCTCGGCGAGCAGGACTTCGCGTTCCATCGTCACAACACCCCTATCAGCTGAACTTCGAACGTGACCGCTTGCCCGGCCAACGGGTGGTTGAAGTCGAACAGCACCCACTCGTCGGCCACCTCGCGCACGACGCCGGCGTAAGCGCCCGCGCCGTCGGGGGTCGGGAACTGCACCACGTCACCGACGTGGTAGCTCTCGTCGGGGTCGCCCAGTTCGTCGAGCAGGCCGCGCTTGACGCGCTGCAGCAGTTCGGTGTTGCGCTCGCCGAAGGCCTCGCCGGCCGGGAGGTCGAAGCTGGCACGCGTGCCCTCTTCCAGGCCCAGCAGGCGTTGCTCCATGGCGGGTGCCAGCTCGCCGGTGCCCAGCGACAGCGTGGCGGGCTTGTCGTTGAAGGTGTTGATGATGTCGGCCCCGTCGGGGCCGGCCAGGCGATAGTGCAGGGTCAGAAACGACCCCGGTTGAACGACGGCCACGGGCAGGGATCCTGGTTTTGTAGACTGACCGGCATTGTAAAAGTGGGGCGCAAGCCCCTTCCGGCCGATTCCTGCAGTTCCCGGCCTTTCATTTGACGCACCTCCAAATGCTCCTCAAGGACCTGCCCCTGGACGCGCGCCCGCGCGAAAAACTGCTCGCCCTGGGTCCCGGCGCGCTGGCCGACGCCGAACTGCTGGCGCTGCTGCTGCGCACCGGGCTGAAGGGCACCTCGGTGCTGCAACTGGCCGAGCAGCTGCTGGACGGGTTCGGCGGTGTCGCCGGCCTGCTGCACACCGAGGCCGACGAGCTCAAGCGCATCAAGGGCCTGGGACCGGCCAAACGGACCGAGCTGGTGGCGGTGCTGGAGCTGGCCCGACGCGCGCTGGCCCAGGAGTTGAAGGCGCGGCCGGCTTTCGAGTCGCCCGAGCAGGTGAAGCACTACCTGCGGTTGCAGCTCGGTGCGCGCCCGCACGAGGTGTTCGCGGTGCTTTTTCTCGATGCCCAGAACCGGCTGCTGGCGCTGGAGGAACTGTTCCGCGGCTCGCTCACCCAAACCAGCGTGTACCCGCGCGAGGTGGTCAAGCGCGCCTTGTCGTACAACGCGGCGGCCGTGATCCTGTCGCACAACCACCCGTCGGGCCTGGCCGAGCCGTCGAAGGCCGACGAATACCTGACGCAGACGCTGAAGCATGCGCTGGCGCTGGTGGACGTGCAGGTGCTGGACCACATCGTCGTCGGGCGTGACCAGGCGGTCTCGTTCGCGGAGCGCGGTTTGCTGTAGGAATCGTTGCAATGAAGGCGAAAAGCCTGGCCGATCTCGGCGCACTGAAGAAGCTGCTGCAGCAGCAGGCGGAAGCAGCCGCCTTGCGCGAGGCGCAGCGCAAGGCCGCCGAAGAACGCGCCCGGCGCGAGCGCGAGCTGTTCTCCAGCGCGGTCGGCCGCGTCACCACCCTCAAAGACAAGGGCCTGGCCAGTGTGCCGCGCCCGCGGCCCGAGCCCACGCCGGCTCAGCGCCTGCTGGACGAAGAGGCGGTGCTGCGCGAAGCGATCTCCGACGAATTCGATGTCGAATCGCTGCTCGAGACCGACGAAGCGCTGTCGTTCCGTCGCCCCGGCGTGGGGCCCGAGGTGGTCAAGCGGCTGCGGCGCGGCGACTGGGTGATCCAGCGCCAGATCGACCTGCACGGCCTGCGGCGCGACGAGGCCCGCGAGCAGTTGGCCGAATTCCTGCGCGAGTCGGTGCGCCAGGGGCTGCGCTGCGTGCGCGTGATCCACGGCAAGGGCAACGGTTCGCCGGGGCGCGAGCCGGTGCTCAAGGGCAAGGTACGCACGTGGCTGGTGCAGAAGGACGAGGTGATCGCCTTCGCGCAGGCCCGTGCCGCCGACGGCGGGCACGGAGCCTTGGTGGTGCTGCTGCGGCCGTGGGACGCCGGGGCCGCGTAGGGCGCTGTTCAGCCGCCGCGGTTGCGCATCCAGTCGGCGGTGTTGAAGAAGGACTCCTTCAGCCGCTCGACCAGCACCGGGTCGAGTTCCACCTCGCGCATCGCCTGGTCCATGCAGGCCAGCCACTGGTCGCGTTCCTTGATGCCGATCGGAAACGGCAGGTGCCGGGCCCGCAGGCGCGGGTGGCCGAAGCGCTCGACGAAATGCTGCGGGCCGCCGAGCCAGCCGCACAGGAACCAGAACAGCTTGTCGCGCGAGCCGTCCAAATGGGTCGGGTGCAGCGCCCGCAGCTCGCCGTATCCAGGCTCCAGGTCCATCAGGTCGTAGAAGCGGTCGACCAGCTCCCGCACCTTGGCCTCGCCGCCGACCCAGTCGAAGGCGGTCGCGGGCTGGTTGGTGTTGTCCGTCATTTCGTGTAGCCCCAGGCCTTGAGCCGGGAGGCGGAATATTTGGCGGCGTCGCCGTCTTTCGCAAGGCGCAGATAGGCGTTGTAATGGCGCGCCGCGCGCGGCTTGTCGCCCATGCCTTCGAGCGACACCGCTTTCAGAAAGATCACACCCGGGTCGCCGGGCAGCAGGCGGTCGAAGGCGTCCAGTTCCTCGTAGGCCAGCGCCGGCTCCTTGGCCGAAAGCGCCAACACGCCCGAGAGCTTGCGCGCCTGCGCTTCCTGCGGATAGATCGTCTTGGCGGCCCGGGCGTAGCGCTGCGCCTCCTTCGTGTTGCCCTGCGCCTGCAGGCACTGCGCCATGCGCAGGTTGGCGGCATAGTCCTGCGGCGTGTGCTTGATCGCGCTGGCGAACTGGCCTTGCGCGTCCGTGTAGGCCTTGCGCGACATGGCCGTCTCGCCGTTCTTGCAGGCGTCGATCGTGGGCTTGATGCGGCGCAATCCGGCGGTGTGGTCCATGTAGCGCTCGCGCTGCACCGGCGCCTTCGCGCTGGTGGCGTATTTCGTCTCGGCCAGCTGCCTGGCGGTGTCGCGCCGCTCGCTGCTCATCGGGTGCGACGAGAACATCGTCGCCAGCAGGCTCGGCTCCTCTTTCTGCTGGTCGACCAGCATCTGGTGCAGCCCGGTCATGCCGGTGGCGGGGTAGCCGCTGCGCACCATGTATTCCTGCCCCAGCGCGTCGGCCTCGCGCTCGTTGTCGCGCGAATAGCTCGACAGCAGCGCGCTGGCACCGATCTGGCTGCCCAGCCCGGCCAGCGCGCCCCATTGCGAATCCGATGCCGCGACGCCGATGCCCACGACCACCGCCTGGGCGATCATCGCCTGGCCCTGTCGCTGTGCCGCATGCCGAGCGTTGACGTGGCCCAGCTCGTGCCCGAGCAGCGCGGCCAGCTGCGATTCGTCGTCCAGTTCGGTCATGATGCCTCGCGTCACGCCGACAGCCCCGGCCGGGAAGGTGTAGGCGTTGACATAGTTGGCATTGAGCACGCGGTAGGAGTACGGCATCTCCTTGCGATGCGAGTTCCCGTGCAGGCTGCGGCCGACACCGACGACGTAGTCGTTCAGGCGCGCGTCCTGCACCGGTCCCAGATCCTGCGAGAACTGGTGAGGCGACTGCTGCTCGTCGACGCGGCGCTCCTGCTCTTCGCTCAGGCCGACCACGATGGTTTCACCGGTCACCGGAGAAGCCGCACAGCCTTGCAGGCCGGCCACCACGGCCGTGCTGGCGCCGAACAGCCACAGCGTGTCGCGCCGGGTCAGGCGGTTGCCGCGCAAGCGCGCGGCGAAATCGTCGCAAAGGTCCATGGCAGCCTCCCGGGAAAGCCAGGAAGCGATTGTAGAAAGCGGCGCGTCAGACCCGTTCCAGCAGGGCGTCGACGCGCCCGGCGATGGCCTTCACGGCAAGGGCCGCAGCACTGCCCGGCAAGCTTTCGAGCAGCAGTTGGCGCTTCTGCACGGCCTGCCGCACGGAAGGGTCGCTCGGGATGTCACCCAAATGCACGAGCTTGACGGGGTCTCCGGCCGGCGTCGAGACGAAGCGGTCGATCACCTGCTGCAATTGCTGCGAGATGCCCTTGCCGTCGCCCGGCCTGGCGACCTGGTTCATCACCAGGCGCAGCTGGCGGCGGCGTTGCTGGGTGGCCAGCACCTTGATGGTCGCGTAGGCGTCGGTCAGCGATGTCGGCTCGGGCGTCGCGACGACCAGAATGTCATCGGCCAGCGAAAGCGCATACAACACCACGTCCGAAATGCCGGCGCCCGTGTCGAGCAGCACATAGTCGTAGCGCGGGATCAGGCTGGCGACCACGCTCTGGAACTTGTCGCGCACCTCGGGTGTCAGGCGCGAGTACTCCACCAGCCCGGAGCCGGCCAGCACCACCGAGAAGCCGCCCGGCGCAGGCAGGATGGCCTCTTCGAGCTTGCAGCGGCCGACGAACACGTCGTGCAGCGTCAGCTTGGGGTACAGGTTGAGCACCACATCGAGGTTGGCAAGGCCGAGGTCGGCGTCCAGCACCAGCACACGGTGGCCCCGCTTGGCCAGCGCGGCAGCCAGGTTGGCAGAGACGAAGGTCTTGCCGACGCCCCCTTTGCCGCTGGTGACGGCCATCACCCAGGCCTTCTTGTCGCCGGAGGTTTCGAGCATGGTCGTGATGGGGTTCATGGCTTATTCATCGGCCGCTGCCTCGGCCTCGCTGGCTGTCCCCACACCGAAGAGCATGCCCTTCTCCTCGGCCGTGACGCTGCTGACCGGTGTCTGCTCCAGGCACACGCGGTTGCGGCCCTCGGACTTGGCGCAATACAGCTGCAGGTCGGCCCGCTCCATCCACAGCGAGACCGAAGAACGCACCCACTGCGGTGCAAAGGCACCGCCGACGCTGACCGTGAGGTGTGCGTTCTGCCCCGACCTGAGCTTGACCGGCAGACCCTGGATCGCCGCGCGCATGCGTTCGGCCACCACCAGGCCGAAGGTGGGCTGGCAGTTCGGCAGCACGATGGCGAACTCTTCGCCGCCGTAGCGCGCGACGGTGTCCATCGGCCTCACGCACTCGGCCAACCGCCGACCCACGGCCTGGATGACCTGGTCGCCGGCCTCATGGCCGTGGGTGTCGTTGATGCGTTTGAAGTGGTCGATGTCGAGAATCAGCAGCAGTGCCGATTCGCCGGTACGGGCGACGCGGTCGATCTCGCGCTCCAGTACGGCGCGGAAGTGGCGGCGGTTGGCAAGGCCCGTCAATGCGTCTCGCAGCGACAGGTCGCACAGCCCGTCGATCACCGACTGCAACAACACGGCGGACGCGGCTTCGGCACGCGGCGGCAAGGGGTAGCCGGCCTGCTCCAGCAGCGACAGCGCGAGCTCCAGCTTGAGCTCGCGCAGGTTCAGCACCGAAGAAGCAGGTCGAAAATCCACAGGGTGTTCGGGGGGCGATTGCAGGATTTGCAAACCCAGTCTAGCAGCGGGGGTATAGGCCCCGGCGCCGCAATTGGGCCGCGAAAGCGCGCTTGTTCTCTGCTTATCGGCCGGCCGGGCTGCCGCTGTAGGCCGTTTGTGCCCAGGATGTCACACGGCGGCCTTGCGCAGGGTTTCCACCACCGGGCGGCGCAGCACCTCGCGCAGGCCCCACCACCCCGCGGCCAGCGCCAGCACCGCGCCGACCGCGGTGCCGGCCAGCGGCACCCAGGGCGACGCCCCCCAGCTGAACTCGAACGCATAACGCGCCAACGCCCAGCCGACCGCGGCGGCGGCCAGCGAGGCCAGCAGCCCCGCAAGGGCGCCTACCCCGAGCAGCTCGGCGCGTTGCACCCGCGCCAGCAGCGTACCGCCTGCCCCCATCGCCCGCATGATCGCGAACTCGCGCGAGCGCTGCTCGCGGGTCGCGACCACGGCGGCGAACAGCACCACCAGTCCGGCCGCGAGCGTGAAGCCGAACAGGAACTCGACGGCACGGATCACCTGGTCGAGCACGCGCTGCACCTGTGCGATCGACGCCGAGACATCGACGTTGGTGATGTTCGGGAATTCGTGGCTCAGCGCGTTGTCGAAGCCCGGCGTGTCGGGTGCCTTGAAGGCGGCAATGTAGGTGCTGGGCACCTCCGGCATCTCCGACAGCGGGAACATCACGAAGAAGTTGACACGCATCGACGCCCAGTCGACTTTGCGCAGGCTGGTGATGCGTCCCTCGGTCTGGATGCCGGCAATGTCGAAGCGCAGCGTGTCGCCGAGCTTCAGCCCCAGCGTCGCGGCCAGCCCTTCCTCGACACTGACGGCCTGCGGTTCCTCAGGCGTCCAGCGCCCGCCCGCCGCTTCGTTGTGAGTAGGCATCTGGGCGGCATGGCTGAGGTTGAACTCGCGGTCGACCAGGCGTTTCGCGCGCTCGTCCTGGAAGTCGTCGACCGCAACATCGCGACCATTGATGGCCACCAGCCGGCCGCGGATCATCGGGTACCAGTCGTAGCGTTGCACGCCCGCCGCACGCAGGTGCTGCTGGAAGGGATCGCCCTGCTCCGGCTGGATGTTGATGACGAAGCGGTTCGGCGCGTCGGGCGGCGTCGCGGCGCGCCAGCTGGTGATCAGGTCGGTACGCAGCAGCACCAGCAGCATCAGCGCCAACAGGCCCACCGAGAGTGCCGAGATCTGCAGCACCGCGAACGCCGGCCGCGCGCTCACCTGGCGCGTTGCCAGCACCAACCAGCGCGGCACCCCGGCCTCGGGCACCGCGCGGCGCAGCAGGTGCACGGCGCCCCAGGCGAACAGGGCGAAGAGCGCCACCGCAGCCGCGAAGCCGCCGACCGCGATCGCCCCGAGCAGCAGGTCGGACGAGGCGGCCAGCAGCAGCGCCGCAAAGCCCAGCCCGCCAGCGGCCAGCACCAGCAGGGAGGTGGGCTTGAGTTCGCCTACGTCGCGACGGATCACACGCAACGGCGGCACCTGGGCGAGCTGCAGGACCGGCGGAAGGCCGAAGCCGAACAGCAGTGTCAACCCGACCCCGAGCCCGAACAGCGCCGGCCACGCCGTCGCGGCCGGCAACGTCGCGTCGAGCAGGTTCGACAGCATGGCAACGAATACGTGATGCACGCCGAAGCCGAGCGCCGCGCCCAGCGCGCTGGCAAGCGCACCGACGGCGGCGAATTCCAGCGTGTAGCTCCACGCGATGGTGCGCTGCGACTGGCCCAGCACGCGCAGCATCGCGCAGTCGTCGAGGTGGCGGTTGGCAAAATCGCGTGAAGCGATGCCGACCGCCACAGCGGCCAGCAGCGCGGCGAGCAACGCAACGAGGTTGAGGAATTTCTCGGCCCGGTCCAACGTCTGGCGCATCTCGGGGCGGCCGGATTCGAGCGACTCGATGCGGATGCCGCGCAGGTTCTCCGCCTTGATCCGCGCCTCCGCCCACGCCACGTATTCGGTGGCCGCGCGCTCGCGACCGTCGGGGGCGGCGACCGCCAGCCGATAGGTGACCCGGCTGGCAGGCTGGATCAGCGCCGTCGCGGGCAGATCGGCCTGGTTGAGCAGCACGCGCGGCGACAGGCTCAGAAAACCGGCGCCGCGGTCGGATTCGAAGGTGATCAGCTTGGCGATGCGCAGTGTGGCGTCCCCCAACAGCAGCGGGTCGCCGACCCGCAGCTGCAAGGCGTCGAGCACGCCGGCCTCGACCCAGACAGTGCCCGGCTCGGGCGGCCCCTCGGCCGTTTGCTCGGTTTGCCCCGGGCCGTCGGCCAGCCGCAGCCGGCTGCGCAGCGGATAGCCGTCGCCGGTGGCCTTCAGCGACACCAGCCGCGTCGCGCCGCCCTGCTCGTCGGTCGCGCGTGCCATGCTCGGGAAGGCCACGGTGACGGTGGTGTCGAGACCGGCCTCGCGGGCTCGCTCGACGAAGGCCGGCGGCGTCGGTTGGTCGGTCGCGACGATGGCATCGCCGCCCAGCAGTTGCCGAGCGTCGCGTGCCAGGCCTCCCTTGAGCCGATCGGCGAAGAAGCCGACCGCCGTCAACGCGGCCACCGCCAGCATCACGGCGACGATCAGCAGCCGCAGCTCGCCGCTGCGGAAATCACGCGCCATCTGGCGCCACGCGAGGGAGAGGGTCAACAACGACATGGACTGCAACTACGGCTGAAGCCGGCACGGTAGCGCATGCGCCGCCGGTGGACAAACCGGGGGGCATTCTTAACCGTGCATTAATCGCGCCGGGCGGCACCTCGATCCATGCCCCGGCATTGAACGCTGCGTTCAAGCCGCCTCAATGCGGGCCGGTGGCACCGGTGCTGCAATGTGGGCATGGACACCCGCACGATACCCCCGCTGTTCGTCTCGCACGGTTCGCCGATGATCGCGCTGGAACCCGGCGCCGCCGGCGCCTTCTTCGGCCGGCTGGGCCGCGCGATCGACACGCACTTCGGCCGCCCGCGCGCCATCGTCGCGATCTCGGCGCACACCGCAACGCGCCAGCCGGTCGTGCTGGGCGCATCCCGGCACGAGACGGTGCACGACTTCGGCGGTTTTCCGCAGGCGCTGTTCGACCTGCGCTACGACGCCCCGGGCGAGCCTGCACTGGCCCGCCAGGTGGCTTCGCGGCTGGGCGCGGCCGGCATCGCGAGCGCGGTGCTCGACCAAGGCGGGCTGGACCACGGCATCTGGACGGCACTGATGCACCTGTGGCCCGAGCCCACCATCCCCGTGGTGCCCCTGTCGCTGGTGCCGTTTGCGCCGCCGGCGGCGCAGTTCTCGGTCGGCGAAGCGTTGGGCCCGCTGGCCGACGACGGCGTGCTGGTGCTTGGCACCGGCAGCATCACGCACAACCTGCGGCTGGTGGCGTTGTCGGGCCGCGTCGAAGGGGTGCCGGAGCGCACCGAATCCGCCGAATTCCGCCGCTGGGTGCACGAGCGCGCCTCGGCGCAAGACTGGGACGCGCTGTTCGACTACCGCCGGCAGGCGCCGCATGCCGTGCTGATGCACCCGACCGACGAGCACTGGTTGCCGTTCTATGCACCGGCCGGCGCAGGCGGGCGCTCGCATGCGCCGGTTCGCCTGTACGACGGCGTGACGTTCGGGGTGCTGGGCATGGATGCCTACGGCTTCGGCGCGCAGGCGGGGCGGCTGACCCGGGTGCTGGAGGACGTGCGTTAAGCCTCGAGCAGCCGCTCGACGATCAGCACGCCGAAGAACACCAGCCCGGCGATCACCGTCCACTTGACGATGACGATGCCGATATGGAAGTAGCGCCGCTGCCGCGTCACCGCGTAGGCGCCGAAACAGCCGATCGATGCCAGCAGCAGCAGCAAGATCAGCACTCGCACGACGGCGAACATCGTGCGTAACCCCTTACCAGGCGGGTGCCGGCTGCGTGAAACCGCCGGGGGCTTCGCGCTCGTTCTCGAAGGTGACCACCTCGTACGCCGACGCGTCCGCCAGCACCGCGCGCAGCAGCTTGTTGTTCAGCGCATGCCCCGACTTGAACGCGCTGTACGCGGCCAGCAACGGCTTGCCGACGATGTAGAGGTCGCCGATGGCGTCGAGGATCTTGTGCTTGACGAATTCGTCGTCATAGCGCAGGCCTTCGGCGTTCAGGACGCGGTAGTCGTCGACAACGATCGCGTTGTCCATGCTGCCGCCCATCGCCAGGCCGCGCGAGCGCATCAGCTCGAGGTCCTTGGTGAAGCCGAAGGTGCGGGCACGCGCGATGTCGCGCGTGTAGCGGCCGGACGCGAAATCGAACACCACCCGCTGGCCGGTCTGGTCGACGGCCGGGTGGTCGAAGTCGATCTCGAAGGAAAGCTTGTAGCCGTGGAAGGGATCGAGGCGGGCCCATTTCAGGGCCGGGCCCTCCCCTTCACGCACTTCCACCGGCTTCTTGATGCGCAGGAAACGCTTGGGTGCGCCTTGAAGTTCGATCCCGGCGCTCTGCAAGAGGTAGACGAAGGAGGCTGCAGAGCCGTCGAGGATCGGGACTTCTTCGGCGGTGATGTCGACATACAGGTTGTCGAGCCCCAAGCCTGCGCAGGCGGACATCAGGTGCTCCACGGTGTGCACCTTGGGCGAACCCGGGTCGCCGCCAGCCGACAGCGTCGACGCCATCCGCGTGTCGGAGACCGCCGCCGCCGAGACGGGGATCTCGACCGGCACGGGCAGGTCGACGCGCCGGAACACGACGCCGGTGTCGGGTGCGGCGGGCCGCAGCGTGAGTTCCACGCGCTGCCCGCTGTGCAGCCCGACGCCGACGGCGCGCGTCAGCGACTTGAGGGTGCGTTGTTGAAGCATGTCCGCGATTCTATTGAGCAGGGTGAGACCCTGCGCTCAAGTGGCGCAACTCAGGCGTATGGGGCCGGATGATGAGCGTCGCGAGCGGTCGGAGATGCTGCCGAGGACCGCAGCCGTACACCCGTACGGCGAGGACCACAGGCGGCAGCTCCGTCCGCGCAGTAGCTCAGCACCGGCTCAATCGGCTTGTTTGCGCAGGAAGGCCGGGATCTCGATCTCGTCCATCCCGTTGCTCGCCAGCGCATCCACCTTGGCCGCGGCCTGCGTGCGACCCGAGCGCCACACGCTGGGCGTGTTCAGGCCGCTGTAGTCGTGCGGGTTGTGGCCGTGGCCGGGGCCGTTGACGGCGCTGTTGAGCACCGGGATGTTGTCGGTCCCGGTGCGCAGCGCCGGCTGCGAATGCACCACGCTGATCGGCGCCTGCTGGCGGCGCGCCTGGGCCGACAGGCCGGTCGCGATCACGGTGACGCGCAGCTGGTCACCCAGGCTGTCGTCGTACGCGGTGCCGTAGATCACGTGCGCGTCGTCGGCGGCATAGCGACGGATGGTGTTCATCGCATTGCGGCTTTCGGCCAGCTTGAAGGTGCTGCGGGCGGCGGCGATCAGCACCAGCACGCCACGCGCGCCGGACAGGTCGATGCCTTCCAGCAGCGGGCAGGCCACGGCCGCTTCGGCCGCCTTCAGTGCGCGGTCCGGGCCGGACGCCGTCGCCGTGCCCATCATCGCCTTGCCGGGCTCGCTCATCACCGTCTTCACGTCCTCGAAGTCGACGTTGACGAGGCCCGGGATGTGGATGATGTCGCTGATGCCGCCGACCGCATTGCGCAGCACGTCGTTGGCCTGCGCGAAGGCCTCGTCCTGCGTCACGTCGTCGCCCAGCACTTCGAGCAGCTTCTCGTTCAGCACCACGATCAGCGAGTCGACGTTGGCTTCCAGCTCGTTCAGCCCCGTGTCGGCCTGCTTCATGCGACGTGCGCCCTCGAACTCGAACGGCTTGGTCACGACACCGACGGTCAGGATGCCCATGTCCTTGGCGACACGTGCGATCACCGGCGCCGCGCCGGTGCCGGTGCCGCCGCCCATGCCGGCGGTGATGAACAACATGTGCGCGCCGTCGATGGCTTCACGGATGCGGTCCACGGCCTCCTCGGCGGCGGCCTTGCCGGCTTCCGGCTTGGCGCCGGCGCCGAGGCCGGTGGTGCCGAGCTGGATCAGCTTGTGCGAAGCCGCGCGGTTGAGCGCCTGGGCATCGGTGTTGGCACAGATGAACTCGACGCCCTGAACGCCGTGCGCCATCATGTGCTCGACGGCGTTGCCGCCACCGCCTCCGACCCCGATCACCTTGATCTGGGTGCCCAGATTGAATTCCTCGATCATCTCAATAGGCATGGTGGACCTCCTTCGTCACTTGCAGTTGCCTTGCACACACAAAAATCAAAAGAACCGAACGGGTGCTTCGCCCGCCGGGCTCAAAAAAAGAACGCCGGGCCGCCCCAAGTTCTTTGCTCCCCTCGGGGGGGCGGGTTGGGCAAAGCCCAACCCTTGGGGTCAGAAATTCCCGATGAACCAATCCTTGACTCGGCCAAAGAGCGTTGTCACCGAACCGGCCTGCTGAGCCGCCCGGTGCCCGCGTACACGCGCCAGGCGCGCCTCCTCCAGCAGTCCCATCACGGTGGCCGAACGCGGATTGGCCACCATGTCGTACAGGGCCCCTGGATAGGTCGGGATGCCCTTGCGTACGGGTTTCAAAAAAATATCCTCGCCCAGCTCGACCATGCCGGGCATCACCGCGGAGCCGCCGGCCAGCACGATGCCGGACGACAGCAGCTCCTCGTAGCCGCTTTCGCGGATGACCTGGTGCACCAGCGAGAAGATCTCTTCGACGCGCGGCTCGATCACGCCGGCCAGGGCCTGGCGGCTCAGCATGCGCGGCGCGCGGTCGCCCAGGCCCGGCACTTCGACCTGCTCTTCCGGGTCGGCCAGCAGCTGCTTGGCGACGCCGTAGTCGACCTTGATTTCCTCGGCGTCCTTGGTCGGTGTGCGCAACGCCATCGCGATGTCGCTCGTGATCAGGTCGCCGGCGATGGGGATCACCGCGGTGTGGCGGATCGCGCCATCGGTGAAGATCGACACGTCGGTCGTGCCCGCGCCGATGTCGACCAGTGCAACGCCGAGGTCCTTCTCGTCTTCGGTCAGCACGGCAGCGGCCGACGCGCTCGGGTTCAGCACCAGCTGTTCCACTTCGAGGCCGCAGCGGCGCACGCACTTCACGATGTTCTCGGCCGCGCTCTGCGCGCCGGTCACGATGTGCACCTTCACCTCGAGGCGGCCGCCGCTCATGCCGATCGGCTCCTTCACTTCGTGGCCGTCGATCACGAACTCCTGCGGCTCCACCAGCAGCAGCTTCTGGTCGTTCGGGATGTTGATCGCCTTGGCGGTCTCGACCACGCGTGCGACGTCGATCGGCGTCACTTCCTTGTCGCGCACGATCACCATGCCGGTGGAGTTCTGCCCGCGGATGTGGCTGCCGGTGATGCCGGTATAGACGCGCGTGATCTTGCAGTCGGCCATCATCTCGGCCTCTTTCAGTGCCTGCTGGATCGACTGCACGGTCGCGTCGATGTTGACCACGACGCCGCGCTTCAGCCCATGCGACGGCGCGACGCCGAGGCCTGCGACCCTCAGCTCGCCGGTGGGCAGCACCTCGGCCACCACCGCCATCACCTTGGCGGTGCCGATGTCGAGGCCGACGACGAGATCCTTGTATTCCTTGGCCATGTTGCCCTCAGTTGATCTTTCTTGACTCCGGCACGCTGGTGGTGATGCCCTTGATGCGCACCGCATAGCCGTCGTGGTGCCTCAGGTCGGCGTATTCGAGCGGGCCGGGGTAGCGCGCGACGACCTGGTTCCAGGTCGCGATGAAGCGCTCGGCGCGTGCCAGCACTTCACCGGGCTCGCCACGCCCCAGCTCCAGTTGCGCGCCGCTGTCCAGCTGGGCCCGCCACGAGCCGCGCGCCGACAGCGTGAGCTGGTCGATGCGTGTGTCCAGCCGCGCGACGAGGTCGTTCAACGGGCCGTAGAGCTGCAGCACCTGTGCCGCGCTGCCGTCCGGGCCGCGCAGCGTGGGCAGGTCTTCGTCCTCCACGTCGCCGAGGTTGGCTTCGAACACCTCGCCGAAGCTGTTGACGAGCTTGTGGTCGCCCCAGTACGCGGCCACGCGATGTTCTTCCAGGTGCACCGCCAGCCGGTCCGGCCACACGCGCTGCACCGACGCGTGCCGCACCCAGGGCACCGACTGGAAGGCCTGCCGCGTGCGCTCGAGGTCGATCGTGAAGAAGTTTCCCGCCAGCTTCGGCGCCGCGTTCGCGCGGATCGTCGTCACGCTGCTGCGCGCGACGTCGCCGTCGACCCGCACGGCCCGGATGGCGAACACCGGCCAGCGCGTCACCCACGACACCGCGAACCAGACGAACGCGAGCGCCGCGACCGTGAAGAGCACGGCCGCGGTGACGTTCATCAGGCGGATGTCCAGCGGCGTGGCGGTGGCTTGCATGCGGTCGGCTTTCGCGCCCCTCGCGTCAGAGCTTCAGCGCGGCCTGGGCGACCAGCCACAGGCACAGCTGTTCGTAGCTGATCCCCGCCGCCTGGGCCGACATCGGCACCAGCGAATGGCCGGTCATGCCCGGCGAGGTGTTGATTTCGAGCAGGAAGGGCTTGCGGTCCGTCTTGCGGACCATCACGTCGGCCCGGCCCCAGCCGCTGCACCCCAGCGTGCGGAAGGCCTGCACGACGATGCGCCGGATCTCGCGCTCCTCGGCCTCGGGCAGCCCGCTCGGGCAGTGGTATTGCGTGACGTCGGTGAAGTACTTGTTCCGGTAGTCGTAGTTGCCTTCCGGCGCGACGATGCGGATCACCGGCAAGGCTTCGGCACCGGCGCCTTCACCCAGCACCGGGCAGGTGGTCTCGTCGCCTGCGACGAACTCCTCGCACAGCACCTCGGGGTCGCATTGCGCGGCCAGCGCAAACGCGGCGTCGCACTGCTCGACGCTGGTCACCTTGGTCAGGCCGATGGTGGAGCCTTCGCGTGCCGGCTTGACGATCATCGGTGCGCCGAGTGCCGCGAGCGCCGAGCGTGTTTCCTCAGCGCTGGAGACCATGCGCCAATCCGGCGTCGGCAGCCCCTCGAAGCGCCAGATGCGCTTGGTCATGATCTTGTCCATGGCGATGCTGGACGCCATCACGCCGGAGCCGGTGTAAGGCATGCGCAGCAGTTCGAGCGCGCCCTGCACCGTGCCGTCTTCGCCGTAGCGCCCGTGCAGTGCGATGAAGCAGCGGGCGTAGCCGTCGCGCACGAGCTCGCCCAGATCGCGCTCGGACGGATCGAACCTGTGCGCATCGACGCCCTGCGACTTGAGCGCATTCAGCACGCCGGTGCCGGACATGATCGACACCTCGCGCTCTGCAGAATGGCCGCCCATCAGCACGGCCACCTTGCCCAGTGCCTTCGGGTCGATCGAAGCGAGATCGAGTTTCATGGCTCGTTTCCTTTCAACAGGTCCACGACCTGTCCGGGCACGGCGCCGATCGAGCCGGCACCCATCGTGATGACGACGTCGCCGCTGCGCGCATGGTCGCCGATGGCCTGCGGCATGGCCGCGATGTCGTCGACGAACACCGGATCCACCTTGCCGGCCACACGCAGTGCGCGCGCCAGCGAGCGGCCGTCGGCGGCGACGATGGACGACTCTCCTGCCGCGTACACGTCGGCCAGCAGTACCGAGTCGGCGCTGCCGATGACCTTCACGAAGTCTTCGAAGCAATCGCGCGTGCGGGTGTAGCGATGCGGTTGGAAGGCCAGCACCAGACGCCGCCCCGGAAAAGCCCCGCGCGCCGCCGCGAGCGTGGCGGCCATCTCGACCGGGTGGTGCCCATAATCGTCGATCAGCGTGAAGTGCCCGCCGTCGGTCGACGGCAGCTCGCCGTAGCGCTGGAAGCGCCGGCCCACCCCCTTGAACTCGGCCAGGGCCTTCAGCACCGGTGCGTCGGGCAGTTCCAGCTCGGTCGCCACCGCGATCACCGCCAGTGCGTTCAGCACGTTGTGCTCGCCGGGCAGGTTGAGCGTCACGCGCACGTCAGGCATCGCAACGCCGTTGCGGCGGCGGCAGGTGAAGTGCATCTGCCCATCCCACGCCTCGATGTCGAGCGCCCGGACCTGCACGTCTTCGCCGAAGCCGTAGGTGACGACCGGGCGCGAGATCATCGGAATGATCGAGCGCACGCCGGCGTCCTCGGCACACAGGATGGCCGCGCCGTAGAACGGCATGCGGTGCAGGAACTCGACGAAGGCGGCTTTCAGCTTCGCGAAGTCGTGCCCGTAGGTTTCCATGTGGTCGGCGTCGATGTTGGTGACGACCGAGACGATGGGCATCAGGTTCAGGAAGGATGCATCCGACTCGTCGGCCTCGACGACGATGTATTCGCCGGTGCCGAGCCGCGAGTTCGCACCGGCGCTGTTGAGCCTGCCGCCGATCACGAAGGTGGGGTCGACACCCGCTTCGCCCAGGGCGCTGGCGACCAGGCTGGTGGTCGTGGTCTTGCCGTGCGTGCCGGCGATCGCAATGCCTTGCTTGAGCCGCATCAGCTCGGCCAGCATCACCGCCCGCGGCACCACCGGCACGCGCCGGGCCCTGGCGGCGATCACTTCGGCGTTGTCGCCCCGCACTGCGGTCGAGGTAACGATGGCATCGGCGCCTTCGATGTGCGAGGCGTCGTGCCCGGTCATCACCTGGATGCCGAGCGCCCCCAGGCGACGCAGCGTCGCGCTGTCGCTCTGGTCGGAGCCCGAGACGGTGTAGCCCAGGTTGAACAACACCTCGGCGATGCCGCTCATGCCGGCACCTCCGATGCCGACGAAATGTATGTGCTTGACGGCGTGCTTCATGGCGCGCCCCCCTTCTTGTTGGCGAGCTTCTCGATCTCGTCGGCCACCTTCGCCGCGGCACGCGGCCGGGCCAGCGTGCGGGCTTTTTCCGCCATCGCCAGCAGCGCGGGGCGATCGCAACCCTGCAGCGTCTCGGCCAGCCGCTCGGGCGTCAGCTCGGCCTGCGGCAGATGCACGGCCGCACCGTGCTGCGCCATGTACAGCGCGTTGTCGCGCTGGTGCGACGTGGTGCTGACGATCAACGGCACCAGCACGCTGGGCACGCCCGCTGCGCACAGCTCGCTCACCGTGACTGCACCTGCGCGGCAGACAATCAGGTCGCATTCGGACAGGCGACGTGCCATGTCGTCGATGAAGGGCAGCACCTCGACTTCGCCGTTGTCCGGGTCGATGCCCTCGGCCGCATAGAGCGCCTTCACCGCGTCGCGGTTGAGCTGCCCGGTCTGGTGGATGACCAGCGGGCGCTGTTCCTTCGGAATCAACGCCAGCGCCTTGGGCAGTGTTTCGTTCAGCACCTTCGCACCCAGGCTGCCGCCGACGACGAGCACCTTCAGCGGGCCTTGACGGCCGGCGAAGCGCTCGGCCGGCACGGGGATCTCCTCGATCTCCTCGCGCACCGGGTTGCCGGTGACGACCGCGCGCTTGTTGACGGTGGCTGCTGCACCGTCGAAACCGAAGGCCGTCATGTCGGCGACCGGCAACAGCGCGCGATTGCTCATCAGCAAGGCAGCGTCGGCGTTGACCAGCACCAGCGGCAGGAAGCGCGCAGCCGCCATCACGCCGCCGGGGAAGCAGACGTAGCCGCCCATGCCCAGCACCGCGCTGGCCTGGCGCTGGCCGAAGATGCGCCAGCATGCGACGAAGGCGGCCAGCATGCGGATACCGCCCGTGAGCGTGTGCAGCAGGCCCTTGCCGCGCAGGCCGGTGAAGCCGATGGTGTCCAGCGGAATGCCGGCGGACGGCACCAGGCGGTTCTCCATGCCTTGTGTCGTGCCCAGCCAGCTCACGGTCCAGCCGCGGCGTTGCATCTCGTGGGCGACGGCCAGCCCGGGGATGATGTGGCCGCCGGTGCCGGCGGCCATGATGACGAGGTGGCGGTTCATGCTCGGCCTCCTCGCATCACCGGATGCTGCGCATCCTGGCCCCGCTGCGCGGTGCCTTGCCGGTTTTGGCAAAGCAGGCAGTTCATGCTCGGCCTCCTCGCATCACCGGATGCTGCGCATCCTGGCCCCCGCTGCGCGGTGCCTTGCCGGTTTTGGCGAAGCAGGCAGTTCATGCTCGGCCTCCTCGCATCAACTGCCTGTTTTCTAAATCCACCCTGAACACCACCGCCATCGCGATGCAGTTCAGCAAGATGGCCGAGCCGCCATAGCTCATCAGCGGCAGCGTCAACCCCTTGGTCGGCAGCACGCCCAGGTTCACGCCCATGTTGATGAACGCCTGACCGCCCATCCAGATGCCGATGCCCTGCGCCACCAGCCCCGAGAACACCCGGTCCAGCGCGATCGCCTGGCGCCCGATGTGAAAGATGCGCCGGGTCAGCCAGAAGAACGCGAAGATCACCGCCGCGACGCCGATGAAGCCGAGCTCCTCGCCGATCACCGCGAGCAGGAAGTCGGTGTGCGCCTCCGGCAGGTAGTGCAGCTTCTCGACGCTGGAGCCCAGGCCCTGCCCGAAGATCTCGCCGCGCCCGAACGCGATCAGCGAGTGCGACAGCTGGTAGGCCTTGCCCAGCGTGTACTTCTCGTCCCACGGGTTCAGGTACGCGAAGATGCGCTCGCGCCGCCAGTCGCTGAGGGCGATCATGACCACGAAGGCGCCGACCAGCACCGCGGTGATCAGGAAGAACATGCGGCCGTTGACGCCGCCGAGGAACAGGATGCCCATCGCGATCATCGCGATCACGAGGAAGGCGCCCATGTCGGGTTCGGCCAGCAGCAGCAGACCGACCACACCGACCGCGAACGCCATCGGCATCACGGCGCGGAAGAAGCGCTCCTTGACCTCCATCTTGCGCACCATGTAGTTCGCGGCGTACAGCGCGATCGCCAGCTTGGCGAGCTCGGACGGCTGGAAGCCGATGAAGCCCAGCGGGATCCAGCGGCGCGCGCCGTTGACGGGCTTGCTGACGAAGGGCAACAGCACGACGATCAGCAGCAGCAGCGACGCGACGAACAGCCACGGCGCGTACTTCTCCCATACCTGCATCGGCACCTGCACCACCACCAGCGCCGCAACGAACCCCATCGCGATGAACAGGACGTGCCGGCTCAGGAAGTAGCTCGGCGAATAACGTGCGAAGCGAGGGTTGTCGGGCAACGCGATCGAGGCCGAATAGACCATCACCATGCCGAGCGCCAGCAGCGCGACGATGACCCAGACCATGGTCTGGTCGAAGCCTTGCGCACGCGCCGGCTGGCCGGTGGAGACCCAGTCGCGCACCGGCAGGTCCTGGTTGCCGCCGCGGCTGAACCACCTGCCGGCCATGCCCGCGAGGCGCGTCTTGAAGGCGTCCCAGCCCGAGGCTGCGGTGGTGTCGCTCACGAGGCGATCTCCCCCTGCTGGGCCGCCATCGCGTGCACCTCGGCGACGAACACTTCGGCGCGGTGACCGTAATTGCGGAACATGTCCAGGCTGGCGCAGGCCGGGCTCATCAGCACCGCATCACCGGCATGGGCGCGTTCCGCGCAGCCGCGCACCGCGGCAGGCAGCGTGTCGAATCGCTGCAAAGCCACACCGGTGGCGGACAGCGTCTGTTCGATGACGTCGGCATCGCGACCGATCAGCGCAATGAACCGTGCATGGCGCGCGATCGGCTCGGCCAGTGGCGAGAAATCCTGCCCCTTGCCATCGCCACCGAGAATCACCGTGAGCCGGGCCGGCGCGCGGTCCAGCCCCAGCCCGTTGAGCGCGGCCACCGTGGCGCCGACGTTGGTGCCCTTGCTGTCGTCGAAGAAGTCGACGCCGTTGACGGTGGCGACATACTCGACGCGGTGCGGCTCGCCGGCGTATTCGCGCATGCCGTGCAGCATCGGCGCGAGCGGGCAGCCGATCGAGGTCGCGAGCGCGAGCGCGGCCAAGGCGTTCGCCGCGTTGTGGCGACCGCGCACGCGCAACGCGTCGGCCGGCATCAGGCGCTGGATGTGCAGTTCTTCTTCCTCTTCTTCGCGACGGCGCGTGCGGCCCGACTTCAAGGTCTCGTCGGCCTCCATCGCACGCACCAGCCAGGCCATGCCGTTCTCGGTGACCAGGCCATAGTCGCCGGGGCGTTTCGGTGCATCCAGCCCGAACCGCACGACGTGGCGCTCGACGATGCGCGGCGGACGGCCCTTGCCGACCTTGACCGTTTGCGGGGGCGGCACCATCGCCTCGACGAGCGGGTCGTCGCGGTTGACCACCATCACCGTGTCGGCGCCGAACACGCGCGCCTTGGCCGCGGCATAGGCCGGCAGCGAACCGTGCCAGTCGAGGTGGTCCTGGGTGACGTTCAGCACGGTGGCCGCGCTGGGCTCGAAGCCCTGCACGCCGTCGAGCTGGAAGCTCGACAGTTCCAGCACCCACACGTCCGGCAGGTGCTCGAACACCGGCGCAGGCGCGGGCGGCGGCACCAGGTTCAGCGACGAGATCTCGTCTTCGGGCAACACCAGCGGAGCGCTCGCCTCGGGGGCTCCCGGGCCGGCATCGTCCGACGCTGGGTCGATCGCTTGCAGGTCTGCCACATCGCCGCCGTCGACCTGCGCGTCGTCGTCGATCGCGTGTTCGTCGACCGCATCCGGGTCGACCGCGAGCGTGCCCGCGTCGGGTTCTGCGGCCGGCTCGTCCGGCAGCGCCTCTGCAGCAGCAGTGTCCTGCCCGGCGTCGCCCGGCAGGGCCGCGGGCTCCAGGTCCAACGCCTCGGCGAGCGTCTGCAGCATCGTGGGACCGATGTTGCCCGCCATGCCGACGCGCTTGCCGGTGCGCTCGATCAGCAGGGCCGCCATCGAAGTCGTCGTGGTCTTGCCGTTGGTGCCGGTGACCGCAATCACCTTGGGCGCGTAGCCGCGCTCGGCCTTCAGGTCGGCCAGCGCCTGCGAGAACAGGTCGAGCTCGCCTTGCACCGGCACGCCCTGCTCCCGGGCATGCGCGAGCAGCGGTGCCAGGCGCTCGTCGCTCGGCGCGAGACCCGGGCTTTTCAGCACAAGCTGCACGCCGTCGATCAGATCGGGCCTCAGCGGGCCGGTCGACAGCTGTGCGTCGGGCAGGTGCTGCTTCAGGGACACGGCCTGCGGCGGCACCTCGCGCGAGTCCCACACGCGCACGTTCGCGCCGCATCGCGCGCACCAGCGCGCCATTGCAAGGCCGGAGTCTCCCAGCCCGAGCACGAGTACGGTGATGCCAGCCAATTGCTTCATCTCTTCCTTACCGCAGCTTCAGCGACGCGAGGCCGACCAGGCACAACAGCATCGTGATGATCCAGAACCGCACGACGACCTGGGTCTCTTTCCAGCCGGACTTCTCGAAGTGGTGATGCAGCGGCGCCATCTTGAGAATGCGCCGTCCTTCGCCGTAGCGCTTTTTCGTGTACTTGAAGTACGTGACCTGCAACATGACCGACAGCGCCTCGACGACGAAGATGCCGCCCATCACCGCGAGCAGGATCTCCTGGCGCACGATGACGGCGATGGTGCCGAGCGCGCCGCCGAGCGCGAGCGCACCGACGTCGCCCATGAACACCTGCGCCGGATGGGTGTTGAACCACAGGAAGGCCAGGCCCGCGCCGGCCATCGCCGCACAGAAGATGAGCAGTTCGCCGACGCCGGGGATGTACGGAAAGATCAGGTACTTCGAATAGACCGCGTTGCCGACCACGTAGGCGAATACGCCCAGTGCCGAGCCGACCATCACGACCGGCATGATCGCCAGCCCGTCGAGACCGTCGGTCAGGTTCACGGCATTGCTGGCGCCGACGATCACCAGGTAGGTCAGGATGATGAAGCCGTAGACGCCGAGCGGGTAGCTGATGGTCTTGAAGAACGGCAGGAACAGGTCGGCGTTCGGCGGCAGCGGGTTCGAGAAGCCCGACTGCGCCCAGCGCACGAACAGCTCGAGCACGCGCATGTTCGACGACTCCGAGACCGCGAACGCCAGGTAGACCGCGGCCACCAGGCCGACCACCGTCTGCCAGAAGTACTTCTCGCGCGAGCGCATGCCTTCCGGGTTCTTGTGCACGACCTTGCGCCAGTCGTCGACCCAGCCGATGGCGCCCATGCCGAGCGTGACGATCAGCACGATCCAGACGAAGCGGTTGGTCCAGTCGAACCACAGCAGTGTCGACACTGCGATCGACAGCAGGATCAGCACGCCGCCCATGGTCGGCGTGCCGCTCTTCGACAGGTGAGCCTGTACGCCGTATTCGCGGATCGGCTGGCCGATCTTGAGTTCGGCCAGCTTGCGGATCACCCAGGGGCCGAACACCAGGCCGATCAGCAGCGCCGTCAATGCGGACATCACCGCACGGAAGGTCAGGTACTGGAAGACGCGCAGGAAGCCGAGATCCGGCGACAGGCCTTGCAGCCACTGGGCAAGGCCGATCAGCATGACGATGCTCCTGCGCCGGCCGCACCCGGCGCGCCCTTGTCGTTGTTGTCGTTGGCGGGCGGCGCGACCAGGGCGTCGACCACTCGTTCCATCTTCATGAAGCGCGATCCCTTCACCAGCACGCACGCCGCATCGGGCTGCCCGCCAAGCGCAGCGAGCAGTTCAGGCACCTGCGTGAAATGCCGCGCCGGGCCGTAAGCCTGCGCGGCATGTCGAGTCGCGTCGCCCGCGGTCCACAGCGCGTCGATGCCGCGCTGGCGGGCGTAGTCGCCGACCTCACGGTGGAAGGCCGGGCCCTGGTTGCCGACCTCGCCCATGTCGCCGAGCACCAGCCAGCGCGGGCCCGGCATCTCGGCCAGCACGTCGATCGCGGCGCGCACCGAATCGGGGTTGGCGTTGTAGGTGTCGTCGACCAGCGTGACTTGGCGGCCAGCGCGCACGAAACCTTTGATCTGGGAGCGCCCCTTGACCGGCTCGAACGCGGCGAGCCCGCGCTCGATGCTGGCCAACGGCACCCCGGCGGCCAGTGCGCACGCGGTGGCCGCGAACGCGTTCTTGATGTTGTGCGCCCCGGCGATGCGCAGCTGGGTCGTGGCACTGCCGGCCGGCGTGTGCAGCATCACAGCCCAGTGATCGCCGGCCCAGACGGCTTCACCGGTCACGTCGGCGCTGCCGGTCCGGGCGAAGGTCAGCACCGGCCGCGTGCCGGCAAGCTGCTGCCACAGCGGCGCATACGGTTCGTCTGCAGGAAACACCGCCACGCCGGTCGGGCCGAGTGCCTCGATCACCGTGCCGTTCTCGCGCGCCACGGCCTCGACGGTCGCCATGAATTCCTGGTGCTCGCGCTGGGCGTTGTTGACCACCGCCACCGTCGGCGCAGCGATCTGCGCGAGGTAGGCGATCTCGCCCGGGTGGTTCATTCCCAGCTCGACGACCCCGGCGCGGTGCCAGGCCGCATCGTCCTGGCGCAACCGCAGCAGCGTCAGCGGCAGCCCGATGTCGTTGTTGAGATTGCCTTGTGTATTGAAGGCACTCTCGCCGAGCCACGCACGCAGGATGGCCGCGATCATCTGCGTGACGGTCGTCTTGCCGTTGCTGCCGGTCACCGCGATGAGCGGCAGGTGGAAGCGCCGCCGCCAGGCGGCCGCCAGGTCGCCGAGTGCGAGCTTGGAGTCGGCAACCTGCAGGCCCGGCAGGCCGGCCTCGGCCAGCCCGTGGTGCGCCATCGCCGCCACGGCACCGGCCGCCTTGGCCTGCGCGAGAAAGTCGTGCGCATCGAAGCGCTCGCCCTTCAGCGCGACGAACAGATCGCCGGGCTGCAGCGTGCGCGTGTCGCTGTGCACGCGCAGGATCTGCACGTTCGGGTCGCCGACCAGCGTCGACGACGGCAGCAGCGTATGGGCCTGGGCCAGAGTCATCATGCGGCGGCCCTCCTTTGCAATGCGGCCTCGGCTTCGGCCACGTCGGAGAACGGGTGCTTGACGCCCGCGATCTCCTGGTAGTCCTCGTGCCCTTTGCCGGCAATCAGTACCACGTCGCGCGTGTCGGCCTGAGCCAGCGCAGCCGCAATGGCCTCGCGGCGGTCGGTCACGACGCTCACCGCGTCGCTCGCATGCAGGCCGGCGACAACATGTTCGAGGATGCTCTCGGGCGACTCATGGCGCGGGTTGTCGCTGGTGACGACCACACGGTCGGCACCACGCTGCGCGATGCCGCCCATCAAGGGGCGCTTGGTCGTGTCGCGATTGCCGCCACAGCCGAACACGCACCACAGCCGGCCGCCGCGCTCGCGTGCCAGCGGCTGCAGCGCCGCGAGCGCCTTGTCGAGGGCGTCGGGCGTGTGTGCGTAGTCGACGACAGCCAGCGGGCCGTGCGCGTCGCCGACTCGCTGCATGCGGCCGGGCACCGACGTGAGTTCGGCACACAGCGCTGCCGCGTGTGCCAACGGCAGGCCCAGTGCCTGCAGGCCGCCCAGCACGGCAAGCAGGTTGTGAACGTTGTAGTCGCCGATCAGCGCGGTGCGCACGGACGTTTGCTCAGCGCCCTGGTGTAGGGTGAACGCAAGACCGCCGTCGCGATAGCCGATGCCGCTCGCACGCAGGTCGGCGTCGGCGTCGACCGCGTAGCCGGTCACCGCCACCGAACTCGCTTTCAGCTGAGCCGCCAGTTCCGCCCCCTTCGGATCGTCGAGATTGAGCACGGCGTGGCGCAGCCCGGGCCAGGCGAACAGCTGCGCCTTGGCCGACCAGTAGCCGTCCATGTCGCCGTGGTAGTCGAGATGGTCCTGGGTGAAGTTGGTGAACAGCGCCACCGCGATACGCACTCCGTCGAGCCGGTGTTCGACGATGCCGATCGACGAGGCCTCGAGGGCGCACGCCCGGAAGCCGCGGTCGACGAAGCGGCGAAGCGTAGCGTGCAGCGTGACGGGATCGGGGGTCGTGAGCCCGGTCGCGGCGATGCTGCCCGGCGACGACCGCGACGGCGGCTCGCCCACGCCCAGCGTGCCGACCAGTCCGCAGCGGCGACCGAGCAGGCTCAGCGCCTGCGCCGTCCACCAGGCGGTCGACGTCTTGCCGTTGGTGCCCGTCACCGCGACGACGTCGAGCGACTTCGACGGCTCGCCGTAATAGGCATCGGCGATCCAGCCGGTCGACGGCTTCAGGTCGAGCAGTGCCGCGACCTGCTCCTCGTACAGGTCTTCCAGCGCAAAGGCACGCACCCCTTCGGCCTCGACCAGGCAGGCCGTGGCGCCGGCCTCGAGCGCCTTGCCGACGAAGCGCCGGCCGTCAGTGGCGTAGCCGGGCCAGGCGATGAAGGCATCCCCCGGCGCCACCAGCCGGCTGTCGGTACGCAGTTCGCCGCGAACCCGCGAGCGCAGCCACTCGACCGCGGCCAGAGGGGAGGCGAGCGTGCGCAGCGTCATCAGAAGCTCTCCTCGACCGCCTGCACCGGCTGCCCCATGATCTGCGGCTGCACGTCGACGTCGGGTTGCACGCCCATCATGCGCAGCGTCTGCTGCACCACTTCGCTGAACACCGGCGCGGCCACATCGCCCCCATAGAACTTGCCGTCGTTGGGCTCGTCGACCATCACCGCGACGACGATGCGTGGTTGATCGACCGGCGCCAGGCCGACGAACCAGGAACGGTACTTCTTGTCGGCATAGCCGTTGCCTTCCTGCTTGCGCGCGGTGCCGGTCTTGCCGCCCACCGAATAGCCGATGGTCTGCGCCTTGGGCGCGGTGCCTCCGGGGCCGGCGGCCATCTGCAGCATCTTGCGCACGGCCTGCGCGGTGCGCGGCGTGAACACCCGGATGCCGCCGGTCGGCTCGGGGTTTTTGACCAGCGAGACCGGGATCAGCTCGCCGTCGCGCGCAAACACGGTGTAGGCGCGCGCCAGCTGGAACAGCGACACCGACAGGCCGTAGCCATAGCTCATCGTCGCCTGCTCGATCGGGCGCCAGCTCTTGTGCGGGCGCAACCGGCCGGTCACGACGCCGGGAAAGCGCAGTTGCGGGCGCTGGCCCAGACCGATCTCGGTGAACATCTCCCACATCTCGCGCGCGGGCATCTGCATCGCCATCTTGACGGTGCCGACATTGCTCGACTTCTGGATCACGCCCGCGACAGTCAACGCGTCGTGACGGTGCGAGTCGCGGATGGTGGAGCCGGTCACGACCATCCAGCCAGGCGACGTGTCGATCACCGTGTTCTGGTTGACGCGGCCGGTGTCCATCGCCAGCGCGGCGACGAAGGGCTTCATCGTCGAGCCCGGCTCGAAGATGTCGGTCAGCGCCCGGTTGCGCAGTTGGCCGCCGGTCAGGTTACGGCGGTCGCCCGGCGTGAAGCTCGGGTAGTTGGCCAGCGCCAGCACCTCGCCGGTCTGCACGTCGAGCACCACCACCGAGCCGGCCTTCGCCTTGTGCTCGGCCACTGCGTCGCGCACCCGCTGGTAGGCGAAGAACTGCACCTTGGAGTCGATCGACAGCTCGATGTCGCGCCCGTCGACCGGGTTCACGCTTTCGCCGATGTCCTCGACGATGCGGCCCAACCGGTCCTTGATCACGCGGCGCGTGCCGTTGCGGCCGGCGAGCTCGTCCTGGAAGGCCAGCTCGATGCCCTCCTGCCCACGGTCCTCGACATTGGTGAAGCCGACCACATGCGCGACGGCCTCCCCTTCGGGGTACTTGCGCTTGTACTCCTTGACCTGGTGCACGCCCTTGACGGCCAGCTGCCGCACCTGCTCGCCGACCTGCTCGTCGACCTGTCGCTTGAGCCAGACGAAGTTGGGGTTGTCCTTCAGCCGCTTGTCGAGCTCGGCCGGGCTCATCCCGAGCAGCTTGGCCAGCTCGCGCCGCTGCGTCTTGCTTGCCTCCAGGTCCTTCGGGATCGCCCAGATCGATGGCGCCGGCACGCTGGAGGCCAGGATCAGCCCGTTGCGATCGATGATGCGCCCGCGGTTGGCCGGCAGGTCGAGCGTGCGTGCATAGCGGCTCTCGCCCTGGCGCTGGTAGAAGTCGGTGCCGATGATCTGGATGTACACCGCACGGCCGACCAGCACGCAAAAGCCCAGCCCGATGCAGGCGACCAAAAACTTCGAACGCCAGGGCGGGGTTTTCGACGCCAGCAGCGGGCTGCTCGCGTACATCACGGTGCGCACGGCATGGGCCTGCTTGGCGCGTTCGCCGCGCCCGCCTTTGCCGGACTTGCTGGCGGGCCAGAACTTCATGGCCGCTCCCCCTGCGCGCCGGAGGCGGCAGCTTCGGGTGCCGAGGCAGCGCCCGCATAGGTGGCGTAGTGCGTGACGGCCGGCGTGGCCGTGCGCATCTGAAGCTTTTCCCGCGCGACCTTCTCGACCCGCAACGGGGTGGCCTGGGCGCGCCTTTCGATCTGCAGCTGCTCGAACTGCGTTTCGAGTGCGCGCTCCTCGACCTGCGCACGCTCGACTTCGACGAACAGGTGCCGTGCCTCGTAGGACACGCGCACGAGGTACAGGCCGCTGAGCACGAGCGCGGCGAACAGCACGATGTTGAGCCGCGTCATCCGCGCCTCCGGTCGGCAGACGCGGTGCGCTCGGCCACGCGCAGCACCGCCGAACGCGCACGCGGATTGGCGGCCACTTCCTCGTCGCTGGGCTTGATGCGCCCAACGGCCTTCAGCAGCGGTTCGGGCACCGGTGCAAAGGGGGCGCGGCGATCCACCTCGTGGCGGCTGTGGCGAACGATGAAGGTCTTGACGATGCGGTCTTCCAGCGAATGAAAGCTGATGACGACCAGGCGGCCGCCGGGAGCGAGCAGCGTCAGGGCGTGGTTCAGCCCTTGTTCGAGCTCCTCAAGCTCGGCGTTGACGAAAATCCGAAGAGCCTGAAATGTGCGCGTTGCAGGGTCCTGGCCCGGTTCGCGGGTTTTGACCGCACGAGCCACGACTTCGGAAAGTTCGCTTGTGGTTCGAACAGGACGCCCGCCTTCCCGGCGAGCCACAAGCGCCTTTGCAACCGATACAGCAAACCGTTCTTCCCCATAGTTGCGTATCACCTCCGCAATGTGCTTTTCATCGGCGCGCGCCAGGAAATCCGCCGCGCTCTCGCCGCGGGTCGGGTCCATGCGCATGTCCAGCGGGCCTTCGAAGCGAAAGCTGAAGCCGCGCTCCGGGTTGTCGATCTGCGGCGAAGAAACCCCGAGGTCCAGCAGGATGCCCTGGACCTGCGCGATGCCGCGCTGCGCACAGGCCTCGCCCATGCTCGTGAAACTGTCGTGCTGAATGGCAAAACGCGGGTCCTGGACCCGCGTGCTTTCGGCAACCGCCTCGGGATCCTTGTCGAAGGCCAGCAGGCGCCCCTGCGGCGACAGCCGCGACAGCAGCAGCCTGCTGTGCCCGCCCCGCCCGAAGGTGCCGTCGACGTAGACGCCGTCCGGATCGGTGACGAGTGCATCCACCGCCTCGTGCAGCAAGACGGTGCGGTGCTGCCATGTGTTGTGCTCCCCTTGCATGGCGGCGTCAGAAGCTGAAGTCCTTGAGAACGTCGGGCATGCCCTGCTGCATGACCTCCGCTTCGTGCGCGGCGTAGCGCGCGGCGTCCCACAGCTCGAAGTGGCTGCCCATGCCGAGCAGCATCACGTCTTTCGTCAGACCCGCCGCCGCGCGCAACTCGGGCGAGATCAGCACCCGCGAGGCCGAGTCGATGTCCACGTCCATGGCGTTGCCGAGAAAAATGCGCTTCCAGCCGGCGGCCGACATCGGCAGCGCGGCGATCTTGTCGCGAAAACTCTCCCACGCCGGGCGAGGAAAGACCATCAGACACCCTTCGGGGTGCTTGGTGATCGTGAGTTGCCCCTGTGCCATGGCGGTCAGCACGTCGCGATGGCGCGACGGGACGGAGAGCCGCCCCTTCGCGTCCAGCGCCAACGCCGAAGCCCCTTGGAACACAAAATTGGACACAATCACCCACTAATCTGCACTTTCTCCCACTTTAGCGCGCGGACCAGGGGTGGTCAAGGTCGGGCGTTAAAAATGTCCAATGAAATCAAGCACTTACAAACGATTTCGCACAAACGCCGAGTAAAAAAGACTTCAAAAATAAGGACTTGCGGAGTGGACTGAAAGTGTTGGTAGAGGTGTGCGGTCACTGCGCCTTCGTTGCTTCGAGTCACAAAAAAGCGCCCTCGAGGCGCGCTGCCTGCGGCAGATACTCGCCCCGGCTTCCGCCGCCTCTCCCGCCTGCCCTGCTTGCGCCATGCCGACGTCCTGCCCCCACCGCTCGCCCTTGCGCGCCGCAGCGCCTGCCTTGACAGCGCCGGTCCTGTGCGCCGTCGCCCATGCAGGCGGGCTCGCACACGGTCCCTGGCCGATGGCGACTGCGGTGCTGCTCGCGGCCCTGCTGCATGCCGGGCGGGGCCGGCGCGGGTGGCCGGCCGCCGTCGCCTTCGGCGCCGCCGGCGCCTTGCTGCTGGCACTCGGCCTGTCGATGGTGCCGGGCTACGGCCGGCTGCCGTGGGGCATCGTTTCGATCAATGTCGGCAAGGCGATCGGCGGGCTGGCAGCCGCTGCCATGCTGCCCTCGGCATGGCACTGGAACAGGCGCTGCACCGCGATCGCGGCCCTGTGCCTGATCGCGGTTCCGGCACTGGGATGGGCGATCGGCTACTTGCAGTGGGCACCGGCTGCACTGCCGGCGCTCGCGAGCTTCGCGGTCGCCAATGCATTCGGCACTGTCGCGGAAGAGTGGTTCTTCCGCCGCTGGGTGCAGGATCCGCTGCAGCGGTTCGGCGCGGTGGCGGCGGTCGCAGGCACTGCAGTGCTGTTCGGCCTGGCGCATGCGGCGATGGGGCCGGTGTTCATGCTGCTGGCCACGCTCGCGGGGTCGGCCTACGCCGCCGTCTACCGGGCCAGCGGCGGCAGCGTGTGGGCAGCGGTCGCGCTGCATCTGGCGCTCAACGTCACGCGGGTGGCCTTGTTCGGTGGCTGACGCGGCAGGGGACGCTGTCGAGAAAACGGCGCCTCAGCGCCGTCGCCTGCCCGCTTCGGCATCGCCTGCTCTGCTCAGCGGCGGCGCCACCACAGCCACAGGCCGCTCAGGCCGAACCCCGCGAGCGCAAGCCCGCTCACGAGATTGAAGCCGAGGTGCAAGGGTCCGCCGAGATCGCCGATGTGCAATGGATAGATCCAGGAATAGCCCCGAGCACCGGCGTCGAGTTGCGCCCAGCGGTGCACGGCGAGCACCTCGCCGCTGGACGGGTGCAGCCAGACCGAGCTCAGACCATTGGGATGCGGATCGTCGGGCAGGCGCAGTCGCACGCGCACCGGCGACGACCGTTGGCCGGGCCATTGCACATAGCCGACCTCTCCTTCCGGAAACACACGACGTGCCCGTTCGACCATGGCATCCAGCGATGCAACCGGTGCGCCCGACGGCCGCTCGACCGTCGGCGGACGGACCGTCACCTGCCCCGCCGCCGCGCTCACCCATGCCGACACCGGCCGCCATGCCATGTACAGGCCGCTTGCGACCGAGACGAACACGGCCACCCCGAGCGTCGCCCCGCCGACGCGATGCAGATCGAACAAGGCCCGCGTCAGGCCGGAACGGGTCTTCACGCTGAAGGCATGCCGCCACCTGGCAGGCCACCAGAGCACCAGGCCGGACAACAGCATCAGCAGGTATGCCGCGGCTGCGATCGCGAGGACGGCGCGCCCGGATGCTTCGATCAGAAGTGCACTGTGCAGTTCGAACAACACATGAAGCCAGCCCTCCCGCTCGCCACGACGGCCCAGTTCGACACCGCTGCCGGGATCGATGAACAGGGCACCGTCCCAGGGGCCGCGCACGAGGACGCGCAAGGACTCGTCCGGCTGTCGCGGAGGACGGAAGACGAAGCCGGCGCCGGGACCGAACTCGGCCTCCAGTCGCGCACGCAGGCCGTCGAGCGACGCTTGCTGCGCCGCCGACGGCACACGGTAGAGCTGTGGATGCGCGTATTCATCCAGCGGCCGGGCCAGCGTGAGTGCGGCCCCCGTGAAGCCCGACAGTGCCAGCAGCAGCCCCAGGACGAGGCCCACCCAGCGGTGGGCCAGCAGCCAGCAGCGACGAGCCGTCAGTGCGGGCACGATCAGAAATCGAACTTCGCGGCAACGCGCAGCGTGCGGGGCGCCCCGCCGCCCAGCAGGCCGTTGCCGGCAGTGCTCCAGTATTCGCGATCGGTCAGGTTGTCGATGTTGGCCTGCAGCGTGACCGGCGTGTCGTTCCATTTGGTACGGTAGCGCGTGCCGGCCGAGAAGATCGTGTAGCTGCCGATGTAGGCATCGTTCGCATTGTTCACCGCGCGCTTGCCCACGTGATACATCCCGGCGTTGACGGCCCAGCCCGGCACCGCCGGCATCTTGTACTCGCCGAAGAGGCTGAAGGTGCGCTTGGGCGTGTTCTCCGGCGTCTTGCCGACTTCGCTCGGGTTGCTCGTCCGCTTGATCTCGGCGTCGAGCAGCAGGGCCGAGGCAATGATCGACCACCGGCGGCCGATCTCGCCGCTGGCGGAGAGCTCCAGTCCGCGGTACTCGCTGCGGCCGCCGATGACGAACCGGTTCGCGGAGTCGATCGTGGTTTGCGGACGGCGGATATCGAAGTACGCCGCCTGCAGGAAGAGGCTGCGCATCACGCGTGCCTTCACGCCCACCTCTCGCTGCTTGTTCACCGCTGGCGGCAGCACTTCACCGGCGTTGGCCCGGTTCGCCGGCGCTGTCCCGGTTTCCTCCAGCCCTTCCAGGTAGCTTGCGTAGACGGAAACGTCCGGCGTGGGCTTGAACATCACCGAGAGACTGGGCGACGTGTCCGTCGTGCTGTAGCGGTCGGTCCTGGTGGTGCGGACGGTCGTGTTGCTGTAGTCGCTGTAGCGCACGCCGGCGAGAACCTGCCAGCGGTCGCCCAGGCGGATGCGGTCGAAGAGGTACACGCCCTTGTCGACGATGCGGGAGTCGCCGGACCAGCTCCAGCTGGCGGGCTGCAGCACGGGTATCGGGCGCGGATCATGGTAGTTCTGGGCGAACGTGGCGCTGCCGGAATCTCCCAGTTCGCCTTCGCGTTCGTTGTAGGTGCCGCCCAGCGTCAGCTCATGCTGCAGCGTACCCGTGGTGAACTGGCCGACGGTTTCGACGCGATGGTTGGTGTTCTCGAAGCGCTGGCCGTCGGTGAAGGAGATCGCCAGGGTGCCCTCACCCGTTGCGACGTCCTCCGCAGTGTTGAACTGAAAGCTCGAGTAGTGCCGGTCGCGCTTCGTCACCGCCCGCCCGGTTTCCAGCGTGAGGATCCAAGCGTCCGACAGGGAGATGTCGGTGCGCAGCAGCAGGTTGGTCGCTTCGGCGTCGTAGCGCTGCCAGTCGCCGGCCACGTTCTTCGTGTTGCCGGGAACTTTCGGGACCACCAGCGTGCGGGGGTTCTCCTCCGTGTCCTCCCGTGTGAACAGCCCGATCGACGCCTGCTCGCTGACGTCCTTGCGGTAGTGCTCGAGGTCGACCTTCAGGCTCACTGCCGGCGCCACGCGCCAGTCGTACGCCAGGGACAGCAGGCTGCGATCGCCCTTGTAGTTATCGATGCCGATGTCTTCCTTGCCGGCGGCCGCGTTCACGCGCAGGCCCATCGACTGATCGGTTCCGAAGCGTCGGCCGATGTCGACGTGCACATCCGCTGCGCCATGGCTGTTGATGGAAGTGGCGACACTCGTGACCGGCTGGCTGCCCGCGCGCTTGGTGACGAAATTGACGATGCCCGATGGCGGCACCAGGCCGTAGTACAGCGACGACGCGCCCTTGAGCACCTCGACCCGCTCCTTGTTCTCGAGCGGCACGTCGATCAGGTTGATGATCGGCAGCGAGCCGTTGAGGCGATAGTTGCCGCGGTTCTCGACGAGGATGCCCCGGATCGAGATGTTGTCGTAGGTCGATCCGCTCAGCTGCGAGCGGGTCACGCCCGCCGTGTTGCGCAGTGCGCCGAACAGCGTGCGCGCGCCTTGCGCATCGAGCACCTCGCGCGTTACCACATTGTTCGTCAGCGGGACGTCGAGCGGGTCCTGGTCGCGGAAAGTGCCGACCTGCACGGTGTTCGACGTGAAGCTGCGCGTAGCGCCAGCCCGCACGGTCAGGGTTTCGAGTTCCTGCACAGGTTCGACGGTCTGCCCGCGGGCGGCCGGCACGCCGCACAGCCCGGCCATGGCAAGAGCAACGACGAGCGGGTTGGGCGCAGCGGGCCCCACCCCGCGAGAGCACGAGTTTTTCATCACCGACTTCTTGATTTCAAATGCGACTAATTTGCATTCTAATTCCTGTCGGTGGTAAGCCCTGCTTGACGCGCCGGCCGTCCGCTCAGGCCGCGAACAGCTGCGCGCCGGGGTCGAACACCTGCAGCGCCGAGCGCGGCCAGCGTGGCAGGCGCTTTTGCAGCAGCAGGTAGACGTCGCGGTCGAAGCCGGCGCGCATTTCGAGCAGCGGCCAGATCTCCTCCTCCCGCGTGGCGGTGCCGAGGTAGCACCAACGGTTCAGCAGGTGCATCTGCCGGCCTTCTCGCAGGCCCACCGGCCCGTCGAAGGGCCACGGCTGCAGGGCCAGCGGTGCCAGCGCGCGTGCGGTGCGTTGGCGGTGCACGGCAGCATCCTCCTCGCCCGTGCAGGCCCCCTGGCAGCGCCGGATCTGGCGCGCGAAACAGGGGCGGCCGGGCGGCAGCTTCTCCAACCCGAGCGTCGCCGGGCACAGGCCGTGCGCATCGGCCATCTCCTGCAGCGCGGTACGCGCCTTGCGCTCGCTCGTGAAAGCCCCGTAGTAGCCGTCGCCGGCGTGCTGGAACAACTCGGTGGCTTCCACCAGCTGGGCACGCCCTGCGGGGTCCAGCCACCAAGCGCAGACCTCCTCGTTTCGGCGCAGCAGCTTGTTGTGCACCGGCGCGAGCGACTTGATCATCGCGGCTTCAGCCAGCAGCGCGCCGAGCTCGCCGGCCGCCGGCTGCCAGTCGATGCGCCGCACCTGCTGCGACAGTCGCATGCCCTTGGCCGAGCCATGATCGGCGCGGAAATGCGACCACACGCGCTTGCGCAGGTCTTTCGCCTTGCCGACATACAGCGGCAGGTCGTTCTCGCCATAGAAGAAATACACGCCGTGGCTGGCCGGCAACTCGTCGAGCAGCGAGGCATCGAGATGCGAAGGCAGCGTCGGCCGGTCGGCCAGGTGAGACAGCGCGGCACGCACCGCGTCCGCGTCGTGCTCGCCACAGGCCGCCTGCCAGAACTGCCAGATCGCCCGTGCATCGCCCAACGCACGGTGGCGGTCGCTCACCTGCAAGCCGTGGCGCGCGACCAGCGCATCGAGGTTGTGGCGCGCGTGCTGCGGAAACAGCCGCCGCGACAGCTTGACGGTGCACACCACCGCTGGCCGGAACGCACGCCCCAGCCGCAAGAATTCCTGCTTCAGGAAGCCGTGATCGAAACGGGCGTTGTGCGCCACGAACACGCGGTCGCGCAGTCGCGCCTCGATCTCGTCGGCCAGTTGGTCGAAGCGCGGCGCGCCGGCCACCATCTCGTTGGTGATGCCTGTCAGGCCCTGCACGAATGGCGGGATGCTCATGCCGGGGTTGACAAGGCTGCTCCACTCGGTGACGCCGCCCTCGTCCACCTGGATGACGGCCACCTCGGTGATGCGGTCGCCGTTGGGCGTGCCTCCGGTGGTTTCGAGGTCGACGAAGGCCAGGCGCCGGTGGAAGGAGAGGCAGCGTTGCAGCAGCGCGGACGAAAAAGACATGGCGGGGAACATGCAGCCGCTCCATTGTGCCGCCCGGCGCGGGGCCGGTTCTTGCTGCAGGTCGCAGGCGACCCGCCGATCGCGGGAAACCGGACTTCCTGCATGAAAACCAGCACCGTGCCGCGGGGCGCGACTTGATGCAATGACCGCTTCCGTCCGAAGAAGAGCGCGCGCCGGCTGGCGCGCTGAGGCGCAACAACTGCTGAAGCAGACCTTCCGCCTGCCGCGTCTGCGCAATGCGCAGGCGGCGGTGATCGAGCGCGTGATGGCCGACCGACCGACGCTGGCGATCATGCCGACCGGCGCGGGCAAGTCGCTGTGCTACCAGTTGCCGGCCCTGCTGCTGCCCGGCCGCACGCTGGTGGTCTCGCCGCTGATCGCGTTGATGAAGGACCAGTGCGACAAGCTGCGCGCCCGCGGCATCGAAGCCCGTCAGTTGCACAGCAGCCTCGCGGCCGACGAGGAGCGCGAAGCGCTCGCCGCGCTCTCGGCCGGCCATGGCCGGCTGTACTTCACGACGCCGGAGCGATTGGCCGACGCCGGCTTCCTGCGCGAGCTGCAGCGCCACCCGGTCGACCTGATGGTCGTCGACGAGGCGCACTGCGTCTCGCAATGGGGCCACGACTTCCGGCCCAGCTTCCTGGAGATCGGCGCCGCCTGGCAGGCCCTGGGCCGTCCGCGATTCCTGGCACTGACGGCCACCGCGACTACCGAGGTGGCGGACGATATCCTCCGCCAGCTCAAGGTGCCGGGCACCGAAGTGCTCAATGCCGGCGCCTACCGGCCCAACCTGTACTACCGCGTCGAGGCCCCGGCCAGCGAGGAAGCCCGGCGCGACGCCCTGCTGCGCCTGCTGGCCGAGTTGCCGGGCAGCGGCATCGTCTACTGCGCCACCGTGAAGGCGGTCGACGCCGTGCACGCCCTGCTCGGACAGGCCGACACCCGGACCGCCCGCTACCATGGCCGCATGCCGGCCGGCGAGCGGCGCGCCGAGCAGGACCGCTTCATGCGCCGCGAGGCACGCGTGATGGTCGCCACCAACGCCTTCGGCCTGGGCATCGACAAGCGCGACACGCGATTCGTCGTGCACTACCAGATGCCGGGCAGTCTGGATGCGTACTACCAGGAGTCGGGCCGCGCCGGGCGCGACGGGCAGCCGGCCACCTGCGTGCTGCTCTACCACGGCAAGGACAAGGCGGTGCAGCAGTTTCTGATGGCCGGCCGCTACCCAGGGCGCGAGGAACTGGCCGCCGCGCTCGACGCCCTGCGCGCAGGGCCGGCCACGTTGGAGCAGTTGCACGAGCGCGGCCCGGTGCCGCGCAACAAGCTGCAGGTGACGCTGAAGCTGCTGCGCGACGCGAAGATCGCGGCGCGCAACCGCACCGGCACGTGGCGGCTGCTGCGCGAGCCGACCGGCGACGCCGAACTCGAGACGCTGGTCGCAGACGAACGCGACCGCCGGGCGCACGACCGCGAGATGCTCGAGCGCATGATCTTCTACGCACGCAGCGGCCTGTGCCGTTGGCAGATGCTGCTCGAATACTTTGACGAGGACGAACGCGCCGAGCGCTGCGGGCACTGCGACAACTGCCTGCGGCTCTTGCAGCACCAAGCCCAGACGCGCGACGAACGTACGGCCCCCGAAGCGCCGCGCGAACCGGCCGGCTCGGTCCTGCGCCCCGGCACGCCGGTGCGCGTGCCCCGCTACGGCGAGGGCGAGGTGGTCGAGGCCAGCACCGACAGCGCGACCATCGCCTTCCCCGACGGCCGAACGCGCAGCTTCGTGGCCGAGTACGTCGAACGCATCGAAGCGGCGAGCACTACCGGATGACCAGCTCGAGAAACTCCACCAGCGCCTTCGACGGATCGTCCGCGTCCACCGACAGCATCTCGATGCCCCACTGCGACAACACGGCTTCCTGCACCGGGTTGGGCTTGGGCGAAAAGATGTACGAGGGCGGTTGCGGCATGCCCGGCATCGCCGCCTTCCACAGGCGCGAAAGCTTGAAGAACAAGTAACGGATGTTGATGTCGGCCAGGCTGTAGCCGACGAACAGCACCGAGCGGCCGAGAACGTCGGCCCGCAGCTTGATGTCCAGCGGCGACTCGAACTCCAGCCGGCGGAAGTAGCTCGTCTCGTCGAGCACGATGGACTCGTCGTTCTCGAAGTCGCCGTGGAACTTGATGATCTGCGTCACCTCGGGGCGGATGCGTGCGAGGTCAGCAACGCTGACGATCTTCACGTATTCGTGCCCGTAGTGATCGAAGGCGTTCTCCAGCCAACGGTCGTAGTTGGTCGTGTAGATGATGTGAAAGTCGCCCTGCACGATCAGCTCGTGCACACGCGAATGCTCGACGCGGATGTCCTTGCCGTGCCACTGCCGGTCCATCCAGCTTCGCAGCGGGCCGATGTTGCCGTGCTGCAAGCGGAAGTACTCCGCCAGCGCCAGGTAGCTGCCGTACTCCCGGAACTCCTTCGGCTCGAAGTCGAGCTCGCGCGCCATGTGGTCGATCAACGCACTCCACGGCGGCAGGCCGAGCGACAACGACACCCCAGCCCCGACGAAGAGGATCAGTTCGCGGCGCCTGTACGCCGCCCTGAGAGGATCGAGCTTGGCCATGCTGGTTCGCCCGGCCACCGCTACATCATGGTCGCCGGCTCGGGCGGTGCCGGTGCATCGTCGGCACGCCGGGGTCCTTCGTGCAGCGGCAGATCGAGCATCTCTTCCACCGGCTCACCGGCCGCGGCCTCGACGTCGTGCACGTTCACTGCACAACCGTACACCAACAGGTCGCCGGGGCGGCAGCCGGCGAGGGCACGCCGCAACGCCTCGCGCACGGCCGGTACGGTATGCACCGGCTTGGCCGGCGCCGCCTCGAGCGCCGCTGCCGACAACACGGCGGCAGTCTCGCCGGGAGCCCGACCGCGGTCCTCGTCCAGCTCGAACACGAAGATCTCGTCGAGCCGTTGTGCACACAGGCGCGCCATCTCCCGCAGTTCGGCGTCCCGGCGGTCGCCCGGCGCAGAAACGACGCCGATCACGCGTACGGGACGCAAGGCATCGACCGTGTCGAACAGCGCCTCGTACGCCGGCGTGTTGTGTGCATAGTCGACCAGCACCTGCACGCCGCGGACCCGCAAGACGTTCATGCGCAGCGGATTCGCTTGCACCGAACACCGGAAGCCGCCGAGCGGACGTGCGATGTCGGCGGCCGGCAGGCCGAGCGCCGCGAGGGCTGCGATCGCCGCCAGCGCATTGCTGACGTTGTGCGGCGCACGCCCGCCGAAGGTGAACGGCAATTGGGCGACCTCGACGATCGGCTGCGCCCAGCCGCGGCCGAGCAGCCACGCGGCACCGTGACGCAGCACCACGGCGCGGCCGCCAGCCTTGACATGGCGCGCCACTGCCAGGTGGTGCGGATCGGTGGAGAAATACACGACCTCGACGCCCGGGTCGAGCCGTTCGGTCATCGCGACGCAGTGCGCGTCCTCGGCATTGAGCACCACCGCCTTGGCGGCCGCTTCGGCGACCACCGCCTTCACGTCCGCCAGCGCGTCGAGCGAGTCGATGTCGTCCTGCCCGAGGTGATCGACGCCGACATTGAGCACCACCGCCACGTCGCAACGGTCGAAACACAAGCCGCGCTTCAGGATGCCGCCACGTGCGGTCTCGAGCACCGCGACATCGACATCCGGGTCGCTCAGCACCGTGTGCGCGGACCAATAGCCGGTGCAGTCACCTTCGATCACCGTCTGCCCACCGATGCTCACGCCTTCGGTCGTCGCACAGCCGGTGCGCCGTCCCAGGCTGCGCAACACGTGGTCGATCGCGAGCGTGGTGGTGGTCTTGCCGTTGGTTCCGGTGACCGCAACCACCGGGATGCGGCCGGTCTCGCCGGGTGCGAACAGGCTGTCGGCAATGGCCTGTCCCGCTGCGCGTGCAGTGCCGTGCGACGGCCATTCGTGCATGCGTATGCCCGGGGCTGCATTCACCTCGATGAGGGCACCACCCTGTGCAGCGAGCGGCACCGAGATGTCTTCGCAGACGAGGTCGATGCCGGCCACGTCGAGGCCGATACGGCGCGCGGCGCGCACGCACAAGGCCGCGGTCTGCGGATGCAGGCGGTCGGTCTCGTCTTCCGACGTGCCGCCGGTGGACAAGTTGGCATTGCCTCGCAGCACGACATCGACACCTGCGGGAGGCACGCCGTCGAGGGCCCAGCCTTGTTGCGCCAGCGTCTCGCAGGCCGATTCGTCGAGCCGAACGCAGGTCAGCGCACTGGCATGGCCGTCACCGCGCCGCGGGTCGGCGTTCAGGCGCTCGACCAGTTGCTGCACGGTGTGGCAGCCATCGCCCGTGACGCTGGGCGGTCGCCGGCGTGCGGCCGCCACCACGCGGTCGCCGACGACCAGCACGCGATGGTCGCCGCCCGACACGGTGCGCTCGACGAGTACCTGCTCGTCGTGCGCCTGCGCACGCGCAAACGCGCTGGCAACCTGCTGCGGCGTGCTGACCTGTGTCGACACGCCCTTGCCCTGGTTGGCCGCCAGCGGCTTCAGCGTCACGATGCCGCCAATCTCGCGCGCGGCCTGCTGCGCCTCGTCGAGGGTGCGTACGGTGCGGCCCGTGGGCACCGGCAGCCCGGCATCGGCCAGCAAGCGCTTCGTCAAGGCCTTGTCGCTCGCGATGTCGACCGCAATGTGGCGGCTCTCGCCGGTCAGGGTGGCCTGGATGCGCCGCTGCGCCGAGCCCCAGCCGAGCTGGTACAGGCAGGGCTCGTCGCCCAGCGGCAGCACCGGAATGCCGCGCCGCCGCGCCGCATCGAGCACCGCGCCGGTGCTGGGGCCGGGCGCCCACTGCGCATGCAGATCCTTCAGTTCGCGCAGCACGGCGGCCACATCGAAGCGGGCCGCTGCTGCGGCCGCCTCGACCAGCGCCACGGCATGGTCCAGTGCCCGCAGCGCGACCTGCTCGACGCGATAGGCGCACACCAGCCGGTAGTGGCGCGGTCGGCCGTCGATCATGCGCGTGCGCCCGAAGCGCACGTCGTCACCGGTGAGCGACTGCAACTCGAGCATCACATGCTCGGTGATATGACCCATGTAGGTGCCCTCGTGCAGGCGCTCGACGAAACCACCGGCATGGCCACGGGAGCATTCATGGGTGCTCAGGCTCGGCAGCCATTCGAGCAGGCGCTCGGTGAAGCCCGGACTTTGGCTGGAAGCCACTTCGTCGAGCGCCTCCAGATCGAGCACGGCCTCGACGCAGGGTTTGCGTGCGTAGCGGTTCGGGCCGCGCAGCGCACGGCGGTAGATGATCTTCATGAAACGGTCTCGTTGCTGGAGAGGATGTCGACGATCTCGTGCAGCGTCGGCGTCAGTTCGCGGCAAACCTGCGCATCGCTGCAGGCGCCCGCGCGATGCGCATAGCTGGCACCGGCGGGCAGCAGGTGCAGGCGAACGTTGAGCAGCTCGATGAATTCGCGCTCCCCGATGTCGAGGAAGTTCGACGACATCTGCCGGCCGTCGACGAGCGTGACGGCACCGTCGCCGACCACCTCGAAGCCCGAGCCGCGTTCGACCACCAGCGCAGTGTCTTCGTCGACGCCGATACCCAGCAGCGTGGGGTTCTGCGCCACGACGGCGAGCAGACGCCCGAGCCGCCGACGCTCGGAAAAGTGCTGGTCCACCACCGCGCGCTGCAGGAAGCCGAGCCCGGCGGCGAAGCTGACGACGCCCTTTTCCGGGTGGATGTCGCCTTGCCCCTCGGCAATCATGTGCGCCGACATCGCGGAGGCGCCAGCGCTGGTCCCCGCGATGCAGGTGCCTCGCTCGGTGAAGGCGCGGTGCATGGCGGTGTAGGTGGCGGTGCCGCCGATCAACGCGAGCAGCTTGCGCTGGTCGCCGCCGGTCATGAAAACGCCGTCGGCCGTCAAGATCGCCTCGACCACCTCGGGATGGCCGGCGTCCTCGCGGGAATGGACCGCCAATGCGCTGCAGCGCGCGACACCGAGAGCCTCGAAAGCGCGCTGGTAGACCTCGGCGACCTCCTCGTGGAAGGAACTGGCCGCCGTCAATACGACGATCTTCGGGTCGGGTGCACAGGTCAGCTCGACGAAGCGGCGCAGGATCACCTTCTCCTGCACGCGGTCCTCGTTGCCGCCGATGATCACCAGGTGACCGGCGCCGGAACGGTGGTCGCACGCGATCTTCTCGGCGGAACGCTCTCGGGTCTCGCTCATGGTGCTTGTAACGATGTCAGGGCGCTCAGACGAGGACGTGGGCCGCCATGTCCCGGTTGCTGCTGGCACCCGCCCCGTCCCGCGTGACGCCGATCAGTCCGACGCTGATCTCCTTCGGCAGCCGCGCGACGCCTTGGTTCAGCGCCTGCTGCAAGGGCATGCCCTGGGCCACCCAGTCGTAGACGGTGCGTGCCAGCATCTGCCGCGCGATGTATTCGCCGACGCCGGTTGCGGCGATCGCGCCGTGGTCGCCGGCGTAGTAGCCACAGCCGACGATGGGCGTGTCGCCGACGCGCCCGAGCAGCGAAGGCGCCGAGCCGCCGGTGGATGTGGCCACCGCGAAGTCCCCGTCGGCTGCCCGCACGACCGCGCCGACGGTGCCGTTGCCATGCCGCTTCATGGCCTCGTCCCAGGGCATCGTGTAGTTCCAGAAACGCTTGAAGACCGCCGCCTTTGCGGCGCCTTCCCGGTCGTCGGGATCGGCCTGGCTCGGGTCGTCGAAGGCGCGCAGCAGCTGCGCGTGGTAGCGCTTGGCGGCCTCGCCGGTGCCCAGAGATTCCTCGAAGCCGCACACCTCGGCAAAGCGGCGTGCACCATCGCCGGCGATCAGCCAGTGCGGCGTCTGCGTCACGGCCTGCGCAACCAGCACCGGATTCTTGATGCCCTGCAGGCAGGCGACGGCGCCGAGCCGGCCGCGGTTGTCCATCACGCCGGCATCGGTCTCCACGGTGTACCCATCCAGGCAGAGGATGGAGCCGCTGCCCGCGTTGTAGCGGCCGTCGTCCTCCATCTCCGTCACGGCCTCGACCGCTGCGTCGAGCGCCGTGCCGCCGGCCTGCAGCCGACCGAGTGCGCGTTGTGCGGCTCGCTCGCATCCATCGCGCCATGCGCTCGGGCTGCCCGAGCCGCCATGAACGACGATCGCCGCTGGCGCGTTGATCTGCATCGACAGGTCTCCGTCTTTTGCTTCGGCATCAGACGGTCGGCAATCGGCATGCCGGGGGCCGGCGCTGGCTGAAGCAGCGCCGGCCGGACAGGCGTGCGCGCCCATGTGTGTAAAAAAGAGAGGTTGCGGAAGGGCTTCAGCCCGGCGGGCGGTCGGTCACGGGAGCGTCCTGCAAGGCACGTCGCGCGACCGACTCCACCAAGGGCAGCACCTGCGCGAGATCCGCCGGCTTGACCAGGTGGTGGTCGAAGCCGGCCTCGCGCGCACGTTCGCGGTCACTGTTTTGCCCCCAACCGGTGACGGCGACCAGCAAGGCGGCTCGCGTGGCGGGCTCCGCGCGCAGCCGGCGCGCCACCTCGTAGCCGTTCAGACCGGGCATGCCGATGTCGAGAAATGCCACCGCTGGCGGTCGCGCGCGGGCCGCCGCCATCGCCGCCACGCCGTCGTGGGCCAGCATGACGCGGTGGCCGAGTGCCTCCAGCACTTCGCCGAGGCTGGTGGCGAAATCGACGTTGTCGTCGGCGATCAGCAGGTCCAGCGGCACGCTCGGCGTGAGGCCGGACGCGGGCCGCTCGGGGGTGCGCCGCGATGCCGCGGGGTCATGGCAAAGCGGCAGTTCCACCGTGAATTGCGAACCATGCCCGAGCCCCGGGCTGTGCACTTCGATGCGCCCATCATGCATTTCGACCAGCTGGCGCGCCAGCGTCAGGCCGACCCCCAGGCCGGCGCGCCCGCGTTCGAGCGATCTGTCGACCTGCATGAAGAGTTCGAAGATCGCCCCGTGCATCCGAGGGTCGATGCCGATGCCGTTGTCGCGCACGTGCACCGCGACGCACTGCGCCTGGACGTCCATTTCCAGTTCGATGCGTCCGCCTGCGTCGGTGTACTTCGCGGCATTGCTGAGCAGGTTCGCGAACACCTGCGCCAGCCGGGTCGCGTCGGCGTCGACCCACACCGGGCCGTCCGGCATGCGCGCGACGAACTCGTGCCGCCGCTCGCGCAGCACCGGTTCGGCGATCTCGATGGCGGTGCGCAGCACGATCGGCAGGTCGATGCGCTCGCGCTTGAGCACCAGCTTGCCGGTGGTGATGCGAGAGACCTCGAGCAGATCGTCGATCAGGCGCACCATCTGGCGCACCTGTCGCTCCATGATGCCGCGCGTGCGCTCCCGCGTGGCCGGGTCGGCGTCGGCGATCTTCAGGATCTCGAGCGAGTTCGTCAACGGCGCGAGCGGGTTGCGCAACTCGTGCGCCAGCGTCGCGAGGAATTCGTCCTTGCGGCGGTCGGCCAGGATCAGCGCCGCCTGCGCGCGCTGCCGTTGCTCCATCTCGATCTGCAGCTCGTGATTGCTGCGCTCCAGCGCCTCGGTGCGCCGGCCCACTTCGAGCAGCATGTTGTTGAAGGCATCGACCAGCGCCCCGATCTCGTCGTCGGTGGTCTTGGGCACGCGCAGGCCGTAGTCGCGCTTTTCCATCACCTCGCGGGCAGCCGCGGCCACGGCCAGAATCGGTCGCGTCACCGTGTGCTGCAGCCGGTTGAACACCAGGGTCGCGACGACGAGACTGGCAACCATCACGGCAGCCAGGATCGCGAGGTAGTCGACCAGCCGGCCCATCACCTCATAGCGCGCGCGCAGGTAGACCGATCCGATGCGTTCGCCGTCGCGCCGGACCTCCTGCACCAGCTCGATCTCGTCGCCGGCGATGCGGTATCCGTCTTCCGCGGGATGCGCCGGAAGGTTCGCGGTGGCACCCTCCGGAGCGTAATGCGCGAACAGCTCTCCGTTGGCCGTATAGACCGCCGCAGCGGTGATCTGCGGCCGGTGACGCAACAGCGCCAGGTCCTGACCCGCGGCACGCGCATCGTCGAAGAACAGTGCCGGCACGCTGGCGCCGGCCAGCAGGTGAGCCTGCGTCGCCAGATCGGCCACCCACGCGTCGCGATACGCGCGCAACTCATAGATCAGCAGCGCCGTCGCGCTCAGCAGCAGCGCGACACAGGTGGTCACCAACGCCACCTGCGTCATCCGGCGTCGCAGCGAGTGCCCGCTCCGCATCAGCGCGCCCCCACCACGCGCTCGGCCACGCTCAGCATGCGCGAACTGACGCGCACGCCCGAGCGCTCGGCTGCTGCCAGCGACACCTCGAAGCGCACGCGGCCGTCGACCCGCAGGAAATTGATCGCGCCGCCGGCCTCGAGCCCGCTCGGCGCGTCGGTGACGAGCAGCAGCGGCTGGTCGCGCAGACGGCCGAGCCAGGGGTGCCGCGTAAGTCGGCTGCCGATCAGCAAGACGTGCAGCGGGCCGGTCGCGTCGCCGGGCTGCACCTTGCGCGCCTGCAGCGTTCGGCCCTGCACCGTGCGCTCGGGCAGCATGCGCTGCAACTCGGCGAGCACCTGCTCGTCACCGGCAACGCCGATCACGATCGGGCTGTCCGCATCGGCAAATGCGCTTGCCGGCCATTCGACGAAGCTCAGGAATTTGTAGAGGTAGGCCGCCTTGACGCTCGCTTCGAGCGACGGTTCAACGGCCCGGGCATTGGCGGCCCAGGCCAGCAGCAGGCCCGCCAGCGCCAGCCACGCCACCCACTCCGCATGACGGTAGGAGCGCGGCACCGTCACAGCCGCCACCGCAATTGCAGCGACGCCGCGCGGCCGAATTCGGCCCGGTTGCCCGCAGCGCCCCACTCCACGTGTCCGGGGTCGAACAGGTTGTGCACGACCAGCGCCAGTTCGAGGTGGTTGCGTGCACGCCAGGCCAGTCGTGTGTCGACCGCGGTATAGGCCGGCACGCGGGGGTCAGGCCGTGCCCCGACGCGGCGCAGCGCAAGGTCCCATGCCAGAGCGGGCGTCACGTCGACAGCGGAACGCAGCGACCACCAGTGGCTCGGGTCGTTGCCCAGCGCCTGCAGGCCACCGGCATCGGCATACCCATCACGCAGGTGCAGGCGCTGGTCCTGCACGACGCCGCCGGCCTGCAGGCGCCATGACCGCGTCGGTCGCCAGCTGATCCACCCCTGCAGACCGCCGGTCGTTCCCTCGATGCCGTTGTCGAACACCGCGCCGCCGGCCGTCGGGGTGAGGCTGCGCAGGCGGCGGTGCCGGTGATGGAAGGCCGTCACCGAATACGACAATGCTTCGTACGGCTGAGCCCGGTGTCCGACTTCGATCACGTCGGACACCTCGGCGCGGAAGTCCTGGCCACCGGCATACAGGTAGGGCGGCTCGGCAGGTGCGTAGAACTCGCGGTCGATGCGCGACGGCGCACGCACCGCCCGCGAAATGCCGGCCCACCACACCTGCTCGGCCGTCCTGCGCCAGGCCAGGCGCAGGCTGGGCAGTACCTCGGTGCCGGTGTAGGGATTGCGTTCGACGCTGGCCGACAGCGTCAGGTGCAAGTCCTGCGACAGTGCAACGACGTCCTGTGCGAACACCCGGCTCCACTGCAGGGTCCGGTCGGGCAGCACGAAGGCAAAGGCCGCGGGGTTGTCGACGTCGTCGCGTGCGCGACGATAGCCGGCACCGAGCAGCAGTTCATGTCGCCCGCCATGGTGCAAGGCGTATTGCACGACCACGTCGACGGTGTCGAGCGTTTCATCGAAACGGCTTTCCCGGCCGAGGAACAGCGCCGGTTGTTCTCGTCGCGTGCGATCGAAGTACACCCGTGCCAGCGCGTGCGAACGGGCGTCGATCTGGCGCCTCCAGCGTCCCAGCAGGTTGCCGCCGGACGCCTTGCGCAGACCCGGTGCCTGCTCGATCGACACGCGGTAGAGATCGCCCTGCAAAGTGAGCCGATCGCCGGCGAGTTCCCAGTCGGCCCGGAAACCCGCCTGCCCTCCGTCCGAGGCGTCACGTACGTCCTCGCCGTCGGCTTTCTCGGTGTGGCGGCGATCGTGCTGCTTGAAATACAAGCGGTAGTGGCCGTTGTCGCCCCAGCGGCCACCGTGACGCACCGCCGCGCCGCGCTCGCCGGTGCCGCCGTGGACCAGCGCAGCGCTGCCCTGCGTGTCCTGCGCGCGACGCGTGATCACGTGGATCAGGCCACCCACGGCATTGGTGCCCCACAGCGCGGTACTGGGGCCAGTGATCACCTCGATACGTTCGACGTCCTCGAGCAACACATCCTGCACCTCCCAGAACACGCCGGAGAACAAGGGCGTGTAAAGGGTGCGGCCGTCGATCATCACCAGCATCTTGTTGGCCAGCACGTTGTTGAAGCCGCGGGCACTGATGGCGTACTGGTTCGCGTCGGCGCGAGCGATGTCGAGCGTCGGCGCGAGGCGCAAGGCCTCGGGCAGCGTGGTCGCCCCGCTGCGCCGGATGTCGTCGGAGGAGATCACGAAGACACTCGCCGCGGCCCGCGACAGCGGTTCGTCGCGCCGCGATACCGACGTGACGACGATGTCGCGCAGCTGCTCGAGCGACAGGTCGGCCAGATCCACGGCCCTGCCCGACGCCGCCCCCCACGGCAGCGCAGCCGCCGCTGCAGCGATCAACGCCCGCCCGACCGCCCGCTTTGCAGTGCCGCCCGGCCGCTGCACGGCTTGCTGCTTATCGGAAACGAACATGACTTCCTTGAGAGGGAAAGCACCGGCGGCCATCGGCCTTGAGCCGGAAGTCTATCGCCCGGACCGCCGGAAGATGTTTCCGTGTCGACGCTCAGCATGCCCTGCGATCGGCCCACCGCCCTCCGAGCACGATCCCCGCGGCAAAAGCGACATAGACCAGCATCAGGCTGCGCGACGACAGACGGTGCTCGAAGCCCGGCGTGAAGCGCGCTGGCGCCACTCGCAGGTCGACGCAGGCGGCCACCGACGCCACCGCTGCCGCATGGCACGCCAGGCGCACGGTGGCCCGGGGGCGCTCGCCGGGGCACAGGCGCTCGTACAACAGAGCCCAGAACACGGACGCCAGATGGTGCACCAGCAGCCCGGTGCCGGTGTAGCGCAGGCTGCCGCGATCCTGTCGCAATGCCTCGTCGCCCCACACCCAATGGCTCGGCGCGTTGAGAGCACCCACGCCGCCACGATTGTCGAGATGGCCGCGCCACGCCAGCACGAGCGTGGAGACCAGGCTGGCGACCCCGCCCGTGATCCACCCGGCGCGCAGGGCCTGTGTCAAACTTTTCATCGCGGCGCTCCTTGCTGGACGAAGGACATGCATGCCGCCCCCCGCGGAACGGCGCTTGCTCCGTCGAGGCAAACGTCGTTCCAGCCGCAGGAGACATCGATAAAGGGCCCCCCGTGATCGTTCTGTTGACCGGCGCCAACGGCTTCATCGGCCGGCGTCTCGCGGCCGCGTTGCTTGCGGCCGGGCATCACGTGATCTGCGCGATGCGCCACCCGCCCCCGACGGCACCTGGCGGTGCGCCGGTACGCTATTTCACGGCCGACCTGTCGCGCGACCTGCAGGTGAGCGACTGGCTGCCGCGGCTGGCAGGCGTCGACGCGGTGATCAACGCTGCCGGCATCCTGCGAGAGCATGGCGAGCAGCGCTTCGAGACCGTGCACGTACAGGGCCCCTGCGCCTTGTTTGCAGCCTGCGCAGCAGCCGGCGTCGCGCGCGTCGTGCAGATCTCGGCGCTGGGAGCCGACGACGACGCCACCACCGCCTACCACCTGAGCAAGAAAACGGCGGACGATTACCTGCTCGGCCTGCCGCTGCATTCGGTCGCGGTGGTTCAGCCCTCTCTCGTCTACGGTGCCGGCGGCACCAGCGCACGGCTGTTCACGCGCCTGGCAAGCCTGCCGGTGATCCCGCTGCCCGGCCGCGGGCGGCAGCCGGTGCAGCCGTTGCATGTCGACGATGCGGTCGAAGCCGTCGTCGCGCTGCTCGCCGACGACAGCATCACCGGCCGCGTTCCGTTGGTCGGCCCCGAGCCGCTGGCACTGCGCGCGTTGCTCGCGCAGTTGCGGCAGTCGATGGGGCTCGGCCGCGCCCGTTTCCTGCCGGTGCCGGCGCCGCTGGTCGCGCTGGGGGCCGGCGCGGCGGGGCTGCTGCCCGGCAGCCTGCTCGACCGCGACACGTGGCAGATGCTCCAGCGCGGCAATACGGCCGACGCCCGGTTCACGCAAGCGCTGCTCGGCCGGCCACCACGGGCGCCGATCGAGTTCGTGACGCACGACGAAGCGCCCGCGGTCGCGACGGCTGCGCGGCTCGGCTGGCTGGTGCCGCTGTTGCGCTGGTCGATGGCGTTGGTGTGGATCGTCACCGGCATCGTGTCGCTCGGCGTCTACCCGGTCGAAGCCAGCCTGTCGCTGCTGGCCCGCTCCGGCATACCCGACGCGGTCGCGCCGGCAATGCTCTACGGCGCCGCAGCACTCGACCTGGTCATCGGCATCGGGCTGCTGGTGTTGAAACGTCGCCGCTGGCTGTGGCTGCTGCAGGTCGGGCTGATGCTGTTCTACATGGCCGTCATCACGCTGAAACTGCCCGAGTTCTGGGCCCATCCCTACGGACCGATATTGAAGAATCTGCCGATGCTGGCGGTGGCGTGGCTGATGGTCGAGCTCGACGCGCCGCGCAAGGACCCCTGATGGAATACCTGATCGTCAAATGGCTGCACATCCTGTCGTCGACCTTCCTGTTCGGCACCGGCATCGGTTCGGCCTACTACATGCTGTTCGCCAGCTTGAGCCGCGACACGCGCGCGGTGGCGGTGGTCGTCAGGCACGTGGTGCGCGCCGACTGGCTGTTCACCACCACGACGGTGATCTTCCAGCCCTTGAGCGGCTTCTACCTGATCCACCTGGCCGGCTACCCCTGGACCAGCGCGTGGATCGTCTGGTCCATCGTGCTGTATTTCGTGGCCGGCGCGTGCTGGCTGCCGGTGGTATGGATGCAGATCCGCATGCGTGACATGGCGCAGCAGGCGCTGCGCGAAAACAGCGAGCTGCCACCGCAGTACTTCCGCTACCTGAAGGCCTGGGTCGCGCTCGGCATTCCGGCCTTCTTCGCGCTGGTGATCGTGTTCTACCTGATGGTCGCGAAGCCGATGTGACTCAAATGCGGCGCGTGGCGCCCACCACCTCGGGCCAACGGTGTCGCAGCACGGTCCACGCGACGAGACCGATACTCATCATCAGCAGCGACGCAGCCGCCAGGCCGACCGTCGAATGCATCACCAGGGGTGCGATCACACCGGCGACCAGACCGTTGGCGGCCGAGCCGATCACCGCCTGCAGCGACGATGCAAGGCCGCGCCGCTCGGGGAACATGTCGAGCACCATGAGCGTGACGACCGGCACCATCAGCGCCCAGCCGAACGCGAACACCGCGATCGGCAGCAGCGCCCATGCCGTGTGCGGCTCGAACAGCAGGTTGGCGCCGAGGTTGACCAGCGAGATCGCGAGCATGATGACGAAGCCGTGCCGGATCTGCCGACGCGGCGCGATCTTGCCGGCCAGCCGCCCGCTGGCCCAGGAGCCGCTCATGATGCCGCCGATGGTCAGCACGAAAAACCAGAAGAACTGGGTCGGTGCGAGCCGCAGATGCTCACCCAGGAAGGCCGGTGCCGACAGCACGTACAGGAACATGCCGTTGAACGGCACGCCGCTGGCGAGCGCGAGCAGCAGGAAACGCGGGTTGGCGCCGAGCTGCCAGTAGCCGCGCATCAGGTTGCGCGCGTTGAACGGCTGCCGGTGCGTGACGTGCAGCGTCTCGGGCAGCAGCTTGAAGTTGGCGGTCCACAACACGACGCCCACGCCGGTCAGGAACCAGAAGATCGCATGCCAGTCGGCATGCACGAACAGGTAGCCGCCGACGATGGGCGCGATGGCCGGTGCAACACCGAAGTAGATCGTGATCTGCGCCATCACGCGCTGCGCGTCAGCCGGCGGGAACATGTCGCGCACGACCGCGCGCGACACGACGATGCCGGCACCGGTCGACAGTCCTTGCAGCGCACGGAAGAACACCAGCTGCCCGATCGTCTGCGACAGTGCACAGCCGGCCGACGCGATCGTGAACATCGCGATGCCGACCAGTACCACCGGCCGCCGCCCGAAGCTGTCGGCCAGCGCGCCGTGGAACAGGTTCATGAACGCGAAGCCGAACAGGTAGGCCGACAGCGTCTGCTGCATCTGCACCGGCGTGGCGCCCAGCGAGTCGGCGATGCCGGAGAAGGCCGGGATGTAGGTGTCGATCGAGAACGGACCGAGCATGCCCAGCGCGGCCAGCAGCACCGCGAGTGCCCACCGCGGGGCCTGCCAGATCTTGTGAGCGTCGGGATTCATGCCGCCTCGCGAATCGTTGTTGTCGTCGCCGGCACGCGACGCCACAAAGTAAGAGTGAAGCAAGCCGATAGGCCGGATTCTGTGCGGCGGGTTGCCCCGCCGTGACCGCCATTCCTCTGGGCCGCCCCTCGCGGGAACGGCTCGGTGCTACCTACCCGTGGACTCAGCGAGCCGCCTCGACGTCCACCTACTTGGTATTGCTGCGCGTAGAGATTGCCCGTTTCACCCGGGTCGGGGCTTGATGCCCCGGCCCGACTCGTCTCTGTTGCTCTGATCCTCGCCTCACGGCGGACAGGTGTTACCTGCTACGCTGCCCTGTGCAGTCCGGACCTTCCTCCAGTGCGGCCTTTCAGCGTTTGCACCAGCGGCGGTCTGGCTTGCTTCACATGGCAATTATCCCGCCAGCGCGGATTTCCCGCCCGGTCAGGGGCGAAACACCTCGGTGTCGTCGTAGAACGAGGGGTCTTCGTTCTGCGGCCACCAGCCCGGCACGCCGAGCACAGGCAACGGCAGGAAGGGCTTGGGCACGAGGCACGAGGCCTCGAGACGGAGGTCACCTGGAGCCTCGGCAGACACCACGAAAACATGCGCCGTGATGCTCTTGTAGGGCTGCACGAGCTTTTCGAGCAGCGCGTGACCGAAGACTTCGAGACGTGCCTCCCGCCACAGCGGTCGCAACGTCACGAACAGGCGATGCCACTGCCGCAGACGCAGGGCCTCGACCAGCGCCTGCGGCGCCTGCAGCAAGGCCGCGTTCTCGTCGAACAGGGTCAGGGCATCGCGCAGCGGACCGCGCTTCGTGCCGACGCCTGCCTGCGCGATCTCGTGCGCCTGCAACTCGTTGAGCCGCCGCTTCAGGGCCGGACGGCTCAGCCACTGCAGGCCGTTGAAGAGATCATGCAGGTTGTCGCGCGTCGGCACGCAGGCCGTGCGACGGATGTAGGCTTCGTAGGCTTCGCCGTCCGGCAGTGCCGACTGAGGCACGAACCGCAAATCGCCGCCCGCCAGCTCGACGGGCCGCTCCATCAGCGCCGCATTCAATGCGTCGGACACGCATGCCGCTTCGTGGTGAGCAGCGACCATCACGGCCGCCGCCTGCAAGGATGCCCCCCACTGCGGTGGGCGCTCGACCCAAGCGAGCAGCGTCTGCAGCGCTGCCGGCACGCGTCAGGGCGCTCCCGGCGCGTGGTAACGCACCTTGTTGGGCTGCCGCTCAGGCGTCAGCTCGAAGCACTCGGCGTACTGCCTGAACAACCGCGTCGAGGACCCGCTGCGCGTCAGCAGCTTGGCGGCATGCAGCCGCTCGGCCGCCACCCTCAGCTCGACCTTCGCACCGTCGCGCAGCTCGGGCACCGCGTCGAGGATACGCTGCACGCCGTCGGGCACCGGCGGTGCGGCCGCAATGGCCGGCTCGACGACGCGCCCGCGCGACGGGCCGTCCTTGCGGGTGCCGCGTTTGCGAGCCGCGGGGGCAGGCGCAGGTGCCGCGGCAGCGACCACGGCCGGGGCTCGGGCCGACGCCCGCTTCGCCGGCGTGCGCGGTGCGGACCGCCGGTGCGCGATGTCGACGAAGTCGTCGTACACCGCGGTCGAGTCCTCGCCGGTCTTGCCGGTCTGACCGATGCCTTCGACGCGGCAACCCTTCTCGCGCAGCCGGACCACCAGCGGCGCAAAATCGGAATCGGACGAAACGATGACCGCCACGTCGGGCCGCTCGGTCATTGCAAGATCGATCGCGTCGATCGCGAGTGCAATGTCAGTGCAGTTCTTACCGGCCGACAGGTTGACCATGGGGCGCAGCGACAAGCCCGTGAACAGCTTGGCGTGCTTCAGCGCCGACTCGGGCGTGCAGTAGGCACGGCGCACATGCACCGCGCCATGACGTTGCATCACGAGCTCGAAGGCTTGCTGGATGACGTCGACCGACACGTTGTCGGCGTCGACGAGCAGCATCACGCGGGGCCGGTTCGACATGTTGTTCATGAGAGTCTCCATGCCAGCGTTTCACCGCCGCGCAGCGGTTTCAGCTGCGCGTCGCCGAACGGAACGCTCTCCGGCGGCGTCCAGCTCTCGCGCTGCAGCGTGACGGTACCGGTGTTGCGCGGCAGGCCGTAGAAGTCGGCGCCATGGTAGCTGGCGAACGCCTCGAGCCGGTCGAGCGCACCGGCGGCCTCGAAAGCCTCGGCGTACAACTCGATCGCCGCGTGCGCGGTGTAGCAGCCTGCGCAGCCCGTCGCGTGCTCCTTCAGGTGCGCCGGGTGCGGAGCGCTGTCAGTGCCGAGGAAGAACTTCGGGCTGCCCGACGTGGCGGCCGCCACCAGTGCGCGGCGGTGTTCCTCGCGCTTGAGCACCGGCAGGCAATAGTAGTGCGGGCGGATGCCGCCGGTGAAGATCGCGTTGCGGTTGTAGAGCAGATGGTGCGCGGTGATGGTGGCGCCGAGCCGCGCGTCGGCCTCGCTCACGTACTGCGCCGCGTCCTTGGTGGTGATGTGCTCGAAGACGATCTTCAGTTCGGGGAAGTCGCGCCGCAGCGGGATCAGCTTCGTGTCGATGAAGGCCCGCTCTCGATCGAAGATGTCGATCTCCGGGTCGGTCACCTCGCCGTGCACCAGCAGCAACAGGCCGTGCTGCTGCATCGCTTCCAGCGTCTTGTAGGTCTTGCGCAGGTCGGTCACGCCGGCATCGCTGTTGGTGGTGGCGCCCGCAGGGTAGAGCTTGACGGCGACGACCCCCGCGGCCCGGGCTCGCATGATCTCGTCCGGCGGCAGGTTGTCGGTCAGGTACAGCGTCATCAGCGGCTCGAAGGCTGCGCCTTCCGGCACTGCGGCAAGGATGCGCTCGCGGTAGGCCAGCGCCTGCGCCGCAGTGGTGACCGGCGGGCGCAGGTTGGGCATGATGATCGCGCGGCCGAACTGGCGCGCCGTGTCGGGCACGACCGTCTGCATCGCGGCGCCGTCGCGCACGTGCAGATGCCAGTCATCCGGTCGGGTCAAGGTCAGCGTCGTGGAGGTCATGGGCAGGGATTGTCCCACCACCGGACGGGGGAAATCACTGGCAACACATTGCCGGCCAGCAGGAGGGAGCAAGCTCTATCCTCGCCTGTTTTCCCTCATCGACCGCCTGGGAGAGACTGCCATGAACCCGATCGCCAAGAACACCCGCGCCACCGTGATCCCCTGCCTGCGCTACCGCGAGGCGCCCGCCGCGATCGACTGGCTGTGCGAGGTCTTCGGTTTCGAGCGCCACCTCGTCGTGCCGAACGACAGCGGCGGCGTCGCGCATGCGCAGTTGAGCTTCGGCAACGGCATGGTGATGGTGGCGTCGGCCGACCAGGAATCGGAGTACGGCGATCTCGTCAACCTGCCCGATCAGGTGGGCGGGATCGAGACGCAAAGCCCCTATCTCGTCGTCAACGATGCGGATGCAGTCTACGAACGGGCCAAGGCTGCCGGCGCGCAGATCATCATCGAGATCAAGGACGAGGATTACGGCGGCCGCGGTTTCACCTGCCGCGACCTCGAAGGCCGGCTGTGGAACGTGGGCACCTACGACCCCTGGCCCGCACAGTGAGTCAGTGGAAGTCGCGGCTTGCGGTGCCGAGCCGCCCGAGCAGCGGTGTCAGGTCTTCCAGGTGGTGAGCGACCAGGTGGCACACGCCGTTCTGCTTCTGCCACACGCCTGACACCGCCAGCAGGCGCGATTCGAGCAGCGCGCGCCGCTGTCGCTCGCGCACGCGTGGCCAGACGATCACGTTGACGGTGCCCGTCTCGTCTTCGAGCGAGACGAAGATCGTCCCCTTCGCCGTGCCCGGCTGCTGGCGCATCGTGACGATGCCACAGGCGCGCGCGAGCCGGCCGTCGGGCAGGCCGTGCAGCGCCTCCGACGTCAGCAGGCGCCGCTTCGCGAGCATCGGCCGCAGCAACTGCAACGGGTGGCTGCGCAGCGTCAGCTTCATCGAGCTGTAGTCGAACAGGATCTCCTCGCCTTCGGCGGCGGGCAGCAGTTCCAGCTGCGGCTCGGCCATCGGCGCATCTTTCAGCAGCGCAGTCGTCGGCTGCCATGCCGCAGCCTGCCAGACCTGCTGGCGCCGGTGCCCCGCCAGGCTGCGCAACGCATCGGCGCCGGCCAGACGCTTCAGGTCGGCCGGCTCGAGCTGCGCCCGGCGGGCCAGGTCCTGCACGTCCTCGAACGGCCCGTCGCCCCGCGCCTGGGCAATGCGCTCGGCGACATCTTCGCGCAAGCCACCGATCGACTTCAGCCCCAGCCGCACCGGCGGTTGCCGGTCGCGCGGCGCGGGCTCGAGATCCTCGAAGCCGGCCTCGACACCGCTGTACTGCACGTCCACCGGCCGCACCTCGATGCCGTTGCGGCCCGCGTCCTGCACCAGTTGGCTCGGCGAGTAGAACCCCATCGGCTGCGAATTCAGCATGGCCGCCAGGAAGGCTGCCGGCTCGTGGCATTTCATCCAGCTGCTGTCGTAGGCCAGCAGCGCGAAGGAGGCGGCGTGACTCTCGGGGAAGCCGTATTCGCCGAAACCTTCGACCTGCTTGAAGATCTGCTCGGCGAATTCCTCCGAATAGCCGTTCTTCGTCATGCCGGCAATGATCTTCTGGTGGAAAGGTTTCACGTTGCCATGGCGCTTCCAGGCCGCCATCGCACGGCGCAGCCTGTCCGCGTCGCCAGGGGTGAAATCGGCACACAGCATGCACAACTGCATCACCTGCTCCTGGAAGATCGGCACCCCCAGCGTGCGGCCCAAGGCTTCGCGCAGTTTCTCGTCCTCGATCACGGTCGGCGGCAGCCCCTGGCACCTGAGCTCGGCTTCCCTCTCGCGCCGCTTCAGGTAGGGGTGCACCATGCCGCCCTGGATCGGCCCTGGCCGCACGATCGCCACCTCCACCACCAGGTCGTAGAAGGTGCGCGGCTTCAGGCGCGGCAGCATGCTCTGCTGGGCACGGCTCTCGATCTGGAACACGCCGATGGTGTCGGCGCGGCAGATCATGTCGAAGGTGGCCGGGTCCTTGTCGGGCACGTCTTGCAGCCGGAACGGGTGGCCGCGACGCTGCGCGATGAATTCCAGCGCACGCCGCAACGCACTCAGCATGCCGAGCGCCAGCACGTCGACTTTCATCAGACGCAACGTGTCGAGATCGTCCTTGTCCCACTCGATCACGGTGCGGTCTTTCATCGCGGCGTTCTCGATCGGCACGATACGGCTGAGCTTGCCCCTGGCGATCACGAAGCCACCGGTGTGCTGGCTCAGGTGGCGCGGGAAGCCCTTCAGCTGCCGCGTCAGCGCGATCCATTGCTGTACGCGGGGGTCGTTCAGGTCCAATCCCAGCTCGGCCAGGCGCGCGGCCATCACCTCCAGGCTGTCCCACCAGTGGTGGCTTTTCGCCAGTGCGTCGATCTGCGTGTCGTCGAATCCCAGCGCCTTGCCCACATCGCGGATCGCGCTGCGCGAGCGGTAGCTGATCACCGTCGCGGTGAGTGCGGTGCGCTCGCGGCCGTACTTCTGATAAAGGTGCTGGATCACCTCTTCCCGGCGCTGGTGCTCGAAGTCGACATCGATGTCGGGTGGCTCGTCGCGCTCCTTGCTGATGAAGCGCTCGAACAGCGTATTGATGCGCGCCGGGTCGATCTCGGTGATGTGCAGGCAATAGCACACGGCCGAGTTGGCCGCCGACCCGCGCCCCTGGCACAGGATCTTCTGCCCGCGCGCGAACCGGACGATGTCGAACACCGTGAGGAAGTATTTCTCGTAGCGCTTCTCGCCGATGATGCGCAACTCCTTCTCGATCAGTTCGCGCACCTTCTCGGGCACGCCTTGCGGGAACCGATCCTGCGCGCCCTCGTAGGTCATGCGACGCAGGTAGCTCGCGGCCGTCTCGCCCGGGGGCACCACTTCCTCGGGGTATTCGTAGGCCAGCTCGCCGAGACTGAACGTGCACTGTGCGGCCAGGTCCGCCGCGGCCTGCAGCAGCTCGGCCGGATAGAGCTGCGCGAGCCGCAGACGCGTGCGCAGGTGACGTTCGGCGTTGGGTTGCAACACCGTACCGCATTCGCTCACAGGTCGACCAAGCCGGATGGCGGTCAGCACGTCCTGCAGCGGCTTGCGTGACCGCACGTGCATGTGCACGTCGCCAGACGCCACCAGCGCCACGCCGGCCAGCCGGCCCGCTTCCCGCAGCGTGTGCAGCCACGCGTGATCGTCGATGTCGCGCAGCAGCTCGACGGCCAGCCTCCCGTGGTCGCCGAAAGATCTGCGCAGCCACCCTGCCTGCGCGAACACGGCATCCGACGAAGCCCGGCGGTCGGGCACCAGCAGCACGAAACAGTCGCGCAGGCGCGATGGCATCACCTGCGGCCATGTCAGCCGGTAACTGCCCTTGGGGCTGTTGCGGCGCAGCCGCGTGATGAATTCGCTTAGGTTTTCGTAGCCGTTGCGGTTGCGCGCCAGCACCACCAGCCGGAACGGCGTCGGCGCATCGACGCGAAATTCGCTGCCGATCACCAGATGCAGCACCGGCGGCTCGGTGCCCTGCTCCTTCGCCTCTTCCTTCAGGTCCAGCAGCGCCTGGTAGGCCCGCACCACACCGGCGAGCGAACATTCGTCGGTGACCGCCAGCGCGCGGTAGCCCAGTTCATGCGCCCTGCGCACCAGCTCGCCCGGGTGCGACGCACCGCGCTGGAAGCTGAAGTTGGTCAGGCAGTGAAGCTCGGCATAGGCCGGCAGCGGGGTGTGCATGGCTGCCTCGCCTCACCCGAACACGCCTTGCAGGAACCAGCCGGCCGTACCGGCGGGCATGCGCTCGCGGTAGATCCACAGCAGCCCGGCCCGCGGGTTGAATGCCACGAAGTAGTCGCGTGCCACGCGACCGGGCGCACCGGGCTGCACCGCCCACCAGCCGGCTTCGATGCGATGCGGCCCGGCCAGCAGCTGCAGCGTGCCGTGATAGTGCGGGCGGTTCTGGCGCGTCTGCAGCGGCAAGGGCTGCGCCAGCAGCCAGCCGGGCAGCGGCAGCCCTTCCGGCATCGCCGGTGGGCGGCTCGCGGGCTGCCATTCAGCGGCCGGCACCCAGCGCTGCATCGCCTCAGGCCGGTGGTCCGAGTACAGCACCGGCCGCAGCACCCGCTCCTGCCCCAGGCGCGCCGACAGCCGCTCCAGCAACTGCGCCAGGGATGCGCCTTCGCGCACGGCGCGACTGGCGTCCAGCGCCAGGCCCCGGCTTTCGGGCACCAGCGGCTCGACCTCGTCGGCCCGCAGGCCCAGTTCGCCGACCGGGCCGGCCAGGGGCACATGGGCCAGCAGTTCGCTCAGCAGTCGGCACAGGTGATCCGGCTCGCGCGTCAATTCGGCCACGCGCACTTCCAGGGCGCCGGCATCGTCGACACCGGGGCGATGGAAGTCGTGCCGCCAGTGCAGCACGAAGTGCCGCACCCCCGCATGGCGGGCGGTGAGCCAGCCGCACATCTGCAGCAGCAGGCGACGGGCGCCGAACATCAGTGCGCCGGCCGCCTCGACCCGGCCCGGAAGTTCGAGCCGGGCGTCGAACACCTCCGGCAGCGCCAGCCAGTCGAAGCTCTCAGGCCGCTCGCCGTAGGCCTGGTCGAACGCTTCGACCAGCGCCGCGCCGCAACGGCGGCTCAAGCCTGCCCGAGGCAGCGCATGCACCTGGCCCAAGGTGCGACAGCCCAGACGCTCCAGCAGGGCTTCGTGTTCGGCGGCAGCGCTCAAGGCCGCCAGCGGCATGGCGTCCAGCCGCTGGCGCCAGGGGGCACGGGTGCTCGGCGGCGCGCTGCGCGCGAAAGCCAGGGCCGCCAGGGCCGTCGGGGCCCGCGCCATCGCCTCGCAGCCCAGATCGCGCGCCTCGCGCTGCACACGCAGGCACAGGGCCTGTGCACCACCGAACAGGCGCAGACTGGGTTGTACGTCCATCAGCACGGCTTCGTCGAGCAACACCACGCGCGGCGTGAACTGCAGTGCCCAGCAGCCGATCGCGCGCTGCTGCACAGCGTCGTGCGCGGGTTCGGCAGGTGCCCGGCGGGCGTCAACCGGCCACGGGCTCGACGGCGTGATCAGGGCCAGCCAGTACGGCATTGCTGTGCTCCTGTGGTTCGACGGGTGGAACAACGGACGCCGGTGCCACCATGCCGCGCAGCCTGCTGGCCAGCACCCCCGACATGCGCGGCGGCAACGTGGAAAGTTCCAGCACGCCTTCGTGCGTCGGGCCGCGGCGCTTCAGCAGCCGCACCTGCAGGCTCCAGGGTTGTGCAGGCGCCGCCCACAGCCGCAGCGGTGCCGGCGAAGACTGCTGCTGCGCCTCTTGCGGGCGAAACATGAACAACGGCGCATCCGCCTGCTGGGCATGGGCCTGCAGGCGGCGCAAAGCCTGGGGCCGCGCCGGCTGCGGCAGCCACAGCAGCACGGCCGCCGTCTGCCGGCAGTGCAGGGCCTGCTCGGCGGCCCACAAGGCCTGGGCCGGCGTATCGACAGCCACCCAGACCAGCGCGGCGGGGTCCAGGTCGGTCAATGCCAGACCCGGCATGTGCGGCGCCGTGCCCTTCGGCGCACCGATCAGGACACTGGCGCCGCCCTTCTCGGCCAGCCGCCCCAGCGCCGGGCCGAGCAGGCGCCATTCACAGCCGGCCCCCGGCGGCAGCAGCACCTCTGTCAGCGCCCCGCACGGCCACCCCCCGCCAGGAAGTTCACGGTCCAGCATCTCGTGGCCGGTGGGCAGCACACGCCCGGCTGTCCCGCCCAGGGCGTCCCCGCGCCACAGGCAACCACGCTCGGCCAGCATCTCGACGCCCGAGGGCAACGACACAGACAAAGAAGCCGGCTCGGCCGGCTGCAGGGAGGGCGCTTGCATGGTCATGGATACTGTATGAACGTACAGTATATGAGCCGGTGCGCCGTGTCGAGCGGTAATCCTTCATGGTGCCGCGGCAAAGCGGGTCGGCATGAAGGCTGCCGCCCCCACCGGCCACACCCAACGAGCCTCACCTATTGAAGCAAGAAACTCCGATAGCTTGCGCTGATCGAAGGCTTCGAGCGAAGCTTTTAGCACTCACCCATATCGAGTGCTAATATTTGCGGAACGAAAGGAGGTTCTGGATGTCTATGGCTTCTATGAACGTCTCACCCGCTACTGCACTGACTGTCCGTGATCCCTGGGCCCTGGTGCCTTCGCTGGGCAACCTGGACGCGTACATCTCGGCCGTCAATCGTCTCCCGATGCTGACTCAGGAAGAGGAAACTCGCTACGCCCGCCAGTTCCGCGAGCACAACGACCTGGAAGCCGCCGGAAAGCTCGTGATGTCGCACCTGCGCCTGGTGGTGTCGGTGTCGCGCCAGTATCTCGGCTACGGCCTGCCCCACGGCGACCTGATCCAGGAAGGCAACGTCGGCCTGATGAAGGCCGTCAAGCGCTTCGACCCGGAACAGGGCGTGCGTCTCGTCAGCTATGCGCTGCACTGGATCAAGGCCGAGATCCACGAGTACATCCTGAAAAACTGGCGCATGGTCAAGGTTGCGACCACCAAGGCCCAGCGCAAGCTGTTCTTCAACCTGCGCTCGATGAAACAGAGCCTGAAGGAAGAAGCCGCCGAGGGCGACACCCATCGCACCACGCTGACCGACCGCGAGATCGATACGGTCGCGCGCGAGCTGAATGTCAAGCGCGAAGAGGTGATGGAGATGGAAACCCGCCTGTCGGGCGGGGACGTGGCGCTGGAGCCGACGATCGACGACGGCGAGGAAAGTTATGCGCCCATCACCTATCTGGCCGACGAAGGCAGCGAGCCGACCCGTGTGATGGAAGCCCAGCGCCGCGACGTGCTGGCAACCGACGGTGTGGCCCTTGCGCTCCAGGCACTGGACGACCGCAGCCGCCGTATCGTCGAGGAACGCTGGCTGAAGGTCAACGACGACGGTTCGGGGGGCATGACGCTGCACGAGCTGGCGGCCGACTACGGCATCAGTGCCGAGCGCATCCGCCAGATCGAAGTGGCGGCCATGAAGAAGATGCGCAAGGCGCTGGCCGATTACGCGGCTTGAGCTCGAGCGTCGTCGCCTCTACCCACGAGCAAGCCGCCTCCGGGCGGCTTTTTTCATGGCCTTGCCGGGGGCCGTCGACTCCGCCGCGCCAACGGGCGCGCCGGCAAGCAGGGGCCGTCAGGCACCGAACACCCACCTCAACGCGAGGCCGGCCAAGGCGCAGCCGCCGATCACTTCCATCACGCCGCGCTGGAAACGGAACAAGGCCAACGCTGCAGCGACTGCGATCAACGCGCTGGCAGTCTCGATGCGCCCGCCCAGCCCTTCGGGCCACAACACGTGGTAGGCGAAGAACAACGCCAGATTCAGGATCACGCCGACCACCGCGGCGGTGATCCCCGTCAACGGCGCGGTGAACTTGAGGTTCTGGTGGGTCGACTCGACCAGCGGGCCGCCGAGCAGGATGAAGGCGAACGACGGCAGGAAGGTGAAGAAGGTGACCACCGTGGCCGCCAGTGCGCCGGACAGGAACAGCGCCTCGGGGCCGAGCACCGCCTTCGTCCAGCCGCCGACGAAGCCGACGAAGGCCACCACCATGATCAGCGGGCCGGGGGTGGTCTCGCCGAGCGCGAGGCCGTCGATCATCTGCGCCGCGGTGAGCCACTGGTGGTGATCGACGGCGCCCTGGTAGACGTAGGGCAACACGGCGTAGGCGCCGCCGAAGGTCAGCAGCGCAGCCTTGGTGAAGAACCAGCCCATCTGCGCGAGCGTGCCCTGCCAGCCGCCGAAGCCGGCCGCCAATGCCGCCATCGCTGCCCCCCACAGCAACACGGCGATTGCCGCGACAGCTGCGAAGCGGCCCCAGCGGTGGCGGGCGTGCGGCGGCGTCGGCGTGTCGCCGTCGATCGCTGCCGGCCCGTAACCGTCTTTCGCGGCACCGTGGCCGCCGCCCATCGCAAAGTGTCCGGGCGCCCAACGCCCGCCGGCTGCACCGATCAGGCCCGCGGCCAGCACGATGAAGGGAAACGGCACGTTGAACGCGAAGATCGCCACGAAGGCAGCCGCTGCAATCGCCCACAGCGCACTGCTCTTCAGCGCCCGGGAGCCGATGCGCCAGGCCGCGTGCAGCACGATGGCGGTGACCGCCGGCTTGATCCCGTAGAACAGTCCGGCGACCAGCGACGTGTGACCATACGCGAGGTAGACCCACGACAGCGCGGTCAGGATGAACAGCGACGGCAGCACGAACAGACCGCCCGCCACGATGCCGCCCCAGGTGCGGTGCATCAGCCAGCCGATGTACGTCGCGAGCTGCTGGGCTTCGGGGCCGGGCAGCACCATGCAGTAATTCAACGCATGCAGGAAGCGATGCTCGGAGATCCAGCGCCGGCGCTCGACCAATTCCTGGTGCATCACGGCGATCTGCCCTGCGGGGCCACCGAAACTGATGAAGCCGAGTTTGAGCCAGAACAGGAAAGCCTGCCGGAAACTCGGAAGTGCCGGCCTTTCCTGCGGTGGCATCAAGCAGCCTGCAGCAGTTGCTTCATGTCCTCGGTGAGCGCCTGGGCACCGGAACCATGGCGCGTGAAAAGGCGGATGCGGCCCTGCGTATCGAACACGTAGACACCGGCGGTGTGGTCCATCGTGTAGCTGCCGGGCGTCTTGCCGGGCACCTTCGCGTAGAACACCTTGAACTCCTTGGCCACCGCAGCCGTCTGCTCCGGCGTGCCGCGCAACGCGACGAAACCCGGATCGAAGTTGCCCATGTAAGCCTTCAGCAACTCGGGCGTGTCGCGTTCGGGGTCGACGGTGATGAACACGCCCTGCAGCTTGTCCCTGTCAGGTCCCAGCGCCTGCTTGACCTGCGCCAGCTCGGCCAGTGCGGTCGGACAAACATCGGGACATTGCGTGAAGCCGAAGAACACGGCCACCAGCTTGCCCTTGAAGTCGGCCAGCGTGCGCTCCTGCCCGTGCTGATCGGTCAGCTTGAAGTCGCGGGCGTATTCGGCGCCGGTGATGTCGATGCTGTGGAACTTCGCGCCGCTGGCGCCGGGTGCGCCGGCACGGTCGCAGGCAGCCAACACCGCCGATGCACCGGCAAGCAGAAGAAGGTGACGTCGTTTCATGCCAGCCAGGGCCTCGTGTAGTGGTCGATCAGCAAGGCTGCGAACAGCAGCGACAAATGCAGGATGGAAAACCGGAAGGTGCGGCGCGCGAGCGGGTCGGAATAGTTGCGCCACAACCGCCAGCCGTAGGCAATGAACCAGCCGCCGAGCACGATGGCCGCGCCCAGGTAGAGCCAGCCGCTCATGCCGTAGATGAAAGGCAGCAAGGTGGCAGCGAACAGCACGAAGGTGTAGAGCAGCACATTGAGCCGCGTGAACTCGGAGCCGTGCGTCACGGGCAGCATCGGCAGGCCGGATTTGCGGTAGTCCTCGGCGCGGTAGAGCGCCAGGGCCCAGAAATGCGGCGGGGTCCACAGGAAGATGATGAGGAACAGGATCATCGCTTCGGGGCCGACGTCGCCGCGCATTGCAGCCCAGCCGAGCACCGGCGGCATGGCGCCCGAAGCACCGCCGATGACGATGTTCTGTGGCGTCAGAGGCTTGAGCACCACCGTGTAAATGACGGCATAGCCCACGAAGGTGCCGAAGGTCAGCCACATCGTCAGCGGATTGACCAGTGCATAGAGCACCGCCATGCCGGCGCCGCACAGCACGCCCGAGAAAACCAGCGTCTGCGTGTTGGTGAGCTGGCCCTTGGCGGTCGGGCGCCAGGCGGTGCGCGCCATCTTCGCGTCGATGTGCTGCTCGACGAGACAGTTGAAGGCGGCGGCGGCGCTCGCGACCAGCCAGACGCCGGCGGTCGCCGCCAGAGCGACGCCAAGGTCGGGCAGGCCCGGTACCGCGAGGAACATGCCGATCACGGCACAGAACACGATCAGCTGCACCACGCGCGGCTTCGTCAACGCGTAGAACTGTGCGACGCGCGACGGCAGGGTGTGGGAGCTGGCGATCGATCCAGACATGGCGGACAGGGTGGGGAAGCGGTCGATTCTAGGACGCGAGCCGGGCCGTGCCGGTGGCGGGCGACGGACTCGCAGCGATGCGGCGCAGCCGGGTGCGGGTCAGCAGGGCGGTCAGCACGCCGACGAGCACTGCGGCCCCTCCCGTGTGGCTCACGGCGGCGGGCAGCGGCCAGCCGAGCACCACGTTGCTCAATCCGGTACCGAACTGCCAGGCGGCGCAACCCAGCAGCGCCCATGCAAAGCGCCGCGCCTGCCGCTCGTGCCCCTGGATGGCCAGCAGCCGCCATGCCAGCAGGCCGATGGCGACGAAAACCACATAGGCCGCGAGGCGGTGCGTGTAGTGGATCGCCGTGAGCGCCGCAAACGGCAGGTAGCCACCGTCGCGGCCGGCACCGAGCTCGCGCGCGATCGTGTAGCCGTGCTCGAAGTCCATGGCCGGCCACCAGCTGCCGTTGCAGGCCGGAAAACCCCGGCAGGCGAGCACCGCGTAGTTCGTGCTGACCCAGCCGCCGAGCGCCACCTGGAGCCAGACCAGTGCGAACACGGCCCAGGCCAGCCGGTGCACGCCGGGCGGCAACTGCAGCCGACGGCCGCGGAAGACCTGCGCCTGCGCTGTCAGCAGTGCGACCAGCATCAGCCCACCCAGCAAGTGCGCCGTGACGATGGCCGGGTACAGCTTCCAGGTGACGGTGAGTGCGCCGAAGGCACCTTGCACGCAGACCCACACCAGCGTCACGCTCGCCCACCACGGCGACAAGGCGATGTGCCGGCGCAGCAGCCAGCTTGCCACGGCCATCACGGTGATCAGCACGCCGACACCGGTGGCGAGATAGCGATGCACCATCTCGATCCAGGCCTTCTTGTGCGTGACCGGTCCGGTCGGCATCTCGGCTTGCGCCGAGCTGATCTCCTGGTGCGCACCGAAGGGGCTGGCGCTGCCATAGCACCCCGGCCAGTCGGGGCAGCCGAGACCCGAATCGGTCAGCCGCGTGAAGGCACCGAAGAGCACCAGATCGAAGGTCAGGAACAGCGTCAGCAGGGTCAACGCGGCCAGCCGCTGCGCGGGCGCCGCGCGGCGAGTGCGCAACCACACCCAGGCGAGCGGGCCGAGCGCGATCACGATGCCCAACAGGGCCATGCGAACGATCGGCGTGAGGTCGTAGAGCGCCTGCGATTCCATGGCGGTGTCCGTCAGCGCCCCGCGCGGTCCCAGTGCTGCGAGGCTCGCAGCAGCTTCGACAGGTCGCGCTTGATCTTCGCCGGGTCGGCGTCGGCCGGAAAACGCATCATCCAGTTGCCCATCGGGTCGACGACGTAGAGATGGTCGTCGAGCCGGTGGCCCGCGGCAGGTGCAAGCCACGATGCCAGCGCCTGTCGCGGCACGCGCAGCACCTGCGCGCCGGTGATGGCCTGCAGCACTGATGCACGCACGGCGGCGTCATCGGTGACGAACCAGACCTTGTCGAGACGGTCGCGGTCCTTGCCCAGCGTTTCGCGCAACTGACGCTGCAGGTAGAGGTTGCGCTCGCAATCCGCATCGCAGGCGCCACCGGCGACCGTGACGAGCAGCCATTGGTCCTTCAGCGACGCAGCGGGCACGGGTCGGCCCTGCAGGTCTTGCAGCGGCAGCTCGGCCATCGGCTGCGGCGGGAGGATCAGTTCACCGTAGTTCGTGCGGCCCTCGGGCCGGATCACGTAGTAGGTGAAGTACGACGCGATCACCGGCGCAGCGCAGACCAGCAGCACCAACAGCATCTTGAAGCGTCCCACGCGGGTGCGGCGATCGTCTTCCACCGCCGGCGTCGGCATGCTGTGCACCGTGAAGCTCAGCGGCTCCGGCGTCGCCGCATCAGCGCGCGCCGCGGAGCCGGGGGCGGAGGAGTTGGAACCAGACATACAAACCTGCCATCAACGCACTCATGGCGAACCACTGGAACGCATACCCATAGTGCTTGTGAACGTCCACCGCGGGCGCGGGCCACTCGCGCAGCAGGCCGTCGTCGGGCCCACCGTTCGCCACCGCGGTCTGGACGACGGAAACCGGCCACAAGGACGTGCCGATCTCCTGCTCGTAAGACGCAAGGTCGAGATTTTGCCGGATGGGGCCCGATGCTGTGCCGTCGAACTCGTATAGCTTGGCGGGCGGCGGGGCAATGCGGCCTTCCAGGCGCACGTCGCCGGCCGGCGTCGGGACCTTGGGCAGACGGGTGCGGTCCTGCACGTCGCGCGGAGCCCAGCCGCGCTGCACCAGCACCGCATCACTGCGACCGCTCAACTGCAGCGGCGTGACGACGTAGAAACCCGGCCGGCCGTTCATCTGCCGGTTGTCGAGGAAGACGGTGTGCTGCTCCACCCAGTGCCCATGCAACATCACGGGGCGGTGCAACAGGGCCGGATCGGCATCGCTGGGCCGGCTCGTCTCGTTCAGCATGACCGCCGGCAAGCGCGACCGGCTGTCGATCGCCGCCTGCAACGCTTCTTTCTGCGCCGCGCGGCCAAGCTGCCAGCGACCGAGCGAGGCAGTCACTGCGATGCCGGCGAGGGCCGCAGCGAGCACGACCCAGCGCCGCCAGGAGGAATGTGGGTGGGACTCGGACATGTGCGTCAGGGGTGCGGAGGATAATCGCCGCATGAAAATCCTTGTCGGCCTCGCCTTCGTTCTCATCATCGCGAGCCTTGCGTCAGCCCTTGTCTTCATGATGCGAGACGGCCGCAACGGCAAGCCCAAGACCAGCAACATGGTACGTGCGCTCGCGCTGCGCGTCGGGCTGTCGGTCCTGCTGTTCGTCTGCATCCTGCTGAGCTACAAGCTTGGCTGGATACAGCCCACCGGCGTGCCCATCGTCCGGTGAGTCGTGGCTCTTCCCGATAAAAGACAAACGCCGCGTCATGCGGCGTTTGTCGTTCTCGATGTGTCGTCTGCAAAGGGCGGCGTACCGCCCCCGCTCACATCCAGTAGACCAGCACGTACAAGCCCAGCCACACGACGTCGACGAAGTGCCAATACCACGCCGCACCTTCGAAGCCGAAGTGACGCTCGGGCGTGAAGTGGCCCTTCATCAGGCGCAGCGTGATGAACAACAGCATCAGCATGCCGACGAACACGTGGAAACCGTGGAAGCCGGTCAGCATGAAGAAGGTCGAGCCGTAGATGCCCGAACTCAGCTTGAGGTTGAGGTCCTGGTACGCATGGGCGTACTCATAGCCCTGCACGAACAGGAAGGTGATGCCCAGCAGCACCGTGATCCACATGAAGGCGATGGTCTTGGCGCGATGGCCCTCGCGCAGCGCGTGGTGGGCGATCGTCAGCGTGATGCCCGACGTCAGCAGCAGCGCGGTGTTGATCGTCGGCAGCGGCCAGGGGCCCATGATCTGGAACGGCTCGACGATGCCGGCCGGCGACGCGGTGGCACCGGTGCCCGGCGCGGAGCTGGGCCAGATGGCCTTGAAGTCGGGCCACAGCAGCTGGTTCTCCAGGTCGCCGAGCACGGGCAGCGTGTACAGGCGCGACCAGAACAGCGCGCCGAAGAAGGCGCCGAAGAACATCACTTCGGAGAAGATGAACCAGGCCATGCTCCAGCGGAACGACACGTCGATGCGGTCGCTGTAGAGGCCGCCCTCGCTTTCGCGGATCGCCTCACCGAACCACTGGTACAGCACGAAGGCCCACCACAGCAGGCCGAACAGCAGCGAGTAGGCGCCCCAGCCGTGGCCGTTGATCCACTGGCCTGCGCCCAGAATCACGAAGAACAGGCCGATCGCGGCCATGACCGGGTGCCGCGAGGGCCCGGGCACAAAGTAGTAAGGCGTGCTGCCTTGATGCGTCGCTGCCGACATGTTTTCTCCTAATGAACCTGACTCTTGTCTGTCTTGAGATGCTCGCGGGCACACCGCCCTGCCGCTCGCTTCAACAAATCAACCTGCCACGCCGCTGCCGATCACCCATCGCACCAGCAGGATCAACACCACGACGAAGACCGCTGCGCCGAGGATGCCCGCGATGATCACGTGCACCGGATTCAACTGACTCACGTCCTTCTCGTACTCGGACGACTTGCGCACGCCAAAGAAGGACCACGCCACCGCCTTCATCGTCTGCAGGAACGAGCCCTTACGCGCCACCACGGACTTCAGCTCGGCTTCGGGACGGTGGCCGCTCATGTGCGTGGCTCCTGCGTCCCGGCCTTTGCGGCGTTCTGGCCCTCGGGTGCAGGCGGCACCTTGCCGCCAACCTCGAAGAAGGTGTACGACAGCGTGATCGTCGTCACGTCGCGCGGCAGCTTTGGGTCGATGACGAACACCACCGGCCATTGCTTGGATTCGCCCGGCTTGAGCGTGTGCTCGCTGAAACAGAAGCACTCCAGCTTGTTGAAGTGCGATGTGGCCTGCTTGGGCGCATAGCTGGGAATCGCCTGCGCGGCCATCGTGCGGTCCTGCACGTTGCGGAACTCGTACATCACGGTGGCGAGCTCGCCGGGGTGCACCGTCACCGAGCGCGTCGCCGGCTTGAAATCCCACGGCCCACGGGCATTCGCGTCGAACTCGACCGTGATGGTGCGCGAGGTGTCGACCTGCGTGTTGGGCGAGGCCCGGTGCGACATGCCCGGGATCAGGCGCTCGCTCAGCGAGAGCACGTTGATGCCGAGCGCGTTGCAGATCGCCTCGTACATCGGCACGAGCGCATAGCCGAAGCCGAACATCATCGCGACGACGACGAGCAGCTTGCCCAGCATGCGGCGGTTGTCGCGTCGTTCACTCGGTGCGGCAGGTGTGCTCATGGTGTGACCGTACTGCGCAAAGGCCCGATCAACCGCCGAAGAAGGCCATGCGCACGATGAACCCGACGAAGAACGCGGCCACGACCGACGCCAGGATCAGCGCCAGCCGCAGGTTCTGCTTCTTCTTGTCGGGAGTCGTCATGGCAGGCCTTTCGCGGCGATCTTCAGCCGATGACCTTGGTGGCGCTGGCGTTCAGCTTGGGCGGATTTTCATAGGTATGGAAGGGCGCCGGCGACGGCACTTCCCACTCCAGGCCTTCCGAGCCCTCCCAGGGCTGCTGCGGCGCCTTCTGGCCCTGACCACGCATCGCCGGCAGCACGATGAAGACGAAGAAGTACACCTGCATCAGGCCGAAGCCCAGGGCGCCGACGCTGGCCAGCGCGTTGAAGTCGGTGAACTGCATCGGATAGTCGGCATAGCGGCGGGGCATGCCGGCCAGCCCGAGGAAGTGCATCGGGAAGAAGGTGACGTTGAAGGTGATCAACGAACCCCAGAAATGGATCTTGCCGCGGGTTTCGCTGTACATGACGCCGGTCCATTTAGGAGCCCAGTAGTAGTAGCCGGCGAACAGCGCGTACAGCGAGCCCGCCACCAGCACGTAGTGGAAATGCGCCACGACGTAGTAGGTGTCCTGCAGCTGGATGTCAACCGGCGCCACCGACAGGATCAGGCCGGTGAAGCCGCCCATCGTGAACACGAAGATGAAGCCGACCGCGAACAGCATCGGCGTCTCGAAGGTCATCGAGCCGCGCCACATCGTGGCAATCCAGTTGAAGATCTTCACGCCGGTCGGCACCGCGATCAGCATCGTTGCGTACATGAAGAACAGCTGGCCGGTCACCGGCATGCCGGTCGTGAACATGTGGTGCGCCCACACGATGAACGACAGGATGGCGATCGAGGCGGTCGCGTACACCATCGACGTGTAGCCGAACAGGCGCTTGCGCGCGAACGCCGGCACGATGTGGCTGACGATGCCGAAGGCCGGCAGGATCATGATGTAGACCTCGGGGTGGCCGAAGAACCAAAAGATGTGCTGGTACATCACCGGGTCGCCGCCGCCGGCCGGGTTGAAGAAGCTGGTGCCGAAGTGGCGGTCGGTCAGCGTCATCGTGATCGCGCCCGCGAGCACCGGCATCACCGCGATCAGCAGGTAGGCGGTGATCAGCCAGGTCCAGGCGAACATCGGCATCTTCATCAGCGTCATGCCGGGGGCGCGCATGTTGAGAATGGTGACGATGATGTTGATCGAGCCCATGATCGACGAGGCACCCATGATGTGCATCGCGAAGATGCCGGCGTCCATCGAGGGGCCCATCTGCAGCGTCAGCGGCGCATAGAGCGTCCAGCCGGCCGCCGGGGCGCCGCCGGGCATGAAGAACGACGCCACCAGCATGACGGCAGCGGGGATCAGCAGCCAGAAGCTGAAGTTGTTCATCCGCGCGAACGCCATGTCGGACGCGCCGATCTGCAGCGGGATCATCCAGTTCGCGAAGCCGACGAAGGCCGGCATGATCGCGCCGAACACCATGATCAGCCCGTGCATCGTGGTGAACTGGTTGAACAGCTGCGGGTTGACGATCTGCAGTCCGGGCTGGAACAGCTCGGCCCGGATCAGCAGCGCGAGGACGCCGCCGACCATCAGCATCGTGAAGCTGAACAGCAGGTACAGCGTACCGATGTCCTTGTGGTTGGTTGCAAAGACCCAGCGACGCCACCCGTGCGGATGGTCGTGCGCATGATCGTGGGCATGGTCGCCCGCAGCGTGACCGTGGGGGTCGAGAACTGCGCTCATCGTCGGTTCCTTTCGAATACTGCTTGCGTCACTGGCGGGCGGCCACGACTTCGGACGGTTGAACGATCTGGCCCGTCTTGTTAGACCAGGCGTTCTTCGTGTAGGTGATCACCGCAGCGATCTCGGTGTCGGACAGCTGCTTCCACGGCGGCATCGCGCCGTTGGCTGCGCCGTGCAGCACGATCCGGAGCTGCTTGGCCTTGTCGGCGTCGAGCACGATCGGCGAGCCGACCAGCGGCTTGATCGGGCCGGCGCCGGTGCCGTCGGGCTTGTGGCAGGCCGCACAGTTGGCGGCGTAGACCTTTTCGCCGCGGGCGGCCAGAGCGTCGAGTTCCCAAACCTTGCTCGGGTCGTCGGCCTTGGCGGCGATTTCCTTCTTCTTGGTCTCGACCCAGGCCGCATAGTCCTGCTGCGACAGCACCTTCACGTGGATCGGCATGTAGGCGTGCTCCTTGCCGCACAGCTCGGCGCACTGGCCGTAGTAGTCACCGACCTTCTCGGCGCGGAACCAGGTGTCGCGCACGAAGCCGGGAATCGCGTCCTGCTTGACGCCGAACGCCGGCACCATCCAGGCGTGGATCACGTCATTGGCGGTGGTGACGACGCGGATCTTGCGATCGACCGGCACGACCACCGGATTGTCGACCTTCAGCAGGTAATCGTCGCCGACCGGCTGGCCGGCATCGGAGGCTTGCCGCTGGGCGGTGTCGAGCGTCGAGACGAAGGAAATGCCCTCGCCCTCGCCCTTCAAGTAGTCGTAGCCCCATTTCCACTGGTAGCCGGTCGCCTTGATCGTGATGTCGGCGTTGGTGGTGTCCTTCATCGCGACGACCGCCTTGGTGGCGGGCAGCGCCATGCCGATCACGATCAGGAAGGGCACGATCGTCCACGCGATCTCGACCTTCACGCTCTCGTGGAAGTTGGCCGGCTTGGCGCCCTTGGACTTGCGGTGCTTGATGATCGAATAGAACATCACGCCGAACACCGCGACGAAGATCGCCCCGCAGATCCACAGCATCATGTAGTGCAGGTACTGCTGCTCCTCGGCGATCCGCGTGACCGGCGGATGCATGTCGAGCTGACGCACCGCGGGGCCGCCCGGCAGATCGTTGACGGCCATCGCACAGGTGGTGGCAAGCGCCGCGCCCAACCCGAGGCTCGCCTGCCCCACCTTGTGCCAAAGAGCTTTCATGGTCTTCATCGTGGTCACTTCAGTTTTCAAACTCTCTTCACCGGCGCTGCGCTGACCACCCTTCGTCACGAAGGACGGCAGCGTCGCGCAGCGCGGTGCGCAATTCTTCGGCCAGGCGAGCGCGCAGTCCGGGCCTCACGTGCTGCCCGATCTCCACGCTCGTTCCGCGCGCCGACAACACGATCAGCGCCTCCGCATGGTCCGGGCACTCGACCCTCACCCGGCGGGGGTCGAACTCGACCCGCTCGGTCCTGCTGCCGTCGCAACGCTCCACCACCAGGCGGCCCGATTGCAGAGCGACGCGCTCGCGGTCGCCAGCATGGCGCGCATAGAGCAGCATCGCCGCGGCCACCCCGAGCAGTTCGACCCAGGCAAAGAACATCACCACCCTGGCGCCGTGCGCCCAGAAGTAGGAGGCAATGCCGAAGGACACCACGCACAGAGAGGCGTACACCGCCATCAACTGCCGCGGAGAAATGGAGCAGTTGCGCTTGAGGACCCACTCCACGCCCCACTGCGTGCCCGACTCGCAGTCGCCCTGCCGGACGACCTGCCCGAACCGCAAAGGGCCAGGCACGGGCATGGGTGAAGCGACGGTCGCCACGGTGCTACTGCTCCAGTCACCTGGGCCGGACAAGTCCGAGGCTGTAACGACTGCGGAACCTACCCAACCAAACCGAAGGATTTTAGCGCAGCGCAAAGACCCGTCACAACCGGCCTTGACGAAGATCAGAAGCGTCTCGTGTGCAGTCTTCGGCGAATGGCTTGCAGCCGCTCACCGCGGCCGTTGCGATGAGCGCACCATCGCCCGCATGTCGGCCAGCGGCACACGTGTCTCGCCGCCGGCGGACGCACGTGGAGCGCCCTTGAATGCATGGCCGTAGACGATCTCGAAGCTGATCGCGACGCGTGATGCACCGGCCGCCAATTGCTCGAGCAGCGCTGCCTTCCAGCGCGGTGTGCGCAGCCCGGCGTGCCGCCCGGGATGGGTGTTGCGCCCGAGCGTGCGCAACTCGGCCAGCGCCTGCTCCGGCGTCTCCCAGGTCAGCGTGATGTGCTCCATGTCCATCACCGGGTCGGCGAAGCCGGCCTGCACCATCATGTCGCCGAGGTCGTGCATGTCGACGAACTCGGCGCCAGCCGGACCGTGGCCGTGACGTGCATGCAGCGTACGCAGTTCCTGCACGGTGTCCGGCCCGAAGCACGAGAACATCAGGAACCCGTCGACCGCGAGCGCCTGGTGCCAGCGGGCGATCATCTGCGCGGGGTCGGCGGCCCAATGCAGCACCATGTTGGCCCACAACAGCTCGGCTGCGGCGGCACCGGCTTGCGGCTCGGCCAGCGCAGACGGCCCCTTGGCCCAGTGCGACGGCGACCACCAGGGTCGGCGCTGCGCGGCGATCCACGCGTCGCGCGCTGCGTCGGTGGGCTCGACTGCAGTGAGTTCCGCCTGCGGATAGTGCTCGCGCAACAGCTCGCGACTCGCCGAGCGCGAACTCCACCAGTCGAGCACATGCCGTGGACGCGCCTTCATGATCTCCAGCCGCCCGGACATGCGGCGCGCGACTTCGCCGTGCAGCCACGGCGCCTCGGCGCCCGAGCGCCACCATGCGGCTGTGGCAACGGGGTCGAAGATGCGGGAGGAAGTCGGCATGGGCCCCGCAGTATATTGAGCGCACGGCCGCCCTGTGGGCGACGGGTGCAGGAACGGCCCGGGCCTCCCTTCACGGAGAACTATGTTCACGAGCCTGCTGAACCCCTCGGCACTGCTGAAGTCGCTGCCCAGCCTCTGCGCCGTGTGCCTCACCTGGCAGGCGCAACGCGTGTGCCCTGCCTGCATTGCGCGCTTCGCGCCGAAGGTGCAACGCTGCCTGCGTTGCGCAGCCCGCGTGCCCGATGGCATGTCGACCTGCGGTGCTTGCCTGAGGCGCCCACCGCCCTTCATGCTCGCGGTGGCGGCAGCCGACCACCACTATCCCTGGAGCCGGCTGGTCGCCGACCTCAAGTTCCACGCCGGGCTCGACCTCGTCGAGCCGTTGGCGCAGCGGCTGTTCGCCGCGCTGCAAGGTCGTGCCGGCAACCCGGTATCGCCGGATCTGATATTGCCCGTGCCGTTGTCCCGCGCCCGACTGGCCGAGCGCGGCTACAACCAGGCCTGGGAGCTGAGCCGCTGGCTGGCGCGCAGGCTGGGTCTGCCGGCACATGCCGACTGGCTGCTGCGGCTGCGAGACACGGCGCACCAGATCGATCTGTCGCTGCCGCAGCGGCAGAGCAACCTGCGCGGGGCCTTCGCGGTCCAGCCGCGAAGGCTCGGTGCGCTGCGCGGTCGGCAGGTGGCGATCGTCGACGACGTGATGACCACTGGCGCGACCGCCGGCGAGCTGGCGCGCACGCTGCTGCAGGCGGGCGCTGCCGGGGTTCAGGTGTGGGTCGTCACCCGCACTCCGCTCGATTGAACGACTCATACGCCGATAATCGCGGGCCATGTTCCGCATCGTGCTCGTTGAACCAGAGATTCCGCCCAACACGGGCAACGTGATCCGCCTGGCGGCCAACACCGGCTGCGAGCTGCATCTCGTCGAGCCGCTGGGCTTTTCGATGGAAGACCGGCTGATGCGGCGTGCCGGTCTGGACTATCACGAGTACGCCGACGTGCGGCGCCACCCCTCGTGGGCTGCCTTCGTCGAGGCGCAGCACCCCGATCCGCAACGCCTGTTCGCATTCACGACGCAGGGCAGCCGGCCCTTTGCACAAGTGGCATGGCAGCCGGGCGACTGGCTGGTGTTCGGCTCGGAGACGCGTGGGCTCGCGCCAGACCTGCGTGCTTCGTTCCCGGCCGTGCAGCGCGTGCGCCTGCCGATGCGCCCGGGGCAGCGCAGCCTCAATCTCTCGAACACCGTGGCGGTGGTAGTGTTCGAGGCGTGGCGGCAGAACGGCTATGCAGGCGGCGGGTAGGGCCCGGGTCCCGGCTCACTCCGGCTGAACCCCGGCGGCCTTGATCACCCGGCCCCAGCTCTCGCGCTCGTTTTTCATCAGGTTCGCCAACGCCTCAGGCGCGGTTCCGGCCGCGCTAAAGTACTGCGCGAGCATCCTGCCGCGCACCTCGTCGCTCTTGATGATGCGCACCAGCTCGGTACTGAGCCGGTCGATGACCGGCTTCGGCGTGCCGGCCGGGGCCAGCACCGCCTGCCATGAAATGGCCTCGAAGCCGGCGTGGCCCAGCTCGGCGAAGGTCGGCATCTCCGGCAGTGCGGCGCTGCGGCCGAGCGTCGTGACACCGAGCGCCTTGAGCTTGCCGGCTCGTACCTGCCCCATCGCGATGCCGGGCACCATGAAACCGGCCTGCACCTGGCCCGCGAGGATCGCGTTGACCACCTGCGGAAAGCCCTGGTACGGCACGTGGACCAGGTCGATGCCAGCGCGGGCCTTGAACAGCTCCATCGCGAGATGCGAAGCACTGCCGTTGCCGACCGAGCCGTAGTTGAGCTGGCCGCGGCGCTCTTTCGCGACGCGCACGAAATCAGCCAGGGTCTCGACGCCGAGCTGCGGCGACACCACCAGCACATTGGGGCTGGTGGCGACCAGCGACACCGGCACCAGTTCTTTCGCGGGGTCGTAGGGCAGGCTCTTGCTGAGCAGCGGCGCCGTCACCAGCGGCCCCTGGATCGTGAACAGCAAGGTGTAGCCGTCGGCCGGTGCCTTGGCGACCTGCCCGGTACCGATGTTGCCGCCTGCCCCGGGGCGGTTCTCGACCACGATGGACTGTCCGAGCGACGCAGCGAGCGGTTCGGCGATCACGCGCGCGATCAGGTCCGGCGACGTCCCCGGCGGGAACGGCACGACCAGCTTGATCGTGCGCGCCGGCCACGCCTGCGCCACCGCGGGCCAGCAGATCACCGCAGAGCCGGCGGCGGCCCTCTTCAACAGCTCACGACGTTGCATCGAAGTCTCCTTGTGTCCTTGCGTTGTGCGTCGAGCTCACCACTCCGAGCGCGCGCTGCGACCCATCAGATACTCCAGGCCTTGCCGAGCCGTGAAGCGGCCGTCGAGCACCTGCACGACCGCCTCGGTGATCGGCATCTCGACCGCCCACTCACGTGCACGCTGCAGCACCGTCGGTGCGCTGTAGACGCCCTCGGCGACATGGCCGAGCTCGGTCAGGATCTGCGACAGGGATTGCCCGCCGGCCAGCTTCAACCCGACCTGCCGGTTGCGCGACAGGTCACCGGTGGCGGTGAGCACCAGGTCACCGAGGCCGCTCAGGCCCATGAAGGTTTCGGCGCGCGCGCCGAGCGCAAGGCCCAGGCGGGTCATCTCGGCCAGGCCACGCGTGATCAGCGCGGCACGTGCGTTGAGGCCAAGCCCCATGCCGTCGGCGATGCCGGTTGCGATCGCGAGGACGTTCTTGACCGCTCCACCCACCTCGACACCGGCCGGGTCGGCCGACGTGTAGACGCGCAGCGAGTCGCTGTGAAAGGCCTGCACGGCCGCTTCGGCAAGCGCCGCATCGGTGGTCGCAGCCACCAGTGCCGTCGGCAGCCCGCGGGCCACTTCGACGGCAAAACTGGGCCCGGACAGCACGCCTGCACGCGCGCCCGGCTGCACTTCCCGCGCGACCTCGTGGCCCAGCAAGCCGGTGCGCGCCTCGAAACCCTTGCACAGCCACCAGACGCTTGCATGCTCCGGGACGCTCGCGAGCATCTCGCGCAGCGCAGCCATCGGCGTGGCGATCACGAGCAGGCCATCGCGCGCGTGTGCCAGCGCGGCGCCGAAATCGGGGGTCACCTGCAAGGCCTCGGGCAACCCGGCCTCGGGCAGGTAGCGCTCGTTGCGGCGCAAGGCCCGCATGTGCGCAGCCTGCTCGGGATCCCGCGCCCACAGCATGGTGGGGTGCCGCGACGCCGTGCTGGCGGCGAGCGCCGTCCCCCAGGCGCCGGCCCCCAGAACGGTGATGTTCATCGGGGCAACCGGCGCAGATCAGGCGTTGGTGATGATCGGCGAACCACCGTTGCCGCCCTGCTGCTGTTGCTGCTGGGCTTCGTACATCGCCTGGAAGTTGACTTCGGCCAGATGCACCGGCGGGAACCCGGCGCGCGAGACCATGTCGGCGACCACGGCGCGCAGGTAGGGGTAGACGATCTGCGGGCAGGCGATGCCGATGATCGGGTTCATCTGGTCTTCGGGGATGTTGCGGATCTCGAAGATGCCGGCCTGCTTGGCCTCGACCAGGAACAGGGTCTTGTCCTTGACCTTGGTGTGCACGGTTGCCACCACGCAGACTTCGAACACGCCGTCGGCCACCGGCTGGGCTTCGAGGCCCAGGTTGATGTCGACCTGGGGCTGCTCCTGCTCCAGCAGGATCTGCGGCGAGTTGGGCTGCTCGAGCGACAAGTCCTTCACATAGACGCGCTGGATCTGGAACACGGGGTTGTTGTCTTGATCGGCCATGGTGTGAACGTCTTCCTCAAACGAAAAAGCCCGCAACCGAAGTGGTGCGGGCTGCAATCGCGCATTATGTCCGAGCCGCGCGATGGCTCGGCGCGCCTCGTTCTCAGGAGGCCTGACCTTCGAGAAGCGGCGTCAGCGCGCCGCGTTGGTCGAGCGCGATCAGGTCGTCGCAACCGCCGACATGCGTGTCGCCGATGAAGATCTGCGGCACCGTGCGCCGGCCGGTCATGTTCATCATCGCTTCGCGCTGCACCGGGTCGAGGTCGACGCGGATCTCCTCGATCTCGGCGACACCGCGCTGCTTCAGCAGCATCTTGGCGCGTTGGCAGTAGGGGCAGACCAGCGTGGTGTACATCTTCACGGCTTGCATGCGGCAGTCCTCATTTTCAGGCGGCCGATTTCTCGATCGGCAGATTGGCCTCGCGCCACGACGCAACGCCGCCGGTCAGCGGCACCGCTTTCTCGTAGCCCAGTTTGCGCAGCGTAGCGGCCGCACGGGACGCGCGCGCGCCGGTCGGGCAAACCAGGACGATGGGCAGGGACTTGTTGGACGGCAGCTCCTTGGAGTTCTCCAGGCTGCCGAAAGGGACGTTGCGAGAACCGGCGACATGGCCGGCCGCATATTCGGCCGGGTCGCTGACGTCGACGACGACGCCTTTCTCGCGGTTGATGAGATGCACCGCCTGCGCAACGCTGATGCTGCCACCGCGGCCGCCACGCGCGACCATCGGCCACACCAGCAGGCCTCCGGAGACGAAAGCGGCGAGGATGAGGATCCAGTTGTCGATGAAGAATTTCACTGAGAAAGCCCGAACGATTGTTGAGGGTCTGTAACGGCCGCGGATTATAGAATTCCGGGCTTTTGGGCGGGCCCTCGCACCCCTACACACCTCAGGAGGTCTTCGATGTACAAGCTCGTGCTCATCCGTCATGGTGAGTCCACCTGGAACCTGGAGAACCGTTTCACGGGCTGGACCGACGTCGATCTGACGCCCACCGGCGTCGAGCAGGCCAAGGAGGCCGGTCGCGTCCTGAAGGCCGAAGGCTACGACTTCGACGTGGCGTACACCTCGGTGCTGAAACGTGCGGTCTGGACGCTGTGGCACGTGCTCGACCAGATGGACCGCACCTGGCTGCCTGTGGTGAATTCATGGCGCCTGAACGAGCGTCACTACGGCGCGCTGCAGGGCCTCAACAAGGCCGAGACCGCGAAGCAGTACGGCGACGAGCAGGTGCTGGTCTGGCGCCGCAGTTACGACACGCCACCGCCTGCGCTCGATGCGAACGACCCGCGCGGCCAGCGCCAGGACATCCGCTACGCGAAGCTCGCGCCTTCGGACATCCCGTTGACGGAATGCCTGAAGGACACCGTGGCACGCGTGCTGCCGTACTGGAACGAGACGATCGCGCCGGCCATCAAGTCGGGCCAGCGGCTGGTGATCGCCGCGCACGGCAACAGCATCCGCGCGCTGGTGAAATATCTCGACAACATCTCCGACAGCGACATCGTCGGGCTGAACATTCCCAACGGCATCCCGCTGGTGTACGAACTCGACGCCGACCTGAAGCCGATCAGGCACTACTACCTGGGCGACGCGGAAGCGGCGGCAAAGGCGGCTGCCGCGGTGGCGAACCAGGGCAAGGCCTGACGGCGTTTCGATGCATCCTCAGAGCGGCTTGAAGCCATAGAGCTTCTCCGCCGGCAAGCGCACCAGCACGTCCTTGTCGGGCACGATCCCGACGATCGCAAACTCTCGCTGCGACGTGTCGCGACGCACCGGGTCGACCAGTGCGTCGCTGGTGCGGTTGGTCAGACAGGCCACCAGTGGAGCACTCGCGTTGGCCCCGCGGCGCACCACGACGGCAGTCTCGCCGGACTGCAGCTTCACGAAACAGCCCGGCGGATAGATCCCGAACTCCTTGATCAGCGCGGCGGCCAGTGCGTCGCCCTGGCCCTCGATGAACAGCTCGCGCGCGGCGTGATTGGCCGGCAGTGCCGGCCGGCCGGCACGTGCGCTGATCCGGGCCGTGAAGACGTCGGCCTGGTGCAGCAAGCGGGCCGGCTCCGACACCTCCTGCAAGGCCAGCGGATAGCCGGCGCCGCTCGGCTGTTCGTGGTGTTCACCGACTGCGCGCAGCCACTCGGCATCGTCGACGCCGGCCGCCCTGAGCATCTCCACCCCGGCCATCGGGTGGCCCTGCACCAGCGCGCGCTGGCTTTCGGTCAAGGGCAGCGCCTGCGCGGCGAGCCGGCCCTGCAGATCGATCATCGCGATGTTCATGGTCAGTGCGGCTCGCACGAGCGTCGAGATGCGCGCTTCATCCCAGCCGAGGCGCTGCGCCATCAGCAGACTCACCAGCGCCGCATGCACCGAGTGGGTGACGCCGTAGAGCGCGTGCCGATTCGGGTCCTGTCGCAGGATCAGGTAGATGCCGATGTCGGCGTCCTGGCGCGCGAGGGTGACGAGTTGCCGCGCCAGCTCGGCGATGCGGTCTGGAAACCTGGGTTCGCTGGACGACGAGCGCAATACGTGTGCGAGCCGCAAGGACAGGTGTTCCCACAGGCCGAACGGGTTCTCGCTGGGGGTGTCGGCCTCGCGCCGGCGTGCGGCCTTCATCTCTTCTTCGTCGACGAAGGCGCCGCGTGTGAGCAGCGTGGCCAGTTGGCCGGGGTCGGTCAGCACCTGGCCTCTCGCCAGCAGGAGCTTGCCGTGCGCATCGCGGATGCCCCAGGGCAGAGGAATCCCCAAACGCACCTGGTCCTGGACCAGCTGGAGCAGTTGCATGCCGCCTCCTTCCCCGCTTGTGCGGAGTCGAACTGCGTGACCTCCCCAGGACACCCTCCCTGACCGGATTTCGGCAGACGGCAGAAAAACTTGAACGCCGAGGCCCGCAAGTGAGCGCCGGCTGCGCCCCGGGGCCTGTCAGTGCAGTGTCGACAGATGGGCGGCAATGCGGTCGGCCAGGCCCTGCGCGAGTGCACGCCGGTCGGCATGCCGGGTGCCTTCGGCCGGCAGGAAGCCGACACGCACCTGCAGCGAACGAGCACACACGACCCACCACAGCGATTGCACCAGGCTGGTATCGCCGACATAGGCGGCCGCCCGGCTCACGGCATGATCGGCGTCGCTGTAGCGCAGTGCGATCGGTTGCACCGGCGCTTCGGTCGCGATGGCCGCCTGCAGGATGTTGGCGTGAAACGGCAGCAAGGCGGTGCCGTCGGACGTGGTGCCCTCGGGAAACACCGCGACCGTGTCGCCGGCACGCAGTGCATCGGCCACCTGGTGCACCACACGCATCGCATCGCGCCGCCGCTCACGCTCGATGTAGAGCGTATCGGCCGCCGACACCAGCCGGTGGATCAGCGGCCAGCGCTTCACCTCGGCCTTGGACACGAAGCGCGCGGGCGACACGGCGTTGATCGCGACGATGTCCAGCCAGGAGATGTGATTGGCGACATAAAGCTTCGCACCGGGACGCGGCGTGCCGCCGACGATGAGTTCGATGTCCAGTAGGCGCAGCAGCTTCAGCGACCACCAGCGCACCCGTTCGCGCCGCGCCGGGGCGTCGAGCCGATCGAAGCGCAGCAGGACGATGGCAAGCCCGTGCAGCACGTGCAACACCAGCCGGACGAGCCGCACCATCGCGCGCATCGCTTTGCGTCCGGTGAATCGTCAGGCCGTCGGCAGCTCGGACTCGTAGGCCACCTGCCCGGCCACCACGGTGCAGCGCACGCGGCCTGGCAGTTCGTAGCCGGTGAACGGGGTGTGGCGGCCTTGGCTCTTCAGTTGTGCAGGCTCGACCCGCCAGGTTGCTTCCGGGTCGAACAGGCACAGGTCGGCCAAGCCTCCCTCGACCAGGCGCCCAGTGCTGGACGCCAGCGATCCGATCGCGTCGCCTAGCACGCGCACCGGCTCGCTCGTGACCACCGCCAACGGCCGCATCAGGCCGGCGCCGGTGTCCCGGCCCCACTTCAGCGCCAGGCTCAGCAGCAGTTCGAGCCCGGTCGCACCCGGCTCGGCTTCACCGAAAGGCAGCGTCTTGGCGTCTTCGTCGACCGGCGTGTGGTCGCTGGTCAGCGCATCGATGGTGCCGTCGGCCAGCGCGGCGCGAATCGCATCGCGGTCGCGCTGCTGGCGCAGCGGCGGCGTCAGCCGCATCGCTGCATTGAAGTAGCCGATGTCGACATCGGTCAGGTGCAGGTGGTTGACGCTGACGTCACAGGTGACGGGCAGCCCCTGGTCCTTCGCTGCGCGCACCAGCGCCAGACCCGCGGCGCTGCTGAGCCGGCACAGGTGCACGCGTGCGCCGATGGTGCGCACCAGTTCGAAGATCGTGTGCAGCGCGATGGTCTCGGCGATGACGGGCACGCCCGACAGGCCCAGCCGTGTCGCGACCGCTCCGCTCGCCGCCACCCCCTTGCCGAGGTGCGCGTCCTGCGGGCGCAGCCAGACGGTGTAGCCGAAACTTGCGGCGTACTGCAGCGCGCGCTGCAGCACCAGCGTGTTCTCGAGCGCCACGTCGGCCTGCGAGAAGCCGACACAGCCGGCTTCCGTCAGCTCGGCCATCTCGGTGAGCGCCTCGCCGGCCAGGCCGCGCGTCAGCGCGCCTAGCGGGTACAGCCGCGACTGGTTGAGGTTGCGCGCCCGGAACTTCAGCATCTCGACCAGGCCCGGTTCGTCGAGGGGCGGATCGGTGTCGGGCGGGCACACCAGGCTGGTCACGCCACCGGCAACCGCAGCCGCCATTTCACTTTCGAGCATACCTTCGTGCTCATGGCCCGGCTCACGCAGCCGCACCGACAGGTCGACCAGCCCAGGGGCGACGACCAGGCCGCCCGCGTCTATCACGCGGTCTGCGCCGAAGTCGGCGCTGACGCTGCCGAGCGAGACGATACGGCCGGCAGCGATGGCGACGTCGCCGACGCGGTCCAGAGTGGAGGCCGGATCGATCAGGCGGCCGTTCTTGATGAGGATCTTCATGTGTTGCTGCCCCGTGCTTCGGTCAGGCCTCGTTGCCGGCGATGATGGACATCACCGCCATGCGCACCGCGATGCCGAACGTCACTTGCGGCAGGATGACGCTCTGCTTGCCGTCGGCCACGGCCGAGTCGATCTCGACGCCGCGGTTGATCGGGCCGGGGTGCATCACGATGGCGTCGGGCTTGGCGTGGGCCAGTTTCTCGGGCGTGAGGCCGAAGTTCTTGAAGAATTCACCGGCCGACGGCAGCAGCGCGCCGCTCATGCGCTCGTTCTGCAGCCGCAGCATGATCACCACGTCGGCGTCGCGGATGCCTTCCTTCATGTCGTGGCACACGCGCACGCCCATCTCCTTCAGGTCGCCGGGCACCAGCGTCTTGGGGCCGACCACGCGCACCTCGGCCACGCCGAGGGTGGTCAGCGCATGGATGTCGGAGCGCGCCACGCGCGAATGCACGATGTCGCCGACGATCGCGACGGTCAGCCCGGTGAAGTCCTTCTTGTAGTGGCGGATCGTGTACATGTCGAGCAGCCCTTGGGTCGGGTGCGCGTGGCGGCCGTCGCCGGCATTCACGACATGCACGTGTGGCGCGCAGTGCTGCGCGATCAGGTACGGCGCGCCCGACTCGCTGTGACGCACGACAAACATATCGGCGTGCATGGCCGACAGGTTGGCGATGGTGTCGAGCAGGCTTTCGCCCTTGGCGGTCGACGAGCGCGCGATGTCGAGGTTGAGCACGTCGGCCGACAGGCGCTTGGCGGCAATCTCGAAGGTGGTGCGCGTGCGGGTGCTGTTCTCGAAGAACAGGTTGAACACGCTCTTGCCGCGCAAGAGGGGCACCTTCTTGACCTCCCGATCGTTGACGCTCAGGAAGGTCTCGGCGGTGTCGAGGATGTGGTGGATCACCTGCCGCGGCAGGCCCTCGATCGACAGCAGGTGGATCAGCTCGCCGTTCTTGTTGAGCTGCGGGTTGCGCTTGTAGAGCATGACGGCCTCTTGGGGGACTTTTGTTCTCAGAGTGACAGCGCCTTGACGTCGAAGCTGAAGCGGCCCTGCTCGTCACGCGCGAGCGACAGCCGCTGCGTCGGCGGCAGCGACACGCGTGCGGCCGAGAAGGCCGGTTGGATCGGCAGTTCGCGCCCGCCGCGGTCGACCAGCACCGCGAGCGTCACGCTGGCGGGGCGGCCGAAGTCGAACAGCTCGTTGAGCACCGCCCGCGTCGTGCGGCCGGTGTAGAGCACATCGTCGATCAGCAAAATGTGGCGGTCCTTCACGTCGAACGGCAATCTGGTGTGATCGGCGCCGCCGGACAGCCCGCGCGACCCGAAGTCGTCGCGGTGCAAGGCGCTGGAGATCACGCCGTGCTCGCCGGGCAGCGCCAGATCGCGCTGCAACCGCTCCGACAGCCAGGCTCCCCCGGACCAGATGCCGACCAGCACGCTGTCCGGCCGCAACAGGCCGTGCACGCCGGTTTTCAGGTCGAGGTAGATCGCTTCGGCGTCGAGATGCAAGGTGCTCATGTCGGTGTCGTCCGCAGGTACTGTTCGAGGATGATGCAGGCTGCAGCCGCGTCGGCATCGCGCACGCCGGCCGCCTGCGCTTCGGTGGTGGTGTAGCGCTCGTCGACCTCGTGCACCGGCAGCCGAAAGCGGCCGTGCAGCTGACGCGCAAAGCGACGCGCGCGTACGGTGTTCTCGTGTGCGCCCCCGTCCGGGTGGAAGGGCACGCCCACCACCAATGCGTCGGGCTGCCATTCGTCGATCAGCCGGCCGATCGCCGCGAAGCGGGCGTCACCCTCGGCCGCGACCGTGCGCAGCGGCTGGGCGGTGCCCGTCAGCGAGTTGCCCGATGCGACACCCACACGCTTGAGCCCGAAATCGAAAGCGAGAAAGCTGCGGGGACGGTCGGGCGAGTCGGCACCGGCCGGGCTCATGCGTGCCCCGCCTCCTGCATCAGCATGCTGGGGTGGATGCCGAGCAGCGATAGCGCGCGCTCGTAGCGCCGCTCGATCGGCGTGTCGAAGATCACCTCGGGTGCGGCCGAGACGTTCAGCCAGCCGTTGCGGGCGATCTCGTCTTCGAGCTGGCCGGCGCTCCAGCCGCTGTAGCCCAGCGTCACCAGCACCTTCCTGGGACCCGCGCCGTTGGACAGTGCTTCCAGCACGTCCTTGCTGGTGGTCATCTCCAGCCCGCCGGGGATCGCCAGCGAAGAGTTGTAGTGGCTTCCCACCGGCTCATGCAGCACGAAGCCGCGCTCCGTTTGTACCGGGCCGCCGAAGAACACGGGCGTCTCGGCCAGGTCTTCGCGGTCGAGCGTCAACTCGACCTTCTCGAACAGGTTGCGCAGCTTGATGTCGATCGGCTTGTTGATGACCAGCCCGAGGGCGCCTTTGTCGGTGTGTTCGCACAGGTAGACCACGGCGCCGGCAAAGGTATCGTCCGCCATGCCGGGCATGGCGATCAGGAACTGGTTGGTCAGGTTGATGCTGGCGGGGTCGGCGGCCATGCGCGGATTCTATTCCTCTGCGAACATGCGCCCCATGGAGAAAATCCTGGACTCGGCGCTGGTCTGGTTCCGCCGCGATCTGCGGGCGCACGATCATGCTGCGCTGTACCACGCCCTGAAGGGCGCCCGGCGCGTCTGGTGCGCCTTCGTGTTCGACACCGATATCCTCGACCCGCTGCCGCGGGCCGACCGACGCGTCGAGTTCATCCGCGACAGCGTGGTCGAACTGGACGAAACGCTGCGCCACCTGGGCGAGCAGCACGGCCGCGCCGATGTGGGGCTGGTCGTGCTGCACGGCAAGGCGACCGAATGGATCCCGCGTCTGGCGGTGGATCTGCATGTGCAGGCCGTCTACGCGAACCACGACCACGAGCCCGCCTCCCATGCGCGCGACGCCAAAGTGCGCGGCCTGCTCGCCGACGTGGGCGTGATGCTGCACACGGCCAAGGACATCGTCGTCTTCGAGGCCGACGAGGTGATGACGGTCGCCGGCACCGCGTATGGCGTGTTCACGCCCTACAAGAACGCCTGGTTGAAGCAACTGGCGCCCTTTTACTTGAAACCCTATCCGGTGGCGCGCTACGCCGACGCACTGGCGCCCCGGCCGGCCCAGCACCGCCGGGGTGTGCCGCCGCTGCGCGACCTGGGCTTCGAGCCGACCAACCTGCATCAACTGAAGGTGCCGATCGGCACACGCGGCGGGTACGAGTTGCTGGACGACTTCCTCGAGCGGATCGACCGCTACCACGAGACCCGCGACTTCCCGGCGGTGAAGGGGCCGAGCTATTTATCGGTGCACCTGCGGTTCGGCACGCTGTCGATCCGTGAAGTGGCCCAGCTCGCATGGGAGCGCAGCAGCGCCGGCTCGCGCGGTGCGCAGACCTGGCTGTCGGAATTGGTGTGGCGCGACTTCTACCATCAGATCCTGCACCACCATCCACGTGTCGTGGGGCACAGCTGGCGGCCCGAGTACGATGCCCTGCGCTGGGAGCACGGCAAACACGCCGAGCGCCTGTTCTCGGCCTGGTGCGAGGGCCGGACCGGCTTTCCCCTCGTCGACGCCGCGATGGCCCAGATCAACCAGACCGGTTACATGCACAACCGGCTGCGCATGATCACCGCCAGCTTTCTCGTCAAGGACCTCGGCATCGATTGGCGCTGGGGCGAGCGCTATTTCGCCGAAAAGCTGAACGACTACGACCTGGCCGCCAACAACGGCGGCTGGCAGTGGGCCGCGTCGACCGGCTGCGACGCGCAGCCGTACTTCCGCATCTTCAATCCCGTCGCGCAAAGCCGAAAGTTCGATCCTGAGGGCCGTTTCATCCGACGCTACCTGCCGCAACTGGCGAAGCTGCCCGACACGGCGCTGCACGCGCCCTGGCTCGCCAAGCCCGTGGAACTGGAGGCGGCCGGCCTGCACCTGGGAGCGGACTACCCGGAGCCCATCGTCTCGCACAACGACGCACGGCAGCGCACGCTGCAACGGTTCGCGGCCGTGAAGCGGACGCGCTGAAACTGGGGCTGCCTCGCCTCGCGAGCACGCTCAGAACAGCTCGATGTCGCCGATCTTGGTCGAATCTTTCAGCAGCCCCTGGCGCACCAGTTCACCGTGTCCGCAGACGCGGTTGCGGCCGTTCTGCTTGGCGAAATAGACCGCCTGATCGGCACGCTCGAAAGCGGCGCTGGGAGCGTCGCCCGGCAGCACCTCGGTGAAGCCCACGCTGGCAGTGACCTTCCCGACCTGTGGAAAGACGTAGTTCTCCATGTTCAGGCGCAAACGCTCGAAGGCGTGGGACGCGTCTTCCTCGCTGGCGCAGCGCAACAACACGACAAATTCTTCCCCGCCGAAACGGTAGAGCCGGTCCTGGAAACGGAAGGTGCTGCGCAGGATGCGCGCGACCAGCAGCAGCACCTCGTCGCCGATCAGGTGGCCGAAACGGTCGTTGACGAGCTTGAAGTGGTCGATGTCGACGACGCCGAGCCAGTGACGCGCCGACGACGCGTCGTGCCGGCGCTCGTCGCTGCTGCCCTGCGCCGGTCCGGCGGGCCGCAGCGCGGTCTTCAGGAACGCTTCGTCGAAGGTCTTGCGATTCAGCAGGCCGGTGAGCGTATCGCGCTCGCTGTAGTCGAGCAGCCCATGGAAGTTGCGATAGATGCGCAGGATGCTGTTGACCATGCGCTGGGTCCCGGCCCCCACCGGCGCTTCGGTGCGCACTTCGATGACGCCGATCGCCTCGCCCTCGGCCAGCAGGGGAAACAGCGTGATGCGCTCGCCGTCGTCGGTCTCGCCGCACACCACCGCCTGCGCGCCGATGCAATCGCTGCGCAGCGTGGCCGTGTCGCGAGGTGGTAGATCTTCGAACGCCACCCACGGCGGGTCGGATACCGCGGTCACCTGCTGGTCCTCCAGCCGGGCGCGCAGCAGCCAACGAGATTGATCGCCCTCGCCGACCAGTTTCCAGACCGCCACCTCGAGCGGATGGAGCAGGTCCATCAGCGCGTGGGCAAGTGTCACGTCCAGCAGGTCGCGATCACGGTAGCCCGTGAGGGCGGCAAGGTGGTCGATGGCCTTGGGCATGGCAGTGTCGAGGTCTGAGCGCGTCGAGGCCTGGCGACACCGGAGGCGGCGTCAGGCCGCCGCCTGCGTCAGGTCCGACTCCGAAGCATAGCGCCCGATCAGCGCCAGAAGCTCCTCTTCGCTGTACGGTTTTCCGAGGTAATGGTTGACTCCCAGCTCAGCCGCGTAGTCGCGATGCTTCTGCGCAATGCGCGAGGTGATCATGATGACCGGCAAATGTGCCAGGCGAGCATCGCCGCGGATATTGCGCACCAGATCGAATCCGTCCATGCGCGGCATTTCGATGTCGCTCAGCACCACCGTCGGCCGCTCTTCGCTCAGGCGCTCCAGGGCTTCCAGGCCGTCCTTCGCCACCGTCACGCGGTAGCCTTCGCGAGCCAGCAGGCGCTGCGTGACGCGGCGCACCGTCAGCGAGTCGTCCACCACCAGCACCAGCGGGGCGACGGGCGCCTCGGGCTGTACCGGCTTGATGGCGACCGCCTGCTGCAACGGGGCCTCTGCGCCCGGTTGCAGTGCAGCGGCTGTCATCGCGCGGGCCGCTTCGCCGTAGACGGTCGCCAGCGCCACCGGGTTGTAGATCAACGCCACGGCGCCGGAGGCCAGCAGCGTCATGCCGGCCAGGCCGGGCAGACGCGACAGCTGGGGCCCCAGGTTCTTCACGACCACTTCCTGGTTGCCGAGCACTTCGTCGACGTGCAGCGCGACACGCTGCTGGGCGCTTCGGATCACGATGATCGGCACCGTGCGGCCGATCTCGGTGCCGCGCGCACTGGATTGCAGCAGCGCACCGAGCCAGAAGAACGGCATCATCTGGTCGCCCATCGAGTAGACGCTGCTTTCGTAGCTGGCCATCACGTCCTTCGCCGTGCCGCGTCGGACGATCTCGATCAGGTTGGACGGAACGCCGACCACCACCTGACCGCAGCGCATCATCACGACCTGCGTCACCGCGGTGGTCAACGGCACCACCAGCTTGAAGCTGGTGCCCTGACCCGCGCTGGTGGCCGTCTCGATGCGGCCGCCCATCGCGTTCACGTCGGAGCGCACGACGTCCATGCCGACCCCGCGGCCGGCCAGCTCGGTCACCGTCTCGGCGGTCGAGAAGCCCGGCGTGAAGATCAGGTTGGCCAGTTCGGCATCGGTCGGCTGGGCGTCGGGCGCCAGCAGGTTCATCTGCACCGCACGGTTGCGGATCTTGCCCAGGTCGAGGCCGGCGCCGTCGTCGCGGAACTCGATCGACACCTCGTTGCCCTCCTGGTGCAGCGAGACGATGATGGTGCCGACGGCGTCCTTGCCCTGCGCCGAGCGCACCTGCGGCGGCTCGATGCCGTGCGTCACGCAGTTGCGCAGCAGGTGCTCGAACGACGCTGTCATGCGCTCCAGCACGCCGCGGTCGACTTCGATCGAGCCGCCGACGATGTCCAGGCGCACCTGCTTGCCGGTTTCCTTGGCCGCCAGCCGCACGACGCGGTACAGGCGTTCGGACAGGCCCTCGAACTCCACCATGCGCGTGCGCAGCAGGTCGTCCTGCAGGTCGCGCGTCAGGCGCGCCTGCGCGGCGAGTTCGTCTTCCGTGGTCTGCAGCGTGCGCTGCAGGGTGCGCTGCACGGTGGCCACGTCGTTGACCGACTCGGCCATCATGCGGGTGATTTCCTGGAAGCGCGTGAAGCGGTCGAACTCCAGCGGGTCGAAGTTCTGGCCCTCGGCCTTGGCGGCCTCCATGCGCGAACTCATCTGCGTCTCCGCCTGCAGCTCGATGTCGCGCAGTTGCTGGCGCAAGCGCTCCAGGTTGTCGGTCAGGTCGGTCAGCGAGCCCTTGATCTGGGTGACTTCGGATTCCAGACGGGCGCGGGCGATGCTCACCTCGCCGGCCTGGTTCACCAGGCGGTCGAGCAGTTGCGCGCGCACGCGCACCGCTGCGTGGTGCCCGGCGCCGCCCGGGCGTGCCGGCTGCACCGGCGTCGGCGACGAAGACCCGGCAAAACGTGACCAGTCGACACCTGGCGTCGACGCGGGAGCAAGCTGGACGGCCGGTGCAGCAAACACCTCAGGGGCCGGCGACTCGGCGATCGCGTCCGGCACGTCGACCGGGGCGACGTCCGTCGCTGCTTCGGGTGCCAGCGGCATCGACCCGGACGTGAAGAACTCGCCCTTCGGCGCGTGCTCCTCGACCAGCGCGGCCGGGGCCTCGAGCGGCAGGGTCTGCACTGCCGCGGTCGCCTCGGCATAAGCTTGTGCGTCGTGCGAGCGTAGCGCCTCGAACACGGCAGCCAACGCGTCGACACGGCCTTGCAGCGGCTCCAGTTCGGCCGGCGTGATCTCGCCGCCGTGCACCAGCAGGCGCTCGATCGCGGTCTCGAGCCGGTGCGCCATTTCGCCGAGCCGCATGGCGCCGGCGAGGCGGGCGCCGCCCTTGAACGTATGCAGCGTGCGCATGCAGGCGTTCGCGTGCTTCAGCTCCTGCGGCTGGTCGAGCCAGCCCTGCATCTGCCCGGCAAGCTGCGGCAGCAGTTCCTGGCCCTCTTCCTCGAAGATCGGGAACAGGTCGGCGTCGACCGCATCGACCGCATCGATGTCGTCGTCGATGTCGACGCCGCCCGGCAGGCCGGTCACGTGGGTGGTGGACTGCGCCGTGGTGTCGATCGCCGGCAATTGCCGGAAGTCGGCTTGTCCCAACCCCAGCGGCGCCAGCGTCGGCACCTGGGGCTCGGCAGGCACCGACGGGGCAGGCACGGGCGCCTCGAAGGCCGGCTCGGCCGCCTGGGGGGCTTCGGCGGACGGGGCAACAGCCTCGGGCACTTCAGGGGCCGGTTCAATGATCTCGGCTGCTTCGACGGCCGGTTCAGCGGCCTGAGACACTGCGGACTCGGACACCTCGGGCAGCATCAGGTCCACCGGTAGCGGCGCTTGGACTTCGGGTGTTTCGACCTCGACCTTCAGCGTCTCTTCGGGCTTCTCGAGCCCCCCGGTGCTGTGCACGTCGTCGCGCTGCAGGCGGGCGTTGACCGCCTCGAGCAGGCGAGCGGACTCCAGCTCGTGCCGCAACAGCCGTTCAAGCAGCTCGGGCGCCGGCTCCTTCAGGAAGCCCGCGGCGAACTGGTGCAGCAGACGGCGAATCTCCTCGGCGACATCCACGAAGAGACGGGCCTCTTCGGCGGAGCCGCTGCCGATCGCCTGAGAGCGCATCAGCGCGTGTTCCAGGCCGCGCGCGAGATGCGACAGATCACTGAAACCGACCGTGGACGAACTGCCGGCCAGCGAATGCGCCAGCGCGATCGGCGTCTCGCCGACCGGGCGGTGCAGTTCCATCGCCCACTCGGCGACCTCGGTGGTCAGGCGGCGCGACAGTTCGTCGGCCTCGGTGAGGTAGATGTTGAAAAGCGGGATGCTGATGCGCAGCGGGCCGACGATCTTGACCTGATCGTTGTTCTGCTCGGCCGCCGGGGCTTCGGCTTCAAGCGCCGGCATGGCAGCGCCGGAGGGCGCGGCTTCGACGATGGTTTGCACGGAAGCCGGCTCGAGCGCACCGAGATCCAGGTCGAACGACACGTCCAGCGCCGGCAACTCGCCGAGCGCCGGCGCCGCAGCCGCGTTGTCAGGGGTCTCGGTGGAGAGATCGAATGACTCGATCGACTCGACGACATCCGGCAACGCGTCGGCCGCAAGGTCGCCATCGAGTCGTACGTCGCCTGCGGGCAGCTGGGCGGGGGGCACCGCGGAGGCGCCGCCCTCGAATTCGTCCAGACTGATTTCGAGTTCGGGCAGCACGGACGGCGTTTCGAGCGTGGCGCCTGGCAACGGCTCGGATCCAGCCGTGCCCTCGGCTGCAACGGCCGGTTGCGCGTCGGGGGCCTGCAGCGGGGCACGGCGACCTTCGAGGCGCAACGCATCGGCGGCTGCCCGCACGGGCGCACTATGGTGCGTCGGCTCGGTGCGGGCCGCGATCTCGTCGATCCAGACCCCGAGGTAGGCCAGCACGTCAGCGGTCAGGCCGAGCAGGTCCTCGTTGGCCGGCCGCTGTTCGGCCAGCCACGCGTTGTAGAGTTGTTCGCACGCCCACCCTGCCTCGCCGAATTCATTCAGCCCGACCATGCGGGAGCTGCCTTTCAGCGTATGGAAGGAGCGGCGCACCGTGGTCAGCTGCTCGATGTCGTCGGGCTGGCGTCCGAGCTGCGCCACCGCCTCGTGGGCGTTGCCCATCACTTCCCGGGCTTCCTCCAGGAAGATGTCGCGCATCTCGTCGTCTTCTTCGAGACCGGAGCCGGTCGCAGGCGCCGGTGCCGGACGGGCAACCGGCGCAGGCGCAGGTGCAGGCGTCGGCAACGGCTCGAGCGTCGCCGCGTCGGACGCTGTGGCGACAAAGTCTGCCATCGCCTGCGCGACCTGTTCACGCGCGTCGTGCACGTTGGTCTGGCCGAGTTCGGCCTGCTGCACTGCCTCCTGGGCACTGGCGACGGACGCCACCAGCGCCGGCTGGTCGGCGACGATCACTTCCTGCGACAGTTTCAGCAAGCCTTCGGAAACGTCGTGCAGGGGCACGTCCTCGCGCACCGCCGTTTCGCCCAGACTCTGTGCCTGCTCGATCAGGCGCGGCTCGATGATCAGCGGCAGCGTCGCTTCGACAGGCTCGTCGTGCGGCGCCGCCGCGGTCTCGCTGCGCCCCATCACCGGACGCAATTCGCCACGTTCGGCGTCGTACACGAACAGCGACTTCGCCATCTGGGGCTGGTAGCTGAGCATGTCGATCAGGAAACCCAGCGCCCCCAGGTTCCCGGCCAGACGGTCGAACGTGCCGGCCTCGGCCGCACGCACCGGATCGACTTCGGTCGAGATCAGCTCGTCGATCACATCGCGCATCTTGAGCACGGCGTGCGAAGCCTGGTCCATGCCCAGCACCGACAGCACACCGCGCATCGCCGTCAGTTGTCCCGGCACGGGCATCAACACGCTGCGGTCGGACGGGTCGCGGAAGAACTGGTCGATGTTCTTTTCGGCGTCGGTCAGCGAGGAACGCAGTTCCTGCACCACGCTGCCCATGGTCTGGCGGTCGGAGACGCGGCGGTACAAATCCTCCATCCACGGCTCGAGCGGCTCGGGCGGGCGGCCTGCACGGACCGACTCGATACGTTCGGCCAGACGGCTGGAGCGCACCTCCTGATCCGGCTGGTCGAAGTCCACGTCGTCGAGCGAGGCCTCCAGGTAGAGCACGCTGGTCGCGACTTCCATCGCCAGCGACGGCACCGGACTGGCATTGCTCTCGACCGTCTGCTGCACGGCGTGCTGCAACGCCTGCGCCAGCGCTTCGCCGGCGGGGTAGATCTTGCGCAAAGAATCGCCGACCAGGCTGAACTGCTCGTTCAGCGCGGACATGCGGTGCATTTCGCCGCCGGCCACCGCGGACCAGGAATCCTTTGCGGCCGACACGCGCTTGCGCGCCTGGGTCAGCAGGGCCGGATCGAAACGGCCGAGGTGCGAGACTTCGTAGTCCACCGGCACGGCGGCATCCAGCCCGTACACCTGGCGCACCGACGCCAGCCTCGGCGCTTCGGCGGGGTCGAACGGAGTGCACTGAGAGCAGAAGAAAAGCAGGTCTTGCGCCAGGCGGTCGGACACGGCCGACTCGCCGCGCGCCAGCATGCCGAACTGCGCCAGGATGCGCGACGCCACGCGCTTGGTGTAGACGTCCGAACGCAACAGTCCCTGCGCCTGCCCCTCGAAGAAGGCCGACGCGAGCCGCCAGAACGTGGCGACCTGGAAGCTGACGGGTCCTGCGCCCAGGCCGGCGCACAGGTCGCTCATCTGGCGAGCGGCGGGCGCCGCCCCGCGCATCAGCGAGAGCAGCAGCCGTTCGAGTTCCTGCCGCGTCGACTCGTCGGCGGCACGCTCAGCCACCTCGCCGATGGCCGGAAGCTCGGCCCAGCGCCAGTCGACACTCCAGAGGTCGGCCGGATGGACGCGGTCGGCACCGGCCAGTTCCTGCACGCCGCGGTACTGCGGGAACAGCGAAACCGGAGACACCTTCTTGCCGGTCAGGACACGCGATAGATAGTCGAGCAGACCGAACGAGGCCTTCTCGATCGCATCGACCGCTGCCGCGTTGAGCTTCTGCGGCTTCTGCACATAACGCTGCACCGCCGCCTCGGAGGCGCGCAGCACGGCCGCAGCCGCCGGCATGCCGACCAGCTCGAGCGCGCCGACACCCTGGTGCAGTTGCTGGCGGGCGGTGCGCAGCACCGCCGGGTCGACGTCGTCCACATCCGAGCCGGCGACGCCTTCGGACTCCTTCAGAAAGCGCCGCAACGCCTTGTGGGCGGCATCGAGCGACTTGCGCAACTCCTCCTGCACCCAAGCCAAGGAGCTCAGGTCGTCGCTGGTCATCGTGTCGCGGTTGCTGTCCATCCAGTGCCCCGTGGGGAATATGTCTTCAGAAAAACCAGGTCCCATTGGAAGTAAGGGCGGCCAGGCCGCCCCTACTTCTTGCGGCGATCAGCCGATCTTGAATCGTGACACCGACTGCTTCAGCTCTTCGGCGGACTTCGACAACTCGCGCACCAGCTGCGCCGTCGAGCGAGTACCTTCACCCGTCTGCTCGGTCACCGCGAAGATGTGCTGGATGTTGCCGGCCACCACGTTGGCCGATTCGGCCTCGCGCAGCGCCTGGTTCGAGATCTGTCCGATCAGTTCTGCGAGCTGGCGCGACACGCGGTCGATCTCGCCGAGCGCGGTACCGGCCGCGTCAGACAGCTTCGCCCCTTCGACCACGCCTTGCGTCGAACGCTCCATGGCGGCCACCGCGTCCTGCGTGTCGGTCTGAATGGTCTTCACCAGGGCCGCAATCTGGCGTGTGGCGTCTGCCGAGCGTTCAGCCAGTCGCTGCACTTCTTCCGCCACCACCGAGAAGCCGCGGCCTGCTTCGCCGGCCGACGCGGCCTGGATGGCTGCGTTCAGTGCCAGCACGTTCGTCTGCTCGGTAATGTCGGAGATCAGTTCGGTGATTTCACCGATCTCCTGCGACGACTCGCCCAGCCGCTTGATCCGCTTGGAGGTTTCCTGGATCTGGTCGCGAATAGCGTTCATACCGCCGATCGCGTTCTGCACCGCCGCGCGACCCGACGCGGTCGCGTCCAGAGACTGGCGCGCCACCTGGGCCGATTGCTGGGCCTGTGCGGACACCTCGTTGATTCGACCGGCCATCTGCAGCACCGACTCACCGGTGTCGCGGATCTCGCGCAGCTGCTCCGTCGAAGCGGCCAGCAGTTCGGTCGACGTGGCTTCGACCTGCTGCGTCGTTTCCGTCACGCGCGACACCGTGCCCTGCACCTGCGAGACCAGTGTGCGCAGCTCTTCCACGGTGTAGTTCACCGAGTCGGCGATGGCGCCGGTGATGTCCTCGGTCACCGTCGCCTGCTGTGTCAGGTCGCCTTCGGCCACCGTCTGCAGTTCGTTCATCAGTCGCAAAATGGCCGCCTGGTTGGCGTCGTTGACGCGCTTGGCTTCCTGCTCCTGGCGCTCGGCTTCGAGTCGCTGCTGCTCGGCGATCACGGCGCGCTGGCGCTGGTCTTGCAGGTAGGCATAGGCCAAACCGGAAATACCCAGCAATGCGAGCAGCAGAGAGATCGCGACGAAGATCAGGTTCGCGGTACCGAAACCGGCCTCGCCGGACAGGCGCTCCTGCACCGACTCCAGACCTTTGCGCAGCGGTTCGCTGTCGGCAATGATCGCCGCCTGCGCTTCACGGGCGGACACCAGGCCCTGCAGGTTGCCCAGAATGGCGCCCGCCTGCGTGCGGGTCTGCTCGTAGAGCTCCAGCAGCGCTTGCAAGCGCTCCTTGGTCTGCTCGTCCTTCGTGCCGGGCAGACGCAGCTCGGGGCTGCCTTCGGCCAGGCCCTGGGCGATCTCGCGGAAGGAGTTCAAGTCCTTGCCAAGCAGGAACACCGCTTCCGGGCTCACGCCTTCCATCGTCAGGAATTCGTTGGCCGACTTGCCGATACGCTGCGTCAACATCACCAACTGCCCCGCGGCGGAGATTTCAGCCGGTGAGGCGTTCTGCTGCAGCTTCAGCGATGCGACCGTCTCGGCAATTTCGAGCAGGTCCGAGGATTGGCGGTTGATCGCGCGCAGCGCCTGACCAACCTGCGTCAGGATCTGCTGCTGCGACAACACCGTGTTGGCGTTCTTCTCGGCGCGGTCGACCAGCGGCATCAGCGGTTCGAGCGCCGCCTGCACGTCCTGCGAGGCAGGCGCCAGCCCGGTGTTCGAATCGCCCTTGTTCAGGCCACGCGTGTCGCGTGCCAGCACCGAAGCGCTTTCCTTCACTTCGGGGAAGGCCTGCGGACTGCCGATCAGCGCCTGCGACACCGACTTCGCAAGACGCTGCGACTGCATCAGCGCCTGACCGGACGCCCCCACCTGGGCGGCCACGCGGTTGGCAGCGGTCTGGGCGAGGAACACGACGATCACCAGACCCAGCAGGCCCGCGCCGGTCACGGTCCAGAGGATGCGCTGTTGCGAACTGGCCGGCAGGTGACCGATCAGCGGCACCGCGACGCCGTCTTCAGCCTCGCCGCTGGACATGCGGGTCTCGGCGAATTCGCCGGGCAGCTCCGAGGGCGCGACCTCGGAAATCATCGAGGAATCGGTCGTCACCGTGGAGGCCGGAGAACGATCCATCGCGATCGCCCCGCCGGGACCTGGCAGCGGCAGATCGCCGAGCGCCGGGGAAGCCTCATCGAACGGCGTGTCCGGCGCGTCGTCTGCCGACGACTTCTTGCCTAAACCTTTGAACTTGTTGATGAAACCCATATTTCCCTCTAGCTCTCGCTCGAACTTTGGGCGTTCAGCCCACGATCCTCAAAAAGGCCTCGTCGCCAGCCAGCGCGCTCAGGCTCAATTCCTGCCACCGGCGGCCCTGGCCGTCACGGTAGCGCCCACCGACGAAGGCCGGCTTGGCCTGGCCGTCATCGGCTTCCGGTTGCAGTTGTTCCTTGCCGCGCAGGCCGGCGAGTCGCTCGACCAGCAGTGCGCAGTTGATTTCCAGCATCGGATTGAAGGCAACCAGGCGAGCCTGGTCCCGCAGGCTGTCCGAAGGCGTTACCGCCGCTGCTGTGTTCCTGAAACCCAGGAAGCCCGCCAGGTCCACCAACCCGTGCAGGCCGCCTCGCAGATTCGCCACCCCCAGGAACCACGGCGTGGTGTGAGGGACCGCCACGAAAGCCCCGAAGGGAAAAATTTCGCCGGCATCCGACAGGGGCAGCAGAAAGCCCTGCCCGGCCGACTCCACAGCCAGCCAGTTTGCCGTGCGAGCCTCGGTACGGGCCGCCTGCAAACGTTCGGCCAGCCGGCTTTGCAACTCACGCAGCGCTTCTTTCTTCGCCATTCGTCTCGCCTGTGTGCCTGTGGGATCTCGCGCGCGGGGCGTCTACGATGCGCCCCTGGTCGCTGTCAGTCGAACGCGCGGATCTTGGCGATCAGTTCGTCGGCATCGACAGGCTTGACGACATAGTCGCGCGCGCCCTGGCGCATGCCCCATACCTTGTCGGTTTCCTGATTCTTGCTGGTACACATGATCACCGGCACGTCCGCGAAGTTGGGGTCGCGAGTGATCGCACGCGTGAGCTGGAAGCCGTTCTGGCCCGGCATCACGACATCCATCAGGATCAGGTCCGGCTTGTCCTCGGCCAGACGGCGCATGGCTTCCTCGCCGTTCTCGGCGGTGCGCACCGTGTAGCCCTTTTTGGTCAGCAACTCGGACAGGAAGTGCAACTCCGTCTTGGAGTCGTCCACCAACAGGATTTTCTTGACTGGCATGGCTCAGTTCCTCACTCGTCACCGCGACTGCGCGGCGTCTTCCAACGATACGTTTGGCAACTCGCCATTGTGCTGCGGCGCCGCGTTGTTTTCTTGTCTCAGGCCACCCGACTGCTGTATTGCTCCACAGCTTGGAGCAATTGATCCTTGGTGAACGGCTTGGTCAGGTAGTCTTGCGAGCCGACCATGCGGCCGCGTGCCTTGTCGAACAGGCCGTCCTTCGACGACAGCATGATCACCGGCACCTGCGCGAACTTCGGGTTGCGCTTGATGATGGCGCAGGTCTGGTAACCATCGAGCCGGGGCATCAGGATGTCGCAGAAAATGAGGTGCGGCTCATGGTCGTTCACCTTGGCCAGGGCGTCGAAGCCGTCCTCGGCCAATACCACCTGGTATCCCCCCTGCTTCAGGAAAATCTCTGCACTTCGGCGTATCGTGTTGCTGTCGTCGATCACCAGTACTCTGGTAGCGGCGTCTGCCGTCGTCGCGTTGTCGCTCACTGACCCCTCTCCTCAACGACTTGCGTGGTTGGATTGCGTAGGCTAAATCTGCACCATCTCGAAGTCCTCCTTGCGGGCGCCGCATTCGGGACAGGTCCAGTTCATCGGAATATCGGCCCAGGCAGTGCCCGGTGCGATGCCGTGTTCAGGGTCGCCGGCGGCCTCGTCGTAGATCCATCCGCAAATCAGGCACATCCAGGTTCGAGACTCGCTCACTTTGTATCAGTTTCACTACAATGATGCGAGTCATTGTAGCCTTACCAATACACGAAACCGCGAGGGTTTGTGCGAACTTACACGTGATTGTTCACGTGAACTTTGTAACCGCATCGAGTAGCCGAATCGGCTTTCCATGACCACAGAACCCGACCTTCAAGACACCCCGCAAGAGCCCTCGCAAGACCTGACCGGTCCGCCTTGCGTCATGACCTTCAACGCGAACGACCCGAGCGGCGCCGGCGGCCTGGGCGGCGACGTCGCGACCCTGTCGGCGATGGGAGCCCACCCGCTGCCGGTGGTCACCGCGGTGCTGATGCGCGACACCGCTGAGGTGTTCGACCACCACGGCATCGACGAGGACGTGATCGTCGAGCAAGCCCGCAGCATCCTCGAGGACGCCGCGATCTCGGCCTGGAAAGTGGGCTTCCTGGGCAGCGCCGAAGGGGTCAGCGCGGTCGCCGAGATCCTCAGCGACTACCCGGACGTGCCCCTGGTCTCGCATGTCCCCAACCTCGCCTGGATGGAGGAAGCGGACCTCGAGGCCTATCACGAGGCCTTCCGCGAGCTGGTCCTGCCGCAAACCGAAGTGCTGGTCGGCAACCACAAGACGCTGACCGACTTCCTGCTGCCCGAATGGGACGCCGACCGACCGGCGTCACCGCGCGAGCTGGCCAATGCAGCGGCCGAGCACGGCACCCGCTTCGTGCTGGTGACCGGCGTGCAGCTGCCCGACCACTTCATCGACAACGTGCTCGCCACCCCCGAGGGCGCCATCACCGGCGAGAAGTTCGAGCGTTTCGACACCTCCTTCATCGGTGCGGGCGAGACGCTCTCGGCCGCGCTGGCAGCCATGCTGGCGAACGGCGCCGAGCTGCACATCGCGGCGTCCGAGGCGCTGGCCTTCCTCGACCAATCGCTCGACGCGGGCTTCCGTCCCGGCATGGGGTCGGTCGTGCCGGACCGCTTCTTCTGGGCTCAGCCGCCCGCCGAGGAGGACGAGGCCCAGGCCGGCACCGACATCGAGTCTCCGCAAGACCCCCGACATGTCCACTAACGCAGCCCTGTTCGAGCGCGCGCAGCGCGTGATCCCGGGCGGCGTGAACTCTCCCGTGCGCGCCTTCCGCGCGGTGGGCGGCACGCCGCGCTTCATCCACCGAGCCGAAGGCGCGTACCTGTTCGACGCCGAGGGCCGGCGCTACATCGACTACATCGGCTCCTGGGGACCGATGATCCTCGGCCATGGCCACCCGACGGTGCTCGAGGCGGTGCGCAAGGCCGCCGCCGACGGCTTCTCGTTCGGCGCCCCTACCGAGCGCGAGGTCGAACTGGCCGAGGAGATCCTCAAGCTGGTGCCCTCAATGGAGCAGGTGCGGCTGGTCAGCTCGGGCACGGAAGCAGCGATGAGCGCGATCCGGTTGGCCCGCGGTGCCACCGGCCGCGCCAAGCTGATCAAGTTCGAGGGCTGCTACCACGGCCATGCCGATGCGCTGCTGGTCAAGGCCGGGTCGGGGCTTGCCACGTTCGGCAACCCGACCAGCGCCGGTGTGCCGCCCGAAGTGGTGCAGCACACGCTGGTGCTCGAGTACAACAACATCGCCCTGCTCGAGGAGGCGTTCGCGCTGCACGGCCCCGACCTCGCATGCGTGATGATCGAGCCGATCGCCGGCAACATGAACTTCGTGCGTGCCAGCGTCCCGTTCATGACGCGGCTGCGCGAGCTGTGCTCGCGGCACGGTGCGCTGCTGGTGTTCGACGAGGTCATGACCGGTTTTCGCGTCGGCCTGCACGGCGCACAAGGCCTGTATGCGAAGCTGATTCCCGGCTTCCGGCCCGACCTCAGCGTGTTCGGCAAGGTCATCGGCGGCGGCATGCCGCTGGCGGCCTTCGGCGGCCCGCGCGACGTGATGCAGCAACTGGCGCCCACCGGCCCGGTGTACCAGGCTGGGACGCTGTCGGGCAACCCGGTCGCGACCGCCTGCGGGCTGGCGACGCTGAAGGAAATTCAGCGGCCCGGCTTCTTCGAGGCGCTGGCCAAACGTACACGCTCGCTGACGGCCGGCCTCGCTCAGGCCGCGCAGCAGGCCGGCCTGGCCTTCTCGGTCGACAGCGAAGGCGGCATGTTCGGCTTCTTCTTCCTCGACCCGTTGCCGCAGCACTACCAGCAGGTGATGGCGACCGACCAGGCAAGCTTCAACCGCTTCTTCCACGGCATGCTCGAGCGCGGGGTCTATCTTGCGCCTGCGCTCTACGAAGCAGGCTTCGTCAGCGCGGCGCACACCGCAGCCGACGTCGAAGCCACCGTCAACGCGGCCCACGAGGCGCTGCGCTAAAGCTTTGCCGGCCGCCACGTGCGGCCGGACCCCTCTTCGGAATCTCCCGATGCACCTCCACATCCTCGGCATCTGCGGCACCTTCATGGGCGGCATCGCCGCACTCGCGCGCGAGGCCGGCCACCGCGTGACCGGCTGCGACGCCGGCGTCTACCCGCCGATGAGCGACCAGTTGCGCGCGCTCGGCATCGACCTGATCGAGGGCTACGGGCCTGACCAACTCGACCTGCAGCCCGACGTCTGGGTGGTCGGCAACGTCGTCTCGCGCGGCAACCCGCTCATGGAGGCCATCCTCGACGCCGGCCTGCCCTACATCAGCGGCCCGCAATGGCTGGCCGAGCACGTGCTGCAGGGCCGCCACGTGCTGGCGGTCGCCGGCACGCACGGCAAGACCACGACGACATCGATGCTGGCTTGGGTGCTGGAGCATGCCGGGCTGCAGCCGGGCTTCCTGGTCGGCGGCGTGCCGGAGAACTTCGGTGTCTCCGCGCGCCTGGGGGCCGCAGCCGCTGCGCGGGCCGCACCGCCCCCCGAGGGGACTGTCCCGTCTGGGGGCGGCCCGGTGGTGGCACGGTCCGCTCCGTTCGTGATCGAAGCGGACGAATACGACACCGCCTTCTTCGACAAGCGCAGCAAGTTCGTGCACTACCGGCCTCGCACCGCGGTGCTGAACAACCTCGAGTTCGACCACGCCGACATCTTCGAGGACCTGGCTGCGATCGAGAAGCAGTTTCACCACCTCGTACGCACGGTGCCACATTCGGGCCGGCTGGTCGTCAATGCGCGAGAGCCGGCGCTGCAGCGGGTCCTGCAGCGCGGCTGCTGGAGCGACACCGTGGCCTTCGGCGGTGCCGACGGCTGGAGCGCGGCCGGCGAACCGCATGCCTTCGACGTGCTGAAGGCCGGCCAGAAGGTCGCCCGCGTCGAGTGGGAGCTGCTAGGCGAACACAACCAGCTCAACGCGCTGGCCGCGATCGCGGCAGCCGAGCATGTCGGCGTCGCGCCAGCCGACGCCGCCCGCGCGCTGGCCGCGTTCCGCAACGTCAAGCGCCGCCTGGAGCTGCGCGGCGAAGCGAACGGCGTGAAGGTCTACGACGATTTCGCGCATCACCCGACGGCCATACGCACCACCGTCGACGGGCTGCGTCGCAAGGTGGGCGCCCAGCGCATCCTGGCGGCCTTCGAGCCGCGCTCCAACACGATGAAGCTGGGGACGATGAAGTCGCAGCTGCCTTGGTCGCTGGAACAGGCCGACCTCGCCTTCTGCCACAGCGGCGGGCTCGACTGGGATGCCGCCGAGGCGCTGGCACCGATGGGTCAGCGCGCCACGGTCGCGGACAGCGTCGATGTGGTGGTGCAGCGCATCGTTGCAGTTGCCCGGCCGGGCGACCATGTCCTGTGCATGAGCAACGGCAGCTTCGGCGGCATCCACGCCAAGCTGCTGCACGCGCTGGCCGGGCAAGCCGCCTGAGCGGCCGCACTCCGGCGCAGACTCAACTGCGACTCATCGAGGCCTTCAGCGCCTCGTTCAGCAGCGCCAGGCTGTCCTGCAGGTGCGCCTGCGTCTCGATCGAGACACGGCGGTTGGCTGCGGCCCTCTGCAGTTGAGCCTGCAACTGCGTGGCGTTGTAGCGCATCAGGCTCAGCGCATCGGGCGGCAGGCTGCTGGAGCCGCGCGTCAGCATCACGGTCATGCGCTTCAGGTGCTCACGCTGCAGGTTGCGGCGCAACCGGTCGATCTCGGCGCCCGCCTTCACCTCGCTCCAGACCGCATCCTGCAGGGTCCGGTAGACCTCCTGCAACGAGATGGCTCGCGCCGCCTTGGCGCCCAGGTAGTTCGGCAGGTCGAGCAGCCGCGTCGCGACACCGCCGCTCAGCAGGCGGTCGAGCGCCGAGGTCTGCGCGTCCAACACGGCATCGGGCACGCTGACCGGCCCCACCGCGCTGCGATCCAGATAGTCGGGCGGCAGGCTGCTGAGGAACTCGGGACGGAAGCGGAAGCTGTCGGTGCTGAACAGGCCTTCGGCCAGCAATTGCAGCGCCTCGCGCTGCTTGGCCGGGTCGACCGGGGTGTAGGTGCGCCGGCTGCTGGTGCCGGGCAGGTCGCGCACCTGCACCATGCCGCCGACGTACTTGCTGGCGAGTTCGGCGGTACGGCTCATCTGCCGGAAGCCGCTCAGCAACAGGCGGCGCTGGCGCACGGGGTCTTCGCCGTACTGCGGTTCGCGCACCTGCACACGCTGCCACAGTTCCTGCGACAGCTTCATGCGCTTGTCGGCATAGGCCAGCGGATCGTCGCCGAGGTCGAAGCGGTTCGCCAGCGGGTCGATGCCTTCGAACCCGCCGAAACCGCCGGCGTCGTAGTCGTCGGCATAGGCCAGCTCGGGCTCCACGCTGCGCGCAGCGATGCGCGCCAGCTCGGCCGCTTCTTTCTGGCGATCGATCGGCTTGTAGGCGTATTCGATGGCCCAGTAGTCGTAGGGACCCAGCGTCGTGTTGTTGTAGGCACCCTGGCGTTCGCCTTTCAACGCGAGGTTGAACGCGTTGTAGTCCATCACCGAGCCGGAGATGCCGTGCGCTTCGGTGTAGCCGCTGTCGGCCAGCTGCGAACGCTTGACGACGGTAGAGCCCTTGAAGTTGTGCTTCAGGCCGAGTGTGTGCCCGACCTCGTGCATCACGGTGTCCTTGACCACCGACTGCACGAAAGCCTCCGCCTCGGGGCTGCCGGCATTGAACTCGTCGCGCTCCTCGAGCGTGTCGAGCACGAAGTCCATCTCGCCGGCTGCCTCCATGGCGTAGTGGCACAGCTCGTCTCGCTGGCTGGTGCGCCAGCCGGCGGTCAGCTGCGCCAGCCGCTCCTGCGAACTCCTGCCGGTTTCCTCGATGAAAAAGCGGCGCGAACTGCGCGTAAAGACGTCGGCCATCGAGATGTCGGCATCGAGGATCTCGCCGGTGCGCGGGTCGGATTGGTGCGGGCCGCGCGCGAAGCCGGCGTCCGCGCCGACGTACCAGCGCACCGAGGCATGGCGCGCATCCAGCGTGTCCCAGTTTGCATCGTCCGGTTGCTGGCGCACCACTACCGCGCCCTTGAAGCCGATACGCTCGAAGGCCTTGTTCCATTCGAGCACGCCGGCCTCCACGGCGGGGCGATAGCGCACCGGAATGTTCTTGTCGAGCCAAAACACGATGGGTTCCTTCGGCTCGGATAGCGTCGCCTGCGGGTCCTTCTTCTCGAGGCGCCAACGGTTGATGTAGTGCACCCGGGGGTTGCTCTTCAGGTCGGTCGACAGGTCGGTGTGCGCGTCGGTGAAGTGGCCCAGGCGCGGGTCGGCGCGGCGCGGCTGCATCGGCTCGTCCGGCAGCTTGGTGAAGTTGTAGACGAAGCCGACGAAGAAGCTGCGCGGGTCGGGAGTGGTGGTCGGCGGGCTGGCGGAGCCGGCGCCGTTCAGCGCGGAGGCCGGGATGCGTGGCGTCGCGAAATGCATGCGCACGTTGAGCGTGCTCATCTCGGCGCTGGCCCAGGACTGCTCGAAGAAGGAATTGTTGCGGTCGAAGTTGTACGGCAGCCGGAACGCCGCTTCGATGCGTGTCGAATAGCCTGAGATGTCACCGAGCAGGAAGCTGGCGTCGATCAGCACCGAATCGCGCTCGGGATGCTCGGCGCTGGCCACCGGGGTCGATCCCAGCAGGCTGTCGGAGAAGGCCTGCGCCAGTGCCTGCTGCAGAGGCGCATTGCCGTCGGCACGGTAGCCCAGGTTGCGGGCGACCAGCTGCATCTGGTTGCCGACGCGGCGGAAGCTGGCCACCCAGCTGTCTTCCATCTGGCTGGCATACAGGCCGCGCTCGCCGACCGAGCTGTGCACGTTGACCGACAGCAGGAAAGGCTGCTCCAGCCGCTCCCGGGGCACCTCGATCCACAGCCTTTCGTCCTTGCGCCACAGCGGGAAGAAGCCGGGCGACTCGGTTGCGCCGCGAATCACGTCGGCGAAGGGCCGCAGCGACGACGTGTGTGAGCGCTCTGCCGCGGCGGACACCGGCTTCGCGCTCCCCCCGGCCGGCTGCGCCGCGTCGACAGGCGCCGCCGGATGCACCTTGCCCGGGGCCGGCTCCGACGTCGGGAACATGAGCGTCGCGCAGCCTCCGAGGGTCATCAGAGCCACGAGCCCTCCCAGGGCATGCCAGCGCGTCAACAACACTTTCACTGCAGATCCTTCGTCGTACTACCCACGCGACGCTTACACGCTCCGCCGCCGAGCTTGAAGCAGTATAGGAAGCGAAACCGGTGTCGCAGACCCCTGATCGGGGGACCCGGCCCTCGTGCATGCCAGTGCCGTGCGGTACACCACGGTTCGAGCCCCGGATAGACTGGCCTTCTTCCGTCGTTGTTCCAGCGAACCAGCTCCGGGCGTGACTTTCTCCCACCTCCTCTATTTGCACGGCTTCCGTTCTTCGCCTTTGTCTGCCAAGGCGCAGCAGGTCGCACGGCGTATCGAACAGCGGCAGGCGAGCGGGCGTCCCACCGAGTGGTGGTGCCCCCAGCTGCCGCCGTCGCCCTCGCAAGCTCTGGACATGGTGCTGCGCGGTGTCGACGCCTGGCCTGTGGAGCGCATGGGCGTGATCGGCAGCTCGCTCGGCGGCTTCTATGCGACCGTGGTGGCCGAACGGCTGGGCTGCCGGGCGGTGCTGCTCAACCCGGCCGTCGACCCGGCACGCGACCTTGCCCGTTACATCGGCGAGATCGAGGCCTGGCACACCAGCGAGCGCTTCTACTTCCGCCCCGAATACGTCGACCAGTTGCGCGAAATGGCACCGGGGCCGCTGACCCGACCGCAACGCTATCTCGCCATCATCGCCAAGGGCGACGAAGTGCTCGACTGGCATGAGATGGCGGCGCGCTACCGGGGCGGCCACATCCGCCTGCTGGAAGGCGGCGACCATGCGTTGTCGGACTTCGACACCCACCTCGACGCCGTGTTCGACTTCCTCGACCCGGTCTAGCCTCGACAAACCGCACCGGCCCGCACGGGCTTGCGCCCGGGCCGGTGCCGAAGACAGGCGACAATCCCGGTCATGTTCGCCCTCTTTGAAGACGCCGGCAAATTCCTCGCCGGCCGCGTGATGTCCGAGGCCGAGAGTTCGATGCAGGTCGAACTCGACTCCGGCAAGCGCGTCAAGGTCAAGTCCGCCAACGTGCTGCTCAAGTTCGAGCAGCCGCAACCCGCTCAGTTGCTCGCACAGGCCGAGCCGCTGGCTGCCGAGATCGACCTCGACCTCGCCTGGGAGTTCGCCCCCGACGAGGAGTTCGGCTTCATCGACATAGCACGCGACTACTTCGACGAGAAGGCCTCCACCGTGCAGCAGACCGCCGCGCTGCTGCGGCTGTTCGAGGCGCCGCACTACTTCCGCCGCGTCGGCAAGGGGCGTTTCAAGAAAGCGCCGGAAGAGATCGTCAAGGCCGCGCTGCTGGGCATCGAGCGCAAGAAGCAGCAGCAAGCCCAGGTCGACGCCTGGGCCGCCGAACTGGCCTCGGGCAGCTGCCCGCAGCCGATCCGCGAGCAGCTCTACCGGATTCTGTTCAAGCCCGACAAGAACGCCCTTGAATACAAGGCCGTGGTCGAAGCGGCCAAGCACGCACATGCCGCCCCTCTCGACCTGCTCCAGCGCGCCGGGGCGATCGACAGTGCCTATCAGTTCCACTGGCGGCGCTTTCTGTTCGAGCACTTCCCGAAGGGCTACGGTTTCCCGCCGCTGGCCGCACCCGCCGTGCCCGGCGACCTGCCGCTGGCCACGGTGCAGGCCTTCAGCATCGATGATTCCGCCACCACCGAGATCGACGATGCGCTGTCGGTTCAAGGACTGGGCAGCGGCACCGTCGTGTTCGGTGTCCACATCGCTGCCCCGGGCCTCGCGATCACGCCCGGCACGCCGTTGGACCAGGTGGCACGCAACCGCTACTCCACGGTGTACATGCCGGGCTACAAGATCACGATGCTGCCCGACGATGTGGTGCAGGCCTACACGCTGAGCGAAGGCCGCGACTGCCCGGCGGTGTCGCTCTACGTGACGCTGGACGAGGCGACACTGGACGTGAAGGCGAGCGAAACCCGGCTGGAGCGCGTGCCGATCGGCGCCAACCTGCGCCACGATCAGCTCGACGGCGTCATCACCGAAGCGTCGCTGACCGGCCAGGCGCCGGCAGATTACCCCTTTCCCGCCGAGCTGGCCTTTGCGTTCCGGCTTGCACGCCACCTGAAGGCGCAGCGCGAGGTGGTGCGCGGCAAGCCGGAGAACTTCACCCGCCCGGACTACAACTTCCGGCTCGAGGGCAACGGCAGCGGCGAGCCGACCGGCCACGAGAAAGTGATCATCGGCACCCGCAAACGCGGCGAGCCGCTGGACCTGATCGTCGCCGAAGCGATGATCCTGGCCAACAGCACCTGGGGCGGCTGGCTGGCCGAACTCGGCGTGCCGGCCATCTACCGCAGCCAGGCCAGCCTGCTGCCGGGCGTGAAGGTCCGCATGAGCACCAAGGCGCTGCCGCACGCCGGCATGGGCGTCAAGCAGTACAGCTGGGCCACGTCGCCGCTGCGGCGCTATGTCGACCTCGTCAACCAGTGGCAGATCATTGCGTGTGCGCGACACGGCCGTACCGCTCCGCTGGCGGCGCCCTTCAAGCCGAAGGACGCCGAGCTGTTCTCGGTCATCTCCGGCTTCGACGCGGCCTATTCCGCGTACAACGACTTCCAGTCCGGCATCGAACGCTACTGGACGCTGCGCCACCTGGCACAGAACGGCATCACCGAGCTGGTGGCCGCCGTGATGAAGGACGGGCTCGTGCGTGCCGAGACACTGCCGCTGGTGTTGCGGGCAGTGGGCGCCGAGAACCTGGCACGCGGCGCCCGGGTCAAGGTGCGCATCGCATCGGTCGATGAGCTGACGCTGGACGTCCACGCCAGCGTGATCGACCGGCTCGACGAGGCACCGCTGGCCGACGACACGACCGAGGACGAGGCCGAGGATGGCCAGGCGGCAGCCGGCCCGTTGTCGCTGGCCATCGACGTCGAGGACGGCGAGCCGCGCGAAGGCGACAATACCGCCGCCACCACTCCCGCCGCCTGACGACGGATGCTGAAGAACTTCACCACCCTGCAGATCGCGCTGGCGATCTCGATCGGCGTGCACGCCGTGCTGCTCGCCGTGCGCTTCGTCGACCCGGAAGGCTTCAACCGGATGTTCGAGGACACGCCGCTCGAAGTGGTGCTGGTCAACGCGCGCTCGGCCGATGCACCGGTGAAGGCGCAGGCGATCGCGCAGGCCAATCTCGCCGGCGGGGGCGAGGCGGAGAAAGGCCGCGCCACGTCGCCGCTGCCGCCGTCGGCGCTGATCGCTCTCGGCGACTCCATGGAGGACAGGCGCAAGCAGATCGAGACCCTGATGGAGCAGCAGAACCGGCTGCTGACGCAGATCAGGAACGAGCTGGCCGCGCTGCCGCCGCCCGACCCTCGCCGCGACAAGGGCTCGCCGCAGGACAAGGCGCAGGAAGACCGCCGTCGCCAGTTGCTGCGCATGCTGGCCGAGATCGAGAAGCGCATCAACGAAGAGAACTCGCGGCCGAAGCGACGCTTTATCAGCCCGAGCACGCGCGAGGAGGTCTACGCCATCTACTACGACCAGCTGCGCCGCAGGATCGAGGACCGCGGCACGCGCAACTTCCCGGAATACCAGGGCAAGAAGCTTTATGGCGAGCTGACGATGATCGTCACGGTCGACGCCTACGGCCACGTGGTCGACACCGAGATCGTGCAGCCGTCGAACTCGCGGGTGCTCGACCGCCAGGCCATGGCCATCGTGCGCGCTGCCGGGCCGTTCGGTTCCTTCTCGAGCAGCATGCGCACCAAGGCCGACCAGATCGTCGTGGTGTCGCGCTTCCGGTTCACGCGCGACGACGCGCTCGAAACCACATTGACGACCAACTGAGCTCGCACTGCGCCGCATGGATCGCTACGCCGTGGCCGGCAACCCGGTCGAACACAGCAAGTCCCCGTTCATCCACGGCTGCTTCGCCCGACAGACCGGCCAGGCGCTCGAATACACCCGCTTGCTGGTACCGCTCGACGCCTTCGTCCCGGCGGTAAAGGCCTTTGCCGCTGCAGGCGCGAAGGGCTGCAACGTGACCGTACCCTTCAAGTTCGAGGCCCATGCCGCGGCGGCGTGCAGCACCGAGCGCGCCCGGCTGGCTGGGGCCGCCAACACGCTGCGTTTCGACGCAGCTGGCTGGTTTGCCGACAACACCGACGGCGCCGGGCTGGTGGCCGACGTGCAGCGCAACGCCGGCTTCGACGTCGCCGGGCGCGACCTGCTGCTGGTCGGCGCCGGTGGCGCGGCGGCAGGCGTGCTCGGGCCGCTGCTCGAACTGCGCCCGCGCCGCGTGGTCGTGGCCAACCGCAGCGTGCACAAGGCCCAGCAACTGGTGCGCGCGCACCAGCCGCTCGCCGAGCGCTGCGGCGCCGAGTTGAGCGCAGCGGCCCTGGACGGATGCGGCACGGGCTACCAGTTGGTGCTCAACGCGACGGCCGCCAGCCTGCAAGGCGACGGCGTACCGGTGCCCGCATCGGTGCTGGCACGCGGCGCACTGGCCTACGACATGATGTACGGCCCGGCCGCCGCCGGCTTCCTGCAATGGGCCGCAGCGCATGGTGCGACCGGCCGCGACGGCCTCGGCATGCTGGTTGAACAGGCCGCCGAAGCCTTCTTCGTCTGGCGCGGCGTGCGGCCCGACACGACACCGGTGCTTGCCCAACTGCGCAGCGCATCCGCCCGGGCCTCGTGATGAAGCCGCTCTGGTCCGCCGCCGGTCGGTTGCTGGTGCTGTGCGTGCTCGCCGGGCTGGCGCTGCAGTTGTACTTCCTGCTGCGCATCGTGCTGATGACGGTGATCGACCCGCAGTCGACCAGCTTCCAGCGCGCAGAGGCCGTCCGCATCGTCGGCGAAAAAGGGGCGCTGCCCTGGCGCCAGGCCTGGCGCGACTACGACGACATCTCCGATCACCTGAAGCGTGCCGTGATCGCATCGGAGGACGCCGGCTTCACCGAGCACGACGGTATCGACTGGGACGCGATCGAGAAGGCCTGGGAACGCAACGCGCGTGCGCAGGAGCGCACGGCCCGTCTTGCGCAGCGGCAGAAGAAACCGCCGGCACGACCGCCGAAGATCGTCGGCGGCTCGACCATCACGCAGCAGTTGGCGAAAAACCTGTTCCTGTCCGGCGAGCGCAGCTTTCTGCGCAAGGGCCAGGAATTCGTCATCACCTTCATGCTCGAAGCCGTGCTGAGCAAGCGCCGCATCCTCGAGATCTACCTGAACAACGTCGAGTGGGGCGACGGCGTCTTCGGCGCGGAAGCGGCCGCGCAACATTACTTCCGTGTCGGCGCCGACCGGCTGACACCCTACCAGGCCGCGCGTCTGGCGGTGATGCTGCCGGCACCGAAGCGCTTCGAAAAGCGCCCCGGCTCGGCCTATGTGTCCGGGCGCGCCGGCACCATCGTGGCTCGCATGGGCGCAGTCCAGCTGCCATGACCGCCAGCGAACACCCCAAAGGCAGCAGGCCCGCAGCCGAGGTGCGCGCGCGGCCCGCTCCTAGAATGCCGGTTGCCCTGCCCCGCCTGCCCATGCCCGCATCCCTGTCCCCGCTTGCTGCCGAAATCGCCGCCACCGCCGCACGGCTGATCGTGGAGGAAGGCATGGAGTACGGCCCCGCCAAGCGCAAGGCGGCCAAGCTGCTGTCCAAGCGCACGCTGGCCAGCGTGGACCTGCCGGGTAATGACGCGGTCGAGGACGAGGTGCGCGCTTACATCGACATCTTTTGCGCCGACACGCAGCCCGCCGAACTGGCCGCGCTGCGCGCCATCGCACTGCGCTGGATGGAGCGGCTCGCCGAATTCCGGCCGTATCTGGCCGGCGCCGTATGGAATGGCACCGCGACGCGGCTCAACGACGTCTGGCTGAACCTGTTCTGCGACGATTCCAAGTCTGCCGAGATTCGCCTGATCGACCGCGGCATGGACTACGAGGTCGGATCGGTCCAAGGCTTCCGCGGCGAACAGGTCGACGTGCTGACGCTGACCGAGACCAGCCACGAGCTGAGAGCACGCGTGTCGGTGCACCTCGTCGTCTACGACCTCGACGATCTGCGCGGCGCCTTGAAGCCGGACGCTCGCGGGCGCACCGAACGCGGTGGCGTCGAAGCCGTCCGCGCCCTGGTCGAGGCCGGCTCATGAACCGCCGCCAGTGGACCATCGCCGCCGGCGCCGGCGTGATGGCGGCGGCAGGCGGCACCGGCCTGGCGCTGTGGCAGCGTCGCGGCGAGCCTGCTGCCGCCACCGACGCCGACGCGCTGTGGCGGCATGATTTCGAAACGCCGGACGGCGCGGCGCTGTCGATGCGCCAGCTGCGCGGCCGCCCTTTGGTCGTGAACTTCTGGGCCACCTGGTGCGCCCCCTGTGTGCGCGAGATGCCGGAGCTGGACCGCTTCCACCGGCAGTTCCGCCCACACGGCTGGCAGGTGGTCGGGATCGCGATCGACCAGCGCGAGCCGGTGCAGGCCTTCTTGCGCAGGCTGCCGGTGGGCTTTCCGATCGGCCTGGGCGGTTTCGCCGGCATGGAACTCGTGCGCGCGCTGGGCAACCCCCACGGAGGACTGCCGTTCACGGTGATGATCGACGCCGCGGGCCGCAGCGTGCGGCGCAAGCTGGGCGAGACCAGCCTCGAGGAACTCGCCGGCTGGGCCCGCGACCTCGGCACCTAGCGGGCGCCCACCATGAAACAATTTCTCGACATTTGCGCCCATTTGCGCGTAAAGTCTCGCCTTCTCAGCTAGAAGGCCGTCCCGACGACCCCACGCCGATGTCCATCCTCGTTCTGCACGGTCCCAACCTGAACCTGCTCGGCACTCGGGAGCCGCAGGTCTATGGCTCGGTCACTTTGCCTCAGATCGACGCAGATCTGAAGAAGTTGGCCGCGGATCGTGGGGTAGCGCTGGATCACCTGCAGAGCAATCATGAAGGGATGCTGATCGAGCGCGTGCATCTGGCACGCACCGACGGCACCCGCTTCATCATCATCAACCCCGCCGCCTACACCCACACCAGCGTGGCCTTGCGCGACGCGCTCGCGGCCGTGGCCATTCCGTTCATCGAGGTGCACCTGTCCAACGTGCACCGCCGTGAGGCCTTCCGCCACCACTCCTATTTCTCGGACCTGGCCGAAGGCGTGATCTGCGGGCTGGGCGCAGCGGGCTACCGCGTGGCGCTCCAGCACGTGCTCGAAAAGCTGGCCCCCGCGGCCTGACATAATCCCCGGTTTTATTCGAGATCGCAGCGGTTGATCGCAGATGCGCGCCTGGTTGGCGCCCGATTACCGCGGTTCGAAGACAAGAAGCAAAGTTGGAGAGCACCATGGATCTACGCAAGCTCAAGACCCTGATCGACCTGGTCTCTGAGTCGAACATCTCCGAACTGGAGATCACCGAGGCCGACGGCAAGGTGCGCATCGTCAAGTCGGACGGGCAAGCCCCGGCCGTGGCAGCCCCCGTCATGATGGCAGCGCCGGCGGCGGCGCCGGCCTCGGCAGGTACTGCAGCACCCGCCGCGGCAGCTCCCGCGGCGGCGGCTCCGGTCGAAACCGGTCATGTCGTCAAGTCGCCGATGGTCGGCACCTTCTACCGCTCCTCCAGTCCCGGTGCCAAGCCGTTCGCCGAACTGGGCCAGCAGGTCAAGGAGGGCGAGCCGATCTGCATCATCGAGGCGATGAAGATCATGAACGAGATCGAGGCCGACAAGTCGGGCACGGTCACCAAGATCCTCTGCGAGAACGGGCAGGCCGTCGAATACGGGCAGCCGCTGTTCGTGATCGAGTGAGGGCAGGAACGCCTCCGACCCTCTAACCGCTGATCGCCCGAGAGCGCGCTCAGCGACCCAGCCAGCTTGGCGCAGCGGCGAAGCGAAGCACCGATGGATGCCCCGGCACCGGACCAGCTCGTCGCGGAGATCACGATGTTCAAGAAGATACTGATTGCCAACCGCGGAGAGATCGCCCTCCGCATCCAGCGAGCCTGCCGCGAGATGGGCATCAAGTCGGTCGTCGTCTACTCGGAAGCCGACCGGGATGCCAAATACGTGAAGCTCGCCGACGAGGCGGTGTGCATCGGCCCTGCCGCATCGAGCCAGAGCTATCTCAACATGCCGGCCATCATCTCGGCCGCCGAAGTGACCGACGCCGAAGCCATCCACCCCGGCTATGGCTTCCTGTCCGAAAACGCCGACTTCGCGGAGCGCGTCGAGCAGAGCGGTTTTGCCTTCATCGGGCCGACGCCCGACTGCATCCGCCTGATGGGCGACAAGGTCTCGGCGAAGAACGCGATGATCAAGGCCGGCGTGCCCTGCGTGCCCGGCTCCGAGGGCGCACTGCCCGAAGACCCGAAGGAGATCATCAAGATCGCTCGCGCCGTCGGCTACCCCGTCATCATCAAGGCGGCCGGCGGCGGCGGTGGGCGGGGCATGCGCGTCGTGCACACTGAAGCTGCGCTGATCCATGCGGTGCAGACCACCCGTTCCGAGGCCGGTGCGGCCTTCGGCAACCCGTCGGTCTACATGGAGAAGTTCCTCGAGAACCCGCGCCACATCGAGATCCAGGTGCTGGCGGACCAGCATCGCAGCGCGGTCTACCTCGGCGAACGCGACTGCTCGATGCAGCGGCGCCACCAGAAGATCATCGAGGAAGCGCCGGCGCCCGGCATCCCCCGGCGTGTCATCGAGAAGATCGGCGCGCGCTGTGCAGACGCCTGCCGCAAGATCGGCTACCGCGGCGCCGGCACCTTCGAATTCCTGTACGAGAACGGCGAGTTCTATTTCATCGAGATGAACACCCGTGTGCAGGTCGAGCATCCGGTGACCGAGCTGGTGACCGGCATCGACATCGTGCAGATGCAGATCCGCGTCGCGGCCGGCGAGAAGCTGCCGTTCGCACAGCGTCACATCGAGATGCGCGGGCACGCGATCGAGTGCCGCATCAATGCCGAAGACGCGTACAAGTTCACGCCCTCGCCCGGTCGCATCACCATGTGGCATCCGCCCGGCGGCCCTGGCGTGCGCGTCGACTCGCACATCTACACCAATTACTTCGTGCCGCCCAACTACGACTCGATGATCGGCAAGATCATCGTGCACGGCGATACGCGCGAACAGGCGCTGGCGCGCATGAGCATCGCGCTGTCGGAGACGCTGGTCGAGGGCATCCAGACCAACATCCCGTTGCACCGCGAGCTGCTGGTCGATGCCAAGTTCGTCGAAGGCGGCACCAGCATCCATTACCTCGAAGGCTGGATGAGCCAGCACAAGCGCTAGTGATCGGCTCCCCCCCTTCGCGCCTCGCGCGCCCCCGCGCGGGGGCGCCACTGGCAGACCGGCGGAGCCGGACCTGCGGTGTCTGCTCGAATGTGGTTCGTGCTGGCTATGGCGCGGTGGAGTACTCGCATGGTTGAACTGCTGCTGCTGGCCGGTGAGGCGCTCGTCGAAACGGTCTCGGACGCGCTGATGGAGCTGGAGGCGCTGTCGGTGTCGGTCGAGGACGCCGATGCAGACACCGACGCCGAGCAGGCGCTGTTCGGCGAGCCGGGCATGCCAGCACCGAAAGGCGGCTGGCAGCGCTCGACGCTGCGCGCTCTGTTCCCCGGCGAGGCGGAAGCCACCGAAGCCGCGACACTGCTGCTGGCCCAGCCTTGGGCCCACGACGTCCACGTTGTCGCGCTGCAACCGGTGCCGGAGCAGGATTGGGTGCGACTGACCCAGTCGCAGTTCGCGCCGGTCGAGATCACGCCGGAGTTCTGGATCGTGCCGACCTGGCACGAGCCGCCGGCTGCAGCACAGCGCGTGATCCGGCTCGACCCGGGGCTGGCCTTCGGCACCGGCACCCACCCCACCACCCGCATGTGTCTGCGCTGGATTGCGCGGCATGCCGGGTCGCACGCGTCCGCGTGGCATCGCGTGCTCGACTACGGTTGCGGTTCCGGCATCCTCGCGATCGGTGCGGCGCTGCATGGAGCGCGCCAGATCGACGCGGTCGACATCGACACCGCGGCGGTCGAGTCGACACGGGCCAACGCGCGGGCCAACAGCGTTGCGCTGAATGCCGGCCTGCCCGAACTTGCGCAGGGCAGCTATCCGCTGGTGCTCGCGAACATCCTCGCGACGCCGCTGAAGCTGCTCGCACCGCTGCTGTGCGCCCATGTCGCGACCGAAGGGCACCTGGTGCTCGCAGGCATCCTCGAGCGGCAGGCCGACGAGCTGACCGCGGCCTACGCCCCCTGGTGCGAGCTGCGCGTCAGCGACCGCGAAGAGGGCTGGATCCTGATGACGGCGCGCTTCGACACACCGGCGTGAGGGGGCCGGAATTGCCGACCCTGATGGCATCATTCGCGCCATGAGTCTTGCCACCCGTTGCCCTGCCTGCAGCACCACCTTTCGCGTGGTGCAAGACCAGCTGAAGGTCTCGGAGGGCTGGGTTCGCTGCGGGCGCTGCAACGAGGTCTTCAATGCAATAGAGGGGCTGTTCGACCTGGACCGCGACAGCGCGCCGACGGTCCCGACGCCCTTGAAGGACCGACCAGTGGCTGCAGCGGGTGGCGGGGCCGTCGTGCGCGAGACCACACCACCACCACCGCCACCACCGCCACCGCCCCAACCACAGGCTGCTCCGTCGCCGCCCCCCTCCCCGACACCACCCCAGCCCGCCGTGGCGGACGGCGAAGAAGCACCCACCGCCTACGAAGTGCTCGACTCCCGCTTTCTGAACCGCAGCACCTACGGAGCGCGCAAGGCACCGGACTTCGACGACGGTTTTGCCGATGCGCGCTTCGACAGCACGCTCGAAGGCCACGAACTCGAGTCACAAGCGGTGGCCGCCGGCGTTGGTGCATGGCAGCCGAAGCCTGGCGGCGACGCGCGCCGCAAGAGCCGATCGCGTTCTTCTTCGTCGCCGCGGGACAAGCGCGGCAAGCCGGACGTGGCCAACGCGCCCGAGTTCCTGCGCAAGGCCGAACGCGAGGCACGCTGGCAGCGTCCCTGGGTGCGAACCGTGCTGGGTCTGATGACGCTGCTGCTGCTGGCAGCGCTGCTGCTGCAGGCCGCTCACCATCACCGCAACTGGCTCGCTGCAACCCGGCCGGCGACGCGACCGTGGCTGGCCCGTATCTGCAACCTGGCCCGATGCACGATCGGCCCATGGCAGAACATCGACGCCGTCGCGATCGCCGGCAGCAGCCTCTCGCCCGGCGCCGCCACCGACAGCTACCGCCTGACGGTGCTGCTGCGCAACGACGCCGCGGTCCCGGTCGCGCTGCCGGCCATCGATCTCAGTCTGTCCGACTTCAATGGCCAGCTCGTCGCGCGCCGTGCGCTGTCGCCGGCCGACTTCCGCGCCAACGACGCCATAGGCGCACAAGAAGAGGTTTCGCTCGAACTCGAATTCAGCAGTCCCGGTCGACGCGTCGCGAGTTTCACCGTCGGCGCCTTCTACCCCTGACGCCCCCTCACCTGGAGCAACCATGTCTGCCCTGATCTGCGGCTCGCTTGCCTTCGACACCATCACCAACTTCCATGGACGCTTTCGCGAGCAGATCCTGCCGGAGCAGATCCACATCCTGAACGTCTCGTTTCTGGTTCCGACGCTGCGGCGCGAGTTCGGCGGCTGTGCGGGCAACATCGCCTATTCGCTGAAGCTGCTCGGCGGCGAGCCGCTGGTGATGGCCTCGCTCGGGGCCGACGGGCTGGAGTACCTGGACCGGTTGCGCGGCTGGGACGTCTCGACAGAGTTCGTCCGCACCATCGGCGAGAGCTACACGGCGCAGGCGATCATCATGACCGACGCCGACAACAACCAGATCACCGCCTTCCATCCCGGTGCGATGCAGTTCGCGCACCAGACCGCGGTGCAGCCGCGCAGCGACATCCGCCTCGCGATCATCGCGCCGGACGGCCGCGACGCCATGCTGTTGCACGCCGAACAGCTCGCGGCAGCGGGCATTCCCTTCGTGTTCGATCCGGGCCAGGGTCTGCCGATGTTCAACGGCGACGAACTGCGCCGCTTCGTCTCGCAGGCCACCTGGGTGGCCGTCAACGACTACGAGGCCAAGCTGTTGTGCGAACGTACCGGGCAGGACCTCGCCGAGCTGTCGCGTTCGCACCTGCAGGGCATCGTCGTCACGCTCGGTTCGCAGGGCTGCGAGGTCTGGGCCGGAGGCGAGAAGCACCACGTGCCCGGCGTGCCGGCCAGCGCGGTGGTGGATCCGACGGGCTGCGGCGACGCCTTCCGCGGTGCGCTGCTCTACGGGCTGGAGCGCGGCTGGGATCTCGTGCGCTGCGCCGAGCTGGGCAATCGCGTGGGAGCCATCAAGATCGCCTGCAGCGGCCCGCAGAACCACAGCTTCGACCGCGCCGCGCTCGGCCTCGCGTAACCTTCAGGCCGTGTGGGGCACCAGGCGCGCGAGCAGCGCTCCTGCCGCGCCCGCGTCGGCACCGCTCTCCACCAGCACTGCCTTGCGGCGCGATGTCTGGCCCCGCAACACCTGCAGCGACGCGCGGCCGACTCCCAGCCGCTCGGCCAGCCAGCGCAGCAGCGCCTCGTTCGCCTTGCCGTCGACCGGCGGTGCTTGCAACCGCACCCGCAGCGCACCGTCGTGCAGGCCGACGATCTCGGTACGCTTCGCATTCGGGATCACGCTGAAGTCGAGTTCCAGCCCGCGACGCGTGAGCTTCGCGTAAGACGGCAGATCGCCCGCGGCAGCAGTCCTCACACGCCGGCCAAGGTGCAAGAAAAAACCCGGCCGCAGCCGGGTTTGGATTGCAGGCGAGAGCCGCTCAGGGCTTGGCGCCGGTCGGGAAGGGCCACGCAGCCTGGGGGCTGAGCGTGGTCTTCGCCGCAGGCGCTGCAGGCGCGGGAGCCGCAGCAGGGGCAGCGGCAGCGGCAGCCTTCTTCGCAGCAGGCTTCTTCGCAGCTTTCTTCGCAGCAGGCTTCTTGGCAGCAGGCTTCTTCGCAGCGGTCTTCTTCGCAGCGGCCTTCTTGGCAGGAGCCTTTTTCGCAGCGACCTTCTTGGCAGCAGCCTTCTTCGCCGGTGCGGCCTTCTTCGCCGCAACCTTCTTCGCTGCGACCTTCTTGACGGCAGCCTTCTTCGCCGGTGCCTTCTTGGCAGCGGCCTTCTTGGCCGGCGCTGCCTTCTTCGCGGCGACCTTCTTCACTGCGGCCTTCTTGGCCGGTGCTGCCTTCTTGGCCGGAGCCTTCTTGGCAGCGGCCTTCTTGGCCGGAGCCTTCTTGGCCGCGGCCTTCTTCGCGGGAGCGGCCTTCTTCGCGGCCGGTTTCTTTGCAGTTGCCATAACGATTCTCCTTGATCAAGTTGCAAAAAGCACCGTGCTGCTCGATACAGCGCGGCGATTCACCACCCGAAGATTCGTCTTGGAGAGACGCCCCGGTGCGGTGAATGGGGTGGCAAGCAGTGTCTGCAGCTTCTGTGTCTGCCGATCATCACTTGCGAATCTTGATCTCTTCTTCATCATGACCTGGAGAGCAGCGTTCGTGCCCGCGCTTCAATCCCAGGACAACGCGCCACCGGACTGGTACTCGATGACGCGGGTCTCGAAGAAATTGCGTTCCTTCTTCAGGTCGATCATTTCGCTCATCCACGGGAACGGGTTTTCCTCGTTCGGGAAGAGCTCCTCGAGGCCGATCTGCGTCGCGCGCCGATTCGCGATGTAGCGCAGGTAGCCTTTGAACATCGAAGCATTCAAACCCAGCACGCCGCGAGGCATGGTGTCCTCGGCATAGCGGTACTCCAGCTCGACGGCCTTCAGGAACAGGGCCTTGATCTCGGCCTTGAACTCGGAGGTCCAGAGGTGGGGGTTCTCCAGCTTGATCTGGTTGATGAGGTCGATGCCGAAATTACAGTGCATCGACTCGTCTCGGAGAATGTATTGGTACTGCTCGGCCGCGCCGGTCATCTTGTTCTGGCGTCCGAGCGCCAGGATCTGCGTGAAGCCGACGTAGAAGAACAGCCCTTCCATCAGACAGGCGAAAACGATCAGCGACTTGAGCAGCTTCTGGTCGTTCTCCGGCGTGCCGGTGTGGAAGTTCAGATCCATGATCTGATCGATGAACGGAATCAGGAACTCGTCCTTGTCCCGGATCGACGACACCTCATGGTAGGCATTGAAGATCTCGCTCTCATCGAGGCCGAGCGACTCGACGATGTACTGGTAGGCGTGCGTGTGGATCGCTTCCTCGAACGCCTGACGCAGCAGGAACTGCCGGCACTCCGGTGCAGTCACGTGGCGGTAGGTGCCCAGCACGATGTTGTTCGCCGCGAGCGAGTCAGCCGTCACGAAGAAGCCGAGGTTGCGCTTGATGATGCGACGCTCGTCGTCGGTCAGGCCGTTCGGGTCTTTCCACGTGGCGATGTCCCGCGACATGTTGACCTCTTGCGGCATCCAGTGGTTGGCACAGGTGGCGAGGTACTTCTCCCAGGCCCACTTGTACTTGAACGGCACCAGCTGGTTGACGTCGGTCTGGCCGTTGATGATGCGCTTGTCGGCGACGTTGACACGACGCGTGCTGCTCGATTGCACGCTGTGCGCGGCGAGCGGCGCTTCGCCGGCAGACGGGGGGACCGATGAGAGTTGAGGCTGAGCGAACGCTGCAGCGGAGGAAGCGACGGACACCGATTGTTGGGGTGACGGGGGCATGGCCCGCGCTGCACTGGAGAGGTTCGGCGCGGTGCTCGTCGAGTGATTTGTCGAGGGATGGAGCTCTTCTTCCCAAACCAACATGGTGGACTTCCTATGGACGCGAATTATGAGAGTGTTGTGTCAAAACACCAAGCACTTCTTGACATGCGAGCGATGAACTTGTTGCGGTGTCGCATCGCTTTTTCGAGTGCTCGGTGTGCGATGCATCGGCCATCGCATGCGTCGCAGTGGCGGCATCGCGATCGATGCAATGCCCCACTGCTTCGCTCATGCGATCACTGGCAGGCTTCGCAGGTGGGATCGTCGATCGCGCAGAACTTGATGTCGGTCGCGGGCTCCCCTGCAGCAGCTGACGCCATCTGCGACTGCGCCGCCTTCGCCGCTGCTTCCATCGCCGACATGCCGCCACCGCCTTGCGTCGGCACCGCGTTCAACTGGCCCGACTTCACGGTCGATTTCTCGGCGTGCGTCGCGCCGACGGTGCGCAGGTAGTAGGTCGTTTTGAGGCCGCGCAGCCAGGCGAGCTTGTAGGTCTCGTCGAGCTTCTTGCCGGAGGCTCCCGCCATATAGATATTGAGCGACTGCGCCTGGTCGATCCACTTCTGCCGCCGCGCCGCCGCTTCGACCAGCCACTGCGTCTCGACCTCGAAGGCCGTCGCGTAGAGCTGCTTCAGGTCTTCGGGCACACGGTCGATGCGGCGCAGCGAACCGTCGAAGTGCTTCAGGTCCATGACCATCACGTCGTCCCACAGGCCCAGGCGCTTCAGGTCGCGCACCAGGTACTCGTTGACGATGGTGAATTCACCCGACAGGTTGGACTTGACCGACAGGTTGCCGAAGCAGGGCTCGATCGACGCGTCGACGCCGATGATGTTGGAGATCGTCGCGGTCGGCGCGATCGCCACGCAGTTGGAGTTGCGCATGCCGTTGACGCGGATGCGCTCGCGCAGCGACTCCCAGTCCAGCGTGCGGGAGCGGTCGACCTCGACATACCCGCCACGCGCTTCGGCGAGCAGGTCGAGCGAGTCGATCGGCAGGATGCCGCGGTCCCACAGCGAGCCCTTGTAGCTGGTGTAGCGGCCGCGCTCGGCGGCGAGTTCGGTGGAAGCCCAGTAGGCGTAGTAGCAGACGGCTTCCATCGAGCGGTCGGCGAACTCCACGGCGGCGTCGCTGGCATACGGGATGCGCAGCTGGTAGAGGCTGTCCTGGAAGGCCATGATCCCGAGGCCGACCGGACGGTGGCGCATGTTGGAGTCACGCGCCTTCTTGACCGCGTAGTAGTTGATGTCGATGACGTTGTCGAGCATGCGCATCGCCGTCGCCACCGTCTTCTTCAGCTTCTCGTGGTCGATTTCCTTGCCGTTGGCGCCGTCCTTCAGGTGTTGCGCCAGGTTGACGGAGCCCAGGTTGCAGACCGCGATCTCGTTGTCGTTGGTGTTCAGCGTGATCTCGGTGCACAGGTTGGACGAGTGCACGACGCCGACATGCTGCTGCGGCGAGCGCACGTTGCAGGCGTCCTTGAAGGTGATCCAGGGGTGGCCGGTCTCGAACAGCATCGACAGCATCTTGCGCCACAGGTCGACCGCGCGCACCTTCTTGAACAGCTTCAGCTCGCCGCGGGCAACCTTGTCCTCATAGCGGGTATAGGCCTCCTCGAAGTCGCGGCCGAACTTGTCGTGCAGGTCCGGGCAGGTCGACGGCGAGAACAGCGTCCACTCGCCGTTTTCCATCACACGCTTCATGAACAGGTCCGGAATCCAGTTCGCGGTGTTCATGTCGTGCGTGCGGCGGCGGTCGTCGCCGGTGTTCTTGCGCAGCTCCAGGAATTCCTCGGCATCCAGGTGCCAGGTTTCGAGATAGGCGCAAACGGCCCCTTTGCGCTTGCCGCCCTGGTTGACTGCCACCGCCGTGTCGTTGACCACCTTCAGGAAGGGCACGACCCCCTGGCTCTTGCCGTTGGTGCCCTTGATGTGCGAGCCGAGCGCGCGCACACGGGTCCAGTCGTTGCCCAGGCCGCCGGCGAACTTGGACAGCAGCGCGTTGTCCTTGATGGCTTCGTAGATGCCGTCGAGGTCGTCGGGCACGGTGGTCAGGTAGCAGCTCGACAGCTGCGAACGACGGGTGCCCGAGTTGAACAGCGTCGGTGTGCTCGACATGAAGTCGAAGCTCGACAGCACTTCGTAGAACTCGATCGCGCGCGCTTCACGGTCGATCTCGCCCAGCGCCAGGCCCATCGCCACGCGCATGAAAAATGCCTGCGGCAGTTCGATGCGTTCGCTGTCGACGTGCAGGAAATAGCGGTCATACAGGGTCTGCAGGCCGAGGTAATCGAACTGCAGGTCCCGGTCGGCCTTCAGCGCGCCGCCGAGCTTCTTCAGGTCGAACTGCAGCAGCCGCTCGTCCAGCAGTTCGGCGTCGACGCCCTTCTTGATGAAGCCGGGAAAATACTCGGCATAGCGCTCGTGCATATCGGCGTGCATCACCTCGTCGCCGAGGATCTCGCGGCGAATGGTGTGCAGCAGCAGGCGAGCCGTGGCGCGGGTGTAGCCGGGGTCCTTTTCGATCAGCGTGCGGGCCGCGAGGATCGATGCCTTGTACACCTCGTCGATCGGTACGCCGTCGTACAGGTTGCGGCGCGTCTCCGCCAAAATCGGTTCCGGCTTCACGTCGGCGCCGAGCCCGGCGCAGGCCGACTCGATCAGTCCCTGCAACTGGGGCATGTCGAGCGGCACGCGCTGGCCGCGATCGATCACGTGCAGCGCCGGCTCCGACGCCGCGGCCGGTTGTTGCTCGCCCTGACGCGCGCGCTCCTGCGAACGCCGTTCACGGTAGAGCACGTAGGCGCGCGCCACCTCGTGGTGTCCGCCCCGCATCAAACCCAGCTCGACGTGGTCCTGCACGTCCTCGATGTGGAAGGTGCCGCCGCCGGGACGCGAGCGCATCAGCGCGCGCACCACCGCCTCGGTCAGGCCGTCGACCATCTCACGCACACTCGCCGATGCCGCCCCCTGCGTGCCGTGCACCGCGAGGAACGCCTTCATCAGCGCCACCGCGATCTTGTTCGGCTCGAAGGCCACCACCGCGCCGTTGCGACGAATGATCTGGTAGCCGGCATACGCCGACGCGACCGGCGCGACCGGACGGCTGGTGCCCGGCGCATTGACGGCCGCTTGTGGATCGACGCTGGTGCTGGTGGTCTGCATGAGTTTCCCTTCCTACTGGCTGCACTCAAGAAAAAACAAAACCCTCAACGCACGCGTCGGCCCGGCTGAGCGCGCTGGCAGGTCGAGGGAGAGATGTGTCGGTGGTGCCCGTCGCGGTACCGGCCCTGGCCGCCGCGCCTGTGGCGCTGCTTCGCGCCGAGCGCTCGAAGGCGAGCCGGCTCAGCGTTTTGCGAGGGCGCGAGGATACCATGGCGGAACACTATATCTAGCGCCCCGACCCACTTCAAGCGCTAGCGATAGCGTTTCGTGAAGACTTATGAGGATTGACTCGCGGCGCTTTTTTTGCATGGCTCTTCGCACCGCCTCGGTGCCGCGTGGCGCAAACGCGCATCGTGACTGGTGCCTGCACGGTGAGGCCGCGCCGGTGCTTGTTCTGCGGGCAGGATGGTGCCGCGTGCGGCGTCGATGCTGCGCTGTGCGTGCAGCGCGCGGACGTCACTTCTGCTTCAGGCGGGCCGGCGATGCGCTCGCCGCACGCGCATGAACCTGCTGCGACCAGGGAAAACACCGATCGGGCCACTGCGTGGCGCGGGCGAGTGCAGGCCAGTCGAAACCTGGCCCCGGATCCTGCTTGCGTCCTGGCGCGACATGCTCATGGCCGGCGACATGCTCGATCGGATAGCGGTCCCTGAGCGCGGGCAGCAAGCGCGCGAGCGTGTCGTACTGCGCGGGCTCGAACGGCCCGCCCTCCAGCCCTTCGAGTTCGATGCCGATGGAGAAGTCGTTGCAGTTTTCTCGGCCGAGGAAACACGATCGGCCGGCATGCCAGGCGCGCTCGTCGCACGAGACGAACTGCAGCAGCTCGCCATCACGGCGTATCACGAAATGCGCCGACACTTGCATGCCGCGGATCTGCTCGAAGTACGGATGCGCGTCCCAATCGAGCCGGTTCATGAACAGCTGCTCGATCTCGTGGCCGCCGTAGTGCCCGGGCGGCAGGCTGATCGAATGAATGACGGCGAGATCGATGCGTGTGTCGGCCGGCCGCGGGCCGAAGTTGGGCGATGCGACCCGCCTGGCCGGCACATACCAGCCCTCTTGCCAGGCCGCTGTGCCGTCCATCAGGGCTCGTCGGGCTCTACCGCGACGCCGTGCTCGGCGACCATCACCCCGAGCCGCGCCATGCGGTAGCGCATCTGCCGCAGCGACAAGCCCAGGCTCGCGCCGGCCGCCGTGCGGTTGAAGCGATGGCGTTCGAGCGCCCGGATCAGGATGTCGCGCTCGACGGCATCGAGGTAGGCCGCGAGGTCATTCGGCAGTGCCTGCGCCGGCGGTTCCCCGCCGGCGGCCACCGGCGCAGCAACGGCCACGTCGGCGGAAGCCCCAACCGCAGTGGTCTCGAGATCATGCAGCCCGGTCTCGTGGAACACGGTGTCAGGCAGCGCGAGGTCCGCCTGGTCGATCCACTCGCCGCCCGACAGCGCGACAGCGCGGTGCAGCAGGTTCTCCAGCTCGCGCACGTTGCCGGGGAAGGCATAGCGCGAGAGATGCGACAGCGCCGCATGCGTCAGGCGCGGCGGCGGCCACACCTCGGCGTCCTGTGCGATGCGTTCGAGCACGCGCTCGCAGATCAGCGGCAGGTCTTCGAGCCGCTCACGCAGCGCCGGCACCCGGATCTGGATCACGTTGAGGCGGTAGTAGAGGTCCTGCCGGAAGCGCCCGGCCTGCACCTCGGCGGCAAGATCCTTGTGCGTCGCGCTGACGATGCGCACGTCGATCGGCGTCTCGACCACCGCGCCGACCGGACGCACCGCACGCTCCTGGATCACGCGCAGCAGCTTGGACTGCATCGACAGCGGGAGGTCACCGATCTCGTCGAGAAACAGCGTGCCGCCCCGGGCTGCCTGGAAAAAACCTTCCCGGTCCTCGGTCGCACCGGTGAAGGCGCCCTTGCGATAGCCGAAGAACTCGGCTTCGAGCAATTGCTCGGGAATCGCGCCGCAGTTGACCGCGATGAACGGCTGCGCGCGGCGCGCGCTGACCTCGTGGATGGAACGGGCGACCAGTTCCTTGCCAGTGCCGGATTCACCCTGCACCAGCACCGGTGCCATGCTGCGCGCGACCTTGTCGATCAGGCTGCGCACCTGCTGCATCGTCTGCGATGCGCCGGCCATGCGGTCCAGCGTGCCCGAGCCGCCGGTGACCAGTACCGCGGGGGCCGCCGAACGCACGCTGCCGCGCGCACTCGGCGGAGCCGGCACGGCGGAGCTGGCCGCCGCGCTCGGTGCCGGCACCATGCTCGGCCGCCCGAGCGCCGATGCCACCACGGTGCGAAACTGCTTCAGGTCGACCGGCTTGGTGAGGTAGTCGTAGGCACCCGCCTTCAGCGCCTCGACGGCGTTCTCGGGCGACGCGAAGGCAGTGATCATGATGGCCTTCTCGCGGCGGCCGGCATCGTCGAGACGGCGCAGCAGGTCGAGCCCGGTGCCGTCGGGCAGCCGCATGTCGGTGATCACCGCGCTGTAGGTGCGATCCTTCAGCCGTGCCCAGGCGTCCTCGACCGTGGCGGCCGTTTCGACGTCGTAGCCCTCGCGCAGCAGCGTCAGTTCGTACAGGGTGCGCAGGTCGGGTTCGTCGTCGACCACCAGCAGGCTGTAGTGTGAGGCAGATGTCATCGGGCGAGATTCAAACTGGCGGTAGGTGCTTCGTGGGGGCCGAGCGGCTCGAGCCGCATCACCATATAGAACTCGTTGCGCGCCGGATACTGCGGGCCCCGCAGCCGATAGTCGATCGTCGCGCCGTAGCGCTCGCACAACTCTTTGCAAATATACAGGCCCAGGCCCGTGCCCCGGCTGCGTGTCGAGAAGAAAGGCTCGAATAGATAACGCTCGACGTCGGGAGGAATGGGCGGCCCGTCGCTGCTCACACTCAGGGTCAGCACTTCGGGTTCGACGACTAGCCGCAGCTCGACGCTGCCCGGTCCGCCCGACGCATGCCGGTAGCCGTTGTCGAGCAGGTTGACCAGCACGCGGCGCAGGTGCTCGGGGTCGAAGCTGGCGCCCGCCGGCGTCACGGGCAGCTCAACGCGCAGTGCGCTGCGATCGTCCATCGGCAGCCGCGCGGTGCGCGCCCATTCGCTGCAGGTGTTGGCCACCAGCGTGGTGACATCGATCACCTGCGCCCGTACGGCCGGGCCGCCGGGCGCCACCTCCATCACGTCGTCGACGATGCGCTTGAGCCGTTCGACGTTGTCGGAGACCATCTGCGAGAGCTGACGCTGCGGCGAAGACGTGAGGTCCTCCGCAAGCAGTGCATTGGCCTGCGCGATGGCCGACAGCGGGTTGCGGATCTCGTGCGCGATGCCGGCCGAGATGCGCCCCATGGCCGCGAGCTTCTCCTGCCGCATGCGCGCCTGCACATCCCGCAGGTCCTCGAGAAACAGCACGCACAGCTCTTCCGACGACTGCGGCTGGCGGCGTTTGGTGAAGCGCATGCGCACGCGCAGCGCGCGCGTCTGGCCGGACGCGAACTGCAGGCCGACTTCGCGCCCGGCCTCCGGCCACGCTCCCTGGTCGAACGCACGCTGCACATTCGACGCCAGCGGCGCCCAGACCGGGTGGCTGTGAAGGTGGAAGGGCGCGGGCCGCACCAGCCCGTCTTCGGCGATCAGGCGGCGGGCCGCTGGGTTCGCCGCACGCACACGGCCGCGCCGGTCGACCACCATCACCCCGTCCTGCATCTCCTCGATCACGAGCCGGTTCAGCTGAGCCTGCTGGCGCGCCAGCTCCATGCTGCCGCGCGCGGCCAGTTCCTCGCGAGCCAGACGGCCGGCCAGTTCGCCGGCCAGCAGCGCGATGACGAAAAAACCACTGCCCACCAGCCCGGCCTGGGTGATCAGCACGGTCGCATCGCTGCCCAGCGAGCGCAGTGAGGCGTCGGCGAGCAGCAGCAGCGTGATGCCGGCAGCCACCGTCAGTGCCGACAGCCGCGAGGTCAGCACGCCCGCCATCAGCACCGGCAACACGAGCAAGGGCAGGAAGTTGATGCTGCCGCGCGATGCCGCGATGTGCAGCGCACCGAACACCACCACGTCGAGCCCGATGCTGGACAGCCATTGGCTGCGGTGCAGGCGGTTGATCGGCCGGCCCTGTTCGGTGCCGGTTTGCCGGCGTGCCAGCCACCAGACGACCACCGTCGCGGCCACGTAGCCGGCGCTGGTCAGCAGCGCCCATGGCACGCCGGGGGCGCCTGAGCCGACCAGGTAGGACGCCCCCTGCGCGCCGAGCAGCAACATGCCGACCGCCACACGCGCTCCCAGGAAGGCGCGGTAGATGCGCTGGAACGATGGTTGTGCGACGCCCAGCATGCGCCGCGCCTGGCGCGTCAGGAAGCGGGAATCGTCGGCCTCGGCGCCGCCCCAGTCGGTATAGCGTGATTCGCCCGGCCCGGCCGTGCCGTCTTCGTCGATCTGCGTGTCGTGACTGACGCCGAGGGCGGCGAACCACGACTCGTCGGCCTGCTGCCGCGCAAGTTTCGGCGAGCGGGGAGCCTGGCGGCGGGCCATGCGGGCGATCGCTTCAGCGCTGCGAAGCGCGATGCGCTTCGCAGCAATAGTGCCCGCCCGGCCCCGGCAATGCCTCGTCGGCCGGAAGGTGCACGCCGCACTGTGCGCAGACCACCATCGGTCGTGGCGAGCCGTTGGCCGGCGTCTCGCGCGACGGCTGGCGCTCGGACTGCGCGCGACGGCCGCCGGGGACACGCGGCCGCCCGGCCAGCCATAGCACCAGCACGACCACCAGCAGCAGCACGAGGTATTTCATCATCAGCGCCGGGACGGGGGCCGTCAGCCGGCGACAGCGGCGCGGCCGAGCAGCACCTCGAGCACGAAGCGCGAACCGACGTAGGCCAGCAGCAGCAGCGCCGCACCGGTATAGAGCCAACGCACCGCCATGCGGCCGCGCCAGCCGAACGCGCGCCGGCCGGCGAGCAACGCCGCAAATACCGCCCAGGCCAGCACCGAGAAGATGGTCTTGTGATCCCAGCGCCACGGGTCGGCAAACCACACGCCGAGCACCAGTGCGGCTGACAGCACTGTGAAGCCGGCCGTCACGAAACGAAAGGTCAGCTTCTCGAGCCGCAGCAGCGGCAGACCCAACGGCGTCGGGGGCATCGCACCGCGCGCATCGCGCATCTGGCGCTCGGCATTGCCCAGCAGCGCCGCGTGCAGCACGGCTGCACCGAACAGGCCGTACGACGCGATGCCCAGCACCCAGTGCAGCGGCATCCAGGCCGAGCCGAGGTGCGGCCGCACCTCGCCGGGGAAAAACAGCGCCAATGCCACAGCGGTCAGCCCCAGCACGGCGAGCGTGCGCCGCACACCGGGCAGCGGCACGAAGCGGCTTTCGACGGCATAGACGGCCAGCACCAGCCACAACGTCATCGACAGCGCCGGCGCAAAACCGAAACGCGCACCGGGATTGGGGACGCCCACACCCGACGTGTCGAACACCAGTGCCAGCCCATGCGCAACCCAGCCGATCAACAGCGCCCAGCGCAAGGCAGCCGCGGCACGCTCGCTCTGCGCCACCGCGACCGCGTAGGCCAGCAGCGCGGCAAGGCTGGCCGCCACCGTCATCGACGACTGCGCATAGAAGGCGGCTGCGGGCCCGGAAGCTAGAATCATCCGCACAGTGTACTTTCGCGGCACGCCGTTCTGCGCTGCCGCGCCCTCCCCCGGTCCACCCTCCGCAACCACTCCATGGCCTCTACCCTTTCCGACCGCCTGTCGCGCCTGGTCAAGCAGATGCGCGGACAGGCACGCATCACCGAGGACAACGTGCAGGACATGCTGCGCGAGGTCCGCATGGCGCTGCTGGAAGCCGACGTGGCGCTGCCGGTGGTGCGCGACTTCGTCGCGCGCGTGAAGGACAAGGCGCTCGGGCAAGAGGTCGTCGGGTCGCTATCGCCCGGGCAGGCATTGGTCGGTGTCGTGCACAAGGAACTCGCAGCGACGATGGGCGAAGGTGTCGCCGATCTGAATCTCGCGACGCAACCGCCGGCTGTGATCCTGATGGCCGGCCTGCAAGGCGCCGGCAAGACCACCACCACGGCCAAGCTCGCGAAGCTGCTGATCGAGAAACGGAAGAAGAAGGTGCTGACGGTCTCGGCCGACGTCTACCGACCCGCGGCCATCGAGCAGTTGAAGACCGTGACGAAGGCCGCTGGTGCCGAATGGTTTCCGTCCAGCGCCAACGACAAGCCGATCGACATCGCGCGCGCGGCCCTCGACCATGCCCGCCGCCACTACTTCGACGTACTGCTCGTCGACACCGCCGGCCGGCTCGCGATCGACGAGGCGATGATGGCCGAGATCCGGGAACTGCACGCAGCGCTGTCCCCGATCGAGACGCTGTTCGTCGTCGATGCCATGCAGGGCCAGGACGCGGTGAACACCGCGAAGGCTTTCAAGGATGCACTGCCGCTGAGCGGCGTGGTGCTGACCAAGCTCGACGGCGACGCCCGCGGCGGTGCGGCGCTGTCGGTACGCGCCATCACCGGCGCGCCGATCAAGTTCGCGGGTGTCTCCGAGAAGATCGACGGCCTGGAAGTCTTCGATGCCGACCGCCATGCCGGACGGGTGCTCGGCATGGGCGACATCGTCGCGCTGGTCGAAGAGGTGCAGAAAGGCGTCGACCTGCAGGCCGCCGAGAAGCTCGCACAAAAGGTCAAGTCCGGCGAAGGCTTCGACCTGAACGACTTCCTCGCGCAGCTCAGCCAGATGAAGAAGATGGGCGGCCTGTCGGGCCTGCTCGACAAGCTGCCGACACAGATGGCTGCCAAGGCCGGTCAGGCCGACATGGACCGCGCCGAGCGCGACGTACGGCGCATGGAAGGCATCATCAATGCGATGACCCCGCTCGAACGCCGCAAGCCGGAACTGATCAAGGCCAGCCGCAAGCGCCGCATCGCCGCCGGTGCCGGTGTCCAGGTGCAGGAGGTCAACCGCCTGCTCAACCAGTTCGAGCAGATGCAGGGCATGATGAAGAAGATGAAGGGTGGCGGGCTGATGAAGATGATGAAGCGGATGGGCGGCATGAAGGGGCTGCCCGGCATGGGTCGGTAACCGGGTGTTCTCCGACGGCAGGATTCGCAGGAAACCGCGGCTTCCGACGCACCGCCACGCACATCTACGAGTTGACCAAGCGAGGTGCGGCCGCTAAGGTCCTTGCAGGTCACCTTCCTCTTCCAGAATGCAACAAATCGTTCTTATCCTGCTCGTGCTGGTGGCGATGCTCGCCGCGGTGTTCTGGTGGTGGACCCACCGTTCGGCGCCGGTGTCCAGCGCGCGCCAGAGCAAGCGCGGCGCTGAAAGCCTCGACACGCTGATGGCATGGACGCCGCAGCCCAGCCGCATCCTCACCTCGGCCGAACGTCAAGCCTACTTAGTGCTGCGCCGGGCACTGCCCGATCACATGATCCTCGCGCAAGTGCCGATCGCACGCTTCCTGAAGGTGCCGACCCGTCATTCGTACAGCGAATGGCTGCGTCGTGTCGGGCAGCTGTGCGTCGACCTCGTGGTCTGCGACAACACCTCGCAAGTGGTGGCGGTGGTTGAACTCCGTGCGCCCGACGAAGAGGAAAGCGAACGCACGCTGAAGCGGCACGCCCGCATGGACCGGGTGCTGCAGGCGGCCGGCGTGCCGCTGCACGTGTGGCGCGAGAACCAGATCCCGTCGGCCGCCGCCGCGCGTGAAGCGCTCACCGAAGGGCATCCGGCCGACCTCGACCAGCACGAAGGCGCCGCGTCGATCAGCACCCGTCCGGCAGGGGCGGTCAACGGCGCAGGCCATCCGGGAGCCGACTTTCCTATCATCAACGGCACGCGCGAGCAGCAGCAGGAGCCTCCTTCGTCGACCTGGTTCGACGATCTCGACTCCGGCATGGCGCCGCTGGGTTCGTCTTCCTCGTCGGATCGCCCGCACTGAGCCGGCAGCCGGAACAAAGGCCCGCATCAGCGGGCCTTTTTTACGTGCGTCAATGCTGCGCAGCAGGCGCAGTCACCGTCTCAGCTCAGCAGCGCCTGCGCGAACTCGCGCGCATCGAAGGTCTGCAGGTCTTCGAGCTTTTCGCCGACACCGATGAAATAGACCGGCACCGGCCTTTCTCGCGCGATGGCGGCCAGCACGCCGCCCTTCGCGGTGCCATCGAGCTTGGTGACGACCAGGCCGGTGAGCTTCAAGGCCTCGTCGAAGGCCTTCACCTGCGCCAGCGCGTTCTGGCCGGTGTTGCCATCGACCACCAGCAGCACCTCGTGCGGTGCGCTTTCGTCGGCCTTGGCGATGACGCGGCGGATCTTGCGCAACTCTTCCATCAGGTGCAGTTGCGTCGGCAAGCGGCCCGCGGTGTCGGCAATGACGACATCGCTGCCCCGTGCCTTGCCTGCCGACACGGCATCGAAGGTCACTGCGGCCGGGTCGCCGCCTTCCTGGCTGACGATCTCGACCTGGTTGCGCCCGGCCCACACCGCCAGTTGCTCGCGCGCCGCGGCGCGAAAGGTGTCGGCCGCCGCCAGCAGCACCTTCTGGCCTGACTCGGCCAGGTGGCGGGTCAGCTTGCCGATGCTGGTCGTCTTGCCGGCACCGTTGACGCCGACCACCATGATGACCGTCGGTGTCTGCTGCCCGACGACGAGCGGTTTCTCCAGCGGCTTGAGCAAGTCGGCCACGGCATCGGCAAGCAACGTCTTCACGGCGGCCGGGTCGGTCGCCTTGCAGTCCTTGACGCGGCGCTTCAGGTCGCCGAGCAGGAACTCGGTCGCCTTCACCCCGGTGTCTGCCATCAGCAGCGCGGCTTCGAGTTCCTCGTAAAGCGTGTCGTCGATCTTCGTGCCGTTGAAGACCTGCGTGATGCTGCTGCCCGTCTTGCGCAGCCCGGTCTTCAGCTTGTCGAGCCAGGACCGGCGTTCGGATGACGGCTCCGGAGCGGTGGCTGCAGCGGGTGCGGTGACGGCTGGCAGCGGGGCGTCGGCCGCAGCAGGCGCAGGAGCAGGCGTCGGCTCGGGCCGTACCGTGGGAGCAGGGGCGGCCTGGGGTGCGGGTGCCGAAGCGGGTGCCGGAGCGGGAGGCGGCGTTTTTTTCTTGAAGAAGCTGAACATGGATTCCCTGTGGGTTGCGGCCGATTCTAAGGAAGCGCCTTGCCCCTCCATCGCCTCCTACAATCCAGGCGCCCGACCTGAAGCGACATGCCAGCACGCCCTCCCCGTTCACAACTGCCCCGCGAAGTCCGCATCATCGGAGGCCAATGGAAGCGCACCAAGCTGCCGGTGGCCGACAGGCCAGGCCTGCGGCCGACGCTCGACCGGGTGCGCGAAACTCTGTTCAACTGGTTGGGGCAGGACCTGAGCGGATGGCACTGCCTCGATGCCTACGCCGGCACCGGCGCGCTCGGCTTCGAAGCGGCTTCGCGCGGAGCGGCCGAGGTGGTGCTGCTGGAGCACGACGCAGCGCTGGTGCACCAGTTGCAGGCGCTGAAAGCGAAGCTGGCCGCCGCCAGCGTGCGGATCGAGCGCGTCGATGCGCTGGCATGGATGCGCCGGGCACCCGCCGCGCGTTTCGATCTGGTGCTGCTCGATCCCCCTTTCGCAGCCGGCCTGCTCGAGCCGGCATTGCGAGAAGCGATTCGTTTACTGGCACCTGAAGCTTTCGTCTATCTGGAAGCCGGTGCAGCACCCGATCCGGCGCTGCTCGACGCGCTCGGGCTGCAGGCCTACCGCGCCGGGCGGGCGGGTTCGGTGCACTTTCACCTGCTGCAGCGCGCAGCGGCCCGATAAACTGCACGTCCCGCCCTCGCAGCAGGAGAGCCAGCGATGACTTCCCCCCCCATCACCCGCATCGCGGTCTACCCCGGCACCTTCGACCCGATGACGCTCGGCCACGAGGACCTGATGCGGCGAGCCAGCGCGCTGTTCGACCGGCTCATCATCGCAGTGGCGGCCGGCCACCACAAACGCACGATGTTCACGCTGGACGAGCGACTTGACATCGCCCGCGAGGAGGCCCGTCCCTATCCCAATGTGGAAGTGATGGCATTTCGAGGGCTGCTGCGCGATTTTGTCGTGGCGCACCAGGGCCGCGTGGTGGTGCGCGGGCTGCGCGCCGTCAGTGACTTCGAATACGAATTCCAGATGGCAGGAATGAACCGACAGCTGATGCCGGAGGTCGAAACGGTGTTCCTGACACCGTCGGACCAGTACCAGTTCGTCTCGGGCACCTTCGTGCGCGAGATTGCCATGCTCGGTGGTGATGTCTCCAAATTCGTGGCACCCTCGGTGCTCAGGCGACTGCAGGATCGCGTGAAACAAAGCAACTGAGGATCTCGATGGCCCTGATGATCACGGACGAATGCATCAATTGCGACGTCTGCGAACCGGAATGCCCGAACCAGGCCATCTCGATGGGCCCGGAGATCTACGTGATCGACCCGAAGCGCTGCACCGAATGCGTCGGGCACTTCGACGAACCTCAATGCGTGCAGGTCTGCCCGGTCGAGTGCATTCCCATCCATCCCGAGCACCAGGAAACGAAAGATCAGCTCTGGGCCAAGTACCGGGTGCTACAGGGAGCGGCAACCGCTGCCGACCCGAAGGACTGACGGAGCTTTCCAGGGGCCGTCAGGGCGCGGCGTGCTTCAACCCGGCTGGTGCCGCCCTGTCTTGCGTGCGGTGCTTGTGCCTGGCTGAGCGCTTGCTGCGCGGCTTCGCAACCGGCGCCTCCTCTTCCTGCGTCTTTTGCACGCCATGGATGCCGCCGGCCGCAACCGGCTGTGCCTCGAATTCGCGCCGTTCGCGCGCCAGCTGCTCAGCCATCTCACGATGTCGCTGCTGTGCCTCCAGCGCCTGCTCGCGCTGGGCGTCTGAGCGCTCGTCGTCACGCCTGTCGATTTCGCTCGCGTCGCTGCAGGGGCGCTCCGAATACGCGTTGCCGCAGCGATAGATCGACTGGGCGCCGGCGATGGAACTCGCAGCAGCCAGCAGCAAGGCGCCGAACAACGCGGGGCACCTCATGACGCAGGCTCCTCGGGCCGTGCAGGCTTCGGTCGCGGCGGCTTCGCATGGATCAGGCGCATCGCGGCCTCCATCTCACCGTGCAGCAGCGCGTCGAGCGCCGGCAGCGAGCGGTCGATGGCCTGCTCCAGCGCCTCGCGGTGCTCAGAAGCCGGCTTGCGCAGCACGTAGTTCGGCACCTCGGCCTTGATGCCCGGATGCCCGATGCCCAGGCGCAACCGCCAGAAGTCGGCGCTGCCCAGGTGTGCATGGATGTCTTTCAGACCGTTGTGGCCCGCATGCCCGCCGCCCAGCTTCATCTTCGTCTGGCCCGGCGGCAGATCGAGTTCGTCGTGTGCCACGAGAATCTCCTGCGGCGCGATCTTGAAGAAACGCGCCAGCGCCGCAACCGACTGGCCGGAACGGTTCATGTAGGTCTGCGGCTCCAGCAACCATACCGGGCCGTCGACGCCGGGCCGCGGCCGGTTCACGCGCGCCACCAGCCCGTGGTAGCTGCGCTCGGCATGCAGCGTGGCACCCAGCTTGCGTGCGACCGCGTCCAGCCACCAGAAGCCGGCGTTGTGGCGCGTCGCCTCGTACTCCGGCCCGGGATTGCCCAGGCCCACAAACAAACGGATCATGGAGCGCGATTATCCCGGGGTTGGCGTGAACAGCCCTCCCCTCCAATGAGGGACCAGCAACGAAAAAGCCCCGCGATGCGGGGCTCTTCCGAAAGCCGTAGGGCCTGAATTACTTCTTGCCCTTGCCTTTGCCCTTGGCCGGCTCGGCGGCCGGGGCTGCCGGGGCTTCGACGATCACTTCCTCGACCGGGGCAACGGCCGTGGCGATCACCGGGTTCGGCTTGCCGTGCGTGACGACCTTCACGCCCTTCGGCAGCTTCAGGTCGTTGACGTGCAGCGACTGGCCCTTGACGACTTCGCCCAGATCCACTTCGATGAACTCGGGCAACGCCTGCGCCAGGCACTGGATCTCCAGGTCGGTGGCGATGTGGCTGATGGTGCACTTGTCGGTCTTGACAGCCGGCGAGTTCTCTTCGTTGATGAAGTGCAGCGGCACCTTCTTGACGATCTTCGTCTTCGGATCGACGCGCTGGAAGTCCACGTGCAGCACGATGGGCCGGAAGGCATGCATCTGCACGTCTCGCAGCAGCACCTTCTCGACCTTGCCGGCCAGTTCCATCTCGAGGATGGACGAGTGGAAGGCTTCCTTCTTCAGCGCGTGGAACAGCGCGTTGTGATCGAGTTCGATCATGGCCGGCGTACCGGCTCCGTAGACGATGCCAGGCACCTTGTCGGCGCGGCGCAGGCGGCGGCTCGCTCCGGTCCCCTGCAGTTGGCGCTCAAATGCGACGAATTTCATTCATCTCTCCAATCAACGTATGCGTCCGCGACCAGACGCGAAACGGCCGCAACATTGCGGCCTGCGGGCCGGACGACCGCCCGGGCGTGTCGTCCGTTCGGTTCTCGGCATCAAAAGTTGTTGTTCTGCTCCGAGAACAGGGAAGTCACCGACTCGCCATCGGAAATACGGCGGATCGTTTCGGCGAACAGGAAGGCGACCGACAGCTGGCGGATCTTCGTGATCGGCTTGGCAGCCTCGGCCAACGGGATGGTGTTGGTGATCACCACCTCGTCGAGCTCGGAATTCTTGATGCGCTCGAGCGCCGGGCCCGAGAACACCGGGTGGGTGCAATACGCGTAGACCGACTTCGCGTTCCGTTCCTTCAGCACCTCGGCCGCTTTCACCAGCGTGCCGGCGGTGTCGATCATGTCGTCCATGATCACGCAGTTGCGGCCTTCGATCTCGCCGATCACGTGCATCACTTCCGAGACGTTGGCCTTCGGGCGGCGCTTGTCGATGATCGCGAGGTCGCAGCCGAGCTGCTTGGCCAGCGCACGCGCACGCACGACGCCGCCAACGTCCGGCGAAACGACCACGAGGTCGTCGTAGTTGCGCGACTTCAGGTCGGACAGCAGTACCGGCGACGCGTAGATGTTGTCCACCGGGATGTCGAAGAAGCCCTGGATCTGGTCGGCATGCAGGTCCATCGTCAACACGCGGTTGACGCCGACCACCTCAAGCATGTTGGCGACGACCTTCGCGCTGATCGGCACGCGCGTGGAGCGCGGGCGGCGGTCCTGGCGGGCGTAGCCGAAGTAGGGAATGACGGCCGTGATGCGGCGTGCCGACGAGCGCTTCAGTGCATCGACCATGATGCACAGCTCCATCACGTGCTCGTTGGTCGGTGCACAGGTGGGCTGAACGACGAAGACATCGCGCCCGCGCACGTTCTGCTGGATCTCGACCGTGACCTCACCATCGGAGAAGCGACCCACATTGGCGCGACCGAGCGTCAGCCCCAGGTGGGTGGCGATTTCCTGGGAGAGCGCGGGGTTGGCGTTGCCGGTGAACAGCAGGGTGTCGGACAGCATCTTCCTCTCCGTCGAGGCCTACAGTGAGTGCGTCGTGACCGTCTCGGTATCGTCGCCCTGCACGCAGAGGACCAACTTCGCGCGGGCATCGCTCAAAACTACGGAAGCCCTGGGCCGATGCTGCGGCCCAGAGCTTCCTGGGTGGTTTTGGCAGGGGAGGAAGGATTCGAACCCTCGAATGTCGGAATCAAAATCCGATGCCTTAACCGACTTGGCGACTCCCCTACACGGGCCCTCGCAACAGCCTTGCGGGCGGAAGCGCGAGCCTTGAAAACGTCGCGTTTCAATCTGGTGTCCAGTCCCGTAACGGGTGCTGTTCCAGACTGCGGCAACCTCTGCTGCGCCAGCCGGCGGGAAGCTGTGTCAGCTCGCTGCCGTCCGGAGCCTCATCGGCACCGATCCTCGCGAACACCGCACTGCCCGAACCCGTCATCCGGCTGTTGCCGTAGCGCTGTTCCAGCAGTCTCGAAGCTTGCCCGACCTCGCTGCACAAAGCTTGTGCGGCGTTTTGCAGGTCGTTCTTGCCGAACCGGCCAGTGTCTGCGAGAAAGTCCGTGACTATAGCAGGTTTGGTATCGCGTACCAAGTGGGGGCTGGAAAAGATGTCCTTCGTCAACACATGGGCCGGCGGTTTGACGACCATGTAGCGGGCCGAAGGCAGCGACACCGGCGTGAGCCGTTCGCCGATGCCTTCGACCCAGGCGGGGCCGGTGCCGAGGAAGAACGGAACGTCGGCACCGAGCCTGGCGCCCAGCTCGATCAGTCGCGCGCGAGTCCAGCCGAGCCGCCACAAGCGATTGAGTGCCATCAGCGTCGTGGCGGCATCGGAACTGCCCCCACCCAACCCGGCACCGGACGGCAGCGTCTTCAGGATCGAGATGTCGACGCCCCAGCAGGTGCCGCTCGCGTGCTGCAGCGCGTGCGCCGCGCGCAGGCACAGATCGTCGGCCGGCAAGGGCTCGCCGAGATCGTGGCGGGCCAGCGCCCCGTCGTCGCGCAACTCGAAGTGCAAGGTGTCGCACCAATCGATAGGCACGAAGACGGACTGCAGCAGGTGGTAGCCGTCGTCGCGCCGGCCCAGCACGTGCAGGAAGAGGTTGAGCTTGGCCGGAGCCGGTACGTCGTAGAGCGCTTTCATGCGGTCGCGTCAGCCGGGGTCCAGCCTCGCTCGCACCGTCACCGACGGTGCGGCCGGCCGCACTGCAGTGATCAAGCCATCGTCGGCACGCACGAGCTCGACGCGCCAGCCCAGCTGCATGAAACCCGGCTCGCCACCGGGCAACGGCTCGCTGGCCTCACCGTCCCACGGGCGACCGCGCAGCCAGTCGAACAGGGCCGCGACCGGCAAAGGCTCGCCGACCATTTCGCGGGTCAGCTCGTCGAGGTCGGTGTAGCGCCGGGTCTTGCCCTCCGCCCGCAGCCACGCTTCACCAGGCTGCCAGTAGGCCACCGCGAGCGTCGTGCCGAGCGAGTTCGACAGGCGCAGCTCGCCGCGCGCCGGTTCGCCAAGCAGCTCGAAGAAGGCCGTGGACGAGCGTGGCGATTCGCCGGGCTGCGCCGCATCGATGCGGATCGCCAACCGGCCGGAGGCCGCCACCGCCAGTCCGTCGAGCACCGGCGTGCGCAGGCTCGCACAACCGGACAGCACCACCGCGCAGCCGAGGACGGCCGCACGCAACATGCCGGTTGCGCTCACAAGTTCACCTTCAAGCGGGCCAGCGTCTCCTTCAGCACCTCGTTGCCGCCGTCGCGTTCGCGCGCTTCGCGCCACACCTTGCGCGCCTCGTCCTCGCGCCCGAGCGCCCACAGCACCTCGCCGAGGTGCGCGCCGATCTCGGCGTCGGGCCGCGCCTGGTAGGCGCGCAGCAGATGGCGCAGCGCTTCCTCGCGGCGGCCCATCCGGTATTCGATCCAGCCCAGGCTGTCGATGATGAAGGGCTCGTTCGGCGCCAGCTCGAGGGCCTTGCGCACCAGATCGCGGGCTTCCTCGAGCCGGGTGTTGCGATCGGCCAGCGTGTAGCCGAGCGCGTTGTAGGCGTGGAAGTGGTCGGGCTTCAGCTCGATCACGCGACGCAGCAGGCGCTCCATCTCTTCGACCTTGTGCAGCTTCTCGGCCATCATCGCCTGCTCGTACAGCAGGTCGACGTCGTCGGTGAAGCGCTGGTTCGCCTCGGCCAGCACGTCATAGGACGCGGCCCAGTCCTTCAGCTCACGCATCAGCTGGGACTCGGCCAGCAGCTTGGCGCGCGCGTCTTGCGGCGCTCGTTCGGGCACCTTGCGGATCAGTTCGCGTGCGTCGCGCACGTTGCCCTGCTTCGCCATCAATGCGGCGCGCCGCAGCTGCACGCTGATCGCGCGGTCGGCATTGTCGATCTTCGCGAGCCACTGCTCGGCCTGCGCGAAGTCGCGCTGCTCTTCGGCAGCCTGCGCAAGCAGCAGGTAGGCCTGGGTCAGGCCTTCAGCGGGCGACGCCGACACGATCTCGATCGTGCCCTCCTCGGTCGCAGTCGGCGGGGGGGGCTCGGCGCGCGTGGCACTCAGTTCGAGATAGCGCTTCAGCGCAAGCTCGGCTTCGCGCGGCTGCTTCAGCTCGAGCCGCAAAGCGCCCAGGCTGAGCCAGGCAGGCGCGAGCGTCGGGTCGGCACGGGTGGCGTGTTCGAGTTGGGCCACGGCGTCGGCATAGCGCTGCAGGCTGACCAGGGCGCGCACATAGGACAGCCGTATCGCCGCCGTGTCGGGCTTGGCCTGCAGATAGCCCTGCACGATCGTTTCCGCGGCCGGCTGAGCCGGCATCAGCTCCAGTGCCAGCAGTGCCACCCCTTCCGATGCAGGGTCGAGGCGCGACGCCTGCTCGGCGAGCGCGAGCGCCCGCTCGGGCTCCTCGGCCAGCAGGCGCATGCGGCCGTTCGACAGCAGCGTCGGCAGCCGGGTCTCGGGAATGGTGGCGTACGGCTGCAGCGCCTGCTCGAGCACGCCCGCGACCGTCTTGCGATCTGCGGCACGCGCGAAGAAGCGCGGCAGCAGCGAGATCGTCGCCGGCCGCTCGGGTGCCGGTGTATTGGCCAGCAGTGCGCGCAGCGGGTCGAGCGCCTCGGCGGCGCGATTGAGCCCCACCAGCAGCTGCGCGGCGTAGCGATGCGCCTCCACGGAACCGGGCACGGACGTGCGCCAGGCCTGCGCGGCGGCAAGCGCCTGGTCGCCGGCGCGGCCCTGCAACGCGATCTCTACGGCGCGGCGGAACAGGCGCTCGTCGCCGGTCTTGCGGGCCGCATCGAGCAGGATCTCGTAGGCCGCCGCGGCATTGCCCGAGCGCTGCTCCATCTCGCCGATCAGCAACTGGTAGAACATCGGCGCATCGAGATTCGACGGCACCGCCGGCGCCTCGGCGGGCGTGCCAGTGGCCGCGGATGCCGCGTAGGCTGGCAGCGCAGCCCCCCAACCGCCGCCGGCAAGGCAGGCGGCCAGCGTGAGCACGCGGATCGAGGGGGCGGCAAACGGCATGAACAAACTCCTGGATGTGCGGAACGCGGTGCTGCGCCCGGCCTGATCGATCTGATTCTACGGAGCGGCCGATAATTCCCCGCATGCCCGAGTTACCGGAAGTTGAAGTCACGCGGCTGAGCTTTGCCGAACGCATCCACGGCGCCCGCGTGGAATCCGTGCGCCTGGGCAAACCGCTGCGCTGGCCGCTCGGCTGCGAGCCGGCGCTGCTGGCTGGCCAGACCGTGGGCCCGGTAAGCCGCCGCGGCAAATATCTCTGGCTGCCGCTGGATCACGGTGGCCTGCTGCTACACCTGGGCATGTCCGGTTCGCTGCGCTTTGCGCCCGACGTGCCGGCCCCGGGGGCGCACGACCACTTCGACCTCACGACCGATCGGGGCGTACTGCGCCTGCACGATCCGCGCCGCTTCGGGGCCGTGGTGTGGTCGCCTTCACTCGACGCCGATCCGGCGCGCAAGCTGCTGAGCACGCTGGGCATCGAGCCCTTCGACGCAGCGTTCACTGCAGCCTACCTGCATGAGCGGCTGCGCGGCCGGCGCGCGCCGATCAAGCAGGCACTGCTGGCCGGCGACATCGTCGTGGGGGTCGGCAACATCTACGCGTCCGAAGCCCTGTTCGGCGCCGGCATCGACCCCCGCGCTGCCGCCGGGCGCGTCAGCCTGGCGCGCTGCCAGCGCCTGGTCGACGCGGTGCGCGGCACGCTGCTGCGCGCGCTGCAGGTCGGGGGTTCCACGCTGCGCGACTTTCGCAACGCCGACGGGCAAAGCGGCTACTTCCAACTGGAGACACAGGTCTACGATCGCGAAGGTCAGCCGTGCCGCCAGTGCGCCGCGCCGGTGCGGCGCATTCAGCAGGGGCAGCGCTCGACTTTCTTCTGCCCGGGCTGCCAGCGACGCTGACCCGCCAGAGACGTGACCGACGGTAACAGCCGTGGTGCGCGCGCAATACAGCGCGGCCGGGCCGCGCCTGCGGGCTGGCCCGGGCTTGCATTGCGACGCCATGGGCTACCATTCGCGGGTCCCCCACTGCCTGCCGCGTTGTCTCCATGGTGCCGTCCTTTGCGAACAAGCTCGATGCGCTCGGCGCATGGCGCGCCGATCTGGAATCGAGGCTCGGCGAGCTCTCGCGCTTCCTGTTCGACCATGACCTGCTGGACCAGCCGGCCTCGGAGCTGCTGGATTCGCTGACGCTGCGGCTGTCCAGCGAGAAGCTGGTGGTGGCATTCGTCGCCGAGTTCTCGCGCGGCAAATCCGAGCTGATCAACGCGATCTTCTTCGCCGACACCGGCCGGCGCATCCTGCCGGCCACGCCCGGGCGCACGACGATGTGCCCTGTCGAACTCAGCTACGACGCCGAGGAGCCGCCGATGCTGAGGCTGCTCGACATCGATTCCCGGCTCGGCAGCGCCTCGCTGTCCGATTTGCGTGGCCACCCCAGCGCGTGGAAGCAAACCGAGCTGAACGTCAAGCGTCCCGACCTGCTGGCCGAAGAGCTGCTGCAGGTGATGCGCACCAAGAAGGTGCCGCTGGACACCGCGCGCGACCTGGGCTTCTGGGACGACGCACGCCCCGACGACAACCCCCCGCGCGACAGTGCCGGCATGGTGGAGGTGCCGGCCTGGCGCCACGCGATCATCAACTACCCGCACCCGCTGCTCAAGCGCGGCCTGGTGGTGCTCGACACGCCGGGCCTCAACGCCATCGGCGCCGAGCCCGAGCTCACGGTGAGCCTGCTGCCGTCGGCGCATGCCACGGTATTCATCCTGGCGGCCGACACCGGTGTCACGAAGTCCGACCTGGCAATGTGGCGCGACCATCTGTGCGGCCAGCCGCTGGCCCGCTACGTCGCACTCAACAAGATCGACACGTTGACCGACCCGTTGAGCCCGAGCGCCGAGGTCGAGATCCACATCGCGCGCCAGCGGGCGATGACGTCGCAGACGCTGGACATCCCCGAAAACCGCGTGTTTCCGATCTCGGCCAAACAGGCGCTGGCGGGCCGGGTCAGCGGCGACGCGGACATCCTGCGCTCGAGCCGCATCCTGGCGCTCGAGGACGCGCTGGGCCACCAGTTGCTGCCGCAGCGCCGCGAGGTGCTGGAGCGCGTGGTGCTCGCCGGCACCGGCCAGATCACGGCGCAGATCGGTCGCCGCCTGAACGACCGCCGCCGACAACTGGCCGAGCAGCTGCTCGAACTGCGCGGCCTGCGCGGCAAGAATTCCGGCATGGTGGGCGTGATGCTCAAGCGCGTTGACGCCGAGAGCGCGGAATTCGAGCAATGCATCGCTCGCGTGCAGGCCATGCGTTCGGTGCACACGCGCATGCTGAAGGACGCGCTGCTGACCATCAGCAACGACGTGCTGCGCGAACACACCGAAGCCCTGCAGGAAAAGCTGCGCACCGCGGTGCTCAACTTCGGCGTCAAGCGCACCTTCTCGGACATGTGTGCCGCCTTGCGCGAGCACCTGAAGAAGGCGCAGGTCAAGGGCCACGAGATCCACGACATGCTCGGGGCATCGTTCACCAAGCTGAACGCCGAATTCGGCTTCGGCCTGTCGGTGCCGCCAGCAGCGGACCTGTCGCGCTTCATCGCCGACCTGGACCTGATCGAGCGCAACTACATGCAGTATCTGGGGCTGTCGCACGCGATGCGCCTGTCGCAGAACCGCTTCATGGAGCAGTTCCGCCGCATGCTGGTGTCCAAGCTGCGGGTGGTGTTCGAAGGCGCGAGCAGCGAGCTGGAACTCTGGAACAAGACCGCCTCGGCGCAGATCGATTCACAGCTGCGCGAGCGTCGCCGCAACTTCAAACGCCGGCGCGAGTCGCTCGAGCGCGTGCAGCTGGCCAGCAACGAACTCGAGTCCCGCATTCAGGAAGTCAGCGCCCAGGAAGAACGCCTGCGCCACTTGCAGGCACGCCTGGCCACGCTGATCGAGGGCATCGAAGTGTCCGCGACCGGCCCGCTGCCGATGGGCGGGATCGACGCCGTGACGATCGAGCTGCCGCTGGGCGACGTCGCAGCCGCGCGCGCCTGACGGGCCCACCCGTACGCCATGCCGCAGCCGCGCACGGTCGATCTCGCTCGCCTCCAGACCGAGTTTGCGCCCCGGGTGATCAGCTGGCAGCACCAGCACGGCCGCCACCAGCTGCCTTGGCAACGCACGCGCGACCCGTATCGCGTGTGGCTGTCCGAGATCATGCTGCAGCAGACGCAGGTCAGCACGGTGCTCGGCTACTACGACCGCTTCCTGCAGCGTTTTCCCGATGTGCTCGCGCTGGCCGACGCGCCGTTGGACGACGTGCTGGCGGCCTGGAGCGGACTCGGCTACTACAGCCGTGCCCGCAACCTGCACCGCTGCGCGCAGGCCGTGCGCGATGAGCACCGCGGCAGCTTCCCGCGCGCCGCCGCTGAACTCGAACAACTGCCGGGCATCGGCCGCTCCACCGCAGCGGCCATCGCCGCCTTCTGCTTCAGCGAGCGGGCCGCCATCCTCGACGGCAACGTCAAGCGCGTGCTGACGCGTGTGCTCGGGTTTGGCCACGACCTCGCCCAGAGCCGTCACGAGCGGGAGTTGTGGGCATTGGCCGAAGGCCTGCTGCCGGCCGAAGGCATCGAAAGCTACACACAAGGCCTGATGGACCTGGGCGCTACCCTGTGCCTGGCGCGATCGCCGAGCTGCCTGCTGTGCCCGGTGCAACCGCTATGCCGTGCCAGCGCCGAGAGCCGGCCCGACGCCTACCCGGTCAAGACGCGCAAGCTCAAGCGCTCTCGGCGCGAGAACTGGTGGCTGTGGGCCGAGCACGAAGACGCGGTGTGGCTGACGCAGCGCCCGGACACGGGCGTCTGGGGCGGCCTTTTCAGCCTGCCCGAATTCGCGACGCTCGATGCACTGCACGAAGCTGCGGGGGCGCACGGCAGCGCCGCGGTTGCACAGCCGACCATCGAGCACGCGCTGACGCATTTCGACTGGGTGCTGCACCCGATCAAGCTGCCGCTGGAAGAGGCGCCGCGCTGGAGCGGCGGGCAGTGGGTGCGCTACGAGCGCCTGCCCGACATCGGCCTGCCGGCCCCGTTGCGCAAGCTGCTGTCGCTACGCTGAAACACGACGGTCCTCAGTCCTGCAAGATGCCCTTCTGGCGCAGGAACTGGTCGACCAGTTGCAGGCGCACCAGTGCGTCGGGCAGCTCCATCAGCTTCTGTCGTGCTGCCAGCGGGATGGGCAGGATCTCGCACCACCGGTTGGCAATCCATCCGGCGTCCTCGAAACGGTAGGGTTCGAGGAACGGCGCCTGGTTGCGCCGCTTCATCACCTGGATGGCGTTGGCCAGGCCCTTGGCCGAGCCGAGCAAGTCCTCGGTCGGCAGTTGCTGCGGATCGGGCTCGATGTACTCGACCTGCGCCGTCCACAGGCCGTTGGACGCCTGCTGGCTGTCGATCACCGAAAAGCGTTGCCCGCCGCGGCAGCGCACCTGCAGGATGCCCGGCTGAGCGCTGTCGACTTCGAGCAGCTCCGCCACGCAGCCGACGCTCTCGAATTCGACCGGCTCGCCGTCGCGCTTGACCTCAGCACCGCGCAGCAACGCCACCACACCGAAGGGCTTGCTCTCGCGCAGGCAGTTGCCGATCAGATCCAGGTAGCGAGCCTCGAAGACCTTCAGGCTCAACAGGCCTTCGGGGAACAACACGGACTGCAGCGGAAACAGCGGGAGTAGGGAGGGTTCTGCGGGAATGCTCATGCAGTGGCATCACGCGCATCGAGTTCGCGATGGCGTGTCAAGGTGGTGCCGCGAGCCGTGAAGCGCTTGGCCAGTTGTTCCACGCAGTACACCGAACGGTGCTGCCCCCCGGTGCAGCCGATCGCCACGGTGAGATAACTGCGCTGGTCCTGTTCGAAAGCCGGCAGCCAGCGGCGGATGAAAGCCTCGATCTGGGCCACCATCTCCGGCACTTCCGGCTGGGCTTCGAGATAGTCGATCACATCGGCGTCGCGGCCGGTCTGCGGCCGCAGCTCGCGGATGTAGTACGGGTTGGGCAGCACGCGCACGTCGAACATGTAGTCGGCGTCCAGCGGCACGCCGTGCTTGAAGGCAAAGGATTCGAACACCAGCGTCAGCTTGGCCGCCGGCGCCTGCACGACGTTCTTGATCCAGCTGCGCAGCTGGGCCGGACGCAGCTCGCTGGTGTCGACCACGGTGGAGGTCTGCCGCAGGTCGGACAGCAGCTCGCGCTCCAGCTCGATGGCCTCGATCAACGCCCGGTGCGCATCGTCACGGTCGTGCCTGGCATCGGACAGCGGATGCCGGCGACGTGTCTCGGAGAAGCGGCGCACCAGCGTGTCGGTCGAGGCGTCGAGAAAGACCGAACGCACCGTGACACCGCCGTCTCGCAGCTTCGCCATCGCCGGCAGCAGGTGCGGCAGCGAGCGAGCGCTGCGCACGTCGGCAGCAATCGCCACGCGCGGCGTGAAACGGGAATGCTCGAGCGCCACGAAACTTTCGATCAACTCGGGCGGCAGGTTGTCGACGCAGAAATAGCCGGCGTCTTCGAGCGCATGCAGCGCCACCGACTTGCCTGAGCCGGAGATGCCGGTGATCAGCACCACCTCGTGCAGCGCGTTGCGCTCTTCGACCGGCATGTCGCTCATGAGCGCTTGCGGCCTCGCGGGGGCGCTTCCGTGGAGGTGGTGCCCGGCGCCGCGAGGGCCGTGGCGAGCATTTCCTGTGCATGCGCGAAGCTGGTGCCCGACAGCTGCTGGCCGCCCAGCATGCGGGCGATCTCAGCCACGCGCTGTTCACCGGTCACCGGGTGCACTTCGCTGGTCGTGGTGCCGTCGCGACTGGCTTTGCTGACGACGTAATGATGGTCGGCGCAGGCGGCGACCTGGGGCAGGTGCGTGACGGCCAGCACCTGGCGGTCGCTGCCCAGCTGTTTCATCAGGCGGCCGACGGTATCTGCCACCGCGCCGCCGACGCCGGCGTCGACCTCGTCGAAGATGAGTGTGCCGGCCTCGCCGAGACGGCTGGTGGTGACCGCGATCGCGAGCGCGATGCGCGACAGCTCGCCGCCCGATGCCACCTTGGCGAGCGGCCGCGGCGTGCTGCCCTCGTGGCCGGCGACCAGAAACTCGATCGATTCCAGCCCGAAGGATTGCGGCGCGTCGAGCCGCACCAGGGCCACGTCGAAACGCCCGCCGCCCATGCCCAGGGCCTGCATCGCCTGCGTCACGGTTTCCGCCAGCGGGGGGGCGGCCTGCCTGCGGGCCTGCGACACCTGCTTCGCTGCTTCGTCGTATCGCTTGCGCGCAGCTGCGGCCGCTCGCTCCAGCGCCTCGAGATCGGTCGCAGCGTCGAGCCGGCGCAGCTCGTCTTTCCAGCTGTCGAGCAGCGCGGGCAGCTCCTCCGGCGCACGGCGATAGCGGCGCGACAGGCTGATCCAGGCCGACAGCCGCTCGTCCAGTTCCTGCAGCCGACCGGAGTCGAGTTCGGCGTGACGCAGATAGCCGTGCAGGCTGTGCGAGGCGTCCTGCAGCTGCGCCTGCACGCCCGTCAGCACGTCGATCACGGCGGCCAGCGACTCGTCGTACTCGGCCACCGCCTGCAGGTTCTCGACCGCGCGGCCGGTCAGTTCGTCGGCACTGCCGTCAGCCTCGGAGACGGCCTCCAGTGCGCCCTGCACCGCGTCGAGCAAGGCCTGCGCATGGCTCAGCCGCTTGTGCTCGGCGTTCAGATCCGCCCACTCGTCGCTGCCGGGCGCGAGCTTGTCGACCTCGCCGATCTGCCACGCCAGCCGCTCGCGCTCGCGCTCCAGGTCAGCCTGGCGCGAGCGCGCGTCGTCGAGCAGTTGCTGCGCGTCGCGCCATGCCTGCCACGCCGTCGCCAGCGGCTTCAAGTCGGTGCCGGCGTACGCGTCCAGCAGTGCCCGCACGGAGTCATTGCGCGTGAGGCTTTGCCACGCATGCTGGCCATGGATGTCGAGCAGGTGCTCACCGGCCGTCTTGAGCTGCGCCATCGTCGCGGCGCTGCCGTTGATCCATGCGCGGCTTTTTCCCAGCGCGTCGATCGTGCGCCGCAGCAGCAACTCGTCGCCGGTGTCGAAGCCGGCCTCTTCCAGCCAGTCGTGCAACGCCGACGGCGTGTCGAACACCGCGGTGATTTCGGTGCGCTGGGCGCCTTCGCGCACGACACCTGCGTCGCCACGGCTGCCGAGCGCCAGTTGCAACGCATCGATGAGGATGGATTTGCCGGCACCCGTTTCGCCGGTCAGCACGGAAAAGCCGCGCTCGAACTCGACGTCGAGCTCGCTGACGATCACGAAATCCCGCAAGGAGATGCGACGCAGCATCAGGCCCCCACTCCCTCGTTCCAATGCAGCTTCTTGCGCAGCGTCGCGTAATAGCTCCAGCCGCGCGGGTGCAGAAAGCGTACCTGGTGCGCCGAGCGCTGCACCCGGATGCGGTCGCCGTGCAACAGGCTGGCGAGGCTTTGCATGTCGAAATTCACGCTCGCGTCGCGGCCGGCGACGATCTCGACCGTCACTTCGCTCGCATCCGGCAGCACGATGGGCCGGTTCGACAGCGTGTGCGGCGCAATCGGCACCAGCACCCAGCCCTTGATCGCCGGGTGCAGGATCGGCCCGCCGGCCGACAGCGCATAGGCCGTCGAGCCGGTCGGCGACGCAACGATCAGGCCATCCGCACGCAGGTTCGCCATGAACTGCGCGTCGACGTCGACGCGCAGTTCCACCATGCTGGCGGTCGCGCCGCGGCTGACGACCACGTCGTTCATCGCGAAGCCGTCGAAGATCACCTCGCCGTCGCGCAGCACCTGCCCTTCGAGCATGGTGCGGTGTTCTTCTTCGTAGTCGCCGCGCAGCATGGACCCCAGCGCCGCGCGCACGTCGTTGACCGGCACGTCGGTGATGAAACCCAGGCGGCCCTGATTGATGCCGATCAGCGGCAGGCCGTAGCGCGCCAGTTCGCGCGCGATGTGCAGCATGGTGCCGTCGCCGCCGATCACCACCGCGAGGTCGCAGGCGGCGCCGATGCCGTCGACGTCCAGCGTGGGATAGCCCGCGAGGCCGGTGTTCTGCGCCGTGTCGTGCTCGAGCGTCACCTCGGCCCCTTGCCTTAGGATGAACTGGGCAATGTCTTCCAGTACCGGCTCGATGCCTTGAGCCTGGTATTTGCCGATCAATGCGACGTGGCGAAAGCGCGACTGCATGGGCGGGATTACACCACAGCACCCCCCGCATTCCGGGGGCGCTGGAGGGGGGGATCCCCCTGCGAAAACCCCCAGTCGACGTCGCGAACAATGGCGCTGACAACAATGCCCTACCCGCAGGGGGAAGCCGCGACCTACAATCTTTTGCATGTTGGACGACCGCTCCAGGATGCTGTTGAAGGCGCTGGTCGAGCGCTATATCGCCGACGGGCAGCCGGTCGGTTCGCGCACGCTTTCCCGGGCCTCGGGGCTCGAGCTGTCTCCGGCCACCATCCGCAACGTGATGGCCGACCTCGAAGAACTCGGCCTGATCGCCAGCCCGCACACCTCCGCGGGGCGCATCCCCACGCCACGCGGCTATCGCCTGTTCGTCGACACGATGCTGACGGCACGTGCGCTCGATGCCGAAGCGACGCCCACTGTCGCCAGCCAGCTGCAGCCGGACCAGCCCAAGCGCGTGATCGCCAATGCGGCGCAGATGCTGTCCAGCCTGTCGCAGTTCGTCGGCGTCGTCACGACACCGCGCAAGCCGTCGGTGTTCCGCCACATCGAGTTCCTGCGGCTGTCGGACCGCCGCGTGCTGGTGATCCTGGTCGCCCCGGACGGCGACGTGCAGAACCGGGTGATCTTCACCGAGCACGACTATGCCGAGTCCGAGCTCGTCGAGGCGACGAACTTCCTGAACACCCATTACGCCGGCCTGACGATCGAGGAAGTGCGCGGCCGGCTGAAGAGCGAGATCGAAGCGCTGCGCGGCGAAATCGCGGCCCTGATGCAGGCGGCCGTGCAGGCCGGCACCGAAGTGATGGCCGAAGACGATGACCAGGTCGTCATCTCCGGCGAGCGCAACCTGCTGCAGGTCCAGGACTTTTCCAGCGACCTGGCCTCGCTGCGCAAGCTGTTCGACCTGTTCGAACAGAAGACCCAGCTGATGCGGCTGCTGGACGTCTCCAGCCGGGCCGAAGGCGTGCGCATCTACATCGGCGGCGAGAGCCAGGTGGTGCCGTACGAAGAGCTGTCGGTCGTCTCGGCCCCGTACGAGGTGCACGGCCAGATCGTCGGCACCTTGGGCGTGATCGGCCCCACCCGCATGGCTTATGACCGCATGATCCAGATTGTCGACATCACCGCGCGGCTGGTGTCCAACGCATTGAGCCAGAAGTAGCGGCCTACAATGCGCGGTTCCGGCCCGCGTGTGCGCCGGATACGGGCCGTTAGCTCAGTTGGTTAGAGCAGAGGACTCATAATCCTTTGGTCGCAGGTTCGAGCCCTGCACGGCCTACCAAAAAACATCAAGATTCCCGCGTCGAGCCAGCCCTCGGCATCGGGTCGGCGCTCGAACTCGCCGCCACGGCGAACGCCCGCAAGCCGGTGCTCATGGCAAGGTGATGGGACGACACAGCTCGTCGCGGTTGCCGCCGCCATCGACGGCGTTCATTTGCTCCTGCGGAAATACGCGCCCTGCAAGTCCTCGCTGGATCACTGTGTTCTTGAAGGTGGTCGGGTGGCCAAGGTACAGGGTGTAGTGGCCGGTGGCAGGTTGCGCGCCGGCGGGCACCGGCTCGGCAAGAATGGCTGAATCCTCGAATCTGACTTCGGAGGCCTTCGAAAAGATCACGGCCGTCTGCGCGTTCGTGAACACGCCATTGTTCCGGAACACGACGCGGCGGAAAGTCTGGTCCCGTCCACCCAGCATCTGCATCGCCTCCGAATGCGCCGGCGGCTGGGTCTGTCCGATCTCGACGATGGAGTCCTCTACCAGCAGCGGCCGGCGGCTGGCCGCGTCGTACAGCGTGCGACCGTTGGGACGCAGCCCGACTGTCTGTCCACGGCCGTGAATGTGGGTGTTGCGCAGCGTCCAGCGGGCAAGCTCCGGATGGGTGGACCACGCAGGCATCCACCCCGTCTCCTGGGCCACGCTGCCCTCGACGATGCAACGCTCCAGCGTCAATCGCCCCACCCACACGAGCGACCCCCGGATGATGCAGTCGCTCAGGGCCAATGCACGGTCCGGCGCCAGCTGCGATATGGTCCCCGAGATCTCCACGCCGCTCCAGGTTCCACCTGCCGAGGCTGTCTCGGGAGACAGCGGGAGCAAGGCGTCGTGGGACGGCCCCACGCGAGGCGACGGAATGCAGGACGAGGAAGGCGGGCCCGGGGGTTCCGACGGCTGTTCGGTGCCGTCTCCCTTGTTCGAGCCGCCCCCGCAAGCCGTCATGAGAAGCACTGTCGACGCCAGCGCGATCGCCTCGAAGATCTTCATTTCCGTTCATTCCTTTAGCACGGTTGCGGCGATATCGGTTCTCAGGCGGACCGGTATTTCAAGATGGTCGTTGAATGGCCGAGACGCTAGGCGCGCTCGAGGCCCGCATCAACTACCTGGCAGGTGCAGCCACGCTCTCGGGACGGTGACAGGAGCCGATACGGGCACACACCTGTGCGCGCACCGCTGCGGCACGTCATCGGCCAGCCACGAGCGCCACCAAACAATTTCATTTGGCATTAATTTCATTATGCAATTATTATTTGCGATCGATGACTGAATGTGAGGGACGGCGATGCGGATGGACGAAAACCTGGCGGCCTTGCTGCGTTCAGCCCGCCGGGCGAGAGGGCTCAGCCAGCTGGAACTGGCGTTGCGCCTGGGCGTGTCGCAGCGCCACGTCGGGTTTGTCGAGAAAGGGCGGTCCCATCCGAGCCGGTCCTTGTTGATGGCGTGGATGCGAGAGGTCGACGCCCCCCGTTCGCTGTGCAATGTCGCCCTGCTGTTGGCCGGTTATGCGCCCACCCCGGTGCTCGACCCTGCCGCCAAGCCTCAGGCAGAGGTCGAAGCTCTGTTGCACCGGACGATCTCACTGCATCACCCGAGCCCGGGCCTGGTCTTCAACCAGGACTGGTGGATTGTCGGCATGAACCCCGCCGCGCGACGGCTATGCGAGCTTTTGATGCCGGAGGTCCCGCGAGAAGCAGACCGGCTCGACATGCTGGCGTCGCTCGTGCACCCGAGCGGATGGCTGAGCCGGGCGCGACAGCCCGTCGCGATCGCCGCCGCGCTTCTCGCACAGCTTCGCGTCGAGCAGTGGGCAAGGCCTGCCCTCGGGCCGCGGGTCGATGCCGTCGAGACGGCGCTACGGGGCCGCTACGGTGCGCTCGACGCCTGCACCGCCCGCGCTCCGTCGTCGACCTGCTTGAACATCGTGCTGGACACCCCCCTCGGCGTGCTGTCGTTCTCGGCGATCCAGACGGTCGTCGGCTTGCCGCCGGACACCGCATGGGCGCCTCTGCGCGCGGAACTGTGGTTCCCGGTGGATGCAGCCACAGTTGCCGTACTGCAAGCGCTCGACAGCGACACGGCGAGTGCCGAATCCCGGCCACCCGCCGCGCAACCGGCGGCAGCATGACCGACGAGCGCAGCGGGCCGGCATGGGGCACGTCCGCATCGGGGGCGCTCGGCCGACCGTCGAAGGGAGCAGACGCCTGGCGTCGCACGAAGGGGCGCAACGATTTCGCTTCACAATGAAGTTTTTTCAATGGAATGGGCATCATGCCGGCAAGTGCCGCTCCTCGCTTACTGCGTCTCGAGACCAGCCTGCTCTATCAGTTCTCGGTCATCAGCAATCGTGTGGGTGGCACGGTTCACGCGCTGTGCCGCGAGCGTTTCGGCGTGTCGGCCGCGGCTTGGCGCGTCATGGCGCACCTCGGTGAATTGCAACCGGTCACCGCCAAGGAGATCGCCAAGCGATCCGCCATGGACAGCGTCAATTTGTCGAGGGCGCTGAATCTGCTGGACGAACTCGGATACGTCGAGCGCCGCATCGACCCTTCGGACAGGCGAAGAATCATCTTGCATCTGACCGCCACCGGGCAGGCCGTCTACGACGAGGTCGTCCCGTACACGATCGCTGCCGAGCAGCGCTTGCTGTCCGAGCTGGGAGCTGCAGAACGCGCCACCCTGCGCAAGTTGATGAAACGCGTGTGGGAGCGCTCGGCCGCCATGCACGACGCGGACGGCGACGCGGAAACCCCGCAGGACTGATGCCGCTGCGTCGACGCCACGCCGCACGGCCGCACTGCTTTCGCCCTCCAGCGAGTCAGGAGCCCCGGGCGCCGGGGCAACGACCTGTGAGGTAGTCGACGGCGACGCCTTGCCGTCCGAGACTGGCCGTCTCGCTTTTGACAAAAACACGCCATGAGTCAAGCTCTCCCCGTGCAACGCCTCGGTTCGCGCCTGCCCACCCTCAGGACGGTACTCACGCTGGACGCGATGAGCTGCCTGCTCCTGGGGCTCGGTCTCACTGTGTTCAGCGCCAGCCTCAGCCCCTTGCTGGGCTTGCCGGCCACCTTGCTCCAGGGGGCGGGCCTGGTCCTCCTGCCTTGTGCCGCGCTCATGTGGATCGCAGCCAGACAGACACGCCCTTCGCCGATGCTGGTGTGGCTGATCGTCCTCGGCAACTTGGCCTGGTCGGCCGCAAGCCTCTGGGTCGCATGGATCGCGTTCACTCCGACGGCGCTCGGGCTGACCTTCGTTCTCGCCCAGGCCGCGTTCGTGCTGGCCATGGCCGGGCTGGAGTGGAGAGGTAGGGCACGGCCGCGCTGAGCACGGGCCATTGTTCAGCGGTGGCGCCACACACGCGCCCCCGGGCCACGCGCAGCACCATGACACCCGCCAACTCCCACGCCGCGTTCATTGCCTTCGCTGCCCAGCGTGGCGTGACATTGGCACGGAGCACCCCCCGATCGGGTATCGGGCAGATGGTCTCCTTCTACCAGGTCATCCGCGCCGACGGGTGCACGGGACCCGATGGGGAGATGCTCTTGTTGCAATGGGGCCCGCACGACTGGGGCGCGGGCCCGTCCTTTGAACTCTCCATCACGCGGCAGTTCATCGAGCAACGCGCGCGAGGCGACGACGCGCTCAGTCAATTGAGACTGACGTACAGGTTCCAGCCGTCGCCTGCGCTTCGAGCGCTGAGTGACGGCGAGCTGTGGTGTCACGAGCCTGCCGGAGCAATCCCGTTTCACGAGCTCGCTCTGTCCACGGTGGCGAGCCCGAAGCTCGTGGACGCCGCCGCTGCTGAAGTGGAACTCACGTACTCGCTCGTATAGCGGCACAAGGGCCCGAGTCCGGGCGGCGCCACCCGAACCCTCAACCACACAGCGTGTGGTCGCGATCGGTGACCGAAGCTCGCCGACCCTAAGCGGGATACAGGCCCCTCACCTGGGCCTGCAACCGCACCAGCCCGAGCAGGGCATCGATGTTCGGCGTGGCGATCCCGAGCTTGCACCCGATCTCGTGCACCACGGTGACCAGCGCATCCAGCTCGATCGGGCGACCGGCTTCGACGTCCTGCAGCATCGAGGTCTTGAAGGCACCCAGCTTGCGCGTGACGGCATTGCGGTCTTCGCCGCTTTGCTCGATGGAGCAGCCGATGCGCTCGCCGACGGCTTTGGCCTCGGCCATCACGTCGAGGCAGAAGCGGCGCACCAGCGGGTCGTCGAGGATGCGGTCGCACGTGGCGCCGGTCAGTGCCGAGACCGGGTTCATCGTCATGTTGCCCCACAGCTTGTACCAGATGTCCTGCTGGATATGCATCGACGCCTCTGCGTCGAAGCCGGCCTTGCACAGCAGCCCCACCAGCGATTCCAGGCGGGCGCTGGCGCCGCCGCGCGGCTCGCCGAGGACGAGCCGTTGGCCGAAGCCGTGGCGGACCAGACCCGGCTCGGGTGTCGAGCAGGTGGCATGCACGACGCAGCCGACCACATGCTGCGCCGGAATCGCCGCGGCGATACGGCCCCCAGGATCGACCGCGTCCAGCTGCATTCCCGCGTGCGCGCCGGACACCCCTTCGAAAAACCACCACGGCACGCCGTTCATGGCGGTCAACACCACGGTGTGCGGCGCAAGCAGCGGAGCGATGCCGGCGGCCACCGCGGCCAATGCAGGTGCCTTGACGGCCACGACCACCAGATCCTGAGCGCCGAGCTCCGAGGGGTTCGGGCTGACCCCGGCTGTCGGCCAGGATGCGACGCCGCCCGGCGTCTGCAGCCGCCAGCCACGCGTCCGCAACGCTTCGGCGGTAGCGCCCCGGGCAACGGCCGCGACCGACACGCCACACGCGGCCAACCGAGCCCCGATAAAACCGCCGATCGCACCGGCGCCGTAGATGCAGATTTTCATGGGCGAGTTGTCCTCCCCGGGTCTTTCAGCGCGGGACCGCAGCGGCTGGCGGGGCCCCGAGCTCGCAGCACGCGGCGGCCAGCGCCTGCTCGCGTCCACTGGGCAGGTGGCGCATCACACACCGCCCCCCTACCGACTGCAGGCTCAGGCGTTCGGGCGGCTCGATCATGCGGCCGCTGTGGTGCTGCGCGGCGGACTGCAGCAGCACCGGGCCGGAAAAGAACGCATCCGGGGCCAGGCGCACGGGGCGGCCCGACAAGTCCCCGGCCGTTCGCTGCAATGTCTCGAAGGGGCAGGCCTCGTTGGCCTGCAAGGGCGGCGCGGGCGCGCACCCCAGCATGAACGCGGCCGCAGCTGCGACGCTCAGCCGCGCAGCAGCGGGCCCTGCCTCAACGGCGCAGCAGCTTGATTTCGCGCAACGGCGATCTGGCTTCGATCTTTCCGGCATGCGGGCGCTCCGATTGCAGGGACTGCTCCGACGCCACCGTACACGATCCGGTCGACCGGTAGGCCAAGGCCGCGGCCAGCATGCCCTCGGTCGTCGAGCCGAGCGCTCGATCGAAGTCGTCCGCCACCGTGCACGTCGGCGTGATGCCGCTGGCGGGAAAGGTCTGCCCCAGGTGATTGCGGCCTTCGAACTCGAGCGGGAAATACGCCAGGGTGCAGTTGTTCTCCTGCGTGAAGCCGTAAGGCTTGCCGCAGGTGGTGCGACCGATCAGGACGACCTCGAGCCCGATGCCTCGCAAGCCGCTGATCAGCGATTCGCTGGCCGAGCAGGTGTTGCCCGAGACCAGCACGAACACGCGCGACAGGTTCAACGAAGGCAGGGCCTCGCCCTCGCGCTCGGTACCGGCGAAACCGATGACCTCGTCGAAGAACGGGTAGGCGACGTCGTCGTCCCGGCGCTTGCGGTTGTGCACCAGTGTCTCGAAGGTCTTGTCCGCCGTGCGCCCCGCCCCGGCCAGCATGTAGCCGAGCTGGGACGAGATGGCGAGATAGCCGCCGCCGTTGTAGCGCAGGTCGAGCACCAGGTCGGACACGCCCTGGTCGGCGAACGCGGCGATCGCGTCGGCCAGCTGCAGCTCGCCCGCCGGAGAGGAAAAGTCGGTGTAGTGCAGGTAGCCGACGCCGTCCGGCAGCAGGTCGCTGCGGTGCACCGGATGCAGCGTGTAGACCGCATTGGTGAGCGACACCGTGGCCGTCGTTGCATCAGCGGGTGTCGTCTTCACGCCGAGCGCGATCGTGCCGCCTGCCGCCTCCGGGTAGAGGGCCGCAGACTGGACGTCGGTGAGCTCGCTGCCGACCGGCGTGCCGTCGATCGACACGATCTGCGCGCCGCGCACCAGTTGCCCATCTGCCGGCGAGCCCGTCTCGACATAGGCCACCCGCAACCGGTTCTGGCCATCGTAGGCGAAGCTGGCACCGGTGCCGGTCGCCGTGCCGGCCTGGAAGGTGGCGTCCGCTTCGCTCTGCGCAATCACGAAGCTGAAGCGGTCCCGCGAGGCGAGGCTGACCCGGGTCATCTGGTAGAACACGTCGGTCGGGCCGACGTACGCCAAAGGATCGATGCTCGGCAGCGCGTCGTAGAAGAGATAGTCCTCGTTCAGGTCGGCACGCACCCAGTAACGTTGCCGCTCGGACGTGCAGCTCGTTGCCGACCAGTCGCTGGCCTGGGCACCGGCGCCCGGCGCTGAATTGGTCAGGACGCCTGCGTACTGGCTGGACGCACCGATGGAGCCGCCGTTGCCATCGTCGGGGGGAAAGGGCGACACGCCCGGGCCGTCGCTGGCGAACGGCGGCGTGCCGGCGTCGCTGCCGCCGCCCCCGCAAGCGGCGACGCCAAGCGCCAGCGCCGCCAAGCACAGGCTCGTACGCGCGAACACCGCGCAATTCAGCGTGAATCTCGAGATCATGACTCCCTCAACCAGGACATGGCGGGGCCTGCGCTCTTGAATGGCGGCGTCCCGGCCGGTGCAAAGGTGCACAGCATACAAGCGAGGCGGCATGATGGGGTGGCCCTATCATGCGTGCACCCCTCACTTCGATGACTTCTTCCTCGCGTCCATTGCCCGTGGTCCCTCGCCTGTTCGGCGCCTGGGTGCGCTTCGTCTCGCCGGCCACGCTGCGCGCCGACCTGCTGGCCGGCCTGCTGGGCGCGGTGCTTGTGCTGCCGCAGGGCATCGCCTTCGCGACGCTGGCCGGCCTGCCGCCGCAGCACGGGCTCTACGCGGCCATCGTCCCCTGCATCGTCGCTGCGCTGTTCGGCTCGAGCTGGCATGTCGTCTCCGGCCCCACCAACGCCAACTCGCTGGCGCTGTTCGCGATGCTGTCGCCGCTTGCTCTGGCCGGCAGCGCGCCCTACATCGAACTCGCGCTCGTGATCACCGTGATGGTCGGCGTGATGCAGTTGCTGATCGGCGGCCTGCGGCTGGGATCCATCGCCAACTTCATCTCGCCGGCGGCATTGCTCGGCTTCACCAGCGGCGCGGCGATCCTGATCGCGGTGCATGCGTTGAAAGACTTCCTGGGCTTCGGCCCCGATGCCGGCATCAGTGCTGGCGCCGTGCTGCAATACGTCGTCGCGCACGCGGCCGAGGCCCATCCGGGCGCCGTGCTGGTCGGCATGGTGACGCTCGCCGCAGCGCTCGCCGTGCGGCACTTCAAGCGCCACTGGCCCTACATGCTGATCGGGCTGGCGGCAGGTACCCTTGTCGCCGTCAGCGTGAACGACCGCGGCGGCGAGTGGGCAGTGCGCACGCTCGGCGTGCTGCCGTCGGCTTGGCCGCCTTTCCATGTGCCGCGTATCGATTGGGAAACCGTGCCCGACCTGCTGGGGCTGGCCTTCGCCTTGACCATCGTTGCACTCGGGCAGTCGATCTCGATCGCGAAGGCAGTGGCCGCCCGTTCCGGCCAGCGCATCGACGCGAACCGCGAGTTCCTCGGCCAGGGGCTGTCGAACATTGTCGGCGGCTTTTTCTCGTCGTATGTGTCGTGCGGCTCGTTGAATCGCTCGATGCCCAACCTGGAAGCCGGCGCACGCACGCCGCTGGCGGCAGTTTTTTCCGCCGCGCTGCTGCTCGCGCTGGTCGCATCGACCGCCCAGGCCCTGGCGCTGATACCGTTCCCGGCGATCGCAGGACTGCTGGTGTTGGTCGCCTGGAAGCTGCTCGACGTGCCGCGCTGGCGGCGGCTGTCGCAGCTGAACCGCACCGAGTTCGGCATTGCAGCGGCCACGATGGTGGCCACCGTGGCGATCCGGCTCGAGATGGCGATCCTGCTCGGCACCATCCTGTCGCTCGTGAGCTACCTGTACCGCACGGCCAAGCCGGCGATGCGACCGATGGGCTTCGACAGCATGTCGCCCGAGCGGCACTTCGTCGTCGTCAGCGACACGCCGAACGCGCTGCCCGAGTGCCCGCAGCTGAAGCTGCTGCGCATGGAAGGCTCGGTCTACTTCGGCGCCGTCCAACACGTGGCCGATCGCCTGCACGAGCTGCGCGCCGCTCCCGACGCCGCGCGCCACCTGCTCGTGATGGCCAAGAGCATGAATTTCATCGACCTGGCGGGTGCCGAGCTGTGGCAGGCCGAGCTGATGGCGCGGCGCGCGATGGGCGGCGACCTCTACTTCCACCGCCCACGGCCGCAGGTGCTGGAAATGTGGGAGAAGACCGGCTTCATCGAGCTGCTCGGGCGCGACCACATCTTCCCCGACAAGCGCACCGCGATCGAGGCGATCTTCAAACGGCTCGACCCGCGGCTGTGCGCATCGTGCCGCGCGCGGGTGTTCTGGGAATGCAAGGACGCGCCCTACACGCCCACGCCGCCCGAAGAAAAGAAGGACCCGGCCGTCGACGCCCTGCAACCGCCGTAACGCCCGCGTTGCCCGGGCGCTGCCATCATCCGGGCATCGCTTACCACCCAAGGAGAACGACATGCCCTTGCGCACCCTGCTGGTGCTCGCCACCCTGGCGCTGGTCGCGCTGTTTGCCGCCGTCAACTGGGCGGCCTTCACCGCACCGACCGAGCTGTCGCTGGTCGTCGGGAACGTGCAGGCGCCGCTGGGCGTGATCCTGCTGGCGCTGCTCGCGCTGGAGGCGGTGGTGTTTTTCGTCTACGTGACGGCCATGCAGGCGCAGCGACTCGTCGACGCGCGACGCTTCGGTCAGAGCGTGCAGCAGCAGATGCAGTTGGCCGAGAAGGCCGAAGCCTCGCGCCTGACCGAATTGCGCGGCTTGCTGGAAACCGAGATGGCCGCGCTGCGCACACGGCTCGACGCGATGGAGGGGCAGCTGCGACGCAGCCTCGACGAATCGAACAACGTGCTGGCCGCGCACATCGGCGAAGTCGAGGACAAGCTGGACCGGCTGCTGCCGCCGGCGCTGCCCCGATAGGCGGCCGGGTTCAGGCCGCCAGGCGCGACGGCTGCTCGAGCGAGCGCAGCACGCGCTGCAGCGCGTCGACCGCTTCGTCGAGCTGCGCACGCGTGACCACCAACGGCGGCGCGAGGCGCACCACCGTGTCGTGCGTGTCCTTGCTCAGCACGCCTTCGTGCATCAGGCGCATGCAGACCTCGCGCGCAGATGCGAAGCCAGGGTCGATCTCCACGCCCACCAGCAAGCCCTTGCCGCGCACCTCGGTGACGGCCGGGTGCTTCAGCGCGAACAGGCGCTGGCGCAGGTGGCGGCCCAGTTCGTCGGCGCCTTCCGCAAGCCGTTCGCGCTCCAGCAGCTCGAGCGCCGCCAGACCGACGGCAGCCGCCAGCGGGTTGCCACCGAAGGTGCTGCCATGGTCGCCGGGCGTGAACACCGCCATCACGTCTTCGCGCGCCACGAAGGCGGACACCGGCAGCAGGCCACCGCCCAGCGCCTTGCCGAGCGTGATGCCGTCCGGTGTCACGCCTTCGTGCTGGCAGGCCAGCAGGCGGCCGGTGCGCCCCAGCCCCGTCTGCACCTCGTCGCAGATCAGCAGCACGTGGTGGCGCGTGCACAGCTCGCGCGCGGCACGCAGGTAGCCCTCGGGCGGCACGACGATGCCGGCCTCGCCCTGGATCGGCTCGAGGAAAAAGGCCACGGTGTCGGGCGTGATCGCGCGTTCGAGCGCTGCGATGTCGCCATAGGGCACGTGCACGAAGCCCGGCGCGAAGGGGCCGAAGCCGTCGCGGTACTGGGCCTCGCTGGAAAAACCGACGATGGTGGTCGTGCGCCCGGCGAAGTTGCCTGCCGGCACGATGATCTGCGCCTGGCCTTCCGGCACCCCCTTGACCTTGTAGCCCCACTTGCGTGCGGCCTTGATCGCCGTCTCGACCGCTTCGGCGCCGGTGTTCATCGGCAGCGCACGGTCCAGGCCGGTCATGCGGCACAGCTTTTCGAGGAAGGGGCCGAGCCGGTCGGTGTGGAAGGCGCGCGAGGCGATCGCCAGCCTCTGTGCCTGCTGCGTCAGCGCGGCCACGAGCTCGGGATGGCTGTGGCCGAAGCTGACGGCCGAGTAGGCGGACATCATGTCCAGGTAGCGCCGCCCTTGCTCGTCCCACAGGTGGACGCCCTCGCCGCGCGTCAGCACGACGGGCAGCGGCGCGTAGTTGTGGGCGCCGTAGCGGTCTTCGAGGGCTGGTGCCCGGGAGGGAGTCGTCTGGCTCATGGCTGTGCAGTCCCTGGTGTGCAGCGAAGCAGTGGCTGAAGCCACCACTCTAGGCGCCTCGCGGGGAAATTTGCACTCCATTTCTTTTGCATCTAGCATCGAACACGAAATTTTCTTGCGTGATAGGAGGGCCCGCGATGGCTGGCGCACACCTGGATGCCATCGACCGCCGGATCCTGAAAGTGCTGCAGGAAGACGGTCGCGCTTCGAATGTGGAACTGGCGCAGCGGGTGCACCTGTCGGCGCCGCAGTGCCTGCGCCGGGTGCGCGCCCTGGAAGAGCGCGGCGTGATCCGGGGCTACGCCGCCCACGTGGACCGGGAATCGCTCGGCTACGGCGTGATGGCGTATGTGAACCTCAACATCGACCGCGAGCAGTTCGGCCGCGTGCGCGAGCTCGAACAGATCCTGCGCTCCTTCCCCGAGATCATCGAGTGCCATTGCATCTCGGGCGACCACGACTACCTGCTGAAGGTGGTGGCGCGCGACCTGAAGTCGCTGTCGCAGTTCCTGACCGACCGGCTGATGCAGGTGACCGGCGTCGACGACGTGCGCTCGATGATCTGCATGGAAGAGATCAAGCCGAGCGCGCCGCTGCCGGTGGACTAGGGCCGCACTACGCGAGGCGGTCGATGCGCTTTGCGAGCACGATGGATGTGGTCGTCTTCACGACGCCCTCGACCTCGCCGATCTCGTCGAGCAACGCATCCAGCCGTTCCGGCGTCTCGGCACGCAGCCACGCGACATAGTCGTATTCGCCGCTCACCGCGCACAGCTGCTGCACCTCGGGCATGCTCGACAGCCGCCGAGTGACGTCGCGCCCGGACTTCGGCTGCACCGTGATGCCGACATACGCCTGCAGCGCTGCCCCCTGCGCATCCCGCGCCAGCCGCACCGTGTAGCCGACGATGACCCCCTGGGCCTCGAGCCGGGCCAGGCGCGCCAGCACCGTCGTGCGGGCCACGCCCAACTTGCGGGCGAGGTTGGCGGCGTTCTCACGCGCGTTGGCCTGCAGCAGCACGATCAGGCTGCGGTCCAGCGAATCGATTGCCTTCATCGGTTCTCCTGACGATGTGGCAACAATTGTCGCCGATTCGACGAAGCACCGATCCTTTTTGACGATATCGCGCTATCTTCCGGCAACATCACTGCCTAGACTGCTCCTCATATTCCACCCAGAGGAGACCCCCATGCGCGTCGTATTGCTCGGTGCCGGCCACATCGGCCGCACCATTGCCCGGCTGCTCGGCGAAAGCGGCGATTACCAGGTAACGCTGGTCGACAAGAACGAAGCGGCGCTCGACGGCCTGGCGACCGACGCGGTCTCGACCGTCGTCGCCGACACCGAACACCCGAGCCGTCTGGGTGCCGTAATGCGCGGGCACACGACGGTCGTCAACGCGCTGCCCTACCATCTTGCGATCGGCGTCGCGACACAGGCACGCGAGGTGGGTTGTCACTACTTCGACCTGACCGAAGACGTGGCTGCGACCCAGGCCATCAAGCGCCTGGCCGACAGCGCACCCAACGCCTTCATGCCGCAATGCGGGCTGGCTCCCGGCTTCATCGGTATCGTCGCGCACCATCTCGCGCGCGACTTCGACGTGCTGCATGACGTGAAAATGCGCGTGGGCGCCCTGCCCGCCTTTCCGACCAACAGCCTGAAGTACAACCTCACCTGGAGCGTCGACGGGTTGATCAACGAGTACTGCCACCCTTGCGAGGCCATCCACGACGGCGAGCGCATCGAGTTGCTGCCGCTCGAAGGCCTGGAGCACTTCTCCCTCGATGGCGTCGAGTACGAAGCCTTCAACACGTCCGGCGGCCTCGGCACCTTGTGCGAGACGCTGGAAGGCAGGGTCCGCTCGCTCGACTACAAGTCGGTGCGCTACCCCGGCCACGGCGCCTTGATGAAGTTCCTGCTCGAGGAATTGCAGCTCCGGTCCGACCCCGGCACGCTGAAGCACATGCTGCGCAAGAGCGTGCCCGCGACGATGCAGGACGTGGTGCTGGTGTTCGTCACCGTCAGCGGCCTGCGGCGCGGGCACCTGGTGCAAGAGGTGTTCGCGCGCAAGATCTTCGCGGACCGCCATGGCGAAACGCCGCTGAGCGCAATCCAGATCACCACGGCGGCCGGCATCTGCGCCGCCGTCGACTTGTTCCGCGAGGGTAAGCTGCCGACACGCGGATTCATCCGCCAGGAGCAGATCGACCTGCCGACCTTCCTGGCCAACCGGTTCGGCCAGGCGTACCAGCAGTCGCGCCAGATCGAATCCATATCGTGATGGACCACCCCCTGCGCGCTTCGCGCGCCCCCTTCAAGAAGGCACCACCCGCGGACCGGCGGGCCCGGCTGCGCGGCGGTCGCCGGCATGGAATGCTGTCGTGCCGCCGTGATGGCGCTTGAACCGTTTGGAGCACAGAGATGAACCTCGACGACCTGATGAAAGCCCTGGGTGTGCCGAAGAGCGCGTATGCCGACGGGCCGATCCCGACCCGCTCTCCGATCGACGGCCGCCTGCTGGGGCAGCTCCGGCAGGCGAGCGCGGCCGATACGGCGGCCGCCGTCGAACGTGCACAGGCTGCCTTCTTGCGCTGGCGCGACGTGCCGGCGCCGCGCCGCGGCAAGCTGGTGCGGCTGCTCGGCGAAGAGCTGCGCCGGCACAAGGCCGAGCTGGGCTGGCTGGTCTCGCTCGAAGTCGGCAAGATTGCCGCGGAAGGCGAAGGCGAGGTGCAGGAGATGATCGACATCTGCGACTTCGCGGTCGGGCTGTCGCGTCAGTTGCACGGGCTGACCATCGCCTCCGAGCGGCCGGGGCACCGGATGATGGAGACGTGGCACCCGCTGGGCGTCGTGGGCGTGATCACGGCGTTCAACTTCCCGGTCGCGGTGTGGGCCTGGAACGCCGCCCTGGCGCTCGTGTGCGGCAACGCCGTCGTGTGGAAACCGTCCGAGAAGGCGCCGTTGTGCGCGCTCGCCGTGCAGTCGCTGTTCGAACGTGCGTGTAGCGCCTATGGCGACGCTGAACTGGCGCAGCTGTCTCAGGTGGTGGTGGGCCTGGCCGACGCGGGCGCCGCCCTGGCCGACCACCCGAGGGTCGCGTTGGTCTCGGCCACCGGCAGCACGCGCATGGGCCGCGCGATCGGGCCGCGCGTGGCACAGCGTTTCGGCCGCTGCCTGCTGGAGCTGGGCGGCAACAACGCCGTCATCGTCGCGCCCTCGGCGGACCTGGACCTCGCGACACGGGCCATCGTTTTCGCAGCCGTCGGCACCGCCGGGCAGCGCTGCACCACCGCACGCCGGCTGATCGTGCACGAGAGCGTGTACGTGGAGCTGGTCGGCCGGCTGAAACGTGCCTACGCGAGCGTGCGCGTCGGCGACCCGCTGGAGACCGGCACGCTGATGGGTCCGCTGATCGACCAGGCCGCGTATGAAGGCATGCAGCGCGCACTCGACCAGGCCCGCTCGGAAGGCGGCAGCGTGCACGGCGGCGAACGGGTGCTGGCCGATCGGCACCCCGAGGCCTGGTACGTCAGCCCGGCGCTGGTGGAAATGCCGGCGCAGACCGAGGGGGTGCGCGGCGAAACCTTCGCACCCATCCTGTATGTGATGCACTACGCCGACTTCGACAAGGCACTGGCGCTGCACAACGACGTGCCGCAGGGCCTGTCATCGGCCATCTTCACGACCGACCTGCGCGAGGCGGAAGCCTTCCTGTCGGCGCGCGGCTCGGACTGCGGCATCGCCAATGTCAACATCGGCACGTCCGGCGCCGAGATCGGTGGCGCGTTCGGCGGCGAGAAGGAAACCGGCGGCGGCCGCGAGTCGGGCTCGGACGCGTGGAAGGCCTACATGCGGCGCGCGACGAACACCATCAACTATTCGCGCGAACTGCCGCTGGCGCAGGGGATCAAGTTCGATCTCTGAGCCGCTCAGGTCATCCTGGCTGCCAGTGCGCCGTCGCGCTGGCGCAGGAAGGCTCTGAGGCGTTCTGGGTAGTCCGGCGCGACGGCGTCGCGCACCGACGGCCTCGCGCTCAGCGCCTGCCGCCACGCCTGCACCTTCGGCAGACCCTCGAACACACCGAAGTCGGCGATCTCGTCGAACACGTCCCAGTACCGGAATACCGGCCCGAACACCGCGTCGACGAGCGAGAAACGCAGCCCGTCGAAATACGGGCCGTCGCCGAGCACCTGCTCGATGCGCTCGAACTTCGCGCGCATCGCATCGCGCTTCTGGCTCAGCACGGCATCGTCGGGTGCCGTCTCGAACCCCCACAGGTCTGCCAGTACGCTGGAGCCGAACTCGATCCAGCCGCGGTGACGCGCCCGCTGCAGCGGGTCGGCGGGGTGCAGCGCGGGCGCCTGCGTCTCTTCGAGGTATTCGAGGATCACGGCCGATTCGAAGATGACCTCGCCGTCGACGCGCAGCAGCGGCACCTTGCCCAGCGGCGAGATTTCGGTGAACCAGCCCGGCTTGTCGTCGAGATCGATCGTGGTGCGCTTGAACGGCACGCCTTTCTCGGCCAGCGCGATCGCCGCGCGCTGCACATAGGGGCACAAGTGGTGGCTGACGAGTTCGAGTGTCATGGCAGGTTTTCGCAGGTGGGTGGATCAGAGGCGCTCACGCTTCAGCGCCAGCACGCCGTCGCCGAGCAGGAAATGCGCGATCGATGCGACGATGAGAAAGACCGGGTACTCCCAGCCGCCGTTCGGGTTGGTGAACACCCAGCCATTGCCGGCGTGGATGTGCGTCGCGCCGAGCAGGATGGGCAGCAGCGCCAGCGAGACCCAGCGGCCGTGGACGCCGAGCACGATGGCTGTGCCACCGGCGATCTCGGCCAGCACGACGGGCCAGGCGAGTACCGACGGCAGCCCTTGTGAACTCATCCAGCCGGCAAAGCCGTCGATGCCGAACGTCATCAGCTTGAGCACGAGGCCATGGGTGATCCACATGACGCCGAGAGCGACGCGCAACAGCAGCGCGGCGTGGCCTGGCGAACGAAACAGAAGGGGCATGGAAGTGTTCATCGGCGGTCGTTGATGCGCCGGGACGTGCCGGCATGGAGTGAAATTTAAGTTCCGCGCTCTTGCATGACAATTCAATATTTATGCCGAATCATTCTGCGTTTTTGCATATCCACACGGAGGCGCATCGATGAACTGGGACGACCTGCAATACTTTCTGGCGGTCTGCCGGCAGGGGTCGGTGTCCGGCGCCGCGTCACTGCTGCACGTCAACCACTCGACGGTGCTGCGTCGGCTCGCCAGCCTGGAAAGCAGCCTGGGCGTGACGCTGTTCGACCGCCTGCCCGGTGGCTACGCGCTCACGTCGGCCGGCAATCAGCTGACGGAAGGCCTTGCTGGCGTGGCCGAGCAGATCGAATCGGCGCAGCGCCGGTTGATGGGGGCAGACCTTTCGATCCAGGGCACCGTGCGACTGACGACCACCGACACGCTGGCCCAGGGGGTGCTGATGCCGACCCTCGCGGCGTTCCAGCGCGAGCACCCGCAGGTGCAGTTGCAACTGGTGGTCCACAACAGCTTTTCGAGCCTGACGCAGCGCGAGGCCGACGTCGCCGTGCGCGGCACCAACCGGCCGCCGGACAATCTCGTCGGTCGGCGCGTCGGGACGATACGTACGGGCTTGTATGCCTCTCGCGCCTATCTGAAGACACTCGGCCGCCGCTTCGGCCCCGACGACTACCGCTGGGTGGCGCCCGACGAATCGCTGTCGCACCTGGAACAGGCGAAGTGGCTGCGCGCCAACGTGCCGGCAGAGCGCATCGCCTTCCGCGCCGACACGCTGGTCGGGATGGTCGAGGCGGTCGCGCAGGGGTTCGGTGTCGGCCTGCTGCTGTGCCCGCTGGCCGACGCAAGACCCGAACTGACGGCCCTGGCGCCGCCATCGCCGTCGCTCGACACGCAACTGTGGGTGCTGACCCATCCGGACCTGCGGCAGGTGGCCCGCGTACGGGCTTTCGCGCAGTTTTTGTTCGACGCCTTGAGCAGCGACCCGCGGTTGCAGCACTGACGCCGGTGCCCGTTCTCAACAAGCCCTGCCTGAGAAAGGGCACTTGACCTTGCCACGATGGCAAGACCGACAGTGATGCCGTTCCCTTCTTCTTTTCAACGGAAAAACGAAAGGCCCGCGATGAACCAGACATTTCAAGTGCAAGGCATGAGCTGCGGTCACTGCGTGCGCGCCGTGACACAGGCGGTGCAACGGCTCGACCCGCAGGCCAAGGTCGAGGTGCAGCTCGAGCGAGGCCAGGTCGAGGTCGCCAGCGAGCAGCCGCGCGCAGCGATCGCGAAGGCGATCGCCGAAGAGGGCTACCCGGTGGCGGCTTGAGCGATGCGGCTCAGGCGCCGTGCCGCATCAGCAGCACGGCTGCCCCGAGCACGAAGGCCGCCAGCCACGCCGTGCACAGCAGCACCAGCAGCAGCGGGCGCCAGCCGGCACGTGCGAGCTGCATGAAAGAGCTCTTCATGCCGAGTGCCGCCACGCCCAGCAGCAGGCAGGTGCGCGAGGTGCCGTCCATCGCACCGCGCCATGCGGGCGCGAGCCAGCCGGCCGAATTGCATGCGACGATCGCGAAGAACAGCAGCAGGAACCATGGCAGCAATGCCGGCCCCTTGCCGGCGCCGGCGGCTGCGTGCTGCCGGCGAGTGAACAGCGAGATGCCGAACACGACGGCCGCCAGCAACGCCACGCGGCACAGCTTGACGATGGTGGCGGCATCGCCCGCCTGCGGCCCCAGCGCATAGCCCGCCACCACCACTTGCGCAACGTCATGGATGGTGCCGCCGATGAACAGACCGGCCAGCAAGGGTGGCAGGCCCGCCGACCGGGCAATGGCCGGATAGAGCAGCATCGCCAGCGTCGACAGGCTGGTGACGCTGACGACCACCGCGATCGTGGTTCGCTCCAGCTCCCTGTCGCGCGGCAGCACGGCCGCGATCGCCAGCCCGGCCGAAGCGCCGCAGATCGCCGTGGCGCCCCCGGCCAGCACCCCCTGCGCCCAGCTGAGCCGCAGGCGGCGGCCGAGCAACAGGCCGCACAGCAGGGTGCTGAGCACGCCGACGACGATCACTGCTGCGGTCCAGCCGCCGAGTGCGGCCACCTGCTCGGCCGTGATGCGTGCGCCGAGCAGGCCGATGCCCAGCCGCAGCAGCGTGCGCCCGCAGAACTCGACGCCCGCAGCCGTGCGCGGCTCGGTGCTCAGGTAGTGAAAGGCCGAGCCGAACAGCAAGGCGTACAGCATCTGGGGACCCTGGTGCAGCGCAGCGACGAAACTGGCCGCAAGCGCGATCACGCCGCACAGCAGGGTACCCGGGGCCAGCGCCGGCGCCTGCCGGGCCTGCGCCCACAGCGCCCCGGCGCGGGTCATTCGCAGCATCTGCGGCTCACTTGTCGACGAAGGCCCGTTCGATCACATAGTGCCCCGGCGTGCTCATGTTGCCCTCTGACATTCCGAGCTTGTCGAGCAGTGCGCGCGTGTCCTTCAACATTTCCGGGCTGCCGCACAGCATGAAGCGGTCGTGCTCGCGGCTCAGCGGCGCCAGCCCGACGTCGTGGGCGAGCCGGCCTGTTTCCATCAGGGTCGGAATGCGGCCCTGGTGCCTGAACGGCTCGCGCGTCACGGTAGGGTAGTAGAGGAGTTGCCGGCCCAGCGCTGCGCCGAACCACTCGTTTTTCGGCAGCTCTTTCTGGATCAGTTCGGCGTAGGCCAGCTCGTTGACGTGGCGGCAGCCGTGCACGAGCACGATCTTCTCGAAGAGATCGTAGACGTCGGGGTCGCGGATCACGCTCATGAAGGGCGCCAGGCCGGTGCCGGTGGACAGCAGGTACAGCGTCCTGCCGGGCAGCAGGTTCTGCAGCAACAGCGTGCCGGAAGCCTTGCGGCCGACGAGCAGTGTGTCGCCGGGTTGCACGTGCTGGAGCCTGGACGTGAGGGGACCGTCGGAAACCTTGATGCTGAGGAATTCCAGCGTTTCCTCATAGTGCGGGCTCACCATGCTGTAGGCACGCAGCAGCGGCTTGCGGTCGATCGTCAGGCCGATCATCGTGAACTGGCCGCTCTGGAAGCGGAACCCCGGGTCACGGGTGGTCGTGAACGAGAAGAGGCGGTCGGTCCAGTGGTGGACGGTGAGGATCTTGGCGTCGAAAAGATTGCTCATGGTTCCTGACCTTGATTTTGCCGTTGCTGCGATCGGGCCGCGTCCCGCAGGTCACGCGATCGCCTCATGCACGAGGTCACGCAGATAGACCCACGGATAGACACCGCGCTCGTGTCCGTCGCTGAAGCAGATCTGCACCGCCCCTTCCCCCATCGGCCGCAGGTCGACGACCCGCACGGCCACCGGAGCATCGACACGCCCCCCGGAGCGACGCACGCGCTCGCACCCGGCACACCGGCAGGCCGAGCGCAATGCGGCACCACTCAGCACAGCCCGAGCCCCGTCGCTCCATGCCAGTTCGACGGCCCCGGACGCCTGGTGCCACACGGCGTGGGTCGGTGCGCAGCTCATACCAATTGCCCCACGCCCGCGGGTCCCACTTCGGTGCTCAGGCCGCCGAGCCCGCCGTCGCGCAACTCGCCGCCCATCGCCGCCAGGCTCTCCTCGCGAATCAGGCCCTTGAGGGTCCGCACCATCGAGAGGAACTGCGGTGTCCCGGTCATTTCCGCGGTGCGCGGCCGCGGCAGCGGCACCACGAGTTCCGACTTCACGCGCCCGGGCCGGGCCGTCATGACGTAGATCCGGTCCGACAGGAACACCGCCTCGTCGATGTCGTGGGTGATGAACAGCACCGAGATGCGCAGGCGCTGCCACATGTTGGTCAGGATCTCCTGCATCACCACGCGTGTCTGCGAATCGAGCGCGCCGAAGGGCTCGTCCATCAACAGCACCTGTGGGCCGGTGGCCAGCGCGCGCACGATGCCGACGCGCTGTTTCATGCCGCCGGACAACTGGTCGGGGTAGTGGTTCTCGAACGACAGCAAGCCCGCCAGCCCGAGCAGCGTGCGCGCCTGGGCCTCGCGCTCGCTCGCAGACACGCCCTTCATCTTCAGGCCGAACTCGACATTCCTGCGCACCGTCATCCACGGGAACAGCGAGTACTGCTGGAACACCACACCGCGGTCGGAGCCCGGGCCCTTGACCTCGTGGCCGTCGAGCAGCACCCGCCCGGCACTGGGTTTCAGGAACCCGGCCACGGCATTGAGCAGCGTCGACTTGCCACAGCCCGAGGGGCCGATCAGTGAGACGAATTCGCCCGGACGCACGTGGACGGACACGTCCTGCACGGCCTCCATCGCCGCGCCCTTGATGTCGAACCGGATGCCGAGGTGAAGCACCTCGACGTGCCCGGCGGTGGCGGTGCTCTGGTTCATGTGCGCGAGCCTTTCGATGAATACGCCTGCCAGGGCATGGTCGTGCGGGCCACCAGTCGGATCGCGCCGCTGCACAGCAAGCCCAGCACGCCGATCGTGATCATCCCGAGTGCGATCTCGGCATACGTGATCAGGGCGTACGCTTCCCACGTGAAATAGCCGATGCCGAACTGCCCGGAGATCATTTCGGCAGCGATCAGCGACACCCAGGCCACCCCCATGCCGACGGCCAGGCCGGTGAAGATGTGCGGCAGCGCGCCGGGCAGCACCACGTGCCACAGCAGCGCCGGCTCACGTGCGCCCAGCGTGCGGCCGGCCCGCAGCAGCACCGGGTCGATGGCTTCGACGCCATGCACGGTATTGAGCAGGATCGGGAAGAAGGCGCCGAGGAAGGTGATGAACACGATGCTGACCTCGTTGTCGGGCCACAGCATGATGGACATCGGCACCCAGGCGATCGCAGGAATCGGCCGCAGCACCTCCATCGCCGGGAAGGTCAGGTGGCGCACCCAGCGATAGCGGCCGATCGCGATGCCCAGCGCCATGCCCAGCGCGGCCGCGACTGCAAAGCCGAGCAGGATGCGCCGCACGCTCAACGCGATATTGGTCGCGAACTTGTCGGTGCTGAACACCTCCACCACCTTGGCCAGCACGTCGGCCGGCGTCGGGATGTTGTTGAAGCGGATGTAGAAGTCCCAGCGGTAGGTGGTGGCGAGATGCCAGAACAGCAGCATCGCGCCGATCGACGCTGCGCTGAGCAGATGGGCGGCCAGGTGGTCCTTCACCCACGCGCGCAGCCTGTGCACCGGAGCCGCGGCTGCCGGTGCGGCGAGCGGGAGCGGCGGGGGCGGCACGGCCTGTACCGTGACCTGCGTGGGCAAGGTCGTGACGGTCGCTTCGGCGTGCGTGGAATCGCCCGGGCCGTCGCTGCCGGCATAGCCGGGCTTCAGGAGCTTGGCGGCCTGCATGTCACTTCCCCGACGGCGCCGCGGCCACCGCAATGCCCGACACCAGGCCGAGCGCCTCGGCATACGTCGCGAGTTGTCCCTTGGTCCGGGCGGCATGCGCCTCGGCGTCCTTCTTCAGCAGGAAGGGCACCATCACGGGACTCTTGGGATTGCTCGCGTCCACCGCATAGAAGGCCTTGTCGGCGAACAGCTTGATGCCCAGCTCCTTGTCGAAGACGTAGGCGACGTTGATCTTCCTGCCTTCGGCTTCGTACTTGCGCACGCCGGCCAGCAGGCAGGCAGGCGAGCTGACCGGCACGATCTCGCCGCTGGCCAGCCAGATCTCGCCGGCCTCCTTCGGGCGCGTCACGGCGGTCTTGCAGACCGGGTCGGTGCCGGCGATGTCGTAGTTGGCGAGCGTCTGCTTCTGCGCTTCGTAGTCCAGCCCGCGCGCCTTGTAGGCTTGGCGCACGTAGCTCTCGTTGACCCAGGCACCGAGGTCGAACTCCTTCACACGGCCCAGCTTGTGCAGCACGCCGTAGGCCGTCTTGACGGTGTCGAGCCAGCGCGGCTTGATGGTCGGATCCAGCGTGTGGATGCCGCCGGGGCCGAGGTAGAGGTAGGCCACTTCCTTCTCGATCTTGGTCCACTCCTCGATCTTCGCGGCCGCGAGCTGCGGGTTCTTGCGCAGCCAGTCGTTCGCGTCCATCAGCGCCTGGATGTAGGCCACGACCACTTCGGGGTACTTCTCGGCGAAGTCCTTGCGAACCACCACGCCGTGGAAAGTGGGCACCTTGGTCTGCGCACCGTCGAAGATCTTGCGGGCGAAGCCGCGGTGCGGCAGCAGGTCGGCGAAAGGCACGAAGTCGGCGTGCGCGTCGATCTTCTTCTCCTGCAGGTTGGTGGTGCCGACCTCCGGGCTCTGGCTCACGAGGTTCCAGTAGGTGTCGGGCCAGCCGCGCTCCTGCATCGCCTGCAGCACCATGCCGTGCGCCGCGGAGCCGAACGGCACCGAGACCAGCTTGCCCTTCAGGTCGGCCAGCTCGTAGTAGGGGCTGTCCTTGTGCACCACCAGGCCGTTGCCGGCGCCGAATGCGTTGTACGCGATGACCGCGACCAGCTGCGTCTCGTTGCCCTTGTTCTGCTGGCCGATGGCACCGTTCACCAGCAGCGGGTAGTCGCCCATCATGCCGATCTGCAGCTTGTCGGCCACCATGCCGTTGGTCACCGGCGGCCCCGAGGTGAAGTTCTGCCAGTCGAGCTTGAACTCGAGGTCCTTGTACTTGCCGGTCCTCGGCAGGTACTTCTCCAGCAGCTTCAGTTCCTTGATCACGACACCACCGGTGACGGTGTTGGTGGTCGTGTTCTGGGTGCCGATCCCGAGCGTGACCACGTCCTTCGCCATCGCGGCGGCGGACAGCAGGCCCAGGCACAGTGCGGCGGCGGCTGTGCGCCAGCGGGCGTCGGGTCGCGCGGAAAGAGAGATCAACGTGGGTTGGGTCGAGTCCATGTCAGCTCCTGAGTGGGGCACGTCCATCCGGCGGGGGCGCTGCGCAAGATCGATGCCACCTCTCGGTGGCCCCTTCGCGCTGCCGGCCGGCTCCTTCTCCTCGGGCACTTCGCTTCTTGCCTGCCTTACGCGGTGGCGCTCAGCAAGGCTCTCTTGTCCTGTCGGTCGGCCCAGTCGTCGGCATCGGGCAACGGCTCGCGCGACTGGGTGATCACCGGCCATTGCACGGCCAACGTTGCATTGAGTTCCAGGTACTCCGCCTGGTGCGGCGGCAGGTCCTTTTCGTCGACGATCGCCTCCACCGGGCACTCGGGGATGCAGACCCCGCAGTCGATGCAGGCGGCCGGGTCGATCACGAGGAAGTTCGGACCTTCGTGGAAGCACTCGACCGGGCACACGGCCACGCAATCGGTGTATTTGCAGCGGATGCAGGCTTCGGTGACGACATGGGTCATGAGGCCTCCCCGGCCGCGAGCGCGGCACCGTTCAACTGGATGCTGGCCAGGGCCAGCTTGGCGAGCTTGCGGACGTCCGGGTCGGCGTCGGCCAGTGCACGCTCCAGCGGCGTGATCGCACGCGGGTCGCCGATCTCGCCGAGCGCAATCACCGCTTCCTTGCGCAGGTTGCTGATCGGGTGCTGCAGCGCTTCGCTCAATGCCGGCACGCCGGCACGCGCCTTGAGCTTGCCCAGTGCGCGAGCGGCCTTCACGCGCACCTGCCAATAGTCGTCGGCCATCGCATCGACGAGATCGGCCTGCCCCAGCATGGTGCCGAGCTTGCCGAAGGTGGTGGCTGCCTCTTCACGCACCTGCCACGCGGCGTCGTGCAGCGCCCGGCTGAGCGCAGGATGCACACTGACCTCCACGGTCTCGGACGCGAAGCCCAGCGCACCGACCGCAACTCGGCGGACCTCGGCGTCAGGGTCGTGCGCGGCCGCCTGCGTCAACGCGCCGATCGCCTCGAGCTTCTTCAGGTAGCCGAGCACGCCGACGGCCTCGCGACGCACGGCCGGGTCGGCACTTTCGAGCGCGGCCAGCGCCGGCTCGAACGCGACCTCGACGCGCAAGGCTTTCACCGCCCGCAGCGCGGCCGCCTGCACCGGCGGCTCGGCGTCGGTCAGATACGGCACCAGGTAGCGCGCCGAGCCGGCTTCTTTCAGTTCGGCAAGCGTCTGCGCGACGGCGTCGCGCACTTCCGGCTGTGCATCCTTCAGCAACGGGACCAGGGCGGCCAGCACTTCTGGTTCCTCATAACCTTCGAGCGCCCTGGCGGCTTCGGCGCGCACGGCGGCATCGGTGTCGGCCAGCGCCGCCACCAGCCACGGTGCCACGTCGTCCTCGTCATCGCAGTACGGCAGGTCGATCACGGCCAGGCGGCGCACCTCGGCGTCAGTGCTGCGCAGTCGTTCATGAATGCTCATGTCCGCCCCCCTTCAGCGCACCAGGTACGGCAGGTTGACGTGCACGGCGCCGGTCGGGCAGTCCTGCTCGCACGGCATGCAGTACCAGCATTCGTCGAACTTCATGTAGGCCTTGTCCTTGGTCGGGTCGATCGCCAGCACGTCGAGCGGGCAGACGTCGACGCACACGGTGCAGCCCTTGTCGGCGATGCACTTGTCCTCGTCGACGACGACGGGGGCCTGGGTACGGGTCAGGGCAATGGTCATGGCTGGGCTCCTTTTCAGGCGGCTTGAGGGGCGCTGGCGACACGCAGGCGCTGGTAGGCCGTCTTCTCCTGCTCGTTCAGCTGGATGAAGTAGGGCTCGATCTCGCGCTTGCGGAATTGCGCCTGGCCGTTCGCGGCGCACTTCACGTTGGTGTGACAGAACCACTGCTCGTCGTCCTTCTCGGGGTGGTCGACGCACAGGTGGTAGAGGCCCCAGCGGCTTTCGGTGCGGTACAACGACGCCCGCGCGGCCAGCTCGGCGCAGTCGCGGATGGTGTAGGCCTCCATCGCGCGCATCAGTTCGTGCGGGTTGGCGGCGCTCATGTGGGCCAGGGCTTCGCGGATCTCGTCGAAGCGCTGCAGGCCGATCTCCATCTTGCGGGTGACCTTGGGCGGCTGCAGGTAGTCGTTGACGAAGCGCCGGGTCTTGTACTCGACCTGGAACGGCGTCGGCCCTTCGCTGCGCGCCAGCGGCGCCCACACGCGCTCGCGCTCGGCCTGCACGCGATCGCTCTCGAAGGCCGGCTGCTCGATGCCGCTGACATAGTCCGCTGCGTTGTCGCCGCAGAACTTGCCGTAGACGAAGGCGCCGAGCATGTAGTTGTGCGGAATGCTGGCACAGTCGCCGGCGGCATACAGCCCGGGGATCGAGCATTCGCCGCGCTCGTTGGTCCAGATGCCCGACGCGCTGTGGCCGCTGCAGAAGCCGATCTCGGAGATGTGCATCTCGATCATCCGCTGGCGGTAGTCGGTGCCGCGCTGCTCGTGGAAGCGCCCGCGGCTGGGCCGCTCGTTGGTGTGCAGGATGTGCTCGATCTCGCTGATCGTTTCCTCGGCCAGGTGATCGAGCTTCAGGAATACCGGGCCCTTGCCGCCTTCGAGCTCGTTGAAGAACTCGAGCATCATCTGGCCGCTCCAGTAGTCGCACTCGATGAAGCGCTCGCCCGTCGCGTTGGCGGTATAGCCGCCGAACGGGCCGGTGACGTAGGCGCAGGCCGGCCCGTTGTAGTCCTTGATCAGCGGGTTGATCTGGAAGCATTCCAGGTTGGTCAGCTCGGCACCCGCGTGATAGGCCATCGCGTGGCCGTCGCCGCAGTTGGTCGGGTTCTCGTAGGTGCCCCACAGGTAGCCGGAGGCCGGCAGCCCCAGTCGCCCGGCGGCGCCGGTGCAGATCACCACGGCCTTGGCCTTGATGACGTAGAAGTCGGCGGTACGGCAGTCGAAGCCCATCACGCCGGCGATCTCGCCCTTCGGGCCGGTGAGCAGGCGGGTGACGACCACGCGGTTGGTGATCTCGACGCGTGCACGCTTCAGTTGCCGGTACAGCACGCGCTTCATGTGGTGGCCTTCCGGCATCGGCAACACGTAGCTGCCGAGATGGTGCACCTTGCGCACCGCATAGTCGCCGGTTTCGTCCTTTTCGAACTTCACGCCCCAGCGGTCGAGTTCCTGGATCATCGCGTAGCTGTTGGCGGCATAGGCGTACACGCCCTTCTGGTCGACGATGCCGTCGTTGGCGACGGTGATCTCCTTGGTGTACTGCTCGGGCGTCGCATGGCCGGGAATCACCGCGTTGTTGAGACCGTCCATGCCCATCGAGATGGCGCCGCTGCGCTTGACGTTGGCCTTGTCGAGCAGCAGCACGCGCAGCTTGGGGTTCTTCTCCTTGGCCTTCACCGCGGCCATCGGGCCCCCGGTGCCGCCGCCGACGACGACGATGTCGTATTCGAGTTCGATCGTGTCCATGTCTTGTCCTCTCAATGGAGTCTGTCTGCGGCTTGCCGCCGATGGGAACGAATCAATCCGCATGAGCTCATGCGTTCATCGCTGTACGGGCACCGGCACACGATCGACACGCACCTTGTACTGAAAGGCATCGCCGCGGTAGTACAGATGCTCGTAGTCGACCGGCGTGCCGTCGGCCATGTGTGTCGTGCGTTCGATGAACAGCACCGGCGAGCCCTCCTCCACGAGCAGCTGGGCGGCCAGCGCCTCGTCAGCCAGCGTCGAGCCGATCTGCAGTTCGGCATGACCGAGCGACAGGCCATAGTCGTTCTCCAGGATCACGAACACGTCGCGCGCGGCGAGGTCTTCCTTGGCCAGCCGGCTGCCGATGGACACCGGCACATAGGTGACGTCGAGCGAGATCGGCTCGCGGTTCAGGAAGCGCACGCGCTGCAGTTCAGTGACCTTCGCGCGTTTGGGCAGGTGCAACCGCTCCTGCACCTGCGCCGTGGGCGCCACGTTCCTGACCGACAGCACGCGCGAGAAGGTCTCGTAGCCCATCTGGCGCATCGCCTCGCCGAAGCCCTGCAGCCGCCCGAGGTCCTGGAAGGCCTTGGGCTTGGAGACGTACGTGCCCTTGCCGTGGATGCGAAAGATCAGTCCCTCGTTCTGCAGGTCATTCAGCGCCTGGCGCACGGTGATGCGGCTGACATCGAAGGCGGCCATCATCTCGGCTTCCGACGGCATCTGCTGGTGTGGCTGGTAGGTGCCGTCGAGGATGCGCGAGCGCACGATCGCCTTGATCTGCTCGTACAGCGGGACCGGCGACTGCGGGTGCAGCGCGTCGCGCGTCGGCATCGCGGCTTCATGCAGCGACACCACCCTTGCGGCGGAGGGCGCGGGCTTGTTCATGCTCGCCTCACTTGTTATGACGAGTCATGTCTACGCAAAGCCTGTGCCAGCCGTTTTCAGCGTTTTTGGCCACCGGATGGCCCGGACATGTGCCTGGGGCGGCTCAAGCCGGTGCATGCGGCCCGTGCCGATCCAAACCCGTGCGCGGGAACGCACCATCGCGCCGCAGCCCGGCCTTCGCCCCGGGGCGGCGCCGCTGCGGAAAGCGAGGTGGTTGCCGTTCGATACCGCGACGTAACTCCCGGCGGCCACAATCGACCGTCATGAGCGACACCTCCCCCTCTCCTGTGCGCTGGGGCCTGCTCGGCGCCGGGCGCATCACCGAAGGCGCGCTGATACCAGCGCTGCGTGCCCGCGGCGCTGCGATCGTCGCGCTCGGGTGCCGCGACGTCGAGCGCGGGCGCCGGCTGGCCGAACGCCATGGCATCGACCATGCCCTGCCTTACGCGGAACTGCTGCGGCGCGACGACATCGACGCCGTCTATATCGGTCTGCACAACAGCGCCCACTTGCCGTGGACGCTGGCAGCGATCGAAGCCGGCAAGCACGTGCTGTGCGAGAAGCCGCTGGCGTTGAACGCCGGTGAAGTGCGCCGCATGCAGCAGGCCCAGTCACGTACGGGCAGGCTGGTGCACGAGGCCTTCATGTACCGCTACCATCCTCAGATCGACCGCGTGCGGGAGATCGTGCGCAGCGGCGAGCTGGGCGAATTGCAGCTGATGCGCGGTAGCTTCGGCTTCCGGCTCGACAAGCCGGACGACAGCCGCTGGGACCCCGCCCTCGGCGGCGGCGCGCTGTATGACGTCGGCGTCTATCCCTTGAGCCTGATGCGGCTGCTGGCCGGCACCCGGCCGCAGGTCCGCGGAGCCTGGGGCCGGCTCGGCCCGGGGGGCGCCGATGTTCTGGCACACGCGGTGCTCGGTTTCGGCGACGTGGTCGCTCACCTGGACTGCGGCTTCACGCTGCCGGGGCTGGACGTTCACTTCGAAGCGATCGGCTCGCGCGGCCGGCTGCGCCTGCCCAACCCGTTCGTTGCGAAGAACGTCGAAGCGGAGCTGCACGTCTGCGTCGGCGACGAGCAGCGCACCGAGCGCTTCGCGCCGGTGGACCACTACATGCTGATGGCCGCCCACTTCGAGCGCGCCGTCCGCGGCGAGGAACCGCTGCGCTGGACGCTGGACGACGCGCTCGAGCAGGCTGAAGCGCTGGACGAAATGCTGGCGCGGCTGCGCGTCAGTTGAACAGCCACCACACGGCGCCGAGGCTCAGGCCCGGCACGAACAGCAGCACCAGCACACGCAGCACGTCGCTGACCAGGAAGGGCAGCACGCCCTTGTAGGTCTCGGCCATCGGCACGTCCTTGCAGATGCTGTTGACGACGTAGACGTTCAGCCCCACCGGGGGCGCGACCAGGCCGATCTGCACCACCATCAGCACCAGGATGCCGAACCAGATCGCCTTGTCCTGCTGGCCCAGGTCCCACAGCTCCAGCCCCATGATGGCCGGAAACAGCACCGGGATGGTCAGCAGCACCATCGACAGCTCGTCCATCACGCAGCCGAGGATTACGTAGAACACCAGCACGCAGCCGACGATGACCAGCGGCGCGATGTCCAGCCCCGACACCCATTGCGCCAGGTTGGCCGGCATCTGCGTCAATGCGAGCGACGCGTTCATCATGTCGGCGCCGAGGAAGATCATGAAGACCATCGCCGACGTCTCGGCCATGCCGAGGAAGGAGCGCTTGACGCCGTGCAGCGTCAGTTCGCGCGTTGCGATGCCGGCGATGAAGGTGCCGATGGCACCGACTGCCGCACCCTCGGTGGGCGTGAAGTACCCGAAGTAGATGCCGCCGAACACGACGACGAAGATGGTCGCGATCGGCCACACGCCGAGCAGCGCCTTCCAGCGCTCGCTCCACGGCATCGGCTCGGACGGCTGCGCCAGGTCGGGCCGCACGCGGCAATAGATCGCGATCACGACAACGTAGCCCAGCGCGGCGAGCAGCCCCGGCACGAACGCCGCGGCGAACAGCTTCGCGATGTTCTGCTCGGTGAGGATGGCGTAGACGACGAGTGGCACCGACGGTGGGATCAGGATGCCGAGCGAGCCGCTGGTGGCCAGCACCCCGGTCGACAGCCGCCCGGCATAGCCGTGCGACTTCATCTCGGGGTACGCGACCTGCGCGATCGTGGCCGAGGTCGCCACGGACGAGCCGCACACCGCGCCGAAGGCGGCGGCTGCGAGCACCGCCGCCATGCCGAGGCCGCCCCGGATGTGGCCGATGAAAGCCGCTGCGGCCTTGAACAAGGCGCGCGACAGGCCGCCCTGCGTGGCGAACTGGCCCATCAGCAGGAACAACGGGATCACCGACAGGTCATAGACGGTGAGCCGCGCCACGGCCGAGCCCTTGAGCGTATTGAGCAGCGCGAGGTCGCTGGTCATGGCCCAGTAGCCCACCGCGCCGGGAATGAACATCGCCGCGGCGATCGGCACGCGCAGCGCCATCATCGCCAGCATCGCAGCGAACATCGTGATGCCGATGGTCGTGCCGCTCATGCTGCGACCTCCGGCCAGGCACGATTGCGCAAGTGGTGCCACGCCTGGAACAGCGCAATGGCCAGCGTCAGCGCGAAGCCCGGCGCCAGCACCGCGTAGACGATCCACATCGGCAGGCCGAGGATCATCGACGTCTCGTTCGACTGCATCACCGATTCGGCGCCCACGGCCGTGCGCCACGCGAGCAGCGCCATCATCGCCGACAGCAGCACGGCGCCGACGCCGTCGAGCAGGCGCTGCGTGCGGCGCGCGGCGCGCACGGTGAAGAAGTCGACGATGATGTTGCCGCCATGGAGCTGGCACCACGGCAGGCACAGCGAGATACACAGTGCGATGCCGAACTGCGTCAGCTCGATGTCGCCCTGGATCGGCGACGACCAGAACGAGCGGCCGGCGATGCTGGCCACCGTGAGAAAGGCGACCGCGCTTGCGCACAGGCCCGCCACCAGCGCGAACAGTTGCGCCGTGATGCGTAGGAAGGTCAGCATGAAAACTCCGGGGGCGACGGCAGCACCTGCTGGCGTCGCCCCGTCACTGTGCCGCGTACTGCATCCCGGGGATACCGGAACATGAAAGCGCGGCTGCCCGCGCCTGGATCACTTCTTGTACTTGCCGAGCAGGTCGCGCGCGTCCTGCAGCATCTGCTTGCCCGGCAGGCCGGCCTTGTCCATGTTGGCGATCCACTCGTCGTACAGCGGCGCAGAGGCCTTGATCCAGTTGTCCACTTCGGCCGCCGGGATCTTGTAGAAGGTGTTGCCGCGGTCGACGGCCGGCTTGCGCCCCACGGCCTGGCTCTCGTCCCAGATCTTGCCGGCGGTGGCCGACAGGCCGGCGCCGCTGTTGCGGTCGATGACGGCCTTCAGGTCGGCGGGCAGGCTGTCGTACTTGGCCTGGTTCATCGCCAGGATGAACACCGCCGAGTACAGCGCCGGCCGGCTCTCGTCGGTCTCGGAATGGAACTTCACCATCTCGTGCAGCTTGACCGAGGGGATCACCTCCCAGGGCAGCAGGAAGCCGTCGATCACGCCCTTGTTGACCGCCTCGGCCACTGCAGGCAGCGGCATCGCGACCGGTGTCGCGCCCAGGCTGGCCAGCAGCTTGTTCGTCATGCGCGTCGGCGCACGGAACTTCAGCCCGCGCAGATCGGCCATCGTCTTGATCTGCTTGGTGCGCGTATGCAGGTAGCCTTCGTCGTGGATGCTGAACATCAGCGGCTTGATGCCCGGGAACTCCTTCTGGCCGTACTTGCTATAGAAGTCCCACGCGGCCTTGGCACCGGCTTCGGCCGAGTTGGTCATGAAGGGCAGCTCGAACACTTCCATGATCGGGAAGCGCCCTGCCGTATAGCCCGGCAGCGTGAAGGCGATGTCGACGACGCCGTCCTTGGCCTGGTCGATCAACTGCGGCGGCGTGCCGCCCAGCTGCATCGACGGGAAGATCTGGCACTTCATGCGGTTGTTCGACTCCGCGGCGATCTTGTCGCACCAGGGCTGCAGGATCTTGGTCGGCGGCATCGCGGGTGCCGGCCAGAAGTGGTGCACCTTCAGCGTCACTTCCTGGGCCTGTGCGCCCAGGCTGGTCGCCAGCGCGGCGAACGCGAATGCGCAGAGTTTGAGGGTCTTGTTCATGGCTATCAGTCTCCTAGTGGCATGTTCGGAAGCGACGGGCTTCTCTGTCTCTCAGCAGCGAAATCGGGCTCATTCAGTAGGCCATGGCGGGCAGCACGGTGCCGGCGCAGTCCCCGAACCCGATGCGCCGGAAACCGGCACGCCGGGCCTGGGCCCGCAGCAGCACAGTATCTCCATCGAGCAGGAAAGTGCGAGCCTCCCCGTTCGCCAATCGCACCTGTTTTTGACCACCGCACGTTAGTTCTAATAGCGAACCACCCTGCCCGATATCGGGGCCGGACTGGGTGCCGGAACCGAGCAGGTCGCCGGGCTGCAGGTTGCAGCCGTTGACGGTGTGGTGAGCCAGCATCTGCGCGACGGTCCAGTAGGCGTCCTTGAAGTTGGACTGCATCAGCCGCTCGGGACCGATGCCGGCCTCACGCATGGCGGCGGTCTGCAGCCACACTTCGAGTTCCAGGTCGATCGCACCGCGCTCGCGGTTGAATGCCGAATCGAGATACGGCATCGGATGCGGGTCGCCGGCCGGCCGCTCGAAGCGGGTGCGGAAGGGCTCCAGCGCTTCCATCGTGACGATCCATGGCGAGATCGTGGTCGCGAAGTTCTTTGCGAGGAAGGGGCCCAGCGGCTGGTATTCCCAGGCCTGCAGGTCGCGCGCGGACCAGTCGTTCAGCAGCACCAGGCCGAACAGGTGCTCCTCGGCCTCGGCCATGCCGACCGGACGGCCGAGCGGGTTGCCGGTGCCGACGAAGGCGCCCAGTTCCAGCTCGTAGTCGAGCCGCTTGCAAGGGCCGAAATCGGGCGTGTCGCTGGCTCCCTTGGTCTGTCCTTGCGGCCGGTGGAAGGCCTGGCCGCTGACGCCGATCGACGAGGTGCGCCCGTGGTAGCCGATCGGCACCCACTTGTAGTTCGGCAGCAGCGGGTTGTCGGGGCGGAACAGCTTGCCGACCGCGGTGGCGTGGTGGATGCCGGTGTAGAAATCGGTGTAGCCGTCGATACGGCACGGCAGCGCGTGCTCGACCTCGGTTTGCGCCACCAGGCCGCCCTGCATCCGGGCCTGCAGCGCACTGCCGCGGCGCAGGCCCTGCGACAGCGCCCGGCGCAGCGCGACACGCACCGCGCGGCCCTGCGACATGAAGGCGTTCAGCTCGCCGCGTTCGCAGCCAGCCAGGGTGTCGGCCACGGCGGCCGGCAGCGCGCCGGCATCGCGCGCGACCAGCAGGTCCAGCACCTGGTCGCCGATCGCGACGCCTGGGCGAAAGCTCTCGCTGCTGCCCGCGCGACGGAACACGCCGAGCGGCAGGTTCTGAATCGGAAAGTCGGTGTCGTGCGCATTCGCGCTGTCGACCCAGCTCTCGAGGCTGGCGTCGTGGGTGTCGTCGATGCGGTCCATCAGGTCCCCTTGAACTGGTCTTGCAGGCCTTGCCAGCACTCGGCATAGCGAGTGTCGAGCGCGCCACCGGTCATCGCGAATTCGGTCGGGATGAAGCGATAGCGGCTTTCGAACATGATGGCGAGCGTGTTGTCGAGCTTGTGCGGTGCCAGCGGTGCCGTGCTGGCCTTCTCGTAGGCCTCTTCGTCCGGACCGTGCGGCACCATGCAGTTGTGCAACGAGGCACCGCCGGGCTTGAAGCCTTCGGGCTTGGCGTCGTACTGGCCGTAGACCAGGCCCATGAACTCGCTCATCAGGTTGCGGTGGTACCACGGCGGGCGGAAGGTGTCCTCTGCCACCATCCAGCGCGGCGGGAAGATCACGAAGTCGCAGTTGGCGGTGCCCGGCGTGTCCGATGGCGACGTCAGCACCGTGAAGATCGACGGATCGGGGTGGTCGTGGCTGATCGAACCGATGGTCATGAAATTCGCGGTGTCGTACTTGAACGGCACCAGGTTGCCGTGCCAGGCGACGACGTTGAACGGCGACTGCCGCATCGGCGCCGTCCACAACGTGCCGCCGTACTTCTTGATCAGCTCATAGTTGCCCGGGCTGTCTTCGAAGGCCGCCACCGGTGTGCAGAAGTCGCGCGCGTTGGCCAGGCCGTTCGAGCCGATCGGCCCCAGCTCGGGCAGGCGGAAGAAGGCGCCGTAGTTCTCGCACACATAGCCGCGCGACGGGCCGTCCGGCAGCTCGACCTTGAAGGCCATGCCGCGCGGCACCAGCGCGACGTCACCGGGCTTGACGTCCATCACGCCAAGCTCGGTGGTGATGTGCAGCCGGCCGTGCTGGGGCACCAGCAGCATCTCGCCGTCGGCGTTGACGAACGCGCGGCGCAGCATCGAGCGGTTGGCGAGGTAGACATGCACGGCCACGCCGGTCTGCGCCTCGGGGTCGCCGTTGGCCACCACCGTGCGCATGCCGTCGACGAAGTCGGCCGGCGCATCGGGAATCGCGAACGGGCTCCAGCGCAGGGGCTCGGGCGGCGTCGGCACGCCGCCCGCGGCCCCCGTGCGCCAGAACGGCTGGGTGTAGCCCTGGTAGCCGCCGCTGACGACGGACGGCTGGCGGCGATACAGCCAAGTGCGGCGATTGGCGGCACGCGGCGCGGTGAAGGCCGTGCCGGAGATCAGCTCCGGGTAGAGATCGAACGGCGCCCGCTGCGGGCTGTTGCGTCCCTGAGGCAAGGCACCGGCGACCGCTTCAGTCGCGAACTCGTTGCCGAAGCCGGTGAGGTAGGACGGGGTCGGTTTCGTCATGGCGTCGATTCAGACAGTAGGCTGCGCGGTGGCGGCAGCGGTTTTCAGGACACTCGCACGCGCAGCCTCCAGCGCCTGCCGGAGCACCGTTTCGTGCCCGATGTGGTTGGCCAGCAGCAGCACCAGCTTCGCGTTGAGTTCGTGGCTTTGCGCGACGGTGAGATCGCGATGCATGTCGATCAGCGCTTCGTAGAAGTCGTCGGGTGCGTCGAGGTGCGGGGCGGTGATCAGGTCCATGGCAACCTCATTCGAGGCACAGCGCGCGGCGCAGCGCGGTTTGCAGGGGAGCGGCATCGGCGTGGCGCAGGCGCGCACAAACGTGCTGGTCGGGACGCAGCAGATACACCGTGCCGGGCCGCGCGTCGTAGCGACGGTGCAGCAGGCCTTCGCTGTCGAGCAGCGGCAAGGTGTCGGGCACGTCGGGCGCGGCCTGGCCCGGTGGCACGACCAGTACGATGTCGAGCGGCACCAGGCCGCGGGCGGCAGCCTGCACGGCCCGCACCCAAGACGCAGTCTGGGCACCGCCGCTGAACACGACGGCCGTGAAGACACCGCTGCCAAGCTGCCGCAGGAACCACGTGTCGTGCCCGTCGGTGAGACGTCGCACCGGTGCATCGCACGCGGGTGCACCGGGCACCAGGCGCCCGACGAACTCGTCGCCGTCCACGGTATTCAGCGACGACCCGTGCAAGGTGGCCGGCACCGACAGGCGGCCGCTGTTGACCAGGCTGCGCGCGAAGGCATGGTCCTTCGCAAGGTCGAGCACCGCGTCGCGGAACAGGCGGCTGATCTCGCTCTTGGGGGTGATGAAATCGGTCGCGCGCGTCGAATGACGGATGTTCTCGTCGGCGGCGTATTCGCGCTCCTGGGCATAGCTGTCGAGCAGCGCGTCGGGGGCCTGCCCGCGCAGCACGAGCGCCAGCTTCCAGGCCAGGTTCTCGGCATCCTGCACGCCGGAGTTGGCCCCGCGCGCGCCGAACGGCGACACCAGGTGCGCCGCATCGCCGGCAAACAGCACGCGGCCGTGGCGGAAGCGCTCCATGCGCAGGCACGAGAAGGTGTAGACGCTGACCCACTCCAGCTCGAACGGCACGTCCTCGCCCAGCAGCGCCTTCACACGCGGGATCACGTTCTCGGGCTTCCTGGCCTCTTCCGGGTCGGCGCCCCAGCCGAGCTGGAAGTCGATGCGCCACACGCCGTCGGGCTGCATGTGCAGCAGCACGCTCTGGTTGCGGTGGAACGGCGGGTCGAACCAGAACCAGCGCTCGGCCGGGAACCCCCGGGCCGCCGCGCTTGCAGCTTCGCTGTCGTGCTGCCCCCCGGGAGGGCGGTCGCCCGGCTCGGCGCGGCCCGACGCCGGGCTGTGCGCTTTCATGCGCACGTCGGCGATCAGGAAGCGGTCCTGGAAGACACGGCCCTTGCTCTCCTGCCCGACCATCTGGCGCACCGAGGACCGCGAGCCGTCGCATGCAGCGACGTAGTCGGCCTGCAGGCGATAAGTGCCGTCCGGCGTCTCGACGGTCAGCAGCACCCGGTCCCCCTGCGGCTCCACCGCCACCACTTTGTTCTTCCAGCGCATGTCGATCAGCGGCAGCGCCATCGCCCGCTCGGCCAGATAGCCCTCGCAGTAGTACTGCTGCAAGTTGATGAAGGCCGGGCGTTCGTGGCCGCTCTCGGGCAGCAGGTCGAACTGGTAGATCTGCTCGTGCCGGAAAAACACCTTGCCGACGTTCCATGACACGCCCTTGGCCACCATGCGGTCGCCGCAGCCCAGGCGGTCGAAGATCTCCAGCGTGCGCTTGGCGAAACAGATCGCACGCGAGCCGGTCGACAGCCTGCAGTCGTTGTCGAGCAGCACCACGGGCACGTTCTGCTGCGCCAGGTCGATCGCGAGGCTCAGGCCCACCGGGCCGGCGCCGACCACCACCACCGGATGGTGCGCGCACGCCTGCGGGTCCTGGTCGGCACAGCGTCGATAGGCGAATTCGAGCGCCTGGTAGTCGACCGGCGCGCCCATGCTTGTCTGCGGCATGACGGCCTCGCCTCAGCCTTCCAGGGTGAGCCACATCTGACGGTCGCGCTCGGCGGTCCAAATGCGCGGATCGGCATACTGCGTCGCCTCGTCGTAGCAGCGCGTCACGTCGAAGGGCATGCAGTGGTCGAAGATGACCCAGTGGCCGTAGGTGGGCTTGAGCTTCGCGTAGGTGTCCTTGTAGACCGCGTTCAGATCCTTGCCGGCCTTCACGCCCTCTTGCACGCTGGCATACACGTCGGCGATGAAGGCGCGCGTGCCGGCCAGGCCTTGCTGCACCTGTTCGGGCGTGGTGAGCGCGGCGCCGCGGCCGGGCACCAGCTTCTCGGGCTTCAGCGCGGCCAGGTTGTCCAGTGTCTGCGGCCAGTCCTTGAAGTACGCGTCGCCGGCATAGGGCGTGGCGTCGAACTCGACCAGGTCGCCCGAGAACAGGATCTTCTGCTGCGGCAGCCACGCGATGGTGTCGCCCTTGGTGTGCCCGCGGCCCACCTGCAGCAGCTGCACTTCCAGCTTGCCCAGCCACAGCGTCATCTTGCCGGTGAAGGTGAGGGTGGGCCAGGTCAGGCCCGCCGGCACCGTCTCGACGTTACGGAACAGGCGCGGGAAGCGTCCGATTTCGCTGGCCTTGTCGGCCTCGCCGCGCTCGACGATCAGCTCGTAGGTGTCCTGGCTGGCGATGACGTGCTCCGGCCGGTAGGCCGATGCGCCGAGCACCCGCACGGCGTGGTAGTGGCTCAGCACCACGTACTTGATCGGCTTGGTCGAAACCTCGCGGATGCGGCGGATCACGTCGGCGGCCATCGCAGGCGTCGCCTGCGTGTCGATCACCATCACCGCGTCGTCGCCTACGATGACGCCGGTGTTGGGGTCGCCCTCGGCCGTGTAGGCATAGGCGTTGTCGGAAAGCTTGGTGAAGCTGACCTGCTTTTCTTCCAGGTCGGCCTGGCTGGCAAAGGCTTTGCTGCTCATCGATGGACTCCTGATGCGCTTGCGTCAGATTAAACTTTGGCGAACTTTTTTGTGTATATCGAATTCCAGGTTGATGTTAGTTAACTCGTTTGCTAATGTCTAACGCTATCCGCGAGCATGGCGGCACCTCCAGGGAAAACCCCTAGATTTGCCGCCCTCGAGCGCTTCTTTACCGACAAGGCACTGCGTGGAAGACGACAAGAACGACAAGGACCGGCGGGGGATCCAGAGCGTCGAAGTGGGCGGCCAGCTGCTGCTGGCATTGGCGCACCACGGCCGGCCGATGGCACTGAAAGACCTCGCGCGCGAGGCAGGCATGGTCCCGGCCAAGGCCCACCCATACCTGGTGAGCTTCGGCAAGCTGGGCCTGATCGAGCAGGACGAGGCGAGCGGCCGCTACGGGCTGGGGCCGCTGGCACTGCAGCTCGGCCTGATCGCACTGCAGCAGGCCGACCCGGTGCGCATCGCCACACCGTTGATCGCCGAGCTGTCGCAGCGCATCGGCCACACGGTGGCGATCGCGGTGTGGGGCACCCGCGGGCCGACGATCGTGCGCATGGAGGAGTCGCCCGCCGCCGTGCACGTGACAATGCGCCACGGCACGGTGATCTCGATCACCGACACCGCATCGGGCCGGCTGTTCGGCGCCTACATGCCGGTGGAAACCGTCAGGACCCTGCTGGAAGAAGAACGCCGGCGCGAAAAGGCCGGCCTGCGCGAGCGGGTCGGCCCTGGCAACCCGCCGCCGCCGCCCTTGCCCAGCTGGAAGGAATTCGAGAAGCAGCTGGCCGAAGTGCGCGCGCACGGCATGAGCCGTTCACAGGACTCGGTGATTGACGGCGTCAGCGCGATGTCGGCGCCGGTGTTCGATCACAACGGCGCCATGGTGATGGCGGTCACCGCGATCGGCCCGTCGGGGACCTTCGACACCGCATGGGACGGCGGCGTTTCGCTGGCGCTGCAGGCCTGCGCGCGCGCCGTGTCGCAGCGACTGGGGGCGAAGTAGTCGGCGTGCGCGCGCTTCAGCGCAACCAGCGGTCGATCTGCTCGGCCGTGAGGTTGCTGCCGCACAGCACGGTCGCGATGCGAGCCTGGCGCCAGCGCGGCGGGTCGGCACAGACAGCGGCCACGCCCACCGCCCCGGCGGGTTCGACCAGCAGCCCGCCGTGGTCGAACAACAGCCGCATGGCGGAGACGACCTCCGCGTCGTCCACCAGCACCACGTCGTCGACCAGCCCCTGCATGTCCTGCACCGCCTCGGGCACCGGCACGCGCACCGCGATGCCGTCGGCGATCGTGTCGACCGAGGCGCGCTCGACCACCCGTCCCTCGCGCCAGGACCGCTCCATCGCGTCGGCGCCGCGGGTGCTGATGCCGATGACCCGGGTCACCGGGCTGTGCGCCTTCATCCAGCGCGCCACACCGGTCAACAGGGCACCGTTGCCGAGCGGCAGCAGCACGGCATCGAAACGCTCGCCGTGCTGCAGCAGTTCCAGGCCGATGGTCCCGGCGCCTTCGGCGATCGACGCTTCGCGGCCGTCTTCGACGAACAGCGCGCCCGCTGCCTCGGCAAAACGCCGGGCTTCGGCTTTCGCCGCATCGAAGTCCTCGCTGTGCAGCCGCACCTCGGCGCCCATTTCGCGCATGCGCTGCAACTTCAGCGGGTTGGCGGTCGTCGCGGAGTAGACGATCAGCGCCAGCCCCCGCGCGCGGCACACCCAGGCCAGCGCCTGCCCCCAGTTGCCGGCAGTCGCGCACACCAGCGTTGTGCCGGGCCGCACCCGTGCATCGCTCTTGACGAAACAGTCGGCGCCGCGCCCCTTGAAGCTGCGGATCGGGTTGCCTGTTTCCAGTTTCAGCGTCAGCCGGCAGCCCAGGGCCTGCGACAAGGGCTCGCATTCGAACTGCGGTGTCTGGAGGAAGACAGGATCGATGGTCCGGGCCGCCTGCTCGATACGAGCCAGCGACAAGCGGTGGTGGGGCAGCGTGTCGTTCATGCGATGCATTGTGGGCAGCGCCGCCGGGCGATGCGCCGCATCTTTGGCATCATCGGCGCGGCCCGTCCGCATTACGCTCCTTCCAGATGACGCCAGACCTCGACGATCTCGACCGCCGCATCCTCGCGCGCTACCAGCACGACACCCGCATTGCCGCTGAAGCGATCGGCGCCGACATCGGCCTGTCGGCCGCTGCAGTGCAACGCCGGCTGAAACGGTTGCGCGAAGCCGGCGTGATCCGCGCGGAAACGGCTGCGCTCGACCGCAAGGCCCTGGGCCTGCAACTGACGGCGATCGTCACGGTCGACCTGATCGACGAAGGCCAGGCGGCCATCGACCGCTTCCGCCAGCGCATGTGCACGTTGCCGCAAGTGCAGCAGTGCTATGCGACGGCGGGCAGCGTCGACTATGTGCTGGTGCTGGTACTGCCCGACCTGCCGGCGTACGAGGGCTTCGCCCGCGACCACCTGCAGGGTGATGCCAACGTGCGCAGTTTCACCACGCACGTGGTGCTCGAGGTCGCCAAGACGGGCAACGCACTGCCGGTCAGCCCCTGAAACTGCAGTGCCGGTTTCCCGAGCGGGGCGGGGGCCCGGCCGCGGACCGACCGGTCTCGACGGCTCTCAGCTGCGCCCGCCGATCATCGCGCTGATGTCGTTGGCGGCCTTCAGCAGCTTGGGCAGGAAGCGCTCGAGCATCACGACCGGCGGCGTGCGGTGCTGTTGGCCGCTGACGTTGATGGCCGCGACGGTTTCGCCGGCGCGACCGCGGATCGGCGCAGCCAGCGACACCAGCCCCTCTTCGAGTTCCTCGGTCACCAGTGCCCAACCCTGCAACCGCACCTGCTCGATCAGTTCGCGCAGGCGCGCCGGATCCGTCACCGTCTTGGGCGTGCGCGGCTGCAGATCGCTCTGCGCCAGCCGCGCCTGTAGCACGTCGTCCGGCAGGCCGGCCATCAGCACGCGACCCATCGACGTGCAGAACGCGGGCAGCCGGCTGCCGACGCCCAGGTTGATCGCCATGATCTTGTGCGTCGGCACGCGCAGCACGTAGACGATGTCGGTGCTGTCCAGCACCGCGGCCGAGCAGGACTCCTTGATGTCCTGCACCAGCTCTTCCATCACCGGTTCGGCCAGGTTCCACAGCGGCAGCGAGCTGAGATAGGCGAAGCCGAGGTCGAGGATCTTGGGCGTCAGGCGGAACAGCCGGCCTTCGGTCTCCACGTAGCCGAGATGCTGCAGCGTGTGCAGGATGCGGCGCGCGCCGGCGCGGGTCAGCCCGGCGCGTTCGGCCACCTCGGTGATGGTCTGTGCGGGCGCTTCGGCGCTGAACGTGCGCACGACCGCAAGCCCGCGCGCAAAAGACTGCACGTAGCTATCGCCGGGCTCCTGGCGAGGCGCCGGCGTGTTGTGGGCAATGGCAGACATGGCTCTCCCTGTATTGGAATGGTGCAGCGGGGTCGGATGGGCTACACTTGTTCTTATATAGAACCTCTGTTCATTATAAGAACAAAAGCCAATCTCACCACCACTTGTTCGTTAAGCGACCATGATCGACAAGATCTCCCCCTCGGTGGCCGCCGCGCTCGCCGACGTACCCGACGGCGCCACCGTGATGATCGGCGGTTTCGGCACCGCCGGCATCCCCAACCACCTGATCGAGGGGCTGATCGCGCAGGGCGCGAAAGACCTCACGATCGTGAACAACAACGCGGGCAACGGTGACACCGGCCTGGCCGCGCTGTTGAAGACGGGCCGGGTGCGCAAGATCATCTGCTCGTTCCCGAGGCAGGTCGATTCCCATGTCTTCGACGCGCTGTACCGCAGCGGCCGGCTCGAGCTGGAACTGGTACCGCAAGGCAACCTGGCCGAGCGCATCCGGGCGGCCGGCGCCGGCATCGGCGCCTTCTTCACGCCGACCGGCTACGGCACCCTGCTCGCGGAAGGCAAGGAGACGCGCGAAATCAACGGCCGCCACTACGTGCTGGAGTACCCGATCCACGCCGATCTGGCGCTGATCAAGGCCGAACGCGCCGACCGCTGGGGCAACCTGAGCTACCGCATGACCGCGCGCAACTTCGGCCCCATCATGGCCAGCGCCGCGAAGTGCACCGTGGTGGAAGTGCCCGAGATCGTGGCGCTCGGCGCCATCGACCCCGAAGCGGTGGTGACGCCCGGCATCTTCGTGCACCGCGTCGTGAAGGTCGAACGTACCGTCACGCAGGCCGGCGGCTTCGCCAGAAAGGAGACCGCATGAGCAGCGCCAAATGGACCCGCGACGAGATGGCCGCGCGTGTCGCACGCGACATTCCCGAGGGCGCCTGCGTGAACCTCGGCATCGGCCTGCCGACCCTGGTGGCCAACCATCTGCCGGGTGATCGCGAGGTGGTGTTGCACAGCGAGAACGGCGTGCTGGGCATGGGCCCGGCCCCGGCGCCCGGTGACGAGGACTACGACCTGATCAATGCCGGCAAGCAGCCGGTCACGCTGCTGCCGGGCGGCTGCTACTTCCACCACGCCGACAGCTTCGCGATGATGCGCGGCGGCCACCTCGACGTGTGCGTGCTCGGCGCCTTCCAGGTGAGTGCCGGCGGCGACCTGGCCAACTGGCACACCGGCGGAGCCGACGCGATCCCCGCAGTCGGCGGCGCGATGGACCTGGCCATCGGCGCGAAGAAGACCTACGTGATGATGGAACACCTGACCAAGAACGGGCAGAGCAAGCTGGTGGAACGCTGCACCTACCCGCTCACCGGCATCGGGTGCGTGAGCCGGGTCTACACCGACCTGGCGGTGATCGACCTCGCACCCGATGGCGCGAAAGTGATCGACTGCGTCGAAGGCCTGGCCTTCGACGAACTGCAGCGGCTGACCGGCATTGCGCTGGTCGATGCGCGCTGAACCGACTGCACCGCAGCACGACTGCGGCACGCCTGCTGCCGACGAGACAGACAGGCGCCGCCCGCCGCCTTAGGGTGGTCCGGCTTGAAACCCGCCTTGCAAGACACCACAGGACACCGCCATGAACCCAGCCTACATCTGCGACGCCATCCGCACCCCGTTCGGCCGCTACGGCGGCTCGCTCTCCTCGGTCCGCACCGATGACCTGGGTGCGGTCCCGCTTGCCGCGCTGATGGCGCGCAACCCCCGGGCCGACTGGGCCGCTTTGACCGACGTGATCTACGGCTGCGCCAACCAGGCCGGCGAAGACAACCGCAACGTCGCCCGCATGGCCGCACTGCTGGCCGGGCTGCCGGTCGACGTGCCGGGCGCCACCATCAACCGGCTGTGCGGCTCCGGCCTCGACGCGCTGGGCACCGCGGCACGCGCCATCAAGGCCGGTGAAGCCACGCTGATGATCGCCGGCGGTGTCGAGAGCATGAGCCGCGCGCCTTTCGTGATGGGCAAGGCCGAGACCGCCTTCAGCCGCAACGCGGCGATCTACGACACCACCATCGGCTGGCGCTTCGTCAACTCGCTGATGAAGGCGAAGTACGGCGTCGACTCGATGCCGGAGACGGCCGAGAACGTCGCCACCGACTTCAAGATCAGCCGCGAAGACCAGGACCGCATGGCACTGGCATCGCAGCTCAAGGCGGTGGCGGCGCAGAAGAGCGGCTACTTCGACGCCGAGATCGCGCCGGTGACGATCGCGCAGAAGAAGGGCGACCCTGTAGTCGTGAGCCGCGACGAGCACCCGCGCGAAACCTCGATGGAAGCGCTGGCGAAACTCAAGGGTGTCGTGCGACCCGACGGCACCGTGACCGCAGGCAATGCATCCGGTGTCAACGACGGTGCCTGCGCGCTGCTGCTGGCCGACGAAAAGACCGCCGCCCGTCACGGCCTCACGCCGCGCGCTCGCGTCGTCGGCATGGCCACCGCCGGCGTGCCGCCGCGCATCATGGGTATCGGCCCTGCGCCTGCCACGCGCAAGGTGCTCGAGCTGACCGGCCTGTCGCTCGACCAGATCGACGTGATCGAGCTGAACGAGGCGTTCGCCGCGCAAGGCCTGGCGGTGCTGCGCGACCTGGGCGTCAAGGACGACGACCCGCGCGTCAACCCGAACGGCGGCGCGATCGCGCTGGGCCATCCGCTCGGCGCTTCGGGCGCCAGGCTGGCGACCACTGCGGTCAACCAGCTGCACCGCAGCAACGGCCGCTACGCGCTGTGCACGATGTGCATCGGCGTCGGCCAGGGCATCGCGGTCATACTCGAACGCGTCTGAGTCGACCCGAGACCCGCCTCCCGGCTTCGCAAGTCTGCCGCCGCGGTGCTGCGGCCGCCTCGATACCTGCTGTCACCAGCGCAGCGCGGCACGCTTCCTGCGCGCTGTCGCCCTCGCCCCCGAGGAGCGCTCCTGGCAACGCTCCGGCATTGCCGGCCGTTCGGCCTTGGGCGCAAGATGACAACCAGCGTCGCACCGGGCGTCCGGTCGCGGTGACAGGAGGAAACTGAGATGGCCCTTCGACACGCCGGCCGGCGCCTGCTCGCCGCCCTTGCCTGCCTGCAGGTTTTGTTCATCGCCGGCTGCGGCGGCGGCTCCGGCGGCGACGGCAACCAGCCGCCGGTGCCGGTGATCGCCAGCCCCGCCGAGGGCGACACCTTCCGGGCCGGCGACCGCATCGACTTCAGCGGGCAGGCCAACGACCCCGAAGACGGTGCCTTGCCCGACAGTGCCCTGACCTGGTGGGCCGAGCTGCACCACGACACCCACACGCACCCCTTCGTGCAGGAAACGACCGGTGGCAGCGGCGGCGCCGACATCCCGGTGCGCGGCGAGACCTCGGACAACATCTGGTACCGCTTTCACCTGCGCGCCACCGACAGCGACGGCCGCTCGGTGACCGTCACGCGCGACGTGCAGCCACAGAAGTCGCAGATCACGCTGGCCGCGGCCCCCGCCGGCCAGGGCCTGCAGTTGACGCTCGACGGACAACCGGTCGATGCGCCGGTCACGCTGTCCGGTGTGGTCGGCATCGAACGCGACCTCGGCGCACCGGCCGAACAGGTGGCGAACGGCCGGCGCTGGACCTTCAGCCACTGGAGCGACGGCGGCACACGCAACCACACCGTGTCCACGCCGAGCGCGAACACCACCTACACCGCCACCTACACCGACGCTGGCCCTGCCGGCAACCAGGCGCCGAGCGTGAGCCTCAGTGCGCCGGCCACCGGCACGGTGGGCATGCCGGTGTCGCTGGCTGCCACGGCCGGCGACAGCGACGGCAGCGTCGCCAGCGTGGCCTTCCTCGAAAGCAGCAACGTGCTGGGCACCGACAGCAGCGCGCCGTACTCGCTCAACTGGACCCCCACCGCCGCCGGCAGCTACACGCTGCGCGCCCGCGCCACTGACGACGACGGCGCGACCACCACCAGCGCCAGCGTCGCCATCGAGATCGCGCCTGCCGGCAGCAACGACACGCAGGCACCCAGCGTGACGCTCACCGCACCGGCGCAGCTGGCCACCGGCCTCACCGGCAGCCTCACCGTGCGCGCCACTGCCAGCGACAACGTCGGCGTCGCCCGGGTCGAGTTCCAGGTCGACGGCATGGCAATCGGCGCGGCAGACACCGCAGCGCCCTACCAGGCGAGCCTGGACACCGCCGCGCATGCGCGCGGGCAGCATGTGGTGCGCGCCCGCGCACACGACGCTGCCGGCAACGTGTCCGCCTGGGCCAGCGCCACCGTGCGCTTCGACAACAACACGGCCGACCTGCCGCAGGGTTTTATCCGGACCACCTACGCCGGCGGCCTGAGCAACGCGACCGCCTTCGCGCAGGCACCCGACGGCCGCTTCTTCGTCGCCCAGCAGGGCGGGCAGTTGCGCGTCGTGAAGAACGGCGCCCTGCTGTCGACGCCGTTCGTGCAGCTCGCGGTCGACTCCAGCGGCGAACGCGGCCTGATCGGCGTCGCGCTGCACCCGGACTTCGCCAGCAACGGCTGGGTCTACGTGCACTACACGACCACGCAAGGCGGTACGCGCAACCGTATCAGCCGCTTCGTCGCGAACGGCGACGTGGCCGCCGGCGCAGAGACCGTGCTGGTGAACCTGCCCGACCTGTCGAGTGCCACCAACCACAACGGCGGCGCGATGCATTTCGGCAGCGACGGCAAGCTGTACGTGGCGGTCGGCGACAACGCCGACAGCGCACACGCGCAAGACCTCGACCACCCGTTCGGCAAGATCCTGCGCTTCAACGACGACGGCAGCATCCCGAGCGACAACCCGTTCTATGGCAGCCGCAGCGGGCTGGCGCGCGCGATCTGGGCCTACGGACTGCGCAACCCGTTCACGTTCGCGGTGCAAGCCGGCACCGGCCGGCTGCACATCAACGACGTCGGGCAGAACACCTGGGAAGAGGTCAACGTCGGTGCGCCCGGCGCCAACTACGGCTGGCCGCAGACCGAGGGGCCGACCGGCGCCGGCGGCGTGACCGCCCCGCTGTTCGCCTACCGGCACAGCGACACGTCGCCGCCGGGCTCGGGCGCCGGCGGTTTCTTCACCGGCTTCGCGATCGCCGGTGGCGCGTTCTACCCGGCCAGCGGCAGCTTCCCGGCCGGCTATCGCAACAGCTACTACTTCGCCGACTACGCGAGCAACTACGTCGGCCGGCTGGACCTGGCCAACGGCAACGCGGCCTACATGTTCGCGCGGGTCAGCGGCAACCCGGTCGACCTGCGCGTGGGCCTGGACGGCGCGCTTTACGTGCTGACGCGCGGCTCGCTGCTGCGCCTCGGCGTGCCCTGACTCACGGGGTCATGCTGGCTTCGCCGAGCTGCTCGCCGTAGTCATACAGCGCGCCCAGGATGTCCTGCGCGCGTTCGTCGTCGGCCATCGACTCGCCGAGCGCGTCGATGCGCTCGAAGTAGGCCTGCAGCGTCAGCGCCCCGCCCACCCCCTCGTGCAGGCGCGCATGGCAGTGCTGCAGCCAGCGCTCGCGCTCGGCCTCGCTCAACGAGCCGGGAAAGTTGCGCGCGCGGTACCGGAAGAACAGCTCCTCCAGCCGCTCGTCGTCGAACGACGGCGGCCGCTCGGCCAGTTGCTCCGGGCCCATCGCGCGCAGGCGCTGCAGCCGGCGGCGGTCTTCGTTGCCGATGAAACCGCCGTACAGGTCTTCGTCGACGTCGGGCGCTTCGGCCGGCGCCGGGCGAGCGAATACCTCGGGCCACAGACCCGCCAGCGTGGCGCCCTTCGCCATCACGACCTGCGCATGGCGCAGCGCCTGGTCGACATCGATGCCCCAATGCGCTGCACGCTCGGCGCTCAATGTCTTCAGGTTGCCGATCACGATGGGGCACTTGTTGAGGTGCAGGGTCTTGACCGGCAGTCGGGCCACGCCTTCGGGCAGCTCTTCGGTGCGGGTGAACATGCGTTCGCGCACCTGCGCTGCCGTGAGCGTGAACAGCTCCGACGGGTCCTGCGACAGGTCCCAGACGATCACCTCGTTCTTGTTGGTCGGGTGCGGTGCCAGCGGCCACACGACCGCGATGCCGCCACGTTCGGTGCCGTACATGCCCGAAATGTGCAGGAAGGGCCGGCCGACGCCCATCTCGGCGATCACGGCCTCCTTGCGGCGCAGGCGCAGGCAGAACTCCCACAGCTTGGGCTGGCGCGTCTTGATGAGCCGGGCCAGCGCGATGGTGGCGCGCACGTCGGACAGCGCGTCGTGCGCGGCGTCGTGCACCAGGCCGTTGGCCGCACTCAGGTGTTCCAGCTTGAACGACGGTCGGCCGTCTTCGTGCTTCGGCCACTCGATGCCCTCGGGGCGCAGCGCCCACGTGCAGCGCACCACGTCCAGCAGGTCCCAGCGGCCGCATTCGTTCTGCCACTCGCGCGCATACGGGTCGATCAGATTGCGCCAGAACAGGTGGCGCGTGACCTCGTCGTCGAAGCGCAGCGTGTTGTAGCCGAGGGCCACCGTGCCGGGGCGGGCCACTTGGGCCTCGATCGCCGCGGCGAACGCGTGCTCGGGCAGCCCTTGAGCGAGGCAGGCCTGCGGCAGGATGCCGGTCAGCAGGCAGGACTCGGGGTCGGGCAGGAAGTCAGGCGCCGGCTGACAGTAGTGCATCACCGGCGCGTCGATCTCGTTGAGCTCGGCATCGGTGCGGATGCCGGCGAATTGCGCCGGACGGTCGCGGCGCGGCACGCGGCCAAAGGTTTCGTAGTCGTGCCAGAAGAAGGAAAGCTCGCTCATGGGCGAGCACGATACCTGATGACGCCGCGGGGCTCGCGGCCCCACCATAATCGGCCGGTCCGTTCCCGCCCGTCACGATGCCGACACTGCAACTTCCTGCCCCTGCAGACCTGCGTCCCTGGGTGCTGGGCGTGCGCGTCGACGTGGTGCCGTCCGGCACGCTGAACCGCTTCCCGGCGATGGTCGAAGGCGCCGTCGTGGTCATCCTCGACGGCTCCGTCGCGGCAGCGCATGGGCCCCGGCTCGACGGCCTGCGCGGCGTGCTCACCGGCCCCCGCTCGCAGCCTCAGGTCAGCCGCACGGTGCGGCGCCTGACGGCAGTCTCGGCATTGCTGCACCCGGCGGCCGTGGCCCGGCTGGCCGGCTGCTCGGCGCAGCACCTGCGGGACATCGAGATCGACCTCGCCGACTTGTGGGGCGCCGCCTGGCCTGGCGCCCTGCATCGGATCGCCGACGCGCACAGCGACTTCGAACGCGTCGCGCTGCTGCTCGCGACGCTGCGGCGCCAGCTATCGACCGGCGGGGCCGACACCCGGACACGCGCACTCGCGTTGCACCGCCACGCCGCCCTGCCGATCCACGCCGCGGCCTCCAGACTGGGTTGGAGCCCGCGTCAGGTCGAGCGGCTGTTCCTGGCCGAGCTGGGCCTCGGGCCGAAGCAGTTCCAACGCGTGCAGCGCTTCGAGCAGACGCTGCTGCGCGCGCTGCAACAGCCGGTGGCGTCGTTGGCGCAGTTGGCGGCGGCCGGCGGCTACAGCGACCAGGCGCACATGAGCCACGAGTTCCGCCGCTTGAGCGGACAGGCGCCGCGCGAGCTGCTGCTGCGCCTGCAGGCGAACGACCCCGAGCACTGGCCCATCGTTCACGGGTGGCAGTTCGCGTCGACACCGTAGCAGCCGACGGCATCGGCGCAGGCATGGCGGATTTCTACAAGACCTGAGCGGCCCTCGTGGCCCAGCATCCGGGTCTTCGTTCGACGAGTCCCCGCCATGAGCTTTCCCACCCTCGAGCGCGACAGCTATGCGCTGGCGCGGCTGGACGAGCTGGCCAACGCAGCGCGTGCCAACAGCCTGTGGTACCTGACCTTCGGCCTGGCATGCTGCGCGGTCGAGATGATGCATGCCGCCGGTGCCCGCTACGACATGGATCGCTTCGGGCTGATCCCGCGCGCCAGCCCGCGCCATGCCGACCTGATGATCGTTGCGGGCACCCTGACCAACAAGATGGCGCGCGCGATCCGCCGGGTCTACGACCAAATGGCCGAGCCGCGCTACGTGATCTCGATGGGCTCGTGCGCCAACGGCGGCGGCTACTACCACTACAGCTATTCGGTGGTGCGCGGCTGCGACCGCATCATCCCGGTCGACGTCTACGTGCCCGGCTGCCCCCCGACCGCAGAGGCACTGCTCTACGGCATCCTGCAACTGCAGCGCAAGGCGCGCGACGGGTCGATCATTTCCCGTTGACCTGCGACGTCACAGCGAGTCGATGAACCCGCGCAGCAGGCGCACGAACTCGTCGGGCGTCTCGAGCGCACTGATGTGCGAGGCTTGGGCGATCACTTCGAGCCGAGCGCCGGGCACCGCCTGGGCGAGCGCCTCGGACATCGCCACCGGCGCCCCTTGGTCCTGCTCGCCGGCGATCACCAGCGTCGGGCAGCCGAGCCGCGGCAGGGCGTCACGCCAGTCGACCTGCGACACCGCATGACAGCACGCGACGTAGCCAGCCGCATCGGTGCGCAGCAGCGTGGCACGCGCGGCGGCCTCGGCTTCGGGGTGTGCCGCCCGGAAGGCTTCATGAAAGTAGCGGCCCATCACCGCGTCGGCGATCGCGCCCAGCCCCTGGTTTTCGACCGTGGCGATGCGCTGGGCCCACATCTGGCGGCCGGCATCCGGGTAGTGGGCAGTCGAATTCGCGACCACCAGCGCCTGCACCAGCTCGGGGTGCCGCGCGGCCAGCCCCTGCCCCACCATGCCCCCCATCGACAGCCCGACCCACACGACCGGCCCGCGGCCCCACTCGCGGACCAGCCTGGCGGCGTCGTCGACGAGGTCGTCCATCGAGTACGGCCCGGCAGGCGCCGCCGACTGCCCGTGCCCGCGGTGGTCATAGCGCAGTACTTCGCAGTCCGGGGCCAATGCGGGCGCCACGGCGTCCCACATGTGGACGTCCATGCCCAGTGCATGGCTCAGCACCACCGGCCGGCCCTGGCCCTGCCGCAGCACGTGCAGTTGCGGCGCACTGAAGGTGTGGTGGCTCGACGCGCGATGCTGCGCCGACAGCGGCTGCGCGGGCAGTTCCATGCCCAGCTCCTTCAGCAGGCTCATCGCGAGCTTGAAGGCGGTGTTGGCCGCCGGCACGCCGCAATAGATGGCCGACTGCATCAGCGTCTCCTGGATCTCTTGCAGCGACACGCCGCCTTCGACCGCGGCGCGCAAGTGCAACTCGTACTCTTCCCAGCGCCCTTGCGCGATCGTCATGCCGAGCACCAGCAGCCTGCGGGTGCGATGGTCCAGCCCCGGGCGGCCCCAGATGTCATGCCAGGCGTAGCGCGTGATCAGCGACTGGAAGTCGGCATTGAAGGCATTGGCGTTGTCCAGCGAGCGGTCCACCCATGCATCGCCCAGCACCGCACGCCGGTTGCGCACCCCGCGGTCGAAATCGTCTTGTCGGTCATTCATCTTGTCCATCCTTGCCGGCCAGCGCCGCGGCTTCTCTTTTGAGTTCGGGCAACTGCTGGTGCACGATGCGCGCCGCCGGCAGCGCGGCGCGCGACAGGTCGAACAGTGCGTCGATCTGTTCGGCCGTCACCGCGTCGCGCAGCATTGCTTCGTCTTGCAGGGCCTCGAGTGTGAGCTCGCGCAGCTGGCGCCGCTCGGCCACCGCCCGTTGCGCCAGCGATTCGAGCAAGGCGTGCGCTCGCGACTTGCCCAGCACGGCCGCCAGGCGCATGGACACGGCCTCGGCAAACACCAGCCCCTGCAACCCATCGATGTTCTCGCGCATGCGCGCCGCGTCGACCTGCAGGCCGCCCGCGGCCTCGGACAACGCCTTCACCGCGCCGTGCGCCGAGATGAACAGCCCGGCCCATTCGGCCAGTTCCGCCTGCCAGTTGCCCAGCCCTCGCTCCTGCTCCTGCGGCATCGCGGCCAGCAGTGCGGCCACCCGCTGCGGCGCCCGCAGCGCAGCGGCCAGCGCCACCATTGACGACACCGGGTTGCGCTTGTGCGGCATCGCCGAAGAACCGCCGCGCCCGCTGCCTGACGGCTCGGCCAGTTCGCCGATCTCGCCTTGCGCCATCAGCGACAGGTCGCGTGCGATCTTGCCGAGTGCTCCGCACAGCACACCGACTTCCGCGCCCAACGCCACCCAGTCGTCGCGCTGCGTGTGCCAGGCGGTCGGCGGCAGTCTCAGCTGCAGTTCGTCGGCCATGTGCCGTGCAATGTCGAGGCCCGCCTCGCCCAGCACCGACAACGTGCCGACTGCACCGCCGAACTGCAGCCGCAGCGCGCGGCCGGCCGCGTCGCGCAAACGGGCCTGTCGCCGCAGCAACGGCGCCACCCAGCCAAGCAGCTTGTAGCCCACCGTGACCACCTGCGCCGGCTGCATCAACGTGCGTGCGAGCACCGGCGTGTCGGCGTGCAGCTCGATCAGCACCAGCAGGTCACGGATCAGCGCCGTCAGGTCGCGTTCGATCAGTGCGAGTGCCCGCCGCGTCAGCAGCACCATCGCGGTGTCGATGACGTCCTGGCTGGTGCTGCCCCAGTGCACGTAGCCGGCCGCCTGCTTGTCGAACAGCGCCACCGTCTCGGTGAGCTTCTTGACCAGCGGGATCGCCAGACTGCCGGCGCGGCCGCTCTGCCCGACGATGGCCGGCACGTCGTACAGCTCGGCCTTGCACACCCCCGTGATGGCCTGCGCTGCGGCAGCCGGCATCAGCCCCTGCGCCGCTTGCGCGCGCGCCAACGCGGCCTCGAAATCCATCATCGCCTGGGTCACCGAGGTCTCGTTGAACACGTCGAGCATCTCGGGCGTCGACAGAAAACCTTCAAAAGCGAGTGAGGACATGAGGTCGAGCACAGGAAGCGAGAAACGGGAATATCGCGGACTGCCGCGGCCTGAACTGTGCAAATCGTCACGGGCCACACGGCCGGGTAGCGCGATAAACGCACAAATGTATGGATTCCGAACTTTCGTGCGAATCTAGGCTATATTGGTCCGACCAACAAGCAGTTTCGTCCTTTGCCGTGCGCCGGCCGCGCAAACCGCGCGCACACCGGGTTCGGCATGGGAACGAAGTGTCTCGCTCCCCTTTTTATCCCGCCCCATGGACACCCCCTTCACCATCCAGAAACGAGATTTCATTGCCGGCCTGGACAAGGGCCTCTCGGTGATCGAAGCCTTCGACCAGGAGCAGTCGCGCCTGTCGATGACCGAAGTGGCGCAACGCACCGGCCTGACCCGCGCGGCCGCACGCCGCTACCTGCTGACGCTGACACAGCTCGGCTACGTGACCTACGACGGGCGCATGTTCTCGCTGTCGGCCAAGGTGCTGCGCCTGGGACAGTCGTACTTCCATTCGGCGCGCCTGCCGCGCATCGTGCACCCGCAACTGCACAAGCTGGCGCACACCCTGCAGGAGGCCTCGTCGGCCGGCGTGCTCGACGCGGCCGACGTGATCTGCATTGCGGCCACCACCGCCGGCCGCGTGGTCTCGGCCACGCTGCAGCCCGGCTCGCGCGTGCCGGCGTACTGCACCGCCAACGGCCGCGTGCTGCTCGCTTCGCTGCCGCAGGAACGCGTCGACGCGTGGCTTGACCAGCAGTCGCTCGACGCGTTGACGCCGCACACCGTCACCAACAAGGACCGCCTGCGCATCGAGATCGCCCGGGCCCGTGCACAGGGGTATGCCTCGGTCGACCAGGAACTCGAGCTGGGGCTGCGCACGATCTCCGTGCCGCTGAAGAACCTGCGCGGCGACACGCTGGCAGCGATCAACGTCAGTGTGCACGCGGCGCGCATGACGATGGCCGACCTGCAGGAGCGCTGCCTGCCCGCGCTGATGCAGGCGCAGTCGCAGATCAGGAACTTGTTGTAAGGCCCCCCCCCCTACGCGCTGCGCGCGCCCCCCGAGGGGGCGATGCCAGCGGACCGGCAGAGCCGGATCCGCGGCATCACTCGAGTCGTTCTGCGCTCCGCGAACGCTAGAACGTTGTTCGAATCACCGAACGGTGGTCACTTCAGCTTCTTGAGCTGAGCCTGCACGATCTCCAGAAAGCTGCGCGCCTGGACTGCAGGCGCGTTGTTCTTTGCGAAGAAGGCATTCAGCGGGCATTCGATTTCGGGGTGCAGGTCGATCACCTTCACGCGTGCGGGCTGCAGCTTGCGCGCGGTGAGAAAGTCCACCACCGACCAGCCCAGCTTGCGCGCCACCAGTTCTTCGGCCATCTGCGAGGTCTGGACCCGGATGCGCACCTGCGGCTGGAAGCCGAGTTGCGTGCCCAGTTGCGCCAGGCTGGTGGCGATGGGGTCGTCGCCGACCAGGCCGATCAGGGGGATCTCGGCCAGTGGCGCCATCGTGGGCTTGCGCCGTGCGCCGAACGACGACGGCGCCATCACGAACAGCCGGCCGCGCATTAGCGGTACCGGTTCGACCCCCGGATGGTGCGTGCCGAAAAAATCGAAACCGATGTCGGCCTCGCGGCTCAGCAGCGCCTGCGCGATCTGACGTTTGTGCAGCGTGCGGATCTCGCAGCTCACCTCGGGGTAGGCCTTGTGGTACGCGGCCACCACGTCGGGCAGGAACTGGTGGCAGATCGCCGGAATGGCCGCCACGCGCAACTGGCCGGACAAGCCGCTTTTCAGGTTGTGCGCGGTCTGCCGCAGGCTCTCCAGGCGTTCGAACAGGCCCGCACTGGCTTCGAACAGCACCAGCCCTTCGGTCGTGGGCACCAGCTTGCCGGCCACGCGCTTGAACAGCGGGTAGCCGAGCTGCCCTTCGGCATGCGCGATCACTCGGCTCACGGCCGACTGCGTCAGGTGCAACAGACGGCCGGCGCCGCTCATGCTGCCGGTCTCCATGACCGCCTGGAACACCTCGATATGCCGCAAGCGCATCGCTTCCCCTCACTTTGCTCATGACCTTTCAAGGCCATGAGTTTTTGGAATGGTAGCTGCGCAAACCGGCAGAACCACCAGGCGATCGACGTTCCTAGAATTTTTTCACCCTGCCCGCACCACGGCGTCGATCGCTATCGTGACCACGGCGAGAGGCAGGGCGACGCGCCGGTTCCGGCCCACAACAACGGAGACAAGATGACATCATGGACAAGACCCTTCCTGAGGGCGACCGCCCTGTCCTTCCTCGCGAGTTGCCTGACGATCGCCAGCTCGCAGGCGTGGTCCCAGCCAGCCCGCAGCAAGCCCCAGGTGGTGATCCTGGCGACCGGGGGCACCATCGCTGGCGCCGGCGCGTCAGCCACAAACAGCGCCACGTATCAGGCCGCTAAGGTCCCGGTCGACAAGCTGATCGCGGGTATTCCCGAACTCGATAACGTCGCGCAGGTGCGTGGCGAACAAGCCTTCCAGATCGCCTCGGAAAGCTTCACCAACGACAAGCTGGTGGAGCTGGGCAAACGCGTCTCGGCCTTGGTGAAGGACCCGCAGGTCGACGGCGTCGTGATCACCCATGGCACCGACACGCTGGAGGAAACCTCCTTCTTCCTGAACCTGGTGATCCGCTCCGACAAGCCGGTCGTGCTGGTCGGCTCGATGCGGCCCGGCACGTCGATGTCGGCCGACGGCATGCTCAACCTGTACAACGCCGTGGTGGTGGCGGGCAGCGCCGACGCGCGCGGCAAGGGCTCGCTGGTGGTGATGAACGACCAGATCCATTCCGGCCGCGACGTCACCAAGCGCGTCAACATCCAGACCAACGCGTTCTACAGCCAGTGGGGCCCGCTGGGCATGGTGGTCGAAGGCAGGACCTACTGGTTCCGCACGCCGGCCAAAACGCACACGACTCGCTCGGAATTCGACATCGACACCCTGCGCTCGCTGCCCGAGGTGCATGTGCTGTACGGCACCGGCAACATGACACCCGAGGTCTACAAGGCCGCCGCGCGCGCCGGCGCCCGGGCCATCGTGCATGCCGGCACCGGCAACGGCTCGGTCGCCAACTACCTGGTCGACACGCTGAAGGCGCTGCGCAGCGAGGGCCTCCACATCGTGCGTTCGTCGCGGGTGGGTGACGGCCTGGTGCTGCGCAACTCCGAGCAGCCGGACGACAAGTACGAGTGGGTGGTCGCGCACGACCTGAACCCGCAGAAGGCCAAGATCCTGGCGGCGCTGGCGCTCACGAAGACCGGGGACACGAAGGAGCTGCAGCGCATCTTCTGGCAGTACTGAACGCTCCTGCAGCCGGGCAGCGACGCCCCCTGCGACACATGGGGGGGTTGTCCCTTCAACAAGGGACACGGGTGCAAAAGCTAGGGGATTGTGAGCGCCGGCCTCCGGTTCACAGAATGGCCGCTTCCAAGCAACAAGGAGAGCGGACGTGGCCGTCAACGACAAGAAGGTGCAAGCCTGGATCGACATGTACTTCGACCTGTGCAAGACCGCACCCACGGTCCCCGAGCGCAACGAATGCGCCTTCCGGCTCATCAAGGACTGGCGCAACGTGCCGGGCAACTCCACCGACGAGGACCTGGCCGCGGCCGAGCACTACCTGTTCGCGCGCTACATGGTCAGCAACGCGCATTGCAGCGTCACGCAAATGAAGGCCATGACCCGCGCGTACGACGGCAGCAAGATGCTCATTCAGGACAACGCCACGCTGGAGAAGGCCCTCATCCGGCACAACCCCGCCAACCCGCCCGCACGCGCGACGCCGGAATCGCTGCAATGGGGGCTGAAAGGCTGCGACGACGGCGAAGCCGACCGCCTGGCCGACAACCCGCACCAGCGCGTGCCGACCATTGCGTGGGACGCCATGAAGTTCAACGGGCCGACCCGGGTGATCGCCGAGATCGGCAAGTGGGTGACGCCGACGTTCCTGAAGTAGCGGCCGCTGGCGAGTGCGGCGGGGCCCCGGCACCAAGGGGGTTGGCGTCGAAATCGACGCCCGTCAGCAGACGTCAACGCCTGATGCCTGTGGCTTTGTCGGGTGTGCTTCAAGGAGTGAGCAATCCGCTCAGCGCCGCCCGGCCACCCCGCTCGACACGCTCCGTGCTGCCTTGACGCGCGGCCCACCGAAGACCATCAGGCTGAGCGCGGCGCTCAGCCAAGCGCCGAGCGCCGCGTACAGCATGACCCAGCCGAAGCCCTGGGCCACCGCCTCCTGTAGCAGCAACGCCGCGCCCTCGCGCTGCCCGAGCGCTGCCAGTGCCTGCTGCGCGCCGGGCACATCGCCGCCGGCCAGTTGCTCGGCCACCGCGCGCAGCAGCCCCTGCTCCGGCGCAGGACCCAGCTTGGCCCGCAGCGCTGCCGCGGTACCCGTGACCAGCACTGCGCCCATCACCGCGATGTTCAGGGCCAGCGTGATCAGGCGCGCGCTCACGTCCATGCCTGAAGCCATGCCCGCGCGGCGGGCTGGCACGGAGCCGGTGGTCATGTTGGTCGCCGGCGTGGTCGTCAGGCCCAGGCCCACGCCGGCCGTCAGCGCGCCGGGCAGCACCGCCCAGCCCCCCACCGTGTGCACGATGCCGCTGCCCAGCTTCATCAGCACGAACCCGAGGCCGATCAGGAACAGGCCGGCCGGGATCACAAAGCGCGCCTGGTATCGCAGCAGCAGCCATTGCGCGATCGGTGGCATCACGAGGAAAGGCACCGTGTAGACCAGCAGCGCCAGCCCCGCGGTGGCGGTGTCGTAGTCCAGGCCGGCGGAGAAATACAGCGGCAGGTAGATCATGAACGGCCAGTAGCTGCAATTCATGCCGACGCAGCCGAGGATCGCGCCGGAGAAATCGCGGATCCGGAACACCGAGAAGTCGAACATCGGGTGCGGATGGCGGCGTTCCACCACGACGAAGGCCACCAGGCTTACCGCACTCAGCGCCCCCAGCCCGAGCGCGATCGGCCCGCTCCAGCCCAGGCTGTCGCCTTGTGTGATCAGCGAGGTGAAGCCGAGCACCGCAAGTGTCAGCGTGACCAGGCCCGCGAGGTCCAGCCTCTGCTGCCCGGCCTGGGGGTCGCGCGATTCCGCGATACCGGCGCGGATCCACGCCAGGCCCAGCAGCGCCAGCGGTGCATGCACCAGGAACACCCAGTGCCAACTGAGCAGCGCGGCGATCGTGCTGCCGACGACCGGGCCGAAGCCGAGGCCGATGCCGGCCACCACGCCCCAGACCGCGAAGGCGCGGCCGCGCACCCGGCCCTCCGGGAACTCGTGCGACAGGGTTGCGATGGAGCAGATGAACATCGCGCCGCCGGCCATGCCCTGCAGAAAGCGGGCGCCGATCAGCACCGGGGTGCACGGCGCCAGGCCGCACAGCAACGAGGCCACGCCGAAGGCAAGCACCGACAGCATGAAGACGCGCCGCCGGCCGTAGCGGTCGGCCAGTGTGCCTGTGACCATCAGCACCGTCGTGCAGGCGATGGTGTAGGCGTTCATGATCCATTGAAGGTCCTGGAAGCCGGCGCCCAGCCGCGCCTTGAGCACCGGCAGCACGACGGGCACGCTTGAGATTTCCAGGCCGAACATCAAGGCTGCGAGGCAAATCGCTGCCAGCGCAAGAACGGGACGGCGGGATACGGCAGGGGACATCGAAAAGCTCGCGGCGAAGCGCGGTAGATAACGGGTTCGCTGCATTCTCAAGACCCCGGCTTCATTACGCAAATGATGAAATTTGCTTTGATTCAGTTCGTAGTTTCATTAATCTGTGGGTCATGAACATCGACGGTGGCCTGCTGCAGGCCTTCATGGCGGTGCACCGGGCCAGCGGCTTCACCCGTGCGGCCGAGCAGCTGCACCTGACGCAATCGGCTGTGAGCCACCAGATCCGGCGGCTGGAGGAGTTGGTCGGCCGACCGCTGTTCCACCGCACCACGCGGCGCCTGAGCCTCACCGCCGACGGCGAAGAGCTCCTGCGCCATGCCGAGCGCATCTTGCAGGCGCACGACGCGCTGCAGCGCCACTTCCGCTGCTCGCCGATCGAGGGCACGGTGCGCTTCGGCGTACCCGAGAGCTTCATGAGCGAAGGCCTGCCGCAGCTGCTGCAGCAGTTCTCGCGCAACTGCCCCCACGTGCGCCTGGAGGTGAGCGTGGGTCTTACGCTCGACCTGGCCACGATGGTGCGCGAGCGCCAGCTCGATCTCGCGGTGGTGGTGTCGGTTGCGGGCACGACCGAGGGCACGCTGCTGCGCCGGCTGCCGATGGTGTGGGCCGCGGCGCAGGGCTTCCGGTGGGCGCGCGAAGCCTCGCTGCCGCTGGCTTACTCGCCGCCACCTTGCGTGTGCCGCCAGATCAGCGTCGACGCGCTAGAAGGCGCCGGCATTCCCTGGCACGGAGCCTTCAGCTCGCACAGCCTCCAGGACCTGCGCCAGGCAGCGCTGAGCGGCCTGGCGGTCGCCACCTTCACCCGCGACAACCTGCGGCCCGGCATGGTGGTGCTCGACGAACGCGACGGCCTGCCCGCACTGCCCATGCTGGATTTCACGCTCGCCTATGGCGAAGGCCTGCAAGGCGAGCGCAGCCCGGCGGCGGCCGAGCTCGGCCGCTTGATCGAGCAGGCCGAGTGGGCGCGCAAGGACAGGCCAACGCGGCGGACGCGGCTCAAAGGCTCTGGATCAATGCAAAGATAGTCGCAGGGCCACGACGGGCACCATGCAGGAAACGATAGAAGCTGCTGCATTGACCGGTGGCTGTCGGCCGACCCCACTCGAGCGGCTCCCCGCCGAACACTCCGACCGAGCAGACCCAGATACGCACGAGCGCGGAACGACGCCACGCAACCGCCGGAACGATGGCCTCAACCCAGCCCTGCCCGCAGCTCGCTCGGTGTCACCCCATACGCCTTGCGAAACACTCGACTGAAGTGCGCCGGGCTGTTGTAGCCCCAGGACATCGCGATGTCGGTGATCGACTGGCGGGCACGGTCCTGCGCCAGCAGGTCGCGCCGGCAGGCCTGCAGGCGCAGCATCTGGATGTAGTCGGCCAGCGTGTTTTCTTCCTGCTCGAACACGGCGTGCAGGTGGCGCTTGCTGCAGTTCAGCGCGCGGGCGATGCGGTCGATCGACAAGTCCGGGTCGCGCAGGTGGGCCTGCACATAGTGCTTGATGCGGTCGCGCAGCGCCTCGCGCTGAGTCACCTCGGTCGGGTGGCCGATGTGCTCCAGCATCGCCAGCTGCAGCAGCCGGCTCACGCTGTCGGCCACGCCGTCGCCGCTGCGCTCGGGCAGTTGCTCCATTTCGCGGAAGGCCGAGTTCATCATCTCGTAGGCCAGCCGCGACACCCCCATCGACCCGCTGAAGCGCCGCACCATCGCGCCGGGACCCAGCACTCTGCGGTCCATCAACTGGTCTTTGGGCAGCAGCAGCACCAGTTGCTCCACCGCCTCGGGGTTGGACACGGTGTAGGCCTCGGTGGTGTCGTAGACGCTCCAGTCGCCGGGCGCCAGCCACGCCTTGCGGCCATGCTGCTCGAAGCAGGCGTGGCCGCGCAACTGCGCCACGACCTTCAGGAAGGCGCGGTCGCTGCTGCGAATCAGGCTGGGCGTGCGCACCACGCGGTGGCGGCTGACCTGCAGTCGGCACACGGTGAGATAGCCAATGTCGCCGTGATCGATGCTGCCCGAGAAGTGCGTGTCGCCATACGCGTCGGAATGCAGCCGCCCGATCAAGCCCCAGATGCGCTCGCCCCACCAGTGCAGCCGCTCGCCGGCCGGCACGTCGTCGGTGGAAATGGAGTGGGTGGCAGCCATGGCGGCGGGGCAAACCCCTGGCGGTCGAAGCGAGGCGTCAAGTATCCCGCCGCATGCTCGCGCCGTCGTGCGCTGTTCGTCTAGGGTTTTCCCCCGCCGTCGTGCGCTGGCAGGCAAGCGCTACGCGCACTGGCAGGCAAGCACAGCGACCCGCGGATTCCTAGCATTCGTGGCCACGCTGCAAGAGGTGCGGCACGCCTACCGAGGAGACACCCCGTGACCAGACGACGCTTCCTTTCGGCCTGCACGGCCGCCGCCTTCGCCGCGCTGGCACTGGCCGCCGGCCCCGCCGCCGCGCAGGACAAGGTTCGCATCGGCTGGGCGCTGTCGAAAACGGGGCCGAACGCCGGCGGCACCGCCACCACGCAGACGCCCAACTACCAGCTGTGGGTGAAGGAAGTGAATGCCGCCGGCGGCCTGAAGCTCGGCAGCCGCCGCGTACCGATCGAGGTGGTCGAGTACGACGACCGCTCCAGCTCCGAAGAAGCGGTGCGTGCGATCGAACGGTTGATCACGCAGGACAAGGTCGACTTCGTGCTGCCGCCCTGGGGCACCGCGCTCAACCTCGCGGTGGGGCCCACCTTCCACAAGCACGGCTATCCGCAGCTGGCGCTGACCGCAGTGACCGACCGCGCCGCGGACCTCGCCAAGCGCTGGCCCAACGCCTTCTTTTTCCTGGGCATGGGCTCGCAGTACGCCGAAGGCCTGATGGCGCAGCTCGAAACCCTGCGCAAGCAGGGCAGGATCGGCAACACCATCGCGATCGTCAGCGTGGCCGACGGTTTCGGCATCGACCTGTCGAATGCCGCACGCAAGGCGGTCGAGAAGCACGGCTTCAAGCTCGTCTACGACAAGACCTACCCGCTGGGCACGCAAGACATGGCGCCCATCCTCAGCGAGGTGAAGGCATTGGCCCCCGACGTCTTCGTGGCCTTCTCGTACCCGCCCGACACGCTGACGCTGACCGACCAGGCACGCATCGCGGGGCTGAACCCCAAGGTGTTCTACACCGGGGTCGGCACGGCCTTCCCGGTCTACAAGCAGCGCTTCGGCGCGAATGCCGACGGCGTGATGGGCATCGGCGGCGTGCACTTCGACAGCCCGGCGATCCAGGACTACTTCAAGCGCCACCAGGCCAGCGAGGGCCGTGAGCCCGACCGCTGGGCCAGCGCGATCACCTATGCCGGCCTGCAGGCCTTCCAGCAGGCGATCGAACGCGTCGGCAAGGTCGATCGTGCGGCCGTCATCGCCGAGCTGAAGAAGGGCAGCTTCGACACCATCGTCGGCCCGATGAAGCTGGACACACAGCTCTACAGCAACCTGTGGCTGGTGGGCCAGTGGCAGGACGGCGAGTTCCACGCCATCGCGCCGGGCGATCGCGCCGGCGCGCGCAAGGCGGTCGTGCCCAAGCCGGCCTGGAAGAACTGAGCTCATACACATCGGGAGCGCGCCACGCAGTGCGCCCTCGCCACGGTCTCTACCCATGATCCTGATCGACGTGGCCCTCGGCGGGCTGACGCTGGGCGGCATGTACGCCCTCATCGCGATGGGGCTGACGCTGCAGTACGGCGTCGCGCGCATCATGAACCTCTCGTACGGCGAGTTCCTGATCGCCTCGGCCTTCGGCGCCTTCGTGCTCGTCACGCAGCTGCAGTGGCACCCGCTGGTCGCGTTGGCCCTGGCGCTGCCGCTCGGCTTCGCGGTGCAGTGGGTGGTCTACCAGGTGCTGCTGGTGCCGCTGGTCCGGCGCACCGGCGCCGGCCCGGCGCTCGAGATCGACAGCATCCTCGCCACCTTCGGTCTGCTGTTCGTGATGCAGGGCGCCGCGCTGGTGCTGTTCGGCGGCAACTACTACAGCTACTCCTACCTGTCGGTGCCGGTCGACGTGCTGGGCAGCCAGGTCGCGGCCAACCGGCTGCTGGCGCTGGGCTTCGCGGTGCTGATCGGCGGCGGGCTCTACCTGCTGCTGACGCGCACCCGTGCCGGCACCGCCGTGCGGGCGGTCGCCGTGGCGCCGCGCTTCGCGCCGCTGGTCGGCATCGACGTGCGCGCCACCTCGGCGCTGGCCTTCGGGCTGGGCGGTGCGCTGGTGGCGGCGTCGGGCGTGCTGGTCAGCATGTTCCTGCCGTTCTCGGCGTCGATGGGGGTGGTGTTCGCGATGAAGGCGCTGGTGGTCGTGATCATGGGCGGCGTGGGCAACCTGCTGGGCTGCCTGGTGGCCGGCATGCTGCTCGGCTTCGCCGAGACGCTGGTGGCCCGCTTCGTCGACCCGGGGTTGACGCTGGCAGTCAACTTCGCACTGTTCCTGGGGGTGCTGCTGGTGCGGCCCACCGGCCTGTTCGGAAAGGCGGCACGATGAAGGCCTTGCTGCTGCTCGCTATCGTTGCGGCGCTGTCGGCACTGCCGTGGCTGCTGGCGAACGACTACTGGCTGTCGCTCGCGATCAACCTGCTGCAGTACGGCGTGATGGCGACCGCCTGGGCGCTGTTCTCCGGGCCGACGCGCTACATCTCGCTGGCCACCGTCGCGTTCTTCGGCATTGGCGCCTACACCTTCGCCGTGTTCGGCGAGGCGCTGCCGCTGCCGGTGGTGCTGGCCATCGCGCTCGTCATCGGCGTGGCCATCGCGCTGGTCGTCGGGCTCGCGACGCTGCGGCTGTCGGGCGTGTACTTCGTGATCTTCACCTTCGGGCTGGCCGAGCTGATCCGCCAGGGGGTCACGTGGTACGAAGTCAACGTCACCCGGTCGATCGGGCGCTATGTGTTCGTCGATGTGACGCAGACGCAGATCTACGGGCAGCTGCTGGCGCTGCTGGTGCTGGTGCTCGGCACCGGCTGGTGGATCCGCCGCTCGCGGCTCGGCCTGGCGCTGCGCGTCATCGGCGACGACGAGACCGTGGCCACGCACGTCGGTATCGACACCACCGTCATGAAAGTGCTGCTGTTCGCGCTGAGTTCCGGTTTCATCGCACTGACCGGCGCGGTGATGGCGCCGCGCTGGACCTACATCGACCCGGCCATTGCCTTCAATCCGACCGTCAGTTTCCAGGTGCTGATCATGGCGCTGCTCGGCGGTGCCGGGCGCCTGTTCGGCCCGCTGGCGGGTGCCGTCCCGCTGGTGCTGCTGTTCGAATGGCTGTCGGCCAGCTTTCCGAACCACTTCTCGATCCTGCTCGGGCTGGTCTTCATGCTGATCGTCTACTTCGTGCCGCACGGCGTGATCGAACTCGCCGCCGGCTGGCTGCGACGCAAGCCGCGTCCCACGGAAGCGTCTGCCGTGGAGATCGTGCGATGAGCCCGCTGCTACGCGTGTCCGGCCTGTCCAAGCGCTTCGGCGGCCTGGTCGCAGTCAACGACCTGCACTTCGACGTGATGCCCGGCGAGGTGGTCGGGCTGCTCGGGCCCAACGGCTCGGGCAAGACGACCGCGATGAACCTGATCTCGGGCGCGCTGCGGGCCGATGCCGGGCAGGTGCTGTTCGACGGCGTCGACCTGGCCCGCGAACGGCCGCACCGCATTGCCCGCCTGGGTGTGGCACGCACCTTCCAACTGGTGCGCGTGCTCGCTTCGATGAACTGCCGCGAGAACGTCGAGGCCGGGCTCGCGTTCCGCCCGCACGGCTTGCACGGCCGTGCTGCCCACTCGGAAGCCGAAAGGCTGCTCGCGCGGGTCGGGCTGGCCGGCCGTGAAACGCTGGCGGCGGCCGAACTGACGTACATCGACCAGAAGCGGCTCGAGTTGGCGCGCGCGCTGGCATTGCAGCCGCGCCTGCTGCTGCTCGACGAATGGCTCGCAGGGCTGAACCCGACCGAGTTGCGCACGGGCATCGCCCTGGTGCGGTCGCTGCGCGACGAGGGGCTGACCGTCGTGCTGGTGGAACACGTGATGGATGCGGTGCACTCGTTGTGCGACCGCTGCGTGGTGATGAGCGCCGGCGTGCGCATCGCCGCAGGGCCGACGCGCGAGGTGCTGGCCGACCCGCACGTCGTGAAGGCCTACCTGGGAGAAGAAGACGACGCAGCGCACGGAGTCCAGCATGCTTGAGGTGCGCAACGTCTCGGTGAGCTATGGCAAGCACCGCGCGCTCGACGGCGTCTCACTGTCGGTAGCCGCCGGCGAGATCGTCGTGATGCTGGGGGCCAACGGGGCGGGCAAGTCGTCATTCCTGAAGGCGCTCGGCGGCATGGTGCCGATGTTGCCCGGCGCCAGCGTGCGGCTGGCCGGCAAGGAGCTGGTGGCCCGCCCCGCCCACCGCATCGTCGACGCCGGCCTCGCGCTGGTGCCGGAAGGACGCGGTGTGTTCGGCGACCTCACGGTACGGGAGAACCTGCGCCTGGGGGCCTGGCCGCGTCATGCACGAGAACGCGAGGCCGACACGCTGGAGCAGGTGCTCGCGTTGTTCCCGCGGCTGGCCGAGCGGCTGCCGCAAGCCGTGCGCACGATGAGCGGCGGCGAGCAGCAGATGGTGGCCGTGGGCCGCGCGCTGATGTCGGCGCCCCAGGTGCTGCTGCTCGACGAGCCGTCGCTCGGCCTGTCGCCGCTGATGTGCAAGGAGCTGTTCGCCGCACTGGCGCGCATTCGCACTCTCGGCGTCGGTGTGTTGATGGTCGAGCAGAACGCAGCGCGCAGCTTGGCGATTGCCGACCGCGGCTGCCTGCTCGAAAACGGCCGCCTCGCCGGGGAAGGCAGCGCGGCCGCGCTGCGCGACGACCCGGCCGTGCGGCGTGCGTATCTCGGCGCCGCGCCTGCCGCGGCCTGATGCCCCCAACCTTTGCAACCCTCAGGAGGATGCCTCATGTTTACGACCGATCTCCTCGTCGCCAACGCCGACCGGCCCGCCGCTGGCGGCGCCACCTTTGACCGCAACAACCCGATGACCGGCGAGGTGGCCACCCGGGCCGCCGCGGCCAGCGTCGCGGACGCCCGGGCCGCCTGCGACGCCGCGGCAACGGCCTTCCCCGCCTGGTCGGCACTGGGCCCCGGCGCACGCCGCAAGCTGCTGAACGCCGCGGCCGACGCCCTGGAAGCGCGCACGGCCGAGTTCATCGCACTGATGGCCGCCGAAACCGGCGCCACGGCAGGCTGGGCCGGCTTCAACTGCATGCTGGCCGCCAACATGCTGCGCGAGGCCGCTTCGATGACGACCCAGATCGCTGGCGAGGTCATCCCGTCCGACGTGCCCGGCAGCCTCGCCATGGGCCACCGCCAGCCGGTCGGCGTGGTGGTCGGCATGGCTCCCTGGAATGCACCGGTCATCCTCGGTACGCGCGCGCTCGCGATGCCGCTGGCCTGCGGCAACACCGTGGTGATGAAGGCCTCCGAGCTGTGCCCCGGCACGCACCGGCTGATCGGCACGGTGCTGCGCGACGCCGGCCTGCCCGCCGGCGCCGTCAACGTGATCAGCAATGCGCCGCAGGACGCTGCGGCGGTTGTCGAGGCGCTGATCGCCCACCCCGCAGTGCGCCGCATCAACTTCACCGGCAGCTCCAGGGTCGGCCGGATCATTGCGATGAAAGCCGCCGAGCATTTGAAGCCGGTGCTGCTGGAACTCGGCGGCAAGGCGCCGCTGGTGGTGCTGGACGACGCCGACCTCGACGAGGCGGTCAACGCGGCGGCCTTCGGGGCCTTCATGAACCAGGGGCAGATCTGCATGTCGACCGAGCGCATCGTCGTCGACGAGGCCGTCGCCGACGAGTTCGTGCGGCGTTTTGCCGCGAAGGCGAACTCGCTGACCGTGGGCGATCCGCGAGAGGGCAAGGCGGTCCTCGGCTCGGTGGTCGATCTGAGCACGGTGGAACGGGTGCAGGCCATGCTGGAAGACGCCATCGCCCAGGGCGCCAGGCTGGTGGCCGGCGGCACCAGCGACGGCACCCTGATGAGCGCACACGTGCTCGACCACGTGAAGCCGGGGATGCGCATCTATGGCGAGGAGTCGTTCGGGCCCATCGTCACGGTGGTGCGCGTGCGCGGCGTCGACGAAGCGGTTCGCGTGGCCAACGACACCGAATACGGCTTGTCGTCGGCGGTGTTCGGGCGAGATGTCACACGTGCGTTGGATGTCGCCCGGCGGATCGAGTCGGGGATCTGCCACGTGAACGGGCCGACGGTGCACGACGAGGCGCAAATGCCTTTTGGGGGCGTCAAGGCGTCAGGGTATGGGCGCTTCGGGGGGAAGGCCGCGATTGCGGAGTTCACCGAGTTGCGGTGGATCACGGTTCAATCGGGGCATCGGCACTATCCGTTTTGAGGGTGCCGCTGTGCGGGGTGCGTTTGTGCTGCCTGCTGCCTGCTGCCTGCTGCTTAGACCGATGAATTCCATCGTGCTGCCGAGCCGGGAGTCCGCCCCGGCGGGCGGGTAACTTTCATTTGCTGGCCCAAATGAAAGTCACCAAAGCAAAGGGCCTGAATGCAACACCATGCACTCTGACCGTTGTGCTTCTTCCCGCCGGCCCAGCGGGCGGTCGATCCCTGTCGAATGGGCTAGAACCACCTGCTCGTCCAACGCTACGGGTCCGCTGCGCGAGACCCTGGAGGAAGTCAGGAACAACCAGGGCGATGCGTAGCGAGCCCGAAATGCTGAAAGCGGACGCTCAGTTCACCTGAGCACTCAGACCACTGTCGTCTTGCTTCTGTCTTGTCTTCGGTCCCGGTATTCGGTCCGCTTCGGACCGAAACAACAGGTGTGCGGCTTCTCTAGCCAGCACGGCATTAATAGGCCGCCCGCCGGACCGAGTGCAAGAAGCTCAACGGTCAGAGTGCATGGTGTTTGACTTAAGGCCCTTTGCTTTGGTGACTTTCATTTGGGCCAGCAAATGAAAGTTACCCGCCCGCCGGGGCGGACTCCCGGCGCGGCAGCGGAATGTGCGACACCGCGACAAGAAGCAAGACAGGCAACCCACCCGCCCCGCAAAAGGCCCAGGCGGCAGCTACCGCCGCCCCCCATCAATGTTGAAGAATCTTCGACAAGAAGTCCTTCGCCCGCGTCGACCGCGCCTCGGGATTGCCGAAGAACTCCTCCTTCTTGCAGTCCTCGATGATCTTCCCCTGGTCCATGAAGACCACCCGATGGCTGACCTTGCGTGCAAACCCCATCTCGTGGGTCACGCACATCATCGTCATGCCTTCGTGCGCCAGCTGCACCATCACGTCGAGCACCTCGCCGACCATCTCGGGGTCGAGCGCCGACGTCGGCTCGTCGAACAGCATCACGATCGGGTCCATGCTGAGCGCACGTGCAATCGCCACGCGCTGCTGCTGGCCGCCCGACAGCTGCCCGGGGAACTTGTCCTTGTGTGCCGTCAGCCCCACGCGCTCGAGCATCTTCAGGCCGCGCACGCGTGCCTCGTCCTTGCTGCGGCCCAGCACCTTGATCTGCGCGAGCGTGAGGTTCTCGGTCACGCTCAGGTGAGGGAACAGCTCGAAGTGCTGGAACACCATGCCCACGCGCGAGCGCAGCTTGGGCAGGTTGGTCTTGGGATCGCCGATCGACACGCCGTCGACCAGGATGTCGCCCTGCTGGAAAGGCTCCAGCGCGTTGACCGTCTTGATCAGCGTGGACTTGCCCGAGCCCGACGGGCCGCACACCACGACCACTTCGCCCTTCTGCACGCTGGTGGTGCAGTCCGTCAGCACCTGGAACGTGCCGTACCACTTGCTGACGTTCTTGATTTCGATCATTGCCGACATGTTGTCGTCTCCTGATTCAAAGTCGCTGAGCCCGATGGCGCATCAGCGAACGATCGCAATTTTCTTCTGCAGGCGCTTGACCAGCTGGGACAGCGCGAAGCAGATGACGAAGTAGACCACGGCCGCAGCCAGGTAGGCCTCGATCGGGCGGCCCATGTTCTTGCCGGCGATCTCGAAGCCCTTGAGCGTGTCGTAGGCGCCGATCGCGTAGACGAGCGAGGTGTCCTGGAACAGGATGATGGTCTGCGTCAGCAGCACCGGCAGCATGTTGCGGAACGCCTGCGGCAGGATCACGAAACGCATGTTCTGCCCGTACGTCAGGCCCACGGCCTGGCCGGCGAACACCTGGCCGCGCGGGATCGACTGGATGCCCGCACGCATGATCTCCGAGTAGTACGCGGCCTCGAACAGCGTGAACGTGATGATGGCCGACAGCTCGGCGCCGATCGGCTGGCCGAGCACGAAGGGCACCAGCAGGAAGAACCACAGGATCACCATCACCAGCGGGATCGAGCGCATGCCGTTGACGTAGATCGTCGCCGGGATGACGAGAGCCTTGACGCCGGACAGCCGCATCAGCGCCAGCACCGTGCCCAGCAGGATGCCACCGATCATCGCCACCAGTGTGAGCTGGATGCTGAACAGGAAGCCCTTCAGCACGTAGTTGCTGATGAGGTCCCAGTTGTAGAAAGACCAGTCGATGTTCACTTGCCGCCCCCCACGTAGCCGGGAACGCGCACGCGCGTCTCGATGAAGGCCATCACGCGGTTCACCGCGAAGGCGGAGATCATGTACAGCGTGGTGACTGCGAGGTAGACCTCGATACCGCGGGAGGTTTCCTCCTGCACCTGCATCGCGAACAGCGTCAGCTCGGCGATCGACACCGCGAACGCGACCGAGGAGTTCTTGATGATGTTCATCGCCTCGCTGGTCAGCGGCGGGATGACGATGCGAAACGCCATCGGCAGGATCACGTAGCGGTAGGTCTGCGGCAGTGTCAGACCCATCGCCGAACCGGCCATCATCTGCCCGCGCGGCAAGGCCTGGATGCCCGCCCTCACCTGCTCGGCCACGCGCGCGGAAGTGAAGAAGCCCAGCGCGAAGATGACCAGCACGAAGGTCGACACGTCACGGAAAGCCGGCACCAGCGCGGGGATCACGTGATACCACAGGAAGATCTGCACCAGCAGCGGGATGTTGCGGAACAGCTCCACCCACGCATTGCCGAAAAACTGCAGCCCCTTGTGAGGCACCGTGCGGATGGTGCCGATCAAGGCACCGACGATCAGCGCGACCACCCAGGCGCAACCTGCCACCGACAGCGTCCAGCCCCAGGCCGAGAGCATCCAGTCGAGATAGGTTTCACCGGCGCCCGTGTCCCGCAGGAAGACTTGCCAGTCCCATTGGTAAGACATGTTGTTCTCCTCCAGGGTGCGCAGCATGTCCTGCACACGCCCCGGAACGTTCTCGATTACGGCGGCATGGCGTAAAAAAAGACCCACCCGCGATCAGCAGGTGGGTCGCCATGCCATCGGCTTACTTCGCCGCGTAGGCTTCCATCGGCTTGTCGTTCGGTTCCGCGACCAACGCCTTCAGCGTGTCGCCCATCGGCAGGTTGACGCTGACGTTCTTCGGCGGGATCGGCTGGGTGAACCACTTGGCGTAGAGCTTGTTCAGCTCACCGCTCTTCATCGCCGCACGGATCGAGTCGTCGACCGCCTTCTTGAAGGCCGGGTCGTCCTTGCGGATCATGATCGCGATCGGCTCGACCGACAGCACTTCACCGACGATGGCGAAGTCACCCGGGTTCTTGGCGTTGGCGATGTTGCCGGCCAGCAGGTTGTCGTCCATCACGAAGGCATCGGCACGGCCCGACTCGAGGATCAGGAAGGAGTCGGCGTGGTCCTTGCCGTAGATCTCGCGGAACTCGACGCCCTCGCCGCGCTTGTGCTTGCGCAGGTGCTGCACGGACGTGGTGCCGGTCGTCGTGACGACGGTCTTGTTCTTCAGGTCGGCGATCGACTTGATGCCCGATTTCTTGTTGACCGCCATGCGCACCTCGGTGACGTAGGTCGTCAGGCCGAACGCCACCTGCTGCTGGCGGGTTTCGTTGTTGGTGGTGGAGCCGCACTCGATGTCGACGGTGCCGTTCTGCACCAGCGGGATGCGGTTCTGGGAGGTCACCGGCGTGTATTCGATGGCCGGCTTGGTGCCGAGCTGCTTGCCGATGTCGCCGATGATGCGCTCGCACAGTTCGACGTGGTAGCCGGCGTACTTGCCGCCACCCAGCGTGAACGACAGCGGCGACGACGATTCGCGCACGCCCATCACGACCTTGCCGGTCTCCTTGATCTTCTTCAGGGTGTCGGCTTGAGCCGCACCGGCAGCAAGCAGGGCGGCGGCCAGGACGAGCAGAGGCTTCTTCATAGAGGCTCCTAATGGTTGAGCAAACCCAGGTCGGGTCAATAGAGGAACGGGATTCTAGGGAGGACGGTCTACGTGAAACTACGTAGTTGCCGCAGCGGTTGAACCTAGCGGGCCGAAGCTTCCCATCAGAACGGGACTTGGTCTGTCGGGTATTTCCAGAAGTCCTTCAGCAGGTAGCTCATGGGGAGGTTCAGCGCGGCGTTGTTCGGCGGAATCGGGCGCTGGAACCAGCGCTCGTAGACGGGGTAGATCTCGCGGCTCAGGATCAGGCGCCTCATCTCTTCGTCGACGATCTTCTTGAACTCGGGGTCGCCCTTGGGAAGCATGATGGCCAGCGGCTCGATGGTCAGGAACTTGCCCACCACCTTGAGCCTGGCCGGGTCGGGACGGCCGGCGATCAGCCCGTAGAGCAGCACGTCGTCCATCGCAAAGCCGTCGGCCTGACCTTGTTCCACCATCTCCAGCGCCCGGGCATGGTCTGGCGCGTCGAGGATGGCAATACGCAGAAGTCGCTCCCGGTTTGCCTGGTCGATCGCTTTCAACGGCGTCGTGCCTTTGGTCGACACCAGTTTCTTCCCTTCGAACTGCGGCAGGTCGTCGATGCCGCTGTCGGCGCGCACCGCGTAGCGTGCCCCGGTGATGTAGTGCGGCACCGTGAACGCCACGGTCTTGCGCCGCTCGGCGTTGTTCGTCGTGGAACCGCACTCCATCTCGGCGCGGCCTTCGGCAATGGCCTGGATGCGGTTGGCCGGCGTGACCATCACGAACTCGGGCGCGAGCGTCTTCAGCTCGAGCTTCTTGCGCACGGCTTCGGCGAGCTTCAGGCACAGGTCCATTGCGTAGCCGATCGGCTGCTTGTTCGCGTCGAGATACGAGAACGGCACCGAAGACTCGCGGTGCGCCAGACGGATCTTGCCGGTCTCGCGCAGGCGGTCGAGCACGGGCCCCGCGTCGGCCAGCACAGGGGCCAGCATGCCCACGGCAAGAAACGTTCTGGCGAGCCCGCGCGACACGCGAGACGCCGTCCAACGGCGGTACAACATGGTTTCGACCCTCTTACTTCTATGGGTGGTTCACAGCTCCAGGCGCACCGGCTGAGTAAGGTTCTCGGGCACCAGCAGCGCCTGCATTTCTTCGCGCGTCATGATTCCCAGCGCGTCGGCAGTGTCGGCAATCGACGCACCGGTCGCAAGTGCGGTCTTGGCAATCAGCGCCGCTTTTTCGTAGCCGATGATCGGGTTCAACGCGGTAACCAGCGTGACCGACTCGGCCACGCGTTTCTGCAACAGCGGCAGATTGGGCTGGATGCCTTCGACGCAGTTCATGCGCAAGGTGTCGCAGGCGTGCGTCAGGTGGCGGATGCTCTTGAACAGCGACCAGCCCATGATGGGCTCGAAGGCGTTGAGCTGCAGCTGCCCGCCCTCGGAGGCCAGCGTGATCGTCACGTCGTTGCCGATCACCTCGAACGCCACCTGGTTGACCACCTCGGGAATCACCGGGTTCACCTTGCCCGGCATGATGGACGAACCCGCCTGGCGCGCCGGGAGCCGGATGTCGCCCAGCCCCGCCTGCGGCCCGGACGACAGCAGGCGCAGGTCGTTGCAGGTCTTGGACAGCTTCACCGCCACGCGCTTGAGCACGCCCGACAACTGCACGAACGCGCCGGTGTCCTGCGTCGCCTCGATGAGGTTGGCCGCAGGCTGCACCGGCACGCCGCTGCAGCCGGCGAGTTCGCGCACCACCGCGGCGGCATAGCCGTGCGGTGCATTGATGCCGGTGCCGATCGCGGTGGCGCCGAGGTTCACTTCCTCGATCAGCGCGCGCGCCTCTCGCAGCCGCGCCTCGTCCTCGCCGAGCATCACGGCGAAAGCCGAGAACTCCTGCCCCAGCGTCATCGGCACGGCGTCCTGCAACTGGGTGCGGCCGATCTTCAGCACGTTCTTGAATTCGAGCGAGCGGCCCTCGAAGGCACTGCGCAATGCGGCCATCGCCACGAGCAACTGCTCGATGCCGAACCAGGACGCCAGCCGCAGCGCAGTCGGGTAGACGTCGTTGGTGCTCTGCGAGGCGTTGACGTGATCGTTCGGGTGCAGGACGTCGTAGCGGCCCTTGTCGAAGCCGAGGTGCTCGAGCGCGCGATTGGCGATCACCTCGTTCGCGTTCATGTTGGTCGAGGTGCCGGCGCCGCCCTGGATCACGTCGACGACGAACTGGTCGTGCAGTTGCCCGGCGGCCAGATCGTCGCAGGCAGCCTCGATCGCGTGGGCCAGCTTCGGCTCGAGCACGCCCAGGCGGGTGTTGGTGCGCGCGGCGGCCTTCTTGACGAGCGCCAGCGCGCGCACCAGTTCGGGCACTGCGCCGATCGGGTGCCCCGAGATGGGGAAGTTCTCGACCGCCCGTGCCGTGTGCACGCCCCAATACGCACCCGCGGGGATGTCCTTGCTACCCAGGAAATCGTGTTCGTGCCGTACAGCGGGGGTGGTCATGAAGGGGCTCGGTCAGTCGGTCTGGGCGCGACTGTAGGGCGGAGGCAATTCCGATGCCAATGCTGTTTCTACGGGACGTTATGCGATCGACGCATGGCGACCTAGGGTAAACACCATAGATCGGTGGAGGCGATTTCAGCGCTCACCGCGGAGGCAGCGCGGCCGCTGCGCGGACCATGAACTGCGCCTGCAGCAGTTCGCGCAAGGTCGGCAGCTCGACCAGTTCCATCGGCTGCGTTTGCAGCATCACGAGCCGCCAGCGCCCCGCCGCGTGGTCGGGGTGCAGCAGCACCGGTTGGTCCTGCAGCGTGCCGAGCTGCGGCCAGCTCAGCACCTCGTCGAGACCGTGGCCGCAGTTGCGCCCGGTGCTGCTCGTGCAGGCCATCGGCACGTGTGTCGGTCGCTGCGGGTGCAGCTCCTGCAGCTGCCTGCCGAGCTGGCTGGCGAGCCGCGGGCGGTTCTCGCGCAGCACCCTCACGTCCGCCACCGGGTACAGCTCGAGCCCGGTGTCGCTCTGCAACCCGTCTTGTGCCGAATACAGCCGACGCACGTCGTCCGGCAAGGCGTCGCCGGTGCGGTGGGCGAGTGAGGTCAACGCCAGCTCTGATGCGGGCGGCGGCGCAGCGGTGCGGCTTTCGAGCGCGCGCACCAGATCGCCGACCGCCATGGTGCGTACCCGCGTCTGCACATCGGCCAGCATCTGCGTCTGTTTCTCGGCCTCGCTGAGGAAGCTGGCGTGCATCGACCGTGCGAGATCCGGCACGGCCGCCAGCGGCAGGCAGAGCAAGGCCACATAGGCGAGCGCGACGCCCGCCCCTCGGGCGGCGCCCATCGGCCTGTAGCGCAGGTGGGCAATCAACTGGTCGACCATGCGGATGCGTTGCGCGAGCGATGCGCGCCGGGGCAGCAGCTTGTCCAGCAGCTGAAACGACTGCCGAGCGACGGCCTTGGCATCGCCCGGCTTGGTGCGCGCCGCGGCGCGCCGGTACCAGCGCTCGAATTGCAGTTGCCGCCACATCGACCGCCACGTCAACACGCGCAGCATGGCCAGCAGCAGGGCCACTGGGGCGTCGAGCAGCCACCACAGCCCCACCAGGCCGGCAAGGGCCACCGCTTCCAGCGCACACCGCACCACCGCCTGACGCGCCGGCAACAACGCTTCCAACACATGGCCGCCATCGAGGGGATGGAAGGGCAGCAGGTTGAGCGCATTGATCAACACCATCAGCCAGGCCAGCAGCGAAAGCTCCGGCTGCGATACCTCGGCCCACAGCAACGCCAGGCCGATCAGCAGACCCGGCACCGGCCCCGCCAAGCCCACCAGGGCACGGTGCCACGCGTTCGGCCGGCTTTCCTCGCCGAACGCCACCCCCCCGATCAGCGGCAGCATCAGCATCTGCGTACGGCGGTAGCCGAAGGCGCGCATCGCGAGGTAGTGTCCGGCCTCGTGCAAGGCCACCACGACCAGCAGCGCCGAGGCGAACGAGAAGCCGAACACCAGCGCCGCCAGCAGCAGGAACAGCGCGCAACTGCCGGCGTAGAGCGCCCATTGCACCTGCGGCGGCGGGCTGCTGCGCGTGACGGCCTTGCCGGCCACGAAGATCAGCAGCCCGCGCTCCAGCGGCGCCTGGGTCTTCAGCGCCGGGGCGTCGGCCGGGAGCTGGCGAAGCACCGCACGCAAGTGCCGCGACCGCTGCAAGGTGCGCCAGGCCAGCGCCGGCAGTCGGCGCGGCGCCACCGCCAGCGCCTCGCCGTCGGCGCGGCACCAGCCTTGCGCGACGCTGGCTTCGGCGGTGCGGTTCTCGTACTGCGTCAGCCGCGCCTCGATGTCTTCGCGCCCGCCCCACGGAAGGAAATCGGGCAGCCCCTCTGCATGCATGGCCGCCAGCTGCACATCGAACTGCTGCTTGGCGTTCGCAAACCCCTCGCCCGCCGCATGCAGCACGAGCGGGTCGGGCGGCACGACCGACCAGGGCAGGTTGGCGCTGGCGACCATCAAGCCTTCGCGCACCTGCGCCAGCATCACCAGCAGGTGCAGGTTGGGCAGCTCCACCGGGCCGGGAGCCATCAACTGCGCGATCAACGGATAGTGGTGGTGCGTGTAGACGCGCACCGGTTGCCAGGGGCTCAACGAGCGCGGCGTGCCGCGCAGCTCCGCCGCATGCGAGAACCGGAAACCGAGTTCGGCCAGCTCGGCCTCGACCGGCCGCAGCATGTCGTCGACCGCAGCCTGCAGCCGAGGCGCCGTCGGCCGGCGTTCGATGCGGGACGGAAAGCGCAGCGACGCCAGCTCTCGCACGCGCGTGACGAGCGGCGCCAGCGCGAACACCAGCACCACCGCGACGCCCAGCAGTTCCCAGCTCATCGATCTGTCCTCACGGCCCGTGCCGGGCGGCTTGCCGACCGCATGCGCTCAGGCGCCCCGCGTCTCGCGCAGGTAGTCCCACAGCGCCTGCACGCCGTGGCGCACGTGCTTGGCCACTTCGGGCCGCTCGCGGTAGATGCGCACGTCCATCGTCACTTCGTACGGCCCGGAGGGCGCCGCCAGCACCAGGCGTTTCGCGCGCAGCTCTTTCTTGACGGAACTGGCCGGCAGGAAGGCCACGCCGTGCCCCTCGAGCGCCATCGCCTTCAGGCCCTCGGCCATGTCGGTCTCGTAGATCGCCTCGAGGTTCAGCGGCGCCGGCGAGCGCTTGATGATCAGGTCGACCAGCCGGCCCAGGTAGGCGCCCGAGGCGTAGCTCAGGAAAGGAACGCGCTCGTTCGGGCGGCCTGGAATGCGGAACAGCGGCTCGCCGTCCGGCCCGGCCTTGGCGTACGGCGCCAGCGTCTCCTGGCCCAGGCTCAGCATCTCGTAGCGATCCGGGTTGAGCTGCAGCGGCTGCGACGCATGGTGGTAGGCGATCAGCAGATCGCAGCTGCCTTCGGTCAGCCGCATCACGGCGTCGTGCACGTTCAGTGCGATGAGCCGGCTCTTGACGGCGCCGAAACTCTTGCGCAGCCCCATCACCCAGTGCGGAAAGAACGTGAAGGCCAGCGTGTGCGGCACGGCGAACTCGATCATGTCCTGCGCCGCCGAGCGGTGCCCGCGCATCATGTTGCGCGTGGCCTGCAGGTTGCCGAGGATTTCCAGCGCCTGCGCCAGAAAAGTCTCTCCGGCCGGCGTCAGCCGCGTCGGGTAGGACGACCGGTCGACCAGATCGATGCCGACCCAGGCTTCGAGCGCCTGGATGCGGCGCGAGAAAGCCGGTTGCGTCACGTGCCGCAGCTGGGCCGACCGCGAAAAGCTGCGGGTCTCGGCCAGGCTGACGAAATCTTCGAGCCACTTGGTTTCCACGAGGGCGGAGTGTAACCACGACGAAACGCCGGCGGCTCTGGCGTTTAGCCGGGGTGGCGCACGAGCGCCACAGCCCTTGTCGCAGGACCGCCACGCGAGAACAATCCCCCGTTGCGCACGTCGGCGTGCGCCGGATGCGCTGCAGGGGCGTTAGCATGGGTCCCATGTCCGCTCAGGATACGAGCTCCCCCAGGCCGGCGCCGGACCTGGACCGGGAGAAGATCACCGAGGCCATCCGGCAGGTGTTGCTGGCGCAAGGCCTGCCGCCCGGTGCGGCGGAGATCAGCCTGCGCTCGTACGGTGGCACCGACGGCAAGGTGCCCGCGCTGCTGGTGCTGGTGCGGCTCAATCAGTGGTCGCCGCAGGCCTTGCTCGCCAGCAAGGTGATCGAGAAGCGGGTCCGTGATGCCCTGTGGCGGCAGCTGCAGGTGCGCATCGGTTATGTCTTCTGGCGCATCGGCAGCGAGGTGTCGACGCCGTTCGATCACCTGGAACGCTTCCCGGCCGTCGCGAGGCGCGACCGCGTGGAACCGCTGGTGGCCCAGGCCGCGGCAGCGGGCGCCAAAATGCCGCCGAGCGCACCCGTCACCGACTGGACGGATCTCGACGCTCCCGGCGAAGCCGCCGCCCCGGTGCCCCGCAAGCCGCAGCGCTGACAAGAAGGCTCAGGCCGCGCACCGGTGCATGGGCAACCATACCCGGAACCGGCTGCCCTTGCCTGCCTCGCTGTGCACATCGATCGTGCCCTGGTGCTTCTGCACGATCGAATAGGCGAGCGACAGACCGAGGCCGGTGCCGCTGCCGACCGGGCGTGTCGTGAAGAATGGCTCGAAGATGCGGCGCAGCACTTCGGGCGGCATGCCTTCGCCGTCGTCACGGACTTCGACCCATACGCGCTGGTCTTCGCGCCCGGTCGTCACCGCCACGTGGCCTCGTTCCCGCAGCGCCTGCGCCGCATTGACCAGCAGGTGGCGAAACACCTGCTGCAACTGCGCCGGCAGACCGCTCACCGGAGGCAGCGGCGTCAGCGTGCACTGCAGCTCTGCCCTGGCCGACAGCTCCGGTTGCGCCAGCTCGATCGCGCTACGCACCCACGCATTGAGGTCGACCTGCTCCCACTGTTCCTGCACATCGACGCTGGAGAAGTCGCGCAGGTTCTGCACGATCGAGCGCACGCGCTCCAGGCCTTCGCGCGTTTCCCCGGCCAGGCCCGGCAGATCCTCCTCGATATCGCGTAGGCTCCCATCGAGCGGCCCCGCGTCGCGCAGTCTCTGCAGCAGCTCCTTCGCGTAGCTCTCGAGTGCGCGGACGTTGGCCGCGACGTAGCCGATTGGGTTGTTGATCTCGTGCGCGACGCCGGCTGCAAGCTGGCCGATCGACGCCATCTTTTCGGACTGAACCAGTTGCGCCTGGGTTTGTGCGAGCCGGCGGTTGGTTTCCTCGAGCTCCCGATTGAGCTGCGAGAGGCGCTCGATGCGGTGCTGCTGGTCGATGTGCATGCGCAGGTTCTCGATCACCAGCGCCAGCATGTTGACCATGATGGAGCCGCGCTGCAGGTCCCGCTCCTCGAACGGCGCGTGCACCTCGAAGCGGTTCATCGACATCACGCCGATCAGTTTGCCTTTGACATGCAACGGCCAACACATCGACGAGGTCGGGATCTTGCGCTTGCTGACCGCCGCCGGGCGAGAGGTCTTCGAGATGTCCAGCTGGCCATTGATCAGCACCGGCTTGCCCTCCAGCGCCACTCCGCCGAGCACGCCGCGCCCGATCTGCACCTTCTGCCCGATCGCGTCGGCCGGCAGATCGGTGCCGGCCACGATCTCCAGCACTTGCTCTGCATCGACCATCAGCGCCAGCGTGCCGCTGCCTGCCGCAAACCCCTCTGCAATGTGCTTGAGCATCGCTACCAGCGCTTCATCGAGGTCGGTGGCGGCCGCCGCCGTCCGGCTCAGCGCGTACAACTCTTCCAGCCACGAGAGCTTGGACAGTTTGTCGCTCATCGTTTTCCCCTTTTATTCGCTCAGGTGACGCACGGTCAGACCGAGGCTCCCTGACGGTGGCGCTCGCCATGCAGGAAAGCCTCGCGCACATGGGCACGCAGTGCCTCGTCCTCCCACGGCTTGGTCAGGAAGCGGTAGATCGCGCCGCGGTTGATCGCATCCGTCACGGTCTGCAGGTCGGTGTAGCCGCTGAGGATCATGCGCACCGTGTGCGGGTACAGATCCTTCACCTGCCCCAGGAACTGAGTCCCCGTCATGCCCGGCATGCGCTGGTCGGAGACGATCACCTGCACGTCGTTGCGCGCCAGCACGTCGAAGGCCTCTTCGGCGCCCGATGCCGTCAGAAGCCGGTAGCCGTCGCGCCGCAATGCGCGACTCAGGGCTCGCAGGACGTTGGCCTCGTCGTCGACCAGCAGCAACGTGCGGCACTCGCCTTCGGCCGGCGTGCACAGCGATTGCACCGCGGGACTGCGCGGTGTGCTGAGGAAACGCTCGAACTCGTCGGCGGGCAGCGGACGGCTCAAGTGGTAGCCCTGGGCCTCGTCACACAACTGCCGGCGCAGGTAGCTCAGCTGCGCTTCGCTCTCGACTCCCTCGGCGATCACCCGCAGCTTCAGGTGATGCGCAATCGCGATGATGCTCAGCACGATGGACGAATCGCCGCTGTCGTGCGTGATGTCGCTGATGAACGAACGATCAATCTTGACCTTGTCGACCGGCAGCCTCTTCAAGTAGCTGAGGCTGGAAAACCCGGTGCCGAAATCGTCGATCGACAGCCGCACGCCGAGTTGACGCAACCTCCGGATGGTCTCGCCGGCGCGCCCGCTGGGCGCCATCATCACCGATTCGGTCAACTCCAGCTCCAGCAACTGCGGCTTCAGGCCGGACTGATCCAATGCAGCCGCGACCAGCTCCGCGAAGTTCTGCCGCTGGAACTGCACACCGGAGATGTTCACGGCAATCGGACAGTCGATCAGGCCTCGCGCGACCCAGCCTGCTGCGTGCCGGCACGCCTCGTGTATCACCCAGGTGCCGATCTGTACGATCTGGCCGGTGTCCTCGGCCAACGGCACAAAATGCGAAGGCCCGATCTGCCCCAGTTGCGGATCGTTCCAACGCAGCAGCGCCTCGACGCCGCACATGCGCCCGCTGCCGATCTCGAACTGCGGCTGGAAATGCAACTCGAACTCGTTGCCGGCAATTGCCTGACGCAGGCGATTGCGCAAGTCCAGCCGCTCGCTTGCGGAGCGATCGAGATCGTCGCTATAGAGACAGTACCCGTTGCGGCCGGCCTTCTTGGCGGAATGCATCGCGATGTCGGCCTGCTGCAGCAGCAGCGATGGCTCGACGACTTCCCGCGGCGCGATCGTCACGCCGATGCTGCAGCCGAGGAACAGCGGCCGGCCCTCGTGCTCGAATGGCTCGTCGACCGCATTGAGGATGCGGCTGGCGACACTGACAGCGTCGGACTCCTGCGTCAGGTCAGGCAGCATCACGATGAATTCGTCGCCGCCGCTGCGGCAGACGGTATCGCCTTCGCGCAGGCTGGCGGAGACGCGGCGGGCGGTTTCCTGCAGCACGCGGTCACCCGCCTCGTGTCCGAGCGAATCGTTGACGGTCTTGAAGTGGTCGAGGTCGATGAACAGCACGGCGATCACCGCCGCATGCCGCCGCGAGAGCGCCAGTGCCTGCTTCAGCCGGTCCTGCAGCAGCACGCGGTTGGGCAAACCGGTCAGCGGGTCGTGCGTCGCCCGGAACGCCGCCTCGGCCTGGTAGCGCATGCGCTCGGTCACGTCGAGCTGAACGCCGACGAAATGAGTGACTTCGCCGTCGGGGTCGCGCACCAGCCCGATGTGAATCTCGTTGTAGAAGGGCGTGCCGTCCTTGCGGTAGTTGCGCAACACCACGACGGTCTCGCGCCGTGCGCGCAGCGCATCCCGCAATTGGCCGATGCCGGCCTGGTCGTGCTCTTCGCCCTGCAGGAACCGGCAGTTGCGACCGATCACCTCGTCGCGCGAGTAGCCGGTCATCCGCTCGAACGCAGCGTTCGCGTAGGTGATCGGCATGTCCTCGCTGGAGGCATCGGTGATCACGATGCCGTTGACGCTCGACTCGATCACGCGATGGCTGATATGCAGCCCCCGCTCGGCCGCCTTTCGTGCGGTGACGTCGCGAATCATCACCATGGTCGCCGGCATGCCATCCCACTCGGTCGGCGATGAGCGCAGCTCGAGTGCGCGCGCTCCGCCGTGCAGCGTGCGCAGTTCGCGTTCAGCGGGTTGCGAATGGCCCGTCAGCAGTTCGGCGACGAGTACCGGCCAATCCAGCGGCGCCAACTGTCGCAGCCGCTTGGCTTGGCCGTTCTCATACACCGGGCGCGCGCCAGCATCGAGCACGATCAGCGCATCGATCGTGTCCTCGAGCACCGTCCACAGGGTGCGCTCCCGCCGCGCCACCTGGCGCTGTGCCGTCAACAGTGCGTCAAGCATCTGATGGCGCGCGAGCGCGTGCCGGAAGCTGCGCGCGATGGTGTCGGCGCTCAGCTCGCCCTTGACGAGGTAGTCGGCCGCACCGGCAGCGACCATCTGTGCGTCGATCGCATCGTCGCTGCGGCCGGTCAGCACGACGATCGGCTGGCGCACGCCGCTCGCGGTGGCGGCTGCCAGGAAGTCCTGCGCGGTCCCCGCACCGAGGTAGTAGTCAACCACGTAGAGACCGAAGCCTCCCATGCGCATGCGCTCGAGGCCCTCCTCGAAGCTCTCGGCGCGGCTGAGGCGGTAGCTTCGGGGCCGCAGTTCGTCGACCATATCCTTGAACAGCAGGTAGTCCTCGCTGTCGTCTTCGATGACGAGCACGTCGATGGGCAGGGTCATGGCATGGAACTTTCAGGCATGTACAAGCCGAGCCAGCGCTCGGCCAAATGGCGCACGAGTCGATCGAACTCCAGCAGCGTGACGGGCTTGGTGAAGAACGCGTTGGCGCCGTCCCGGTACGCACCGACCCGGTCGGCCTCCGACGAAGAGGTCGAGCAGACCACCACGGGCAGGTTGCGCAGCAGCAGATCGGTCCGGATGCGCTGCAACGCGGCACGGCCATCGAGCAACGGCATGTTGAGGTCGAGCACCAGCAGGTCCGGCATGGGCGATCGTTCGGTGCGGCGGCAGCCGTCCAGGTAGGCCATCAGCACCTCACCGTCCTCGACGAAGTCGAGTGCGCAGGGGACGAACGCATCGGTGAAGGCCTCGCGCATCATGTCGCGGTCGTCCGCGTCGTCGTCGGCGATCAGCACCAGCGGGCGGCGTCGGGCGATGATCATGGCGTCGGCAGCGCGAGCACGCCACGCTCTGTCGCAGGAGCCGGCAGCGCGGTGTCGGCCGGCTGCGCCACCGGGAAGGTCAACACGAAGCGCGTGCCCTGCCCTGGCGCCGACGTCACTTCGAGCTGCGCCCGGTGGCGTTCCGCAATCTTGCGCACGATCGCGAGGCCGATGCCGGTGCCCTCGTAGCGGTCGCGGCCGTGCAGCCGCTGGAACGGCATGAAAATGCGCTCGGCATACTGCTGCTCGAAGCCGATGCCCTCGTCCTCGACGTGCAGCGCGAGATGCGGCACCGCCTGCACGCCGCCTGGTGGCGCAGTGAGCAGACGCCGGCAGTACACGCGGATGATCGGCGGCTCACCAGTGCGGGTGAACTTGATCGCATTGCTGAGCAGGTTCAGCAACAGATGTTCCAGCTGGCCGGCATCGCCGTCGAGCTCGCCCAGCGCACCGACGTCAATGCGGGCGCCGCTGCGCTCGATGCCGCTTTCGAGGTCCGACAGCACCGCCTGCACCACGCGGGCGAGGTCGATGCGTTCGAAGCTGCGCTGCCGCGTCGACACGCGCGAGTAGGCAAGCAGGTCGGTGATCAGGCGCTGCATCCTGCGCGCGGCATTGTCGAGTCGATCGAGATAGTCGAGGCCGTCACCGGTCAACGCCTCACGGTGTCGCACACGAAGGCGGTCGGAGAAGGCCAGCACCTTGCGCAGAGGCTCCTGCAAGTCGTGCGATGCGACAAAGGCGAAGTCCTCCAGCTCGCGGTTGGTGCTCTTCAGGTCCAGCAGCAGGCGCTGGAATGCGGCTTCGGCGGCGCGCCGCTCGGTCACGTCGCGCGCCACGGCGTACACGGTGCCGCTCGCATCGGTGCTGCCGGCCCACTCGATCCAGCGGTAGCCTCCGTCTCGGTGGCGCAGCCGATTCGCGAAGGCGCGCAACGTGCCTTCCCGGCGCAGGCCGTCGAACGCACTCGCCGTGGCGTCGAAGTCGTCCGGATGGACGAAATCATGGAACGGGGACGACAGCAGCGTCCGTTCGTCGTGTCCGAGCGTCGCGATGAACGCCTGGTTGACCTGGCGCAAGCGGCCATCGCGATCGGCGGTGCAGAACATCTCACTCGACAGGCGGAAGAACGCATCGCTTTCGCGGATCGCGTTCTCGGCTGCCTTGCGCTGCGTGATGTCCAGACCGTACACCACGATCAGAGGATCGACGTCGTCGAGCTCACCGAGATAGGACAGCGTCAGCACCACATGGCGCAGCGCGCGATCGGGTGCCACCGTCGTCAGCTCGATTTCGCGGCCCTGCGCGTGGTCTCGCGCGACGTCGTGGATCGTCGCCGCCAGCAGGCGACGGTCGTCACGGCTGACCCCCGCGCACAGCGAGCGGCCGACCGCGCGCTCGGGCGCCACGCCAAACAGGCGGCTGGCACCCTTGTTCCAGTCGACAACCCGGCCGTTGAGATCGAGCAGGGCGATCGCGTCGTGCGTTCCGGCGATCACCTGCGCATGCAACCGCAGCCGCCGCAGGTTCTGCTTCGCGCCGGTCACGTCGTAGGCAACCGCGTAGTAGCCCACCACACGCTCTCCCACGAAGGTCGGTACCACCGTAACCGACAGCTCGCGCACCGCCCCGCTGCTGTGACAGGCCAGCACCTCGCGCGCGCTGGAGGCCGGTCGCGCATCGATCGGCGTGCTTTCTGCCTTGGCATCGCGCGTCCAGCCAGGCACCACCATGCCGAACGGGGCACCGATCAATTTATCGCGGCTGTAGCCGAGCAGCGCGGAACTGCTTCCGTTCATCTCGACGATACCGCCGGCAATGTCGAGAGCGAACACCGCTGCGGGGTTGTGCTCGAACAGCGAGCGAAAGCGCTGCTCGCTCTCGCTGAGCGCTTGCTTGTGCGCCCAATGCTGAATCGCCACGCCGGCAAGCTGCGCTCCGATCGCCACCAGATCGGTCTGCTGCACGTCCGGGCAGCGCGGCTGCGGATGCCACAGCATCAGCGCGCCCAGCGCCTCGTCGTCCTGCCCCATGACCGGGGCACACCAGCACGCACGCAGATCGGTCGTGTCGACCAAGCCCTGCCGGGAACTCCACAGCGGGTCCTGCCGCATGTCCTCGGTAAAGACAGGCGCCTTGGCGTCCATCGCCTGCGCCCAGATGGCGCCGTGGCCATCGGCCGCCGCCGTCATGACCGAGCGGGCGAACTCGGGAGCCAGCCGTGGCGCAGCCAACATCGCGAAGCCGCCATCGCGCCGGTCCCGCACGCCGATCGCGCCCCGCATGCCGGGCACCTGCGCCTCGAGCATCTGAACCACCTCGTCGAGCACGTTGTGCAGCGACATGCCGGCGGCGACACGCGACAGGATCCGGTGCTGGTCGGCAGCCAGCTGATCCTTCATGCGGCGCGAGCTGAGGTCGCGCGCGACGCAGAACACCTTGTTCAATGTCGCCGACCAGTACGCCGACCACATGGTGCTGACCACGCGGCCGTCCTTCGCAAGAATGCGGTTCTCGAAGTCGCGCGTCGGGTGACCTGCCATCACCTCGCTCATCGCCATCATCGTCTTCAGCACGTCTTCGGGCGCGACGAGATCGAGATAGGAGACGCCCACGAGCTCATCGGCGGCATGGCCCCACATCGTGCGCACTGCGGGGTTGGCGCGCACGAAGCGCCCCGCACTGTCGAGGATGCAGATGGCATCCAGCGAGTTGTCGAGCATCAGGCGGTTCTCTTCCAGCGCAGAGCGCAGGCCCTGTTCGGCCACCCGCCGGTCTGTGATGTCGCTGACGCACACGGCCACCGTGTCGCCGCGCGGGTGCAGGCGCAGATGCAGCCACCGCCCGGTGCCCGGGATAACGAATTCGCATTCCGAGGCTTGTCCGGTTCGCAGCGCCTGCACGCACAGCGCATGCACCTCGGGGCAAGATGGCCGCGTGAAGCATCGCGACGCGGCCCGCCCGATCAACGCCTGCGCTTCCCGCCCCGTCAGCTCGGCTGCCTGCGCATTGACGAACAGGATGCGCCCACGTGCACCGAGCAGCAGAAAGCCTTCGCTCATCGATTCGACGGCCGCCAGCATCTGGCGCTGCACTTCTTCAAGATGCTGCCGCGCCTCCTCGCTGCGCCGTTCCTTGGCGACCAGCTCGCGCTCTCGGCGTCTAGCGTCCTGTGACAATTGCAGCGCGAGCGCCGCCGCGAACGAAATCAGCAGGCCGCCGTTCAACAGCACCAGCGCGCTGCCGACGATCGCCAGCGCTGCTGCTGCAGGGTCGAGCGGGTGATCAGCACGCCCCGCAGGGCCGCCGTACGTCCAAACGGCACATAGCGCCAGCGTCGCAACGACGAGTCGGCTGTCGAGCAGCGACCAGTTGTCCGGCCGGGTGACCAGCGCATCGGCGCTCGCGATCGACGCCAGAAGCAGCGCAGCCCATGCCCAGCCCGACGCGAGCCGGAAGCGGCCTTTCGCCGCAGGCGAAACCAGTGCAGCCGCGAGCAGCGCCAACGCCGGCATCGGGCTGGCATACCAGGATGGAACACCGTCGTTCGCGCTCACAGCCCACACCACGCAGAAGAGCGCGAGCAGCACACCCGCCGCCCGGGACACGCCTTGGCGCCCTGCGCTTCGGCCCAGCAGGCCCATACAGGCGAGCACCACGCCGACTTGCGAACAGACCGTGCCCAGCACGAGACCGCCGGCAAAGTCGGCGGGGAGGCTGCCCAGCAAGGCGTGTCCGAGCAGCATGCCGGCCAGCGCAAGGCAACACAGCACCCACAGCTTCACCACGTGGTGGAGCGCGGGCGCGGACAAGCGTAGGCTGCGCATTACGCCGGGCGGTTTCATCGCGCTCGGTCCCCCGGCATGCCGTTCAGGTCGCGGCCTGCGCCGCCCCGCGATCGACCGTGCCGCTGCGGCGTGCAGGCAGCCAGACGCTGAAGCAGGTGCCCCGGCCCAGTTCGCTGTCGGCCTTGATCCACCCGCCGTGGTTCTTGACGATGTTGTACGAAATCGACAGGCCCAGCCCGGTCCCCTTGCCGACCGGCTTGGTCGTGAAGAAGGGCTCGAAGATGCGGTCCTTGAAGTCCGGCGAGATGCCTGCGCCGTTGTCCTTCACCTCGATCAGCACACCATCGTTCACTGCTGCGGTGCAGATCTCGATGACACCCTGCTCTGAGATGGCGTGCGCCGCATTGACGAACAGGTTCATCAGCACCTGGCCGATCTGTGTGGGCAGGCATTCGACCAGCGGAATCTCGGCGAAGCGGCGCTCAACAGTGGCCTTGTACTTGATCTCGTTGTTGACCACGTTGAGCGTGCTCTCGATGCACTGGTGCAGGTCGGCGGGCTGGAAGTCGTCGGCCTCCTCGATGCGCGACAGATCCTTCAGCGAACGAATGATCTGCTTGACACGGTCTATGCCGTCCTGCGACTCGGCGATCAGCGAGACGATGTCCTCGGCTAGAAACTCGACATCGATCTCGCGCTTGAGCGCAGTCACTTCGCTCGACTCGTGCCCACTGGCTTCGTAGGCACGGATCAGCCGCAGCAGATCGTTGACGTAGGTCGCCAGCGAGTTGATGTTGGAGAACACGTAGCCCATCGGGTTGTTGATCTCGTGGGCGACGCCGGCGGCAAGCTGGCCGATCGCCGCCATCTTCTCGGACTGCAGAAGTTGGCGCTGCGCCTGCTGCAGCCGTCCCAGCAGCTCTTCGCGGTCTTCGCCCTGCAGCGCGATGGGGTCGATGTTCGAGGTGTAGTTCATGGGTGAGTGTCAGGATGCGGCCGGTGCCACCGCGTCGGTCAGCACCTTGATCCATAGAAATTCGCCGGAGAAGTGTTCGTAACGCTGGATCTGCCGGATCAGTGCGGCATCGAGCACGTGCCCTTGCGACAACAGCAGCGTCCCGGCTTTCGACATCAGGTCCTGCCCGACTTCCATGCCCGGCTCCAGCCGGTCGCTCGACAGCAGCTTGCTCTGGCGCGGCACGGCCACCGCCTGACGCCGGCTCTTCAGAAAGGCATCCACGCAGCGCGGGTCGTAAACGCCGGCGCGGCCTTGGCGCAGGCGCTGGAAGGCGTGTTCCTCGGGCAGTTGCGCCAGTTCGATCGCGCCGCTGCGGTAGTGCTCATAGTCAGTGAGCACCCGCAACAGACGCGACGCGAGCGGAATCGCATCGCCGGCCAGGCTGTCGGGTTTGCCGCTACCGTCGAAGTTCTCGTACAGGTGACGCAGGATTGCACCGGCCGGCGCCAGCGACGGCAGCGCCATCAGGCATGCTTCGCCGGCCACCGGGTGGCGGCGCAGGCGTGCACGCTGGTCGCGGTTGAGCGCGGCGAACGGTACCCGCAGCAATTCGTCCGGCAGGCCCAGCTTGCCCACATCCTGCAGCAGCGCGGCAAAGGTCAGGTCGGCGATCTGCTCGCCGGCGATGCCTAGCTCCGGCGCCACTTCGCGCACGTAGCGCGCCACCGCGCGCGGGCAGCCGGCCGCGATGCCGGAGCGCGACGCCACCAGACTGGACAGCAGCTTCACGGTGCTGGTGAAGTCGGATTTCAGCCGATCGGTGGCCGCTTCCAGATCGCCCAGCGTTCTTTGCAGCTCGCCTGTGCGTTCGGCGACCAGCTGCTCCAGCCCGCCGTTCAGGCGCTTCAGTTCCGCGTTCTGCTGTTGGGTCAGCGCACGAAGCTCGTCGCGTTCCTGTTCCAGGACGCGGCGTTGCAGCCCTTCCTGCACCGCCTCCAGCAGGATCGGGTCCTCCCAGGGCTTGGTCAGGAAGCGGAAGATCTCGCCGTCGTTGACCGCCTCCATCGTCGAGCGCAGGTCGGCGTAGCCGGTCAGGAGGATGCGGATGGTCTCGGGCGCACGCTCCCGTGCGCCGCGCAGCAGTTCAGCGCCGGACATGCCGGGCATGCGCATGTCCGAGATGATCAGGTCGATCGGATGCTCAGCGAGGATCTGCAACGCCTGCTGTCCGCCCGGCGCGGTATGTATGGTGCAGCCGGTGCCGCGCAAGGCGCGCCGCAGCGCGCTCAACACGTGGGGCTCGTCGTCGACGATGAGCAAGGCCTGAGCGCGCGGCGGTGGCGGCCCGGCATCTGTAGTGGTGTCCATACTCGGCCGTTCTGGTTCTTGGCTGGCACCCGCTGCCTCATACACTCTTCCGCCCACGCGCAAACCTTGCCCGGGGGCCACAGCGTCGCCAGCCAGCTTTCAAGAGACTCGTGAACATCTTCGGCAGTCGGGAGAGATCCTTGACCGCAAGGCACTCTCACGCCGCCAGCCCGCTGTGCAGTATTTCTCGCTCCAACTGCTCGCCCCTCATTTCAGGGGGAACATGTGACGTTCGCACGCCGCGGATCTAAAGCAGGCATCGTGCACGCCGATATCCTGCGCATCTGTCAATCCTGGCAGTGGCCCTGCTCGGACGCTCCCTTGGCGTCCGCCGACTCCACACGGTATGTCCGATCCTGTCGAATCGCTTGCCGCATTGACGATCCACCGAGACCTGGACGCGCTGGATAGCGCGCTCGTCCACTCACTGGCGGAGCTGCTGCAACCGACGGCGATCGCGATTCACCGCGTCGTCGGCCTGCACCAAACGTCGAGCCGATGGTCGGTCAGCGCGCGGCTGGGCCGGTTGGTAACGTTCGGCCGGCCGGCCGAACGAGCCACCCTTGACGACGAGTTGTCGCCGCTGCACGCGCTGCCCGCACATCAGACATGCCTGGAAACCGCAACCGTGCGGAGCTTTGACGCCGCATCGAGCGGCGTCGGACTGGACATGACGCTGTTCCCCCTGGGTTCGACCGGCGGGCCGGTCGCCGTGCTTGAGATTCAGTCGCACCGCCCCCTGGAGCCGCACGAGATGCAGACGGTCGCCAGCATCCTGCGCGTGTTCCAGAACTTCTGGAACGTGCTCGACGAAAGCGAGCGCGACACGCTGACCGGCCTGTTGAACCGCAAGACCTTCGACGATGCCTTCTTCAAGACGGCGCATGCCCTGCCGGGCACGGCATCGGCGGCGCCGGGCGCCACCGGGTGCTGGATCGCGGTGTTCGACATCGACCACTTCAAATCGGTCAACGACCGCTTCGGCCACCTGATCGGCGACGAGGTGCTGCTGCTCGTCGCGCGCATGCTGCGTGAAATGTTCCGTCACCACGACCGGCTCTACCGCTTCGGCGGCGAAGAGTTCGTCGTGCTGCTGCGCTGCGACAGCGAGGCCGACGCCAGCCGCGCGCTCGAGCGCGTGCGCGAGCGCATGGCCCATCATCCGTTCCCGCAGGTCGGCAGGGTGACGGTCAGCATCGGCTTCGCGCAGGTGCTGCCGGGCGACACCCCCAGCACGGCTTTCGGCCGGGCCGACAAGGCCGTCTACCACGCCAAGCAGACCGGCCGCAACCGCGTCTGCAGCCATGCCGACCTGGTGACGCAGGGACACGCCTGCGAGCAGGAAAGCGCAGTCGGCGAGGTCGAGTTGTTCTGACCGGCGCTGCGCGTCAGTCCCAGGGCAGCATCAGGGTCAGCAGCAACAGCTTTTCGAACTCTTCGCCGAAACGGTCGATGATCTGCTGCGGCTGCGGGCACAGCTTGCGGTCGGTGATCAGGCCGAACTGCACACCGCCGCCGTACGACAGGATGCTGACGCCCATGCCGATGTCGCCCGACTGCGGCACCCAGAACATCACCTGCTTCAGCGTCGAGCCGCAGAAGCTCAGCGGCTGGCGCGGACCGGGCACGTTGGTCATCACCGCGGTGGCCTTCTTGGCGAACAGGTTCAGCAGCGCGGCCTGCACCGGCTTGATCAGCAGACCGGCCACCGAGAGCAGCGCGAACGCCAGCAGCGGCTGGTAGCTGCCCTTCAGCTCTGCCATGCGCCGCCGCACCGCGTGGACACGCTCGACCGGGTTCTCGATGCCGATCGGCAGCACCAGCGGCACCAGGCCGAAGCGGTTGCCGAGCTGGTGGGCCTTCTCGATCGGCCGCAGGTTCACCGGTACCATCGCGCGGATCTCCTTGCCTGCGGGGTCGTCGCCGTGCGCCTTCAGGTAGCTGCCGATGGCCCCGGCGACGCAGGCCAACAGCACGTCGTTGATCGAACAATCCAAGGCCTTGCCGACCGCTTTGACCTCGTCGAGCGGCACCGGCTCGCACCACGCGACGCGCTTGCCCCGGCCCGGCTTGCCCTTCAGCCGCGTCGGCGAGTCGTCGGGCATCAGCGCGAGCGCTGCCGCGTCGGTGACCACCTGGTAGCCGGTACGCGCCAGGTCGAGCGAGCCGAGCAGCGGCTGTCCCGGGCTGGACAGCAGTTCCATCGACTTCACGACGCCGTCGCCATACATGCCGATGGCCTTCACGGTCATCCCGGTCAGGGGCTTGAGCACCGCGTCGGACAGCCAGTCGCGTTCGTCATCGAGCCGGCGCGCCTTGACCGGCGGCGACACGCCGCCGTCGGTGATCGACAGCATCACCGAGATCAGCGCGATGCCGTCAGCGATGCAGTGATGGATGCGCGCAATCAGCGCGCTGCCGCCGTCCAGGTCCTCGACCAGGTGCAGCTGCCACAGCGGGTGCGCCCGATCGAACGGCTGCACCGTCAGCTCGGCGATGCGCTCCTGCAAGGCCTGCTGCGCGCTCTGGCCGCGGCGGCGCTCGACGGTCTCGCGCACCACGTGACGGTGCAGGTCGAAGTCGTCGTCGCGCACCCACGCCGCGCCCACCGGGTCCTCGACCACCTTCTGGCGAAAGCGTGCGTACTTGAGCAGCCGCTCCTCGACACGCCGGCACAGGGCCTCGTAGGGCACCTGCGGCGTGAGCATCCACACGCCGACGATCATCATCAGGTTGGACTCGCTGTCCATGCGCAGCCAGGCGGTATCCACCCGCGACATGCGCTCCACGGCTTTGGGCATGGAGCCCCTCCTCTATTCTTGTTGCAAGATGCGGTCTAGGATGCGCACCGTCAATCGACGTTTCCACCAACGAGGATCCCATGAGCGACTTGAAAGCCCGCTTCGAGCAAGCCGTTGCCGAATCGAAGACCCTGCCGGAGAAGCCGGACAACATGACCCTGCTGAAGATCTACGCGTTGTACAAGCAGGCCTCCAGCGGCGATGTCGAGGGCTCGCGCCCGGGCTTCACCGACATGGTCGGCCGCGCCAAGTGGGACGCCTGGAACGCGCTGAAGGGCCAGTCCTCCGACGAGGCGATGCAGGAATACGTCGACCTCATCGAGTCGCTGAAATAGGCCCCCCTACGGCCTGCGGCCGCCCCCCAAGGGGGCGACGCTGGCGGACCGGCGGAGCCGGATCCGCAGCGTCAGTCGGCTGGGGCCGACTGGTGCCGGGCCCTGCGCGCGCGGGCGGTTGTTTCATGGCGAGGCTCTTTTGAAGCCCTTCTGACTGGCAGATGCGTTATTTGGGGGTCTTGCCCGGCGCCTTCTTTGCTGTGGCCTTCTTGGTGGCGGCTTTCTTCGCGGGGGCGGCGCCCTTGGCGGCGCGAGTGGCTTCCTCGGCCAGCAGGGTGTCGAGGTTGTTTTCGATCTCGGCCTGGATCTTCTGCTTGAAGGCGCCGAGCAACAGGCCCAGCCGCGCGGTCAGTTCGAAGTGATCGGCCTCGACCTGCAACGTGCCCTTGACGCCGGAGCGTTCGAAGTGCACGACGTCGCAGTCGTCACCCTCCTCGACGGTGCACTCCATCTCGAACTGCTCTTCGGCGTCCTCGGCCCACTTCCACGCGATCTCGCGGGCGCGTGCCAGGCCCAGCTGGTGTTTGCGGCGGATCAGGATGTCGCTCATGGCTTCGCCTCCGACGACTGCTGCGACGTCTCCGCCACCGACCCTGTGTGTTCCATCTTGGCTCCTGCTGCTGACTGAGGCGGCTGCAGCGCGCGGCGTCGTTCTTCCTTGGGCAGCTCCGCCAGGCGCTTCACGGCATCATAGAACCGAGCGAAGTCGCGGCCTTCGGCTGCGAACAGGCGCTCGAAGCCGGGCACCAGTTCGTTGTAGGCCGCCAGCACGCCGAGCGAGGCATTGTTCGCCCGCGTGAACCACCCGTCGTAGCCGGCATAGCCGTTCCAGCGCTCGCGTTTCATCGTCTCGTAGTCGGCGCGCAGCTGCCCGAACAGCTCGGCCTTGCGCCGGCGCATCTCGTCGGGCGCGACGCGGCTGCGGTACAGCGTCTGCAACCGGGCACGGTAGCCCAGCGTCAGCGCGCGAAACTCCTGGCGCCGCGCGTCGAAGCGGACGTACTCCTCGCGCGCCTGCGCGCTGGCGTGTGTGCCGAGCCAACGCCACCCGCCAAGACGCTCCACCGCGGTCGCGAAGGATTCGTTGAACGTCGTGTCGCCCTTGGCATACGCCACCTGGTGCGCCAGCTCGTGAAAGATCAGCCGCGCCAGCTCGCCCTCGGGGTAGTGGATGAAGGTGTTGAGCAGCGGGTCGTCGAACCAGCCGAGCGTTGAATAGGCGGGCACGCCGTAGACCGCGACTTCGTAGCCTTCGGCGCGCAACGCCTCGGCCAGTTCGTCGGCCTTCGCCTTGTCGAAATAGCCGCGGTAGCCGACACAGCCGACCACCGGGAAACACCAGGTCTTCAGTTCCAGCGACAGCTCCGGCGCGGCCACGATGTTCCAGACCGCCGCCGGGCGGTGCAGATCGGCATAGCGGCGGTAGCTGCCGTTGTCTGGCAGCTTCAGTTCGCTCACCGCGTAGTCGCGAATGCGCTGGCTCAGCACGAGCCGCTCGCGCAACTTGTCGGGCGTCTCGGCGGCGTCGATCCACTGCGGCACCGGCCGCGCGTCGTTGAGCAGCGAGAAATGCCCCCGCACCGACTGCGCCAGGTACCCGACCGAGCCGCAGCCCGCGAGCCCGAACCCTGCCAGGGCCGACGCCGCGAGCACCGCAGCGAAAGCCAGCCGTCGACGTGCTTGCATGTTGCTGATCACCTTTCGTGCCGGCAGTCTAAGAGAGACGCGCGGTGCAGCACGCAAAAAACCTCAGCCCGCCTGCACCTCGACCAGCACGTCGTAGAAGCACGGCCCGCGTCCGATGTCGGTGAGCCGCTGATGCGTCAGTTCGTTGACGTTGGTGCCCCGCTGCCCGAGCTTGCGCCACCAGATACCGAGCCCGTTGACGACCCCGGGGCGGGCGCGTTCGCTGACGCGAGCGATGCACCAGTATTCGCCGCGGTCGTTGAAGACACGCACGGTGCCCCCGTCTTCGATGCCGCGCGGCACGGCATCCTGCGGGTGGATCTCGAGCAGCGGCTCGCCTTCGATGTCGCGCAGGCTGCGCACGTTGACGAAGCTCGAGTTGAGAAAGTTGCGCGCCGGCGGCGAAATCATCGCCAGTGGGTAGCGCGCAGCCAGCGCCGGTGACGTCGCCCGGCTTTCGTGGTTGGGCACGAAGTCGGGCGCTTCGACCGCGGCCGAGGCAATGATGCAGCGGCCCGAGGGCGTCGGGAAGCCGCCATCGGCGAACGGCGCGTCGGGCAGCGCCAGCTTCATCCAGCCGCGCGCGCGCAATTCGTCCAGCGCGATGTGCGAGCCGAAGGCCTGCGCGGCGACGGTCTCGTCGCTTTCTTGCAGACATGGGTCCTCCAGCCGCATGCGGGCGGCCAGTTCACGGAACACCTGCGTGTTCGGCTTCGCTTCGCCCAGCGGCGCGACGGCCGGCTCGTTGATCAGTGCATAGGTGTGCCCATAGCTCGCATGCACGTCCAGGTGTTCGAGCTGCGTGGTCGCCGGCAGCACGTAGTCCGCCACGTCTGCGGTGTCGGTCATGAAATGTTCCAGCACCACGGTGAACAGGTCTTCGCGCCGGAATCCCTGCACCACCTGCGGCGATTGCGGCGCCACCGCCACCGGGTTGCTGTTGTAGACCACCAGCGCTTCGATCTTCGGGCCGAACTCGGGCGCCGCCTCGCGCAGCAGGTCGGCGCCGATCGTGCTCATGTTGACCGTTCGTGGATTGCGCGCGCCCAGCAGGTCGGGCCGCTGCAGCGCTGCCTTGTCGACCGGGAACCAGCCCGAACTGGACAGCAGCAGCCCACCGGCACGGTGCCGCCAGGCGCCGACCAGGCACGGCAGCACGGCGATCAGACGCACGGCATTGCCGCCCCCCTTCACGCGCTGCATGCCGTAGTTGAGCCGGATCGCCGCCGGCGCCAGCGTCGCATAGTCGTGCGCCAGCTGCCGCACCTCGTCGGCCGTGATGCCGCACACCTGCGCGGTGCGCTCCGGCGTCCACGCCAGGGCCTTCTCGCGCAGCGCCGGCCAGCCATCGGTGTACCGCTCGATGTAGTCGTGGTCGAGCCGGTCCTGGGCGATCAGCTCGTGCATCAGGCCCAACGCCAACGCTCCGTCGGTGCCGGGTAACACCTGCAGGTGCTGGTGGCACTTGTCGGCCGTCTCGGTGCGGCGCGGGTCGATGCAGACGAGCCGGGCGCCGTTGCGCTTGGCCTGTTGCGCAAAGCTCCAGAAATGCAGGTTCGACGCGATCGAGTTGCTGCCCCAGATCACGATCAGCCGGCTTTCGGCGAAATGCTCCAGGTGCATGCCGACCTTGCCGCCATAAGTGGCCGCGAGCGCCTCGCTGCCGGCACTGGCACAGATCGTGCGGTCCAGCCGCGAGGCGCCGAGCGCATGGAAAAAGCGTGCCGCGATGCTTTCACCTTGCACCAGGCCCATCGTGCCGGCATAGCTGTAAGGAACGATGGCTTCGGGGTCGCGCGCCGCGATCGCCTGCAGGCGATCGGCGATATCCCGCAAGGCTTCGTCCCAGCCGACCTGCACGAAGTGGCCGCTGCCCTTCGGGCCGATCCGCTTCAAGGGGTGCAGCACGCGTTCCGGGTGGTAGGTGCGCTCGGGATAACACGAGACCTTCCGGCACAGCGCTCCATGCGTCGGCGGGTGCTCCGGGTCGCCTTGCACCTTCACGGCGCGGCCGCCTTCGACCGTGACGCGCATCGCACAGGTGTCGGGGCAGTCGTGCGGGCAGGCCGCACGCACGAACTTCGAAGATTCGTGCGGTATCGCGCATTCCCCCTTCAGCGGGGTTTCCGGTGGCATCGGCATTGCTTAACCTGTGAAGTGTTTCGACCGGCACACGTCGTGTGCGATCTGCGGGCGCGATTTGCCCCGATGACCGGACTTTGCCATGCCTTCGACCTCCCTGTCCCGCCGCCGGACACTTCGGCTTTTCGGCTCCGCTGCCGCCTCGCTCGCGCTGCCTGCACAGGCGCAGGCCGAGCGCATCGTGCTCGGGCAGTCCGCTGCCTTCACCGGCCCTGCCGCGCAGCTGGGCATACAGATGAACCGGGGGGCACGCGTGCTGCTCGACCAGGTCAACGCGTCGGGCGGCATCGGCGGGCGCCAGATCGAGCTGCGCACGCTCGACGACGGCTACGAGCCCGAGCGCTGCAAGGCGAACACCGAGAGATTCCTGCGCGACGGCGTGTTTGCCTTGTTCGGCTACGTCGGCACGCCCACCTGCATGGCGGCGTTGCCGCTGGTCAACGAGGCGCGCACGCCTTTCATCGGACCGTTCACCGGCGCCGAAGCACTGCGCGACCCGTTCAGCCGCTACGTGTTCCACGTGCGTGCGTCCTACTTCGACGAAACGGCACTGGTGGTCAAGAACCTCACCTCGCTCGGCTTGAACCGCATCGCTGTCTTCTACCAGGACGACAGCTACGGCATGGCCGGCCTGACCGGCGTGCAGCGCGCGCTGGAATCGCGCGGCCTGAAGCCCGCCGCGCTCGGCACGGTGCAGCGCAATTCGGTGGACGTCGCGGCCGCGGTGAAGTCCATCGTGGCGGCGCGACCGCAGGCGGTCGTGCAGATCAGCGCCTACAAGAGTTGCGCCGCGTTCATCCGCGAAGCCCGCAAGGCCGGCTTCGGCGGCACCTTCTTCAACGTGTCTTTTGTCGGCACCCAGGCACTGGCCGATGAACTGGGCCGTGAAGGCCAGGGTGTGATGATCAGCCAAGTCATGCCCTACCCCTACAGCCCGGCGATAGCGATCTGCCGCGAATACCTCGACGCCCTCAAGGCGGCTGGCGGCAACGCGCAGCCGAACTACTCCAGCATCGAGGGCTACATCGCTGCCAAAGTGCTGGTCGAAGGCCTGAAACGAGCGTCCAAGCCGACGCCGGACGGCCTCATCGCCGGCCTTGAGTCGATCAACACCTCGTTCGGCGGCTTCAATGTCGTCTTTGGTCCCCGCAAGCACACGGCTTCCAGCTTCGTCGAACTGTCGATGCTGACCGCAGACGGCGGGGTGCGGCGTTGATGCCCACGGCCGCACAGGGTCCGGGTTGCCGGGCTACACTGAAATGGCCCCCGGCCACGCCCGGCGGCGCCGTCCCTCTTCTTGTTGTGCGCTGGCGGTCGCAGGCTCCGCTGGCGCCCGTCGGAGTTCCGCCATGCAGTTGATCGAATCGATCCTGGCCGATGCCGCCACCGTCGCACAGATGCGGCGCAGCATCCACGCTCATCCCGAACTGTGCTTCGAGGAAGTCCGTACCTCCGACCTGATTGCGCAGGCTCTTACCGAGTGGGGCATCCCGATCCATCGCGGCCTGGGCAAGACCGGCGTCGTCGGCATCGTCAAGAACGGCACATCGAACCGCGCCATCGGCCTGCGCGCCGACATCGATGCGCTGCCGATCACCGAGCACAACCAGTTCCCGCATGCCAGCCAGCACCCCGGGAAGATGCACGCTTGCGGCCACGACGGCCACACAGCGATGCTGCTCGCGGCGGCGAAGCACCTGGCCCGGCACCGCAACTTCGACGGCACGGTGTACCTGGTGTTCCAGCCGGCAGAAGAAGGCGGCGGCGGCGCGCGCGAAATGATTCGCGACGGCCTGTTCGAGCGCTTCCCGATGGAGGCGATGTTCGGCATGCACAACTGGCCGGGCATGCAGGTGGGCCAGTTCGCGATCAAGAACGGGCCGTGCTTCGCATCGAGCAACGAGTTCCACATCAGGATCCGCGGCAAGGGCGCGCATGCGGCGATGCCGCACCTCGGCACCGACCCGGTGCCGGTGGCCTGCCAGATGGTGCAGGCCTTCCAGACCATCATCACGCGCAACAAGCGCCCGATCGACGCCGGGGTGATCTCGGTGACGATGATCCACACCGGCGAAGCGACCAACGTCGTGCCGGACAGCTGCGAAATCCAGGGCACCGTGCGTACCTTCACGCTCGACGTGCTGGACCTGATCGAGCAGCGCATGAAGGCAATCGCAGAACACACGGCAGCCGCCTTCGATTGCGAGTGCGTGTTCGAGTTCAGTCGCAACTACCCGCCGACGATCAACCACCCGGCAGAGACCGAGTTCGCCCGCAGCGTGATGGCCGACGTGGTCGGCGCCGAGAACGTGCTCGAGTTCGAACCGACGATGGGCGCCGAGGACTTCAGCTACTTCCTGCTCGAGAAACCGGGCGCCTACTTCCTGATCGGCAACGGCGATGGCTCGCACCGCGAAGGCGGCCACGGGCTGGGGCCCTGCATGCTGCACAACCCCAGCTACGACTTCAACGACGACCTGATCCCACTGGGTGCCACCTTGTGGGTGCGCATGGCCGAACGCTGGCTCAACACGGTGCGTTGAGGTGGTCATGAAGACGGACGTTGACGGTTTCGCCGGCAGCTATGCCGAGGCGCGGCAGAAGTTCCTGGGGTCCTGCGAAGACGCGGGCCTGGACGTCGAGCACCACGTGCACCCGATGCTCGGACGCGACGGCGAAACACTCGCGCTCGATGTCTGCCGGGAAGGACCGCGCGACGCCGAACGGGTGCTGATCCTCAGCAGCGCCTGCCACGGCGTTGAAGGCTACGCAGGCTCCGGCATCCAGATCGCGCTGCTGCGCGACACTGCGTGGCACCACGCAGTGCACGACAGCGGCGTTGCGGTGCTCTATCTGCACGCGCTCAATCCCTACGGCTTCTCGTGGCTGCGGCGCGTCACCCACGAGAACGTCGACCTGAACCGCAACTTCCACGACTTCTCGAAGCCGCTGCCGGCCAACGACGCCTATGCCGACGTCCACCCGCTGCTGCTGCCGGCCGCCTGGCCGCCCTCCACGGAGGACGAGCAGGCATTGCAGGCCTACATCGCGCAGCACGGCGTCGCGGCCTTTCAGGCCGCCGTCTCGCAGGGCCAGCACACGCACGAGGCAGGCCTGTACTTCAGCGGTCGCAACCCGACGTGGAGCAACCTGACGCTGCGCCACGTGCTGCGCGATCACAACCTGCACACGCGCGACCTCGCCTGGATCGACCTGCACACCGGCCTGGGTCCGCGCGGCCATGGCGAGCGCATCTTCGCGTCGCGCAACGATGCTCAGGACCTGGCGCGCGCGCGTCGCTGGTGGGGCCCGGAGGTGACATCGATCTACGAAGGCTCGTCGAGCTCGGCACTCCTGACCGGCATGATGTGGTTGTCGGTCTTCGACGAATGTCCCCAGGCACGCTACACCGGCATCGCGCTGGAGTACGGCACGCTCCCGCTGCTCGACGTGCTCAATGCGCTGCGTGCAGAGCATTGGCTCGACCATCACCCCGAGGTGGGCCCGCCGCAGTCCGGCGCGATCAAGCAACAACTGCGAGACGCGTTCTACATCGACGCCGACGACTGGAAGCTGCAGCTCGTCGCGCAGGCCCGCGAGGCGGCGCTGCAGGCGCTGGCCGGGCTGAGCGCCGGCTGACCGCTTGCCGCCGCTCAGGGCCGGTTGTCCGTGCTGCCGGTCGGGCATTCGGGCACCTCGCCCCAGTGGCCGTCGTTGCAGTACTTCCATTTGGTCTTTTCGAGGCACGTCGTACGGCTGAAGAAGTTGCCGCTGTTGCGCCGGCACTCGTCTCGTGCGGCCAGGTACTCGGCATACCAGCCGCCGCCGACCGCCGGCTTGCGCGCCGCCGGAGCCGGCTCGGGCGGCGGCGTGTGCCGCTGTGCGGTGGCCGGCGGCTTCTCGGACCGGAGCCGGGGCGGCGCGGGGGTAGGAGCCGGCTCGGGTGCAGGCAGCGTGGGCGCTGCCGCCGCCTCGACCGGCTCTTCCTGCACCGGGGCACGCTTCGATTCAGCGGACTCAGGCCGCAGCACTTCTGTGGCAGCGCTCGCCGCCGGCTCGGCCGGGCGAGGCGCCTGAACCACCGCGGGGCGGCTGCCGCCGTCCTCCAGGGCCTGGCGACCGGCCAGCCACCAGGCGGTCGCCGCACCGGCAATCACCAGCACCGCCAGTCCGGCACCGATCCCCACCGCCTGGCGTGAGGCCCCCCGCCCCGGCGGCACCGCCGCAGCCGGCTTGGCCGGCTCGGGCGCGCCGCAATGCACGCAGTAGCGGGCGCCGGGGTCGTTGGGCTGATCACAGGCCCGGCACGGCACGGGTCCGATCGACATCGCGGCCCCGCACGCGTGGCAGAACTTGGCGTGGGGCGGGTTCTGGGCACCGCAACCGATGCAATCCATGAGCAGGCATCCGTGGCGTCAAAAAGGCAAGCATACCCGCTGGCCGCAATGGCTCTGGAAGCCGGGGACGGGCGACATGCAGGTTCGTCCGAAAGTGATCGATACCGACCCGTTTATGTCACGCCCGGGAGGCTGCGCACCTCTAGCATCCGTGTCATCATTCACACGGAACCTGTCATGCATACCGCGCTGATTCTGATCGACGTTCAAGAGTCCTTTCGCCACCGCCCTTACTGGAGCGAGGCCGAGGTGCCGCGCTTGCTCGAGCGCACGCACGCGCTGCTCGACGGCTGCCAGGCGCGCGGCATTCCGGTCGTGCGCATCCTGCATACCGACGGACCGGAGGCGCCAAACAACCCCTTTTCCCGGGTATCCGGGCTGGTGCGTCCGCTCGAAGGCCTGCAGGCTTGCGACGCTGCAGCCGAATTCCTCAAGCACCGCCACAGCGCGCTGGTCGGCACCGGCCTCCCAATCTGGCTGCGGCAGCACGGCATCGACCGGCTGATCATCGCCGGCATCCGAACCGAGCAATGCTGCGAAACCACCGCGCGACACGCCAGCGACGAAGGCTTCGAGGTCGACTACGTGACCGAGGCCACGCTGACCTTCGCCATGACACAACCCGACGGCAGCCTGTTGTCGCCGCGTGACCTGATGCTGCGTACGGAGACCGTGTTGAAGGACCGCTTCGCGACGATCGCCACGGTGGGGGAGGCACTTGAACGGGCGCACTAACCGCTTATCCGAGCCTGCCGGCATCGACGTGCTGTTCGTCGTGCTGCCGGGCTCGCTGTTGCTGGACATCGCCGGGCCGGCCGAAGCCTTCCGCGTGGCGAACCAGCATCTGCAGTCCCACGGCCGGCCGGCTCGCTTTCGTCTGCGTTTTGCCGGCCCGGCGCCCGAGGCCTGCAGTTCCGTCGGCCTGACACTCGGCGGGCTGGAACCGCTGCCGCAAACTGTCGAAGGTCGCACGTGGTGCGTGCTGGTCGGCCTGCAGGGGACGCTGGCGGCGCGGCAATCGTGTCACTGGCTCCAGGCGCGCGACTGGCTCAGCCGCTGGCTGGCACCTGTGCTCGCCGATGCGAACACGGGTTGCAAGCTCGTGACCGTGTGTGCGGGCACCCTGCTGGCCGCCGATGCCGGCCTGCTGGCGCGCCGGCGGTGCACGACCCATCACGAAGTGCTCGCCGCCTTGCAGGCGTTGGCGCCCGAGGCCGAGGTGGTGGGCAACCGGGTGTTCGTCGAGGACGGCCCCGTGGCCTCGAGTGCCGGCATCACTTCGGGCATCGACCTCGCTTTGCACCTGATCGCCGCGGAAGCCGGCGATGCCGCCGCTGCCGCCGTGGCGCAGACGATGGTGGTGTACCTGCGCCGCGGCCCGCAGGACCCGGAGCTGTCGCCCTTGCTCACCCACCGTCACCACCTGCATCCCGCCGTGCACCGGGTGCAGGACGCCGTCTGCGCCGACCCGGCCGCCCATTGGAACGTCGAGACCATGGCGCAGGCCGCGCATGTCACGCCGCGCCACCTGCATCGCCTGTTCTGCCTGCATGCAGGCATCGCCCCGCTGGCCTACCTGCAACGCATCCGCGTCGAACGCGCGCGGCAGGCGTTGACCCAGGGCGCGAGCGTCGGGCAGGCGGCCGAAGCGGCCGGCTTCGGCTCGGATCTGGCCCTACGCCGCGCCTGGAAGACCCACGCGCAAGGCACGCCGCGCGAAGCCCGCGCGGCTTGAGCCGCGATCACAGCACGCCCAGCGCTTCCAATTCGCCTTGCGCTTGCGCGGCGTCGGCGAAGTGCACGGTGCGTATGCCGAGGCCGCGTGCCGTTTCCACATTCACCCGGTGGTCGTCCAGAAAAACCGCCTCGTCGGGTGTGCTGCCAAACACCCGCAATGCGTGATGGAAGATCGCCGGGTCCGGCTTGATCAGCTGGACGCGCGACGAGAACACCCCGCCGTCGAACCACTCGAAGAAGGCGTGGTGGGTTTCGAGATGCGCCGCATACGGCACCGGCATGTTCGACAGGTAGAACAGCCGGTGGCCCGCCGCCTTCACGCGGCGCATCAACTCGACGCTGGTCTCGATGGCCTGCAACTCGGCCGGGATCGCATCGATCACCGCGGCGACCTCGTGCACCTGCAGCTTCAGCCGGTGCGCAATGCGCTGCGCCAGAGCCGGCGCCTCGATGGTGCCGCGGTCGAACTCGCCCCAATCGCCGCCGTAGTTCTGGAAAAAGCCGTCCACCAGGCGGGCGAGCGCCTCGGGCGTGGCAGTATGGGCCGGCAGGCATTGTGCGAGCAGCACTGCCGGCCGCCAACGGAACACGACGCCGCCGAAATCGAAGATGACGTTCATGCAGGCGCGCACCTCAGGCTGTCAGCCGCCGCAGCAGGCCCGCGGTGGAGCCGTCGAGCCCGCCGAGCTCACCCGAGCCGAGGCGTGGCAGCAGGTCGTTGCACAAGGCCTTGCCCAGCTCGACGCCCCATTGATCGAAGCTGTTGATGCGCCACAGCGCACCGCTGGTGAACACCCGGTGCTCGTACAGCGAAATCAGCGCACCCAGGCTGCGCGGCGTCAGTTGCTCCAGCAGCAGCGTCGTGCTGGGTCGGTTGCCTGGGAAGGTGCGATGGCGCGCGACCGTCTGCGCATCCAGTTCGCTCGAGGCGGTCGGCGCCTTCTCGCCCCGTGCCTGTTCGGTGGTCTTGCCCAGCATCAGCGCCTGCGCCTGCGCAAGCCCGTTGGCCAGCAGCTTGGCGTGCAGGTCGGCATGCGGATGCGTCGGCCGCTTGACAAGGACGAACTCAACCGGGATCACGTCGGTGCCCTGGTGCAGCATCTGGAAGTAGGCGTGCTGCCCGTTGGTGCCCGGCTCGCCCCACACCACGGGCGAGGTGCCGAACGGCAGGCGCTCGCCATCGAGGTCGACGCACTTGCCGTTGCTCTCCATCTCGAGTTGCTGCAGGTAAGCCGGCAGACGCCGCAGACCCTGGTGATAGGGCGCGATGCTGCGGCTGGTGTAGTGGTGGAAGTTGCGGTACCAGACGTCGAGCAGCCCCAGCAGCGCCGGCAGATTGCGCTCCAGCGGTGCCTCGGCGAAGTGCCGGTCCATCGCGTGCGCGCCCGCCAGCAGCGCGCGGAAGTTGTCGGCGCCGATGGCCAGTGCGATCGGCAGGCCGATCGCCGACCACAGCGAATAGCGGCCACCGACCCAGTCCCAGAAACCGAACGTGGTGGCAATGCCGAATTCGGCCGCGGCCTCCACGTTGGTGGTCGTCGCGACGAAATGCTTCGCGGTGTCTGCGCCGCCGTGCTGCAGGAACCACGCCTTGGCGACATGCGCGTTGGCCATGGTCTCTTGCGTCGTGAAGGTCTTCGACGCGATGATGAACAGCGTCTCCTCCGGCTTCAGCTTGCGCAGCACCGGCGTGATGTCGTGGCCGTCGACGTTGGAGACGAAATGGAAGTTCAGGCCCGGATGGACGAACGCGTCGAGCGCCGGCACCACCATCTGCGGCCCCAGGTCGGAGCCGCCGATGCCGATGTTGACGACGTGCCGGATACCGCTGCGCGCTGTGTCGCGCACTTCCTCGACGTAGGTCAGCATCCGGTCCAGCACCTCGTGCACTTCGGCGCTGTGCGGCCCCCGGCCCTGCGGCGCGCGCAACGCGGTATGCAGCACGGCGCGGCCCTCGGTGTGGTTGATCGGCGCGCCCGCGAACATCGCGTCGCGGCGCTCGGCGAGGCGGCATTCCTGCGCCAGCTCGAGCAACAGCTTGAGCGTCGCGAGATCGAGGTGGTTCTTCGACAGGTCTGCGAACACTTCGGGCGCTTCGACGCCGAAGGCAGCAAAGCGCCCGGGGTCGCGCGCGAAGGCCTCGCGCAGATCGAAATCGCGTCCGTGGGCTTCGTAGTGCCCCTTCAACGCAGCCCAAGCCGTCGTGCGGTCGCAGCGCGGTGCGGTCGTCATCGTTGTCCTTCCCGAGAAAAAATCAAAGCGCCTGGATCAGTCCTTCGAGTTTGACGGCATCGACCGCGAACTGGCGAATGCCCTCAGCGAGCTTCTCGGTCGCCATGGCGTCCTCGTTCAGCGCGTAGCGGAAGCTCGCCTCGTTGTACGCCACCGCCTTGATGCTTGCGCCACGCGCAGCATGAGGGTCGAGGTAGCGCGTGACCGGCGCGTCGCTCGCGTGCAGTTGCGCCAGCAGTTCGGGGCTGATCGTCAGCAGATCGCAGCCGGCCAGTGCGAGGATCTGCCCGGCGTTGCGGAAGCTGGCGCCCATGACTTCGGTCTCGATACCGAAGTGCTTGTAGTAGTTGTAGATCTGGGTGACGGAACGCACGCCGGGGTCGTTGACGCCGGCATTCGCCGCTTCGTCCCAGCTGCTGCCGGCGGTCTTCTTGTACCAATCGTAGATGCGACCGACGAAGGGCGAAATCAGCTGCACGCCGGCCTCGCCGCATGCCACCGCCTGGCAGAAAGAGAACAGCAGCGTCAGATTGCAACGGATGCCCTCGTGCTGCAGCGCTCGGGCCGCCTGGATGCCCTCCCAGGTCGACGCGACCTTGATGAGCACGCGCTCGCGGCCAATGCCGGCCTCTTCGTACAGCGCCATGATGCGTTGCGCTCGGGCGATGGTCGCGGCAGTGTCGAAGCTGAGCCGAGCATCCACCTCGGTCGAGACCCGGCCGGGCACGACCTTGAGGATCTCGAGGCCGAAGCGCACCAGCACCTGGTCGATGATCTGATCGATCGGCTCGCCGCGATGCGCCGCGACCGCTTCGGCCAGTAGCGGCTGATAGTCGGGCTGCTGCACCGCCTTCAGGATTAGCGAAGGGTTGGTGGTGGCGTCCTTCGGGGCGAACTGCGCGAGCTGCTTGAAGTTGCCGGTGTCGGCGACGACGGTGGTGTATTGCTTGAGCGCTTCCAGTGAGGTCATGGTCGGTCCAGAGAAACGGTGCAAAACCGAATTGTCGGCGCTGGTCGTGGCGGCTTTTGCCGACGGCCACGACAGGCAGCGTGCTTCGGCAAGGCACGCATGGTAACAAGGTTACCCCGTAACCCGCCTGTAATCGGCGCCTTTCCACCCTTCCGGCAGCCAAGCTGCAGGCCTTGGTGAATTGACGGAAGCCGAAATTGGCGGCATCATCGTTGTGAAACTTTATTACACCCGCGGGCTGATAGCACTGCTGCCGGAAGTTCGGGCCGGCGTGCCCGCTTTTCCAACGGTTACCGTTTCACGATCATGTCCTTCGATCTGGTTTTCTTCGGCGGTACGGGCGATCTCACGTGGCGCAAGCTGATGCCGGCCCTGTTCCAGGCGTTTCGGCACGGCAAGCTGCCGCCAGGCGGCCGCATCCTCGCGGTCGCGCGCGACGACCAATCCGATGAGCAGTACCGTGTCTGGCTCAAAGAGCGTTTCCAGGAAGTCGACACGCCAAAGCGTCCAAGCGACGAGGAATTCGCCCGTTTCGCCGAGCTGATCTTCTACCGCCGGGTCGACCTGTCGCAGCCGGAGCACTACCAGCGACTGAAGTCCTGGCTGGGCGAGCGCAACGCCGACACCGTGGTGCTCTACCTCGCGACCAGCCCGCACCTGTTCCCGGTCATCTGCGAGCAACTCGGTGCCGCCGGCCTCAACGAGCCTCACATTCGCGTCGTGCTCGAAAAACCGCTCGGCCACGATTTGAAGAGCGCGCAGGAGATCAACCGCGTGGTGCGCTCGGTGTTCGACGAGAACCAGGCGTTCCGCATCGACCACTATCTCGGCAAGCCTTCGGTGCAAAACCTGATGGCGCTGCGCTTCGGCAACGCGCTGTTCGAGCCGCTGTGGCGCCGCGAAAGCATCGCCAACATCCAGATCACGCTGGCAGAGAGCATCGGCGTCGGCACGCGCGGCGACTTCTACGACCGCACCGGTGCCTTGCGCGACATGATCCAGAACCACGCGCTGCAGCTGCTCACGATGATCGCGATGGAGCCGCCGTCCACCAGCGACGCGGACGCCATCCGCGATGAAAAGCTCAAGGTGCTGCGCTCGCTGAAGCCGTTCACTCCCGAAACCGTGGTGCGCGACGTGGTGCGCGGCCAGTACCGTGCCGGCAACGTCGACGGCAAGGCCGTGCCGGGCTATCCGGACGAAGTGAAAGTGCCGCCCGGGAGCCGCTGCGAAACCTTCGTCGCGCTGCGCACCGAGGTGCAGAACTGGCGCTGGGCCGGCGTGCCCTTCTACCTGCGCACCGGCAAGCGCCTGGCCGCACGCGACGCAGAGATCGTCGTCAACTTCCGCCCGGCGCCGCACAGCATCTTTCCCGGCGAGAACCAGCCGAACAAGCTTGTCATCAAGCTGCAGCCGGAAGACGGCCTGGAGCTGCACCTGCTTGCGGCCAAGGGCACCGGCGGCCAGCACGAGACGCTGTCGCCGGTGTTCCTCGACCTCGACTTCGACAAGGCCTTTCCGACGGAGCGCGTCGGTGCCTACGAACGCCTGCTGCTCGATGCGATCGCCGGTCGCCTGAACCTGTTCGTGCGTTCCGACGAGCAGGAGCAGGCGTGGCGCTGGGTCGAGCCCATTCTCGAGGCATGGGGCCGCGACGGCAACGGCCTGCGCGGCTACAACGCCGGCAGCTGGGGTCCACCGGCTGCCAGTGCACTGGTGGCGCGCGACGGTTTCACGTGGTCCGAGGAACAGTGACGAAGCGACCGCTCCCGTGTCGCGCTGAGGAGTAAGACATGCTGGACCGCATCAGGGCGTCGATCCCGGCCTTGCCGCCGGCCGAGCAGCGCGTCGCGAAGCTGGTGCTGGCCGATCCGCGCAGTTTCGCGAGCCTGCCGGTGGCTGAGCTGGCTGAGCGCTCGCACGTGAGCAAACCGACGGTGGTGCGCTTCTGCCGCAGCGTCGGCTACGACGGGCTGGCCGACTTCAAGCTCAAGCTCGCCGGCAGCGTCAATGAGGGCGTGCCCTTCGTGCACCGCTCGGTCGACGAGGACGACAAGCCGTCCGACATCATCGTCAAGGTGATCGACAACACGGTGTCGGCACTGCTGAAGTTCCGCAACGACGCGGCCAGTCACGCGTTCGAACGCGCGATGGAGGCGCTCGCCGAAGCGGGCCGCCAGGGGAGGCGCATCGAGTTCTACGGCGTCGGCAATTCGGGCATCGTCGCGCAGGACGCGCAGCACAAGTTCTTCCGGCTCGGCGTCAATGCGGTGGCCTGCAGCGACGGCCACGTGCAGGTGATGAGCGCGACGATGCTGAAGCCCGGGGACTGCGTCGTGGTGATCTCGAACTCGGGTCGCAGCCGCGACCTGCTCGACGCCGCCGAGATCGCCCGCAAGAAGGGCGCCACCACGATCGTCGTTACCGCCAGCGGTTCGCCGCTGGCGCAACAGGCGCAGATCCTGCTGGCCGCCGACCACCCGGAAGACTACGACCGCTACAGCCCGATGGTCTCGCGCCTGTTGCACCTGATGATCATCGACATCCTGACCACCGGCGTCGCACTGCGCCTGGGTGAGCACCTGCGCCCGATGCTGCAGGAGATCAAGCGCAACCTGCGCGCGAAACGCTACGCCCAACCGGAATGAGCAACGGGGGCCACGGCCCCCGTTTCGTCGCCGGCGAAGCGGCCATCAGCCGGCCGTCGGCAGCAGTTCCCCGATCCCGTACAAGCCCGCCAATTCGCGCAGCTTGGATGGCAGTTGCTGCACCTCGAAGCGCTTGCCGCCGGCGACAGCGAGCCTCTCGCATTCGAGCAGCACCGCGAGTGCCGAAGAGTCGAAATGCCGCAGCGCGCCCGCATCCACGACGAGCCGGTCGCCCGGCTCGCGCTTGAGGCCCTGCTGCAGCATGCGCAGCGTGTCGTTGGCTTCGTCTACGGTCAGACGGTCGGGCAGCAGCAGCATCGGTCCTGACCTTCAGCTCTGGCCGGCGGCAGCCTTGTTACGCTCGGCGAGCTTGTTGATCAAGCCGTCGATGCCGCCCTGGCCGATCTCCTGTGCAAACGTGTTGCGGTAGTTCTCGACCAGCCACACACCCAGCACATTGACGTCGTAGATCTTCCAGCCGGCGGGCGTCTTCTGGAGCCGGTAGTCGACCTGCACCGGCTCACCCTTGCCGCGCACCTCCGTGCGCACGATCACCTCGGTGTCCTCCGGCGCCGCACGCATCGGTTTCATGTGGACCTGCTGGTCCTTCACCTGTGACAACGCGCCGGCATAGGTGCGCATCAGCAACTGCTTGAATTCTTCCTGCAGGCGCTGGCGCTGCTCCGGGGTGGCCTGGCGCCAGTAGCGGCCGACAGCCGAAGCCGTCATGCGCTGGAAGTTCACATGCGGCAGGATCTTGGCGTCGACCAGTGCGACGATGCGCTGCAGGTCGCCCGCCTGGATCGCCTTGTCATTGCGGGCTGTGTCGATCACGTCCTGCGACACCTCGCGGATCAGCGCATCGGGTGCCTGCTGGGCCCAGGCACCGCCGGACACGAACAACACCGCACTGATACACGCTGCAGCAAAACCTCGACGATTCATCACTTTTCCTTTTCCAATGGGGGACTTCCCCTGCAAGCTCAGTCGGTTGAGACCGGCGCGGCGCCCGATGGTTCAACGCTCGGGTCGTCCAGTTCTTCGCCGTCCTCGTAGCTGTCGCCGTTGTCAGGCGGATCGCCGTCGTGGACCAGGTTGAGACGCCGCTGAAGATAGGCGTCGCGAACGAACAGGTAAGGATCGAGCGCAGCGTCGCCGATCATGCTGGTGACCGACAAGGCCCTCGCTCTTGCGTTCACGAGGCGCAGACCGTTCAGGCCGAACTGCGTTTGGGGGTCGTGCCGGAAAGCATAGCCTGCCGCCTTCATGTCGAGCGGCAGCGCTGCCGTGTCGCGCAACGTCGAGGGCCCAAGCAGCGGCAGCACCACGTAGGGCCCGGAACCCATGCCCCAGCGGGCCAGCGTCTGGCCGAAATCCTCGTACTGCGGCTCGATGCCCGCCTCGGTGGCGATATCCAGCAACCCGCCCAGCCCGAGGAAGGTGTTCATGCTGAAGCGCATCGTGTTGCGCAAGCCCGCTTCCGCCTTGAACTGCAGGAAGGCGTTGATGGCCGACCACGCGTCGCTGAGGTTGGAGAAGAAGTGCGTGACGCCGGTGCGCACCGGGCTCGGCACCGTGTCGCGGTAAGCGGTCGCCACCGGCTTGAGCACCGCCCGGTCCACCGCATCGTTGAAGGCATACACCTTGCGGTTCATCGGCTCCAGCGGGTCGCGCGGGTTGCTTGCGCACCCGCCCAGCGCGGCGACGGCCGACACCACGCCCAGCAAACGAAGAAGACTGGACCGGAACTTCACGGCTTGCCCCCCCCGGCCGGTGCGCTCGGACCTTCGGCAGCCCGGTTGTAGAGGAACTGGCTGATCAGGTTCTCGAGCACGACCGCCGACTGCGTCTGCGTGATCACGTCGCCGACCGCCAGATTGCTTTCCTCGGCGCCCGGCTCCAGACCGATGTACTGCTCGCCGAGCAATCCCGAGGTGAGGATTTTGGCCGAACTGTCCTTCGGAAACACGTAGCGCCGCTCCAGTTCGAGCCGCACCCTCGCCTGATAGATCTTGTCGTCGAAGCGGATCGACTCGACGCGCCCGACGACCACCCCTGCACTCTTGACCGGCGCACGCGGCTTCAATCCACCGATGTTGTCGAAGCGGGCGTCGACGTAATAGGTGGGCTCGAACGACAGACTGACCAGGTTGCCGGCCTTCAACGCGAGAAACAACACGGCCGCCGCGCCGATCAGCACGAACAATCCGACCCATATGTCATGACGAGACTTCTGCATCGTCTGCTCTCCTCGGCGGCATCAGCGCCGCCATCCAAGGTTCTTCAGTGGTCCGCCGGCGACAGCGGGTGGTTCCGGCCGTCCACGAGGGCATGCGCCGGCAAAATCCAGGGCCGCCGCGGATCCGGCTCCGCCGGGTCGTCCAAGGCGCCGAAGGTGTTCCATCGCCCTTATATCGAGAACATCAAGGCCGTGAGCACGAAGTCCAGCCCCAGCACCGCCAGCGAAGCCATGACCACGGTGCGCGTGGTGGCGCGAGACACGCCTTCGGGGGTCGGCTTGCAGGCGTAGCCTTGCAGCAGCGCCACGAAAGTGACCGTCACACCGAACACGAAACTCTTGATGATGCCGTTGCCGACGTCGGCCCAGACATCGACGCCGCTTTGCATCTGTGACCAGAAGCCGCCTTCGTCGACACCGATCAGCAGCACGCCGACCACCCAGCCGCCGATGATGCCGACCGCGCTGAACACGGCCGCCAGCAGGGGCATCGCGATCACTCCGGCCCAGAAACGCGGCGCCAGCACGCGTTGCACCGGGTCGACTGCCATCATCTCCATCGCGGTCAGTTGCTCGCCTGCTTTCATCAGGCCGATCTCGGCCGTCAGCGAAGTGCCGGCCCGCCCTGCGAACAACAAGGCGCTGACCACAGGTCCCAGTTCACGCACCAGCGACAGCGCGACGAGCAGCCCGAGCGCTTCGGAAGATCCGTAGCGCTGCAGGGTGTAGTACCCCTGCAACCCGAGTACGAAGCCGACGAACAAGCCCGAGACGGTGATGATCGCCAGCGAATAGTTGCCGAGGAAATGCAGCTGGTCGACCACGAGTCGGCCGCGCGCGAACGCCCGGCCGCCAAGCAGCACCAGCCTGAGAAGCAGCCGCGCGGACCAGCCGATGTCGTTCAGCTTGCTTCTGACCGCGAAACCTACGCGCGAGGGATGCAGGAAGCCCAGCATGGTCAGGCCCTCATGCGGAAATCTTCCGCCACCGATGAAGCCGGGTAGTGGAAGCGCACCGGGCCGTCGGGTTGCGCGTCGACGAACTGCCGGACCAGCGGGTCGCTCGAAGCACGCATCTCGGCCGGTGAGCCCTGTGCCGCGATGCGGCCGTTGGCCAGGAACACGACGTGGTCGGCGATCAGGAAGGTCTCGTCGACGTCATGCGAGACCACGATGCTGGTCACGCCGAGCGTGTCGTTCAGCTGGCGGATCAGCCGTGCCGCGACACCCATCGAAATCGGGTCGAGCCCGGCGAACGGCTCGTCGTACATGATCAGATCCGGGTCGAGCGCGATCGCACGGGCCAGCGCGACACGCCGCGCCATGCCACCCGACACTTCGGCGGGCATCAGGTTCCGCGCACCACGCAGGCCGACAGCGTTGAGCTTCATCAGTACCAGGTCGCGGATCATGCTTTCGGGCAGGCGTGTGTGCTCGCGCAGCGGAAAAGCGACGTTGTCGAACACCGACAGATCGGTGAATAGCGCCCCGAACTGGAACAGCATGCCCATGCGCCGGCGTGCCGCATACAACTGCCGCGGGTCCATGGTGCCCACGTCGGCGCCGTCGAACAGCACCTGGCCGGCCTGAGCCGTCACCTGCCGCCCGATCAACCGCAACACGGTGGTCTTGCCGCCGCCGGAAGCGCCCATCAGAGCGATCACCTTGCCGCGGGGGACCTGCAGGCTCACTTCCTCGAGGATCAAGCGCTCGCCGTAGCCGAAGCTCACGCCGCGCAACTCGACGAGCGGCGTGGTGGGGGTGGGAGCTGAGACGAGGGGAGACATCAGAAGAAGGCCAGTCAACAAAAAGCCGGTGTCATGAAACAACCGGCCGTCGGATGATAGGGGAAAACACTCGGGCCCATGGCGGAGCTCCCCCGTCTGGAGGACCGCCCCGCGGCAGGCATTGTTGCGGCAATCCAACGGCCGCTCGCGCCGCTCATTCTTCGCGGCGCGGTTTAAGACGGCGTTAACCGGCCTGCACCGCAGGCCGGCGGCCGGGCTGTCGGCGCCTTGCGGCAAAGCGACTGCGGCCCGCCCTTTGTGGCGCCTGGCCCGGCGTCAGCGCGGCAGCTCGCTGGCGCCCATCAGGAACTCGTCGACCGCGCGCGCAGCCTGCCGACCCTCGCGAATCGCCCACACCACGAGCGATTGGCCGCGGCGAATGTCACCCGCCGCAAAAACCTTGTCGACGCTGGTCTGGTAGCCGCCCATGAAGTCGGTGCTCGCTCTTGCGTTGCCGCGCGCGTCCTTCTCGACGCCGAAGGATTCGAGCACGCTCGCCACCGGGCTGACGAAGCCCATGGCCAGCAATACGAGGTCGGCCTTGAGCACCTGCTCCGAACCCGGCACCTCGACCATCTTGCCGTCCTTCCACTCGACGCGGACGGTCTTGATCGCGGCAAGCTTGCCGCTGTCCTTTCCTTCCCCGCCCATGAACTCCTTGGTCGCGATCGCGAATTCGCGCTCGCAGCCTTCTTCATGGCTCGACGACGTGCGCAGCTTGTACGGCCAGTACGGCCAGGTCAGCGCCTTGTTCTCGTGCTCAGGCGGCATCGGCATCAGTTCGAACTGCGTCACGCTCGCCGCGCCATGACGGTTGGAGGTACCGACGCAATCCGAGCCGGTGTCGCCGCCGCCGATCACGATCACGTGCTTGCCGGTCGCCATGATCTGGTCCTTGACCTGGTCGCCGGCATTGACGCGGTTCTGCTGCGGCAGGAACTCCATCGCGAAGTGCACGCCGGCCAGGTCGCGACCGGGCGCCGGCAGATCGCGCGGCTGCTCGGCGCCGCCGGCCAGCAGCACAGCGTCGAACTCTTTCGCCAATTGCTCGGGCGACACCGTCTGCTTGGCAAGGTTGGTCACCTTCGAGCCCTCGGGCATCTTGCCGACCAGCACCCCGGTGCGGAAGCTCACGCCCTCGGCCTCCATCTGCTGGACGCGGCGGTCGATCAGCGACTTCTCCATCTTGAAGTCGGGGATACCGTAGCGCAGCAGGCCACCGATGCGGTCGTTCTTCTCGAACACCGTCACGTCATGGCCGACGCGCGCAAGCTGCTGCGCCGCAGCCAGCCCGGCGGGGCCCGAGCCGATCACGGCGACCTTCCTGCCCGTCTTGATCTTCGACGGCTGCGGCGCCACCCAGCCCTCGGCCCAGGCGCGATCGATGATCGCGCGCTCGACCGACTTGATACCGACCGCCTCGTCGTTGAAATTCAGCGTGCAAGCCGCTTCGCACGGCGCGGGGCAGATGCGCCCGGTGAACTCGGGGAAGTTGTTGGTCGAGTGCAGCACGTCGATCGCGCGCTGCCATTCGTTGCGATACACGAGGTCGTTGAAGTCGGGAATGACGTTGTTGACCGGGCAGCCGCTGTTGCAGAACGGAATGCCGCAATCCATGCAGCGCGCCCCCTGCACGCGCGCCTCGTCTTCCTTCAGGCCGATGACGAACTCTTTGTAGTGCTTCAGCCGGGTGGGAGCGGGCTCATACGCCTCTTCGACCCGCTCGTATTCCATGAAGCCAGTGACTTTTCCCATTTCTTACTCCTAAAGTCCGGCCGCTCAGGCCTTGGCCTTGGTGCTCTTGCCGCCGGACTTCTCCGACCCCTTGACGGCCGCCTTCGCGATGGTGGCGTCAGCTTCCTTCTTCGCATTGAGTTCGCCCAGTGCGCGCTTGTACTCGTGCGGGAACACCTTCACGAACTTCGAGCGTGCCTCATTCCAGCGATCGAGGATTTCGCGCGCGCGCAGCGAGCCGGTCCAGCGGTGGTGCTCCTCGATCAGCTTCTTCAGCAGCACTTCGTCGGTCTGGCTCTTGTGCCAGATCGCGGGGTCGATACCCGCTTCCTGTTCCTTCGCGGGCAGCACCTTGTCGAGGGACACCATCGAGGTGTTGCAGCGCGATGCGAACTGGCCGTCCTCGTCGTACACGTAGGCCAGGCCGCCCGACATGCCGGCCGCGAAGTTGCGACCCGTCTTGCCAAGCACCACGACAGTCCCGCCGGTCATGTATTCGCAGCCATGGTCACCGGTACCTTCGACGACCGCGGTCGCGCCTGACAGGCGCACCGCGAAACGCTCGCCGGCGACACCGCGGAAGAAGGCCTCGCCGCTGGTGGCACCGTACAACACCGTGTTGCCGACGATGATGTTCTGCGTCGCGTCGCCGCGGAAGTCGATGCTCGGCCGCACGACCACGCGCCCACCGGACAGGCCTTTGCCGGTGTAGTCATTGGCATCGCCGATCAGGTACATCGTGATGCCCTTCGCGAGGAAGGCGCCGAAGCTCTGGCCGCCGGTGCCTTCCATCTGGATGCGCAGCGTGTCGTCGGGCAGGCCTTCGGGACGATGGCGGATCAGCTCGCCGGACAGCATGGCGCCGACCGTGCGGTTGACGTTGCGCGCAGTCTCGATGAACTGCACCTTCTCGCCCTTCTCGATCGCCGCCTTGGACTTCTCGATCAGCTTGACGTCGAGCGCGCGGTCGAGGCCGTGGTCCTGCATCTCGACGTGGTAGCGCGGCACCTCGGCCGGCACCGTCGGCTGGAAGAAGACGCGGCTGAAATCCAGCCCACGCGCCTTCCAGTGCTCGATGCCCTTCTTCGTGTCGAGCAGGTCGGCGCGGCCGATCAGGTCGTCGAACCTGCGCACGCCCAGCTGAGCCATGATCTGGCGCGCTTCTTCGGCAATGAAGAAGAAGAAGTTGACCACGTGCTCCGGCTTGCCCTGGAACTTGCGGCGCAGCACCGGGTCCTGCGTGGCCACGCCCACTGGGCAGGTGTTCAAGTGGCACTTGCGCATCATGATGCAGCCTTCGACCACCAGCGGAGCGGTGGCGAAGCCGAATTCGTCTGCACCCAGCAGCGCCCCGATCACGACATCGCGGCCGGTCTTCATCTGGCCGTCGGCCTGCACCCGGATGCGGCTGCGCAGACGGTTGAGCACCAGCGTCTGTTGCGTCTCGGCCAGGCCCAGCTCCCACGGCGTGCCCGCATGCTTGATCGATGACCACGGCGAGGCGCCGGTGCCGCCGTCGTGGCCTGCAATCACCACATGGTCGGCCTTGGCCTTCGCGACACCGGCCGCGATCGTACCGACGCCGACTTCCGACACCAGCTTGACGGACACGTCGGCACGGGGGTTCGCGTTCTTCAGGTCGTGGATGAGTTGCGCCAGGTCCTCGATGGAATAGATGTCGTGGTGCGGCGGCGGCGAGATCAGCCCGACGCCCGGCACCGAGTAGCGCAGGAAGCCGATGTAGTCGGACACCTTGCCACCCGGCAGCTGCCCGCCCTCACCGGGCTTGGCGCCCTGGGCCATCTTGATCTGGATCTGGTCGGCCGACACCAGGTACTCGGTCGTGACGCCGAAGCGTCCCGAGGCCACCTGCTTGATCTTCGAGCGCAGCGAGTCTCCGTCCTTCAGCTCGTAGTCGGCCTCGACCACGCCGGCGCCGACCACCTCGGACACCTTCGTGCCCTGCCTGATCGGTATGCCCTTGAGCTCGTTGCGATAACGCGCCGGGTCTTCGCCGCCTTCGCCGGTGTTCGACTTGCCGCCGATGCGGTTCATCGCGATGGCCAGCGTCGAGTGCGCCTCGGTCGAGATCGAGCCGAGCGACATCGCGCCGGTCGCGAAGCGCTTGACGATCTCTGCGGCGGGCTCGACCTCGTCCACGGGAATCGCCTTGCTCGGGTCGACCTTGAACTCGAACAGACCGCGCAGCGTCATGTGGCGGCGCGACTGGTCGTTAATGATCTGCGCGTACTCCTTGTAGGTGTCGAACTTGTTGGCGCGCGCGCTGTGCTGCAGCTTCGCGATCGCATCCGGCGTCCACATGTGTTCTTCGCCACGCACGCGCCAGGCGTATTCGCCGCCGGCATCGAGCATGTTCTGCAGCACCGGGTCGTCGCCGAACGCCGCCACGTGCATGCGGATCGCCTCTTCGGCCACCTCGAACACGCCGATGCCGCCCACCTGCGACGCCGTGCCGCGGAAGTATTTCTCGATCAACTCCTTCTTCAGGCCGATGGCCTCGAAGATCTGCGCGCCGCAGTAGGACATGTAGGTCGATATGCCCATCTTGGACATGATCTTCGACAAGCCCTTGCCGATCGCCTTGACGTAGTTGTAGATTGCCTTCTCGGCCGACAACTCGCCGGGCAGTTCCTTGTGCAGCGCAGCCAGCGTCTCCATCGCGAGATACGGGTGCACGGCTTCGGCCCCGTAGCCCGCGAGCACGGCGAAATGATGCACTTCGCGCGCTGAAGCGGTCTCCACCACAAGACCCGCCGTCGTGCGCAGCCCTTCGCGCACCAGGTGCTGGTGGACCGCCGACAACGCGAGCAGCGCGGGAATGGCCACTTGGGCCCGGTCCATATGGCGGTCGGTGATGATCAGGACGTTGTGGCCGCTCTTGATGGCGTCAACCGCTTCTGCGCACAGGGACGCCAGCTTTGCCTCGACCCCTTCGGGGCCCCAGACCAGCGGGTAGGTGATGTTGAGCCCGTAGCTCCTGAACTTGCCGCCGGTGTGCTTCTCGATCTCGCGCAGGCGAGCCATGTCGTCGAAGTCGAGTATCGGTTGCGACACCTCCAGACGCATCGGAGGGTTCACCGCATTGATGTCCAGCAGGTTGGGCTTGGGACCGATGAAGGACACCAGCGACATCACGATCGCTTCGCGGATCGGGTCGATCGGCGGGTTGGTCACCTGGGCGAACAGCTGCTTGAAGTAGTTGTACAGCGGCTTGTTCTTGCTCGACAGCACGGCCAGCGGCGAGTCGTTCCCCATCGAGCCGATGCCTTCCTCGCCGGCCTGGGCCATCGGGCTCATCAGGAACTTGATGTCTTCCTGTGTGTAGCCGAACGCCTGCTGACGGTCGAGCAGCGATTCCGGGAAGGCCGCCGGGCCGCCGGTCACTTCGATCGTGTCGAGCTTGATGCGGACGTTCTCGATCCACTGCCGGTAGGGCTTGGTCGATGCGTGAAGGTTCTTCAGCTCCTCGTCATCGACGATACGCCCCTGCTCGAAGTCGATCAGGAACATCTTGCCAGGCTGCAGGCGCCACTTCTTGACGATCTTGTTCTCGGGGATGGGCAGCACGCCGCTCTCCGAGGCCATCACGACCAAGTCATCGTCCGTGACGATGTAGCGTGCCGGACGCAAGCCGTTGCGGTCCAGCGTGGCGCCGATCTGCTTGCCGTCGGTGAAGACCATGGCGGCGGGGCCGTCCCAGGGCTCCAGCATTGCGGCGTGGTACTCATAGAACGCGCGACGGCGCTCGTCCATCGTCGCATGCTGCTCCCACGCCTCGGGAATCATCATCATCGCGGCGTGAGCGAGCGGGTAGCCGGCCATGGTCAGCAGCTCGAGCGCGTTGTCGAACGTGGCCGTGTCGGACTGGCCCTCGAAGCTGATCGGATACAGCTTGAGCAGGTCATCCCCCAGCACCGGGGACTTCATCACGCCTTCGCGGGCACGCATCCAGTTGAAGTTGCCCTTGACGGTGTTGATTTCGCCATTGTGCGCAACCATGCGGTACGGGTGCGCGAGCGGCCACTCGGGGAAGGTGTTGGTCGAGAAGCGCTGGTGCACGAGCGCGAGCGCCGACACCGTGCGCGGATCCTGCAGGTCCTTGTAGTAGGTGCCGACCTGGTCTGCCAGCAGCAGGCCCTTGTAGATGATGGTGCGGCACGACATGCTCGGCACGTAGTACTCGCGGCTGTGCGTCAACTTCAGCCGCTGGATCGCACTGGAAGCGGTCTTGCGGATCACGTAGAGCTTGCGCTCCAGTGCATCCGGCACGATGATGTCCGGCCCCCGGCCGATGAAGATCTGGCGGATCACCGGTTCCTTTTCGCGCACGGTCGGTGACATCGGCATGTCCTTGTCGACCGGCACGTCACGCCAGCCGAGCAGCACCTGCCCTTCCGCCCTGACCGCCCGCTCGAGTTCCTGCTCGCACGCCAGGCGCGAAGCATGCTCTTTCGGCAGGAAGATCATGCCGACGCCGTATTCGCCCGGCGGGGGCAGTTCGACGCCTTGCTTCGCCATCTCGGCGCGGAAGTAATCGTCCGGAATCTGGATCAGGATCCCCGCACCATCGCCCATCAGCTTGTCGGCGCCGACAGCGCCGCGGTGGTCGAGGTTCTCCAGGATCTTCAAGCCCTGCTCGACGATGGCGTGGGCCTTCTGGCCCTTGATGTGCGCGACGAAGCCGACGCCGCATGCGTCCTTCTCGTTGGCCGGGTCGTACAAGCCGCTGGCGGCCAACGACTGGATTTCTTCGGGGGCAGCAGCCCCCAGGGCGGCCTTGGTCATGGCGCACTCCGTGTCATCGTTAGGGATAACGCGGAGGATACTTATGCATCAGGTCATGTCAAGCCGGAATAAATGGGGTCGGAACTAATCTAAATCGATGCACCATTGTGATGCATATTAAATGGGGACGGATTCCTTGGTTTTCCGGGGACGCCCCCTTGGCCGGGGCGTCAGTGGCCGAGCGATCTGCCGACTCAACCCGGCAAGGAAGGCGCCGGAACCCAGCGCCCACCCCCTCGTGGCGGCGTCTTCGATACGTTGGGTTTCAGCAGCGCTCAGCCCCTGCTCGAAGCGCTGCCGGTAAGCCGCCTCCCGGTCGAAGGGCGTGTTGCCGAGCTCCCACCAGAGTGCATGCTCGACGACGACCGGATCGACCCGCCGGCCGCTGTGGTGCGGGAAACTCGACCAATGCCAGTGCTCGGCGTGCGCCGCATGACCCCGCCGTTGGGGCGCGGCTTCGACGAACACGGTGCACGCCAGCCACGCGGACCTGGCCTCGATGAGCCCGGCACGGAACCGCCCTTCCCACAGCGCACCGGTCCTGCCGTGTCGGCGGTTGTACCAGGCGACATAGCGGCGCCCGAGCGACTGCATCGTCCGGCTCAAGGCCTGGTTGTCGAGGGGTGTGGCCAGCAGAAGCACCTCGGCCGGAAGCAACGCGTAGGCATGGACGGAGAGGCCATACGTCACCGCATATTCGCGCAGGGTGTCCAGGAAGGTCCGGTAATCAGCCTCCGTCTCGAAGACGGTCTGGCGGTTGTGTCCGCGTTGGACGATCAGATGGGGATGGCCAGGAACTGTCAGACGGGGCAGGCGTGCCATGTATGGTCAGGGCGGAATTACTCTGACCCCATTTTAGCTGCCGACGGCTCAGAAAAGCGCTCGCCCGGTCAGCCGAGCGTGTTCACGAATGGCAAAGCGATCGGTCATCCCCGCGATGTAGTCAGCGACGGCCCGGTGTCGGTCACCCGCGGCGGCGTAGTCTTGCGGCATCTCGGCTGGGCGCTCGACATACGCCGCGAACAGCTCGCGCACGACCTGCTTGCCGCGATCCGTGGTTTCGACGACTTGCGGGTGGCGGTACAGATGCTGACGCAGGAATCGCTTGAGCTCGGCCACCTCCGCACGCATCGTCTCCGTGAAGCGCACCAGTGGCGGCATCAGACGCGCCTCGTCCGCGGTCTGCGGACGGTGCTTCTCGAGCTCGTGCCGGGTGGCTGCAATCACGTCGTAGACCTGGTCGGACAGCATGCGTCGTATTGCCTCGAACAGCACGCGCCGCCCCGCGAGCGCCGGATGCTCGACACACACATGCGCGCGGTAGCGAGCAAACAGCCCGACGCCGTCGAGCTGCTCCAGCGTCAACAGGCCCGAGCGTACGCCATCGTCGATGTCGTGCGCGCTGTAGGCAATCTCGTCAGCCAGGTTGCACAGTTGGGCTTCAAGGCTGGGTTGCGTGCGCTCGATAAAGCGCTGCCCGACGTCACCCAATCGGCGCGCATTGTCCAGCGAGCAGTGTTTGAGGATGCCTTCACGCGTCTCGAAGCTGAGGTTCAAGCCGTCGAAGGACGGATAACGCTCCTCGAGGCGGTCGATCACCCTCAGGCTCTGCAGGTTGTGCTCGAAGCCACCATGCTCACGCATGCATTCATGCAGTGCGTCCTGCCCGGCATGCCCGAAAGGCGTGTGGCCCAGGTCGTGCGCGAGGGCGATTGCCTCGACCAGGTCTTCGTGCAGGCCCAGCGTTCGGGCGATCGACCGGCCAAGCTGGGCCACCTCGAGCGAGTGGGTCAGTCGGGTACGGAACAGGTCGCCTTCATGATTCAGGAACACCTGGGTCTTGTACACCAGCCGGCGAAAAGCCGTGCTGTGCACGATGCGGTCGCGATCCCGCTGGAAGGCGTTGCGAGTCGGTGCTTCCGCTTCGGGGTAGCTGCGCCCCCTGGAATGCTCCGGCCTGCAGGCGTAGGGCGCGAGCATGGCGAACAACGCGTCAGCGCGCGGAGTGAGCCTCGATCACACGGGCCACCAGTTCGTCTGACGCCGGCCGCATGCCGGCCTGCCCCAGGCTCTCGATGACGACAAATCGAATCTCGCCATCCTCGGCCTTCTTGTCCACCCGCATCAGTTCGAGGTAGCGGTCGCCGCTCAGCGTCGCCGGCCCTTGCACAGGCAGCTTTGCGCGCTCGATCACTCGGTGCATACGGTCGACAAAACTTGCCGGCATCAGGCCGAGTTGTGCCGAAAGCTCGCTGGCCATCACCATGCCGCAGCCGACCGCCTCGCCATGCAGCCAAGCGCCATAGCCCAGCCCGGCCTCGATGGCGTGCCCGAAGGTGTGGCCAAAGTTGAGGATCGCGCGCAGACCGCTTTCCCGTTCGTCCTGCCCCACCACCCAGGCCTTGATCTCGCAGGACCGCTTCACGGCATGCGCCAATGCCGCCTTGTCGCGTGCCAGCAGTGCATCGAGGTTGTCCTCGATCCACGCCAGGAACGCGGCATCGGCGATCGGCCCGTACTTGATCACCTCGGCCAGACCGGCCGACAGCTCGCGCTCCGGCAGCGTGTCCAGCACGTCGAGATCGGCGACGACCAGTTGGGGCTGGTAGAACGCCCCGATCATGTTCTTGCCGAGCGGGTGGTTGATCGCGGTCTTGCCGCCGACCGACGAGTCGACCTGCGCCAGCAGCGTGGTCGGAACCTGCACGAAAGGCACGCCGCGCATGTAGCAGGCGGCAGCGAATCCCGTCATATCGCCGACGACGCCGCCGCCGAGGGCGTAGAGGACGGTCTTTCGATCGCACCCGTTGGTGAGCAGTGCATCGAAGATCGTGTTGAGCGTCAGCCAGTTCTTGTGCTCTTCGCCGTCCGGCAGTTCGACACGCAGGACCCGAACATGCCGAGCGGACACCGCGCGCGCGACACTCGATGCATACAACGGCGCGACGCTCGTGTTGGTCACGACCACAGCAACGCCGCCCCGAGGAACGGCGTCGTAGCTCTCGGGCCTGCTCAGCAGGCCCGAGCCGATGCGTATCGGGTAGTCGCGGTCGCCAAGCTGGACCCGGACTTCACAAGTCGCCGACGCTTCTTCCATCTCAGGGAGTGCACGCCTGCGCTGTCGTTCCGGTGTTCGGATTGGCCGGAATATCTGCACGCCACCGGTTGTATCGATACAAGGTCATCTCGCAATTCTCGCCGATCCGAAGATCGAAGAGATGCCAGTAGCGCGCCGAGCCCTCACCCGAGGGTGGGCTGAAAGCCACCACCCGACCGAGGTAGTTCAGTTCGACCCGCGTTGGGGAGCCGGTCATGCCGGGGCTGAAAGTTCCGGAGTAGTTGTGCAGATAGAAGCGGTAGATGCCCACCTTGGGACGGCGAACGGTGGTCACTTCAGGGCCAAAGCCGCTGGTGTCGTCGACGTCCAGGCTGGCGAAAGGTTCGGCCGTGAGCGACCCCTTGTTCACGTAGTAGACGTGGGCACCGCCCGGGACGTGAAGGTGCGAGTCGATGTCTCGGGGGTTCTCGCCCCACGTCAGGCGCACGGTCGCTCCATCCGTCGACGGCAGCGTAAGACAGCCGGTCAGACTCATGTTCTGAGAAGCGGTCGTCACCGATCTGGCGTTCGTTTGATGCGCACCGCGGTTGCCCGAGACGATGAGGTCGCTGTTGGGGCGCACTGTCAGGGAAAACTGCCCCTGGGCGTCGGTCATCGTGTAATTGACGCCGCTGTAGGAGATACCTTCTGCGGCAAGGCTGACGTTGGCCGCCGGAGCGCCGGTATCGTCCTCCACACAGCCGGTGATGGTCACCGAACCGGTCAGCGGCTGCCCGACCATCCATTGACCAAACCTGCCGACGATTGCGGTGTAGTAAGCGGGGGATCCCGCGGTCAGCGTGGCCTGACCCTCCTGCACCCAGCGAGCAGTGGCAGGGTCGAAGTAATACAGGTTGGCCGTCGCCGGGCTCGCACTGCTGCGAGTGCTGACGGGGATGCGCAGCTCGATCTGCGCACCGGCAACGGCTTGGATATCCTGATCGACCGAAACAACGGCTCCCCCAAAGCTCTCCAGAGCATTGGCGCTGCCGTCCGTGTAGTCACCGGACAGCAGATAGCTGTCCGACCCCAACGCAATCCGCGTCACGCGCAGGTCGACGTCGCCCGTGGCACCCACTCCGTCGCCGTCCTCCAGAGCCCCCGCCGGGACGACGGCCCGCAAAGGCGAGGCAGGATCCTGCGTTGTTCCGCCGGCTGCAGCATCGATCGTCTGCGTCGTTCCGTAGGGGATGAGCTTGAACACCGTCAGCGAAGGCACCGCATTCACCACACGTGTCACGCGATAGGTCGTTTCGTAGTTGCTTGCGGCGACCTCCATGATCAACCGATTGGTCGCGGGATGGTCGGCCACCGAGAAGCGGCCTTGGGCATTCGTCGTGTCGTTCACGCCACCGAACGCAACCTGCGCCGAAGACACCGGTTCACCGGTCGAGGCACTGAGCACCGTGCCCTGGACTTCGTCGTTGGAAGGCACGACGGTGGCATCCGGCTCGGGCCGCGTCCCATCGCCTGTCTGGCCCGTCCCCCCGCCGTTGCCCCCGTTGCCGCCTCCGAAATCAGGATCGCCCGCTCCGGGGCTTGCGAACGGAGGGGATCCGGCGCTACCGCCGCCCCCGCCGCAGGACGCTGCAAGAACACCCGCCATGACCAAGATCAGGGCCTGGCTGGAACGCACAAGAACTTCACGCATGATCTGTTTCCCTCGATTGCACGTTTGTTGTTGGCATCACCGAGTGATGCGTTTGTGGACCCGCCGCTGCGCTACGGTGGGCTGTCGTCCATCCCGAGGTGCGGTGGAACGGCCTTGGGGTTCGCCAATTCCACCTGCATCGCGATGATGTTCATGATGGTGCGTACGGACGGTTTACCCGTGTCAACGACGATGTCGGCGATCTGCCGATAGAGCGGCTCGCGCTCTTCCGCCAACTGACGCAGTCGCGACAGGCCATCCGAAACCTGAAGCAGAGGCCGCTTGGTGTCGTGCCGCAGACGGCGCCATAGATCGTCGGCACTGGCGCGCAGGTAGACCACCGTGCAATCACGCTTCAAAGCCGCTCGGTTGGCGGCCCTCAACACCGCGCCTCCGCCGGTGGCCAGGACCATATCGCCGCGCTCGCACAAGCGCTGGAGAACAAACTGCTCCACGTCACGGAAAGCCTCCTCCCCATGCTGGTCGAAGTAAGCCCGAATCGGCATGCCGATTTCGGCTTCAATTTCGTTGTCAGTGTCAACATACGACAAAGCGAGCCTATGCGACAGCTGACGGCCGATGGTGCTCTTTCCGCAACCAGGCAAGCCGACGAGCGCCAACTTCACGACCCATCCGCCGAGGTCAAGCGATCAGCGGACCGCACTTCGGTCAGAGATCACCCGCGGCGTCAGGAAGATGAGCAGTTCGCTCTTGTCCGCCGTCCGGCCCTTGGTCTTGAACAGGTAGCCGAGCACCGGCACATCGCCGAGGAAAGGCACCTTGGAGGTCTCGTCGCGCTCGACCTGCGTGAAGATGCCGCCAATGACCACCGTGCCGCCGTTCTCGATCAGTACCTGCGTCTTCACGTGTTTCGTGTCGATGGCCAGGCCGGCGGGGGTCGAGATGCCGACGCTGTCCTTATTGACATCGACGTCGAGAATGATGTTGCCTTCCGGGGTGATCTGCGGTGTCACCTCGAGCTTCAGGTTGGCCTTGCGAAACTGGATGGCCGTTGCACCACTGGAAGTCGCGGACTGGTAGGGCAATTCCGTACCTTGTTCAATCAGGGCTTTGACTTGGTCGGCCGTGATCACGCGCGGGCTCGACACGATCTTGCCGCGGCCATCGGCTTCAAGGGCTGACAACTCAAGGTTCAGGAAGCGGTTCGCGGTGGCGCTGAACAATGACAAGGCGAACGTCGCCGGATTCTGGCCATTGATCTCTCCAGCCGGCAGGTTGATGAACTGCGTATTCGGGATGTAGCTCTCTTCCGTGATTTCGGCCTGCCCGGTCTGTTCGCCAACGCCCAAGTAGTTACCGGTAACGGAGACCCGGTTGTTCCCGCCCACACCCCAGCCCGGCGTGCCGCCTCGAATGCCGCGCAAGTCCGCCGCGCCGAGCTTCACGCCCAGCTGGCGTCCGAACTTGTCGTCTGCCTCGACGATGCGCGCTTCGATCATCACCTGCCGGACAGGAATGTCGATCTTCGCGATCAGTTGCTGGATCTCTTCGAGCTTCGACGGAATGTCGGTCACGAAAACCTGGTTCGTACGCGTTTCGAAAATCACACTGCCACGCGGCGTGAGGATGGGCTTGGCCTTGCTGGACGACCCCGTCCCTTCGCCCAGCAACCCCTTGGCCACCTCTTCCGCCTTGGTGTAGTTCAACTGGAACGACTGGGTGCGCACGGGCTCGAGCTGGGCCACCTGCGCCTTCGCTTCCAGGTCGAGCTTCTCCTTGGCCGTGATCTCGTCCTTCGGCGCAATCCACAAGACGTTGCCCGACTTGCGCATTCCCAGGCCCTTGGCCTGCAAGATGACGTCGAGTGCCTGATCCCAAGGAACGTCCTTGAGCCGCAGCGTCACGTTGCCCGTCACGGTGTCGCTGGTGACAACGTTGAAGTTCGTGAAGTCGGCGATGACCTGCAGCAGCGCCCGCACTTCGATGTTCTGGAAGTTCAGCGACAGCTTTTCGCCCTGATAGCCTGGGCCCTGCACGAGCTTGTTCGGGTCTTCCTTCACTGGCCGGACTTCGAGCACGAACTGAGTATCGCTCTGGTAGGCGCTGTGTTCCCAGTTGCCTCGCGGCTCGACGACCATGCGAACCCGGTCGCCCACTTGCGACGTCGACACCGATTGCACCGGCGTACCGAAGTCGGTCACATCGAGCCGGCGACGCAGGTTCTCCGGCAGTGTCGACCGCAGGAACTCGACCACCAGGCTCTGCCCTTGTTGGCGAATGTCGACACCCACCTGATTGCTGGGGAGTTCGACGACCACTCGGCCGGCACTGTCCTGGCCCCGCCGGAAGTCGATATCTTTCAATGCCTGCTGCGTCTGGTTGCCGCTTTCCGCGAAATGGACCGGCTCGCTCGACTGAGGCGCCGCAGCGACCTGCCCTTGCGACTCGATCACCAGCAACAGCGTCTTGCCCTGCAACTGTGCGGTGTAATTGGCTGCCTGCTTCAGGTTCAGCACCAGCCGGGTACGCTCACCGGCTTGCGCGACGTTGATCGAACGCAGGTTGCCCTGGTTCAACTCGATTGCCGACCGCCCCATCGCGTTGCCGACGCCGGGCAGATCGATCGCAATGCGTGGAGGCGCCTGGATGGTGAATCCCGACGGCACCTCGGCCAGAGGCTGCGCAAGTTCGATGCGCACCACTTGCGCACCGGATTGCTGCGCACTGTTGATCGATTGAATGGCGTTTTGCGCTTGCGCCCACATCGGCATAGCGAGGAGAGACACCCCCAGTGTCACGGCCCGTAGGAAGTTCATCGTTCGGTTCTCTTGTTTGCCATTCATCGCGCGTTCTCCTGAAGCTGGAGGCTGCTGGTGCGCTCGATCCACTCGCCCGCAGCGTCCTGAACGATCTCCCGGAGAGCGACCTCCGTCTCGGTAATCTTGGTGATACGACCGTAGTTCTGGCCCAGGTAGTCGCCCACCTTGACCTGGTACAACAACTGATCGACCTTCAGCAGTGCGAACTGCCTCCCTTCGCGCGAGACGCTTCCCACCATCGACATGCTGTCGAGCGGATAGGCTTCGAGCGGCTCGCGACGGCGGTTCAACTCGCTTGCCAGCAGCGAGCTCGGCTGCCGGGCTTCCTGCTTCAACGCAACCGTCAGTTTCTGCGCGCTGAACGGCTCGACGGCGTCTGCCGCCGAGTACGCCTCAGGATCGAATTTCTTCGGCGGTTCGAGCGGCGTGACGCTCGGACGAACCTCTCGCTTTTGCTGCTCCATCCATGCCTGCAGCTCCTGCTGGTTGCTCTCGCAACCAGCCAGCAGCAGCATGCACGCAGCAGTCAGCAGCGCCCCCCTCTTGCGGTGCAGAATAGAGATCATTTGTTCTTGCCCCCCTTCTTCGAGGCGGCAGCGGCCTTCGCCGCGCGCTGCGCCTCCAGCTCGGACTGGTCAAGATATCGATAGGTGCGGGCCGTTGCCTCGAGGCTCAGCGCCCCAACAGCGGCATCCTTGTCTTTGGGACGCCCGATGTTCAGTTCGTGCAGCGTCACGATGCGTGAGAGGTTGGCGACGTCAGCCGCGAACGCTCCCATGTCGTGATACCGGCCGGAAATCTTCACCGAGATCGGCAGCTCGGCGTAGTAGTCCTTCACGACGACCTGCCCAGGCTTGAACAGCTCGAACTGCAGACCACGGCCCAGGCCTGCCTGGTTGATGTCGGACAGCAACGCATCCATCTCGGCCTTGCCAGGCAGCTGCTTCTCCAGTTGCGTGACGTACTCTTGCACCTGCAGGCGCTGTTTGCGCAATTCGCCGAGGTTGACGGCCTGCGCCAACTTGCTGCGATAGCTGGACTTGAGTTGGGGCTCCTTGTTGCGCTCGGCCTCGAGAGTGTCGGCTTCACCCGAAAGCAGGAGAAACCAACCGAGGACCACCACGCCGACCGCTGCCGCCAGCCACGCGAGCGCTTTGGGCAGGACAGGCCATTGGCCGGGCTCGTTCGCGTCGAGCCCACGGAATTGCGAGGCGATCTCGTCGGATAGCTCGCTCAGATTGATATTGACGGCCGCTTTTGCCATGGCTGCGCTCCGGTTCAAGACTGCTTGGCGGGAACAGCGCGGGCGCCCGTTCCCGGCGGAGCGACGGGAACGTCCCCGTCCTTGGCGACCGCGTCCTGCGGGCGCTTCAGCGATACGCGCATCGAGAATTCGAACAGACGTCTCTGCTCGGCTTCACGCCCGCGCTTGTCCGCAGCTTGCACATTGGCAGCCTTGATCTCCACCAACTCCGGGCGCTCCAGCCACGGCGAGTTGTACGCGGTGTTGCGCAGCAGTTCAGACACACGCTCGTTCGTCTGCGCAACCCCGGTGACCGTGACGGTCTGCCCGGTCTGCTTGATGTTGCTCAGGTACACGCCCTCGGGGGTCTGCTTGACGAGTTCGTTCAACAGATGCACCGGCATGTTGCGGTCGGTCTGCAGATCTTCCACGGCGCGCTGACGCGCCTTCAGTGCGTCGATCTCGGCGCGCAACGTCGCGATGTCCTTGATCTGCTCGTCGAGTTTTTTGATCTCGGCGGTCAGATAGGCGTTGCGCTCCTGCTGGTTGGAGATCAGTTGCTGCAGCACCGTGTACCAGCCGCCGACCACCAGCGCGCCAGCAACGGCCGAAAGGCCCAGCGCAGCAAAAAACGCCTGCTTGCGGCGTCGCCGCTTCTCTTCCCGGTGGGGAAGCAGGTTGATCAGAATCATTGGAGGAATCTCCGCATCGCGAGGCCACAGGCCGTCAGGTAGGACGGCGCCTCCCGGCGCAGCTTGCTCTCACGCACGCTGGAACCGAGCTTCATGCCGTCGAAGGGATTGACGACCATCGACGCGAAACCGGTTTGCTCCGTCACGCGTTCCTTCAGACCGGGCAGCGCGGCGCTGCCGCCGGCGAGCATCACGTAGTGCACCTTGTGGTGAGGCGTGCTCGTGAAGAAGTACTGCAGTGCGCGGCCGATCTCCTGAGACAGGCTGTCGACGAAAGGCGTCAAGATGGACTGCTCGTAGTCTTCCGGCAGGTCGCCGGCAAGCTTCTTCTGTTCGGCCTCTTCGAACGAGAACCCGTACTGGCGAGAGATCAGTTGCGTCAACTGCGAGCCGCCGAAGGCCTGGTCGCGGTCATAGAGGAGTTCGTCGTCGCGCAGCACCTTCAAGCTGGTCGTCTCGGCGCCGATCTCGAACAGCGCAACCAGCGAGTCCTTGCCTTCGTTCGGCAACGTGGTCACCAGCCGACCCATCGCCAGGCGCGATGCATGAGACTCGATGTCCAGCACCACCGGCTTCAATCCGGCCGCCTCGGCCAGACCCTGCCGATCCTGCACCCGATCCTTGCGAGACGCCGCGATCAGCACTTCGACGTCGCCCACGGAGGTGGGGCTGGGCCCGACCACGCAGAAATCGAGGCTCACTTCGTCGAGCGAGAAGGGGATGTACTGGTTGGCCTCGGATTCGACCTGCATCTCCAGTTCTTCCTCGCGCAAGCCGGCCGGCAGCATGATCTTCTTCGTGATCACGGCCGACTGCGGCATGGCCATCGCGACATGCTTGGTACGCGTGCCGCTTTTGACGACCACGCGCCGCACGGCGTCGGCCACCTCGTCGAACTTCTCGATCTGCCCATCGGCGATCCAGCCCTTTTCGAAACTTTCCGTTGCGAAACGTTCGACAACGTACTCGCCCGAAGTACTTTGGGCCAACTCGACCAGCTTGACACTCGACGAACTGATGTCGAGCCCGACAAGCGGCGCGTGCTTGCGGCCTAGCAAAACGTCAAGAAAACTCACGGGTCCCCCAACGCGCAAGAGGTGCGCCGGATTGTTAATAAGTTACTTCAATGCTAGCAGTAAACCCCTTGTGCAACAAAGATTTTTTCACGGTTTGGCCGTTTCTTTCGAGTCATAAAAAGGGCTCCTCAAACCGCGATTTCGGGTGAACCCTGAGACACGCCGTTGCTTTGAAACTGGGCGTGTCAAACCTTGCCAAATGCGACGGGATTTAACCAAACTGCCCCATGAGTCGATTTCTATAATGAGTGGTGCCTCATAGGAACGACATGACAGACTCTGCGCGCCCGCGCTCGAAAGGCGGCGGTGCCGGCCACTCCCTGCCCTCCTCGGCACGCTGGCTGCTCAAAGGACTCTCCTGGGTCTTCGGCGTGGCTCTTGCCGGCGCTTTCGGCGTCTTGATGGTCGCGGCGATCTCGCTCGCGGTGGCCTACCCGAACCTGCCCGAGATCAGTGGGCTGATGGACTACCGGCCGAAACTGCCGATGCGGGTCTACTCGGCTGACAGCGTGCTGATCGGTGAGTACGGCGAGGAGAGGCGCAAGTTCGTGCCGATCCGCAACATCCCGAAGGTCATGCAGCAGGCCGTGCTCGCGATCGAGGACGCCCGCTTCTACGAACACAGTGGGGTCGACTACCTCGGTGTGGTGCGTGCGGGCCTGAGGAACTTCGGTGAAACGCGCAGCCAGGGCGCGTCGACGATCACGATGCAGGTGGCGCGCAACTTCTACCTGTCGACCGAGCGCACCTTCACCCGCAAGATCTATGAGGTGTTGCTGGCACTGAAGATCGAGAGCCTGCTCAGCAAGGACCAGATCCTTGAGCTCTACATGAACCAGATCTATCTGGGCCAGCGGGCATACGGGTTCGCCGCCGCCAGTGAAACCTATTTCGGTAAACCGCTGAAAGACATCACGATCGCCGAAGCAGCCATGCTTGCAGGACTGCCGAAGGCGCCTTCGGCCTACAACCCGGTTGTCAATCCCAAACGGGCCGGTGTACGGCAGCGCTACATCATTTCGCGCATGCTCGAGAACGGCTTCATCACGCAGGCCCAGCACGACGCGGCGCTGTCCGAGCAACTGAAGTACCACCAGAACGTCGCGCCGCCCGTGCATGCAGAGTACGTGGCTGAAACGGCGCGGCAGCTGATCTACAACCAGTATGGCGAGGAAGCCTATACGCGCGGACTGAACGTCTACACGACGATCGAGACCGGCGACCAGACCGCTGCTTACCGGGCACTGCGCAGCGGAATCATCGACTACGAGCGACGCCAGCACTACCGCGGCCCCGAAGGTTATGTCGATCTGCCGAAGAATCCGGCCGAACTCGACGCGCGCATCGCGGAGGCGCTGGTCGACCATCCGGACAACGATGAGATCCGGGCGGCCGTGGCCATCGAGGTGAGTCCGAAGAAGGTCCTCGCCGTGCTGCAGAACGGCGAGGACGTCACGATCACCGGGACCGGCTTGCGTCCGGCCCAATCGGGGTTGTCGGAGAACGCCAATCCGAAGGTGAAGATCCGCCCGGGCGCCGTGATCCGGCTGGTCAGCGACGCGAAGGGCAACTGGTCGATCACACAGCTGCCGGAGGTCGAAGGCGCCTTGGTATCGCTCGACCCCCGCACCGGCGCGGTGCGTGCGATGGTCGGTGGCTTCGACTATGCAAAGAGCAAGTTCAACCACGTCACGCAGGCCTGGCGGCAGCCTGGCTCGAGCTTCAAGCCCTTCATCTATTCGGCATCGCTGGAGAAAGGCTTCACGCCCGCCACAGTGATCAACGATGCACCGCTGTTCTTCGATGCCGGCACCACCGGCAGCCAGCCGTGGGAACCCAAGAACTACGATGGCACCTTCGATGGGCCGATGTCGATGCGGCGGGCGTTGGCCAAGTCCAAGAACATGGTGTCGATCCGCCTGCTGCAGGCGATCGGCCCGTCGTACGGCCAGGAATGGGCGCGCAACTTCGGCTTCGACGCCGACAAGCACCCGGCCTACCTCACGATGGCGCTCGGCTCCGGCTCGGTCACGCCGCTGCAGATGGCTTCGGCCTACGCGGTGTTCGCCAATGGCGGCTATCGCGTCAGCCCCCATCTCGTGACCCGCGTGACCGATACCAAGGGCACCGTGCTGGTCGACCGCTCGCCGACGCCCGTCGACGAATCGGCGCGCGCGATCGACCCGCGCAACGCCTTCGTGATGAGCAGCCTCCTGCAGGAGGTGACGCGCTCCGGCACCGCGGCCAAGGCCCAGGCGACGCTCAAGCGGCCCGACCTTTACGGCAAGACCGGCACCACCAACGACGCCCTCGATGCATGGTTCGCCGGCTACCAGCCCAGTCTGGTCAGCGTCGTCTGGATCGGCTACGACAACCCGCGCAAGCTCGGCTCGCGCGAAACGGGCGGTGGCCTCGCGCTGCCGATCTGGATCGACTACATGGCCTACGCGCTGAAGGGTGTCCCGGTGCAGCAGCCGTCGCCGCCGCCGGGTCTTGCGAACATCGGCGGCGAGTGGTTCTACGAGGAATTCACCCAGGGCGCCGGCGTCGCGAGCCTCGGGCTGGAAGATCAACTGCCGACGATGCCCACCGAGGACGAGCGCCGCAGTATCCTGGACCTGTTCAAGAACTGACGCGGCAGCTCAGGGCGCTGGGAAATTCACCAGCCGCCCGGCCTGCTCGCTCGCACATTCGGACAACACTTCGAAGAAGTCGCGGCCGGACTTGGTGTCCAGCCAGCGACCATCGACGTACTTGTAGTGATAGCCGCCGGAACGCGCCGCCAGCCAGATCTCGTGCAGCGGCGGTTGCGTGTTGATGACGATCTTGCTGCCATTGGGCAGCGTCAGTTCCAGCAAACCGCCGGTACGGCTGCCATCGATGTCGACGACGTCATCTTGCAACAGTTCATCGATACGCGCTTCGATCGAGGCGAGCACCGCGCCGGCTTTCGCGTGGTATTCGCTGTCGGAAAGCGGCGTCGGATCGAGCATCATGGCGTGGTCCTGGTCGGGGCCTGCGCGGCAGACCCTAGAATCGCGGAATGTCAAAACGGGCCTTGATTCTAGCCACCGGCGTCGGCATGGCCTTGCTGGTAGGCCTATCGGCGTGCGGGCAAAAGGGCCCGCTCTACCTGCCTGGAAACGCACCCGCCAAGCGTGCGCCGCCGCAGGAACCTGCCGCCTCCCAACCCTCCACTGCCACGCCCCGATGAGCTTGCCCGGTTCTCCCTTCCTTGCCTACCGGGGCAAGGAGCTGTTCCTCGAAGACTGCTCGCTCGACGAGCTTGCGCAGCGTTTCGGCACGCCCTTGTACGTCTATTCGCAGGCCGCGATGCTGGCTGCACTGGCGCCTTACCAGCGGGGGCTCGCCGGCCGGCCGCATCTCGTCTGCTACGCGATGAAGGCCAACTCCAATCTGGCGGTGCTGCAGACGTTCGCGCGCGCCGGGTGCGGGTTCGACATCGTCTCCGGCGGCGAACTGGAGCGCGTACTCGCTGCTGGCGCCGACGCGGACAAGGTCGTCTTCTCGGGCGTCGGCAAGACGCGCGCCGAGATGCACCGGGCGCTCGACGCCGGCGTGCTGTGCTTCAACGTGGAGAGCGAAGCCGAGCTCGAGGTGTTGTCGCAGGCGGCAGTGGACGCCCGACGTACCGCGCGCATCAGCTTGCGCGTGAACCCGGACGTCGACGCGCAGACACACGCCTATATCTCGACCGGGCTGAAGGGCAACAAGTTCGGCATCGCGCACGACCAGGCGCTTGCGGCCTATCGGCGCGCGACCGAGTTGCCGGGTCTCGAAGTGGCCGGCATCGATTGCCATATCGGCTCGCAGATCACCACTTCCGGGCCTTATCTCGATGCGCTCGACCGGGTACTCGATCTGGTCGAGTCGATCGAAGCCGCCGGGATCGCGCTGCACCATCTGGACCTCGGCGGGGGACTGGGCATCGTCTATACCGACGAGCAACCGCCAGCGGCCGACGCTCTGCTCGCGCAACTGCTGCAGCGTATCGATGCTCGCGGGCACGGCCACCGCATGCTGATGGTCGAGCCTGGGCGTTCGCTGGTGGGCAACGCCGGCGTGCTGGTATCGGAGGTGCTGTACCTGAAACCCGGCGAGGCGAAGAATTTCTGCATCGTCGATGCCGCGATGAACGACCTGATGCGCCCGGCGATGTACGAAGCCTTCATGCGCATTGAAGCCTGCCGGCTGCGCGGGCACGGTGCGACGGTCTACGACGTCGTCGGCCCGGTGTGCGAGTCGGGCGACTGGCTCGGACGCGACCGCGCGCTCGCCGTCGAACCCGGTGATCGCGTGGCCGTGCTGTCGGCCGGCGCCTACTGCATGAGCATGGCCAGCAACTACAACACCCGTGGCCGTGCCGCCGAGGTGATGGTGGTCGGCGGCCAGGCCCACCTGGTCCGCGATCGCGAACAGCCGTCGGAGCTGTTCCGCGGCGAGCGCCTGATCGATTGATCAGGCGGCGCGCTTCAGCACCACCAGCCCTTTCAGGTATTCGCCTTCGGGGAAGGTGATGGTCATCGGGTGGTCCGGCGCAGCGCCCAGCCGCGAGTAGATGAAGCCGTCGACTCCGGCATCCAGCCCGGCGCCCGCGACGATCTTGTGGAACAGCTCGGCGCCGATACCGCCCGAGCACGAGAACGTGAACAACACGCCGCCCGGCTCCAGCAGCTTGAAGGCGAGCCGGTTGATGTCCTTGTAGGCACGCGCAGCCCGCTCGGCATGGGCGGCCGTCGGCGCGAACTTCGGCGGGTCGAGCACGATCGCGTCGAAGCTGCGCCCTTCCTTCAGATAGCGCCGCAGGCTGTCGTTCACGTCGGCATCGAGCGCCTCGTGCCGGCCGGCATCGAAGCCGTTCAGCGCGACATGCGCCGATGCGCGCACCAACGCGGGGGCGGACGAATCGACGCTGACGACCTGCCGCGCGCCGCCCGACAGCGCGGCGATGCTGAAACCGCCGGTATAGCAGTAGCAGTTGAGCACACGCTGAAAGCCGAAGTGCCGCACGGTGTCGGCGAACAGCTTGCGGTTGTCGCGCTGGTCGAGATAGAAGCCGGTCTTGTGCCCCTCGGCCACGTCCAGCGTGAGCTGCCACTCGTGCTCGCGGATCGTCACCGCGGTGCTGCCGCCGCCGCGCAGCCAGCCCGTGGCGGCCGGCAGGCCTTCGAGCGAGCGCACGCCGGAGTCGGAGCGCTCGTACAGCCGGGACAAGCCGGTGGCCGCCAGCAGCAGGTCGGCGATCGTTGCCTTCCAGCGCTCGGTGCCGGCAGACAGGAATTGCGCACTCAAGGTCTCGCCGTAGCGGTCGACGATGAGGCCCGGCAGGCCGTCGGCCTCGCCATGGATCAGCCGCACCGCGTCGCTCGCCACCGGCAGCCGCGCACGCATCGCGAGCGCCTGCGCGATGCGGCGCTCGAAGAAGCTCGCGTCGATGCGCTCGGACTCGTCGAAACTCCATGCCCGCACACGGATCATCGAGGTCGGGCTGAACGACGCCCATGCGAGGAACCGCCCGTCGTCGGCTTGCACGCGCACTGTTTCGCCGGCGTCGGCCTTGCCGTTGGCGATGCTGCCCTGGAACACCCAGGGGTGGTGGCGCAGCAGCGACCGCTCCTTGCCTTCGCGCAGTGTGATGACTTTCATACAGGGAACAGAGGGATCAGGTGTTGCGCTTGGCGCGCGGGTGGGCCGCGTCGTAGACCTTCGCGAGGTGCTGGAAGTCGAGCTTGGTGTACACCTGCGTGGTCGAGATGTTGGCGTGGCCGAGCAGCTCCTGCACTGCCCTCAGGTCGCCGCTCGACTGCAGCAGGTGCGAGGCGAACGAGTGCCGCAGCATGTGGGGATGCACGTGCGTCGGCACACCGGCCAGCAGCGCGCGTTGCTTCAATCGAAGGCGAATCTGCTGCGGCGTCAGGCGCGTGCCACGCGCGCTGAGGAACAGCGGCGCCGCATCGAGCTTGACGAATTGCGATCGCCGCTCCAGCCACACCCGCAGAGCCTGCGCCGCGGCGGTGCCGATCGGCACGCTGCGACGCTTGCCGCCCTTGCCCAGCACCTGCGCTTCGCCGGCCGCCAGATCGACCCAGCCGCGCGCCGTGGCACCGGCGATCGCGTCGAGCCCGACCAGCTCGCTGATGCGCAAACCGCAGCCATAGAGCAGTTCGACGATGCATTGGTCGCGCGCCTCGAGCGCCGGGTCGGCGTCGCCATGCTGGAGATCAGCGAGCTGCATCGATTGTTCGACCGACAAGGCCTTGGGCAAAGCCTGGGGCGCCTTCGGCGCGCGCACGCCCTCGACCGGGTTCAGCTTCACCACGCCCTGGCGGCCGAGCCAGCGGTACAGCCCGCGCCACGCACTGAGGGTGCGCGCCAGCGTTCGACCCGAGCGACCGCGCCCGTGCAACGTGGCCGACCAGCGGCGCACGTGGTGCATCTGCACCGCCTCGAGGGCGAGCCGGGCCTCGTCGACCAGGTCCTGCAGGGTGCGCAGGTCGCGAGCGTAGGTGTCGAGCGTCAGCTCGGCCATGCGCCGCTCGACGCGCAGATGCTCCAGGTACCGCTCGATCTGCGCGTGCACGCCGGTCCCGTTCAACCTGCGGCAGGCACCAGCCGTGCGAGGCCGGCACTCGCCAGCTCGCCGACACGCATCAGGAACTCGGTGCCCATGTCGGCGGTGTAGCGCGTCGGATCGGGCGAGCCGAGCACCAGCAGGCCGAAGGCCGGCGACGAGACACCATGACGCAGCGGAATCAGCGCAAGCGACATCACGGTCGCAGGGTCGTCCAGCCAACTGACCGGCTCGAACCCGGAATTGACGCCGCAGTACGGCATCGTCAGGCTGGTCGCGAAGGACTTGGTGTCGTCCTTCACGCCCTGCGCGAAGGACTGCTCGGCGTACTCGGGCTTGACGCCCCAGACACGCACGCAGGCCTGCGGGATCAGGAACTGGTTCTTCAGTTCGTCGGCCATCAGGGCAGGCACCTGCGCCGGGTCGGCGGTGAGCATGACGGCACGTGTCCAGCGGTGCAGCTTGTCGGCGATCGCTACGTTCTCCTGGCCGTAGCGGATCATCTCGATGATCTTCAGCTCCAGCCCCTTGATCTTCTCGCGCAGCATTTCCATCTGCCGCTCCTGCAGCGAGACGGCACGCTGACCGTGCGGGCTGGTGAGCTGGATGGTCGCCAGCAGCTCGGCGTGGCGCTCGAAAAAGCCCGGCGTCTGTGCGAGAAAGTTCGCGATGTCGTCTTCGGTGATGCCTTGGATGGTCATGGTGTGGAGTCTGTTGTCATACCTCGATCTCGCCTTCGAAGACGCTGACGGCCGGGCCGGTCATCAGCACCGGTGTGCCGGCGCCGTTCCATTCGATGCTCAGCCGCCCGCCGCGGGTGTCGACGTCGACGCGAGCATCGAGCCAGCCCTGCCGGATGCCGATGACGACCGCCGCGCAGGCTCCGGTGCCGCAGGCCAGCGTTTCGCCTGCCCCGCGCTCGTACACCCGCAGGCGAATGTGATCACGCGACAACACCTGCATGAAGCCGGCATTCACCCGGCGTGGGAAACGCGGGTGCGCTTCGATCAGCGGACCTTGCTCGGCCACCGGCGCCGTGTCGACGTTGTCGACCCGCTGCACGGCGTGGGGGTTGCCCATCGACGCGACAGCCACCATCACCGTGGTGGTGCCGCCCAGCTCGAGCGGCCACTGCTCGTGACCGCCGGCCGGCCGGGCCTGCAACCCGTGGGGGTCGAAAGGGATGCGCGCCGGCTCGAACACCGGCTCGCCCATATCGACCGTCACACGGCCATCGGGCTGCAGGCGCGGCTCGATGACGCCGGACAGTGTCTGCACGCGTATCGCGTCCTTGTCGCTCAGGCCGTGGTCGCGCACGAACTTCGCGAAGCAGCGCGCGCCGTTGCCGCACTGCTCGACCTCGCCGCCATCGGCGTTGACGATGCGGTAGCTGAAGTCCACGCCCGGCGCGGGTGCCGGCCCGACGATCAGGATTTGATCGGCGCCGACACCGAAGCGGCGGTCGGCCAGCGCGCGGTACTGCTCAGGCGACAGCGCCAGCGACTTGCGCGTGGCGTCGAGCACGACGAAGTCGTTGCCCGCCCCTTGCATCTTGGTAAAGCGCAGCTTCATGGCCGCGATTATCGCGCCGCCGCTCGCGCGTAGACAGAGCGCTCTCCGGCCGGCCGCGTCTTGAAGCGCTTGTGCACCCACAGGTACTGAGCCGGGTTGCGCCGGATCTCGGACTCGATCCACTGGTTCATTGCCAACGCGTCGGCCTCGGCGTTGTCGGTCGGGAAGTGTTGCCACGGCTCGAGAAAGCGCACGCGGTAGCCCTGCCCGCCGGGCAGGATCTCGCCGACGATGGGCTGCACCACCATGCCGAGCGCACGGGCCATGCGCGACGGCGCCAGCAATGTCGACGCCGACACACCAAAGAACGGGACGAAGGCCGAATCCTTGCGGCCGAAGTCCATGTCAGGCAGGTTGAAGAAGGCGTGGCCCTGCTTGATGCAACGCATCAGCGGCCTGGCCGACTCCTTGCGCGAAAACAGCTCGGCGCGGCCGAAACGCATGCGCCCGCGGCGCACCACGCCGTCGAACACCTTGTCGCTCTGGGTCTGGTAGATGGAGGCGACCATGCGTTGCACGTGCAGCTGCTCGGCCACGCCCGCCACGTCCAGCGCCATGAAATGGGGCACGAGAAACATCACCGGACGATCACTGCGATCGGCGAAGCTCACGTCACCCTCCACGTGGATCAGCCGGCGCAAACGGTTCTCGCTGGCATACCACAGCAGCGACCGCTCGAGCAGGCTGCGCGCCAACCACTGGAAGTGCTCGCGCGCCAGCGCCTCGCGCTCTGGTGCAGGCATCTGCGGAAAGCACAGTTCCAGGTTGCGCGCAGCGATGCGCCGGCGCGAGCGCGCCAGCCGGTAGAGCACGCGGCCGACGACACGGCCGAGCGCGGCCAGCGCCGGCAACGGCAGCCAGTGCAGCACCCACAACAGCGCAACAGCCAGCCGGGACCCCATGCTCAGCCTGGCTCCCCGGCGGCCGGCGCCCGTTCGCGGCGCGGTTGCTTGTAGCGGTGATAGCCCCACAGGTACTGCCCGGGGCATTGCAGGATCAATCGTTCCATGGCTCGGTTGATGGCAGCGGCGGCCGATTGTCCTTGATCGGCCGACATATCGGGCAGCGGCTGGTCAAAAGGGGCTGCATGCACCACGTAGCCCGCACCATGGCGCAGGCGCTCGCCCCACACGAGCACGATGCTGGCACCGGTTTGCTGCGCCAGCCGCGCCGCGAGCGTCATCGTGTAGGCCGGCCGGCCGAAGAACGGTGCCCACACGCCCATGCCCTGCGGCGGCACTTGGTCGGGCAGCAGGCCGACGGCTTCCCCCTGGCGCAGCGCGCGGATCATCTGCCGCACCCCTGCCAGCGAGGCCGGCGCGGTCGCCAGCCCCGGCCGCCGGCGTGCCGTCTCGACGAGAGGCCGGATCGCGGCCTTGCGCGGCGGCCGGTAAAGCACCGTGACCGGCCTGCGCTCGGCAGCGTAGCGCTCGACATAGCCCTGTGCGGCAACCTCGAAGCAGCCCAGGTGCGGCGTGAGGAACAGGATCCCCTTGCCGCGACGGTGCGCCTCGTCGACGCACTCCCCGCCCTGCCAGCGCACCTTGTCGCCCAGCGGGCACTGTTCGGGGCGCATCCACAGCCAGGGCAGCTCCATCGCCATGCGGCCGGCGGCCGCCACGGACGCGCGCGCGTCACGCCGGCTCACGCCTGCCTGGGCAGCGTTATCGCGCAGCCGGCGGCGATAGCTGGGCGACAGCGCCCAGGTCAGCCACCCCAACGCCGCCCCCAGGGCGTGCAGAAGCCACAAGGGCCACCAAGACAACAGGCGAAACAGCGTAAGCATCTTTTCTATAATCGCGTGGTCGCCGGTTTAAGGAACAACTTGCGGGGCGACGCAGGTGCGAAGCATAGCGAGCCCCTGCAGGACGTGAGTCCGACAAATGCCGCTAAAGCGTTCGCCGCACCTCCAAAGGACCCGGGCCGGCAAACGCAGGTCAGGGTCTTATTGTTTGGAGTCACCACTGTGGCGAACGACTTTCTCTTCACTTCCGAATCGGTCTCGGAGGGCCACCCCGACAAGGTGGCCGACCAGATTTCCGACGCCATCCTCGATGCCATCTTCGAGCAGGACCCCCGCTCGCGGGTGGCCGCTGAAACGCTGTGCAACACCGGGCTCGTGGTGTTGGCCGGCGAAATCACGACCAACGCGCACGTCGACTACATCCAGGTCGCGCGCGACACCATCAAGCGTATCGGCTACGACAACACCGAGTACGGCATCGACTACAAGGGCTGCGCGGTGCTGGTCGCCTACGACAAGCAGAGCAATGACATCGCCCAGGGCGTCGACCACGCCTCGGACGACCACCTGAACACCGGCGCCGGCGACCAGGGCCTGATGTTCGGCTACGCCTGCGACGAAACACCGGAGCTGATGCCCGCGCCGATCTATTACGCACACCGGCTGGTCGAGCGCCAGGCGCAGTTGCGCAAGGACGGTCGGCTGCCCTTCCTGCGCCCCGACGCGAAAAGCCAGGTCACGATGCGTTACGTCGACGGCCGCCCGCACAGCATCGACACCGTCGTGCTGTCGAGCCAACACTCGCCCGAGATGAGCGACGGCGCGAAGATGAAGCCGGAGTTCATCGAGGCGGTGATCGAGGAAATCATCAAGCCGGTGCTGCCCAAGGAGTGGCTGAAGGAAACGAAGTACCTGATCAACCCCACCGGGCGCTTCGTCATCGGCGGCCCGCAGGGCGATTGCGGCCTGACCGGCCGCAAGATCATCGTCGACACCTATGGCGGTGCCTGCCCGCACGGGGGCGGCGCGTTCTCGGGCAAGGACCCGACGAAGGTCGACCGCTCGGCAGCCTACGCCGCGCGCTACGTGGCGAAGAACGTGGTCGCGGCCGGCCTGGCGCGTCAGTGCCAGATCCAGGTCGCCTATGCCATCGGCGTGGCCCGCCCGATGAACGTGACCGTGTACACCGAAGGCACCGGCGTCATTCCTGACGCCAAGATTGCCGAACTGGTGCAGGAGTACTTCGACCTGCGGCCCAAGGGCATCATCCAGATGCTCGACCTGCTGCGCCCGATCTATTGCAAGACGGCGGCGTACGGGCACTTCGGGCGCGAGGAGCCCGAGTTTTCCTGGGAAAAGACCGACAAGGCGGCTGCGCTGCGGGCCGCTGCAGGACGCTGAGCCCGGCCAGGCCGGCCACCAGAGCCGCCGCGACGCCAGGCCGCGGCGGCTTTTTCATTTCTTGGCGTCCCTCAGTGCGCGTGCCACCTCGGCAAAGCCGGCGCCGCGTTCGCCGCGGGTGACATAGCGCGGCCGGTGGCGCAACTGCGGCAGGAACCGCTCGATGTTCGCGACGCCGATGCTGTTCGCGAAGTGATCGAACATCAGCTGGTCGTTGGTGGAATCTCCTACATAGACCCACTGCTCGATCTCGGCGTCGAGGTCGCGGCCATAGAGTTCGCGCACCACCCAGCGCGCGCCGCTCAGCTTGTCGTGCTCGCCGAACCAGCCGTTGATGTGGATGGAACTGACCGTCGCGACCATGCCCTCTGAGCGCATCAACGCGACGATCTGTTCGATGCGCTGCGGCGGCAGGTGTGCGAACTCGCTGTGGTCGACCGCGATGTCGGTCACGCGGCCGGCGCTGTCGCGCGCCAGTGTCGCACCGGGCACCTCGTCCAGCACCCGTTGCGCCACCTGCGCGAGTCTCGCGGCATTGCGGCTGCGCGTCGCCTGGTCCTGCATGTAAAGGGTACGCCCGTCGGGCAGCAGCGCCATCGCGCCGTTCTCCGGAACGATCGCGGCGACCGGCCAGCTGCGCGCAAAGGGCTGGGACCACCCCATCGGCCGGCCGGTGATCGGGACGACGATCACGCCCAGGTCGCGCAAGGTGGCCAGGGCGTGCACCGCGTCCTCGGTGATCGCGCCCTCGGTCGTCAGCGTGTCGTCGATGTCGGTGAACACGCCGCGGATGGCCCGGCGCGCCTCGAGCGGCCACTCGGCCAGCGGCAACATGTCAGGCTGCCTTCTGCAGCACCAGCCCCGCATGCTCGCGCAGCGGGTGGAAGTGGATCTTGGGGAAGCGCTCCTGTGTCAGGCGCAGGTCGTAGGGCGAGGTCATCAGGTAGGCCAGCGTGTCGGCAGCGTCCAGCGCCAGCTTGCTGGCGTTGGCGTCGGTGAATTTTTTCAACTCCTCCGGTGTGTCGGCGGTGATCCACCGTGCGCCGACGAAGCGCGACGGCATCAGCCGCACGTCGACGCTGTACTCGGCCTTCAGCCGGTGCTGGACCACCTCGAACTGCAACTGGCCGACGGCACCCAGCAGCATCGCCCCGCCTTCCTGTGGGCGGAACACCTGGATCGCGCCCTCCTCGCCGAGCTGCATCAACCCGGCTTGCAACTGCTTGCTTTTCATCGGGTTGGCCAGCTCGACGGCCTGGAAGAGCTCGGGCGCGAAGAACGGCAGCCCGGTGTACTGCAGGGACTCGCCTTCGGTGATGGTGTCGCCGAGCTGCACGCCTCCGTGCGTCGTGAAGCCGATGATGTCGCCGGCAAAGGCTTCGTCGACCGCTTCGCGCCGCTGCGACAGGAAGGTGACGACGCTGGTCGGACGCAACTCCTTGGAGGTCCGCTGCACCTTGAGCTTCATGCCCTGGGTGTAACGGCCGGAGTAGACGCGCACGAACGCGATGCGATCTCGGTGCGACGGATCCATGTTGGCCTGCACCTTGAACACCACGCCGGAGAACTGCTCTTCGTCCGGCTGCACCAGGCGGGTGGTCGTCTGGCGCGGCGCGGGTGGCGGGGCCAGATCGACCAACGCATCGAGCACTTCCTGCACGCCGAAATTGTTGACCGCCGAGCCGAAGAACACCGGTGTCTGCTTGGCCGACAGGAAGGCCTCCATGTCGAAAGCCGGCGCGGCTTCGGTCAACAGCTCGATGTTCTGCTCCGCCAGTTCGTAGTCGTGCCCGAACCGTTGTCGCAGCGCGTCGGCCTGCGACAGCGGCACGACTTCGTCCTCGGTGACGCGGTCGGCGCCGGCCTTGAACAGCCGCATGTTCTGCTGGCGCAGGTTGACGATGCCTGCAAACGCCTTGCCCTGCCCCACCGGCCAGGTCATCGGCACGCAGGGCATGCCGAGTTCGGCCTCGATCTCATCCAGCAGCGAGATCGGGTCGCGGCCTTCGCGGTCCATCTTGTTGACGAAGGTGAGGATGGGCGTGTCGCGCTGGCGGCACACTTCGATCAGGCGTTTGGTCTGCGCTTCGACGCCGTTGGCCGCGTCGATCACCATCAGCGCCGAGTCGACCGCCGTCAGCACACGATAAGTGTCTTCCGAGAAGTCCTTGTGGCCCGGTGTGTCGAGCAGGTTGATCACGTGCTCGCGGTACAGCATCTGCATCACCGAGCTCGCGACCGAGATGCCGCGCTGCTTCTCGATCTCCATCCAGTCGGACGTGGCGTGCCGCGAGGCCTTGCGCGCCTTCACGCTGCCGGCAATGTGGATGGCGCCGGAGAACAGCAGCAGCTTTTCCGTCAGTGTGGTCTTGCCCGCGTCGGGGTGGGAAATGATCGCGAAGGTGCGGCGGCGCCGCGTTTCAGGGGTGAAGGACACGAAAAGCTCCAGCGGGCCGGGCGGCCTCGGCGCGCGTCGAGGGGCGACGCGCAAAGGCGAAATGCTACCGGGTTTGCCGCCCGTCGGTTGGCGGCCGGGCCGCGGCCCGACTACAATTGCCGACTTCCGAGGAGCGTTGCAAGGCCAGCAGGCCCCAGGCTCGGAATCTTTCCATCGCAACGGCGCTCACCCGCATGTGTCCTGCCGGGTGAGTTTTTTCCAAGAAATCCCCCAGAGCACGGCGGTTTTTCCACCTGGAGAAACACATGAACGCTGTCCTCAAGCCCTTGCACACCGACCAGTACGTGATCGCCGACCTGTCGCTGGCCGACTGGGGTCGCAAGGAAATCAAGATCGCCGAGACCGAGATGCCGGGCCTGATGGCGATCCGCGACGAATTCGCCGCGAAGCAGCCGCTCAAGGGCGCGCGGGTCACCGGCTCGCTGCACATGACGATCCAGACCGCCGTGCTGGTCGAAACCCTGCAGGCATTGGGCGCCGAGGTGCGCTGGGCTTCGTGCAACATCTTCTCGACGCAGGACCACGCCGCCGCCGCGCTGGTCGCCGCCGGCACGCCGGTGTTCGCCTACAAGGGCGAGTCGCTGAAGGACTACTGGGACTACACCCACCGCATCTTCGAATTCGGCCCTAAGGGCGCTGAAGGCGAGGGCCCGAACATGATTCTGGACGACGGCGGTGACGCGACGCTGCTGATGCACCTGGGCAAGCGCGCGGAGAAGGACGCGTCGGTCATTGCCAACCCGGGCAGCGAGGAAGAGCGCGAGCTGTTCGCAGCCATCAAGGCCAAGCTGGCCGAGGACGGCAGTTGGTACAGCCGCAAGAGCGCGCAGATCATCGGCGTGACCGAAGAAACCACCACCGGCGTGCACCGCCTGCAGGAAATGTCGGTCAAGGGCACGCTGATGTTCCGTGCGATCAACGTCAACGACAGTGTCACGAAGAGCAAGTTCGACAACTTGTACGGCTGCCGCGAATCCCTGGTCGACGGCATCAAGCGCGCGACCGACGTGATGGTGGCCGGCAAGGTCGCGGTGGTGGCCGGCTACGGCGACGTCGGCAAGGGGTCGGCGCAAGCGCTGCGGGCGCTGTCGGCGCAGGTATGGATCACCGAGATCGATCCCATTTGCGCGCTGCAGGCCGCGATGGAAGGCTATCGCGTGGTGACCATGGAATATGCCGCTGACAAGGCCGACATCTTCGTGACCGCCACCGGCAACAAGGGCGTGATCACCTACGACCACATGGCCCAGATGAAGGACCAGGCCATCGTCTGCAACATCGGCCACTTCGACAACGAGATCGACGTGGCCTCGCTCGAAGCCAAGTGTCAGTGGGACGAGATCAAGCCGCAGGTCGACCACGTGATCTTCCCGGACGGCAAGCGCATCATCCTGCTGGCGAAGGGCCGCCTCGTGAACCTGGGCTGCGGCACCGGCCATCCCAGCTACGTGATGTCGTCGAGCTTCGCCAACCAGACGATCGCGCAGATCGAGCTGTTCACGCACAGCGACTCGTACGACGTGGGCAAGGTCTACGTGCTGCCCAAGCACCTCGACGAGAAGGTCGCGCGACTGCAGCTGAAGAAGCTCGGCGCGCAGCTGACGGAGCTGAGCGAGGAGCAGGCGGCTTATATCGGCGTGCCGAAGCAGGGGCCTTACAAGCCCGATACGTACCGTTATTGATCCCCCCTACGGCCTTCGGCCGCCCCCCGAGGGGGCGACACTGGCGGACCGGCGGAGCCGGATCCGCGGTGTCACTTGAAAAAGAGGCGGTGGCTTGTCTGGACACGGTGATGCGTGTGGATCTGTTGTTGGTGCAGAGAGGACTGGCGCCGAGTCGGTCGGCGGCGCAGCGGCTGATCGAGCGAGGCGCGGTGCAGTGGCAGGGGCCGCGCGGGTGGGCGGTGTTGCGCAAGGCGGGGGAAGACCTGGCCGAGGCGACGCCGCTGCGCGTGACGGACCTTGCAGAGCTGCGCTATGTGTCGCGCGGCGGGCTGAAGCTGGAAGGGGCGCTCACGCAGGCAGGGCTGGATGTGAAGGGCTGGGTCTGCCTCGATGTGGGGCAGAGCACCGGGGGCTTCACCGACGTGCTGCTGCAGCGCGGCGCGGCCCGGGTGGTGGGCGTGGACGTGGGGCATGGGCAGTTGCATGAGCGGCTGCGGGGTGATGCGCGGGTCACGGCCTATGAAGGCGTGAATGCCAAGGCGTTGGACGACTCGGCGTTCGGGCGCTCGACGAACAAGCACAGCTTCGACCTGATCGTCGGTGACCTGTCGTTCATTTCGCTGGGCCGCGTGCTGCCTTCGCTCGCGCCGTGGCTGAAGGCCGGCGGGCATGCCGTACTGCTGGTCAAGCCGCAATTCGAGGTGGGACCCGAGCATGTCGGCAAGGGCGGGCTGGTGAAGGACACATCGCAGTACGCGCTGGTCGAGCAACGGTTGTGCGAAGCGTGCACGGCAATCGGATGGGCCGTGCGCGACTATTTCGACAGCCCGATCACCGGCGGCGATGGCAACCGGGAATTTTTCGTCTGGGCACAGCCGCCCGACGCGTGAGGACCAAGATGACAACAACCGACAACCGGCTGCCGATCAGCCTCGAGTTCTTCCCGCCAAAAACGCCGGAGGGCGTCGACAAGCTGACCGCCGTGCGTCAGAAGCTCTATGCATTGAAGCCGCAGTACTGCTCTGTCACCTACGGTGCCGGTGGCTCGACCCAGGACGGCACCATGCAGGCGGTGCAGTCCATCCTCGGCGAGGGTTATGACGCGGCGCCGCACTTTTCTTGCATCGGCGCCGACAAGGCGGTCATCCGGGAAAAACTGAAGCAGTTTCAGGCGGCCGGCATCAAGCGACTGGTCGCCTTGCGCGGCGACCTGCCTTCGGGCTACGGCGGTTTCGGCGAATTTCGCTATGCCAGCGACCTGGTGGCCTTCATTCGCGAGGAAACCGGCGAGCGCTTTCACATCGAGGTCGCGGCCTATCCCGAAGTGCATCCGCAGGCCCGCTCGCCGGAAGCCGACCTGCAGGCTTTCGTCGCGAAGGTGAAGGCCGGTGCGAATGCCGCGATCACGCAGTATTTCTTCAACTGCGATGCCTACTTCCGCTTCGTCGACGACGTGCGCAAGCAGGGCATCGAGATCCCCGTCATCCCGGGCATCATGCCGATCACCAACTCGTCGCAGCTGATGCGCTTCTCCGACACCTGCGGCGCCGAGATCCCTCGCTGGATCCGCACGCGCCTGCAGAGTTTCGGGGACGACAAGACCTCGATCCAGGCCTTCGGACTCGACGTGGTGGCCGACCTGTGCGAGCGCCTGCGCGCCGCCGGCGTGCCGGGCATGCACTTCTATACGATGAACCAGGCCACTGCGACGCTGGAGATCTGCCGGCGCTTGAGGCTGGCAAGCTGACAGACGGCTGAAAGCGCAAGCGCCGGCGAGGGGCATGCGAGTTGGCGACAATGCAGGCTTGCCTGCCTCCATGTCCTCTCCCCTCCTCAGCTCCGTTCGCACCACGCTGCGCCATCCGGAATTCCGGCAAGGCGCGCAGGACATGGTGCACGTTGCGCTCGGCATCGCGGCCTGGGGCCTCGTCACCGGAGTCGCGATGGTCAAGAGCGGGCTGTCGGTGCCGCTGGCGGTGTTCATGTCGCTGTCCGTGTTCGCCGGCAGCGCACAACTGACGGCGCTGCCGCTGATCGCCTCCGGTGCGCCGATGTGGGTCGTCTGGGCCACCGCCGCCTGCGTCAACCTGCGTTTCGTGATCTTCAGCGCGATGTGGCGGCCCTACTTCGCGCCCTACTCCCGCGGGCAACGCGCGGTGCTGGGCTATTTCAGCGGCGACTTGAACTATGTGATGTTCCTGAAGCGATTCCCGCAAGGCGAACCGCAGCCCGACAACCTGCCCTACTACTGGGGCGGCGTGGCAACCAACTGGATCGGCTGGCAGACCTCGTCGATGATCGGCATTGCGCTGGCCAACGTGATCCCGGTGCATTGGGGTCTCGGTTTCGCGGGCGTGCTGGCGCTGGTCGGCATCACGTGCTCGCTCTTGCAGGGCAAGGCCACCTGGGTCGCGGCCGGCACGGCGGCCGCTGCGGCCGTTGCCGCCTTCGCGCTGCCGCTGCGGCTGAACATCCTGGTCGCAATCGCGGCCGCAGTGGCCGTCGGCCTGGCCATCGAGGCTGCTGAACAGATGCAGCGGCAGGTGCGCCGCGAGGCCGAGGGGCGGCGCGCATGATGTCCACCTGGGAAATCATCGTCACGGTCATCGGGCTGGCGATCATCACCGTCGTCACACGCAGCTTCTTCCTGCTGCCAGAGCGCGAGCTGCCGATGCCCGGGTGGGTCAAGCGCGGGTTGCGCTACGCCCCGCTCGCGGCGCTGGCCGCAGTGATCGCGCCCGAAGTCCTGATGACCCAGGGGCAGTTGATCTCCACTTGGCAGGACGCCCGCCTGCCCGCATTGGCCGCGGCCTGTGCCTACTACTTCTGGCGCCGCGGCATTCTCGGCACCATCGTCACCGGCATGGTGGTGTTCCTGCCGCTGCGTCTCGCGCTCGGCTGGTAGCCGGAGAGTTTGGTAACCGATCTGTGCCAGGCCGGCTGACGGCTCGCGGCACAATCCGGGATTCGTCGGTGCAAGGCCGGCCACGCCATTCCAACTCTCGAGCAGAAGAACCAGCATGAACGTACTGCGCTTTTCCGATCTCATCGCCGAAGGCAAGGTCCAGGGCCAACGCGTGTTCATCCGCGCCGACCTCAACGTCCCGCAGGACGACGAGGGCCGCATCACCGAAGACACGCGCATCCGGGCCTCGATCCCCTGCATCCGGATGGCGCTGGACGCCGGCGCCGCGGTGATGGTCACGTCGCACCTGGGCCGGCCGACCGAAGGGGAGTTCAAGCCGGAAGACTCGCTGGCGCCCGTCGCCGCCCGCATGGGCGAACTGCTCGGCCGCGAAGTGCCGGTGGCCGCCCACTGGGTGGATGGCGTCGACGTGAGGCCTGGCCAGCTGGTGCTGCTCGAGAACTGCCGCCTGAACAAGGGTGAAAAGAAGAACAACGAAGAACTGGCGAAGAAGATGGCGGCGCTGTGCGACGTCTTCGTGCACGACGCGTTCGGCACCGCTCACCGGGCGGAAGCCTCCACCTACGGCATTGCGCAGTTCGCGAAAACGGCCTGCGCCGGCCCGCTGCTCGCCGCGGAGATCGACGCGATCACCAAGGCGCTGAACCAACCGAAGCGCCCACTGGTCGCCATCGTGGCCGGCTCCAAGGTATCCACCAAACTGACCATCCTGCAGTCGCTGGCGAAGAACGTCGACCAGTTGATCGTCGGCGGCGGCATCGCCAACACCTTCATGCTGGCGGCCGGTCTGAACATCGGCAAGTCGCTGGCCGAAGCCGACCTGGTCGGCGAGGCCAAGGCCGTCATCGACGCGATGAAGGCGCGCGGTGCTGACGTGCCCATTCCGGTCGACGTGGTGGTGGCCAAGGAATTCAAGGCGGACGCAGCAGCCACGGTGAAGGCGGCGGCCGACGTGGGCGCCGACGAGATGATCCTCGACATCGGCCCCAAGACCGCGCAGATGCTGGCCGACCAGCTCAAGGCCGCCGGCACCGTGGTGTGGAACGGCCCGGTCGGCGTGTTCGAGTTCGAAGCCTTCGAGAACGGCACGAAAACCATCGCCCGCGCGATTGCCGATTCAAGCGCCTTCTCGATCGCTGGCGGCGGCGACACGCTGGCGGCCATCGCAAAGTACGGCATCGACAAGGATGTCGGCTACATCTCGACCGGCGGTGGCGCCTTCCTCGAAGTGCTGGAAGGCAAGACGCTGCCGGCTTTCGAGATCCTCCAGAAACGCGCAGCTGGCTGACGCGCCGCACACCTGCCCCGGCTCGCCTTGGGGCACCGCGGGCCTTTGTCTTTTCGGCGCCGTCGTTCGTCGGCAACATCGGGCGACCGCTTTGCCACGAATGTCTCGCCACCCCCGGATTCGTAACTCTGCAACTCGATTACGGCTGATAATCCGGAACAAAGTTACGAACCCGTTCGGAGACACCCCCTCATGTCGCGCGCCACCAAGATCGTCGCCACCCTCGGCCCTGCCTCGTCGTCCCCCGAAGTCCTGGAACGCATGATCGTCGCGGGCGTCGATGTCGTGCGCCTGAACTTTTCGCACGGCAAGGCGCAGGACCACATCGACCGCGCCAACCTGGTGCGCGAGACCGCGCAGCGCGCCGGCCGGCAGGTCGCAATCATGGCCGACCTGCAGGGCCCGAAGATCCGCGTCGGCAAGTTCGAAGGCAACAAGACCCTGCTGGAGCAGGGGCAGCTTTTCATCCTGGACGCGTCCCACACCGAACTCGGCAACAACGAACGCGTCGGCCTGGACTACAAGGAGCTGCCACGCGACGTGAAGCCCGGCGACACGCTGCTGCTGAACGACGGCTTGATCGTGCTGACGGTCGACCGCATCGTCGGCGAGCAGGTGTACACGCTGGTCAAGATCGGCGGCGAGCTGTCCAACAACAAGGGCATCAACAAGCAGGGCGGCGGCCTGACCGCCCCGGCGCTGACGGCCAAGGACATGGAGGACATCAAGACCGCGATGAGCTTCCAGTGCGAATACCTCGCCGTGTCCTTCCCGAAGAACGCGACCGACATGGAAATGGCGCGCCAGCTCGCCAACGTGGCGGGCGAGCCGTGGCGCCACAAGCCGGGGCTGATCGCGAAGATCGAGCGCAGCGAAGCGATCCCGGTGCTGGAGAGCATCCTCAAGGCCAGCGACGGCATCATGGTCGCGCGCGGCGACCTGGCGATCGAAGTCGGCAACGCCGCCGTGCCGGCGTTGCAAAAGCGCATGATCCGCATGGCGCGCGAGATGGACAAGGTCGTCATCACCGCAACGCAGATGATGGAGTCGATGATCGTCAACCCGGTGCCGACGCGTGCGGAGGTCAGCGACGTCGCGAACGCCGTGCTCGACGGCACCGACGCAGTGATGCTGAGTGCCGAGACAGCCGCCGGCAAGTACCCGGTCGAGACGGTCGAGCACATGGCGCTGATTGCGCTGGAAGCCGAGCGCGCCGAGGACGTCTCGCTCGACGCCGATTTCACGAACAAGCACTTCGGCCGCATCGACCAGTCGATCGCGATGGGTGCGCTGTTCACGGCGCACCACCTGGGCTGCAAGGCCATCGTCGCGTTGACCGAGTCCGGCTCGACGGCCTTGTGGATGAGCCGGCACAAGATCCACGTGCCGATCTACGGCCTCACGTCGCAGTCGCTGTCGCAACGCAAGATGGCCTTGTACCGCAACGTGCGGCCGATCCTGATGCCGAGTTACACCGACCGCGATGTGGCGCTCGCGAAGGCCGAGTCCCTGCTGGTCGAACAAGGCGTGCTGCGCCCCGGCGACACCTATGCGATCACCTGCGGCGAGCCGATGGGCTACCCGGGCGGCACCAACATGCTGAAGGTGTGCCGGGTCGGCTAGGGCCTAGTCGATACGCAGCGACACGCCGGTCACGAACAGGGCGTCGCCGCGCTTCAGGCCCTCGCCCGGGTCGCTGTTGTAGCGATAGGTCAACGCGGCCGTGAGGCTCAGCTTCTCGTTGATGGCCACCGACACGCCGGTGTCGAACTCGGCCCGATAGGTGCCCGGTTCGTTGAGCACCGGCAACAGGCTCAGTTTCTGCCTGAACTTCGTCGTCTCGGTGAACTGGTGACTCGATTCCTCGGCCAGCAGCAATTCGGCACGGCCGTAGCTGCGGCGCATTTGGCCGTCGACCTCGGCCGGGTCGGTGAAGCGGTCCTGGGTGTAGCCCAGACCGACGGAAAGGTCCCAGAAGCCGGTGTCGTCACGGAAGATGTGGTAGCCCACGCCGGACGCCGCAAAGGACCGCAGCGACAGGTTAGCCGGCCGGTCGCGCAGGAATTCCAGCCTGCCGAAGCCGAACCACTGAGGGGAAAAGTCGCGGTCGTACTGGGTGCCGGCACCGAACCGCTCGGCCGAGGTTTCGTCCTCGACCTTTGCATACTGAGCCCGGCCGGTGAGGCTCCACTTGTCGTGGTCGGTGGCGCGCACGCTGTCGGCCGTCAGGTTGAAGCTCGACGCGTCGCTGTTGCCGCTCGACAGACTGGCGCCGGCGCCGAACAGGTGTCGCCACTGGCCGTCGGGCTTGACAGTGACCTGCGCCCACGCGGCGCAGGGCAGTGTGGCGGCCAGGATCAGAGCGGGCAGGCGCGGGGCAAATGGCATGGTCGGACGGCTGGACACAGTTGAAGAAACTCGGCGCTGACTCTAGGCGGCACTTGCGCCGGCCCGTGTAGCGATTCGTTTTTCCCTTCTTTTCGCTTGTGTTTTCGAATGCAAGCGAACGCGCGCGAAACGCGGCCCTGCTCCCCACAAGGTACGTGCAGTTACGGCAGGCACCATCTGCGCCGGTATGTGCATCAGGACAACAAATTCGGCGCCGGCCCGCGCCGACGCTCGGATGCCAACAGTCACGAACCCGTTGGGGTCGACCGGTAGAATTGCCGCCAATTACTTCGCGGTTTCAGCTTCCCATCACACCGCGGAACACCGGTTGTCCCACTTCCCAGAGGCTCGCCATGCCACTCGTCTCGATGCGCCAACTGCTGGACCATGCCGCCGAAAACGGCTATGGCATCCCGGCGTTCAACGTCAACAATCTCGAACAGGTCCAGGCCATCATGAGCGCCGCCGACGAAGTCGGTGCGCCGGTCATCATGCAGGCCTCGGCCGGTGCGCGTAAGTACGCCGGCGAGGGCTTCCTGAAGCACCTGATCCAGGCCGCCGTCGAGTCGTACCCGCACATCCCGGTCGTGATGCACCAGGACCACGGGCAGAGCCCCGACGTCTGCAAGGGCGCGATCGACCTGGGCTTCAGTTCCGTGATGATGGACGGCTCGCTGCAGGCCGACGGCAAGACCATCGCCAGCTACGAGTACAACGTCGAAGTCACCCGCAAGGTGGTCGAGATGGCGCACGCCCTGGGCGTCACCGTCGAAGGCGAACTCGGCTGCCTCGGCTCGCTCGAGACGATGAAGGGCGACAAGGAAGACGGCCACGGCACCGAAGCGACGATGACGATGGACCAGTTGCTGACCGACCCGGAGCAGGCCGCCGATTTCGTCAAGCAGACCCAGCTCGACGCACTGGCGATCGCGATCGGCACCAGCCACGGCGCCTACAAGTTCACCCGCAAGCCCACCGGCGACATCCTGGCGATCAACCGCATCAAGGAGATCCACGCCCGCATTCCCAACACCCACCTGGTGATGCATGGCTCGTCCAGCGTGCCGCAGGACTTGCTGGCCGAAATCCGCAAGTACGGCGGCGACATGAAGGAAACTTATGGCGTGCCGGTCGAGGAGATCCAGGAAGCCATCAAGTACGGCGTGCGCAAGATCAACATCGACACCGACATCCGGCTGGCGATGACGGCTGCGATCCGCAAGTTCTTCGTGGAGAATCCGAGCAAGTTCGACCCGCGCGAATACCTGAAGCCGGCGCGCGAAGCCGCCAAGCTGATCTGCAAGCAGCGCTACATGGAGTTCGGCTGCGAAGGCCAGGCCGGTAAAATCAAGGCGATCGCGCTGGCCGACGTGGCCAAGCGCTACGCCTCGGGCGAGCTGGCTCAGGTGGTCCAGTACCGCCAGGTGGCCTGACGACCCCGGGCCCCGCTGCCCGCGCCGGCCCCGCCAGCCCGCTGCTTGCAGCGGGCTTTTTCATTTGCGAAAGACCCACGCCCGTGACTGCCGCCCTGCTCAACTCCTCCATCCGTTCCCTGCCCCTGCTGGCCCGCGGCAAGGTCCGCGACAACTACGCGGTCGGCGACGACCGCATCCTGATGATCGCGAGCGACCGGCTCAGCGCCTTCGACGTCGTGATGGGCGAGCCGATCCCCGGCAAGGGTGAGCTGCTGACGCGCATGGCCTTGTTCTGGTTCGACCGGCTCGACGGCATCGTGCCGAACCACCTGACCGGCGATGCCCCCGAAAGTGTCGTCACGGCGGACGAAGCGGGGCAGGTGCTGGGTCGCTCGATGCTGGTCCGGCGGCTCAAGCCACTGCCCGTCGAGGCCGTCGTGCGCGGCTATCTGGCGGGCAGCGGCTGGAAGGAATACCAGGAGTCGGGTGAAGTGTGCGGCGTCAAGCTGCCCGGGGGCCTGAAAAACGCCAGCAAGCTGCTGGAGCCGATCTTCACGCCGGCCACCAAGGCCGAGATCGGCGAGCACGACGAGAACATCTCGTTCGACCGCATGGTGCAGATCATCGGCCGCGAGCTGGCCGAGCAGGTGCGCGAGGTGTCGATCCGCCTGTACCGCACGGCCGCCGACTTCGCGCTGACGAAGGGCATCATCATTGCCGACACGAAGTTCGAGTTCGGCCTCGACTCCGACGGTCGACTCACGTTGATGGACGAGGTGCTGACGCCCGATTCGTCGCGCTTCTGGCCGGTCGAAGGCTACCGGGAAGGCATCAACCCGCCCAGCTACGACAAGCAGTTCGTGCGTGACTGGCTGGAGCAGGCGACCGTGAACGGCCAACCGTGGAACAAGCAGGCACCCGCCCCCGCGCTACCTGCCGAGGTGGTCGAGAAAACCGCTGCCAAGTACCGCGAGGCGCTGACCCGGCTCACCGCCGGCTGATACTCCCGGCGGGCGCATGGCGCCCGCAGTCCGAGGCGTTTCCCACTGGCGTCGAGCCTCCGCGTGGCCGCCAGGCCCGAGTGACGCCGCGGTTCCGGCTCCGCCGGTCCGCCAGCGTCGCCCCTTGAGGGGCGGCCGAAGGCCGTAGGGGTGGTCTAAAACAACGCCATGCTGAGCTTGCGCCGGTACTGGTCAATCACCGGATCGGCCGGGGCGGCCACCGTCTTGCCGGTCACTTCCAGCGCGCCCTTCTGCGGCGCGGCTTCCGCCGCTTTGGCCGCCGGCTTGGCCATCAGTTCAAGAACGGCCACGTAGGCCTTGCGCGCAGCCTCGTCGTTCCACTTCTTGTCGCGCATGATGATCTCGAGCAGCTCGTCCATCGCGGCCGTCCACGCCTGCGCGGCGAAGTGGCGCTGCGCCAGCTCGAAGCGGGCGTCGAAGTCGCGCTTGTTGGCCGCAATGGCCACCTGCAGCGCCTCTGCCGGCCGCCCGACGGCAGCCTTCTCGCAAGCGTCGACCCACTGGCCGAAGGCAGCAATGCGGCCGTCGATCAACGCCTTGCTCGCCACCGGCTCATAGGCCACGCGCGCGTCCGCCGTGCGCCCGGCCTGCAGCAGCAGCTTCACGTAGTCGAGCCGCGCCGCGTCGTTCGCCGGGTCGATCGCGATCGCCTCCTGCAGCCGCTCCAGCGCGCCGTCGACGTCGCCCTCGTCCGCCAGCAGCTCGGCTTCGTCGGCGGCTTCGTCGGCGACCATCTGGGCCTCGGCCGGCACGTGCTTGTCGAGGAACTGCTGGATCTGATCCTGAGGCAGCGCGCCGACGAAACCGTCGACCGGCTGGCCGTCTCGAAACATCACGCAAAACGGGATGCTGCGCACGCCGAACATCGACGACAGCTGCCCAGCGATCTCCGGCTGCTCGTCGGCGTTGAGCTTGCCGAGCACGAAGCGGCCTTCGTAATCGGCTTCCAGCGTCTCGAGCATCGGCCCCAGGGTGCGGCAGGGCCCGCACCACGGCGCCCAGATGTCCAGCAGCACCGGCTGCGTCATCGAGGCCTGCAAGACCTCGGCTTCGAAATTCTGGAGGGTGATATCGATCATGTAGCAAATCCTTCGGGCGTCAGATGGGGCCGCCAAGCCCGGGGCGCAAGCCCGCCTAAAATCACGCTTTTCCCGCACCGGAGCGCTCACTTGAGTCAGTCGCCCCTCGTCGGCGTCGTCATGGGTTCCAACAGCGATTGGGACGTCATGCGCAACGCCGCCCAGATTCTCGCCGAGTTCGGCGTCCCCTATGAGGCGCAGGTGGTCTCGGCACATCGCATGCCCGACGACATGTTCCGCTACGCCGAAAGCGCGGCCCAGCGCGGCCTGAAGGCGATCATCGCCGGGGCCGGCGGAGCCGCCCACCTGCCGGGCATGCTCGCCGCCAAGACCGCCGTGCCGGTGCTCGGCGTGCCGGTGCCGAGCAAGCACTTGCAAGGTGTCGATTCGCTGCACTCGATCGTGCAGATGCCCAAGGGCATCCCGGTGGCGACTTTCGCGATCGGCGTGGCGGGTGCGGCCAACGCCGCGCTGTTCGCCGTGGCCATGCTCGCCAACGAGAACCCGGCATTGCGCGCGCAGCTCGACGCTTTTCGTGCACGCCAGACCGACGCAGCCCGGGCGATGACGCTCGAGCCGCTGCCTGGACGGCCATGAGCCTCGCCCTGCCGCCCGCAGGGGCGAACTCCCTGCCGGAGGAACACGTGCGAAGCGCCCCGGGCAGCCCCATACTGCCGGGCGGCGCGACCCTGGGCGTGCTGGGCGGCGGCCAGCTGGGCCGCATGTTCGTGCACGCCGCTCAGGAGCTCGGCTACCACACGGTCGTGCTCGACCCGGATCCGACCAGCCCGGCCGGCCAGATCGCACACCACCACGTGCAGTGCGACTACCTCGACGCGCAAGGCCTGGCCGACCTCGCCCAGCGCTGCCATGCGGTGACCACCGAATTCGAGAATGTGCCGGCCCGTGCGCTGGCGACGCTCGCCGCCCGGCTGCCGGTGGCGCCAGGGGCCGACGCCGTCGCCGTCTGCCAGGACCGTGTGCGCGAGAAGGCTCATTTCACGGGCTGCGGCGTGCCCTGTGCGCCGCACGCGCTGATCGCCGACGAGGCGCAGCTGCAGGCGATCGACCCGGCCCTGCTGCCCGGCATCCTGAAGACCGCGAGCATGGGCTACGACGGCAAGGGCCAGGCGACCGTGCACAGCGTCGAAGCGCTCGCGGCCGCGTGGAACGAGCTGAAGCGCGTACCCTGCGTGCTCGAAAAGCGGCTCGAGCTGGCGTTCGAGGTCAGCGTGATCGTCGCGCGCAACGCCCAGGGCGAGCTGGTGCATTTCCCGTTGCAGCAGAACCTGCACCGAGGCGGCATCCTGGCGGTGACCACCGTGCCCGCCCCCGACGTGACCCCCGAGTTGCAGGCGCAGGCCGTGCGTGCCGCCGAGACGATCGCTGCGTCGATGGGCTATGTCGGCGTGCTCTGCGTCGAGTTTTTCGTGCTGGCCGACGGCACGCTGGTCGCCAACGAAATGGCGCCCCGCCCGCACAACTCCGGCCACTACACCCTCGATGCCTGCGACGTGTCGCAGTTCGACCTGCAGGTACGTGCCATGACCGGCCTGCCGCTGCCGGCTCCCCGGCTGCATTCGTCCGCGATCATGCTGAACCTGCTCGGCGACCTGTGGTTCCGCGACGGCTCCACCGATGCGGCGACGCCGCCGTGGGAGCGGGTGCTGACGCTGCCCGGCACACACCTGCACCTGTACGGCAAGCTCTCGGCGCGACCGGGCCGCAAGATGGGCCACCTGAACATCACCGGCGCCAGCGCGACGCAGGTGCGCGAAGTCGCATTGCGATGCTGCGAGCTGCTCGGGCTCGCCGCCTTCTGACCTGACGAACGACCGATACGTGGCACGCTTACTCGACGCACACAACCCGCAGCACCTGCAGCAGGCGGTGGACGCGCTCGCCGACGGCCGGCTCGTCGCCTTCCCGACCGAGACGGTCTACGGGCTGGGCGCCGACGCCGGCAGCGACGTTGCGGTGGGCCGCGTCTTCGAGGCCAAGGGCCGGCCGGCGGACCACCCGTTGATCGTGCACGTGCCCAATGTCGAGTGCGCCTACGAACTCGCCAGCGCGCTGCCGCCGGTGGCTCAGAAGCTGATAGAGGCCTTCTGGCCCGGGCCGTTGACCGTGATCGTGCCGCGCAGGCCCGGCGTGGCCGGCGCGGCCGCCGGTGGGCAGGACACGATCGGCCTGCGCTGCCCCGCACACCCGGTCGCGACGTCGCTGCTCGAAGCCTGCGCGCAGCGGGGCATCCTCGGCCTGGCGGCGCCCAGCGCCAACCTGTTCGGTCGCATCAGCCCGACCACCGCCGCGCACGTCGCGGAGGAGTTCGGCGACGATGTGCTGGTGCTCGATGGCGGCGCCTGTGAGGTCGGCATCGAATCGACCATCGTCGATTGCTCGCGCGACCGCCCGGTGTTGCTGCGGCCCGGCCTGCTGACGCGCGGCGAGATTGAGGCGGCGATCGACGAGCCCCTGCTCGAGCGCGATGCCGAGGCTCCGCGCGCGTCCGGCACGCTGGAAGCGCACTATGCGCCGCGTGCCAAGCTGCGCCTGATGAGCGCCGACATCCTGCAAACCGCATTGCAGGTGCTGGGCGAGAACCTGCCGAAGCTGGCGCTGTATTCACGCACCGTGCGTGCCCCACGCGGCATGCTGCATCGGCGCATGCCCGACGACGCGGCCAAGGCCGCGCACGAGTTGTTCGCCGTGTTGCGCGAGCTGGACGCCCAGGGCGTCTCGCTCATCTGGGTCGAAAGCCCGCCGTCCGCCCCCGAGTGGGACGGCGTGCGCGACCGGCTCGTTCGAGCGGCGGCTGCCTGAGGCCACCGTGCCAAGAAATTTCTAACGGAGTGTTCATGTTCCTGCGTTCCCCATCCTGGTTGTCGCGTGCAAGGCTCGCTTTGCTGGTCGGCACCACCGCCGCCCTCACCGCCTGCGGCGGCGAGATCCACGACCAGTTCAACCCCAACCGCATCCTGTCGGTCGGCGACGAATACAGCTACATCGACCCAGGCACCGGCGCGAAGTACTCGATCAACCGCGTCCGCTCCGACGGCTCGTTCAACTGCATCGACTACCCGCTGTGGAACCAGATCGTCGCGTCCGAGTACGGCATCCGCTTCGAGCAGTGCACGCCCTTGGACGACGATCCCGACACGAGCGGCCAGGCGCTGGCCCGCGTCGGCGCGCTCGCCGCGGACATCCAGGCGCAGCTCGACGACTTCGGCGGCTTCCGGTCCGAAGATCTGATCCTGGTGCAGGTCGGCGCCAACGACGTCTGGGAGCTGTTCAATCGCTACGCCAACGGCGAAGCGCTGGCTGACTTGGAAGAGGAAGCCCGCACGCGCGGCAGCGACCTCGCGACGCGGATCGACGACTGGACGGAACAGGGGGCACGCGTGCTGGTGCTCGACGTGATCAACCAGGGCTCGACGCCGGAAGCCGGCGCCAGCGCAGTGGCCAACGCACGCTCTCGCCTGCGCAGCCTGACCGACGCCTTCAACGATGGCCTGCGCACCGGCATCGCGGATGCAGCCAACCGACGCATCGCCTTCATGCGCGCCAACGACCGCGTGCAGAGCGCTGTCGACGACGACCTGTACAACTACGACAACCGCAGCGGGGCCGGCTGCACCGTGTCGCCGGCCACGAGCTGCACGCAGAACACGCTGGTCTCGGACCTCGACCCGGATCCCGACCGGCGCGACTACATCTTCGCGGCCGACCGCTACCTGACGTCTTCGATGAACCAGATCGTCGGCGAGGTCGCGGCCAATCTCGTCGACGATTTCCCGTTCTGACGTCACGTCTGGCGGCGCGTATACCTCAGCTTCATCGCGAGGATCGCACCCGCCAGACTCAACGTGACGACGTTGGCGGCGATGATCGGCCACTCGCCGATCATCACGCCGTAGGCCAGCCACAGCGCGATGCCGAGCGTGAAGGCGCTGTACATCCCGAGCGAGATGCCGCTGACGTCGCGCGTGCGAAAGGTCAGCCACGCCTGGGGCACGAACGAGGCCGTTGTCAGTGCGGCGGCGGTGAAGCCGAGGCCGTCGGCGAAGGCGAATGTCATGGGACGTCCTTGGCGGTCCAGTCGATCAGCGTCTCGATGGCAGCTCGTGCCGCGGGCGCGTTGGGATGGTTCACGATGGCGACCAGCACGTAGCGCTTGCCGCTCGCCGCGAGCACGTAGCCGGCCACGCCCTGCACGTCGCGCAGGGTTCCGGTCTTCAGGTGCGCGGTGCCGGCGCTCGCGGTGAAACGCTTGAGCGTGCCGTCCTGCCCAGTCACGGGCAGCGAGCTGACGAGATCCGGCATCACCGGGGCCGCCCAGGCGGACTGCAGCAGGCGGCTCAGGAAACGCACGCTGGCCCGCGCGTCGCGCGACAGGCCGGCACCATTGTCCAGCGTGACCTCCGGCGCCGGGCCCCATTTGGCCTCGATCCAGCGGCGGACGACTTCGCGCCCGGTGGCCGGCGTGCCGACGCCGCGCAGCACATGGCCCAGCGTCAGGAACAGTTGCCGGGCCATGCCGTTGTTGCTGAACTTGTTGATGTCGCGCACGACCTGGCCCAGCGGGGCCGAGGTGCTGACGGCCAGCGGCGACAGGTGGAGCGGCGCGACGCCGTCGCGCACGGTGCCACGCAGGCGCCCGCCGAGTTGCGCCCACAGGCCGGCGATCGCACGGGCGGCATAGTTCGGCGCATCGACATAGGCGAGCTGCCACGTCTTCTCGCCGCAGGCGGGGCTGTAGGCGCCATGGAAGGCGATGCGGCCGGGGTCGGTCAGCTCGGCCTTCAGCGCGGCACGCCAGTCGGCACATGGAGCCATCAGATCCAGCGGCACCGAAGGGTCCACGACCACGCCCGCCAGCGGCGGATCGACGAGCACCTGCGCAGTGCCGCGGGCTGCATCGGGAACGAAGCCCAGAGCCACTGTCTTGTAGTTGATCAGCAGCGCCTCCGGCTGCACGTTGTACGGCCGCAGCGGTTCGCCGTCGAAGGCGCCGGGGTCGACCGCGGGCACGATGAAGGCAGTGCGGTCGAGCACGATGTCGCCACGCACTTCGACGATGCCCATCTGCTGCACCCGCCGCAGCAACAACCACAGCCGCTCGAGCACCAGCTGGGGATCACCCGAACCCTTGATGTGGAGGTTGCCCTCCAGCACGCCCTCGCGAACCGCGCCGTCGGCAAATACCGGCGTGTTCCAGGTGTAGGTGGGGCCCAGCAGCTCGAGCGCGGCATAGGTCGTGATGAGCTTCATGATCGACGCCGGGTTGATGCTCGCATCGACCCGGTACGCCAGGCGCGGTATCGAGCCGTCGACCTCGATCACCTGCGCCGACAGCGCGTCGTTCGGCAAGCCTGCTCGCGCCAACGCGGCCTGCACCTCAGCGGGCAGCGACAGCGGCGCCGGTGCGGCCATTGCCGGGCCGCCCAGGAGGGCCGCCATCCACAACGCCCACCCCACCCAGGCCGCCATCGAACGAGAACGCATGACCGCGATTATCCGGGGCGCCGAGCAACGGCGAGGGTACGGAATGCACATCCCCAAGCGCCGCAGTTGGAATGGCGGCAGCTAAACTGACTGCCTGTGAACCTCTTGACGCGCTCGTGACCTCTCCCGCCACCCTGCTCGCGATCGAAACCGCCACCGAGACGATGAGCGTCGGTGTCGCGGTCGGCGACCGCGTGCTGAGCGAAGAAAGCGCGGGCGGCGCACAGGCCTCGGCACGCCTGCTGCCGGTGGTACTGAACCTGCTGGAGGCCGCGGGTGGCTTGCGCGTCCAGGATCTCGATGCCATCGCGTTCGGCCGCGGGCCCGGTGCGTTCACCGGCCTGCGCACTGCCTGCTCGGTGACACAGGGCCTGGCGTTCGGCGCCGGCCGGCCGGTGCTGCCGGTCGACACGCTGCTGGTGGTCGCCGAGGCCGCGCGCGCCGCCGACGCCGGGCACGAGGTCTGGGCGGCGCTCGATGCGCGCATGGACGAGATCTACGCGGCCCGCTACCGCTTCGATGGCCTCGACTGGCACACCGTGCACCCGCCCGCGCTGTACAGCGCCGAGGCGTTGTCACAGCGGCTCGCGTGCGAAGGCGGCGACTGCGTCGCCGGCAATGCCCTGCTGGTGCATGGCCTGCAGGTCGGCACGATGAACACCCTGCCGCACGCCGGCCCGCACGCCGGCGCGCTGATCGAACTGGGCCGCGCGGCCTGGCGCCGCGGCGAAGCCCTCGACCCTGCGCTGGCGCTGCCGCTGTACATCCGCGAGAAGATCGCGCTCACCACGGCCGAGCGCGACGCGTTGAAGCTGGCGAAGGAAGCCGCATGAACGCCGCCGTGCGCCGGCCGCAACCCGATGCTCGCGCACTGGTGCCGATGACGGTGGCCGCGCTTGCCGAGGTGCTGCCGGTGGAGCAGGCGGCGTACGAGTTCCCGTGGACGCGCGGCAATTTCATCGACTCGCTGCATGCCGGCTATCCCGCGCAGGTACTGCGCGCACCGGGTGCGAAGTTGCTCGGTTACTTCGTCGCGATGTCCGGGGTCGACGAGATGCATCTGCTGAACATCACCGTGGCGCCGGCCCACCAGGGCTGCGGACACGCGCTGTTCATGCTTGACGCAGTGCAGGCGCTGGCACGTGAGCGGCATGCCGAACAGCTGTGGCTGGAGGTGCGTGTGAGCAATGCTCGCGCGCGGCGCATCTACGAGCGCTACGGCTTTCGCAACGTGGGGCTGCGCAAGAGCTACTACCCGGCCGCGCAGGGCCTGCGAGAGGACGCCATCGTGATGAGCTTGGGCTTATGAACTGGGACCCGCGCCGCCTTGCGATGCTGCAGGAGATGGGGCTGACCGCCTGGGCGCCGCGCGACGCCGCGCCTGGCGAGGCGCCTGCGCAAGAGCCGGCTGCCGAGGCGCCGACTGCCCCGCTGGCGGCCCCCGTCGCGGTGCCGGTGGCGGCGCTGGCGCGTCGCCCCGGCGGAGTCGACCAGATGGACTGGCCCGCGCTGCGCGAGGCGGTCGCCCATTGCACCGCCTGCAAGCTGTGCAGCGGCCGGCGCAACACCGTGTTCGGCGTCGGCAACGAACGCGCCGACTGGATGATCGTCGGCGAGGCGCCGGGCGAGCAGGAAGACCTGAAGGGCGAGCCCTTCGTCGGCCAGGCCGGCAAGCTGCTCGACAACATGCTGCGTGCCGTCGGCCTCACGCGGGGCGACGCCCCGCCCGAACGCCAGGTCTTCATTGCGAACGTGCTGAAGTGCCGCCCGCCGCACAACCGCAATCCCGAGCCCGAGGAAGTCGCTCAGTGCGAGCCCTTTCTGAAGCGGCAGGTCGAGCTGGTGCGGCCGCGCATCATCCTGGCGATGGGCCGCTTCGCGGTGCAGTCGCTGCTGCAGACCAACGACGCCATCGGCAAGTTGCGCGGGCGGCTGCATCAGTACCACGGCGTGCCGGTCGTCGTGACGTATCACCCCGCCTACCTGCTGCGCAACCTGCCCGACAAGGCCAAGGGCTGGGAAGACCTGTGCCTGGCGCTGCAGACGCTGGAAGGCCGCTGAGCGCCGCCGCCGCGGCAGCGGCGCTGCAAGACCTGCGCTGGCTGCTGCTGTCGCCACCGCTGCTGGCCGATGGCCGCTACACCGCCCCGATACAGCGCTACGCCGCGCGCGATGCACGCGAGATCGAAGCCTGGCTCGATGCATTGGAGCGCGATGCCCGCCCCTTGCACGACTTTCTTCTCGCCCACGCGGCGCCACCGCTACGACTGGGCCGGTATGCCGAGCGTCTGCTGGAATTTTTCCTGCGTTGCGGGCCGACACACCGCCTGCTGGCCGCCAACCTGCCGCTGCGCCACCCGCCCGGGCAACTGCCGGGGTTGGACCACACCACGCGCGGCGAGATCGACTTTCTGCTCGAAGACCGCGAGGGTCAGGGCTGGCACTGGGAGCTGGCGGTCAAGTTTTTCCTCTGTGTCGCGCGCGGCGAGTCCGCGCAGGCGGAGGATTTCGTCGGCCCCGACCGCGCCGAGACGCTGCCCGGCAAGCTGGGCAAGCTGTTCGAGCGGCAGCTCGCGCACGAACCGCCGGCGCCGTGGAACCAGCGCCCCTGGCGGCCGGCCGCCTACACGCGCGGCTGGATGTTCTACCGGCACGACCGCCCCGCCCCGGTCTGCGAGGCCTTGGCCCCCGGACACCTGCACGGGCTGTGGGTCGATCATGGCCGTCTGGCAGAACTGCCTGACGGCCGCTATCTGGCCATGCCCCGATCGCGCTGGATGGCACCGGCCTTCACCACCGACGAGACGGCGCTCACCTCACGGGACGCCGTCGGACGGGAGATCTCTGAAGCGTGGCAGGCGGCCCCCCCGGCCGGGGCCCGGCGCTGGCCGAGCGCGCAGCTTATCGCGCTCATGGTGCCGCGCGCCGATGGCTGGCACGAGTTGCAACGCTGCTTCGTGGTCCCGGACGGCTGGTCGCCGGCCGGCGCTTGAACCCCGCACCGGCCCGCGCTTCAATGTCGGTCGCCGAGATAGCGCTTGCGCCAGAAGAACAGGCCCAGGCCGATGCCGATCGCGACCATCACCCCCACCGCCGTCCAGACCCCGGTGGTGCTGTGGATCAGCGGCAGCGTGTCGAAGTTCATGCCGAAAAAACCGGTGATCAGGTTCAGCGGCAGGAAGATGGCCGTCAGCACCGTCAGCGTGCGCATGATGTCGTTGGTGCGATTGCTCTGCGCCGAGAAGTGCATCTGCACGGCCGTCTCGGCCGAAGATTCGAGCCGGCGCACATGGGTCAGGACGCGCTCGATGTGCTCGAGGACGTCGCGCGAACGCACGCGCAGCAGCTCGCGCTCGCGCGAGGCCAGCGGGTCGCCGGCGGGCCATTCTTCCAGCGCGTCCATCCATTCCTGCACGGCGCTGCGCTGGTCCTCGCAGATGTCTTCGAGCAGGTGCAGCGTGTTGCGCGAGTCGAGCAGCACCTGCCAGCTGCGAAAGTGCCCGCGTGGGCTCAGCAGCTCGTGCTGCAGGTAGCCAAGCTGGCGTGTCAGCAGCCGGCGCAGCTCGAGGTAGCCGTCCACCATGTGGTTGACCATGCGCAGCATCTGGTCGGCGGGGCTGGTCGGCAGGCGGGTCGACGCACCGCGCACATCGCTGCCGGGCGTCATCTGCGCCAGCCGCGTCGCGAAGAACTCGCGCACCTGACAGTCGGTGGGGTGCACCGTGACCAGCACCCGGTCGAAGATCACGAAGCCGACCGGACTGGTGTCGATCGCCTCCAGCGCCCGCTTGGCGCTCGACACCGTGCCGCGTTCATCGTCGAGGAACAGCTCGCTGGTGCCGGCACCGGCCGCAAGACGGCGAAACACCATCATGTCGTACCACGAGGTGTAGTCGAAGTGCGACGGCAGCTGGTTGTTCAGCAGGTCGGAGACGTGCAGGTCGACGATCTGCCCGCCGGTCCATTGCTGCAGCAGGCCCTGGATCACGCCGAGGTTGACCTCGAACTGCCGCCTCGACGTGCCGATCCACAGGTAGCCGTGGGACGGCAGGTGCGAGGGCAGTTCGCCCAGTTTGACGAACCTCTCGGCGACGTGGAAGATCCGCATCAGCGGCGCAGGATACGCGCCGCGTCGAGCGCGAAGTACGTCAGCACCCCGTCGGCGCCGGCGCGCTTGAACGCCAGCAGCGACTCCATCATCACGGCGTCGTGGTCGAGCCAGCCGTTGGCCGCGGCCGCCTTCAGCATCGCGTACTCGCCGCTCACCTGGTAGGCGAAGGTCGGCACGCGGAATTCGTCTTTCACGCGCCGCACGATGTCGAGGTACGGCATGCCGGGCTTGACCATCACCATGTCGGCGCCTTCGGCGATGTCCATCGCCACTTCGCGCAGCGCCTCGTCGGTGTTGCCGGGGTCCATCTGGTAGACCTTCTTGTTGCTCTTGCCGAGGTTGGCCTTGGAACCCACCGCGTCACGGAACGGGCCGTAGAACGCGCTCGCGTATTTGGCGCTGTACGCCATGATGCGGGTGTGGATGGCACCCGCGGCCTCCAGCGTCGAACGAATGGCGCCGACGCGGCCGTCCATCATGTCGCTGGGCGCCACGATGTCGACCCCCGCCTCGGCCTGCACCAGCGCCTGGCGCGTCAACACGCCGACGGTCTCGTCGTTGAGGATGTAGCCGGTGTTGTCGATCAGGCCGTCCTGGCCATGCGTGGTGTAGGGGTCCAGCGCGACGTCGGTCAGCAGGCCCAGCTCGGGAAAGCGCTGCTTCAAAGCTTGCACCGCACGCGGCACGAGGCCGTCGGGGTTGAAGGCCTCGCGGCCGTCCTCGGTCTTCAGCGATGCGTCGAGCACCGGAAACAGCGCCATTACCGGGATGCCGAGCGCCAAGCATTCCTCGGCCACGGGGAACAGCCGGTCGATGCTCAGGCGCTGCACGCCGGGCATCGAAGCGACGTCCTGCGCCTGGTTGTTGCCATCGAGCACGAACACCGGGTAGATGAAGTCATCGGCCGACAGCGAGGCCTCACGCACGAGGCGGCGGGTGAAGTCGTCACGCCGCAGTCGACGGGGCCGGGCGGCGGGAAAAGCGGGCAGAGTGCGCAAGAGTGGAATCCTGTAACAAGCCGGGCAAGCATGAAAAGCTGGTGTTTTCCATGCCCTACAAACGGCTCCGAGTCAGTGAAATGAAAGCTGTGTTCTGGTAAAGTTACATGTGAATGATACGTCGCAAGGCGTTCATTCCCTGCTTTTCCTCCCTGAGCAGGTGCCTTACCGTGATGACAGCGTTAAGGCTTTGCAGCCCCAGTCCCCGCGACTGGGGCTCTTTCTTTTTTGGGCGGCTGATAGGCCTACTGCGCGGCTCCGACTGGGGCCTGCGGTGCTCGCCGTACGGGAGTACGGCTGTGCTCCTCGGCCCCATCCGGAACCGCTCGCTACGGCCTCTCAGCCACCCAAGGGCGCCTCGCGTGCTCGCGCAACACAACAAGCATGGTCTGGCAGTACGGGTGTGCGGCTGTGCTTTCTCGCCCCCCTGCAGCCGCTACGGCCTCTCGGACACTGAAAGGGCGCGACTGGCCGACCAGCGGCGATGGGATGGTAGGGGCTCGCTATCATCGCGCGATGCTCTGGGTCAAAGCGCTGCACATCGTGTTCGTCGCCAGCTGGTTCGCCGGCTTGTTCTACCTGCCGCGGATCTTCGTCAATCTGGCGATGGTGCCGGCGGACAGCCATGCTGAGCGTGAGCGGCTGTTGCTGATGGCGCACAAGCTGTACCGGTTCATGACGCCGCTGATGGCGATCGCCCTCGGTTTCGGGCTTTGGCTGTGGCTGGGCTACGGCATCGGGCGGGGCGCGGGCAACGGGTGGATGCATGCGAAGCTGGCGGTCGTGGTGTTGCTGGTGGGCTACCACGTCTACTGCGGCCGGCTGCTGCGGGAGTTCGAGCAGTTGCACAACCGGCGCAGCCACGTCTGGTACCGCTGGTTCAACGAGGCGCCGGTGATCGGCTTGCTGCTGGCCGTCGTGCTGGCGGTCGTCAAGCCGTTCTGAGGCCGGATGGCGACGCTACGGCACCGCAGCTCGCTGGTCCCGCTGGCATGGCTGTATGCGGCGTTGATCGTCTATGCCAGCCTCTATCCGTTCACCGGCTGGCGCGACCCGGGGCTGAGCCCGTGGGCCTTCGTGAGCGAACCCTGGCCGCGCTGGTGGACGCACTTCGACCTGGTTTCCAACCTGCTGGGCTATCTGCCGCTGGGCGCGCTGGCGTGCGGCGCCCTGCTGCGCGCCGGCCGTGCGCCGCTGCTGGCGGTGGCGCTCGCGCTGCTGGGCGGCGCACTGGTGTCGGGCGCGATGGAGCTGCTGCAGAACTACCTGCCGGCACGGGTGCCGTCGAACGTGGACTGGGGGCTCAACGTGGCAGGCACGCTGGCCGGCGCGCTGCTGGCCGCGCTGATGGCGACGCTGGGCTGGGCGGGCCGCTGGCAGAACCTGCGCGACCGCTGGTTCGTGCCGCAGAGCGCCGGCGGGCTGGCGCTGCTGGTGTCGTGGCCGATGGCGCTGCTGTTCCCCGCACCGGTGCCGCTCGGCGTCGGCCATGTCGGCGAGCGGCTGAAGGAAGCGATGCGACAGGCGCTCGCCGGCACGCCGTGGGACGGCTGGATCGGCCCGCCCGACCCGGTGATCGCGCCGCCGTTGCCACCGGGCATCGAACTGGTGGCGATCTCGCTCGGGCTGCTGGCGCCCTGCCTGCTCGCCGATGCGATCTCGCCGCGCAGCTGGCGCCGGCTGGTGCTGGTCGCCGGCGCGGCACTGCTCGGCTTCGGTGCGACAACGCTGTCGGCCGCCTTGAGCTTCGGGCCGCAGCATGCACTGGCCTGGGTCACGCTCGCGACCCCGCTGGGCTGGGCGGTCGGCATCGCGGCGGCACTGCTGCTGGCAGCGCTGCCCGCGCGTGCGGCCGCGGCGGTCGGGCTGGTGGTGTTGACGGCGATGATGGCGCTGGTCAACGAGGCTCCGGCCGACCCGTATTTCGCTTCCAGCCTGCAAGGCTGGGAACAGGGGCGCTTCATCCGCTTCCACGGTATCGCGCAATGGGTCGGCTGGCTGTGGCCGTATGCGGCGCTGGCCTACCTGCTCGGCCGGGTGGTCGCACGCGGCGAGAGGCCATGATGTCCGAGCCCTGCTGGGTCGAGGCCTAGAATTCACGAATGAGCTATTACGAGCGCCACATCTTCTTCTGCCTCAACAAACGCGACAACGGCGAGTCCTGCTGCGCCGATCACGACGCACAGCAGGCCTTCGATCATTGCAAGTCCCGCGTCAAGGCCGAAGGCCTGGCCGGCCCGGGCAAGGTGCGCGTCAACAAGGCCGGCTGCCTGGACCGTTGCGCGGCCGGCCCGGTGGCCGTCGTCTACCCGGAAGCGGTCTGGTACACCTATGTCGACCGGCACGACATCGACGAGATCGTCGACTCGCATCTCAAGAACGGCAAGGTGGTCGAGCGGCTGCTGACCCCACCGCACCTGGGCCGCTGACGCGATGAATTCGCAGACGGAGCGCGAGAGCTTCACCGGCCCTGCCGGCCCCCTCGAATGCGCGCTGGACGCCCCGGCCGGCGCTGCGCGCGGCGTCGCCGTGATCGCCCACCCCCATCCGCTGCACGGCGGCACGATGGACAACAAGGTGGTGCAGACCCTGGCACGGGCGTTCGTGCAGCAAGGCTGGCGCACGGTGCGCTTCAACTTCCGTGGCATCGGCGCATCGGGCGGGGCCTGGGACGAAGGCCGCGGCGAAATCGACGACATGCTGGCGGTGATGGCGCACCACCGGAACGAAGGGGAACCTCTGGCGCTCGCAGGGTTCTCTTTCGGGGCCTATGTCGCTTCGCATGCGGCGCAGCGCGTCGGGCACGAGCAGCTGGAACGGCTGGTGCTCGTCGGTCCCGCGACACGCAACTTCGAAGTGGCCGCCGTGCCGCCGCACACGCTGGTGATCCACGGCGAGCAGGACGACGTGGTGCCGCTGGCGGCAACTTTCGACTGGGCGCGCCCGCAAGGCCTGCCGGTGCTGGTCGTGCCCGGCGTCGGGCACTTCTTCCACGGGCAGTTGCCGCTGCTGAAGAACCTCGTGGTGCGTGCCCTGGCGTGAGCCGCACGTCCCTCCGCTTCCCTTTTTTGATGAAACGAATGAAAAGACTCTTCTCCCTTTGCCTGGCCGTTGCGGTCGGGCTCGGTGCCGCGGCCCACGCGCAGGCTCAGCTGCAGCCGCCCGAGGTCGCCGCGCGATCGTACTTCCTGCTCGACATGACGAGCCAGCAGGTGCTCGCGGCACGCGACCCGGACGCGCCGGCGGACCCGGCCTCGCTCACCAAGCTGATGACCGCCTACGTGGTGTTCGGTGCGATCCGCGACAAGAAGGTCGCGCGCGACCAGCTGCTGCCGGTGTCGGTGCGCGCCTGGGACGAGCGCAAGGGCGGCGCGTCGGTGATGTTCATCGAGCCGCGCATGCAGGTGTCGGTCGACGACCTGCTCAAGGGCATGATCGTGCAGTCCGGCAACGACGCCTCGGTGGCGCTGGCCGAAGGCGTCGCCGGCTCCGTCGAGGGTTTCGTGCAGCTGATGAACCGCGAAGCGCAGCGCATGGGCCTGAAGGGCACCGCGTTCAAGAACGTGACCGGCATCACCGAGCCGGGGCACGTCAGCACGGCGCGTGACCTGGCGACGATCGCGTCGCGCATCATCGTCGAGTTCCCCGACTTCTACCCGCTCTATTCGATGCGGGAGTTCCGCTTCAACAACATCACCCAGCCCAACCGCAATTTGCTGCTGCGCCGTGACCCGTCGGTCGACGGCATGAAGACCGGCTACACCGAGGCCGCCGGCTACTGCCTGGTCGCCGCCGCGCAGCGCGACTACCCGAACGGCAAGCGCCGCCTGCTCAGCGTGGTGCTGAACACCACCTCGATGGAAGCGCGTGCCAGCGAGAGCCAGAAGCTGCTGAACTGGGGCTACCAGGCGTTCGACGCGCTGAAACTGTTCGATGCCGGTCAGGCCATCGTGTCGCCGCAGGTCTGGAAGGGCACGGCCTCCGAAGCCAGGCTCGGCAGCCCGAGCCCGGTGTTCGTCACCGTGCCGAAGGGCGACGCCGACAAGATCAAGACCCAGATTGAGCGCGTCGACCCGCTGGTCGCGCCGCTGGCCAAAGGCCAGTCGGTCGGCAAGCTGAAGGTCACGTTCGGCAGCAACCTGCTGGCCGAGGTGCCGCTGGTGGTGCTCGAGCCGGTGCCGGAAAGCGGCATCTTCGGCCGGGCCTGGGATGCCATCCGGCTCTGGATCAAGTAACCTCGTCTCCCTGACCCGCCCCGCTGGAGGAAGCGACCATGCAAGCCCTGCCCGACAGCCTGTGCTACCTGAACGGCGAGTACCTGCGTCTGTGCGATGCCAAGGTGTCGGTGCTGGACCGCGGGTTCATCTTCGGCGACGGCGTCTACGAGGTCGCGCCCGTGTACGGGAAACGGTTTTTCCGTTTCCACGAGCACATGGCCAGGCTGGAACGCTCGCTGTCGAAGCTGCGCATCCCCAACCCGCACACCGAGACCGAATGGCTGGAGCGGATGCGCCGTGTGGTCGACGACTACGCCGAGCGTTACGACGCACCCGACCAGCTGCTGTACCTGCAGGTCACGCGCGGCGTCGCGCTGCGCGACCACGTGATGCCGGCGGGCCTGACGCCCACCGTCTTCATGACGACCGGCACGCTGAAGCCCGCCAGCCCCGAGCAGCGCCACCAGGGCGTGGCCTGCGTCACCGCGCGCGACTTCCGCTGGGAGCGCGGCGACATCAAGTCGATCTCGCTGCTGGGCAACGTGCTGGCGCGCCAGATCTCGGCCGACCAGGGTGCCGCCGAGACCGTCATGTTTCGCGACGGCTTCCTGACCGAGGCGTCGGCCTGCAACGTCTGGATCGTGCACGAAGGCGCGGTACTCGGCCCGCCGAAGAGCGAGCACGTGCTTGAAGGCATACGCTACGAACTGATCGCCGAACTGTGCGAGGAGCTCGGCATCGGCTTCAACCTGCGGCCGATCTCGGAGCCCGAAGTCAACGCTGCCGACGAGATCTTCCTGTCGTCGGCCACCAAGGAAGTGCTGCCGGTGACGCGGCTGGACGGCGAGCCGGTCGGCCACGGGGCAGGCAAAGGCAAACCCGGCCCCATCTATGCCCGCTTGTACGAGGCCTACCAGCGGGCCAAGGCGGAGCAGTCGCTATGACCCCGGACATCCCCCCCGAGCAGTCCCTGATCGAGTACCCGAGCGCCTTCCCGATCAAGGTGATGGGCGCCAACGTCGACGGCTTCGCGCAGGCGGTCGTCGAGGTGGCGATGCGCTTCGACCCCGGCTTCGACCCGGCGAGCGTCGAAATGCGCCCGAGCAAGGGCGCGAACTACCTGGGGCTCACGATCACCGTGACGGCGACCAGCCGCGAGCAGCTGGACGATCTGTACCGGGCACTGTCGTCGCACCCGATGGTCAAGGTGGTGCTGTAAGGCGCCAGAGCCTCACTCGGCCGGCGCGGCCTTCAGCCGCTCGTCGAGTTCCTTGACCTTGTGCGGGGCGGCCTCGTCGCCGTTCTGCGCGGCGATGTCGTACCAGTAGCGCGCGATGCGCAGGTCCTGTTCGACGCCGTAGCCCGATTCGTACATCGACCCGATCAAATACTGCGCACCGATGTCGCCGCCCTGCGCGGCCAGCCGGTACCAGTGCGCAGCCTGCGGCAGGTCTTGCGGCGTTCCGCGCCCCAGGTAGTAGGCGGTCGCCAGTGCCATCTGCGCGTCCGGGTGGCCGTGGCGTGCGGCGCGCTCGTACCACTGGACCGCGCGGTGCTGGTCGGGACGGTCGACGACGCCCAGTTCGTACACCTGCCCCAGCGCGTATTCGGACCGCACGAAGCCCTGCCGGGCCGACTGCTCCAGCAGCCGCACGGCGGCCCGCTTGTCGGGCTTCGCGGCTTCGTCGAGCACGTGCATCATCGCCAGGTTGTAGCGTCCGACCGCGCTGCCGTTGCGCGCCAACGAGCGAAAGCGCTTCTCTGCTTCCAGCAGCCGCCCGGCCTCGTAGACCGCCAGCGCGGAGGCGATCTCCTGGCGCTCGGCCAGGTATTGCTGCAGCGCCTCGGGCGTGATCAGCACGCCGGGCGATGCGGTCTGCTGGGCCTGGGCAGCGCCGGTGCCCAGCAGAACGGCCAGCATGAGGGCGCTGCTGCGCCGGAGGAAGGAACAAGCCGCCATGTACTGCTCCCGCAAGTCGATCTGGCTTCGATTGTGAGTTGGGCGGCGAGTTCAGCCGCCGGCAGGGGCATCGCTGCGCCCGGGTAGACTGCCGGCGTTTGCCAGACCGAGCACCGATGCAGATCCGCGTTCTGGGCCGCGTCGAGTACGCGCCCACCTTCGAAGCGATGCGTGCCTTCACCGAGGGGCGCGCCGACGACACGCCCGACGAGTTGTGGCTGTGCGAGCACCCGCCGGTCTACACGCTCGGGCTGGCGGCCAAGGCCGAGCACCTGCTGAACCCCGGCGACATCCCCGTCGTACAGACCAACCGCGGCGGCCAGGTCACCTATCACGGGCCAGGGCAGGTCGTCGCCTACCCGCTGGTCGACCTGCGCCGGCTCGGCATCTATGTGAAGGAATACGTCTACCGCGTCGAGCATGCGGTGATCCAGACGCTGGAGGGCTACGGCGTCACCGGGCACCGGGTGGCCGGCGCACCGGGCATTTACGTGCATCTGGCCGATCCGTCCGGCCACGCCCGGCTGACCGGCCCGCGCACCGACCCGTTCGCCGGCCTCGGCAAGATCGCGGCGCTGGGTATCAAGATCGCCAACCACCGGGCCTATCACGGCGTGGCGCTGAACGTGAAGATGGACCTGAGCCCCTTCGACGGCATCAACCCTTGTGGCTACGCAGGGTTGAAGACCGTCGACTTGGATACACTTCGGGTTTCTACTGACTGGGGCACCGCCGCGACTCGCCTGGGTGAGCGTTTGGCGACACACTTGAGCCCCTGACGCCCAGGCACTCCGCCGGGGCGAGCCTGGAGAGCGCCCGAGATGTCCACCCCCAACGTCGTCCACCAAGCCCAAGATGCGGCCGATTACGATGCGACCGCCAAGCAGAAGGCCCAGGCCAAGACGGCGCGCATCCCGATCAAGGTCGTCCCCGCCGAGCAGCTGAAGAAGCCGGACTGGATCCGCGTCAAGGCCGGCTCGCCGACCACGCGCTTCTACGAGATCAAGCAGATCCTGCGCGAGCACAAGCTGCACACGGTCTGCGAGGAAGCCTCGTGCCCCAATATCGGCGAATGTTTCGGCAAGGGCACGGCGACCTTCATGATCATGGGCGACAAGTGCACCCGCCGTTGCCCGTTCTGTGACGTCGGCCACGGCCGGCCCGACCCGCTGGACGCCGACGAGCCGCTCAACCTCGCCAAGACCATCGCCGCGCTGAAGCTCAGCTATGTCGTGATCACCAGCGTCGACCGCGACGACCTGCGCGATGGCGGCGCCGGCCACTTCGTCGAGTGCATCCGCACCACGCGCGAGCTGTCCCCGGCCACCCGCATCGAGATCCTGACGCCCGACTTCCGTGGCCGCATTGACCGCGCGCTCGACATCCTGAAAGCCGCACCGCCGGACGTGATGAATCACAACCTGGAGACGGTGCCGCGGCTGTACAAGGAAGCCCGCCCGGGCTCGGACTACCAGTTCTCGCTGAACCTGCTCAAGCGCTTCAAGGCGTTCGCGCCCGAGGTGCCGACCAAGAGCGGCCTGATGGTGGGCCTCGGCGAGACCGACGACGAGATCCTCGACGTGATGCGCGACATGCGCGCGCACGACATCGACATGCTGACCCTCGGCCAGTACCTCGCCCCCAGCGGCCACCACCTGCCGGTGCGGCGCTACGTGCACCCGGACACCTTCAAGATGTTCGAGGAAAAGGCCTACGAGATGGGCTTCACGCATGCGGCGGTCGGCGCCATGGTGCGCTCGAGCTATCACGCGGACCAGCAGGCGCACGGGGTGTTGCAGGGGCGGTAACTCCGGCAGCCCTTTGCGGCCAGGCGCCCGAGTGGCGCCTTTGATTTTGCCCAAAAGAGGCACTGAAAACGTTGCTTCAAACGGGGCGGAGACTCAGGTTTCGCAGGCACTTCTACCTGCCGCTCGTGCTGCCGCACGTGTCGCTCGCCTGCTCGCCGCAAGCGGGTGCCGTGGGCCGCTGAGGCAGGTGCTTCGCGATACAGTGGCGGCATCCTCGCACCTGGCCGCCACCGTGAACACCCCCGCTCTCAGCCTGCGCCGCTACGGCGATTCCAAGGGCAGCCATGCGCACGAGCACTTCCAGGTGCTGTGGGGCTGGCAGGGCGCGCTCGAGCTCGAGATCCAAGGACGCGGCCTGCGCATGACCAGCGGCCGCGCAGCCGTCATCGCGCCCGGCGACCGGCACGACTTCTGGTCGAGCGCGGGCAGCGCCTGTTTCGTGCTCGACAGCTTCGACGCCAGCCCCGTGCTCGCCGCGCTGGCCGGCCGGGTGGTCGATACCGACACGGCTGCCTTGCATCTGCTGCGCTTCCTGTCGTCGAGGCACACGCTGGACGACGCGCTGCAGGCACCGGCGGTCGCGATGCTGCTGTCCACGCTGCCGGCGCAACCCTGCACCCGCTCCCTCGCGCGCCGCATCGACTGGCCGGCCATCGACGCGTGGATCGACGTGCACATCGCCGAGCCGATCGCGGTGGCGCAACTGGCCGCCCTGGCCTGCCTGAGCCCGTCGCAGTTCGCCGCGCGCTGCGTCGACGAAACCGGCATCGCGCCGATCGCCTATGTCCGCGAGCGGCGCCTGCAGCTGGCGCGCCGGCTGCGCGCCGAAGGCTGGCCCGTGCAGCGCATCGCCGAACGCTGCGGCTACCGCTCGCCATCGGCGCTGACCGCCGCCCTGCGCCGGAGCTGAGCGGCATCGTCGTCTCGCGACGAAGCGCCGTCGTTGCACGACGGCGTGCCGCCTCGCAAGCGCGTAAGCTCGCGGCCCATGTCGCCTCGTCTCGTCTCTGTTTCCACGCTGTGCGCCCTCGGCGCGATCGCGCTATGGGCGCTGCTCGCCACGCTCGGCGTTGCACTCGCGCACCTGCCGCCGTTCCTGTTGACCGGCCTCGCGCTGCTGATCGGCAGCCTGCCGGCCTGGCCTCGCTGGCGCGAGTGGCGCGTCCCGCCGTCGACGCTCTTGCTGGGCATCTATGGCCTGTTCGGCTTCCACTTCCTGCTGTTCATCGCGCTGCGGTACGCACCGCCGGTCGAGGCCAACCTCGTCAACTACCTGTGGCCGCTGCTGATCGTCGTCATGGCGCCGCTGTTTCTCGCCGGGATGCGGCTGCGTGCCGTCCATGTGCTGGCCGCGGCGGCAGGTTTCACCGGCGCAGCGCTGGCGATCGTCGGCGGGCGCCCGCTGTCCGGCGCATGGGCGTGGGGCTACCTGCCGGCCCTCGGCTCGGCCTTCATCTGGGCCAGCTATTCACTGCTGACCAAGCGCGTCGCGGCCTTCCCGACCGCCGCGATCGGTCTGTTCGGACTGGTCTCCGGTGTGATGTCGCTCGTCTGCCACGCGCTGCTGGAGCCAGCGATTGCCCTGAGCAGCCGCGACTGGCTGCTGGTGGTGGTGATGGGGCTGGGGCCGCTCGGCGCAGCCTTCTTCCTGTGGGACATGGCGTTGAAGCGGGGGGACCCCCGCCGCATCGGCGTGCTGAGCTACCTGACGCCGCTGGCCTCGACAGTGCTGCTGGTGCTCGCGACCGGACGCGGCTTCACGCTGTGGATCGCCGGGGCCGCGGCGCTGATCATCGGCGCAGCGGTCATCGGGATGAGAGCCCGGGGATGATCAGGTCGTCTCTGCCAGCAGCGTCTCGACCAACCGGTGAAGCGCCGCGAAATCGGGCTCGCCGATGTAGCGCTTGACGACTTCACCGCGCTTGTTCAGCAGATAGGTGGTCGGTGTGAGTTTGACGTCGCCGAACTGCCGGGCCACCTCGCCGGTATTGTCGATCGCCACCTTGAACGGCAGCTTGCGCGATTCGGCGAAGTTCGAGACATATGCCGGCGGGTCGTAGCTCATCGCGACCGCGACGAAGTCGAGCCCGCGCTCGCGGTATTTCTCGTAGGTCTCGACCATGTGCGGCATTTCCTTCACGCAGGTCGTGCAGCTGGTGGCCCAGAAGTTGACGAGCACCACCTTGCCCTTCAGGTCGTTGAAGCTTTGCCGGCTGCCATCGAGCAGCACGTAGTTCACGTCCGGTGCGGTCTCGCGCTGGCCGAGCGCGAAATAGCCGGCAACGCCGATTGCCAGGGCGACCGCCGCAGCGGCAAGATAGGCGGTTTTCTTCATGGAGCACTCCGTGGATCGACGCAAGTTTACGTGCAGGGCCGTGGCCTGCATCGGGTGGGGTTACGCGAGCGGCTCGCCGGCCTGGGCGCTGTCGCTGGCGGACCTGACCGACGCTGACGCCGGCGCCGGCCTGCGCACCGCGCTGGAACGCGGCGCGCTGACGGCCGTCAAGCTGCTGGGACGCACGGATGGATTCCTCGGCAACCCGAAAGTTCGCATCCCCTTGCCCGGCTATCTGCAGGATGCCGCGGGCATCTTGCGCACCTTCGGGCTGTCCAGGCGCCTGGACCGGCTGGAAACCGCGATGAACCGGGCCGCCGAGGCGGCGGTGCCGGAAGCCAGGGCGCTGCTGGTGAGCGCCGTGCAGTCGATGAGCGTGGCCGACGCCAAGCAGATCCTGCGCGGCGGCGACACCTCGGTCACCGAGTTCTTCTCGCACAGGACGCGCGATCCGTTGGCAGAGAAGTTCCTGCCGGTCGTCGGCCGGGCCACCGCCAAGGTCGGGTTGGCCCGGCAGTACAACGACGTGGTCGACCGCGCCGGGCGTTTCGGCATCGTCGATGCCCAGACCTCGCGCATCGAGCCCTACGTGACCGCGAAAGCGCTCGACGGCCTGTTCTTCATGATCGGCGAGGAAGAGAAGAAGATCCGGCGCGACCCGGTGGGCACCGGCAGTGCCATCCTGCGCAAGGTGTTCGGCGCCTTGTAGCGTTCCACGCGCCCCGGACCGTCCTACAGGCCTTTCGACAATTCGAACACCAGCGCAGACGGCAGCGACGCAAGAATGGCGTCGCGCCCGACACGGCCCATGGCCGAACTGCCGAAGCCGGAAACTTCGAACATCGAGCCTTCCTCGATGATCTCGATGAACGCGACCTCGGGTGCGTCGCGCAGGATGTCGGCGCGCAGCTGGTTGAAGCGCTCGCCGCGCAGGATCGACTCGACGATGACGGCGTGTGGCAGCCCTTCGGCGCAGAAGGCGACGGCTTCGTCGACCGAATTGACGAAGTCGACCACCAGGCCCATGTGGCGGATCGCTTCGCGCACCTGAACGCGCACGTCGCGCCTGGACGCGATCACCAGGACGTGGCTGCCAGCCAGCGGCTTGGAGTTGACCGACGACGGGAAGGCGTCGTCGTGTTCAAGCGCCGCGAGGCCCGGCAACTCGTCGCTGACAGTGCGCGGGAATTCGAGCGTCAGGGACGCGAGCGTGTCGCCGTCGGCACGCTCGACCTCCAGGCCCATCACCGCGGCGGTGTGCCGCAACAGCTGCCAGGTCATGTCGTTCAGCACCGGGCCACGGGCCGCCTGCTCGGTGCCGTGCGGCAGGTCGAGGTCGGGCGGGGTGTGGCGGAAGCGGCAATTGAGGCGCGCATGTGCCGGCCACGGTTTCATGTCCAGGCGCAGCTCGATGTTGGACTGCGCATGTGCCAACGCCCAGTCGAGCAGGGTGTTGAGCAACGTGAACAGCAGCGTCGGGTCGACGATCACCTCGACCGGTCGCAGCACCTGCCGCACCTCAAGCCCATGGGCCAGCGTTTCGCGGTTGCGGTGTGCCAGCACGCTCTGCAGCGTCTGGGTCAGGTGCAGTCGTTCATGGGACTGCCGCACCCGCCCGGTGGCAAAGCGGACGATCTGCTGGCTGGCGATGCCGACCCGCCTGGCCTGCTCCAGTTCTTCGCGCAGGCAGCGCAAACCCTGGCGGTCGATGGCACCCGTGGATGTGAGCGCATACACCCGCTCGAGCGCAGCCGTCAGCGGGCCGGCGATTTCTTCACCGATCTGGGTGACCAGGATGCGCCAGTCGTCATCGGCTCGCGCAGCGGGGCCGGTGAGCGGCGTCGGCACGCCGCCAGCCTCGGTCGAGGAGAGGTCGGACAGATCCATGGGAGGTTGCGCAGAGACGCCTGATACAGATGTCACAGTATTTCGACCGCGAGGAAGCTGCGTCCATCCCCTGAACAAGTGGCGCCGCCGTCGCGTCTCGCGAAGGCAGCCATCACGCCAGCAGCAACAGTTCGCGCAGCAGCTCTTGCGGTGCGCTGATCATCGGGTCGTGGCCGGTCGCGATCTCGACCACCCGCCAGCCGGGCTCGCTGCGCACCCGTCGCCGAGACGCGGCGATGGTCGGCAGCGCGGGATCCGTGCAGTCGATGAAGGTCTTCGGCAGCGAGAACACCCGCTGCGCGTCGAACGCCAGCGGGCTGTCGTAGACACCGCCGGGCTGCGGCGTCTGGCGTCGAGCGACCCAGTCGTAATCTTCGCCCTGCAGACCGAACACGCTCGGGTCGGCGGCCGGCAGCACGCCTTGCCGGGCGATCACCTCGCGGCGCTGCTGCTGCGTTTCCGGTGTATGGCGGCTCGACCAGCTTTCGCCCGGGTCGGGGATCACCGCGTCGAGGTAGACGAGATGACCGATGCGATCGTGCACGCGGTCGGCCACGCCGGTGACCACCATCCCGCTGTAGCTGTGGCCCACGAGGATGGCGTCTTGGAGTTCCTCGGCCTCGATCACGTTGACCACGTCCTGCACGTGGGTGGCGAGCGTCACGCCGGCGCCCACCAGGTGCTTGCGCTCGCCGACGCCGGTCAGTGCGACCGCGTGGGCCCGGTGCCCTGCCTGCCACAACCCGGGCAGCACCCGTTGCCAACACCAGGCGCCATGCCAGGCGCCATGTACGAGAACGAAATCGGCCATCCTTGCTTGCTCCTCGAAAAACTGCCTGCTCTGCGGACGCCGCCGCCGTCCGGGGCGGCAGCGCTCGATGCACGATTGTCGGCGTGCTGCGGATAATCGCCGCGATGAATCACGTGACCAAGGGTTGCGCCGCCGCGCTCACGGGCGTCGCACTCGCCGCCTGCAGCCCCGCGCTCGACTGGCGCCAGGTGCGCCCGGAAGATGCCGGCATCGAAGCGCTGTTCCCCTGCAAGCCGCTGACGCACGCCCGCACGGTGCCGCTGGCCGGCCAGCCGACCCGCATGATGTTGCACGCCTGCAGCAGGGGCGGCCTGACCTTTGCACTGACCCACGCCGAGCTGCAAGACCCTGCGCGGGTGACACCCGCGTTGGGCGAACTGCGCGCGGCCGCGGCAGCGAATCTCGACGGCACCGAGAGGGTCGTGGGAGCAATGCAGGTGCCCGGCATGACGCCCAACCCGCAGGCCTTGCGGCTGGAAGTCCAGGGCCGCCGACCGGACGGCAGCCCGCTGGTGCAGCAGGTCGCCCTGTTCACGAAGGGTACGCGCGTGTACCAGGCCAGCGTGATCGGCACGCGCTTGCCGCAGGAAGCGGTCGACAGTTTCTTCACGGGCTTGCGACTGCTATGAGGCCGGCCGGTCACAGTTGTGGCGTCGAGCCCGGGCCGAGTGGCCGATAATCCGCCTTCCATGTCCGGCATCCTGATCATCGCTCACGCCCCGCTCGCCAGCGCGCTCAAGGCGTGCGCCTCGCACACCTTCCCCGACTGCGCGGCGACGTTGGAAGCGCTGGACGTGCCCCCCGACACGCCGGTGGAACAGGTCGAGGCCCAGGCGCGCGCGCTGCTCGCCAAGGTGCGCAATCCCGACGCGCTGATCCTCACCGACGTCTTCGGTGCCACGCCCTGCAACATCGCCCAGCGCCTGGCCGACGGCGTGTCGGTGAAGGTGGTGGCCGGTGCCAACGTGCCGATGCTGTGGCGCAGCCTGTGCTACCAGAACGAGCCGCTCGACGCGCTGGTCGCGCGAGCCGTCACCGGCGCCACGCAGGGCGTCATGCAGGTGGCCACCGCCCGGCCGCAGAATCAGGCTCAAAAACCCGGACATGATCAAAACGCCCATCAGCATCAGCAATAAGCTCGGCCTGCACGCGCGGGCCTCCGCCAAGCTCACCAAGCTGGCCGCCTCCTTTCAGAGTGACGTCTTCATGAGCCGCAACGGCCGGCGCGTCAACGCCAAGAGCATCATGGGCGTGATGATGCTGGCCGCCGGGATGGGGTCCGAGATCGAGATCGAGGTCACCGGCCCCGACGAGCAGGCCGCGACCGATGCGCTGGTTGCGCTGATCAACGACAAGTTCGGCGAAGGCGAATAGTCCTGCGTCCGCGTGCGCTCCGGCGAAAAGCCGCCCCGTGGGCGGCTTTCGTGCATCTTCCCCTGCGAGGGAGGGCGGTGTCAGGCCCCGAGGAAATGCCGCCGGTACTTGGCCGGCAGGTCCTGGATGCGCATCAGCATCGGCAGGTCGGCGGTGTTGAAGTCGGGGTCCCAGGCCGGGGCGCCGAGCACCTTCGCGCCGCAGCGCAGGTAGCCCTTGATCAGCGCAGGGGCCTCGACCTGCAGATCGTGCTCCAGCTCTTCGACCGGCAGCGGCAGGCGCGGGCGCACCTGCAGCTCGATCGGCGCGAGGTGGGTCTGGCGCAGCTGCTGCCACAGGCTCGCAGCAACGTGGCCGCCGTCGCGCATGCTGATGCTGGCGCAGCCGATCATCGTGTCCAGGCCGTTGCGCACCATGAACTCGGCCAGCGCTCCCCACAGTGCCAGGATGGCGCCGCCGGAGCGGTGGTCGGGGTGCACGCAGGAACGTCCCAGCTCCACCATGCGCGGGCGCAGGTGGCGCAGCCGGGTCAGGTCGAATTCGGTCTCGCTGTACAGGCCCCCGATGCGCCGGGCGGCCGCGGGCGTCAGCACGCGGTAAGTGCCGATCACCGGCCCGCGCTCGTCGCCGTCGGTGGTGGCGCGCACCAGCAGGTGCTCGCAGTACGGATCGAACACATCGATATCGTGGCCGGCGGGCGCCCCCTTGGGCGGCGACAGGCGAGCGCCCATCTCCTCGGCGAAGATCTGGTATCTCAGGCGCTGCGCTTCAAGAACCTCGTCCTCATGGCGAGCCCAAACCACTTCCAGTTTCGGACGTGCAGCATGCGCAGCCCGGGCAGCGGGGTCCGGGCGTTCGTGAAGTGACCTCCGTGGCGCTCGGATCTCGGAAATGGGCAGCGTCGGCAACGGCAGGTCCCTCATGACTTCTCTCCTTTCAGACGTGTCACGAAGATTAAGGAACCGGGGTGACGCGTCCATGACCTCCGGATGACCGTTCCGTGACGCCGTGCCTGGCGCCCCGGCGAACCTGGGGGCTTTCCGTGTTTCCCCGTCCCCTTTTGCCCCCGCCACGTGTTACGTTTGCGCACAACCATGCATTCGTCCCCTCGCTTCCGCCGTCCGGCGCTCCGGCTCACTTGGGCGCGCTTCCGGGAATGGCTGCGCGAGGCACCGCCGCTGCTGCCGGCCGCGCCGCTCGCCGATCTGTGCGCCGCGGCGTTCGCCGTGCTGGCGCTGGCGGCACTCGCCTCGATCCCCTGGCTGTGGACCTTGCCGACGCAACCGCCGGCGAGCGTGGCCGCGTCGGTGCTGGCCGCCGCGGCGCTGCTCGGCCTGCGCCGCCGCGCGCGCTCCGGGTACGCGCCCTGGCTCCCCGCTGCCGGGGTCGCGGTGTGGCTGGCTGCCACCGGTGTATGGATGGCGCAGACGCAGACCGCCGCGACCTTGCAGGCCTTGCTGTGGCTGCCGGCAGTCCTGTCGACGGCGCTGATCTTCGGTGCGCCCGCCGGCTGGGCGGCATGGGCCGCGGCCAGCGGCGCGGCCTATGTCCTGGCGCACCTCGGTGTCGGCTTGGCGGGCGGCCCCTTCGTGGGGCTGGCGCTTGCCGGCTGCCTGCTCGGCCTGGCGCTGCGCCGGCCCTTGGCATCGCGGTCGCCTGCGAACGGCAGGAAGGCCGACCTCGACCAGGAATTGCACGATCTCACCAGCCGGCTCGAACTGGCCGCCGAGACCGCCGACTTCGGCGTCTGGGAATACGACGTCGTGCAACGGCGCTTCCATGCCGACGCCCGCCTGTGCGCGATGTACGGGGAGCCCGGCCCCGCCCGCTGGGTGACGCTCGAAGAGCTGGTGCCGCGGCTGCACCCTGACGACTTGCCGGGGCTCACGGAGCATTTCGGCGACGTGCTGCGCCGCGGCCTGCTGCACGACACGCATTTCCGCATCCTGCATCCTGACGGCAGCGTGCACTGGCTGCGCAGCGTCGGCAAGGTCGAGCGGGACGCGCAAGGCAAGGCCGTGCGCGTGGTCGGGCAGGATCAGGACGTCACCGACGACCAGCTGGCGCGCCAGCGGCTGCAGCAGGCCGTGCAGCGGCACGACCTGGCGGTGCGCGCCATGCACGGTGTGGTGTGGGAATACGACGCGGCGACCGACCGCCTGGTGCGCGACACCAAGGCGCCCTCGCTGCTCGGCTACCACCCGGCGCAACGCATCCAAACTCTCGACGAGATCACGGGGCTGTGCGAACCCTCAGCGCGCGACGAGTGCCTGCGTTTCGTCGAGCGCGATGCCGAGGGCCGGCTGCTGCGGGCGATCGGCATGAACGTCGACGTGACGCAGGAGGTCGAGACCCGCGAGCAGCTGCGCGAGCTGTCCGAAACCCTGCGTCTGGCCACCGACGCCGGCCGCCTGGGCGTCTGGACCTTCGACTTCGCGACCCGGCGGGTCAGCATGGACGCCGTGGGGCGCGAACTGCTCGGAGCCGGTGACGCGCCGCTCGATCACCTCGACGCGGTGACTCCCTTCGTTCACCCGGACGACCGCCCACTGCTGAAGCAGACCCTCGCCAGCCTGGAGACCGGCACCCGGCGCTTCGAGATCCGTTACCGCGTCGGCAACGGCGGCCCGGTGCGCTGGCTGCGCAGTGCCGGCCGCGTCGAAATGGACGAACAGGAGCGGCCGCGACGGCTGCTCGGCGTCAGTTGGGACATCACCGCCGACATCGACGCCCAGAATGCCCTGCGCCGCGTCAACGAACGGCTGACGATCGCGCTGTCCGCCGTGAACGCCTCGGTGTGGGAATACGACGCCGCCGCCCGACGCCTGCAGTGGGACGAGCGCGGCATCGACCTGTTCGGGGCCGACCCGAACGAAAGCCTGCGCGCCTGGCAGCACCAGCTCACGCCCGATACCGCGCAACAGACCATCGACGCGCTGCGCTCGCACATGCAGGATCCGCACTGCATGACCTTCGAGGTCGAGTACACCATCCGCCACCCGCAACGCGGGCTGCGCCACATCCGCTGCGTGGCGCGCAATGAACGCGACGCGCAAGGCCGGCTGGTGCGCACGATCGGGCTCGACCTCGACATGACCTCGCAGCGGCAGACCGCGCATCGCGCCGAAGAGCTGGCCGGCCGGCTGCAGCTGGCGATCTCTGCGTCCCGGCTGGGCATCTGGATGCTCGACCTGCGCGAAGGACGCAGCGAGTGGAACGACGAGCTGTACCGCATCTACGGGCTGGACCCCCAGCGCGTCGCCCCCAGCGTCACGGCATGGGAGGACATGGTGCATCCCGACGACCGCGACCGGGTGCTCGACGCCGCGATGCGGACCTGGACCGGTCAGCAATCCGACGTCAACGAGTACCGCGTCATGCGGCCCGACGGCGAGGTCCGCCACGTACGCACCATCCTGCGCAACGTGCGCGACGAGCAGGGGCGCGTGCTGCGGGTGGTCGGGGCGACCTTCGACGTGACGGCCGAGAAGGAGGCGACCGAAGCGGTCGAGCGTGCACGTCAGACCGCCGAGGAGGCCAACCGGTTGAAAAGCGAATTCCTTGCCAACATGAGCCACGAGATCCGCACGCCGATGAACGCGGTGATCGGCATGACCGAACTGGCTCTCGGCGGAGCGCTGCCTGCACGCGAACACCAGTACATCGCGAAGGCGAACGCAGCCGCACGCAGCCTGCTCGGTGTGCTGAACGACATCCTGGACTTCTCGAAGATCGAGGCCGGTCGACTGGAAGTGGAGCGGGTCGAGTTCTCGATCCATGACGTGCTCGAGCGCGTGACCGACGTGATCTCGCTGCAGGCGGCGGAGAAGGGGCTGGAACTTGCGATCGACGCCGACCCTGCGCTGCCCACGCGCTACGTCGGCGACCCCACCCGGCTCGCGCAGGTGCTGACCAACCTTGTCGCGAACGCCGTGAAGTTCACCGAGGCCGGCCATGTGCTGGTGCGCATCGAGCCCACTGGCGGCATGGGCGCACAGCGGCTGCGCTTCTCGATCGACGACACCGGCATCGGCCTCACCGGCGATCAGCAGGCACGGCTGTTTGCGGCCTTCACGCAGGCCGACGCATCGACCACGCGCCGCTTCGGTGGCACCGGACTCGGGCTCGTGATCTGCCGCCGGCTGCTGGACCTGATGGGCGGCACCATCGGCGTCGAGTCCCGGCTCGGCCAGGGCTCGACCTTCTGGTTCGAGCTGCCGCTGGGGCGGCCCGCCGTGCCGCCGCCGGCCATTGCCCCGCTGCTGCCGGCGGCACACCGGCGCTGGGTCATGGTGGTCGACGACGACGAGACCACGCGCACAGCCGTCGTGCGCCTGCTGCGCGCGCGCGGGCACGAGGTGGTCGAAGCCCGCACCGCGCACGAAGTGCGCGGACACTGGCACATGCACCGGCCCCTGGGGCTGCAGCAATCGGCCGCCGTCGTCATCGACGCCGGCCTGCCGGACCGCGCCGGCCTGTCCCTGGCCGCCGAACTGGCGCGCGATGTGCCGTCGCCGAGGCTGATCCTGACCTGCCGGCCGCACGAGCACGACACGCTGCGCGCCCAGCTGACGTCGCTCGCGGCACACGCCTGCCTGACCAAGCCCTTGCTACCGGCCCGACTGGCGGCCGCACTCGACGACGACGGCAGCGGCGACACGAGCGCGCCGGCAATGCTGCCAGCGGCACCGTCGCTGCGCGGCATGCGCGTGCTGTTGGCCGAGGACAACCCGCTCAACCGAGAGCTGGCGATCGAGCTGCTGCAACGCGCCGGCGTGCAGCTCAGTACCGTTGGCACCGGCGCCGAAGCGCTGGAAGCCGTGCAACGCAGCACCTTCGACGCGGTGCTGATGGACGTGCAGATGCCGAGCATGGACGGCTTCGAGGCGACCCGCTGCATCCGCGCGCTGGGCGGCCACCACGCCTTCCTGCCCATCATCGCGATGACCGCCCACGCGATGGCCGGCGACCGCGAACGCTCTCTGGCCGCAGGCATGGACGACCACCTGTCGAAGCCCATCGACACCATGGTGCTGCTGCGCACCCTGCAGCGCTGGGGCCGCGGTCATGCAGACGGTGCGGCGTTGTCGACCTTTCCCGCGCCGCTGGCCGAACTTCGCAGCACGCCCGACGAAGGCGCCCGGGTGCTCGACGTCGACGCCGGCCTGCGCAGCTGTGGTGGCAGCGAGTCGATCTACAAGCGCGCGCTGCAGCGCTTCGCCGATCTGTACGAGTGCAGCCCGGTGCGCGCCGGCGACTCCGCCGACACACAGCAGCGCGAAGCGCACAGTCTGAAGGGCGCTGCCGCGACGCTCGGCATGCCGCGACTGTCCGAGCTGGCGCGCCAGGCCGAAATGACGGGCCGCAGCGGCCGCACGCTCGAGCCCTTGCACCTCGATCGGCTGCAGCAGGCCTTGCGCGAGGCACGCGCGGCGGCAGTCGCCCAATTGGCACGCTGAACCCGGTCTGTGCTAGTGGATTCCGGCACTCGGCTCCGCCGCGGTGCTACCACTGGCCGAAGAAGACGCCGGCCGCCTTGTGGTTGTCGGTGGCGCGCTCGACCTGCTCGTTCGTCACCGTCGTGCGCCGCTTGCGCTGCGCCAGCCAGGCGAGCAACTGTTCGCGGTAGCGCCGGCGCAGGTCTTCGTGTGCCGGCGAGCGGCCGAGGTCGACGAACTGATCCGGATCGGATTGCAGGTCGTACAGCTGCTCCGGCGCATGGAGCCAGTACACGTAGCGCCAGTGCCGGTCCCTCAGACTCCACGCGTAGCACTGGTCGACCGCCAGGCCCAGGCGCCGTCGCGCCGCCTTGTAGCTGAAGTCGAGCTCGCTGACGACCGTGTCGCGCCATTCGGGATCGGCTGCCCGTGTCAGCGGCAGCAGGCTGCGTCCTTCGACGCGGTGCTGCGCCACGGGCAGCCCCAGCGCCTGCAGCACCGTGGGCACCACGTCGACCCCTTCGACGAAACGCTCGTCGCTGGTGCCGCGCGTGGCGTCGGCCAGCGGCGAAGGATCGACCATGATGAACGGCACCCGCTGCACGGTGTCGTAGAACAGCTCCTTCTCGCCCAGCCAGTGGTCGCCGAGAAAGTCGCCGTGGTCGCTGCAGAAGATGACCAGCGTGTCCTTGAAGAGGTTCTTGCGCTCCAGTGCGTCGAACAGGCGCCCGAGGTGGTGGTCGAGTTGCTCGATCAGCCCCTGGTAGGCCGGCCTCACGGTGCGGATGCAGTCGTCGAGGCTGAAGCTGCGGCTCTCCTCGCTCTGCCGGTAAGCCTCTACCACCGGGTGGGCGTCGACCTTCTCGCCGTCGTTGCGCACCACCGGCAGACATTGATCGGCGCTGTAGCGCGCGTGGTAGGGCGCCGGCGCCATGTACGGCCAGTGGGGCTTCACGTAGCTCAGGTGCAGCACCCACGGCCGGTCGCCGACGCGGTCGAGATAGGCCAGCGCCTGGTCGGTCATGTAGGCAGTCTCGGAATGCTCCTCGCGCACGCGTGCCGGCAGGTGCACGTTGCGCATGTGCCAGCCGCTGACGATGTCGCCGCTCGGGCCGACCGCCGAGATCACGTAGTCGCTCCACGGGTCGACGCTGTCGTAGCCGCGCGAGCGCAGAAAGGCCGGGTAGCCGCTTTCCTCGCCCGGCGGATGATGGCCGTCGTAGCGGTCGACCTCTTCGAAGCCGCCGCGCGTCAGCAGCGTATGCAGCTCGCTGCCGCCTTCGAGCTGCAGGCGCGCCAGCCCGGCGTGGTCGACCATCACATGGGTCTTGCCGGCCAGCGCGAGCTGCAGGCCGTGCGGGCGCAGGTATTCGCCCAGCGTCACCTCGCCGACCGACAACGGCACCCGGTTCCAGGTCGCGCCGTGGCTGGACGGGTAGCGGCCGGTGTAGTAGCTCATGCGGCTGGGCCCGCACACGCCGCTGTTGACGTAGGCCTGGGTGAAGCGCACGCCGCGCCGCGCCAGGGCGTCGAGGTTGGGCGTGCGCAGATACGGGTGGCCGGCGCACGCCAGGTGGTCCCAGCGCAGCTGGTCGGCCATGATGAAAAGCACGTTCATCGCGCGCCGCCTCACTCGCCCGGCTTGTAGCCCGACGCGCGTATCGGCGGGCCCCAGCGCTCGTAGTCGGCCTTCATGATCGTCGCCAGGCGCGCCGGCCCGTAGCCGGTCGGCTGCAACCCCATCTCGACGAGGCGCTGGTTCAAGGCCGGGTCCTGCACCGCCGCGGCCACCGCGCGCGCCAGGCGCTCCACCGCCTCGGGCGGCGTGCCGGCCGGCGCGAACAGCGCATACCAGGGCTCGGCGACGAGGTCATAGCCCAGCTCCTTGAAGGTCGGCACGTCCGGAAAGCCCGGGTCGCGCCGGGCGCCGGCCACGGCGAGCAGCCGGGCCTTGCCTGCGACCACCAGCGGCCGGATGTCGGCGACCACGGTGGACACCGCCGACACTTCGCCGGCCGCCAGCGCCTGCATCGCCGGGGCCGTGCCCTTGTACGGAACGTGCGTCAGCTGCAGGCCGGCCGTGCGAGCGAACATCACGCCGAAAAAGTGCGGCAGGCTGCCGGACGCCGCCGACGCATAGAAGCCGTGAGTCTGCGCATCCTTTTTCACCCAGGCGACGTAGTCCGCCAGCGTGCGCGCCGGGACCTGGCTCTGCACGCCGAGGCCGAGCTGAAAGTTGGCCAGATGCGCCACCGGCACAAAGTCCTTGAACGGGTCGTAGCGCAACTGTCCCGCATAGGAGTGCGGATAGATCGACATCGACGCCACCGGCGTCATCAGCAGCGTGCGGCCGTCGGCCGGCGCGATCTTGACCTGCTCATTGGCAATGCGCCCGCCGGCGCCGGCCTTGTTCTCGACGATGACCGTCTGCTGCAGCGTCTTGCTCATGTGCTCAGCGATCACGCGCGTCAGTGCGTCGCTGGTGGCACCGGCGGGGTAGCCGACGATGATGCGCACGGTGTGATCCTGCGCCGCGGCAGGCGCCGTGGCCGCGATGGCGGTGAGCATCATGAGCAGGCTCAGGACGCGGTGAAGGCTCGGCGGCATGTACGTCTCCTCGTGGTGGTGCGCCGGGACGGAGCACTTGACGCTAATCTAGAGAGCGACACGACGATTGTTGAAAACAACCATCCTCCGGAATGACCCTGAGCCTGCAGGCGCCGCGCGCGCTCGACGACTTGCTGAACTACCGCCTGCTGCGGCTGTTCGCGCTGGGCGGTGCGCCGGTGATCCGCCTGCTGGAAGGCCGCTACGGCATCGCGCGGCGCGAATGGCGGCTGCTCGCACTGCTGGCGGCGCATGGCGAGATGTCGCCATCGCAGCTGGCCACGCTGGCGCACCTGGACCGGCCGCGCACCTCGCGTGCACTGACCGTGCTGGTGGCCAAGCGCCTGGTGGGACGCCAGGTGGCTGCCGCCGATGCACGGCGCGCCCGCGTATCGCTCACGGACGCCGGCCGGGCGCTGCATGATGAGATCTTCCCCCAGGTGGCGGCGATCAACCAGCAGCTGATGAGCGTGCTGGACGACCCCACGGCGCAGGCGCTGGACGCCGCGCTGACAGCGCTGACCGAGCACGCACAGCGGCTCAACGAAGTGACGGTGCGCGACGTGCGCGCCGACCGCCGTTCCGGCGGCAGCCGGCGGCTGCGCCGTGGCGACGACATGGAATCGCCGTGAAGGCCTTTGCGCTGCTCAAGCGGCGGTGACGTCCTCCACCGGCGCCTGCGTCAACCGTACCAGCGCCGGCGGCGCCACGCGGAACACGCCGTTCGGGTGCCCCGCTGCGGCCCACACCTCGTCGAAGCGGAACAGCTCGCGGTCGATCAGCAGCACCGGCGGTTGCACATGGCCCACCGGCGAGACGCCGCCGATGGTGAAGCCGGTGCGCGTCTTGACGAATTCCGCGTCGGCTCGACCGAGCGGTCCCACCAGCGCGGCCACTTTCTTCTCGTCGACGCGCTTGTCGCCGGAGGTGACCACCAGCACCGCCGCCTCGTCGCTCTTGCGCCGGAACACGATGCTCTTCGCAATCTGCCCGACCGCGATGCCGAGCGCGTCGGCCGCCTCCTGCGCGGTACGTGCGGCAACCTCGAGGAACACCGGCGCGTGCGGGTGGCCCAGCTCGCGCAGGCGCTGCGTCACGCGGCGAAAGCCCTCGGGCCGCTGCAGCAGCAAGGCGTCATCGCTCATGTCACGGCCCCCGCTTCGCCAGCAGCGCATTCGCGACGCGCGACACCGGCTTGCGGCCCAGCACGTCGGAGATGAACTTGCCCGCATCGACCAGCCGGTCGAGGTCGATGCCGGTGTGGATGCCCAGCCCGTGCAGCAGGAAAACCACGTCCTCGGTCGCCACGTTGCCCGTCGCGCCCTTCGCATACGGGCAGCCGCCCAGCCCGGCAATGCTGGCGTCGAAGGTGTGCACGCCCAGTTCCAGGCTGGCATAGACGTTGCCGATGGCCTGCCCATAGGTGTCGTGGAAGTGCCCGCTCACATCGGCCACCGGATAGTGCTTCAGGGCGCGCTCCATCGCGGCCTGCACGCGCCGCGGCGTGCCGACGCCGATGGTGTCGGCGATGCCGACATGGTCGACGCCGATCTCCTTCATCAGCCGCACCACCCGCTCGACCTCGTCGGGGCTCACCTCGCCCTGGTAGGGGCAGCCGAGCGCGCACGAGACCGCGCCGCGCACCTTCAGGCGCCGCTCGCGCGCAGCCTGCACCACGGGACGGAAGCGCTCGATCGACTCCTCGATCGAGCAGTTGATGTTGCGCTGGCTGAAGGCCTCGCTGGCAGCGCCGAAGACCACGATTTCGTCGGGCCGGCTCGGCAGCGCCGCCTCGAACCCCTTCATGTTGGGCGTCAGCACCGAATAACGGACGCCGGGCTGGCGCTGCAGACCGGCCATCACCTCGGCGTTGTCCGCCATCTGCGGCACCCACTTGGGACTGACGAAGCTGGTGACCTCGATCTCGCGCAGGCCTGCGGCCTGCAGGCGGTGCACCAGTTCGATCTTGTGCGCGGCATCGACCGGCTGCTTTTCGTTCTGCAGGCCGTCGCGCGGGCCCACGTCCACCAGGGTGACACGGTCAGGAATCATCGGTTCAGCTCCAACAGGTCCGTCATTGTGACTCCCCCTTAGGGAGGATCGCCCCCGTTCGGGGGGTGTCCAGCGCCGTGTGACAGGAGAAAAATGTCCACAGCATCCTTCCACGAGGTGTGCCATGGACAGCAGCCCCTACCGCTTTCGCGTCGCCACCCGGATCCACTACGGCTTGCTCAAGCACATCGGCGAAGGCATCGACCTGCCGACCATGCTCGAGCGCGAAGATTACGCACTCGATGTGCTGCAGGTTTGCCGTGCCAGCGGCAACGCCGAGCTGCAGCACCTGGCCGAGGCGTTCGTCGCTGCCAGCCGCCAGCGACCCGGCCGTGCCCCCCATGCGCCGTCGCTGAGTGCCGACACCTCCGGCTTCGGTCTGACCGAACCGCCCCTCGACACCGGAGCAGCCTCGGCCGTCCCGTCCGAGCGGGCCCGCCTGGGCGGCTGGTTCGGCCCCATCGACCTGTTCGGGCTGCGCCGGCCGCACCGCTGACTCACGCCGGTTTTTTCAGCCGCAGCAGCTCGGCGCCTTCGCCAACCTGATCGCCGACGCCATAGAGCACTTCCTCGACCAGGCCGTCGGCGGGTGCCGCGATGGTGTGCTCCATCTTCATCGCCTCCATCACCGCCAGCGGCTGGCCCTTGTGCACCTTCTGGCCGGCACTCACATGCAACGCGATCAGCTTGCCCGGCATCGGCGCGGTGAGCCGGCCGGCGTCGTGCGAGCCTTCAGCCGCATGGGCGATGGCGTCGATCCACACGAGCGACAAACTGCCCTGCGGTGCGAACACCGCGTAGCTCTCGCCTTGTCGGTAGACCGCCAGTTCCCAGCGGTCGGCACCCAGGCTCACGTCGAAGCGGTCGCCGCCGAGCGAACGTGCGCGCAGCGGGTGCTGCGCCTCGCCCAGTTGCAGCAGATGCGAGCCGTCGTGCTGGTAGGCGAGATACGCCACATGCCGCTGCCCGCCCACGTCGAGTTCCATGCGGCGCCGCGCGGCGCCATGCAATCGCCAGCCATCACGGCGCGACCAAGGGTCGGCATTCTCGAACTGCGCTTCTTCGGCCAGCACGCGCGCGGCCACGCCAGCCACCGCGCAGGCCAGGTCGAGGCCCGGGCCGCCGAACAGCACGTCGCGCTCGCGTTCGATCAGCGCGGTGTCCAGGTCCGCGGTGGTGAACGAACGGCTTGCGGCCACGCGTCGCAGGAAGGCTGCGTTGGTGTGCAGGCCGACGATATGGGTGTCCGCCAGTGCGGCGTCGAGCCGCGACAGCGCCTGCTCGCGCGTCTCGCCGTGCACGATCAGCTTGGCGATCATCGAGTCGTAGTACGGCGAGATCTCGTCGCCCTCGCGCACGCCGGCGTCGACGCGCACCGGCGCCACGTCGAACTCCGACGCGCGCGGCATGCGAAACACCCGCAGCCAGCCGGTGGCGGGCAGGAATTGGGCTTCCGGGTTCTCGGCGCACAGGCGTGCCTCGATCGCATGGCCACGGATGCGCAATTCGTCCTGCAGCGCCGGCAGCCGCTCGCCGGCTGCCACACGCAGCTGCCACTCGACCAGGTCGTGCCCGGTGATCGCCTCCGTCACCGGGTGCTCGACCTGCAGCCGCGTGTTCATCTCCATGAAGTAGAAGCGGCCGTCCTGCTCGGCAATGAACTCCACCGTGCCGGCGCCGACGTAGCCCACCGCACGTGCCGCCGCCACGGCGGCCTCGCCCATCTCGCGACGACGCTCCTCCGTCATGCCGGGCGCCGGCGCTTCTTCCAGTACCTTCTGGTGGCGGCGCTGCACCGAGCAATCGCGCTCGAACAGGTAAACGCAGTGGCCCTGCGTGTCGCCGAACACCTGGATCTCGATATGCCGCGGTCGCGTCACGTAGCGCTCGACCAGCACATGGTCGTCACCGAAGCTCGCTGCGGCTTCGCGCTTGCACGAGGCGAGCGCTGCCTCGAACTCGTCGGCCGACCCGACGGCCCGCATGCCCTTGCCGCCGCCACCGGCGCTGGCCTTGATCAGCACCGGGTAGCCGATGCGCGCCGCTTCGGCTTTCAGGAATTCGGGCTCCTGCCGGTCACCGTGGTAACCGGGTACCAGGGGCACGCCGGCCTTTTCCATCAAGGTCTTCGCCGCAGCCTTGCTGCCCATCGCAGCGATCGCCGATGCAGGGGGGCCGATGAACGCCAGCCCGGCGTCGGCGCAGGCCTGTGCGAAGTCCTCGTTCTCGCTGAGAAAGCCGTAGCCCGGGTGGACGGCCTGCGCGCCGGTGGCGCGGGCAGCGTCGAGAATGCGCTCGTAGCGCAGATAGCTGTCGCGCGGAGCCGAGCCGCCGATGTGCACCGCTTCGTCGCAGGCGTGCACGTGCTTGGCATTCGCGTCGGCGTCGGAATAGACCGCGACCGTCTTGATGCCCAGCCTGCGTGCCGTGGCGGCCACGCGGCAGGCGATCTCGCCGCGGTTGGCAATCAGGATCTTCTTAAACATTCCGGCCTCCCGCGGCACGATCGCCTGCGCACGCTGCGCGTGCCATGCATTCTGGCTGCGCCGCTGCGCCGGCTGCCGCCGGCTGGTCGCCGCGGTTGGCAATCAGGATCTTCTTAAACATTCCGGCCTCCCGCGGCACGATCGCCTGCGCACGCTGCGCGTGCCATGCATTCTGGCTGCGCCGCTGCGCCGGCTGCCGCCGGCTGGTCGCCGCGGTTGGCAATCAGGATCTTCTTAAACATTCCGGCCTCCCGCGGCACGATCGCCTGCGCACGCTGCGCGTGCCATGCATTCTGGCTGCGCCGCTGCGCCGGCTGCCGCCGGCTGGTCGCCGCGGTTGGCAATCAGGATCTTCTTGAACATCGATGCTCCTTCAGGCCGTCCAGCCCGGCGTGCGTTTTTCGAGGAAGGCGCGCACCCCCTCGCGTCCTTCGTCGCTGGCGCGGATGTCGGCGATGCGCCGTGCGGTGTCGTCGCGCAACTCCGTTGTGATCGGCCGGCCGGCCATGTCCTGCACCAGCCGCTTGCAGGCCTGCACGGCCTGCGGGCCGTTGGCGGCGGCGGCCCGCGCCAGTTCGTCGACCCTGGCGTCGAGCAGTTCGGCCGCGCACAGCTCGTGCACGAAGCCGATGCGGTGGGCCTCGGCGGCGCTGAAGCGCTCGGCTGTGACGAAGTAGCGACGCGCCGCCTGCTCGCCCATCGCCCGGATCACATACGGGCTGATGGTGCCCGGCAACAGGCCGAGCTTGGCCTCCGACAGGCAGAAGTGCACGCCCTCGCTCGCCACCACGATGTCGCACGCCGCGGCCAGCCCCACGCCGCCGGCATAGCAGTCGCCGTGGATGCGCGCGATCACGGGCACCGGGCAGCTGTAGATCGCCCACAACATGTCGGCCAGGCGCGACGCGTCGGCGTGGTTCTGCTCCCAGGTGTAGCCCGCCATCGCGCGCATCCAGTTCAGGTCGGCGCCCGCACTGAAGGCCTTGCCGTGCGCGCCGAGCACGATGACGCGCACGCCTGCCTCGTTGCCCAATGCGGTGAACGCCTTCGTCAGCTCGGCGATGGTGGCGTCGTCGAAGGCATTGCGCACTTCCGGACGGTTCAGGAAAACACGGGCGATCGCACCTTCAACGCAAATATCCAGTTGGTTCGGCATCTCGGTTGTCCTCACGGTTCCTCGGATGGGTCAGACCGCACGCGCAGGGGCTGGGTCGTCACATCCTGAAGACGCCGAATCTGGCGTCGGGAATGGGGGCATTGAGGCTTGCGCTCAAGGCCAGCGCGAGCACGCGCCGCGTGTCGGCCGGGTCGATCACGCCGTCGTCCCACAAGCGCGCCGATGCGTAGTACGGATGCCCCTGGTCCTCGTACTGCTGGCGGATCGGCGCCTTGAAGGCTTCTTCGTCGTCGGCGCTCCACTGTCCGCCCCTGGCCTCGATGCCGTCGCGCTTCACGGTCGCCAGCACGCTGGCCGCCTGCTCGCCGCCCATCACGCTGATGCGGGCGTTGGGCCACATCCACAGCAGCCGCGGGCTGTAAGCGCGGCCGCACATGCCGTAGTTGCCGGCGCCGAAGCTGCCGCCGATGATCACCGTGAACTTGGGCACCTGCGCACAGGCGACCGCAGTGACCATCTTCGCGCCGGCGCGCGCGATGCCTTCGTTTTCGTACTTGCGGCCCACCATGAAGCCGGTGATGTTCTGCAGGAACACCAGCGGCACCTTGCGCTGGCAGCACAGCTCGATGAAGTGCGCGCCCTTGTTGGCGCTTTCGGAAAACAGGATGCCGTTGTTTGCGACGATGCCGACCGGCATGCCGTCGATGTGCGCGAAGCCGGTCACCAGCGTCTGCCCATAGCGAGCCTTGAACTCGTCGAATTCGCTGGCGTCGACGATACGCGCGATCACCTCGCGCACATCGAAGGGCTTGCGCGTGTCGGTCGGGATCACGCCGTGCAGTTCCTCGGGTGCGTATTTCGGCTCGCGCGGCGCGGTGCAGGACACGGGCACCGTCTTGCGCCAGTTGAGCCGGCCGACCGATGCCCGCGCGATGGCCAGCGCGTGCAGGTCGTTGTCGGCAAGATGATCGGCCACGCCGGACAGTCGCGTGTGCACGTCGCCGCCACCCAGGTCTTCGGCGCTGACCACCTCACCGGTGGCAGCCTTCACCAACGGTGGGCCGCCGAGGAAGATGGTGCCCTGGTTCTTGACGATGATGGTTTCGTCGCTCATTGCCGGCACGTAGGCACCGCCGGCGGTGCAGGAGCCCATCACCACGGCAATCTGCGGAATGCCCTGCGAGCTCATGTGGGCCTGGTTGTAGAAGATGCGGCCGAAATGGTCGCGATCGGGAAAGACCTCGTCCTGGTTGGGCAGGTTCGCGCCGCCCGAGTCGACCAGGTAGAGGCATGGCAGGCGGTTGGCTTCGGCGATCTCCTGCGCCCGCAGATGTTTCTTGACCGTCATCGGGTAGTAGGTGCCGCCCTTGACGGTGGCGTCATTGCAGACGATCACGCATTCGACGCCCGCCACACGGCCGATGCCCGCGATCAAGCCGGCGCCCGGCGCATCGTTGTTGTACATGCCCAGCGCGGCCAGCGGCGCAATCTCGAGGAACGGCGTGCCGGGGTCGAGCAGCATCTCGACGCGCTCGCGCGGGAGCAGCTTGCCGCGCCCGAGGTGTTTGGCGCGGGCGGCCTCGCCGCCGCCCTGGGCGATACGCTCCAGCCGGGCATTGAGATCGTCGACCAGCGCACGCATCGCGTCGGCATTGCGGCGGAAGTCCTCGCTGCGCGGGTTGAGGCGGGATTCGAGCGTCGGCATGGGGCGGTCTCCTGCGTGCGGCCCGCACAGTGTCGTGACGACGGGCGCAGCTGTAAACCGGCAAGGGTAGGCAGCCCCAGGCCACATAGGGAGTCAACAAGGTTGCAAATCGCGCCAACGGCTACGACACTTGCGAGGTGACCAGCGCCGACCGCCCGAGCCACCCTTCCGCCGCCACCCCGATTGCCTTCATCCACGCCATGCTGCTGGCCTACGAACGCTACGGCGTCGATCCGTCAGCGGCACTGAAGCAGGCACAAATCACGCCACCGATGCTGCGCCGGCCTGGAACGCGCATCACGGCCGCCCAGATGGAGGCCTTTTCGCGCCTGGCCATGCAGCAGCTCGACGACGAGGCCCTCGGCTGGTTCTCGCGCCGGCTGCCCTGGGGCAGCTACGGGCTGCTCAGCCGGGCCTCGCTGACCGCACCCACGCTGGGCGTCGCACTGAAGCGCTGGTGCCGTCACCATGCCTTGCTGACCGACGACATCGTGTTCCGGCTCGGCGTGCAAAGCGGGGTGGCGCGGGTGCAGATCGACGAGCGCCGCGAGTTGGGTGCCATGCGCGAGCTCTGCTTGCTGACCAGCTTGCGCAACCTGCACGGCTATGCCTCGTGGGTGGTCGATTCGCGCATATCCCTGGTGGAAACCGTCTTTCCGTTCGGCCGCCCGCCGCATGCCGACGTCTACCCCCGCCTGTTTCCCGGCCCGGTGCGTTTCGGGGCGCCGCAGGCCGCCCTGTCCTTCGACGCCCGCTACCTGGCCCTGCCGCAGCGGCGGGATGAACGGGCGCTGCAGGCCATGCTGCAGCACGCGGTCCGGTTGATCGTGCTGCCCTATCGGCGCGACCGGCTGCTCGCCGAGCGGGTGCGCGAGCTGCTGCACGACCGGGGCGCCGAACTGCGCAGCGCCCCGGCGCTGGCCGATGCGCTGCACCTGTCGGCACGCACCTTGCACCGGCAATTGCGCGACGAAGGCGTGGCGCTGCAGGCGCTGAAGGACGAGGTGCGCCGCGAGCAGGCGATCGACCAGTTGCGTCGCACGGCGCGGCCGATCAAGCAGATCGCACTGGCGGCCGGTTTTTCCAACGAGAAAAGCTTTTCCCGGGCCTTCAAGGCGTGGACGGGCCTGTCGCCGACCGCATTCAGAGCGCAGACCGACGCGGCGGCGTAACATGAACCGCACCATGAAAAGCCTCTTCCACCTCGCCTACCACGTGCGCGACCTCGAAGGCGCACGCGAGTTCTACGGCCGCGTGCTCGGTTGCCGCGAAGGCCGCAGCACCGACAGCTGGGTCGACTTCGATTTTTTCGGGCACCAGATCTCGCTGCACCTGGGTGAGCCGTTCGCCACCGCGAACACCGGCCGCGTCGGTGGCCACCTGGTGCCGATGCCGCACCTCGGCGTGGTGCTCGAGCTGCCCGACTGGCAAGCGCTGGCGCAACGGCTGCGCGACGCCGGCACGGCCTTCGTGGTGGAGCCGCAAGCGCGCTTCGAAGGGCAGCCGGGCGAGCAGTGGACGATGTTTTTCCTCGACCCGTCGGGCAACCCGATCGAGGTCAAGGGATTCCGGTCGCTGGAGACGCTCTACGACCGGTAGTGTCAGCGGCTACTTGACGTACAGCACGCGCATGCCCGAGAGCTTGCCCCCCGGCCGGTCGAGCACCTGCACGGTGGTCTGGCGCGGGCGGAACCCGTCCGGTAGCGGCAGGCTGCCGCGCACGCTTTCATAGCGGCCCACCGAGATCGGCACCGGGTCCAGTTTGAGGGTCCGCTCGGGGCCGTCGGCCGGCGTGCCGGCGACGACAAACTGCAGCACGCCCCGGAAAGGCTGCGCGGCGCGGTCGCGCGACAGCACCACGTCGTAAACAAGCGCGTTGCCGTCGAGTTCGAAACGGGCGGCGCGCACGGCCACCGCGCTGCCCCGCGGGTCGGGCGGCAGCGACGCCACCAGCGCGCCGACGTCCTCACGCAGGCGCTCGACCGTGTCGCGGCTGGCGGTGAGTTCGCGGGTCAGCTGGTCCTTGTCGGCCAGGGCCGATTTCAGCTGCTCGCCGGTTTTGCCCAGTTCGCCTTGCAGGCGCAGCCGCTCGGCATCGGCCTGTTCGAAGGACTGCCGCAGCAGCGCCGACTCGGCAACCGACAGACGCGGCGGCAGCACACGCTCCTGGACGTACATCACGGCGCCGACACCGAGGCCGGCACCGAGCAACAGCAACAGCAGCCAGCGCGGCAGCACGGCACGTGAGCGTCGCGAGCCATAACGGTCGAGCACGACGGGCTTGGGTCGTCCAAACATGGGCAGGAGGAAATATCAGAGAGGGATGGCGGGGCCCGACAGCGTACCGCTGTTTCGGCCCCCCTTTGAAACACGATGTGGATGCCCCGCCCCGGCTCCCCACCCCAGCCGCGGCATTCAGGCGGCTGCAGGCAGCTCCCACGGGGGCGTGTTGTCTTCGGCCGCGGGGCCGCCGGCATCGGCAGGCACTGCGCTGCCCGCACTCTTGTAGAACTTCTCGCGGTCGAGTTCACCGCCCAGGGCGTCGATCAGATCGGGAATCAGCTTGCCCAGCTCGCCCGTCATCAACGCCACGTCGGCATCGAAGCCGCCGTCGTCCCGGGTGGCCGAGCTCGCGCCCTCGAGCACGACGTCGAGCAGCTTGATCTTCTTGATGGCCAGCGACTCGGTCAGCACGAAGGACACCCGGCTGTCCCAGGTCATCGCCACCTGCGTCGGCACCTTGCCCTGCTCGATGTGCTGGCCGACCTCGTCGATGTCCAGCGTGTGGCGGGCATAGCGCACCGTGGCCTTCTCGCTGTCGGGCTGCTTGAGTTCGCAGTCACGGTCGATCGTGAAGCCGGCGGGCGCCTCCTTGCTCTTCAGCCAGCCCGACATCGCCACGGCCGGCGAGATCTCGCTCTGCAGGAAGCTCAAGGAAAGGCCGCCGCCCAACAGCTCAACCAGCCGGCTGACGATGGCGTCGGCCTTCTTGATGCTGGATGCGTCGACCACCACGAAGCCGGCCGCCGGGTTGATCCACACCGTGGTGTTGCCGCGCTTGGGGAAGGCGCGCGGCAGCAAGTCGCGCACGATTTCTTCCTTCAGCTCCTTCGCGCGCTTGCCCTTGGGCCGGCGCCCCGTTTCCTGCTCGACCTTGTCGAGCTGCTCCTCGAGCCGGGTCTTGACCGCCGATGCAGGCACCGACTTGGTCTCGGTGCATAGCCTGAGGATCCATTGGCCGCCGATGCTCTCGACCAGCGCGCCGTGCTTCTGGCCGCGCGGCTCGACCCAGCCGGCGGATTCGGGCTGGGTCGCACCGCACTCGGCAAAACGGGCGCCGGCGAGGCGTTCCTCGATGTCGGCAACGGCCGGACGGTCCCACTGGGCGATACGGAAAACGAGTGCGTTCTTGAACATGGCGAAGCTGAGCTGGAGAGCGCGGATTTTAGGTGCCGGGGTCGACCACCTCCGCACACCCGCATGCCGGGCGCGTGCATTCGTCGACGACAAGCACGCTCGCTACACTTGCGTCTTTGTTCCACGCCCTGCATGCCCGTGTCCCCTCGCCTTGCCGTTCTTCACCAGTACCTCTTGCCCAAGCAGGCCTTGACCGCGCTCGCCGGCAGGTTCGCATCGGCCGAGGCCGGCCGGGTGACGACGGCGGCGATCCGCTGGTTCGTCAAGCGCTATGGCGTCGACATGCAGGAAGCGCAGAACCCCGACCCGGCAAGCTACCGCAGCTTCAACGAGTTCTTTACCCGGCCCCTGAAGCCGGGAGCGCGCCCGATGGCGGCGGCCGATCTGATCTGCCCGATCGACGGCGCAGTGAGCCAGTTCGGCCGCATCGAACGCGACCGCATCTTCCAGGCCAAGGGACACGACTACTCGGCGCTGACGCTGGTCGGCGGCGACGCCACGCTGTCGGCCCGGTTCACCGACGGCGAGTTCATCACGCTTTACCTCAGCCCCAAGGACTATCACCGCATCCACATGCCGTGTGCCGGGCGGCTGCGGCGCATGGTCTACGTGCCGGGCGACCTGTTCTCGGTGAACCCGACCACGGCGCGCGGCGTGCCGGGGCTGTTCGCCCGCAACGAGCGGGTCGTGTGCGTGTTCGATGGCGAGCGCGGCCCCTTCGTGATGGTGCTGGTGGGCGCCACCATCGTCGGCAGCATGGCCACCGTGTGGCACGGGGTCGTCAATCCACCGCGCACGAAAAGCGTGCGCGAATGGCGTTACGACGATCGGGAAGTCGCCTTCGCGCAGGGCGACGAGATGGGACGCTTCCTGCTCGGCTCGACCGTGGTCATGCTGTTCCCGAAGGACTGCATGCGCTTCAACGCCGAGTGGGTGCCCGAGCGCCTGGTGTGCATGGGTGAAGCCATGGCGACCTACGTGCCGGCCGCCGCCTGAACCGTCACGCCTTCTTCGGTTTTTCCTCGACCGGCGCCCCGGCGGCTTTCCAGGCCGTGAAGCCCCCTTCGATGTGGGCCACGCGCGGCAGCCCCATGTCCTGCAGCGTCTTGGTCGCCAGCGCCGAGCGCCAACCGGCCGCGCAGAACAGCACGAACTCCTTGTCTTCGGCGAACACCGGCCGGTGGTAGGGCGACTCGGGGTCGATCCAGAACTCGAGCATGCCGCGCGGCGCATGCACCGCGCCCGGCACCACGCCCTCGCGCTCCAGCTCGCGCACGTCGCGCACGTCGACGAACTGCACGCTGGTGTCGCCGAGTTTCGCGCGCGCTTCCTCGACGCTGTAGGTCGTCACCTGCGCCATCGCTTCGTCGACCAGGGCGCGGTAGCCCTTCTTCAGTTCCATCGCAAACTCCTGCACATTAAAACGGCCCTTGGGCCAGCCAGCGTTCCATCTGGGCCTTGCGGTCGTTGCCCCAGAACGGTTCGCCGTCGACGATGAAATACGGTGCGCCGAACACCCCTGCGGCAATCGCCGCCTCGTTGGCCTGCTTCAGGCGGTCCTTCCACAGCGGGTCGTTCCAGACGGTCTCGGCCGCCTGCGGGTCGAGGCCGAATTCCTCGGCCAGCCGCTTCAGCGCGGCCGGGTCGGACAGATCCACCCCACGGCCGAAGTAGGCACGAAAACAGGCCCGTGCCCAGGCGGTCGAACGCGACGCGTCGGCGCCGCACAGCCACCAGAACACGCGCGCGGCGTTCTGCGTCGGGATCGGAAAGCGCGCGGGCTGCGCATAGGGCACGCCCTCCGCGCGTGCCGAGCGGGCGAAGTCGCGCAGTGCGTACTCGCGCTTGATCGGGTGGTCGACCGGGGCGCGCAGTTCGGCGGCGCGGAAGGTCGCGCCGAGCAGGATGGCGTGCCAGCGTACCGTGCGCCCGTGGCGGGCGGCCAGTGCTTCGATCCATTCCGAGGCGATGTAGGAATACGGCGACGAGAAATCGAAATAGAAGTCGATCAATGCAGGCATGACTTACTTGTACAACAGTTGCGGCAGCCACAGGCCGATACCCGGGAAGACATAGAGCAGCACGATCGCGATGATCTGGATCCCCATGAAGGGCAGCATGCCGGCGAAGATCTGGTTCAACGTCACGTGCGGCGGCGCCACGCCCTTCAGGTAGAAAGCCGACATCGCCACCGGCGGGCTGAGGAAGGCCGTCTGCAGGTTCAGGGCCACCAGCAGCCCGAAGAACAGCGGATCGACGCCGAAGTTGTCGAGCAGCGGAATGAAGATCGGCATGAAGATCACGATGATCTCGGTCCACTCCAGCGGCCAGCCGAGGATGAAGATCAGGATCTGCGACAGCACCATGAACTCGATCTTGCTGAGGTTCATGCTCAGCACCCACTGCTCCACCAGGTCCTGCCCGCCCAGCAGCGCGAAGGCCGACGAGAAGATGGCCGAGCCGACGAACAGCCAGCACACCATGGCCGACGTCTTGGCGGTCAGGTAGACCGACTCCTTCACCACCGAGAACGTCAACCGCCGGTAGGCGGCTGCCAGCAGGAAACCGCCGAGGGCACCGACGGCCGCGGCCTCGGTCGGCGTCGCGAAGCCGAACACGATGGAGCCGAGCACGGACAGGATCAGGATCAGCAGCGGGAAGAACGACGACAGGAGCATCTTGAAGATCTCCAGCCGCGCGAAGCTGAGGAACAGGTAGAAGATCGCGACGATGGCCGCCAGCACGGCGAAAGTGGCCCACCACCAGGTGGGCACCGGGCGGGGTTCGGCGACTGCAGCGGCGTCGCCGGCGGCGCCCGGCGGCTCGGTCACTCCCTCAGCGGGTGCAGGCTCGGCCCCCGGGGGCTCGGCCAGCTCCGCAGCGCCGGGGGGTTCCTGCAGGCTGCCGTCGTCGGCACCCGGTGGCTCCGCCACGCCGGGCGGCTCCTGCAGTCCGGTCGACTCGCTTCGCTCCTCGGTGCCCGGCGCCGAGAAGCTGATGGGCTCGATCCCGTAGTCGACCACCTCCAGCGGCGCCGTCACGCTGCGGTAGCTGGCCAGGGCGACCGCCGCGAACAGCAGCGCAGGCAGCACCACCACGCCCAGCTGCCGCAGCACGTGTCCGAGCGGAACGTCGGCGTTGCGCCGACCCTTCAACGCATGCAGCAGGCGCCGCACCGCGTGCTCGCCGCCGTCACGGGTCAGCCGTGCCGTCAGCTCGGGCAGCGCGACACGGCGGGACTCGGCCGACAGCGGCGGCGCCAGGTGCGGCTTGAACTTGGCCATCGCGATCACGTAGAGCACGTACAGCCCCGCCAGCATCAGCCCCGGGAAGAAGGCCCCGGCATAGAGCTGCACGACCGATACACCGGCGGTGGCACCGTAGACGATCAGCAGCACCGAGGGCGGGATCAGGATGCCGAGGCAGCCACCGGCAGTGATCGCGCCGGCCGCGATCGGCGTGCTGTAGCCGGCGCGCAGCATGGCCGGCAACGCGAGCAAGCCCATCAGCGTGACCACTGCCCCGACGATGCCGGTGGCCGTGGCGAACACCGCGCAGGTCACCAGCGTGGCCACCGCCAGCGACCCTGGAACGCGTGCCATCGACAGATGCAGGCTTCTGAACAGCTTTTCGATCAGATTCGCGCGTTCGACCAGATAGCCCATGAACACGAACAACGGAATGGCGATCAGCACATCGCTGGCCATCGTCTTGTAGGCGGCCTGCACCATCAGGTCCAGCGTGCGCGTGAGGTCGCGGTCGTAGGCCAGCCAGGTGAAGATCATGCCCATGCCCATCAGCGTGAATGCCGTCGGGAAGCCGAGCATGATCGCCACCACCACCATCGACAGCATCAGCAGGCCGAGATGGCCGTTGGTGACGCGCTCGACGCTGAGCAGCATGGCCGCCACCGCGACCAGCACCACGGCCATGAAGCCCAGGCCGAACCACAGCTCCTTGCGAATTTTCATCGACCGCTCCCGGAGGTGCCTGCATGCACCGGGTCTTCGTCGGCGTCCTTCACGTGCACCATCTCCTTGAGCTTGTCGACGTCGACCTCCTCGACGTCGCGCTCGCGTGACGGCCACTGCCCATCACGCAGGCACAGCACGCAGCGCACGATCTCCACGGCGCCCTGAAGCAGCAGTGCCAGACCGGCCAGCGGGATCACGAACTTGAACGGGTACAGCGGCAACGGGTCGGCCGAGAAGGTCTGCTCCCGGATCGCAAGCGATTCCTGCGCGTAGATCCAGCCGGCCCAGGTGAGTGCAACGATGCCGGGCAGGAAAAACACCACGTAAAGCACCAGGTCGATCGTCGCCTGCGTGCGCGGGCGAAGAAAGCCGTACAGCACGTCGCCGCGCACATGCCCGTTCTTCGACAGGGTGTAGGCACCGGCCAGCATGAACAGCGTGCCGTAGAGCATGATCTGCGCGTCGAGCACCCAGGCATGCGGCCGGTTCAGCGCATAGCGGGAAAACACCTCCCAGCTGATCAGCGCGGTGAGCCCGACCACCGTCCACGCGGCAAGCTTTCCGAGCCAGGTCGACATCGCATCGACCGCAAGCAGCACTTTCTGCATGACGCCTTTCGAAGCTGGAGGGAAAACGCGAGGGCGCCGTCCCGGCGCCCTCGTGCTGCGCGGAGCGCCTCAGCGCTTGCCGGAGAAGTAGTGGTTGTAGGCCATCTTGAAGTCGACCATCGTGTCGTTCTGCCAGCGCCCGCAGCGCTGTGCATAGGCCTTCATCGAGTCCATCACCTTCTTGAAGCTGGCGTTCTCGGCCGACTTCTTGCTCGTCACCTTGTCCCAGGCTGCCAGCTGCGCGCGCAGGATGGCGTCGGGCGTCTTGTAGAACTTCACGCCCTGCTTCTGCTGCATCTCGAAGTAGTCCTTCGAGTAGCGATCGATCGCCTTCCAGCTCATGTCGGCCGACGCGGCCTGCACCGCATAGTCGATCACCGACTTCAGCTCGGTCGGCAGCGCGTCGTACTTGCCCTTGTTGAACAGGATCTCGAACTGCTCGCCCGACTGGTGGAAGCTTTGCAGCATGCAGTTCTTCGCCACGTCCGGGAAGCCGAGCACGCGGTCGCTGGACGCATTGTTGAACTCTGCCGCATCGATCAAGCCACGGTCGAGCGCGGGGACGATTTCGCCGCCCGGCAGCGGGTTGACCGCGACGCCCATCTCGGTGAACACGTCCACGGCCAGGCCCACGGTGCGGAACTTCAGCCCCTTCAGGTCGGCGGCGCGCGCGACCGGCTTCTTGAACCAGCCGAGCGGCTGCGTCGGCATCGGGCCGTACAGAAAGGACTGCACCTCGAGGTTCAGGCTCTTGTAGATCTCGTCGAGCAGCTGCTTGCCACCGCCGTAGTAGTGCCATGACAGCACCATGTTCGGGTCCATCCCGAAGGCCGGGCCGGAACCCCACAAGGCAACGGCGGGATTCTTGCCGTACCAGTAGGCGACCACGCCATGGCCGCCGTCGAGCGTGCCCTTGCTGACCGCGTCGAGCAACTGGAACGCCGGCACCACCGCACCGGCGGGCAGCACCTCGATCTTCAGGCGGTTGCCCGCCATGTCGTTGATCTTTTTCGCGAAGTCGTTCGCGTACTCGTGGAAGATGTCCTTCGCCGGCCAGGTGCTCTGGAAGCGCAGCGACGTGGTCTGCGCGGTCGAGATGGCGGGGAAGGCGGTGGCACCGGCACCGACGGCGCCCGCACCGGCACGCTTGAGGAAGCGGCGGCGCTGCGAGGTAGATTGACTCACGGCTTGTCTCCTGCTGAGGTGGTTCGACGGGCCCCTCGTCTCTGCCGGACGGGTGGGTCGGACCATGCTAGACAGCAGTGACGGTGGGGGGGCTAGCGAAAACCCGCGCCGCCGGCGCCGTGCAGAGGGCCGGCGAGCGCCGCGGCCGCACAGATCGGTGCGATCTGCAGCGTGCCGCGCCGCGCATCCTGAATATCAGCTGAACGAAAGGGGCGATCGAGGCTACTTGCGCCAGAACGACGGGGTCAGCAACACCATGAAGGACAGCATTTCCAGCCGCCCGAGCAGCATCGCGGCCGTGCAGACCCAGGTCTGGAAGTCGGTGAGCCCGCCGAAGTTGCCGGCCGGCCCGACGCTGCCCAGTCCCGGGCCCATGTTGTTCACGCTCGCGACGATGGCGGTGAACGCGGTGATGACGTCGAGGTCGGTCAGCAGCAGCAGCATCGTCAGGCTGATGATCGTCGCCCCGTAGACGAGCATGAAGGCCAGCACCGCGAAGATGGTGCTGCCCGGCACGCTGGTGTCGCCCAGCATCACCGGGTTCACCGCACGCGGATGCACGATGCGCGACATCTCTCGCAACGCCTGCTTCAGCAGGATGATGACGCGGACCATCTTGATGCCGGCACCGGTGGAGCCGGCGCTGGTCGCCATGCCGGACAGCATCAGCATCAGCACGGGCGCGAAGACCGGCCAATGGCTGTAGTCCACCGTGGCATAGCCGGTGGTCGATGCGATCGACACCACGTTGAAGAACGCCGCCCGCAGCGCTTCGAGCGGGTCGGCGTAGGTGCCCTTCACGAGCAGCAGTGTCGCGACGAGCAGGCTGCTGCCGACCATCAGGCCGAGGGTGCCCCGCACTTCGGGGTCGACCATCAGCTTGCGGGTGGATCGCTTGCGCAGCGCCACGAAGTACAGCGCGAAGTTGCAGCTGGCCACCAGCATGAAGAAGACCGCCGTCCATTCCAGCAGCGGCGACGCGAAGTACCCGAAGCTGGCGTCATGGGACGACAGCCCCCCCAGGCTCACGGTGGTGAACATGTGCATCCACGCGTCGAGCCAGCTCATGCCCCCCGCGCGAAAGGCCAGCAGGCAGGCGACCGAGAAGACGCAATAGACCGTCCACAGCCCCTTGGCCGTCTCGGTGATGCGCGGCGTCAGCTTGGCGTCCTTCATCGGCCCGCTGGTCTCGGCCTTGAAGATCTGGCTGCCGCCCGCGCCCAGCAGGGGCAGGATCGCCACCGCCAGCACGAGGATGCCCATGCCGCCCATCCACTGCATGAAGCAGCGCCACAGGTTGATGGACGCAGGCAGCTTGTCGAGCCCGGCCAGCACGGTCGCGCCGGTGGTGGTCAGCCCCGACATCGCCTCGAAGTACGCGTCGGTGAACGAGATCGGCATGCCGGCCTGGCGGAAGTAGATGATCAGCGGCAGGCTCGCGAACAGCGGCAGCACCGTCCACGCCAGCGACACGAGCAGCACCCCGTCGCGCGGCTGCAGCTCGCGACGGAACCGGCGTGCCGCCAGCCACATGAGCAGGCCGCTGCCGAAAGTCGCAGCGATGGCGCCGTGATAGGAGCGCGCGGCGGTTTCGTCGCCGAACAGCGCCACGCTCAACGGCACGAGCATCGCCCCGGCAAAGAACATCACGATCACGCCGAGGATGCCGACAACGGGCAGCACCGATTGCATGGAAAAGTCGGCTTTCGTCAGAAGAAAATCGCGCTGACCTGGAACAGCTTCTCGACCTCGCGCACGTCGCGCTTGCGCGGCAGGAAGATGATCACGTGGTCGTTCGACTCGATCACCGTGTCATGGTGTGCAATCAGCACCTGGGCGGCGAGCCTGCGTTTTTCCAGTTCGTCGGCCGGCACCTCCGCGTCGGGCAGGCCGCGCACGATGGCGCCGATCTGTGCGCCTTTGGGCAGTTTCAGCTCCTCGATGCGGCGTCCGACCACCTTCGACGACTGCCGGTCGCCGCGCGCCACCGCTTCCAGCGCTTCGGCCGCGCCGCGGCGCAGGCTGTGCACTGCCTCCACGTCGCCGCGGCGCACGTGCGCGAGCAGCTCGCCGATCACCGCCTGTGCCGGCGACAGCGCGATGTCGATCTCGGTGCCCTGCACCAAGTCCGCATACGCCTTGCGATTGATCAGCGCCAGCACCCGCTTGGCGCCCATGCGCTTGGCGAGCAGGCAGGACATGATGTTGTCCTCGTCGTCGTTGGTCAGCGCGAGGAACAGGTCCATGTCGTGCACGTTCTCTTCCTCGAGCAGCTCCTCGTCGGTCGAGTCGCCGCCCAGCACCAGCGTGTCGGCCGCCAGTTGCGACGCCAGGTACTCGCAGCGCACCGGGTCGTGCTCGATCAGCTTGACCCGGTAGTCGCCCTGCAGCAGCCGGGCGAGTCGCAGGCCCACCCGTCCGCCGCCAGCGATCATCACGCGCTTGACCGGGCGGTCGCGCCGGCGCAGCGCTTCGAGCACCATGCGGATATGGCCGGTCGCCGCCAGCACGAAAACCTCGTCGCCGGGCTCGACCCGGGTGCTGCCTTCGCACGTCACCTGGCGGTCCGGTCCTTCCGGGTCCCGCCGGTAGATCGAGACGATGCGCATTTCCGCATCCGGCACCAGGCTCGGCAGCTCGGAGATCGTGTGCCGCACCAAGGCGCCCCCGGACACCGCGCGCACGGCGATCAGGCTCACCAGCCCTTCGGCGAACTCCAGCACCTGCAGGGCCTCGGGGTATTCGATCAGCTTGCGGATGTAGCGTGTCAGCGAAGCCTCGGGGCAGATCACGCGGTCGACCGCGAAGCCCGCCTTGCCCATCAGCGTGGAGCCGTCGACGAACTCGGGGGACCGCACCCGAGCGATCGTCGTCGGGATGCTGAACATGTCGTGGGCAATCTTGCAGGTGACCAGATTGGTCTCGTCCAGCGGCGCACAGGCGATCAGCATGTCGGCATCCTGTGCCCCGGCGTCCTGCAGCACCGAAGGCTGGATGCCGTTGCCGACGACACCGCGCAGGTCGAGGCGATCCTGCAGTTCGCGTACCCGTTGCGGGTTGGCGTCGATGACAGTGATGTCATTGCGCTCGGACACCAGATTTTCGGCGACGCTTTCGCCGACGCGGCCGGCGCCGAGGATGATGATGTTCATGGAGACGGATTATGGGCGAGGCACCGGCCCCGGTTCAGGGGGTTGCCGCGCGCCGTGACGCCGCTACGCGCGAACCGCCCCCCGGCGGCGCGGGCTTGCAGGCGGTGCCATCATCACGGCCATGAATGCCCCCCATGAGCCCTTGCTGGTGCCGGCCCTGAGCCGTCTGGTGGAGGACAGCGCCGCGTCCGCCGGCCATGCCTTCGCGTGCATCACCGCGCGGCGCGAGCACGGCGTCAAGTCGGTGCAGGTCGAACGCGGGCAGTTGGCGGTCGTCCTGCGCGGCACGAAGACCGTGCGCCACGGGGCCACCTCGCTGCACTACGCGCCTGGCGACATGCTGGTGATGGCCGCCGGCCACCGGCTCGACGTCGTCAACATCCCCGACACCGCGGATGGCCGCTACCTCACGGTGGCACTGCCGCTGTGCGACGAAGTGCTGGCCAGTGCACGCATGCTGTGGGGGCCGCTGGTGCCGCAGGCGTCCAACCCCATCGGCAAGGTGGCGGCAGCGCAGGTCGAGCGCGAAATGACCGGTTGGATCGACGCCCTCGCCACAGGGCGCGAGGCAGGCGCGCGCCTGGCCCTCACCGCCCTGACCTTGCGCCTGTGCGAACTCGGCCATACGGCGCTGCTGGTGCCGCCGACCGCGACGGTCGCCGCCCGCGTGCGCGCCCTGGTCGCGCAAGCCCCCCAGCGCGACTGGCGCTCGGCCGACTTCGAGCAGGATCTGGGCATGAGCGGCGCGACGCTGCGGCGCAGGCTGTCCGAGGAACGCACCCGCTTGCGCGACGTGGTCAGCGACGCGCGGCTGGCGTGCGCGCTGGACCTGCTCTACACGACACGCTGGCCGATCAAGACCGTGGCCGACAAGGTCGGCTACCAGTCCGCCGCGAGTTTCGTCCAGCGCTTCAAGGAGCGCTACGGCCTGGAACCGGCCCGCATCGGCAACAGCACCGAGGCCCCCGGGTGATGAGCGTTTGACGCAGCGATCTGAGCGACGCCGCACGCCCACCGCGCGTAACGTGGCGCCATTCGTTCAACCACCCGTGCCGAATGGAGGAACCCACGATGTTCATGCTGTCGCGAAACGCGCGCCGTCTTGTTGTCCACGCTGCCCTGCTGGCCTGCGCCGCGGCCGGTGGGCCGGTGGTGTCCGCCGCCGAGCCGGCGGCCTTCGAGCAGGTGCCCGGCTACTACCGCCAGGCCATCGGCGAACTGCGGGTCACCGCCCTGTTCGACGGCGTGGCCTTCCTGCCCCGCGCGCACATGAAGGACATCGCCGCGAAACGCGCCGCCGGCCTGTTGGCGTGGTCCTACGTGCCCGAGCAGGCGGCCGGCATCCAGACGGCGGTCAACGCCTACCTTGTGCGCCGGGGCGACTCGCGCATCCTGGTCGACGCCGGCACGGCCGACTGCTTCGGCCCCACGCTGGGCCGCATCGGCGCCAACCTGCGCAGCGCGGGCGAGCGGCCCGAGGACGTCGACACGGTGCTGCTGACCCATGCCCACCCGGACCACCTGTGCGGCCTGGTGAAGCCTGACGGCAGCGCGATGTACCCCAACGCGACCGTGTGGCTGGCGGCCGAAGACGCGCGCTACTGGCTCGACCCGCAGGTGCAGGCGCAGGCGCCGCAAGGCCTGCGCCCGATGTTCGACATGGCCCGGCGCGCCGTGGCGCCCTACGAGGCCGCCGGCCGGTTGAAGCGCTTCGCCGCCGGCGACGCCTTGCCGTCGGGCGTGCGGGCGCTGGACACCGGCGGGCATACGCCCGGGCACACGTCCTGGGTGATCGAGGGAGGCGACGGGCAGCAGTTGCTGGTGTGGGGCGACGTGGTGCACTTCCACGCGGTGCAGTTCGTGCAGCCGGAGGTCTCGTACGAGTACGACACCGATCGCCGGCGCGCCGTTGCGTCGCGTCGGGCGATGCTGGCGCTGGCGGAGCGCTCGGGCGCCTGGGTGGCCGGGGCGCATCTGCCGTTTCCCGGGATGGGGCATGTGAGGAAGGAGGGGGGCGGGTATCGGTGGATACCGGCGGAGTATTCGCCAGTGCCTGGCGAGGCGAAATAGCTGGCCTGTCGAGCTTGCTTGCTGCCTGCCTGAGTGCTGCCTTGCCCGAGTGCTGTCTGCCTGAGTGCTGTCTGCCTGAGTGCTGTCTGCCTGAGTGCTGTCTGCCTGAGTGCTGTCTTAAGCGATGTAGTACATCGCGCTGCCGCGCCGGGAGTCCGCCCCGGCGGGCGGGTAACTTTCATTTGGCTGGCCCAAATGAAAGTCACCAAAGCAAAGGGCCTGAAGAAGAACACCATGCACTCTGACCGTTGAGCTTCTTGAAGGCGGTCCGGCGGGCGGCCTGTGATCGCCGTGCTGGCTAGACAAGCCGCACACCTGTTGTTTCGGTCCGAAGCGGACCGAATACCGGAACCGAAGACAAGACGAACGGCGCCAGCGCGCTCGGGCTCGCTACGCATAGCCCTGGGGTTCCTGGCTTCTTCCAGGGTCTCGCGCAGCGGACCCGTAGTGTTGGACGAGCAGGTGGTTCTAGCCCATTCGGCAGGGATCGACCGCCCGCTGGGCCGACGGGAAAAAGCACAACGGTCAGAGTGCATGGTGTTCTTCTTCAGGCTCTCTTCTTTGGTGACTTTCTTCTGAGCCAGCAGAAGAAAGTTACCCGCCCGCCGGGGCGGACTCCCGGCGCGGCAGCGCAATGGAGCACAGCGCTTCAGGCAGGCAGGCCTAGCCCAACGCCCTTCCAATCAAAATCTTCTGCACATCCGAAGTGCCTTCATAGATCTGGCACACCCTCACATCCCGATAAATGCGCTCCACGGGAAAGTCCCGCACATACCCATACCCGCCATGCACCTGGATGGCATCCGAGCACACCCGCTCCGCCATCTCGCTGGCGAACAGCTTCGCCATCGCCGCTTCCTTGAGGCACGGCTCGCCCGCATCGCGCAAGGCCGCCGCGTGCCACACCATCTGCCGCGCCACCTCGATCTGCGTGGCCATCTCGGCCAGCCGGAACTGCACCGCCTGGTGCTCGAAGATCGGCTTGCCGAAGCTCTCGCGTTGCTTTGCATAGTCGAGCGCCGCCTCGAACGCCGCCCGTGCCATGCCCACGCTTTGCGCGCCGATGCCGATACGCCCACCCTCCAGCGCCGACAGCGCGATCCGGTAGCCCTCGCCTTCGTCGCCGATCAAGTTCTCGGCCGGCACCCGGCATTGCTCGAAGACGATCTGCGCGGTGTCGCTCGAATGCTGGCCCAGCTTGTCTTCCAGGCTCGCCACCCGGTAGCCCGGCGTGTCGGTCGGCACGATGAAGGCGCTGATACCGCGCTTGCCGGCGGCCTTGTCGGTCACGGCGATGACGATCGCGACCTGCCCGTGCTTGCCGCTGGTGATGAACTGCTTGACGCCGTCGATCACATAGGCATCGCCGTCGCGGCGCGCCGTGGTGCGCAGCGCGGACGCGTCGGAGCCGGCGTGCGGTTCGGTCAGGCAGAACGCGCCCAGCAGTTCACCCTGCGCCAGCGGCGTCAGCCAGCGCTGCTTCTGCGCTTCGTTGCCGTAGCGCATCAGGATCGCGCAGACGGGGCAGTTGTTGACGCTCACCGCTGTGCTGGTGCCCCCGTCGCCGGCGGCGATCTCTTCCAGCACCAATGCCAGCGTCACGTAGTCGAGGCCCGCACCGCCGTACCCGGTCGGCACGCACACCCCATAGGTGCCCAGCTCAGCCAGGCCGCGGTGCACGTCCTTCGGGAAGTGATGCTCTTTGTCCCAGCGGGCAGCATGCGGCTTGATCTGTTCGTTCACGAACGCGCGCACGGCGTCGCGGATCATGCTCTGGTCCTGCGTCAACAGCATGGCAGTCTCGGGTGAGGAAAAAGGAAAGCCGGCTCACCAGGGGATGGTCGAACCGTCATGACTGTAGAAGCGCCCGTTGTCCTCGGGCGTCAGGTTGGCGATGAGCCGGCGCAGGTCGGCCACACTGCGCTCGGGCGGCAAAGTGGCGCCGGCGCCGCCCATGTCGGTCTGCACCCAGCCGGGGTGCACGGCGATGCAGGAGACGCCGCGCGAGCCGAGCACCATCGAGGCGTCCTTGAGCACCGAGTTCGCGGCCGCCTTCGAGGCCCGGTAGAGCCAGCCGGATGCTCCGGCGCGCTGACCGATCGAGCCCATCGCCGACGACAGCACGATGACCCGCGCGCCGCGAGGCAGCGATTCCTGCAGCGCCGCCAGCACGCGCATCGGCCCCAGCACGTTGGTGCGCATCACCAGGTCGAAATCATCCTGCGACGGTGGTTGCAAACCATCGGTGCGCGGGCCGTACACACCGGCGTTGACGATGGCCACCTCGAACTGCTCGCCGTCGGTGCGCCAGCCGAGGCCGGCCACGCTGGCGGCGTCGGTGACATCCAGGGGCAGCGTTTCGCAGCCGAGCGCCTGCAATTTGCGCAGGCCCTCTTCGTCCCGCGCGGTGGCCACCACGCGCCGGCCGTCGGCACGGTACTGCCGCGCGAACTCGAAACCGATGCCGCGCGACGCGCCGGCGACCAAAACCGTCATGCGACCTCCCGTACCAGCAGTGCGCCGCGACTGATCACGGCGACGCCGGAGCGCTGCGTGCTGGCGGCGCCATCGACCATCACGACGTAGCCGTCGAGCTTGCGGTTCCACTCGACCGACGAGACCACCCAGTGCAGCGTGATGTCTTCATCGGCATATACCGGCGCCTTGTAGGCGAAGTTGAAGTTCAGGCACACCATCTGGCGCTTGACGCCATCGCTGCGCCGCGAGAAATGGCTCGCGGCCAGGCCCATCAGCATCGACGCCGTGTGCGGGCCGCTGGCAATGACTTCTCCGAAACGGGACTGGCCCGCCTCGGATTCGTCGCTGTGCAACGGGTTGCTGTCGTGGCACGCTGCCGCGAAGGCGGCAATGTCCTGCGCACTGAAGCGCACCGTCTTGCCGAAGGTCTCGCCCAGGCGGACGATCTCGTTTTCTGCCACTGCACTCATGTTGTTCTCCCTGCTGCCCCGGCAACCCGGGGGTCAATAAAGCTCGACAGCCATCGCGGTGGCCTCGCCGCCGCCGATGCACAGCGCCGCCACCCCTTTTTTCGCACCTCGCTTGCGCAAGGCGCCGAGCAGCGTGACCACGATGCGTGCGCCGCTCGCACCGATCGGGTGCCCCAGTGCGCACGCGCCGCCGTGGATGTTGACCTGCTCGTGCGCGAGCTTGTGCTCGGCCATCGCCGCCATCGTCACGGCGGCGAAGGCTTCGTTGATCTCCCAGAGGTCAACGTCCTTCGCGGCCCAGCCGGTCTTCTTCAGCACCTTGTCGATCGCACCCACCGGCGCCGTGGTGAACCACTCGGGCGCCTGTGCATGCACACTGTGGGCCAGGATGCGCGCGATCGGCGCCACGCCCATCCGGCGGGCGGTCGACTCCCGCATCAGCACCAGCGCCGCGGCGCCGTCGGAAATGCTCGACGACGTCGCGGCGGTGATGCTGCCGTCCTTCTTGAACGCCGGCTTCAGGCCGGGGATCTTGTCGAGCCGGGCCTTGAACGGCTGCTCGTCCTTGGTGAACTGCGTCTCGCCGCCTTTGGCGGCCACCGCCACCGGGGCCATTTCCCAGTCGAAGCTGCCGTCGGTGTTGGCGGCGATCGAACGCTCGGTGGAGGCGATCGCGAACTGGTCCTGCGCCTCGCGGCTGAAGCTGTACTTGGCGACGCAGTTTTCGGCGAACACGCCCATGGCCTTGCCGCGCTCGTAGGCGTCTTCCAGGCCGTCGAGCGCCATGTGGTCGTAGAACGGGGCGGCGCCGTACTTGACGCCCTTGCGCATGAAGGCCAGGTGCGGCGCGTTGGTCATGCTTTCCATGCCGCCGGCCACCATCACGTCGGCCGAGCCGGCCGTCAGCATGTCGTGCGCGAACATCATCGCGCGCATGCCGGAGCCGCACATCTTCGACAAGGTGACGGCACCTGTCGACTGCGGCAGGCCGGCCTTCAACGCGGCCTGGCGCGCCGGCGCCTGGCCTTGGCCGGCCATCAGGCAGTTGCCCATCAGCACTTCGTTGACGGCGTCGCCCGGCACGCCGGCGCGCTCGACGGCCGCGCGGATGGCGACGGCGCCCAGCTCCCAGGCGGCGAGTGCGGAGAAATCACCGAGCAGGCCGCCGATCGGCGTACGGGCAGCGGAAGCGATGACAATGGGATCAGACATGGAAAGCTCCTTTCACGTCAAGAATGTATGCAGGCGCAGGCAACGCCTCAGGTCGCGACCGGCTCGCCGGCAGGCCTTTCGGTCTTCGCCTTCCGGTGCGAGTGAGGCGGACCGAACCGCTTGCCGGCGTCGTACGGGAACACGTCGTGCACATGCCCTGCCAGGATGCGTTCCTTGTGACCCTGCCAGAAGCCCGGGTCGAGCAGATCGGCATGGTGGCGCATGAAAACCTCGCGCACGCGGTCGTTGCCGAGCAGGAAGGGCTCGAAGGTCTCGGGGAAGATGTCCTTCGGGCCCACCGGGTACCACACCTCGCCGGACAGCTCGGCCTCTTCGTTGGGCGCCGGCGGCACGCGGCGGAAGTTGCAGTCGGTCAAGTACTCGATCTCGTCGTAATCGTAGAACACCACCTTGCCGTTGCGCGTGACGCCGAAGTTCTTCCACAGCATGTCGCCGGGGAAGATGTTGGCGGCCACCAGGTCCTTGATCGCATTGCCGTACTCGACCACCGCATGTTCGATCTGCTCGGGCGTGCCTTCCTGCAGATAGATGTTCAGCGGGATCATGCGCCGCTCGATGTAGACGTGCTTGAGGATCAGCTCGGTCTTGCCATCGCCGTCGCGGTCGGAGATCTCCAGCAGGCTGGGGCAGTAGTGCTGCAGCTCCTGCACCAGCTCTTCCTCGAAGCGCTCGTACGGGAAGGCCACGTTGGAATATTCGAGCGTGTCGGCCATGCGTCCGACCCGGTCGTGCTGCTTCACCAGCAGGTACTTGCCCTGGATCTGTTCCCGCGTCGTGTCCTTCTGCGGCGGGAAGAAATCCTTGATGACCTTGAACACATAGGGGAAGGACGGCAGGTCGAACACCAGCATCACCATGCCCTTGATGCCGGGCGCGATGCGGAACCTGTCGCTCGAATGGCGCAGGTGGAACAGGAAGTCGCGGTAGAAGAGGTTCTTGCCCTGCTTGTGCAGTCCCAGCGCGTTGTAGATCTCCGAGCGCGGCTTGCGCGGCATCAGCGAGCGCAGGAAGTGCACATACGCCGCCGGGATCTCCATCTCGACCATGAAGTAGGCCCGGGCGAAGCTGAACAGCATCTGCAGCTCGTCCTCGCCGAACAGCGCCGCGTCGATGTAGAGCCGGCCCTTGCTGTTGTGCAGGATGGGAATGGCCAGGGCCGTCTCGCGGTAGCCGTTGATGATCTTGCCGACAACGTAAGCACCCTTGTTGCGGAAGAACAGCGACGACAGCACCTGGATCTGGAAATTGGTGCGAAAGCGCACCTCACCGAACTGCTGGTATACCGCGCGCAGCACATGGTCGACGTCGCGGTCGAGGTCTTCGAACTCGCGCTGCAGCTGGAAGTTGGTGACGATGCGATGCAGCGTTTCACGCAGCGTCTCGCGCGTCGGGTAGTACGCGCGAAAGGTCGGCAGCGAACCGGGTTCGTCGGTCTCGATGTATTCGGTCGAGATCGCCGGGCGCACGAAGATGAAGTCGTTGTGGAAATAGCTGCGGTGCAGGATCTTCGTCGTCACCGAGTTGAAGAAGGTCTCGGCCAGTTCCGGCTGCAGATGGTTGGTCAGCAGACCGATGTAGTGCAGTTTGATCTGCTGCCACACGTCCATCGGCAGTTCGTGCGCCTTGAGTTCGGTCTGCAGCCGCTCGACCGCCTCGTCGACACGCTGGTCGTAGTAGACGATGCGCTCGCGCTGGGCGCGCTGCTGGCCCTGCCAGTCGGCCGCCTCGAAGCGCTGCTTGGCCGCCGCGCTCGCTTCGCGGAACAGCCGGTAGTGGCGGTTGAAGCCGTCCAGCAGCGTCTGCGCGATCCGGAACGCTCTCGAGTCGGTCAGCTGCTGCGGAAACATCAGCCCTCCGCAGCGGGCGCAAGCCCCAGCTCGCGCTGCCGGTCGTGCCGGCCCTGCAGCTGCGCCAGCGCCTCCACGTATTGCTCCTGCACCGACTCGGCGCTGCCGACCGTCATGCGCAGATCCTGCAGCAGCCCGTTGTGCAGGCCGTAGACCCAGCCATGCACCACCACGTCCTGGCCGCGCTGCCAGGCATCGCGCACCACCGTGGTCTGGCAGACGTTGAGCACCTGTTCCAGCACGTTCAGCTCGCACAGCGCATTGTGTCTTTGGGTCTCGTCGGTCAGGGTGTCGAGCCAGGGCTGGTGCTTGTTGCGCGCGTCCTGCACATGGCGCAGCCAGTTGTCCGCGATGCCGACGCGCACGTCGTTCATGGCGGCCTTCACGCCGCTGCAGCCGTAGTGGCCCACCACCATGATGTGCTTGACCTTCAGCAGGTCCACCGCGAACTGCATCACCGACAGGCAGTTCAGGTCGGAGTGCACCACGACGTTCGCGACATTTCGATGAACGAAAAGTTCACCTGGCAGCAGCCCGACGATTTCGTTGGCCGGCACGCGGCTGTCGGCGCAGCCGATCCACAGGTATTGCGGCTCCTGCTGCTTGAGCAGGCGCGAGAAAAACCCGGGCGTGCGCTGTTCCAGGCTCTGTGCCCAGGCCCGGTTGCTGTCGAAAAGTTCCTGCAGTTGTGTGCTCATACGCGGTGCTCAGAATGCGCCCGCCACCGGGCGCCGTGTTGCAGTGCACAGTGTACGCAGCGCGCCGCAACAACCGGTTTCAGCTTGCGTGTGTCACATCGTTTCGGTGAACAGCTCCCGCCCGATCAGCATGCGCCGGATCTCGCTGGTGCCTGCGCCGATCTCGTACAGCTTGGCATCGCGCCACAGGCGGCCCAGCGGATACTCGTTGATGTAGCCGTTGCCGCCGAAGATCTGGATGCCCTCGCCGGCCATCCAGGTGGCCTTCTCGGCGCACCACAGGATGACGGCGGCGCAATCCTTGCGCACCTGGCGCACATGGTCCGTGCCCAGGTGGTCGAGGTTCTTGCCGACCGTGTAGCAGAACGCGCGCGCGGCCTGCAGCACCGTGTACATGTCGGCCACCTTGCCCTGGATCAGCTGGAACTCGCCGATACTGCGGCCGAACTGCTTGCGATCGTGCACGTAGGGCACCACGTTGTCCATCACCGCCTGCATGATGCCGATCGGGCCCGCCGCCAGCACAGCCCGCTCGTAGTCCAGCCCGCTCATCAGCACCTTGACGCCGCCGTTGAGCTTGCCGAGCACGTTCTCGGCCGGCACCTCGACGTTCTGGAACACCAGCTCGCCGGTGTGGCTGCCGCGCATGCCCAGCTTGTCCAGTTTCTGCGCGATCGAAAAGCCCTTCATGCCTTTCTCGATCAGGAAGGCGGTGATGCCCTGGGCGTTCAACTCGGGCTCGGTCTTGGCGTAGACCACCAGCGTGTCGGCGTCCGGGCCGTTGGTGATCCACATCTTGCTGCCGTTGAGCAGGTAGTGGCCGCCCTTGTCCTCGGCGCGCAGCTTCATGCTGACGACGTCGGAGCCAGCGCCCGGCTCGCTCATCGCCAGCGCGCCGACGTGCTCACCGGAAATCAGCCTGGGCAGGTATTTCTTCTTCTGCGCCTCGGTGCCGTTGCGGCGAATCTGGTTGACGCACAGGTTGGAGTGCGCGCCATACGACAGCCCCACCGAAGCGGACGCGCGGCTGATCTCCTCCATCGCGATCATGTGCGCGAGGTAGCCCATTGCGGCGCCGCCGTACTCCTCGTCCACCGTGATGCCGAGCACGCCGACCTCGCCCATCTTGCGCCACAGGTCCATCGGGAACTGGTCGCTGCGATCGATCTCGGCCGCACGGGGTGCGATTTCGGCTTCGGCGAACGCGCGCACCGCGTCACGCAGGGCGTCGATGTCCTCGCCGAGCTGGAAGTTGAGTCCGGGCAGTTGCATGGAAAAGACCTTTCAATGATGGATGCCTACGCGGCCGAGCACGGTCATGACGGTCGCCGTCATGGTCGCCACCAGGCGCTCGCCCTTGTCGCCGCGCTCGATCGCGCGCCCTTCGACCACGGTGATCGTGCGGCCCGGCTTGATGACCGTGCCCTCGAAACGAAAAACCGGGCCCCTGGCTGGTGCAACGAGGTTGACCTTGAACTCGATCGTCAGCACGGCCGCATCGGCCGGCATCAGCGAGAAGGCAGCGTAGCCGCAGGCGGAGTCCAATGCGGTGGAGACCACGCCGGCATGCAGGAAGCCATGCTGCTGCGTCAGGTCCGCGCGGTGCGGCATTTCCAGCACCACGCGGCCGGGAGCGACGTCGACCAAGGCAATGCCGAACGTGCCCATCACGGTCTGCCGCTCGAAGGAGCCGCGCACCCGTTCGACGTAGCCCGGGTCGGCGCAAGTGAAGTCGGTGCCTGGTGTGTCCACGGTGGTCGGCGCCGCAAGCAGGCGCAATTGACGTTGACGTAAACGTCAATTCTAGACGGAGGCTGCCCGGCTCAGGCCTTTTTCTTCTTCTCGCTTTCCCCGAGCAGCCGGCGCGCCTCGCGTTCATGAGTGCGCACTTCCTCCAGCGTGATCTGCAGGTCGGCCAGTTGCTGCTCGAGTTGCTCGCGGTGGGCCGCCAGCACGACGAGGAACTTCTTCAACTGCGGCACCGTGTCGCGGGGCGACTCGTACATGTCGACCAGCTCCTTGATCTCGGCCAGACTCAGGCCGAGGCGCTTGCCGCGCAGCGTGAGCTTGAGCCGGGTGCGGTCACGCGAGGTGTAGATGCGGTTGCGCCCGCTCGGGCCGCTGCGCTCCGGGCTCAGCAGGCCGCAGTCCTCGTAGAAGCGGATCGCCCGCGTCGTCAGGTCGAACTCCTTCGCCAGGGCGCTGATGGTGTAAGTGGGCGTGGCGAGCGACGCCAAGGAGACAGCAGAAGCAGCCATGGTTCCCTATACTGGATTGACGTTTACGTAAAGTGTAGCCAATGAACGCACTCGAACAACGCCTGCAGTACCCGCTGGGCGAGCAGCTTCCCCCGCCCGGCCGCACGCTGGAAGTGGCGCCCGGTGTGCGCTGGGTCCGCATGGGTCTGCCCTTCGCGCTCGACCACATCAACCTGTGGCTGCTGCGCGATGAGATCGATGGCCGCAGCGGCTGGACCATCGTCGACTGCGGCATCACCGACGACGACACCCGCAGCGCCTGGGACAGCGTCTTCGAGCATGAACTCGACGGCCTGCCGGTGCTGCGCGTGATCGTGACCCACATGCACCCTGACCACATCGGCCTGGCGCACTGGCTGACGGAGCGCTGGCAATGCAGACTGTGGATCAGCGCGACCGACTACAACGCCGCCCGCATCGCGAGCCAGAGCACCACCGGCTACGGCGGCGAGGCCGCCGCGAACTTCTTTGCGAGCAACGGCCTGACCGACGCGGAAGCGGTCGCGAAGGTGCGCGCGCGCTCGAACTACTACGCGTCGATGGTGCCGCAGGTGCCGCCGCAGTTCCGCCGCCTGCTCGACGGGCAGGACGTCGAGATCGGCGGGCGCAACTGGCGCTGCAAAGTCGGCTACGGGCATGCGCCGGAGCACATGTCGCTGTATTGCGATGCGCTGCAGGTCCTCGTCTCCGGTGACATGCTGCTGCCCCGCATTTCCACCAACGTCAGCGTGTTCGACGCCGAGCCCGAGGGCAATCCGCTGCCGCTGTACCTCGACTCCATCGAGCGGTTGCGCGTGCTGCCGCAGGACACGCTGGTGCTGCCGGCACACGGGCGCCCGTTCCGCGGACTGCACGAGCGCGTGCAGCAGTTGCAGGACCACCATGCGGAACGCTTTGCCGAAGTGCGTGCCGCCTGCGCAGCATCCCCGTGCAGCGCCGCGGACATCCTGCCGGTGCTGTTCAAGCGCAAGCTCGACCTGCACCAGACCACCTTCGCGATGGGCGAGGCGATCGCACACCTGCATGCGCTGTGGCACGGCGGCCAGCTGAAGCGCACGACCGCAGACGACGGCGTGCACCGCTTCGTGCCGGCCTGAACGCGGGCGCACGGGCAACCCCGAGGGCCGGCCCCTCAGGCCGCCCGCAGCCTGCGCCCGCCATACATCTCCCGCGCCACTTTCACGAAGGCCTGCGCCGCCGGCGACAGCTTGGCCATGTCGCGCACGGCCAGTCCCACCCGGCGTGGGGCCCGTGGCGCGAGCGGGCGGTACACCACGCCGGGGTGGTGGTCGGGCAGCGCCAGCCGCGCCGCCACCGATACCGCCAGCCCGCGCTCGACGAAGCCCAGGATCGACAGCAGCTGCGGAAAGCGATACAGGATGCGCGGCCGCGCCCCGCCCGATTCCAGCAGGCTGCGGATCAGTTCGCCGCAGCCGGCCTCGGTCAGCACGAAAGGCAGGTCGGTCAGATCCGGTACGGCGACAGCGGCCTTGCGCGCCAACGCATGCCCCTGGGGCAGCAACACCACGAACTCGTCCTCGACCAGCGGCACCGTCTCGAAGCGTTCGTCGGGCAGCACGACAAAGCCGATCTCGACGCGCCGCTCGGTCAGCCACTGCACGACGGTGTCGTCGCCGTCCTCGTCGACGTAGACCTCGATGCCGGGATGCTGCTCCCTGAACCGCAGCAGCAGCTCCGGCAGGATGCGCAGGCTGGACGTGAAGCCGAACGAGCCGACACGCAGCACGCCTTCGCGCAGGCCTTGTGCGTCCTTCGCGTCCTGGATCAGCGCTTCGTGCAGAGCGCGGATCTCGTGTGCACGCGCCAGCAGCCGCGCGCCGGCCGGGGTCAGCTCCGGCTCGGCGCGTTCGCGCAGGAACAGCGTCACGCCCAGCTCTTTTTCCAGCGAGCGCAGCGCATGGCTGACCGCCGATTGGGTGATGCCGAGCAGCGCCGCCGCACGCGAGAAGCTGCGCGCCTGCGCGAGGGTCACGATGACTTCCAGTTGGGTGAAGGTCATGGCAGAGTCATGAGTTTTCGCTCATTTCACTATGAGATCACAAAAGCATAAACTCATCGGACACCTTCTGCCGCCTTTCGATCATGACCTCACTTCACACGGAGCCGGACGCATGAGCGCGGTGCTCACGCCCGGCAGCGGCCGGCTCTGGCCTTTGTATCTGCGCCTCGTCGCCGTCCCCGCCATCTGGGGCGGCACCTTCATCGCCGGCCGGGTGATGGCGCTGCAGGTGCCGCCTGCGGTGGGCTCGGTGCTGCGCTACACGGTGGCCTGCATCGCGCTGCTCGTGGCCGCACGCTGGCTGGAAGGCGGCCTGCCGCGGCTCGACCGCCGCCAGGTGCTGGCCACGCTGGGGCTGGGTGCCACCGGCATCTTTGCCTACAACCTGTGTTTCCTGGGGGCCCTGTCGCATCTGCCGGCCAGCCGGACGTCGCTGATCATCGCGCTCAACCCGGTCGTGACGATCGCTGCCGGGGCGCTGCTGCTGCACGAGCGGCTGAGCTGGCGCCGCTGGCTCGGCGTCGCCATCGCACTGGCCGGGGTCTGGACCGTCATTTCCCGCGGGCAGCTCGGCGCCTCGCTGGGGCAGTCGGTCGGCATCGGCGAAGGGCTGATGTTCGTCGGCGTCTGCGCATGGGCCGCCTATACGCTGATCGGCCGGGTGGCGCTCAAGGGCCTGACGCCGTTGGCAGCCACGACCTACGCCTCGCTCTGGGGCACCGCGATGCTGGCGGCCGTCGCGCTGTTCGACCTGCCGCGGTTGCATGCCGAGGCCTTCACGCCCGCCGTCGCCATCTCGGCGCTCTACCTGGGCGTGCTGGGCACCGCGCTGGCGTTCGTCTGGTACTACCAGGGCGTGCAACGGCTGGGTGCGGCGCGCACGGTGGTCTTCAACAACCTGGTCCCGGTGTTCGGCGCCTGCTTCGGCGTGCTGCTGCTGGACGAGCCGCTGCTGCCCAGCATGCTGGTCGGCGGCGCCATCGCGGTGGTCGGCGTGATGCTGGCGTCGAGCCAGCGATGACCCGTCAGTCCAGGACCGGCAGCACCGTGTCCTTGAGCGTGCCGCGCACCTGCTCGTAGTCAGGCATCACCGAACGCACCACGTCCCAGAAACGCGGGCTGTGGTTCATCTCGCGCAGGTGGGCCAGTTCATGCGCAACGACATAGTCGATGGTCGGCATCGCGAAGTGGATCAGACGCCAGTTCAGCCGGATCGACCCGTCGACCGAAGCGCTGCCCCAGCGCGTCTGTGCCGACGACAGCGCCAGGCGGGTATAGGCCACGCCGAGGCGCTGCGCGTAATGCTGGCAGCGTTCTTCGAACACGCGGCGCGCCTGGCGCTGCAGCCAGCTCTGCACCGCATCGCGGATCTGCTCGGGCGATGCCTGCTGCGGCAAGCCGACATGCAGCGTGAGTTTCGGCACGCCCGGCAGCGCGTCAGCGGCGCTGTTGAGCACGGCGCCGGTCGCACGCGGGTCGAGCACCACGATCACGGTCTCGCCGAGAAAGGGCAGCGCAGTGCCGTCGCTCCATTCGACGCGCGCCTGCTGCAGCCGCTTGTTGCGCTCGGCCTGCTCGGCCAGCTTGCGCAGGATCCATCCGCCCTTCTCGCGCAGCGCCGATTCGATCTCGGCCAGGCCGACCCAGCGCGGAGCGCTGACGCTCAGGCCGTCGGGCCCGACGACGAAACCGATCGAGCGGCGCTTGGCGCGCTTCAGTTCGTAGGCGACCAGGTGTCCGTCGATGCGCAGATCGTGGCTGGCGCTGACATGGCGGAATTCGACCGGGGAGAGATGGCTGTGTGCCGGCGGCTCGATCACCGGTGCGGCCGGCGGGCTGGCCGACGGCTCGCTTGCCGGTGATGCGACGAACGCCGGTGCCGGCGCTGCGTCGAGCGAGGAAAAGGGCAAGCTCAACTGCGTTGCGTCGAGATTGCTTGCCTTGCTGCGTGCCATGGCCGCGGAGTATAGAACTCAAGCCTGCTTCGATGCAGCACCGCCGGTGCCGAGGGTCGGCACCGGATAGGCCTCGGGATCGAGCCGCCGCATTTCGGCCTCGATCCAGACCTCCACCTCGCGCATCAGCTCGTCCGCATCGCGGCCGGTGGACGGTATCGGCTGGCCGATCGAGACGTCGATCAGCCCCGGCCGCTTGATGAACGCCTGGCGCGGCCAGCAGCGCGCCGACGTGACGGCGATCGGCACCACCGGCACGCCGGTCGCGATCGCCAGGCGCGCACCGCCCGCCTTGTAGATGCCCTGATCGCCGCGACGCGTGCGCGTGCCCTCCGGGAACATGATCACCCAGTTGCCGTCGGCCATGTACTTGCGGCCCTGCTCGGCCACCTTGTTCCAGGCCTCGGTGCGCCTGCTGCGGTCGATGTGCACCATGTCCAGCCGGCCCAGCGCCCAGCCGAAGAACGGCACGTACAGCAGCTCGCGCTTGAACACATAGCACAGCGGCCGCGGCATCAGCGACGGAAACGCCAGCGTCTCCCAGGCCGACTGGTGCTTGGGGAGCAGAATGCACGGCCCGTCCGGCAGGTGTTCCATCCCCTGCACGCGCTCGCGGATGCCGCAGATCCAGCGCGCCCCGAACAGCGCGGTGCGGATCCAGCCGACGCACAGCCAGTACAGCGGTGCGCCGCGCACGAAGATCGAGACGATCAGCACGACGATGGCGTAAGGCATCACGGTGGCGGTCAGCCACAGCAGGTACAGCAGGGACCGCAGGAACAGCAGCATCGAGACAGGCCTTACCGGCACGCGGGCGCGTCGCGCCCGATCAATGCATCGGCAAACGCCGACAGGCTGGCGTGCACGGTGGTGCCCGGCACACCGCGGCACACCGCGTCGACGCCTGCCGCATCGAGCCTGGCCGCCTTGCCGGTGAGCACCAGGTGCGTCTCGCAACCGAGCGCCGCGCCGGCTTGCAGGTCGCGCAGCGTGTCGCCGACGGTCGGCACCCCGCGCAGGTCGATCTGCAGGTCCTCGCCGATGCGGCGGAACAGGCCCGGCAAGGGCTTGCGGCAGTCGCAGCCCTCGCCCGGCCCGTGCGGGCAGAAATAGACCGCCTCGACACGCCCGCCGTGCTGCGCCAGCAGCTGATTCATCTTGGCGTGCATGGCGTCCAGTGCCGCTCTGTCGAACAGGCCGCGCGCCAACCCCGACTGGTTGGTCGCGACCACCGCCTTCCAGCCCGCCCGGTTGAGCCGCGCCACCGCCTCCAATGCCCCCGGCAGCGGCACCCATTCGTCCGGCGACTTCACGAAGTCGTCGCGGTCTTCATTGAGCGTCCCGTCACGATCGAGGATGACCAGCTTCATGATTCAGCAAGAACGCAAGCTGTCCAAAATCGGCCTGTTACCGCCACGTGTCCAAGCAGCCCATCTTGATCGAGGCCCGCCTGCTTCACGGCACCACACAAGTGCACACGGCTCCCAAGATCGCGCGTCACCGCCCAGTGGCGCCGCGGATCCGGCTCCGCCGGTCCGCCAGAGCCGCCCCCTTGAGGGGGCCGGCGAAGCCGGTAGGGGGTGGTTCATTTCAACCCGCCAAACCCCGAGTCGCGCCCCGGATGATCCCGCTGCACCAGGTGGGCGGCCAGCGCATCCAGGTCGGCGTGCACGCGGCTGCCGGGTACCTGCACGGTCAGTTGTTCGGCCTCTTCCAGGCTCAGCAGGCTGCTGCGCCCGCTGAGCACCAGATGCGGCTCGCAGCCGGCCGCATGCGCGGCCTGCAGGTCGCGCACGGTGTCGCCAGCCACCACCACCTGTGCCAGGTCGACCCCGAAGCGCTCGCCGATCTTGAGCAGCAGCCCCGGCGCCGGCTTGCGGCAGTCGCAAGCGTCGGCCACGGTGTGCGGGCAGATGAAAACCGCGTCGACTCGGGCTCCATGCTGTGCGAGCAGCTCGTTCATGTGGCGGTGCACGGCGTTGAGCCCGGCCATGTCGAGCAGGCCGCTACCGAGCCCCGGCTGGTTGGTCGCAATGACGACATGCCAGCCGGCATGATTCAGCCGCGCGACGGCCTCCAGGGCCCCGGGCAGCGGCTCCCATTCCTGCGGCGTGGCCACGTGCTCGTCGCGATAGCGGTTGATGACGCCGTCGCGCCCCAACACCACCAGCTTCATCGCACGTTCCACGCAGTGACTCCTTGGCAATCAGCTCGCGAGCTTCGACAGGTCGGCCACACGGTTCATCGCCGCGTGCAGCGTTGCCAGCAGGCCGAGCCGGTTGGCACGCAACGCGGCGTCTTCGGCATTGACCATCACCTGGTCGAAAAAGGCATCGACCGGCGCCTTCAACACCGCGAGCGTCTGCAGCGACACCGCGTAGTCGCTGCGCTCGAAAGCGGCATCGGCAGGCCCGCGCACGCCCTGCAGCGCTTCGGCCAGCGCTTGCTCGGCCGGCTCGCGCAGCAGCGCGGCATCGACCTGCGGCACCACCGTCTGTTCAGCCTTCTTCAGGATGTTGCCGACCCGCTTGTTCGCGGCGGCCAGGCTTTCGGCCTCGGGCAGAGACGCGAAGGCGCGCACGGCCTGCAGCCGCTTGGGCACGTCGGCCAGATGCACCGGGCGCAGTGCGAGTACGGCATCGACCTCCTGCGCGGTGTAGCCCTGCTCACGCAAACTGCTGCTCAACCGGTCGTAGATGAACTCGGCGAGCGGTGCGGTGGGCTCGGTGAGGCGGCCGCCGAACGCGCTGGCTGCTTGCTGCAGCAGCACGTCGAGTGCCAGCGGCAGCTGTTTCTCGCTCAGCATGCGGACCACGCCGAGCGCGTGCCGGCGCAGCGCGAACGGGTCCTTGTCGCCCGTCGGCACCTGGCCGACGCCGAACAGGCCGACCAGGGTTTCCAGCTTGTCGGCCAGCGCCACCACAACGCCGAGCGCATGGCGCGGCAGGTCGTCGCCGGCGAAGCGCGGCTTGTAGTGGTCTTCGATCGCGCCGGCGACCTCGTCGTCGAGCCCGTCGTGCTTCGCGTAGTAGGCGCCCATGACGCCCTGCAGCTCGGGAAACTCGCCCACCATGTCGGTCAACAGGTCGGCCTTGGCGAGCACGGCGGCCTGGCCGGCCCGTTCGGCCAGCACCGGGCCGCCGAGCTGCTCACCGATGGCCCGCGCGATCGCCTGTACCCGTTCAGTGCGTTCGCCCTGGGTGCCGAGCTTGTTGTGGTAGACCACCTTCGCCAGGCCCGGCACGCGCGAGGCCAGCGTCTTCTTGCGGTCCTGGTCGAAGAAGAACTTGGCATCGGCCAGCCGCGGGCGCACGACCCGCTCGTTGCCGCCGATCACCGCGCTCGGGTCTTCCGGGCGGATGTTGCTGACCACCAGGAAGCGGTGGGTCAGCTTGCCGGCGGCGTCGAGCAGCGGGAAGTACTTCTGGTTGGCCTTCATCGTCAGGATGAGGCATTCCTGCGGCACGTCGAGGAATTCGGCCTCGAACTCGCCGACCAGCACGTTGGGCCGCTCGACCAGTGCGGTCACCTCATCGAGCAACGCGCCGTCGTCGATCGGCTGCACGCCGCCGCCGACCTGCTGCGCAGCGGCCTGCAGCTGCCGCACGATCTCGGCGCGGCGCGTTTCGAAACTGGCGATCACCGCACCCTCGGCCTCGAGCTGCTCGGCGTAGCTGTCGGCATGCTTCAACACGACCGGGTCGCGCAGCGCCTCGAAGCGGTGGCCATGCGTGTTGCGGCCGGCCTGCAGGCCGAGCGCGCTGACCGGCACCACCTCGTCGCCATACAGCGCCACCAGGCCGTGGGCCGGGCGCACGAAGTTCACGCTGCTCCAGCCATCGGCCAGCTGGTAGGTCATGACCTTGGGGATCGGCAGCTTGGCGAGCGCGTCCTCCAGCGCTTTCTGCAGGCCTTCCAGCAGCGTGGCGCCGGGCACCACGCTGTCGTAGAACAGCGCTTCCGCCTTGCCGTCCACCGCGCGGGTGAGTTGCGGCACGACCGAGGCATCGGCACCGAGCGCGGTGAGCTTCTTCAACAGCGCGGGCGTCGGCTGGCCCTGCGCATCGAGGCCGACGCTCACCGGCATCAGCTTCTGCTGCACGGCCCGGTCAGCCGCACGCGAGGCGACGGCGGGCACCAGCGCAGCGAGCCGGCGGGGCGACGCGTAGGCGACGGTCGTGCCCTGCCCGCCGACCAATCCCTGGCCGCGCAGGCTTTCGCTCAACGCCGATGCAAACGCCTCGCCCAGCTTCTTCAGCGCCTTCGGCGGCAGTTCCTCGACAAACAGTTCGACGAGAAGGTTCTTGGTCATGGTCAGGCGGCCTTCTTCGCGGGCAACTGCGCCACCCATTCACGGGGGGCCATCGGGAAACCGAGCCGTTCGCGGCTCTCGTAGTAGCTCTGCGCGACGCTGCGCGCCAGGTTGCGGATGCGGCCGATATAGGCAGCGCGCTCGGTCACGCTGATGGCACCGCGTGCATCGAGCAGGTTGAAAGTATGCGCGGCCTTCAGCACCTGCTCGTAGGCCGGCAGAGCCAGTTGTTGCTCCGTCAGGTGCCTGGCCTGCTTCTCATGCGCGCCGAAGGCTGCGAGCAGGAAGTCGACGTCGCTGTGTTCGAAGTTATAGGTCGACTGCTCCACCTCGTTCTGGTGGTAGACGTCGCGGTAGCTCAAGCCCTCGGTCCAGGCCAGGTCGTAGACGTTCTCGACGCCCTGCAGATACATCGCCAGACGCTCCAGGCCGTACGTGATCTCGCCGGTGATCGGCTTGCAGTCGATGCCGCCGACCTGCTGGAAATAGGTGAACTGCGTCACCTCCATGCCGTTGAGCCAGACCTCCCAGCCCAGACCCCAGGCGCCGAGCGTCGGGTTCTCCCAGTCGTCCTCGACGAAGCGGACGTCGTTCTTTTTCAAGTCGAAACCCAGCGCCTCGAGCGAGCCGAGGTAGAGCTCCAGGATGTTGGCCGGCGCCGGCTTCAGCACGACCTGGTACTGGTAGTAGTGCTGCAGGCGGTTCGGGTTCTCGCCATAGCGGCCATCCTTGGGACGGCGGCTCGGCTGCACGTAGGCGGCGCGCCACGGCTCCGGCCCGAGGGCTCGCAGAAAGGTCGCGGTGTGGCTGGTACCCGCGCCCACTTCCATGTCGTAGGGCTGCAGCAGGGCGCAGCCTTGGGCGGCCCAGTACTCCTGCAGACGCAGGATGATTTGCTGGAAGGTCAGCATCGTCTTGGTGTTGGAGTGGAAACGGTGCCCGCACGCCGAAAAGCCGCAGCGTGCGACGGTAAACGCTTGATTCTATTGGCGAACGAGGCGCCGCCGCGCTTCAACGGCGGCGCCACAGGGCCGACAGCGCCAGCAGTGCGACGCCCAGCACGACCAACGGCCACAGGCCGGCGCGCGAGGCCCACTGGGCGAAGGGCGTCAGCCCGGCGCGGCCGTGTACCGGGCCGGTGAGCACGCCGCGGGTGAAGGGCGCCAGCTCCTGCACCACACGGCCGGTGTGGTCGATGATCGCGGTCGCGCCGGTGTTGGTCGCGCGCAGCATCGGAAGCTGGAATTCCAGTGCGCGCATGCGCGAGATCTGCAGGTGCTGCTGCACCGCCACCGTGTCGCCGAACCAGCCGATGTTGCTGACGTTCACGAACATCGTCGGCGCCTGCGAAGGCACGACGAATCTCGCCGCCAGCTCCTCGCCGAACAGGTCCTCGTAGCAGATGTTCGGTGCGATGCGCTCGCCGAGCACCTCGAACGACGGCGGGTTCAGCGGCCCGCGATCGAAGTCGCCCAGCGGGATGTTCATCATCTGGACGAACCAGCGAAAGCCGAACGGGATGAACTCGCCGAAGGGCACCAGGTGGAACTTGTCGTAGCGGTAGTGCGGCGCCCGGGTGTTCTTCAGGCCGACCACCGAGTTGGTGTAGCCCTCGACGAAATCGCCGAGCGGGATGCCGATCAGCGCGGCGGTCTCGCTCTGTGCGAAATGCAGTTCGCGCCCCTCCCAGTAGCGCGGGGGCAGTTGCTGGGGCAGCAGCGGAATCGCGGTTTCAGGCGTCACGACCAGGTCGGCGGTGGCAGCTTCGAGCTCTTCGGCATACCACTCCAGCACGCGCGGCAGGTGCTCCTGCGAGAACTTCTCGTCCTGCGGCACGTTGCCCTGCAGCAGCGTCACGGTCAAGGTGCGCGTCGGCACCGTGAAGTCGTGTGGCACGGCCGAGGCCACGACGCACAGCAGCAGTGCCGTCAGCAGCGGTGCCCAGCCGCGGGGGCGCGAGCCGGAGCCGATCAGCTTGGCGGCCGCCGCGGCGATCCAGGCGGCGATGAAACCGATGCCGTAGACGCCGACATACGGCGCCAGCGTCCCCAACGGCCCATCGACGTGCGCATAGCCGGACGCCACCCACGGGAACCCGGTGAACAGCACGCCGCGCGCCAGTTCGGCCAGCAGCCAGACGGCCGCGAACAGCACCGGCGACCACAGCCGCGTGCGCGCCGACGAGCGCACGTACCACCACAGCGCGAGCGCCAGGTACAGCGACAGGAAACCCGCCAGCAGCAGCACCGCCAGGCCGGCCAGCCACGCCGGCAGCCCGCCGTAGCGGTGCATGCTGACGAACAGCCACCAAGTGCCCCCGACCAGCCAGGCGGTGCCGAAGATCCAGCCCAGCAAGGCGGCACGGGCGGGGCGGGCGGCGCCGTTGACACGCCAGACCAGCACCGCCAGCGCCAGCAGCTGCAGCCACCACAGCGCGGCATTGCCGAACGCCAGCGCGTGGGCAGCGCCGGCCAGCGCGGCGATCAGCAGGTCGGCCCAGCGGCGCATCAGTGGTCGGCCGTGGCGGCGGGGATGCGGGTGACCTTGAACCAGCGCACCGCACCGGCTCGCGTGAACATCACCGAAAACCGCAGGCCGGCGATCTCGGCCAGCTCGCCGCGGCGCGGCACGTGGCCCAGCTCGTGGGCAATCAGCCCACCGATGGTGTCGAAGTCCTGCTCCGGCAATTCGGTGCCGAAAAAGCCGTTGACAGCCTCGATGTCGGCGTCGCCCGCGACCCGGTGGCTGCCGTCGGCCAGCGTGTAGATGCCGGTGGGGGCGTCATCGTCGTCGAACTCGTCTTCGATTTCGCCGACGATCTCTTCCAGCACGTCCTCGATCGTGATCAGCCCGGCCGTCTTGCCGAACTCGTCGATCACGATCGCCAGGTGATTGCGATTGGAGCGGAAATCGCGCAGCAGCTCGTTCAGGCGCTTGGACTCGGGCACGAAGATGGTCGGGCGCAGCAGCGTGCGCAGGTTCAGTTCCGGGGCGCGCTGCAGCTTGAGCAGATCCTTGGCCATCAGAATGCCGATGATGTTCTCGCGATGGTCTTCGTAGACGGGAAAACGCGAATGCCCGGTGTCGATCACGACGCCCAGCAGCTCGTCATAGGGCGAATCGATATCGAGCAGATCCATGCGGGGCGCGGCAACCATCACGTCGCCGGCGGTCATGTCCGCCATCCGCAACACCCCTTCGAGCATGAGCCGGGATTCCGGCTCGATCAGCTCGCGGTCTTCGGCCTCCGCGAGGGTCTCGATCAGCTCGTCCTTGGAATCCGGCCCGGGAGAAATCAGCTCGACCAGGCGTTCGAAGAGAGTACGCTTGTCACCAACGCGGTGCGCGCGACTCGGGTGCGGTTCGGACACAAGCATGCGTCGTAGTTGCGGAACCGCAAGGATACCCCACGCCCTCGACCGCCACTACCCGCGGCACGACCGTTCGGGCACGAAACCTGCCTCTCCCCGTCGAACTCGTCCAAAGACCGTGCGGGGACAAGGTCGCTACACTGGCGGCCCCTTGAAAAACCGCCTGCCGCCCCGATCTGGCGCGCACTTTCCCAAGCGAGACGTCCATGAGCCTGATCCCCGCCACCATCCTCACCGGCTTTCTCGGCAGCGGCAAGACGACGCTGCTGAAGCGCGTACTGACCGAGGCGCACGGTCAGAAGATCGCCGTGATCGAGAACGAGTTCGGCGAGGAGAACATCGACAACGACATCCTGGTGGCCGAGACCCAGGAGCAGGTCATCCAGATGAGCAACGGCTGCATCTGCTGCACGATCCGCGAGGACCTGCGCGCGACGCTGGCCGACCTGGCGGCCCGCAAGCGCAAGGGCGAACTGGACTTCGAGCGCATCGTCATCGAGACCACCGGCCTGGCCGACCCGGGACCGGTCGCCCAGACCTTTTTCATGGATGACGAGATCGCCGAGACCTATCTGCTCGACTCGGTGTTGACGCTGGTCGACGCCAAGCACGCCGAGCTGCAGCTGAACGACCGCCAGGAAGCCCGCCGCCAGGTGGGGTTTGCCGACCAGATCTTCATCAGCAAGACCGACCTGGTGGACGATGCCGCCGCCGACGCGCTGGCGCACCGGTTGAAGCACATGAACCCGCGTGCGCCGCAGCGCCGGGTGCATTTCGGCGAAGTGCCGCTGGCCGAAGTGTTCGACTTGCGTGGCTTCAACCTGAACGCCAAGTTGGAGATCGACCCCGACTTCCTCAATGCGGAAGACGACCACGATCACCATCATCACCATGATCATGACCACGACCATGAGCACGGCGAGCACTGCGACCACCCGCACCACCACCATCACGACGACGACGTGAAGTCCTTCGTGTTCCGTGCCGACCGCCCGTTCAATCCGGCCAAACTGGAGGACTTTCTCGGCAGCATCGTGCAGATCTACGGCCCGCGCATGCTGCGCTACAAGGGCGTGCTTTATATGGGCGGCACCGACCGCAAGGTGATCTTCCAGGGCGTGCATCAGTTGATGGGCAGTGACCTGGGGCCCAAATGGGCCGACGGCGAGCCGAAAAACAGCAAGATGGTGTTCATCGGCATCGACCTGCCGCGCGATATCTTCCTGCAGGGTTTGCAGCAGTGCCTGTCGTGACCAACGGTCATCGGACCCCCGGGAAAACTCGCGTACACGGCCGCATGGGATGGCTACAATCCGCGGCGCCCTTGGGTGGCCCGGTGCGCCGGACGCTTCAAGTTCCTAGCCGAATTCGACGAGAGCAGGTATATAACTGCCCCTGCGAGGAGACGGAAAGTGAGCAAGACCCCGGCCCGAACCAGCAGCGCCAAGCCCGCGGCGAAAACGTCGCCCGTGGCGACCGCCGGCAAGAAGGCTGCCGCCTCGGCCAAGGCCCCGGCCAAGGCGGCGAGCACGCAGTCCCCGCCTGCCAAGGCGCCCAAGGCTTCCGCGGCCCCCGCCCGGAAGCCCCACGTCGACAGTCCTGAACCGGTGAGTACCTCCAAAGCCCCCACTGCCAAGTCCGCAGCAAAACCGGCCCCGGCCAAAACGGCAGGCGCGCCTGCCGCTTCCAAGCCGGCTGCGGCGAAGGCGGCGGCGCCTGCTCCCGCGGCGGCGGCCCCCGCCCCGCACCCTGTCGTGTCCTCTCCCAGCCCGGCCAAGGCCTCGTTCGCGAGTTCCCTTGCCGAGCGCGCCTCTTCCTCAGCCATCATGAACAAGACCCCTGTCACCGCGGTGCTCGACCAGCCCCGCCCTGCCGCCGCGCCGGCAGACCCGAAGCTCGCCAATGCCTGGAAGACCAAGGCCGGACGCGATCTCACGGACGCCGAAGTGCTTGCCATGCCCGAAGCCGAATACATGAGCGACAAGCAGCTGGAGTTCTTCCGCACCAAGCTGGAGCGCCTGAAGGACGACCTGCTGAGCAACGCCGGCGAGACCACGGAGCACCTGCGCGAAGACACGAGCATCGTGCCGGACCCGGCCGACCGCGCGACGATCGAGGAAGAACACGCGCTCGAGCTGCGCACCCGAGACCGCGAGCGCAAGCTGCTGAAGAAGATCTCCCAGGCCCTGACCCGCATCGATGCCGGCGACTACGGCTTCTGTGACGAAACCGGCGAACCGATCGGCCTGGGCCGGCTGATCGCCCGTCCGACCGCTACACTGTCCCTCGAGGCTCAGCAGCGGCGTGAGCTCAAGCAGAAGATGTTCGGAGACTGATCGAGCCAGACGCCCCGCGAGCCATGTCGGACCCGAAAGACAAAGAGAATCCCAGCTTCTTGCGCAAGGTGGTGCGGTTCGTCGCGAACCCCACCACCGATTGGGCCGAACTGACGTCCGCCACCGCCGAGTCGCGCGAAAGCGAATACGCCAAGTCCGAGCTGAAGGCGATGATCGAGCGCAAGCGGCGCAACGACTTCGTCCGCAAGCGCGAGTTCGACATGCTGCGCAAGGTGCGCCGCGAGGGCCTCACGGAGGCCAACGTGGGTGCGCTCGACGCCACCTCCAACCTCGACGAAGACCGCGACCTGGTCGCCAAGTCGGACGTCGGGGTGGTGAAGGCCAAGATCGACGAGATCGAGCAGCAGATGGTCGGCGAGTCGATCGGCACGCGCCGCTCTGCGTCGTTCTATAACGCGCCGACACAGCCCGGCGGCCTGCACGCGAAAGTGACCGAACCGATCCGGCTCGAGCCTCCTCCCGAGGAGCCGCCGGCCCGGGCCGTCGTTACCGGCCATGCCCCACCTCCGTCAGCGCCGGCCCGACCTGCGCCGGCGCCGGTCCCCTCGGTGCACGGCGACTTGTCGGACGCGTTCGCCATCGAGGTCAACGAGGTCGCGCACGATCCGGAGCTCGACGAGGCGGTGATCGCCTTCGCGAATGCTGATTTCGATTCCTGCGAACAGTCGCTGTCGGCACTGATCCATGCCGGTGCCAGCCGCGCGCAGCATGCTGAAACCTGGATGGCGCTGTTCGACCTGTACCGCGCCACCGGACAGCAGCCCAGATTCGAAAGCCTGGCGCTCGACTATGCGCAGCAATTCGGCTGGTCGGCGCCGCAGTGGTTCTCGCTGCCTCGCATGGTGGCCGAAGCTGCCGCCGAGGAGGTGCCCAGCACCACCACCGCCGCCAAGCTCGAAGGCCAGATCGGCTGGGTCTGCCCGGAAATCCTCGATGTGGACGCGGTGGCGCGGCTGCGCTCGCAGACGCTGCAGATGCCGCTGCCGTGGGTGCTCGACTGGGCCCCGCTCAAGAGCATCGACGCGGAAGCCGCGTCGCACCTGAGCGAGGTGTTCCGCAGCTGGGCCAAGGACCCGCTGGAGATGCGCTGGATCGCCGGCGAGAACCTGCTGCAGACGCTGCAGGAGGCCGCTCCCACCGGCGTGAAGGACGCCGACCCGGCCTTCTGGGCCCTGCGCCTGGACGCGCTGCGCCTGGCCAACCGCCCCGATCACTTCGACGAAGTCGCGATCGACTACTGCGTGACCTACGAGGTCTCGCCACCGTCGTGGGAAGCCGCGAAGTGCCAGGTGAAGGTGGGCAACGGCGGCCGCGCGAGCACGTCTACCGCCCCGCTGTCGGTGGTCAGCGACGTCTCCACCAGCTTCGTCGAGTCGCAGATCATGGACGACCCGGCGGTGATCGAGGTCGCGTCGCTCGAGTTGTCGGGCCAACTGGTGGGCGACATTTCCGAAACGCTGAAGGGCCTCGACGCCAACCTCGGCAAGGCCGCGATCGTCAAGGTCGCCTGCACCCGGCTGATCCGTGTCGACTTCATCGCTGCCGGCGACCTGCTGAACTGGGTGCTGAACCGCCGGGGCGAAAATCGCACGATCCAGTTCGAGGAAACGCACCGGCTGGTGGCGCTGTTTTTCGGCGCGATGGGCATCACCGAGCACGCACGCGTCAAGGTGCGCAACATCTGAGCGCCAGGGCGAAGTCCCTGCAGCAAGAAGGTCCCTCGCGGGGCCTTCTTGCTTTTTTGTGTCACCCTTTCGGCTTGAAGCACCGCGCTTCAGCCTCATGTGAGACCGCTATGGATTCCTATCACGGCACCACCATCGTGAGCGCACGCCGGGGCAAGGTCGTCGCGCTCGGCGGCGACGGGCAGGTCACGCTCGGCTCCATCGTCGTCAAAGCTTCTGCACGCAAGGTCCGCAAGCTGTATCGTGACCAGGTGCTCGCCGGCTTCGCGGGCGCCACCGCCGACGCGTTCACGCTGTTCGAGCGCTTCGAGGCCAAGCTCGAGAAGCACCAGGGCCACCTGACGCGCGCAGCGATCGAGCTGACCAAGGACTGGCGCACCGACCGCGTGCTGCGCCGCCTGGAGGCAATGCTCGCGGTGGCCGACCAGAACACCTCGCTGATCATCACCGGCAACGGCGACGTGCTCGAACCCGAACACGGACTGGTCGCCATCGGCTCCGGCGGCGGCTATGCCCAGGCGGCTGCGCGCGCCCTGCTCGATCACACCGAGCTCGCGCCCAAGGACATCGTCAAGAAATCGCTTGAAATCGCCGGCGACCTGTGCATCTACACCAACCAGAATCACACGATCGAGACGCTGGGTTGAGAGGCATAGGCTCCCACGTCGCGTCGCTCCCGCCCCTCGAGGGGGCTGGCCGTCCTTGGGGCGGCCCGGCGGACGGCCTCGCCCTTTGCCCGAGGTTCTCCACTTCGCGTCCAACACGCCAGAGAAAGGCATCCGCATGAGTGCGATGACCCCGCAGGAAATCGTCTCCGAACTCGATCGGCACATCGTCGGCCAGGGCCAGGCCAAGCGTGCCGTCGCGATCGCGCTGCGCAACCGCTGGCGGCGCCAGCAGGTCGACGAGAAGCTGCGTGCCGAGATCACGCCCAAGAACATCCTGATGATCGGGCCGACCGGGGTCGGCAAGACCGAGATCGCACGCCGCCTCGCCAAGCTGGCCGATGCGCCGTTCATCAAGGTTGAGGCAACCAAGTTCACCGAGGTTGGCTATGTCGGCAAGGACGTCGACTCCATCGTTCGCGACCTGGTCGACATGGCCGTGAAGCAGGCGCGCGAGTCCGAGATGCGCAAGGTGCGCTCGCGTGCAGAAGATGCGGCCGAGGAGCGCGTGCTGGACGTGCTGGTGCCGCCTCCCCGCGGCGACTTCGGCCTGTCGCCTTCGCAGCCGCACGACAATGCCGCGCGCCAGACCATGCGCAAGCGCCTGCGAGAGGGTGTGCTGGACGACAAGGAGATCGAGATCGACATCGTCGACGTGAAGCCATCGCTCGAGATCATGGGCCCGCCCGGCATGGAAGAAATGACCGAACAGTTGCGCGGCATGTTCGCCAACCTGGGCGGCGGCAAGCGCAAGACCCGCAAACTCAAGATCGCCGAAGCCATGAAGCTGCTGGTCGACGAGGAAGCCGCGAAGTTGCTGAACGAGGACGAAGTCAAGACGCAGGCGCTGGCGAACGCCGAGCAGAACGGCATCGTCTTCATCGACGAGATCGACAAGGTGGCTTCGCGCTCCGACGTGAGCGGAGCGGACGTCTCGCGCCAAGGAGTGCAGCGCGACCTGTTGCCGCTGGTCGAGGGCACGACGGTGAACACCAAGTACGGCATGGTCAAGACTGACCACATCCTTTTCATCGCGTCCGGTGCGTTTCACTTGAGCAAGCCGAGCGACCTGATCCCCGAACTGCAGGGCCGCTTTCCGATCCGGGTCGAGCTGGGGTCGCTGTCGGTCGACGACTTCGAGGCCATCCTGACGCAGACGCATGCGAACCTGACGCTGCAATATCAGGCGTTGCTGGCGACCGAGGGGTTGACGGTGGAGTTCACCGCCGAGGGCATTCGACGCCTGGCGCAGATCGCCTATGACGTCAACGAGCGCACCGAGAACATCGGCGCGCGGCGCTTGTCGACCGTGATGGAGCGCCTGCTCGACGAAGTGTCGTTCGACGCGACGAAGCTGAGTGGGCAGACGGTAACGGTGGACGCCGCTTATGTCGATGCTCGGCTGGCAGAGCTGTCCAAGAACGAGGACTTGTCGAGGTATATCCTCTGAGGCCCGCCGCAAGGGAGGGTGTACCTGCCGGCGGTGGTGGAGCCAGCTAGCGCTGCTCCTTATCGCCATGGTGTTCGGTCTGCGTATTCGGTCCGGAGGCGCGGCCCTCGCAAAGGGCCCCAGGGGCCCGCTACCGCCTCACCCTCTCGATCACCCTCTGCTCGGCAATCCTCAACAACCCGTCGAAGATCAATGACTCGACGAGCTGGAACGGCACCGTCACATACGGCGCCATCTTCCACCCCGCCCCGCCGGTCATGATGCACACCGGTTCGGTGCCGCAATGCCGCAGGATGTTCCGGTACATGCGCTCGATCGCCCCGGCAATCGCGTACGTGCCGCCGCTCGTCAGCGCATCGCTCGTGTTGGCCGGGAAGTCGCACACGTCCCCGGTCGGTACATGCAAGCCCGCCGTGCCGCTCTCTAGCGCGCGCAGCATGATGCCGTGCCCCGGCAGGATGAACCCGCCGAGAAAGCGCCCCGAGGCGTCGATCGCGTCGACCGTCACCGCGGTGCCGATCATCACGACCAGCGCCGGCCGTGCCGGGCCTTCGTTCAACAGGCGCCAGCGGGCACCGACCATGGCCACCCAGCGGTCCGCACCCAGTCGGGTCGGATGCTCGTAGCCGTTGGTGACGCCGGCCTCCTCGGCGCTCGCGATCACCCAGCTCGGGGACACGTCCCACAGTTCGAGCTGCTCCTCGACGCGATGCCGCACCGGCTCGCCGGCAACACAGCAACCGAGCACGGCGGTCGGCGCCGGAAGGTCCTTCCATTCGCCGTCGGCCAGGTGGTCGATGGTTTCGAGGAAGGCGGCGCCATGCGCCAGCAGCCTCGCACCGGGGTGGGCCGCTTCGTACTGCGCCCACTTCAGACGCGTGTTGCCGATGTCGATGGCGAGAAACATGTCCGGGCCATTATCTCGAAATCTCCCCTGGCGCACCGTGGTGCTTGCCCCGGGGGATCAGCGCTCGATCGGCTTGCCAGCGGCCGCAATGCGCGGCATGGTGCCTGCACAATGCCCAACCCGGACGGCTTCGCCCGCTGGCCGTACGCCGGCGCGCCCGATGCACGCGGCCAGTTCCGCCTGGCGGATTTCGACACGCGTGCCAAGCCCTACAGCAGCGGCGACAAGCCGCGTGACCGTGAAGCATTGGCACGCGGGCGTTGCGGCTCGACGAGCTGCAGGACCTGCTCTACGCCGATGACCACTACAAGCTGCTGGTGGTGCTGCAAGGCATGGACACCTGCGGCAAGGACGGCACCATCCGCGACGTGTTCGGTCGCATGAGCCCCCAGGGCGTGCACAGCGTCGCGGTCAAGTCGCCGAGTGCCGAGGAGCTGGCGCACGACTTTCTGTGGAGGGTGCCTGCCAAGGTGCCGCGCACCGGCGAGCTGGTGGTCTTCAATCGCAGCCACTACGAAGACGTGCTGGTCCCCGAGGTGCGTGGCCTGATCCCAGCGAAGCAGGTGCAGCAGCGCTGCCGGCACATCAACGAATTCGAGCGGCTGCTGACCGACACCGGCACGGTGATCGTCAAATGTTTCCTGCACATCTCCAAACGCGAACAGCTGGAACGCCTGCAGGCGCGCCTGGACACCGAGGCCCGCAAGCACTGGGACGACGACCAGCGTGCCTACGAAGACGCCATCGGGGCGACCGGCACGCCCTGGGCGCCGTGGACCGTCGTGCCGGCCGCGCCCGGCCTCAAGGGCCTGGTGCTCGATGGGGGCCTTGTTGTCAACGGCGCCTGTCCCGCCGCGCGCAGCAGGGACAGCCGCATCGGATTCGAGGCCGTGCCCCAGGTTGCGGCAGCCGCAATGGCTGCAGGTCGGCGCCCGCTCGTGAATCGCTCACTCGAAGCGCGTCGAAGGAAGAGTGCTGCCGCCCGCCACCATCACGAACGAGAGGTGATAGTCGTTGCCGCAGGTGTCGCCCTTTGCCATAGTGTTTCTCCCTTCGTCAGTGGCAGCCGGTCGCGGGCGCGGGCGTTGCAGCCCTCCAGGGGCCCGCACACTGCTCCGGCCCCGATGCGGTGCAAGCGGTACACCGGGGCGCCGTCGGTCCTTTGCAAGCATTGCGCAGCCCGGTGATAGACCGGATGCTCGCGCTCGGGTGGGGGCGGCAGATCCATCGGTGTGGGGTCGGGAGGCTCTGCAGGATCGGGTGGCGGCACGCCAGGACCGAGCGGCGGCTCGCGGTGAACGGGAATCAAGGGGCAGTGCAGCCGGATCATCGCAACTCCTGGATGGGTGTACGCGTACATGCGCGCTCCCCAGGCACTGGCAGATGCCGTGCCTTGAGGACCCACGGGAAGCTTCGGTCTCGCCATGGCCGACCGTGTATGGCATGATTTGACGTTGACGTAAACGTCAATTTGACCCTCTCTTCGCCCGCCCCAGGAGCCCCTCGATGACCGACCTGTCCGACGCCAAGGCCCTCACCGAGTACCGCCCGAAGCACAAGGTGCGCTTCGTCACCGCGGCCTCGCTGTTCGACGGGCACGACGCCTCGATCAACATCATGCGGCGCATCCTGCAAGGCATGGGGGCCGAAGTGATCCACCTCGGGCACAACCGCTCGGTCGACGAAGTCGTGACGGCGGCGCTGCAGGAAGATGCCCACGCCATTGCGATCAGCTCCTACCAGGGCGGCCACGTCGAATACTTCAAGTACATGGTCGACCTGCTGAAGCAGCGCGGGGGCGAGCACGTCCAGGTGTTCGGCGGCGGCGGCGGCGTGATCGTGCCGGCCGAAATCCGCGAGCTGCAGGCCTACGGCGTCACGCGCATCTACAGCCCGGAAGACGGACAGCGCATGGGGCTGCAGGGCATGATCGGCGAGATGCTGATGCGCAGCGACCACGACCTGACGCAGCATGCGCCGAAGAGCGTCGACGCGATCCGCGGGCATGGCGAGAGGGCCTGGCGTGCGCTCGCGCAGCTGATCACGGCGCTCGAGGCCGGGTCGGTCGAGCCATCGCTGCGCCAGGCGCTGCAGCAGCAGGCGCAGGCGCGCCAGGTGCCGGTGCTCGGCATCACGGGCACCGGCGGCGCCGGCAAGTCGAGCCTGACCGACGAGTTGATCCGCCGCCTGCGGCTGGACCAGGACGACCGGTTGCGCATCGCCGTCATCAGCATCGACCCGTCGCGCCGCAAGAGCGGCGGCGCGTTGCTGGGCGACCGCATCCGGATGAACGCGATCAATCCGTGGCCCACAGGGGGCGCCGGCGACGGGGCCCGCGTCTACATGCGCTCGCTCGCGACGCGCGACTTCGGCTCCGAGATCAGCCAGGCGCTGCCCGACGTGGTGGCAGCGTGCAAGGTGGCCGGCTTCGACCTCGTGGTCGTCGAGACCTCCGGCATCGGCCAGGGCGATGCGGCCATCGTGCCGCACGTCGACGTTCCGATGTACGTGATGACGCCTGAGTTCGGCGCCGCCAGCCAGCTCGAGAAGATCGACATGCTCGATTTCGCCGAGTTCGTCGCCATCAACAAGTTCGACCGCAAGGGTGCGCTCGATGCGTTGCGCGACGTCGCCAAGCAGGTGCAGCGCAACCGCGAGGCCTTCGGCAAGCGGCCCGAGGAGATGCCGGTGTTCGGCACGATGGCCAGCCGCTTCAACGACGACGGTGTGACGGCGCTGTACCATGCTCTGAAGCCACGCCTCGCAGCCCTGGGTCTGGCGCTCGACGACGGCCGCCTGCCGCGCGTGGACACGCGCTACAGCACCAACCAGACGCCGATCGTGCCGCCGGCCCGCACCCGCTACCTGGCCGAGATCGCCGACACGGTGCGCGACTACAAGGTGCGCGCGCGCAGGCAGTCATACCTGGCGCGCGAAATCCAGCAGTTGCGTGCCTCCGCCCGCATCCTGCAGGAAGCCATTCCCGAGAAGCACAAGGCCGTCGACGCGCTCAAAGAGCAGGCCGAGAAACGCGAGGTGCAGCTCGACGCACACGCGAAGAAGCTGCTCGCGCAATGGCCCGAGATGCAAAAGGCCTACGCGGGCGACGAGTACGTCGTGAAGATCCGCGACAAGGAGATCCGCACCTCGCTCGTGCACACCACGCTGTCGGGCAACAAGATCCGCAAGGTGGCACTGCCGCAATACGAAGACCATGGTGAGCAGCTGAAGTGGCTGCTGCTGGAAAACGTGCCGGGGTCGTTCCCGTACACCGCAGGCACCTTCGCGTTCAAGCGCGAAGGCGAAGACCCCACGCGCATGTTCGCCGGTGAAGGCGATCCCTTCCGCACCAACCGGCGCTTCAAGCTGCTGTCGGAAGGCATGCCGGCCAAGCGCCTGTCGACCGCCTTCGACAGCGTCACGTTGTACGGCCACGACCCCGACCTGCGACCCGACATCTACGGCAAGATCGGCAACTCGGGCGTCAGCATCGCGACGCTCGACGACATGAAGGTGCTGTACTCGGGCTTCGACCTGTGCGCGCCGAGCACTTCGGTCAGCATGACGATCAACGGACCGGCGCCCTCCATCCTGGCGATGTTCATGAACACGGCGGTCGACCAGCAGGTGGAGAAATTCAAGACGGACAACGGCCGCGACCCCACCGACGACGAACACGCCAAGATCAAGGCCTGGGTGCTGGAGAACGTGCGCGGCACCGTGCAAGCCGACATCCTGAAGGAAGACCAGGGCCAGAACACCTGCATCTTCTCGACCGAATTCAGCCTGAAGGTGATGGGCGACATTGCCGAATACTTCGTGCACCACAAGGTGCGCAACTTCTATTCGGTCAGCATCAGCGGCTATCACATCGCCGAGGCCGGCGCCAACCCGATCAGCCAGCTGGCATTCACGCTGTCCAATGGCTTCACCTTCGTCGAAGCCTATCTCGCGCGCGGCATGCACATCGACGACTTCGCGCCCAACCTGAGCTACTTCTTCAGCAACGGCATGGACCCGGAGTACACGGTGCTCGGCCGGGTCGCGCGCCGCATCTGGGCGGTGGCGATGAGGGAAAAGTACGGCGCCAACGAACGCTCGCAGAAGCTGAAGTACCACATCCAGACGTCGGGCCGCAGCCTGCATGCGCAGGAGATCGCGTTCAACGACATCCGCACCACGCTGCAGGCGTTGATCGCGATCTACGACAACTGCAACTCGCTGCACACCAACGCCTACGACGAAGCGATCACGACGCCGACCGAGGAGAGCGTGCGCCGGGCGATGGCGATCCAGCTGATCATCAATCGCGAGTGGGGCCTGGCCAAGAACGAAAACCCCAGCCAGGGGGCCTTCATCATCGACGAGCTGACCGAGCTGGTCGAGGAAGCTGTGCTGGCCGAGTTCGAGAAGATCGCCGAGCGTGGCGGCGTGCTCGGCGCAATGGAGACCGGCTACCAGCGCGGCAAGATCCAGGAAGAGAGCATGCATTACGAGATGCTCAAGCACACCGGCGAGCTGCCCATCGTCGGCGTCAACACCTTCCGCAACCCGCAGGGCGACCCCACTCCCGAGTCGCTCGAACTGGCCCGGTCGACCGAAGAGGAGAAGCGGTCGCAGCTGCAGCGGCTGGAAGACTTCCATCGGCGCCATGCCGGGGAAGCGCCGTTGCAGTTGCAACGGCTGAAGCAGGCGGTGATCGAGAACCGCAACGTGTTCCAGGTGCTAATGGATGCCGTGCGCGTGTGCTCGCTCGGCCAGATCACGTCGGCGCTGTTCGAGGTGGGCGGGCAGTACCGGCGCAACATGTAGCGCCCGCCGCTCGGGGGCGGCTGCAATCACCTGCGCCTGCCCCCACAATGCGCCCCCATGGACTCGCTTTCGCAACTCGCGCTCGGCGCTGCAGTCGGTGTCGCGGTGATGGGCCGGCGCACCGCCGTCTGGAAGGCTGCCTTGTGGGGCGGCCTGTGCGGCACGCTGCCGGACCTGGACGCCTTCGTCGACCATGGCGACCCGATCAGCAACATGACGCTGCACCGCGGCAACAGCCACGCGCTGTTCTGGCTGACGCTCGCCGCGCCGCCGATCGCCTGGCTGATCGCACGGTGGCACGGCGAGGCGAGCTTGTGGCGACGCTGGGCGCTGGCGGTATGGCTGGCCTTGGTGACGCACCCGCTGCTCGACCTGATGACCGTGTACGGCACGCAACTGCTGCGGCCCTTCACCGACCATCCCTACGGTGTCGGCAGCATCTTCATCATCGACCCGCTCTACACGGTACCGCTGCTGGTCGGCCTGGGCGTGGCGCTCTTCTCACGCCCCCCGCGGGCCCTGCGCTGGAACGCCGCCGGGTTGATGCTCAGCACCGCCTACCTGGGCTGGAGTTTCGCCGCGCAGCAGCATGTCGAAAGCATCGCCCGCGTAGCCTTGCACCGGCAAGGGGTGCAAACCGAGCGCCTGCTGGTCACGCCGACCGCCTTCAACACCGTGCTGTGGCGCGTCATCGCGATCACGCCCGAGGGCTATGCGGAAGGCTTCCGCTCGCTGCTCGACGAAGGCCCCCAAATGCGTTTCGATCGCTTCGCCCGGGGCGAGGCGCTGTACGAACCGCTGCGCGACGCTTGGCACGTGCATCGTCTGGCGTGGTTCAGCCATGGCTTCTTCAAGCTGGAACGCCACGGCGACGAGGTCCGCATGAGCGACTTGCGCATGGGGCAGGAACCCTACTACACCTTCACGTTCACCGTTGCCGAGCGCAGCAACGGCGCCGATCTCGCCGTCACGCCCCGTCTCGTCGGGCAGCGCCCCGACCTGCGGCGCGGGCTCACGTGGATGTGGCAGCGCGCGCAAGGCGATCCGGTCCCGCCGTCGCGCTGAACCGCAGCGACCCGCTGCACCGCCGCCTCACGCCACCCGGTTGAACCACAGCATCGACAAGCCGGCCGCGGCCAGCACCAGCACGGCCGCGCCGCCGGCCAGCAGGGCCGTGATCTCGGTCTCGCGCTTTTCGAGCGTGAGCTTGGAGTTGAGCCCTTCGTAGATCCGCTTCAGCTCGGTGGCAGTGCCGGCGTAGAAGTACTCGCCCCCGGTCAGGCTGGCAATGCTGCGCAAGGCTTCCTCGTCGAGGCTCACGCGCATCGACCAGCCGTCGCCGAACAGCAACTCGCCGTTGTCGGTGCCGACACCGACCGTGAACACACGGACACCGCGCTCGGCCGCCATGCGCGCTGCCGCGATCGGATCGGGGCCGGTGGTCGTCTGACCGTCGGTCAACAGGATGATCGCGGCCGATTTGTACGAGCCGGGCTCCACCGGCTCGGCGGTGGGCACCGGGTTGCCACCACCCGCGTCGAGCGAACGGCCCTTGCGTCTCTCGTTGGCTGCCGGGCGCGGATCGGTCGCGCCGAGATCGACCTCGAGGTCGGGGAAGATGGCCTGCAGCGCGACCAGGATGCCGCTGCCGACAGCGGTCGCACGCTGGAAGTTGAAGCGGTCGATGGCTGCGAGCACGTCCTCCTTGCTGAAGGTGGGCGGCTGCACCAGGGCCGCGGTGCCGGCGAAGGTGACGACCCCGATGCGCGTCGACGGCGGTTGCTCCGCGATGAACTGGCGCGCGGCAGCCTGCGCCGCAGCCATGCGGTTGGGTTCGACGTCCTCGGCGCGCATGCTGCCCGAGACGTCCATCGCCAGGATCACCTGCCGTTGCTGTGATGGCAGCATCACCGTGGTGGTGGGCCGCGCCACCGCCAGCAGCAGCGTGCCCAGGGCCAGCAGCATCAGCACCGGCGGCACATGGCGACGCCAGCCTGGCCCCTTGCCCATGGCTTCACGCACCATCGCCAGCCCCGAATAGCGCACCACCGATTTCTTGCGGCGGCCCAGCAGCCAGACATACGACACCACCAGCACCGGGACCGCCAGCAGCAGCCACAAGAGATCAGGCCATAGGAACGACATTGCGGCCTCCATCGGCGGGTACATCAGAGGGCGAAGCCCGCACCGAGGGCGCACCGCCCCCCGCTGCCAGCCGTGCGCGCAGCTTGCGCAGCCCGACAAAACGCCGGATCGCGTCGATCAGGTCGTCGTCGGTCGAAAGTTCCAGTGCATCGACCCCGGCGTCCCCGAAGGCGATGCGCAACTGGGCCTCGCGCTGCCTCGCGGCGGCGGCGAAGCGCTGGCGAAAACCGGCATCGTGCGTGTCGACGAGCAACTGCTCGCCGGTCTCGGCGTCCTGCATCGGCACGATGCCGAGGTCGGGCAGCTCGCGCTCCAGCGGGTCGACCAGCCGCACCGCCAGCACGTCGTGCCGCTGCGCCAACCGGCCGAGCGGCTCGGTCCAGCCCGGCTCGCAGATGAAGTCGGACACCAGGAACACCATCGAACGGCGGCGCATCAATGCACCCGCACGCCCCAGCAGCTCGGACAGGTCGGTCGCGCTGGCCAGCGGCGGATTGCGCGCCGGCCGCCGCGCGTGCACGACGAGCCGGTGCAGCAGCTGCAGCACGTGGCGGCGCCCGCCCTGCGCCGGGATCACGGTTTCAATGCCGTCGCCGTAGACGATGGCGCCGATGCGGTTGCCGTGCCGGGTCAGCAAGCGCGCGAACACACCGACGAAGGCGAGCAGCACGTCCTGCTTGCTGCGCTCATGTGCACCGAAACGCATCGACGCGCTCAGATCGAGCAGAAACCAGGCCGTGACCTCGCGCTCCTGCTGGAACTGCCGCACATGCGGCACCTGCACCCGTGCAGTGACGTTCCAGTCGATGTGCCGGACGTCGTCATTGAACTGGTATTCGCGCAGGTCGGCGAGGTCCAGACCGAGGCCGCGGAACAGCGTGCGGTAGTCGCCTTCGAGCAGGCCGTCGAGCCTGCGCAGCGCCGTCCATTCGAGCCGGCGCAGCACGGCCTCGGCCTCGCCCAGGCCGGGCAGCGGCGGTGCGGCGGGCACCGACTCAGGACTCGGCGGCGGCTTCGACGGCATGGGTCTGCAAGGGCTTGGGCGGCGGCGGCACCTTGGCCATCACGCGCTGGATCAGCAGGTCGGCCGAGAGCGACTCGGCCAGCGCTTCGTACGAGAGCACCAGGCGATGGCGCAGCACGTCGGGCACGAGGTCGCTCACGTCTTCGGGCAGCACGTAGCTGCGCCCACGCAGCAGCGCCAGTGCCCGCGCGCCTTCGACCAGGTGAATGCTGGCGCGGGGGCTGGCGCCGTAGGTGAGGTGGCGGCGCATCTCCTTCAGGCCGAAGCGCTCCGGGGTACGGGTCGCGGCCACCAGCCGCACCGCGTACTGCATCAGCGACGGGTCGACGTAGACCTTGCGGCATTCGAGTTGCAGCGCGGCCAGATCATCGGTCGTCACGACCGGTGCCACCTCGACCGGCACGCCGGTCACGCGCTCGACGATCACGAATTCCTCTTCCTCGTTCGGGTAGCCGACCAGCACCTTCATCATGAAGCGATCAACCTGCGCTTCGGGCAGCGGGTAGGTGCCCTCGGTCTCGATCGGGTTCTGCGTGGCCATCACCAGGAAGGGCCGAGGCACCTGGTGCGTCTCGCCGGCGATCGTGACCTGGTATTCCTGCATCACCTCGAGCAACGCGCTCTGTACCTTGGCCGGCGCGCGGTTGATCTCATCGGCCAGCAGCAGGTTGGTGAACACCGGGCCCAGCGAGGTCGCGAAGTCGCCGGTCCGCTGGTTGTAGATGCGGGTGCCGACCAGGTCGGCCGGCACCAGATCGGGCGTGAACTGGACGCGCTTGAAACTGCCGGTGATGGTGCGCGCAAGCGTCTTGACAGTCAGCGTCTTCGCAAGACCCGGCACGCCTTCGACCAGCAGGTGGCCTTGGGCGAGCATCGCCACCAGCACACGCTCGAGGAAGTGATCCTGCCCGACGACGATGCGCTTGACCTCGTAGAGGACACGCTGCATCTGGTCCGCGACGACCGAGTGAGAAGTGGAAGTGTTCATGCGCGTCCTGGCTCGTTCAGAAGGGGGGCAGGCCGACCGCCGCGGCGGCGTTTTCGATCGGCACGGCAAAACCGATGCCCACGAACACGCGCTGCGAGGTCGGGTTGAGGATGGCAGTGACGATGCCGACGACTTCGCCGTTGGCGGTCACCAGCGGGCCGCCCGAGCTGCCGGGATTGGCCGCCGCATCGAACTGGATCAGGTTGGTCATCAGGCGCTGGCCCTCGGGTGAGCGGAATTCGCGCCGCAGGCCCGAGACGATGCCCGCCGTGGCGGTCGGGCCGATGCCGAACGGGAAGCCGACCGCGACGACCGATTCACCGACGGCGAGGTCCTTGGTCGAGCGCAGCGTGGCCGGCATCAAGTCGTCCGGCACGCTGCGGGCGCGGATCACGGCCAGGTCGTTCTCGGGTTGGCTGGCGACGTAGTCGGCTTCCGCCTCGTAGCCGTCGTCGAACACCACCTGCAGCCGCGGCGCACCGAGCACGACGTGCAGGTTGGTCAGGATCAGCCCCTCATCGACGATCACGACGCCAGTGCCGACGCCGAGTTCCTTCTGTTTGCCATCGGCATCCGGTGCACTGAGCCCGCGCACGCGCACCACCGACGGACGCACCGCTTCGTAGGCCTTGGTGGCCATCGACGGCAGCGGCTTGGTATTGAGCGTGTGCAGCACCGCTGCGTCGATGTCGCCTTGCGTCAGGTTCTGCGCGGGTGGCTGCAACAACGTGTAGCCGAGCATCAGCGCCAAGCCGAAGAAGCCGCCGCCTGCGACCAGGGCCCACTTCTCGTGGCGCCGCGCCCAACCGTCGGCACGCCGGCGCAGGCGCGCTGACCAGCCCGGCTGCTGCGCCGCAACCGCCGGGGGCGCACCTGCGCGCGGGTCCGCGCGCGACTCGTGAGGAGGGACAGGATCTGCGGCCGGCTGCGAAGCCGGTCTGGAACTGCTGTAGAGCGCCTTCTTCATGCGCACCGCTCCGTTTAACCACACCACCGCGGTGCAGGGTCCAGGCAAGCGCGTCGATCGGTCCGGGCCGGCGGCGGGGAACGAGGTCAGGCTGTCCTCAGGCACTCCACGCGTACACGCAAACTAGCACGATGCGCGCCTGCTTGCATCAAACTTCCGGCAAGCCGACAGCGCGGGCGCGGAAATTTGCCGCATACCGCACAACGGCTTTCCGCGTGCCGGCATGCCACACGGTTTGCCGTGGCAAGCCCAGACCGGTCGCACCCGCAGCGCCGGCTTGTGTCGGCACAAGCCGGCGCCGCGTGCACGTCTTGCCGCACCGGGTGGGCGCTTTTTCTTGAAATCGGTGTAGGCGCTGTCCTACACCGCCGCCGTCCGAGTGGGCGACATCACCGCTCGCCTCGAAGTTCGACCATCTCGCGCATGCAGCGGCAGCGAAGCCGCGGTCAAGGAGTCCTACGATGGCGAGTTCCGCATCCGTCGAGCCGTCCCATGCAGTGCATCCACGCCAGGTGCCCTTCTTACGCGCCGCACGTCGCGCGGTTGTCGACCGCTGGCAAGGTCTGCCGCCTGCGTGGCGTGCACCCCGCACGCTGTACAGCCTGGGGTTCGTACTCGCACTGTGCCTGCTGCTGGCCTTTCACCAGGTGCTGACGCAGGCGGTGCAGCGGGCCGAAGCGCGCCAGGTGGCGTCAGCCAACAGGGCCGGCGCGATGACACGTTGCACGGCACTGCCAGACGTCGAGTTGCGACAGCCTTGCCAGGCCCGGGCCTTGGCGGGCATCGTGCCAGCCGAGCCGCCGCTGGTGTCCGAGCGCATGGCGCAAGCAGATTGACGGCTCAGCCCGATGGCAGCCGCCGGACGTGCTGCGTCTTGTGATGCGAGCCGTGCCGATCATCGGGCCGATGCTCATCGACCCTTCCGCGCCGGGCCCCGCGCCAGCAACCGCCCGACAAGAGGGCACAGTTCCTCGAAGGTGTTCTGCTTCTCCAGCAGTCCCTCCACCCCCAGCCCGCGGGCCTCGGTGCGCAGTTCGTCGCTGATGTATCCAGAGCTGATCACGACCGGCAGTTCCGGTCGAAGTTCGGCCAGCGCCCGGGCCACCTGAAGCCCCGACAACTCGGGCATGTTGTAGTCGGTCACGACGAGGTCGAACGCCTCGGGATGCGCACGCACCGCCTCGATGGCCTCGAGCGCGCTGAGGCAGATGCGACTTTCGTAGCCGGCGCGCTGCAGCAGCCGTTCGACCATCAGCACCATGGTTTCGTCGTCGTCGACATAGAGCACGCGCTCGCCGCGGCCACGCGGCTGCCGCACAGCGGTGTCCTCACGCGCCGGCGCCTGCGTGTCCGCACCGACGGCGGGAAGGTACAGGTGGAAGGTGGTCCCGCGTCCTGGCTCGGTATCGACGGAAATTGCACCACCGTGCGCGGTCACGATGCCATGCACGACCGACAGACCCAGCCCCGTGCCCTGCCCGACCGGTTTGGTGGTGAAGAAGGGCTCGAAGATGCGATCGCGAGTGGCTGCGTCCATGCCGACACCGTTGTCGCTCACCGAGACATGAACGTGCCGCCCCGCACGCAGCCCGGCAAGACGCCGGCAGTCGGTCTCGTCAAGGTCGACCGCGTCCAGGCCAACGCCGATCCTGCCCTCACCGTCCTTGAGGGCGTGCCAGGCGTTGGTGCACAGGTTCATCAGCACCTGTTGGATCTGGGTCGCGTCGGCATGCACATGCAGCGGTACGTCGGCCACGGCGACGCCGAACTCGACCCGCGTCGGCAGCGTGGCTCGCAGCAGCTTCTGGGTTTCCTCGACGATGGGCTGCAGCGGCTGTGTCACGAGCTTCTGCGGTTCGTGCCGGCTGAAGGTGAGGATCTGCTGCACCAGGTCGCGAGCGCGCAGGCTGGCCTTGCGGATCTCGCCGAGGCAGGCTTCGGACGTCGATCCGGGCGCCGCCTCTTCACGCGCAAGCGCTGCATTGCCAAGGATGGCACCGAGGATGTTGTTGAAGTCGTGTGCAATGCCGCCGGCCAGCGTGCCGATCGATTCCATCTTCTGCACGTGGCGCAACTGCGCCTCGAACTTGCGCAGATCTGCCTCGGCCTCTTTCCTCTCGGTGATGTCGGTGACGGCGATGCGCACCACCGTCCCGGCGTCCTCGTCGGCCACTCGCAGGCAGTCGATCTGAGCGTGGCAATGCGGCCCTTCCGCCCGCGCCAGCGCGATCTCGATCTTGCACTTCTCGCCGCGGTTCAGCGCCCGGGCCAGATGCTGCTGCCAGCGTTCCCGGTCGGCCGGCATCACGAAGCGAGAGAAGCCCGTATCGATCAACCGCTCGCGCGGCTCGCCCAGCATGTCCGCAGCAGTGAGGTTGAGCTGAGTGATTCGTCCTTCGCCTGCCAGCGTCAGATAGCCCACCGGCGCGAAGTCGTAGAGGTCCATGTAGCGGTCGCGCGAAACCTCCAGGTCGATCTGGCCCTGGCGATGCTCTGCCCGGATGGCCGCTTGCGCGAGTTCCCGCTCGAGCGCCGGCGCCAGCCGGGCGAGATTGCCCTTCATCACGTAGTCGCTGGCGCCCGCCTTCATCGCGGCGACGGCGATCTCCTCTCCGATGGTGCCGGAGCAGAAGATGAAGGGAATGTCCTTGCCGCAATTGCGAAAGATGTTGAGCGCATCGACGCCGTTGAAACCCGGCAGCCGGAAGTCGGACAGCACCACGTCCCACGCCTGCTGTCCGAGCAGGCGGCGGAAAGACTCCATGTCCTGCACGCGATGGTAGATGGGATCGAAGCCGCCGGAGCGAAGCATCCTCAGCGCGAGCTTCGCGTCGTCCTCGGAGTCCTCCACCATCAGCACGCGAACGGGTCTGTTCACGACGCAGTCCTTTCCGGCGGACTCTGGTTCATCATCAGCCAGTAGATGCCGAGCATCTTGGCCGCGTCGAGGAATTCGGAGAAGTCGACCGGCTTGCGCACATAGCTGTTGGCACCGAGCGAGTAGCCCGAAATGAGATCCTGCTCTTCCTTCGACGAGGTCAGGATGACCACCGGCAGCAATCGCGTGCGCTCGTCGGCCCGTATCGCGCGCAGCACGCCCAGGCCGTCAAGCTTGGGCAGCTTGAGGTCGAGCAGGATCAGGGTCGGCAGCGGTTCGTCCGTACGGTGACTGTAGGCGCCGCGCGCGAACAGGAAATCGAGCGCCTCGATACCGTCGCGCGCGACGCACAGCGTGTTCAACACGTGGCTGCGCTTGAACGCGCGCAGCGTCAGCGCCTCGTCGTCCGGATTGTCCTCGACCAGCAGGATCACCTTGTTAGCGTCGCTCATCGTTCGTGCTCTCCAGCGTGAAGAAGAAGGTCGCACCCTGACCCGGTTGCGCCTCCACCCAGATCCTGCCGCCGTGGCGATGCACGATGCGCTGTACGATCGCCAGCCCGATGCCGGTGCCCGCGAACTCGCTTTCATGGTGCAGGCGCTGGAAGGCGCCGAACAGGCGATCGGCATAGTGCATGTCGAAGCCGACACCGTTGTCGGCGACGAAATAGTGCGTCTGGCCGTCGCGTTCGGTCGCGCCGACGCGGATCTCCGGCTGCGCCGTCTTGCCCGTGAACTTCCAAGCGTTGTCCAGCAGGTTCTGCAGCGCGATCTGGATCAACGCCTTGTCGGCCATTGCCGTCAGGCCCTCGTCGACGCGCCACTGCACTGCGCTCTGCGGTTGCTGCTGGCGCAGGTTCTCGAGGATCTCGTTCGCGAGTGCACTCAGGTCGACCGGCCGGATCGCGAGCTCGGTCCGCGTTACCCGCGACAGGCTCAGCAGCTCGTCGATCAGGCGGCCCATGCGTTGGCTGGCCGCCCGGATGCGCTGCAGGCTGTCGCGCCCTTCTTCGTCGAGCTTGTCGCCGTAGTCCTCCAGCAGCGCCATCGAGAAGCCGTCCATGCTGCGCAGCGGCGCGCGCAGATCGTGCGACACCGAATAGCTGAACGCTTCCAGTTCCTTGTTCAGCGTCGTCAGTTCCTGGTTGCCGCGCTCCAACTGAGCAAAGGACTGGCGCAGCGCCTGAGTCATCGCGTCGAAGTTCTTCGACATCTCGCCGATCTCGTCGTCCCGGCCGGTATCCACGCGGTACTCCAGGTTGCCGGCGGCGATCGCGCGCGTGGCCTCCTGGAGCTTCTGGATCGGCCGCAGCACATTGCGGCTGATGAGCCACGACACCGCCAGTCCGGCCAGGGCGATCAGCGCCAGCCCGGAGAGCGTGACCGTCGCCACGCGCTGCTGTGCGACGCGCATCCTGGCCGTCGAGAAGTCGCTCAGGCGGAAGGCATCTTCCAGACTCTCCTGTTCGTCGATCAGCAGCCGGCTCGCCAACTGGGCCTCGAACCGCTGCACCGGCGTCTCGCCCAGCGCATGGTCGCCCGAGGCGGCCTGGCGCGGCAACTCCGAGAAGGCTCCGTACATGCCCGCCGCGCGGTCGCGCAAGGCATTGAGTATCTCGGCCTGCTCGGGGCCGCGGAAGCCCGCGACCTCGAGCAGCCCGGCGAGACGCATGGAGACGCTCTTCGCCTGCACTTCCGCACGCTCTTCGCGGCGCAGGATGTACTCGAAGGTCACCAGCCGCAACTCGGTGAGCCGTCGAGCCACCTCGACGGTCTGCCGGTGCTGGACGTTCGCTTGCTCGACCTCGCGGTATGCCCACCACGTGATGGCGGCGATCAGCCCGATCGTCGCGAGCAGGGTGGTCGTTGCGAGACGTGCCTTGGTACCGATCTTCATGGTCGGGCCCTCAGTGAACGACCGTCACGCGTTCGGGGCGAGCCGAGAGCAGCGCATCGAGATGCAGGTGCGGCAGGAAGTTCGTCTGCGCCCCCGGCGCGACATACCCTCTCGCACGTGCCCAGCGGGCCTCGTCTTCAAGTGTGATGAGCTGCGACTGGCGCAGGTCCACCTGCAGACGCAGGTTCTGCCATGCCGGCTGCAGCGTGGCGAGGTCGAGTTGCAGGCGCTGCGCGGCGAGCGCCATCGCCTCTCGCGGCTGCAGCCGGCTGAAACGTTCAGCCTCGAGCAGCGCACGCAGCAAACGGCTCACCGTCCCGGAGCGGGCTTTCAGGAACTCGCGCGACCCGACCAGCACATGCATGACCGTATAGGCCGCCGGTTCGACGAAGGACACCGCACCGACGCCGAGCGACGCACGCGCCTCGCTGACGAGCGGCTCCCACGTAGAAACGGCATCGACCTGCCCTTCGGCCAGCGCCTGAGTCATGCGCCCTGGCGGCAGGCTGACCAGCTCGACCGCGTCGGGCCCCATGCGATGCCTGATCAGGAAGGCCCAGAGGAAATATTCGCTGCTGGTACCCGGGGTGACACCGACCTTCTTGCCCGCCAGATGCGCCGGCGCGGAGATGGCGCGGTCGCCGCGCGCCACGATCGCCATTTCCTTCGACGTGCTGGCCACGGCCGCGGCGAGCGCGAAGTCCTGGCCCTGCAGCACCGAGATCACGAAAGGCACTTCCGCTGCCGCGGCGAGATCCACCTTGCTCTGCGTCAACAGGTCGATCGCGGCCTTGCCGTGGCTCACCGGCACCAGCGTGACGTCCAGTCCCTCGTCAGCGAAGTAGCCTTTTGCCTCGGCCAGATGGAGCAGCGCGGCGTGCGGCGTCGACGAGGCCGCCAGCGAGAGTTTCTCTGCCGGAGTTGCCGCCGGGCGCAAGGCCCTTTCGACGGGGCCGTATCCGCACGCGCCCACGACACACAACCATGAAAGCGCCGCCAGCAGCACGGCCGCCCGGCCGGCCCTGGCGCGCCGGCCCAGCGGGGCAACGGGCGACGTTCCAGCTTCGAGCACGGCATCCACCTCCGCGTAGTGCAGTTTCGGGTCACGGACGCGGCACGAACGGGGGATGGGCGGGATGCCCGTAGCCGCGCGCCTTGCAGCGCCGCATGCCTTATCAAAAATCTAGGGTACGAGAGCGGTGCAGTTGGAAACAACCTGTGAGACCTGACAGTAGCCGCCTCGCGCCGCGCGTCGCCGAATGGAGCCTTCGCTCAGCAGTCGTCCTCCCTTGAGCCCCGAATCGTTGTCTCGCACCCTTGCGGCGGTGCACCAAGGTGGAGTGCACCTCGGCATCACTCGCTTCCGGGGGGCCGCACGATGAGCGAGCGGGCGGTTCGGGCCCCCTTTCTGGTGCTCGCTCACCATCGCTCGGGTTCCAATTTCCTGAACGATCTGCTGCAGTCGCATCCGCAGATCGAATGCTTGAACGAACCACTGTCGATGCACACGGCCTTTTTCCGTGCGCATGACCTGTCGGTCTGGCGCCAGGAAGACTTCGACGACCAGCAACTCCACCCATGCCTCGCAAGAGAAAGCAGCCTGCGCGCCTATCTGCTCAGCTTGCGCGACTACCTGCTGCAGTCGGGCGACTCTCGCGTCATCGGCTTCAAGGAGACGGTGCTGTTCGGCAAGCTGGAATGGCTGAAGAGCTTCCTGCCGTCGCTGAAACTGATCCTGCTGCAGCGCGACCCGCGCGCGGTGGTCTCATCCGTACTGCGCAGCGCCTTGCTCGGCTTCTGGCGCTACGAGGATCTGGTGCCACCCAGCTACCACGCCCTCTGGCCCGATGCGAAGCTGCCGCCGTCGCACCACGCCGGCGAGGAAGTGCACGCCGCGACCATCGCCGCGATGAGCGTCGCCGTTCGCGGAGAACTGGCCCGCCGCACCGCAGCGCTGTTCGACGGCATGACCCTGTCGCTCGAAGACCTTCTGGGCGACCCGGAGGCCGCCATGCATTCCCTGGCCGGCCTGCTCGGCGTCGAGCCGCATCCGGCCCAGCTGTCCTTCCTGCAGGAAAGGCAACTCGTCAGCCGGGGTGGCACGTTTTCGTCGTTCCGGCTGCGCGAGCACGTGCTCGATCGGTGGCGCTCGCACCTCAGCGCGGCACAGCTCGATGCGATCGACAGGGTGTTCGCCGCAGCGCACCTGCCCGTGCCGTCCTCGTGCGGCGCCGCGCCCGCTCCGGCGTTCACGCGCGCCGAGGGGGCCCACTCCGGATGAGCATGGACCTCCTCCACCGGTACGTCGACACTGCCGTGCGCTTTGCCGCCCGGCAGACCGGCGACACCGCGGGCCGGCCCATGCGCGTGGCCGCCACGCTGGCGACCTGCCGCCTCGCCACCATGGTGCTCAACGAGCTGCATGTGCCAGAAGAGCGCGAATCCGTCTATCGCTACGTGAACGTCCACAACCCCCGCAGTCCGCTTTTTTTCGACCGCGCGCGCGGTTGCTGGAGCTGCGATCCGCAGGCCGACGATTTGCCGGTGTGGGGTATCAACTGGGCGGGCGCGCTGCTGATCTGCCGCTACCTCGGCGGCCGGCTGCCGACGACCCGGGAATGGGAGCACTTCGCGTCGAACAACGATCCGGCGCGCACCTACCCGTGGGGCTGCGCCGAGCCGACGGAAGCGCTCGCCAACTATGGAGAACACCTCGGTGGGCCGAGCCCGGTCGGCAGCTTTCCGCCGTCCGAACTGGGTTTGTACGACCTGGCCGGGAACTTGAACGAGTGGTGCCAGGACCGGTGCGGCGACGGAGAACGCGTGTTCGAAAGAGCGGTGAAAGGCGGCGCCTGGAGCAAGGGGCCCGGGAGCCTCAAGATCGCCGCGACCCACAGGAAATGGGAACGCATCGGCACCACGACGATCGGCGTGCGGCCGGTGTGGGATGCGTGAGGGCACTGGCCGACGGCACGGGGAGAGAAAAGCCCGATGAAACTCGTGATATTCGATCTCGATGACACGCTCATCAACTTCGCGCTGACGCGCCAGACGGCTCATGTCCTGCTGGCCGAGCTGGTGACGCGCGAAGGCATCGACGCCGAGGCCTACCTGGCGGCCTGCACGCAGGTGGACCGGCCGCTCTTCTCGCTGTTCGAGCAGGGCAAGCTGAGCCGGCAGGAGTACCGCATACGACGGTTCAGCGACCCTTTCGGTGTGCTCGGCCTGCCTGCGCCGCAGGCACTGGTCGAGCAGCTCAACCGGTGTTTCATGGACTGCGTCAACGATCGTCCGCATCTGTACGAGGACGTGTTGCCGGTGCTGGGCAGCTTGCGCAAGCGGGGTATCCGGACGGCGGTGCTGACCAACGGGCCCTCGGATGGTCAACGCAGAAAGCTCAAGGCCACCGGGTTGGCCGACATCGTCGAACATGTCGCCATCGGTGAAGAAGTCGGCGTCAGCAAGCCGTGGCCGCAAGCCTTCCTGTCCGTCGTCACCGCGTTCTCGATCGACCCCGCCGAGGCGCTCATGGTCGGTGACTCGCCCGAACTGGATTACGACGCTGCGCTCAACGCCGGCCTGATGGCGCGGCTGCTGGACCGCGACGGACGCCACCTGGACAGCGGCCGCGCCTGTGTCCGTTCGCTGCAGGGGGTGCTGCCGGTTTGAGCCGTCAGCCGTGGCCCGCGCCAAGCGCTTCCAGGCCGCGCACCAACTGCATCACGTCGGCCGCACGCGTGTAGAGCGCCGGCGTAACCCGTACGACGTCCCCGGCAGCCGGGCCGTCGCGGCGCACCGTGAACACGCCGTGCCGGTCGCGCAAGGTGGCCACGATGGCATCGTTGTCGGCCGCCGAGGTCTTGCCATCCAGGCGGAACGCGGTGATGCCGGCCACCATCGTCGGGTCGTCCGGCGTCAGCACCGCCAGCCCCGGCAGGCGGCGCGCCGGCTCGACCCACAGCGAACGCAGATGGCGCAGGCGCGCGCCTTTCGCAGCGGCGCTGATGCGGCGGTGCAGTTCCAGCGCAGCCGGCAGCGTCAGCCAGGCCGCGAAGTTCGGCGAGCCGGTATGGATGCGCGAGCGGATGTCGTCCTCGGCATGGTCGCGGTCGCCGAAGTACCGGTCGATCGCGCCGACCTCGCCGCGCTTGATGTACAGGCAGCCGCAGCCCAACGGGGCCGCCACCCACTTGTGCAGGTTGAAGCCGACGAACGAGACGCCGAGATCCTGTGGCCGGAAGTCGACCTGGCCCCACGAGTGCGCTGCGTCGACGATGGTCTCGGCGCCGGCCGCGCGCGCCATCTCGGCGATCTCCCGCACCGGCATCATCAACCCTGTGCTGTGGCTCAGGTGCGTCAGCAGCAGCAGTCGCGTGCGCGGGTGGCGGCGCAGTTGTTCTTCATAGGCGGCGAGCACGTTCTCGCGCGTCGCCGGTTCCGGGATAGAAAAGCACACCGGCTCGACGCCGCGCCGCTCGTGCAGCCAGGCCATCGCATGGCGCATCGCCGGGTAGTCGAGATCGCTGTAAAGCACCGTGTCGCCGGGACGCAGCCGCCGGTAGCCGCCGATCAGCGCGAGCATCGCCTCGGTCGCGCCGCGCGTCAGCACGATCTCGTCGGCCTCGCACCCGAGCGCCGCGGCGACTTCGGCACGCAGCGCTTCGACGGCACGCGCCCAGCGCTCGCGCACCCACAGGCTATTCTCGTGATTGATGCGCTCGGTCCACCAGGCGTACATCGACTTCACCGGCTCGGGCATCGCGCCCCAATAGCCGTTCTCGAGGTTCACCAGGCGGTCGCTGACATGGTAGAGCGCGCGGACTCGTTCCCAGTACGCGTCGTCACCCGAGGCGTTCGCCGAGGGGGTGGGCAGGGACACCAGCGCTTGCTCGAAGGCGGGCGTCCGATACTGCAGGTCGTCCATCTCGAGTTCCCTCGTCATCCGTGCGGACCTGTCATCGTCCGCCGTTGGTGACCCGCATCAACTCGAAACGCTCTCGAATGTTGAAGGTCGAGGCCCCCCGGTTGCCAGTGCTGCGCGTACTGACCTCGAACAAGACCGGGCGACGCAGCGCTGTCGAATACCACAACTTGGCCTGATAGCGTCCGGAAGCGAACTCGTCTCGCGTCAAGTAGCCCTCCAAGGCGTACGCCACCGCGTCGAACTCTCCCGCGGCCACGCGGATCCGACTGTTGCCGAGGTGGCGGACCTTCAAACGGTACGCCGCCTTGGTGCCACCACGCTCGTTCACGTATCGCTCGTGCCAGACTGCTCCAGCCTGGTACGTGCTACGGTCCCATCCCTGTTCAGTCGTCAGGAGATCGAGTTCGCCGCCCTGCGGCTCGTTCTTCGACAGCAGCCCCCCGTTGCCGGACTCAATGCGCCGGCCCTCATTGAAGATCAGCCGGCCCCCCTGCAGGCTGTCGAGCCGGAAGATCACTGTCTGCGATGTGTCGGTGAGCTGCTCTGTCAATCGATATTCGAGCGTGTCACCAGGGCGCAACTCGGCAACCGTTGCCTGGGCCTGTTGGGGCACTGAGACGGCGGCCACCGGCGCAACGGACACCGGCCCGGGCGTCGATGCAGTGAGGTGCCGGGCAGGAAGCTCGGCAATCCAGCCGGCAGGCATCGCAAGGCTGAGGTTCTGGGCGTCCTTGGCCGAAGCGGCCATGACACCGATCAGCCGGCCCTGCACGTCGAACAGCCCGCCACCGCCTGGAGCGCTGGATGCCGTGGTCTGGACTGCTGCCAGGCGTCCCTCGGTCCTGCGCACGCCGGAGACGATACCGTCGCTCATGGTGTTTTCCAGCCCCTCGGCATTGCCGATCACGTACGCGCGCGCACCGACGCGCAGGCTGTCGGGCGGAGCGAGTGCTATAGACGGGGCCGCCAGATTGGGGACGTGCAACTGGCACAAGTCGCGCGGCCTGTCGACATACTGCACCTCGGCTTCGATCTGAACGTTCTCTCGCCGCAGCAGCACCTTGTTGCCCGACTCGATGAAACGGCAGTTGACCACCGCCTTTTCACGGTCAACCACGATCGCGGTGCCCTGTTTCAAGGGTTTCGACTGGCGGTCTGTGGTCATGACCGCCCAGACGCTCGGCGAGACTTTCTCGAACAGTTGGACCGGCTCCAGGGCCTGAGCCGCCTCTGCGGGCAGAGCCACCGCGGTCCCCAGAACCATGCCCAGCGCCAACACGCCGCGCACCGACTTCCCGCCTGCTTTTTCCACAACCCACCTCCAGTGAGCCGGGAATCTAGCACGCGGCGAATCGGTGCCGGTCCACTCACTCAGGTGGTTGCCCCTCAAGTCACGGGCGCCGGATTGAACAACACCAGCGCGTTGTGCAGCTTCCAGCGCTCGGCCCAGGTCTTGCGGCCGCTGGCCACATCGAGCATCAGGTGGAACAGCTCCCAGCCGACGTCCTCGATGCTGGCCTCGCCGTCGGCGATGCGCCCGGCATTGACATCCATCAGGTCGTGCCAGCGCCGCGCCAGGTCGGTGCGGGTCGCCACCTTGATCACCGGGCACTGGGCCAGGCCGTACGGCGTGCCGCGGCCGGTGGTGAAAATGTGGAGATTCATGCCGGCGGCCAGCTGCAGCGTGCCGCAAATGAAATCGCTGGCGGGCGTCGCCGCATAGACGAGGCCGCGGCTTTTCAGCTTCTCGCCCGGCGGCAGCACCGCCGAGATCGGCGCGCTGCCGGACTTCACGATGGAGCCCATCGCCTTTTCGACGATGTTGGACAACCCGCCCTTCTTGTTGCCCGGTGTCGTGTTGGCGCTGCGATCGACCTGCCCGCGCTGCAGGTAGGCGTCGTACCAGGCCATCTCGCGCACCATGGCTTCGGCCACCTCCGGCGTGCTCGCGCGTGCGGTCAACTGGTCGATCGCGTCGCGCACTTCCGTCACCTCGGAGAACATCACCGTCGCCCCGGCGCGCACCAGCAGGTCGGTCGCATAGCCGACAGCCGGGTTGGCGGTCACGCCCGAGAACGCGTCGCTGCCGCCGCACTGCACGCCCACCACCAGCTCCGAGGCGGGGCAGGTCTCGCGGCGTCGCGCGTTCAGCCTTTCCAGGTGCGACCGTGCCTGCCGCACGATGGAGTCGATCATCGACATGAAACCGACATGCGCTTCGTCTTGCAGGCAGACGACGTCCAGTCCGGGTTCCTCGCCGCGCAGGTCGCGGATCGGCAGCGAACCGGGTGGCAGCAGCCGCTCGGGTTGCAGCTTTTCGCAACCCAGACTGACCACCATCACCTCGCCGCCGAAATTGGGGTTGAGGCTCAGATGGCGCAGCGTGCGAATCGGCACCACCGCATCCGGTGCGTCGATGGCAACGCCGCAGCCGTAGCTGTGTTCCAGGCCGACGACGTCGTCGACGTTGGGGTACTGCGGCAGCAGCTCGGCCTTGATGCGCCGCACCGCCACGTCGACGACGCCGGCCACGCATTGCACCGTGGTCGTGATAGCGAGGATGTTGCGCGTGCCGACCGAGCCGTCGGCGTTGCGGTAGCCCTCGAAGGTGTAGCCCGGCAGCGGCGGCAGCGGCTGCGCGGCACGGTTGGCCATCGGCAGCGCGTCGAGCGAGCGTGCCGCGGGCATCTGAAGCAGGCGCTCGTGCACCCAGCTGCCGGCCGGGATGTCACGCACCGCATAACCGATCGGCACGTCGTAGCGGCGCACCGCAGCCCCCGCGGGCAGGTCGACCAGCGCCACCTTGTGGCCTTGCGGCACCGGCTCGCGCAGCGCCAAACCGCAGGGGAAGACCGTGCCGGCCGGCAGGCCGCCGTCGTTGGCCACGATCGCGACGTTGTCGCGCTCGTGCATGCGGATGTACAGCGGCGCCTGGGGCGTCATGGCTTGACGTTGCCCTCCTTGACGATGCGAGTCCACTTGGTGATCTCCTGGCGGCCGAACTCGGCAAACTGCTGCGGGCTGTTGGGCGTGTGCTCCAGACCCAGGCCTTCCATCTTGGCCTTCATCTCGGGCGTCGCGATGATCTTCTCGACCTCGGCGTTCATCCGCTGCACGATGGCCGGCGGCGTGCCGGCGGGTGCATAGAGCGCCTGCCAACTCGCGACGTCGAAGCCGGGCACGCCGGCTTCCTGCAGTGTCGGCACGTCGGGCATCACCGGGCTGCGCTTGGCGGACGTCACCGCCAGGGCGCGCACTCGCCCGCTCTGCACATGCGGCAGCGCCACGGTCACCGTCTCGAAGCTCATCGGGATCTGCCCGCCGATCACGTCCTGCACCGCCGGCGCGCTGCCCTTGTACGGCACGTGCGTCAGCTCGGCCTTGGCGAGCAGTCGGAAGGTCTCGCCGGACATGTGCTGCGAGCTGCCCTGCCCTGCCGACGCGAACGGCAGCCCGCCGGGCTGCGCCTTGGCAGCCGCGATGACGTCCTGCACGCTCTTGTACGGCTGGCCGGCCCCGACCAGCAGCACGTTGGAGATGCTGCCGAGCAGGATCACCGGCGCGAAGTCCTTGCCCGCGTCGTACGGCATCTTGGGCTGCAGCGCCGGGTTGATCGCGTGGCTGGCGATGGTGCCGAGCAGGAAGGTGTAGCCGTCGGGTGCCGACTTCGCGACGCTGTCGGCGCCGATCACGCCGCCGGCGCCGGCCTTGTTCTCGATCAGCACGGTCTGCTTCAGCACGCTCTGGAGCTTCTCGCCGAGCGCGCGCGCCAGGATGTCCGAGGTGCCCCCGGCCGCGAACGGCACGACGATACGCACCGGTTTGGACGGCCAGGTGTCCTGCGCTTGCAGTGTGAACGGCGCAGCGGCGAGCGCAAGCAGGGTGACGAGGTGGCGGCGTTGGATCTTCACGGTTCTGTCTCCTTCTTCTCTACAGGCCCAGCAGGCGAGGCAACCAGAGCGACAGCCACGGCAGGTACGTGACCATCACCAGCACGATGATCAGGGCCGTGAAGAAGGGCATCATCGCCTTCGTCACCACGCCGATCTTGAGTTTGGCCACCGCGCTGCCGACGAAGAGCACGGTGCCGACCGGCGGCGTGATCAGGCCGATGCCCAGGTTGACCATCATGATCATCCCGAAGTGCACCGGGTCGACGCCGAGCATCTTGACCACCGGCAGCAGGATGGGCGTGCAGATCAGGATCAGCGGGGACATGTCCATCAAGGTGCCGAGCACGAGCAGCATCACGTTGATCATCATCAGGATCACGTACTTGTTGTCCGACACGCTGGTGAAGAACTCGGTCACCTTCAGCGGAATCTGCATCAGCGTCATCAGGTAGCCGAAGCAGGCGGCGAAGCCGATCAGGATCATCACGACCGTCACAGTCTTCACCGTGCGGTGCACCAGCTTGGGCAGGTCGCGCCAGCGGTAGTCGCGGTACACGAACATCGTCACGAAGAAGGCCCACAGCACCGCGATCGACGCCGACTCGTTGGCGGTGAACACGCCCGAGAGAATGCCGCCGAGGATGATGACCATGGTCATCAGGCCCCACATCGCCTCGCCGCAGATCTTCAACGCCTGTCGCAGCGGGATGACCTCACCCTTCGGGTAGTCGTTCTTGCGCGCAATGAACAGACACAACGCCGCAAGCGTCAGGCCCATCAGCAGCCCCGGCAGCACGCCGGCCATGAACAGCGCCGCGATGGACACGGTGCCGCCGGCGGCGAGGGAGTACAGCACCGCGTTGTGGCTCGGCGGGATCAGGATGGCCTGCACCGAGCCGCTGACGGTGACGGCCGCGGCAAACGAGCGGGGGTAGCCGCGCTTTTCCATTTCGGGGATCAGCACCGTGCCGACCGACGCGGTGTCGGCCACCGACGAGCCCGAGATCGCGCCGAAGAAGGTGGAGGCGAGGATGTTGACGAGAGACAACCCGCCGCGAATGAAACCGACCAGCACGCCGGCAAATGCAACCAGCCGCCGAGCCATGCCGCCTTCGGCCATGATCGCGCCGGCCAGCACGAAGAAGGGAATCGCCAGCAGCGAGAACTTGTTGACCCCCGCCGCAAGCTGGATCATCACCGCATCGAGGGGAATGTCGATCCACAACGCGCCGATCAGCGATGCCAGCCCCAGCGAGTAGGCGACCGGAACGCCGATGATCATCAGCACGAAAAAGCTGCCGAGCAGCACGAAGGCGTCCATCAGCGGGCTCCCTCTGCCGCCTCGGCAGCGCGTTGTTCTTCATAGCGCACCACGGGGCGCTCGGCCTGCGAGCCGAACACCACGCGCTCCAGCACGAACAGCAGCGTCAACGCGCTGCCGATCGGGATCGGTGCATAGGTCACACCGACCGGCAACCACGGCAGTTCGCTGATCGGCTGGCTCATCGTCGCCAGGCACAGCCGCCCGCCGTAGCCTGCAACGAACAGGCACGCCAGCACCATCAAGAGGTCGCACAGGCGCGCGACCAGCCCGCACAGCGCCGGCGGCAGCCGATCGGTCAGCATCGTCACAGCGATGTGGCACCCGGCCCGGTAGGCCGCGGCCGCGCCGATGAAGGTGAACACCATCATCAGCAGGATCGCGATCGGCTCCGGCCACTGGGAGCCGGTGCCGAGCACGTAGCGCGTGAACACCCCCCAGGGAATGATCACCGACATCAGGAAGATCGCCACGCCCGCCGTCCACACGGCGGCCAGGTACACGCGGTCGAGCGCACGAACGAGCGGGTGGTCCATTGCGGAGTGGCCTCTTTCAGCGCACGGCTTCGATGCGTTTCATCAGGTCGGCGAACTGTGCACCGTACTTCGCGCGCACCGGTGCCGTGGCCTCGACGAACGGCTTGTTGTCGATCTCGATGAACTCGACGCCGGCGGCCTTCAGCTTGGCCGTGTGCTCGGCGACGCTCTTGTCCCACAGCGCGCGCTGTTCCATCTGCGCTTCGCGAGCCAGTTTCTTCATCAGCGCCTGGTCGTCCTTCGAGAGCTTGTCCCAGGTGACCTTCGACATGACGAACAGCTCGGGGATCATCAGGTGCCGCGTCTGCGTGTAGTACTTGGCGCCGGTGTTGTAGTGGTTGGACGTGAAGTAGCTCGGCTCGTTGTTCTCGGCGCCGTCCACGACGTTCGTCTGCAGGGCCGTGAACACCTCGCCGTAGCCCATCGAGATGCCGTTGCCGCCCATCGCATTCATCGTGTCGACGAACAGCGGGTTGCCCATCATGCGCACCTTCAGCCCCTTCAAATCGGCCGGGCTGCGCACCGGCTTCTTCGTGTAGAGACTGCGCGTGCCGCCGTCCATCCAGCCCAGGGCGACCAGGCGTGCCGAGGACGCGCTCACCTTGTCGAGCATCTCCTGCCCGATCGGGCCGTCGAGCACCGCACGCATGTGCGCGACGTCCCTGAACACGAAAGGCATGTTGAAGACATTCACCTCGGGCACCACCGTGCCGACCGGGCCGAGCGAAGTGCGCAGCAACTGGATCGCGCCGATCTGGGTCTGCTCGATCATCTCTTTCTCGCCGCCCAGCACGCTGCCCGGGAACATTTGGAACTTGATGCGGCCCTGGGTGGCGGCCTGCATCTTCTTGCCCATGTTCTCGACCGCAACCACGGTCGGATAGCCGGCCGGGTGCACGTCGGCGGCCTTCAGGGTCATGTTGTCCTGCGCGGCGGCCAACATCGGTGCGGACGCAGCGAACAGGCCGCAGGCAGCCGCGGCAAGCATCTGGCGACGGATCTTCATTTCTTGTCTCCGGTGGTGATGTATCTGGAAGGCGGTTTCAGCAGCGGCAGGCCGCTTCGGGCAGGCCTTGTGCGCCGGGGTCGAACACGAACACGGCACCGGCGAGCTCGGCCTCGTGAGGAGCGGGCTGGGCAGGCCGGATCGACGTCACGAACATCAGGTTCATGCCAGGACCGCCGAAGGCGCACATCGACGGTTTGCTGACCGGCACCGCGATCGAACGGTCGAGCCGTCCTCCGGGCGTGAAGCGATGTACCAGGCCGGCGTCGTTGGCACAGATCCAGTAGCAGCCTTCGGCATCGACCGCGGCCCCGTCGGGGCGGCCTGGGTGCGCAGTCATGTCGACGAACTCGCGCCGATGGCCGGGACGGCCCTGGTCGTCGAGGTCGAACGCCCAGATGCGCTGCACCGAGGGGTGCGAATCGGACAGGTACATCGTGTGGCCGTCCGGGCTGAAGGCCAGACCGTTGGGCGTGATCAGATCGTCGACCAGCGGCCGGGACAGGCCGTTCGCGTCGTAGCGGTACAAGCGCCCCGCCGGCGAGGCGAGCGACATGTCGCGCACCATGGTGCCGGCCCAGAATCGCCCGGAACGATCGCAGCGGCCGTCGTTGAAGCGCATGCCGTCGCGGGCATGCGCCACATCGACCAAGCGAGCGGCCTCGACCTCGCCGCCCACCTGCAGCCGCACCGCGAACAGACCGGTCTCCATGGCCGCCAGCAGCCCGCCACCGGCCTGCAACGCGATGCAGCCGACGCGCTCGGCGCACGCCCACGAGCGAACCTGCCCGGTGGTCCAGTCGAAACGCCGAATGGCACGGCCCTCGATGTCGACCCAGTAGAGCGCCTGCTCGGCGACCGACCACAGCGGGCTTTCGCCGACCGCGTCGCGCGTCTCGCACAACAAGTCCATCGCTGCGGGCCTCACTCCAGCGGACCGGTGCGCACGAAAGCGCCGCCCTGATAGATCACCGCAGGATCGCGCAGGTCCAGCGTCGGCTGTCGCGCCTCGACGGCGGCACGGAAGGGCTCCGAGCTGTCCTGCGGCACATAGCCCAGGTGGGCCGCACGGGTGTTGTCCCACCATTTGGTGCGGTTGTCGGAGATGCCGTAGATCACGCTGTGGCCGACGATCGGCGCCGTGAGGCAGGCAACGACCAGCCGCTCGAGGTCGTCGAAGCTCATCCAGGTGGCGAGCATGCGGCGGTCTTTCGGCTCGGGGAAGGACGAGCCGATACGCAGGCAGGCGGTCTCGATGCCGTAGCGGTCGAAGTAGAAGCGCGACAGGTTCTCGCCGAACGCCTTGCTGACCCCATAGAGGCCGTCGGGACGCATCGGCGCATCCGTATCGATCACCTCGTCCTGGCGGTAGAAGCCGGTGACATGGTTGGAGCTGGCGAAGACGATGCGCTTGACGCCGTGGATGCGGGCCGCTTCATACAGATTGAAGACGCCGACGATGTTGGCCTGCAGGATGGGGTCGAACGGCGTTTCCACCGACACCCCGCCCAGGTGCACGACCGCATCGACGCCCTTCAGCAAGTCCGCGACGGCGGAGCGGTCTTCCAGCCGTACCGGCTGCATTTCTTCGCCCGGAGAGGCGCCCCCCAGGTCCGCGATGTCGCTGAGGCGCAGCGTGTCGCAATAGCGCTTCAGGCGCGGGCGCAGTTCACGACCCAGACCACCGGCAGCGCCGGTCAGCAACAGGCGCGAGAAGCGCAATGGGGAAACGGGTGCAGGAAAGGTCATGACGGTTTCAGCGTGAGCGGCTTGGTGGCGGCAGGTGGATTTGCTACAGTGCGGGCACCATTCGCGTTGTATGTCATCTGTTGTCGTACAACAATGGTCGCCTTGTAGGCGGCCAAAGTCAACAAGCCTTGATCAGGGATTACCCCAGCTTCCGATGAACATGCTGCCTGCCGTCCGCCGTCCCCGCACCCTGGCTGTCGGTGTCGTGGAGACGCTGAGCCAGCGCATTCGCGAAGGCAGTCTGCGCGCCGGCGACAAGCTGCCGACCGAAGCGGAGATCATGGAAGAGTTCGGCGTCAGCCGCACCGTGGTGCGCGAGGCGATTTCCAAGCTGCAGGCCGCCGGCCTGGTACGCACCCGGCACGGCGTGGGCACCTTCGTCGTCGGCGTCGTCGATGCCCCCACTTTCCGCATCGACCCGGAACAGCTGGCCACCGTGCGGGACGTGATCGCGGTGCTGGAACTGCGCATCAGCCTGGAAACGGAAGCCGCAGCGCTCGCCGCGGTGCGCCGCACCGAAGAGAACCTGCAGGTGATGCGTGATGCGCTGCAGGCGTTCAGCCAGCAACTCGACACCGACGGCGACACCGTCGGTCACGACTTCCGCTTCCATCTGGAGATCGCCCGCGCCACGCAGAACCCGCACTTCGGCGAGTTGATGAGCTACGTCGGCACGATGCTGATCCCCCGTTCACGGGTGAACACCGCGCGCGTGGCCGACACCGAGCGGCACGAGTATCTGCGCCGCGTCAACGGCGAGCACGAAAACATCTACAGCGCCATCGCCAACCAGGATCCCGAGGCTGCGCGCGCGGCGATGCGCACCCACCTGTCCAATAGCCGCGAACGCCTGCGTCGCGCGCAAAGCAACGCGCACTGATCGAAGCGTCCACCGGCCGCGCGCCGACCTGCGGCCCGCCCGTCACCGCGCGAGGACAGCAACCATGGAGTTGCGTCTTGCATTTCGTCGCCTCCAGTTGTACGATGACTGACAACAGGACGGGATTGCTGGTGGTACCCGTCGCCCGGGCCACGGCCCCTGTCACAGGAGACTCACTCACATGTCGCATCGTCGTTCTTCTCGCCGTTTCTGGCTCGCCGGTCTCGCTGCGTTGCTGGCCGGCCCATGGGCCGGCTCGGCTCTCGCGCAGGCAAAGGACTGGCCGTCGCGCCCGCTGCGCATTGTGGTGCCCTACCCGCCAGGCGGTTCGTCGGACGCCATCGCCCGCCTGATCAGCCAGCCGCTGTCGCAGGCACTGAAGCAGCCGGTCATCATCGAGAACCGCGCCGGCGCCAACGGCAACCTCGGCGCGGCAGAGGCCGTGAAGGCCGACGACGGGCACACCGTGCTGCTGTGCGACGTGGGTGCGCTGGCCATCAGCCCGTCCGTCTACAAGAAGCTCAGCTTCGATCCGTCCAAGGATCTGCAAGCCGTGACGATGCTCGCCTACTCGCCCCACCTGCTGGTGGTTCACCCGTCGGTGCCGGTCAACAACCTGCAGGAGCTGGTGGCGCTGTCGAAGAACAAGCCGCTCAACTTTGCCGTCACCGCCATCGGCAGCGCCCCGCATCTCGCCGGTGTGTCGGTCGAACGGGCCACCAGCGCCCACTGGCAGTACGTGCCCTACAAGGGCGGTGCGCAGGCTATCGCCGACACGATCGGCGGGCAGGCCGACGTGTTGATGAACGGCATGCTGGCCACCTGGCCTCATGTGCAAAGCGGCAAGCTCAAGTTGCTGGGCGTTTCGAAGCGCACGCGCATGGCGCTGATCCCCGACGTCCCGACGATCGCCGAACTGGGCGTGCCGAACTTCGAGTCGGGCACCTGGCAGGGCGTCATGGCGCCCCGCAGCATGCCGGCGGCAGTCGTGCAACGGCTGCACCAGGAGCTGGTGCAGGTGATCCGCTCACCCGAGGTGCGATCCAAGCTCGTCGCCCAGGGGGCCGAGGTGGTGACGATGACGCCGCCCGAACTCGGCAAGTTCTTCGAGACCGAGCGCGCCCGCTGGGCCACCGTCGTCAAGCAGGCGGACGTCCGTCTCGACTGACCGCTCTTTCCGCCCGAATCCCGTCTTTCTCCGCAGGACCTTTCCATGTCACCCCAAGACCTCCAGCAGATCATCTCGTCCGGCCTTCTGTCGTTCCCGCTGACCGACTTCGACGCCCAGGGCGAATTCGAGCCGCGCGGTTATGCGCAGCGTCTGGAATGGCTGGCGCCCTATGGCGCGACCGCGCTGTTCGCTGCCGGCGGCACCGGCGAATTCTTCTCGCTGGAGCCCGGCGAGTACTCCAAGGTCGTCCAGACCGCGGTGGACACCTGCCGCGGCAAGGTGCCCATCATCGCCGGCGCCGGCGGCGGCACCCGCCAGGCCATCGCCTATGCGCAAGAAGCGGAGCGCCTGGGTGCACAAGGTGTCCTGCTGCTGCCGCACTACCTGACCGAGGCCTCTGCCGACGGCGTGGCGGCGCACGTGGAAGCCGTCTGCCGTTCCGTCAAGATCGGCGTCATCGTCTACAACCGCGCCGTCTGCCGGCTGGGCCCGGCCCAGCTCGAGCCGCTGGCCGAGCGCTGCCCCAACCTGGTCGGCTTCAAGGACGGCATCGGCGACATCGAGATGATGGTCAACATCCGCGAGCGCCTGGGCGACCGTTTCGCTTACCTCGGCGGCCTGCCGACCGCCGAGGTCTACGCCGCGGCCTACAAGGCGCTGGGGGTGCCGGTGTATTCGTCGGCTGTCTTCAATTTCGTGCCGAAGATGGCAATGGACTTCTACGCCGCCGTCGCCAGCGACGACCGCGCAACGCAAAGCCGGTTGCTGCGCGAATTCTTCCTGCCCTATCTGGCGATCCGCAATCGCTGCGCGGGCTACGCCGTTAGCATCGTCAAGTCCGGCGCTGCCATCGTCGGCCGCGCTGCCGGCCCGGTCCGCACCCCGCTGACGGATCTGAAACCCGACGAGCGCGAGCAGCTGGCCGCACTGATCGCCAAGCTCGGCCCGCAATAAGCCAGGAGGCTCGACGATGAACGACAACACACTGCATCTGCATTACATCGGCGGCGCATGGGCCGAAGGCACCGGCACGATGGCCAACGTCAATCCGTCGGATCTCGCCGACACCATCGGTCACTACGCGGTGGGCGGCAAGGCGCATGTCGACCGTGCCGTGCAAGCCGCGCGCGCCGCGCTGCCGGCCTGGAGCACCGGCGGCATCCAGGCACGCGCCGACGCGCTGGACCGGATCGGCAGCGAGATCCTGGCCCGCAAGGAAGAACTCGGCGCCCTGCTGGCACGCGAGGAAGGCAAGACGCGGCCCGAAGCCGTCGGCGAGGTCGCCCGTGCCGGCAACATCTTCAAGTTCTTCGCCGGCGAGGCACTGCGCACGGCCGGCGAATTGCTGCCGTCGGTGCGTCCCGGCATCGGCGTCGAGATCACGCGCGAACCGATCGGCGTGGTCGGCCTGATCAGCCCGTGGAACTTCCCGATCGCGATTCCTGCCTGGAAGATCGCGCCGGCTCTGGCCTACGGCAACTGCGTGGTGTTCAAGCCGGCCGACCTGGTGCCCGGGAGCGCCTGGGCCCTGGCCGAGATCATCAGCCGCGCCGGGCTGCCTGCCGGCGTGTTCAACCTGGTGATGGGCGCCGGCCGTGAAGTGGGCCAGGCGCTGGTCGATCACCCGGGCATCGACGCCGTCAGCTTCACCGGCTCCGTCGGTGTCGGCCGGCAGGTCGCTGCAGCGTGCGTCGCGCGCGGCGCCAAGGTGCAACTCGAGATGGGCGGCAAGAACCCGCAGGTGGTGCTCGACGACGCCGATCTCGCCGTCGCGGTGGAGCTGTGCGCGCAAAGCGCGTTCTACTCGACCGGCCAGCGCTGCACGGCGTCCAGCCGCCTGATCGTCACCGAAGGCATCTACGGCCGCTTCGTCGACGCGCTGGCCGAACGCACACGCCGCATCAAGGTCGGGCACGCGCTGGCCGCAGGCGTGGACATGGGGCCGGTCGTCTCGGCCGCGCAACTCGAGCAGGACCAGCGCTACATCGAGATCGGTCAGCGCGAGGGCGCCCGGCTCGTGGCCGGCGGCGCTCGCGTCAACTGCGAAACCGAGGGCTACTACCTGGCGCCGACGCTGTTCGCCGACAGCACCCCGTCGATGAAGATCAATCGCGAGGAGATCTTCGGCCCGGTCGCCAGCGTGGTGCGCGTGAAGGACTACGACGAGGCGCTGGCGGTGGTCAACGACACCGAATTCGGTCTGTCGGCCGGCATCGCGACCACTTCGCTGAAGTACGCGACGCACTTCAAGCGCCACGCGCAGGCAGGCATGGTGATGGTCAACCTGCCGACCGCCGGCGTCGACTATCACGTGCCCTTCGGCGGCCGCAAGGGCTCGAGCTACGGCTCGCGAGAGCAGGGCCGTTACGCCGCCGAGTTCTACACGACGGTCAAGACCGCCTACACGCTGGCCTGACGGCTCTTCGCCAGGGCCATGCCTCTGACGAAAACCCTCGCACGCACCTCGGGGTGGACACACCGCCGCCGGGCAATGGCGCCACAATGCCGGGAACACCCGTCAGGAGGACCATGTCTGCCCCGAGCTTTCCCAGTGCGCGCTTCGACGACCCGGTCGCCGCGCTGCAGCGCGTCACCGAGATCTACGACCACGGCATCGCCCACCTGCGCGATGCCCTGCACCGCTTCGTGGGCGGCGCCGCCCCCGCCGCCCATGTGCGCGCGTACTACCCCTATGTACGGGTGCACACCGACACGGTCGCGCGCGCCGATTCGCGTCTCGCGTACGGCTTCGTTGCCGGCCCGGGCACCTATGAGACCACGCTGACGCGGCCCGAGCTGTTCGGTCATTACTACCGCCGCCAGTTCGAGTTGCTGCTGAAAAGTCACGGCGTGCCGCTCGAGATCGGCACCAGCTCGCAGCCGATTCCGCTGCATTTCTCGTTCGCTGAAGACGATCATCTCGAAGGCAGCCTGGCACGCGAGCGACGGCTGCTGATGCGCGACCTGTTCGACCTGCCCGACCTCGCGGCGATGGACGACGGCATCGCCAACGGCACTTACGAGCCGGGTTTCGGCGAGCCCCACCCACTGGCGCTGTTCACTGCGCCGCGTGTCGACTACTCGCTGCACCGGCTGCGCCACTACACGGGCACCGCACCCGACCACTTCCAGAACTTCGTGCTGTTCACGAACTACCAGTTCTACATCGACGAGTTCGTTCGCCTGGGCCGCGAGCTGATGGAGAAGGCCCCCGACCCGTCTGCCGATGACGACTACGTCGCCTTCGTCGAGCCCGGCAACGTGGTCACGCAGCGCGCGCACCTGGTGCCCGACGGCAATGAGCTGTCCGGCGTGCCGCCGGCGCGGCTGCCGCAGATGCCGGCCTATCATCTCGTTCGCAAGGACCGCACCGGCATCACGATGGTCAACATCGGCGTCGGCCCCAGCAACGCCAAGACCATCACCGACCATATTGCGGTGCTGCGTCCGCATGCGTGGATCATGCTCGGGCACTGCGCCGGCCTGCGCAACACGCAGCAGCTCGGTGACTACGTGCTGGCGCACGGCTATGTGCGCGAGGACCACGTGCTCGACGAAGATCTGCCGCTGTGGGTGCCGATCCCACCGCTGGCCGAAGTGCAGGTCGCGCTCGAACGCGCCGTGGAAGACATCACGCGGCTGCAAGGCTACGAGCTCAAGCGCATCATGCGCACCGGCACCGTCGCGTCGGTGGACAACCGCAACTGGGAGCTGCTGCCGCACCCGGGCCCCGAACGCCGCTTCAGCCAGAGCCGTGCCGTCGCGCTCGACATGGAATCGGCCACCATCGCCGCCAACGGATTCCGCTTTCGCGTGCCCTATGGCACCTTGCTGTGCGTCAGCGACAAGCCGCTGCACGGCGAGATCAAGCTGCCGGGCATGGCCAACCAGTTCTACCGCGAGCGCGTCGACCAGCACCTGCGCATCGGCATCCGCGCCGTCGAGATCCTGCGCCAGCAGCGGCTGGAACAACTGCACAGCCGCAAACTGCGCAGCTTCGCCGAGGTCGCGTTCCAGTAGAACGGCGGGGACCGGTCCGTGATGCAGTCGGCGTTGCGGCCCCGCGGGATGTGTCAAGCGTCGATGGCGGCGGCCGATATGCGAGCTATCGCTCGTGCGCGCAAGCGCCTCGCATCGCTCCCATGCTCACCGCCTCATCCACGGCGCACCTGCTGCGCGCAACCGCTGCCCGGCTGCTGCGGTACCGGGCGGCCATGCTGCTCGTCCTGTTGCACCTGTGGCTCGCCGCGCCAGCGATTGCCGAGCCGCTCCAAGTCGGCCCGGCCGCCCGCTACCTGCTCGGTCCGTCGACGTACCATCTCGTCGACCCGCGCGGTTTTCTCGGCATCGCCAACGTCGTGCACCCCGACGTAGCAGCCGCCTTCCGGCCTTCGCTGGCCGAAACACCCAATTTCGGCTTCACGCGTGCGGCGGTGTGGCTGCGCACCGAACTGCTGAACACGCACGACGCGTCCGCCCGCTGGATCCTCGAAGTCGGCTATCCCCTGCTCGACCAGGTGGACCTCTACGTCGTGCGCGCCAGCGGCGCGACACGGATGCAACGAGGCGGCGACACGTTGCCGTTTGCGCAGCGCGCCGCTGCCGCACGCCACATCAACTTCGAACTCGAGCTGCCGCCCGGCGAGCCGGTGACGCTGTACCTGCGCGTGCGCAGTGGCAGCTCGGTGCAGATGCCGCTGGTGCTGTGGGAAAAGCACGAGTTCTACGCCGCCGACCGCGAAGAGCAGCTGGTGCTCGGTCTGTACTACGGCGTGCTGGTGGCGATGCTCGCGTTCAGCACCATGGTGTATTTCTCCACCCGCAGCCGCGCCTATCTGTTCTACGTCGGCTACCTGGTCTGCTACGCGTTGCTGCAGCTGTCACTGAACGGGCTGGCCTTCCAGTACCTCTGGCCGCGGCACCCCTTGCTCAACGAGATCGCGACCACCTTCTTCGTGGGCACCACCTGCGCATTCGCGGTGCAGTTCTCGCGCAGCTTCCTCGACCTCGCGCGTCATTCCCGCGTGCTCGACCGCGCCTCGCTCGGGGCGATCGCGGCCTCGATCGGCGTGGCACTGGCGGCGCCCGCGTTCCCGTACGGCGACGTGATCCAGGCGGCCACCGGCGTGGGCCTGGTCGGATCGGTGGTGATCCTGTGCTCGGCCGTCGTGTGCCTGCTGAAAAAGGAGAAGCAGGCGCTCTACCTGACGCTGGCATGGACCATCTTCCTGGTCGCGATCGTGGTGTTCTCGCTGAAGACGATGAACGTGCTGCCCACCAACTTCTTCACGCAGAACGCCATGCAGTTCGGCTCCGCGCTGGAAGCGGTCATGCTCGGCTTTGCGCTGACGCACCGCTACAAGCTGCTGATGGAGGAAAGCGGGCGTTTGCAGGCCGAGGCGGCCGCCAATCTCGAAGCGCAGGTGCGTCGGCGCACCGCCGAGCTGAACCAGGCGCTGCAGCAACTGAGCACCGCGAACGCCTCGCTCGAGGACCTCAGCCAGCGCGACCCGTTGACACGCGCGCGCAACAGGCTTTACCTGACACGCCGCTTCGAAGCGCTGGCCGGACGGATCGAACCGCTGTCGCTGCTCCTGCTCGACATCGACCACTTCAAGCGCATCAATGACCTCAATGGCCACGGCGCCGGCGACGCCTGCCTGCACCACCTGTGCGACGTGGTAGGGCATACGCTGCGCGGCGGCAGCGACGAGCTGGTGCGCTGGGGCGGCGAGGAGTTTGCCGTCCTGCTCCCCGGCACGACGAGCGAGGACGCGCGAACCATCGGTGAACGCCTGCGCATCGCCATAGAAACCGCACCGGCCCAGGTCGGCGACCGGAGGATCGCCTTCACCGTGAGTGTGGGCGTGGCCAGTGCGGCACCGGATACGGCCGTGACGCTGTCGACTCTGGTGGCACAGGCCGATGCCGCGCTGTACGGCGCGAAACACGGCGGTCGCAATCGTGTGTGCACCGGCCTCGGTCTGCCGCTTCGTGACGCGGCCCCCCATCCGCCGGCGCTCGAGCTGCAGTCCGGACCACCCGCTTGACACGGTTGCGCACCGCTCATCCCCTGCGCTCGCGGAAGACACGCGGCACGCGTAGACTGCACTACCCGTCACCGTCTCGCCCCGGTTTCTCGATGGACCACTTTCCCTGCTGTTTCCATGCCGCTGCCCGCACCTCGTGCGGTGTGCCGCAGGCCGGCATGTCGCAGCACGTGAAACGAAAGAAACCCGCGCTCACCTGACGGGTTGTCGGCCCGCCGGGTGAGCCCAGGCGGTGCGGCGTGTCTTCCTCCCTTTCGTCATCCTCGCCCGCCTTCCCGCCCGACGGCCACTCCCTGCCGTCCACGCATTTTTGAAGCAAGGAACCCGATGGAACAGTTTTCCGGCCTTTGGATCCCCCTCATCACCCCGTTCCGTGACAACCGCGTCGACCTGCCCGCCGTGCAACGGCTGGCCGAGCGCTTCGTGCAGGCCGGCTGCCGCGGCCTGGTCGTCTGCGGCACGACCGGCGAGCCTGGGTCGCTGTCCGACGAAGAAAAGCGCGGCCTGCTGGCTGCCGTGCGCGAGGCGATCGGCTCCGCCCCGGGGCTGATCATGGGCCTCGCCGGCAGCGACACGCGCGACGTCGCGCACGGTGCACGGCAATACAGCGCCACGCCGGTCGACGGCTTCCTGGTCAGTGCGCCCTACTACGTGCGACCATCGCAAGAAGGCATCTTGATGCACTTCCAGGAGATCGCCCGCAACACCGACAAGCCGATCGTGCTCTACAACATTCCCTATCGCACCGGGGTGAACATCACGCTCGACACGCTGCAGCACCTGGCCGAGAACCGCCAGTTCGTCGCCATCAAGGAAAGCGGCTCGGGCAACGTCGACCAGTTGTTCGACCTGATCCAGCAGACGCCGCTGCAGGTGCTGAGCGGCGAGGACCACATGATCTTCCTGAACGCCTGCATGGGCGGCCACGGCGCCATCGCCGCCGCGGCCCACGTGCGCCCCGACCTTTACGTGCGCGTGCTCGACCTCGTGCAGCACGACCGCGTCGGCGAAGCACGCACTCTCTTCGCGCAGCTGGTGCCGTGGATCCGGCTGCTCTTCTCCGAGCCCAACCCCGGCCCGGTGAAGGCGGCGCTGGCCATGCAGGGCCTGATCCAGCCCGAGCTGCGCCTGCCGATGCGCCCGCCGACGCTCGCCTGCCGTGAGAAGCTGCGCAGCGGGCTGGAGGCGGTGATGGCGATCCCGCCGGTTTGACGGGGTGATGCGGCAATGGCTACACTGCCGCGGTGGTTCAGGAGAGCGCGTGCACTGCACGCCGCCGAAGGCGCAACCTCCCATACACGCTCAGGCCCCGTACTGAACCACACGATCAGCCGACACTGGAGAGCGAGCCCTGCAACAGGGCTCCACCGAAGGAGCAAAGGTACCGCACGCTGCGGCGCCTGAATCTCTCAGGTACCAAGGACAGCGGGAGCGGCGCGAGAGGCGCGCGCTCCTTTTTCTTTTTCCTTTCGAACAAGGGCCCTGGAGCGGCGCACTCGTTGAGCTTCGACGAGAAGGAAGGAAACCGCTCCATGAAAGTTGTCGTCCTCGGCGCCGGTGTCACCGGCATCACCTCCGCCTGGTTCCTGCAGCAAGCGGGGCACGACGTCACCGTCGTCGACCGCCAGCCCGGCGCGGGCCTCGAAACCAGTTACGCCAACGGCGGACAGATCTCGGTCTCGCATGCGGAGCCCTGGGCCAACCCCGGTGCACCGCTGAAGGTGCTGAAGTGGCTGATGCGCGAAGACGCTCCGCTGCTGTTCCGCCTGCGGACCGACTGGAACCAGTGGCGCTGGGGCCTGCAGTTCCTGCGCGAATGCACGCCGGCACGCACCCGCCACAACATCCGCCAGATCGTCAACCTGGGGCTGTACAGCCGCGCGCAACTGCGCGCACTGCGCCAGCGCACCGGCCTGCAGTACGACCAGCTCACACACGGCATCCTGCATTTCTACACCAGCGAGCAGGAATTCGAAGCCGCACAAGAGCCTGCACGGGTGATGCGCGAGCACGGCTGCGAACTCGACATGAAGACACCTGACGAGTGCATCGCGATCGAGCCGGCGCTGGCGCAGTGCCGTGACCGCATCGTCGGCGGCAGCATGACACCCAGCGACGAGTCCGGCGACGCGCATCTGTTCACGCAGCGGTTGGCCGCGTTGTGCGAGGCCGAGGGCGTGCGCTTTCTCTACCAGACCCGCGTGCTCGGCTTCGAGCGAGCAGGCGACGAGGTGCACGGTGTACGCACAGCGACGCGCGAGGGTGTGGTGCAGACCTTGCGCGCCGATGCCTATGTGCTGTGCCTCGGGTCGTTCAGCCCGGCCTTCGCGCGCGAGCTCGGGGTGCGTCTCGACATCTATCCGGCCAAAGGCTATTCGGTGACGTTGCCGGTGACCTCGCCCGAGCACTCGTACAACGTTTCACTGACCGATGACGAGTACAAGCTGGTGTTCTCGCGGCTGGGTGACCGGCTTCGCATTGCCGGCACGGCGGAGTTGAACGGCTACAGCACCGAACTGAACCTGACCCGCTGCGAGGCCATCGTGCGACGCACGCGGGAGCTGTTCCCGCTGATGACCGACGGGCAAGGGGCGCAGTACTGGACCGGGTTGCGGCCGGCAACGCCGTCCAACCTGCCGTACATCGGGCGCAGTCGAGTGAGGAACGTGTTTCTCAACACCGGGCACGGGACGCTGGGGTGGACGCACTCGTGCGGGTCGGGGGCCGCGATGGCAGACATCGTCAGCGGGCGGGTGCCGGAGGTGGACTATGCGTTCACGGGTGTCGACGCCCGACGAGGAGAGTTGTTGCAGCCGGCCTGAGCGCGGGGCTCGTCGGCGGGGAGTGGCGGGCTTGCGCCCCCACCCAGCCATCATGGGCTTTGCCTCGGCCGCCCCCCCGCCCTATGCTGACGCCTCCCCAGGAGACCCCCATGACCAACCACATCTACAAACTCCTCGAGCTGACCGGCTCCTCCACCGTCGGCACCGACGACGCTGTCCAACGCGCCATCGCCAAAGCCTCCGAAACCATCCGCAACATCCACTGGTTCGAGGTCATCGAAACCCGCGGGCATGTGGCCGACGGCAAGGTCGCCCACTGGCAAGTCACGCTGAAGATCGGCTTCACCCTCGAAGACTGACGCTTTCAGCGCCGCCGCGGCGCCCCCTCCATCTCGACCGCCTCGTAGCGGTCGCGAATGAACGCGTTGAAGTACCGCCCCAGCGACGGCGCCGCCATCAGCTCGTCATGCGCCTCGGGCGGCACGTCCAGGTACTGGTACCGCCGCCCCGTCGCGAATTCGACTTCCAGCACCTGCCGCCGCAGGTCATACCCGACGGAGCGCAGGCTGGAGGACTCGACGGCATCCCGGTGCATGCCTGGCTCGGGCAAGCGCCATACCACGGCAAACCCCTGCCCCGGCCGAACGTTCCGCTTGTGCGGTGCCGCCCTATCCCTTAGGCTCTTTGCGCACGGCAAGCCCCCAGGAGAGCCCATGTCCTCGATCCCATCCTTCGGGACCGCCTCCCTCCGCACGCTGGCACTCGTCGGTGCAGCCGCCAGCGGCAAGACCAGTCTGGCCGAAGCGCTGCTACACCGCGCCGGAATGATCGGCGCGCCGGGCAGCCTGGAGCGCGGCAGCACGGTCAGCGACTTCGATCCGCTGGAGCGCAAGGCGCAGCATTCTCTCAATTCGGCGGTGATGCACCTGCACCACCAGGACACGCGCATCCACCTGATCGACACCCCCGGGGCACCGGACTTCCTCGGCCAATCGATGACGGCGCTGGAAGCGGTCGAGACGGCGGCGGTCGTCGTCAGCGCCTCGACCGGCATCGAGCCGATGAGCGCGCGCATGATGGATTGGGCCGCCAAACGCGGTCTGTGCCGGCTGGTCATCGTCAACAAGATCGACGCCGAGCGCGTGGACTTGGCCGGCCTGGTGGCCCGGATCCAGGAGGCCTTCGGCAAAGAGTGCCTGCCGCTCAACCTGCCCGCCCAAGGCGGTGCGCAGGTGGTCGACTGCTTCTTCAATCCGTCCGGCGAGGCGGATTTTTCATCTGTGGAGCAGGCACACCGCGCGCTTGTCGAGCAGGTCGTCGAGGTCGACGCCGGCTTCGTCGAGCGCTACCTGAACGACGGCGACGTCGACCCGCGCGAGCTGCACGCCCCGCTGGAGCAGGCCTTGCGTGAAGGCCATCTGATCCCGATCTGCTTCGTCTCGGCGCGCAATGGTGCCGGCATCGGCGAACTGCTCGACGTGCTGGTGCAGCTGATGCCCAACCCGGCCGAGGGCAACCCGCCGCAGTTCCTGAAGGGTGAAGGCGCCGATGCGCACCCCATTCAAGCGAAACCCGAGCCCGACCAGCACGTGCTGGCGCACGTGTTCAAGGTCACCGTCGATCCTTACGTCGGCAAGATGGGGGTGTTCCGCATTCACCAGGGCACGGTGACGCGTGACAGCCAGCTGTATGTCGGCGACGGTCGCAAGCCGTTCAAGGTGGGGCACCTGTTCATGCTGCAGGGCAAGGACCACGTCGAAATCCCGCGCGCCGGGCCCGGCGAGATCTGCGCGATCGCGAAGGTCGACGAGATGCATTTCGACGCGGTGCTGCACGACGCGGCCGAAGACGACCACATCCACCTGAAGCCGCTCGACTTTCCGGTGCCGGTGCACGGCATCGCCATCGAGCCGAAGCGCCGCGGCGACGAGCAGCGCTTGTGGGACATCCTGCAGAAGCTGGTCGACGAAGACCCCTGCCTGAATGTCGAGCGTGTCGCGACAACCAACGAGACCGTCGTCTACGGGCTGGGCGAGTTGCACCTGCGCACGCTGCTCGAACGGCTGACAGAGGTCTACAAATGCGAGGTCGAGACGCGACCGCCGCGCATCGCGTACCGCGAGTCGGTGACGCAAGCGGCCGAAGGCCACCACCGCCACAAGAAGCAGACCGGCGGGGCAGGCCAGTTCGGCGAAGTGTTTTTGCGCGTCGAGCCGCTGGCACGCGGCGCGGGCTTCGAGTTCGTCGACCAGGTCAAGGGCGGCACCATTCCGAACCAGTTCATTCCGGCGGTCGAGAAAGGCGTGCGGCACGCGATGGCAGCCGGCATCGTCGCGGGCTATCCAGTGCAGGATGTGCGCGTCACCGTCTACGACGGCAAGCACCACTCGGTCGACTCGAAGGAGATCGCCTTCGTCACCGCGGGCCGCAAGGCCTTCGTCGATGCGGCCTTGAAGGCCGGGCCGATCGTGCTGGAGCCCGTCGTGACCCTGGAGGTCGCGGCGCCCGAGGGGCATGTCGGCGACATCACTGGTGACCTGGCCGCCAAACGCGCCCAGGTCAACGGCACCCGCTCACGCAACGACGGCAGCATGACGGTGCTCGCGCAGGCCCCGTTGTCCGAATTGAACGGCTACCAGTCACGCCTCAACGCCATGACGGGCGGCCAGGGACGCTACACGCTTGAGTTCTCTCATTACGAAGCGGTACCGCCCAGCGTGCAGCAACAGCTGGCAGCGCAGTACCGGCTTCGCGACGAGGAGTAAGGGTTCAGGCCTGAGAGCGCTGCTGTCGGCGCCGGGCCGCCAAGCCCACCGCCGCCAGGCCGGCGAGCATCAGCGCGTAGGTTTCAGGCTCCGGGATCGGCGCCAGCACCTTGATCGAGCTGTAGTTGCCGAACTCGGTGACGCCTTGTAGATGGATCATCGCGGTGCCGCCGAACGAGGCTGCGTTGAACCCGTCACCGGTGATCGACCACACTGCGGTGTCGGTCGGCAGGAAGCGGTCGGAGCCGGGCCCGTTGCTGACCGGGAACACCGTTTCCCAGGTGAAGTCGTAGGACGCGTTGACATGCGCGCCATACACCGGGCCGGCCGCGATGGCATTGCCCGACACCGCTGTGGCGGTGCCGTCCGGGCCGTTGAACTCGATGCGGCTGAGGAAGCTGCCGTCCCCCAGGCTGCCGAACGAGCCTTCGAGCGTGAATTGCGCGCCGCCGGCGATGTCCTCGACCGTCAGGGTCGCGAGAGGCGCGACGGTCTCGCCGCTGGTCAGCTGCGTGAAGCTGTAGGTGTAGGTGGCCGCGTGGGAGTTGCCGGCCGCGGCAAATCCCAGGGCCAGGGCGGCCATGGCAGTGCTGAGCTTGAGTCGCATGAGAGATCCTCCTGAGAGATATGGGAATGGCTCCCAATCAGTATGTGCGGATCTCCCATGTCTGGGGGTAAGCAGGCTTTGCAAGTTTGTGTCTGACCGCAGGGTCGCGCGGTTCAGGCGCGCCGCTCGGCCCGAGGACCCACAGGGGACATCGCCAGCTCCGGCGCCGAAGCGAGGCCGCCCACCTCCGCTCGCAGACGCGGCAGGAATTGCGGGTACTCGCGCTGCATGTAGCCGATCAGTGTCTCGCGCAGTTCGCATCGCAGGTCCCATGCATCGCCCGACGAGCGCGCGGTGACCAGCAGTCGCACTTGCATGCAACGTTCTCCGGACTCCGTCACCTGCAGCTTGCACAGCCGGCGGTCCCACAGCGGCGACGCTTCGCACACCCGCTGCGCTTCAGCCCGCAGCGGCTCCAGCGGCATGCAGTAATCGACCCAGAAGAACACGCTGCCGATCAGTTGCGCGCTGGTGCGTGTCCAGTTCTCGAACGGGTGCTCGATCAGCCACTGCAGTGGAATGATCAGGCGCCGCTCGTCCCAGATCTTCAGCACCACGTAGGTGCCGGTGATCTCCTCGACACGACCCCATTCGCCGTTGACGATCAGCACGTCGTCGATGCGGATGGGCTGCGACAGCGCGATCTGCAGGCCGGCGATCAGGTTGCCGAACACCGACTTCGCCGCGATGCCGGCCACCAGGCCGACGACGCCCGCCGAGGCCAGGATGCTGGTGCCGACCTGCCGGGCGCCGGGGAAGGTCATCAACATCAACCCCAGCCCGAGGAGCAGCACGACAAACTGCGCCGTGCGTGCGAGCACCCGCGCCTGGGTGTGGATGCGGCGTGCCTCGAGGTTGTCCTCCACGTCGGCCGGGTGCAGCTTGATGAACCCGTTGGAGACGCCGCGCACGGCACGCAGGCCGGCCCAGGTGAGCGCCGCGATCAGCAGCACGGCATTGACATGTCGTACACCGGACAGCAGCGCCAGCTCCTCGCTGGCAGCATGCCAGACCACCTGCAGCGCGACCAGCGGCAGGGCGAATTGCGTCGGCCGGTCGATGGCTCGCGCCATGCTGTCGAGCACGACCGAAAAGCGCGTCACGCGCAACACCAGGAAGCGGCCGACGCGGTGGACCAGCAGGCCGAGCACCACCGCCATCGCAGCGGCGATCATCGTGTTGAACCAGGGTTCGATGGTTTGCAGGTTCATGGGTTTCGCGGATGGAATGACAGGGGGCGACGGACTTCAGCCGCGCGACAGCAATGGCCTCAACATCAGCAGCCCCAGAGCCGGCCCGACAGCAAGCCACGGCAGCACGGCACCGAGCGGGAAACGCGCAGCCAGCGCCGAAAACGCCACGATGCTGCCGATGGACACGGCAAAGCCAGCGCAGTTCACCAGCGTCAGGACGCTGCCGACGCCTTCGCGCGGTGCGTTCTGTGCGGTCAGCGTCGAGAACTGCGGCGAATCGCCCACGACGGTGATGCCCCACACGGCCAGCCACACAGCGAACAACGCTGCCGGCGCGTCCAGCATCATCGGCGCGAGCAGACAGCAGGCACCGCTGACCGCGAGCTGCACCGCCGCCACGCGTGCACTGCCGGCGCGCCGCGCCAGCCAGCCGCCTCCCACGCAGCCCAGCATGCCGATGGCGATGACGCCGAACGACGCGAGCGAAACACCGGCACCGGCCAGTCGGGTCGCGACGATCGCCGGCACCAGGACCCAGAAGGTATACAACTCCCACATGTGGCCGAAGTAACCGAAGGCAGAAGCGCGCACGCGCTCGTCGCGCCAGATCGACGACAAGGCTCTCCACTGCAGGCCGGACGCGCGCGGCAGGTGCGGTCCCTCAGGCACCAGCAGTGCCATCGCGGCCCCACCCGCCACCGCCAACAGCGAGACCGCACCCATCGCCGCCTGCCACGGCCATTCGGTCCCAAGCGCGCGCAACAGGTGTGGCGCCGCAGTGCCCAGCACCAGCGCGCCGACCAGCCAACCGAGCGCCGCCCCCAGCCCCTGCGGGTACCAGCTGGCCGCGACTTTCATGCCGACCGGGTAGATGCCGGCCAGGAAGAAGCCGGTGAGAAAGCGCAGCATCACGAGCGCCCCGAACTCGTCGCTGCCCCAGGCACCCCAGGCGTTGCACAGGGCGCCCAGCAGCGCACAGGCGAGAAAGACGTACCGTGCCGGCCAGCGGTCCGCGACCGACAGCAGCGCGAACACCAGCGTGCCAGCGATGAACCCGCCCTGCACCGCCGAGGTGAGCCAGCCGACGGCCGCAGCATCGAGTGCCCACGCCCTCTGCAGGTCGGGCATCACGGCGTTGACGGCGAACCACAGCGACGTGCCGGCAAACTGCGACAGCACGATCACCGGCAAAACGCGCGCGGGCGCCACCTGGGCGCCCGCTGTTGTGGAAGAAGGCTTCATCGGCAGGGGTGGGGCATCAGGGCCCCCACCCTACCAGAGCCTTCTCCGCGGTGAGACCTACTTCTGCTGTGCCGCTAGCGACTCCAGCCGGCTCAGGTCGATCGAGCTCAGCGCCTGCTTCACGGCGCCGAGCGCCACACCTTCGCCGCGCACCTCGACGACGACGCCGCCGACCAGCACCACGGACACTTCGGCGCTGCTGCCGTCCTTCTGGCTCTCTTCGCGCACGGTGCGCTGACCGTCCTTGTAGACGCGCTCGGTGCTGTATTCGTCTTCCCGCTCGCCGGTCATGTGCATCCAGCCGGCCATCGCGGCCAGGCCCGAAAGCCCACCCACATCGGTGATGGTGACCGACAGGCCCTGCGCGTCGTTGCGGTACTCGGCTTCGGCCGACGACATGTTGATGCCCATCGCCGCGCCGCCTTGCGATTCGAACGAGCTGCGCTTGATGCCGCTCAGCATTTCGGGCAGCAGCGCCTTCAGCTCCTGCGCCGCGATCGGCGTGCGAGCGCCCGCTCCCATCGCCGTTGCCATCGCGCCGGCCGCCTGTCCCATCGCGTTGACGTCGCCCGACTGGCTCGCCTGCTCCATGCGCTTGCCGGCTTCTTCCATCTTGCGCGCCATCTCGTCGAGGTTGACCGTGCCTTGCGGCGTCTCGATGGTGACCCCGGTGGCACCGCCATGGCTGCTCATCATGCCCATCGGAGACGGCGTGATCGCCGATACGACCACACCGATCACGACGCCGACCACGATGCCGCACACCACGACCACCGCGGTGTACCCGAGCGCCTTCTCCTTCGGTGCCTTCATCAAGGCCGGCAGGCCGTTGTAGAGCAGCCAGATCGACCACAGCGCGCCGAGCAGGCCCAGGACGGCCAGCGCCGGCAGGATCGAGAAGATGCCCGCGACCATCGCCGCCGTCATGCTGTAGGCCACCACCTTGAAGGCCTTGACCGGGTGCTTCTGTCCGCCGAAGGTCGGCGCCAGTGCATCGACGATCAGCGCCAGCACGTAGAACATGGCCAACGACAGGCCGTAGCTGACCACCATCTGCACCAGCCCGGTCACGAAGGGCACGCGCATGCGCATGCCGAAGCCACCGATGCCGAACACCGACATGCCGATGAAACCGGCCACCGCGGGGATCGCCGCCAGGAAAACGATGTACTTGGTGTAGATGCTGGCGACCGTTTCGGGCTCCTGCTCGATCACCGGCCATTCGGTGCCCGGCGACAGCAGGATGTTGCGGACGCGGTTGACGAGATTCATGCTCACTCCTCGATAGATGCGGCCCCACCCGGTGCCGAGCGCCGCGATGCTAGCCAGTCCTGCGTTGCAACGCCCTCCCTCGTTGTTGGGGGGTGGTGCGCCCGAAGCGGCTTCTGTCCCCACAACGGGGGACACGCCCCGCCCCCGCACCCACAAAAGCCGCTCGCTCCCGTCTGACGATGAACCCCGCCACAATGCAGCCCTTCACCTTGAAGAACACCCGTCGCCCTTGGCCCTGATCGAACTCCACCGCCTCGACAAGCGCTACACGACCGGCACCTTGGCCGTGCAGGCGCTCGACCTGCAGATCGCTGCCGGCGAGTTCGTCGCGCTGCTCGGCCCCTCGGGTTGCGGCAAAAGCACCGTGCTGCGCATGGTGGCGGGGCTGGAGGCGCCCAGCGCCGGCACCCTGGTGGCGCCCGAGGGCCAGGCCACCGGCTACGTGTTCCAGGAACCGACCCTGATGCCGTGGGCCGACGTGTTCGACAACGTCTGGCTGCCGCTGCGCATCGCGGGCATGCGCCGTGCAATCGCGCGGCACCGCATCGAAGCACTGCTGCAGTCGGTCGGCCTGAGCGAGTTTGCACACGCCTATCCGAGCGAGCTGTCCGGCGGCATGAAGATGCGCACGTCGATCGCCCGGGCGCTGGTCACCCAGCCGCAGCTGCTGCTGATGGACGAGCCGTTCGCAGCACTCGACGAGATCACGCGCCAGAAGCTCAACGACGATCTGCTCGGCTGGTGGCAGGCGCAGCGCTTCACCGCGCTGTTCGTCACGCACAGCGTCTACGAAGCCGTTTTCCTGAGCCGGCGCGTGCTGGTGATGAGCGGGCGGCCCGGCCGGCTGGTGGCCGAGGTGCCGATCGACGAGCCCTACCCGCGCGGGCCGGCCTTTCGCACCTCGGTGCGCTACGCCGAGCGGTGCGCCGAGATCATGCAGGCGTTGCAACGCTCCCACGCGCAGGCCACGGCATGAAGGCCTGGCGTGCCGAAGTCGCGCTGCCGCTGCTCGCGCTGGTCGCCGCCACCTTGTCGTGGGAAGCGCTGGTGCGACTCGCCGACATACCGCACTACATCCTGCCGGCGCCGAGCGAGGTGCTGCGCACGTTGTGGTCCAACTTCGGCTCGCTGATGCAGGCCTGGTGGTTCACGATCCGCATCACCTTCGGCGCCTTGCTGCTGGCCGCGGCGGGCGGCGTGCTGCTGGCGGCACTGTTCGCGATGTCGCGCCGGGTCGAGCTGGCACTGTTCCCGTTCGCGATCGTCTTGCAGGTGACGCCCATCGTCGCGATCGCGCCACTGATCATCATCTACGTCGACAGCACCACCGCGGCATTGCTGATCTGCGCATGGATCGTGGCGTTCTTCCCCATCCTGGCCAACACCGTGATCGGCCTGCGCTCGGCCGACCCCCACCTGCGCGACCTGTTCACGCTGTACCGCGCCAGCCGGTGGCAGCGCCTGCGCTGGCTGCTGATCCCGTCGGCACTGCCCTACTTCATGACGGGGCTGAAAATCTCAGGCGGCTTGAGCCTGATCGGCGCGGTGGTGGCAGAGTTCACTGCTGGCGCTGCCGGCCGCGAGACCGGGCTCGCGTCGCGCATCCTCGAAGCGAGCTTCCGCACCGAAACGCCGAAGATGTACGCTGCGCTGCTGCTGACCTCACTGACCGGCATCGGCATCTTCATCGTCTTCAATGCACTGTCGCGCTGGTGTCTCGGGCGCTGGCACGCCTCCGAACGCTGATTTCTCTTCTCGATATGGGAGCTTTCATGACCTCGACGACGATCCGTCTCCTGAGACGCGCCGCCCTGCTGGTGCTGCTGGGCACCGGCACCGCCTTCGCGCAGGACAAGGTGACCTTCGCGACCAACTGGAAGGCCCAGGCCGCGCACGGCGGCTTCTACCAAGCCGCGGCCGACGGCACCTATCGCAAGTACGGACTCGAGGTAACGATCCAGCAGGGCGGCCCACAGATGAACAACCGCCCGTTGCTGCCGGCCGGCAAGATCGACTTCCTGATGACCGGCAACCTGTTGCACTCGTTCGACAACGTGAAAAACGGGCTGCCGGTGGTTGTGGTCGCCGCCATGTTCCAGAAAGACCCGCAAGCGCTCATCGCCCACCCCGGCCAAGGCTACGAGCCATTCGACGCGCTGAAGAATGCACCGGTGGCACTGATCGCGAAGGACGCGCAGTTCACCTGGTGGCAGTGGCTGAAGGCCGAGCATGGCTTCCGCGACGAGCAGCTCAAGCCGTACAACTACAACCTCGGCCCCTTTCTCGCCCAAAAGAAGGCCATTCAGCAGGGCTATTCGGTCGCCGAGCCGATCTACGTCGAGAACCAGGGCCGATTCAAGCCGGTGGTGCACCTGCTGGCAGACCACGGCTTCTCGACCTACTCCACCGTCATCGAGGCCCGCACCGACACCGTGCGCAACCAGCCTGAACTCGTGCAGCGGTTCGTCGATGCGTCCATCGTCGGCTGGTACAACTACCTGTACGGCGACCGCAAGGCGGCCAACGCGGCGATGCAGCGCGACAACCCGGAAATGACCGAGGCCGAACTCGAAGCCTCGGTGGCACTGATGAAGCAGCAAGGGGTCGTCGACTCCGGCGACGCACTGCGTAGCGGCATCGGTGCGATGAGTGCCGCACGCATCCAGGACTTCTACGCGAAGATGGTCAAGGCCGGCCTCTACCAGCAAGGCGAGGTCGACTTGAGCCAGGTTGCGACGCTGCAGTTCGTCAACAAGCAGGTGGGGATGGACGTGAAACGTCGGCTTGGCGGCAAGTGAGACCGCCGCCCGCTGTTGGTGTTTACCCCACTCAAGCGGGTGCCCGGCGTGCCGATAGTCCGTATACCGAACGACCCGCCTCTGGCCCTTACATGTTGTTGCACGCACTGCCCGATCTCGCCGCCTGGACGGCGTACTTCCGCGATGCGGAAGTTCCGGTGCTGCCCGGCACGGCACGAGCCATCGAGGCACTCCATTCGATAGAAGACGAGGTCGATGCGCACACGATTGCGCAGATGGTCAGCGGCGATCCGCTGATGACGCTGAAGCTGCTGGTGCACATCGGCAAGGTGCGCCCGCAGCGCTTCGAGGGCTCGGCCGAAACCGTCACCGCCGCGCTGGTGTTCCTGGGCATCTCGCCGTTTTTCCGCGCCTTCGCGCAGCCATTGACCACCGAAGACCTGCTGTGGGACCAGCCCGAGGCGCGCGCCGGCCTCGAAAGCGTGCTGCGGCGCACCTACCGTGCAGCCACCTTCTCGCTCGGCTTCGCCGTGCACCGCATGGACACCGACGCTCCGGTGCTGCATGCCGCAGCACTGCTGCACGACTTCGTCGAGCTGCTGCTGTGGTGCCATGCCCCTGCATTGGCGCTGGAGATCCAGCGCCGCCAGCGCGAGAACCCGGCCTTGCGCTCGGCAGCGGCACAACGCGACGTGCTCAACGTGCCGCTGGCCGACGTGGAGCAGGCCTTGATGCGTGCCTGGCGCCTGCCGGAGATCCTGATCCGGGTCACTGACGATCGCCATGCCGACCAGCCGCAGGTGCGCAACGTCGCGCTAGCGATCCGGCTGGCCCGCCACACCCAGGACGACTGGGACAACGCGGCGATCCCCGACGACATCACCGAGATCGCCGAGCTGCTCAACCTGTCCGAGGCGGCCGCCTACAACAAGGTGGTCGAGCTCGACAGCTAACATCGGCGCATAGCCGGCCCTACGCGAGATTTCTGGCAAACCAGGTTCGAGTCACGCCACACGCCGTGGGATCGCGCAAGCGCCAGTCCCCAGCTGCGCGTGTGGTTGGGCGCTGAACTGGCGGCGTCCTCCCTGCGCATCGCCGTACCGGGCTGCGGTTCGGGGTGGGAAGTGGCCGAACTGGCCGCTGCCGGCCACGAAGTGACCGCACTCGACTACGCCGATGCGGCCGTGCAACGCACCCGCTCACTGCTGGCCGAGCCCGGACAGACCGCCCGCGTCGAGCAGGCCGACGTGCTGCAATGGCAGCCGGTCGAGCCGTTCGACGCCATCTATGAGCAGACCTGCCTGTGCGCGCTGCACCCCGACCAGTGGACGGGCTACGCCGCTCAGTTGCATCGCTGGCTGCGCCCCGGCGGCCGATTGCTGGCGCTGTTCATGCAAACGCTGCGCACCGGCGCCGCCGATGGCCTGATCGAAGGCCCGCCCTACCACTGCGACGTCCACGGCATGCGCGCGTTGTTCCCAGAGCCGCAATGGCAGTGGCCCCGGCCGCCCTACCCGCGCGTGCCGCATCCGATGGGCGTTGCCGAGCTGGCCGTCATGCTGGTGCGCCGCTGATGCGGCGCACCATGCCCAGCGTCAGCCGCCGCTCGGACAGGCCGGCATCAAGGCGCGCGTGCCCACCGTCACGGGGTTGTCGTCCGGGCCTCCGGCGTTGACCGTGAAGCGGCACCCGTAAGCCGGGTCGGCCACGGTCGAAGGCGTCAGCACGTCGTCGCCCGCTGGCTTGATGCCGCGCTGCTCCCACAAGGTCATCGCCTCGAAAGCCTCCACCTGCTCGGCGACCGTGAAATCGCAGTGACTGGGCGCGCGAATGGCCCGCTGCACCAGCCAGCGGCTGCTGTGGCCGGCCTGGGCGCGCTGGCGATAGATCTGCTGCATGTGGAAGGGCACGTACATGTCGCCCAGCGTGTGCAGCGACACCACCGGCACCCGGAACCAGCCGTTGACCTGGGGGATCCAGCGCACGCCGTCCCAGCGCAGCCGGTTCGCCCACGGCTCGGGCGACACCTTCAGGATGGCTGCGTTGAACGCCTGCTCCTCGGCCGACAGTGCCGGGTCGCTGTCGAACTGGTAGACGATGCGACGCGTGTCGGTCACGTTCTTCGTCAGGATGCCGTTGACCGTGCCGTCACCGCCGAAGGTGCCCCAGACGACGTTCTGCAGCCCGGTGTTGGCATAGCCCTCGTCGAAGATCGGCCGCTTGCCGCCGGTGAGGTTCTCGACCACCGCCTTGAGCTTCAGGCCCTGTGCGGTCTGCACCGTCGAGAAGGTGCTGAACAGCGCAGCCCGCACCTGCGGCGCCAGCACCGACCAGTCGTCGCTGGGGAAGCTGTCGGCCGGGAAGCCGGCGAGCTGCTGTGCGGCCAGCTGATAGGCAACGAAGTAGTCGAACAGCTCGGTGTCGCCCATCACGCCGCACATCGGCACGGCGCCGTCGTAGCGCACCTTGTGACGCGCGGTCAGCAAGGTTTCCAGCTCGATGGCCGCGCCGGTGATGTGTCCGCCCATCGAGTGGCCGATGATGTAGACCTTGCGCGGCCGGGGCAGCGGGCGGCCGTTGTCGCGCGCGATGCGGTTGAAGGCCAGCGCCAGCGCGTTCGTGTCTTCCACGCCGGCGCGCACGTCGTAGTAGTTGGCGCTGTAGCTCGAAGCCGCCCAGGCGTAGCCGTTCTCGATCAGGTGCCTGCGGATCGACGGGTTGCTCACGTTCAGCAGTTCGCCGGTGCCGGCATAGCCGTGCGCGTACATGACCAGCTTGCCATTCCAGTTCTTCGGCACCTCGACGCGGTAGCCCGCCTTGCCCAGTACCCCGTGCCAACGGTCGGTCTCGACGGCAGTGCCGGCCAGCGGGCCGAACGGCAGCGCTGCCTCGTTGACGGTGAAGCTGCGTTCGTCGTGCGGACGCGGTTCTTCGGCGCAGCGCTTCCAGAACGCAGCGCTCGCGTCGAGCCCCTGCCCCTGCTCGCGCTCGCCGGCCCATGGGCAGCTGAGCCTGGCCGCCGTCTCGAGTTCAGCGGCCAGCGTCTGCTCGTACTGCGCTTCGGCGCTCTGCGCGGTTTCGCTCGGGGCATCGCCGCCGCCGCACGCACTCAACCAGACCGCCGCGCTCGTGAGCGCAGCGGCCGTCTTCCATCGGACGAACCACCTGCCTGTCATTGCCTTGTCTCCTGTGTCGTGTCGTTGAGGGAAAGCAGCGCCGCGCTCGCTGGAGCAAACGGGCCTCCCGCACCGGCGACAACACACCGTGACAGCGGAAGACGAAGCAAGCGAGGACGATCGCTTGCGTGAAATATTTCACTGGTGCAGCATCGCCACTGTCGCGAGGGCGACATCAGGCAGCGGGGGTTTACACCGGCACGACAGTGGTGTTCTTGACGCGGTCGAGCACGAAGCTGGTCTTGCAGTCCTCGACGCTGGGGTGCTTGAGCAGCGTGTCCATGATGAAGCGCGAGTAGTGCGCCATGTCCTCGACGACCACACGCAGCAGGTAGTCCATTTCGCCGGTCAGCGCGGCGCATTCCACCACCTCGGGCCAGGTCTGCACCGCGGCACGGAACAAGTCCATCGGATTGCGTTTGTGCGTCTCGGTGTGTTTTTCCAACCGCACGTTGATGTAGGCCGTCAGCCCCAGCCCGACCCGTTCCGGCGGCACCACGGCGACATAGCCCGCGATCGCTCCAGCCTCTTCGAGCCGCTTGACCCGCCGCAGGGTGGCCGACGGCGACAGGTTGACCTGGCCGGCCAGCTGGTCATAGGTCATGCGCCCATCGACTTGCAGCGCTCGAAGGATGCGCCTGTCGATGGCATCAAGCTCCAATGGTGTCGTCATACACCGATTCTTGCACCTTCCCTGCGTCATGTCGCCCCTGCAAGCGCAATTTGCAGGAAAACTGCGACCACCGGCACCTACAGTTTTGATTCATCTCAAACCTCATCTGCGACGCTGGAGACCCTTATGCAATTCACCCCCTGGGACAACCCGATGGGCACCGATGGTTTCGAATTCATCGAGTACGCCGCGCCGGACCCGGTCGCCATGGGCCAGCTGTTCGAGCGCATGGGCTTCAAGGCGATCGCGAAGCACCGCCACAAGAACGTCACGTTGTACCGGCAGGGGGAGATCAACTTCATCCTCAATGCCGAGCCCGACTCGTTCGCGCAGCGCTTTGCGCGCCTGCACGGGCCCAGCATCTGCGCGATCGCCTTTCGCGTGCAGGACGCCGCCAAGGCTTATGCCCGCGCGACCGGACTCGGTGCGTGGGGCTTCGCCAACCAGGCCGGCCCGGGTGAGCTGAACATTCCGGCGATCAAGGGCATCGGCGACTCGCTGATCTATCTGGTCGACCGCTGGCGCGGCAAGAACGGCGCAGCGGCCGGCGACATCGGCAACATCGGCTTCTATGACGTCGACTTCGAGCCGCTTTCCACGGACTCCGGGGCCGACCTCAACCCGCAAGGCCATGGCCTCACCTACATCGACCACCTGACGCACAACGTGCACCGGGGCCGCATGAAGGAATGGGCCGACTTCTACGAACGCCTGTTCAACTTCCGCGAAGTCCGCTACTTCGACATCGAAGGCCAGGCGACCGGCGTCAAGAGCAAGGCCATGACGAGCCCGTGCGGCAAGATCCGCATCCCCATCAACGAAGAGGGCAACGACAAGGCCGGCCAGATCCAGGAATACCTGGACATGTATCACGGCGAAGGCATCCAGCACATCGCGCTCGGCTCGACCAACCTGTACGACACCGTCGACGCCTTGCAGATGAAAGGCGTCAAGCTGCTGAACACCAGCGCCACCTACTACGAACTGCTGCCCAAGCGCATCCCGGGCCTGAGTGAAGACGTCGCCGCGCTGCAGCAGCGCAACATCCTCGTCGACGGCACGCCCGACGAGCTGCTGCTGCAGATCTTCAGCGAAAACCAGCTCGGCCCGATCTTCTTCGAGTTCATCCAGCGCAAGGGCAACGAAGGCTTCGGCGAAGGCAATTTCAAGGCACTGTTCGAGACCATGGAGCTCGATCAGATGCGCCGCGGCGTGCTGAAGACTGCAGACCAGCCGGCCCACTGAAGCACGAGGCACACGCGATGCAAAGCCAGGCGATCGACCATCACAGCGGCGTCAACCAGGGCGTCGCGCCCGTGACCTACGGCCAGGGCGACCGCCCGCCGCGCGGCGACTATGCCCGTGCACGGGCCGACTACACCTGCGAGCAAGACTGGGCTGCCTACACCGCGCAAGACCACGAGCTCTATCGCCGGCTGTACGAGCGCCAGGCAGCCCAGTTGCCAGGGCTGGCGTGCACCGAGTTCATCGAGGCGGTGCAGCACCTCGGCACCCCGCAGCGCATCCCGCGCTTCGACGAACTCAGCGACCGGCTGTATCGCAGCACCCGCTGGGAAGTCGTGGCGGTGCCCGGCCTCATTCCGGAAGAGGCCTTCTTCAAGCTGCTGTCGGAACGCCGCTTCCCGGTCACCGGCTGGATCCGCAAGCCCGAAGAGTTCGACTACGTCGTCGAGCCCGACGTCTTTCACGATCTCTTCGGGCACGTGCCGCTGCTGTTCAATCCGGTGTTCGCCGACTACATGCAGGCCTATGGCGCCGGCGGCTTGAAGGCCAGCCGGCTGGACGCTTGCGAACTGCTGGCGCGGTTGTACTGGTACACGGTGGAGTTCGGGCTCATCCGCACGCCCGACGGCGTGCGCGCCTACGGCGCCGGCATCCTGTCGTCGGCCGGCGAGCTGCGCTACAGCGTGCGGTCGCCCGAGCCCAGCCGAGTGCCGTTCGACCTGACGCGCATCATGCGCACGCGCTACAAGATCGACACCTACCAGGCCAGCTACTTCGTCATCGACTCCTTCCAGCAACTGTTCGACGCCACCGCGCCGGATTTCACGCCGCTCTACGCCGCGGTGCGTGCCCAGGAAGAAATCGACGCGGGCCGCGTGCTGCCGCACGAGGAGCGTATCCCGCCGGCCGCCTGAACCGGCCGCGGGGGATGTGTCCCCCCATCGGAGGGGCACATCCCCCCTCAAAGAGCGATTGTTCGCGTCCTCGCGCAGGCCGACACTGCATCCTTCGATGCAGTTCACGCGGCCTTGGCGCTCACCGCGCACCGGCCGCCGCGGAGGACCCGGCCATGAACGCTCACCTGCCCCAGCGATGCGCGATCGCACTGCTCGCGTCGATGATCTTCGCATTGATGACCGGCCTGCTCGCCTGGGGTCCCGTGGTGCTGCCGCCCGCGGCCCGCACGGACGCGCTGCCGCAGGCGTTGCTGCTGTTCGGCCCGCTGGCGATGGTCGCCGCGGGCCTGTACGGGTTGCGGCGTCTCGAGGGACGCCCCGCCTCCACGGCCTGGACCCTCTTCTTCGTCGCCGTCGCGTTGACCGGCCCGGCCGTCGGGCACTACCGCCGCACGCTGGACGAAGCCTCCCTGTTCATCGTCCACCTCGGCACCGGCTGGACCAGCGCATCGCTCATGTGCGCCTTTCTAGCCGAGCGAGTCGATGCCCGTTGGGCGCGTTGGCCGTTGCTGACCCTGGGCCTCTCCCTCGCCACGCTGTCGGCCTGCCACTGGCTGGTCGGCGAGATCAGCCATGGCGCAGGCGACCTGCGCGGCCACCTGCTGCTGCAATGGCTGCCGTTGCTGCTGATGCCCGCCGGGGCCGTGCGGCTGCCCGGCCACGTCACCACGGCACGCGACTGGTATGCCGTGCTGTCTCTCTACGCCCTGGCACTGCTGGCCGAGGCTCTCGGCGCGCCCACGTCCGGCCCGCTGCTGTCGGCTTTGGCGGCCGCCTGGCTGGCCTACCGCGTCGGTGCACCGGCGCCGGGGGGCGCGCTTTCGGCTGGGGCCGTCGAAGGCGGCGAAGCCAGCAAGGCCAGCACGTCGTTGAACACCTCCGGGTGAAACGCCATGTCGACGTGCGCGATGCCGGCGATGTGCCGGTTGTCGGCGCCGGGCAGCGTCGCCGTCGATGCGGGGAACACGATGTTGTCGCAGTGCCCGTAGAAGCAGGTAAAGCGGCGATACCGCTGCGGTGGCTCCTGTGCCGCGAGCTGCTGCAGCCAGCCACTACCTTGACGCATCTGCCGCGTGTTGGGCGTGCGACCGTAACGGCCGAGGAAGGTGCCACGGTGCGGGGTGCCGATCGTCACGACCCGGTGCACGCGCCGGTCGCCGTCGAAGTCGCGCATCCAGGCGCGTGCGGCCAGGCCGCCCATGCTGTGGCACACCACCACGGGCGCGCATCCGGTGTGCGCCTCGAGCCGCCGCACCGCTTCTTCGATGATCGCCGGGTAGCGCTCGATGCCGCCGAACACCGGCTCGAGGCTGACCGCGACGAACGGAACGCCGCGCTCGCGCAGCCGGCGCAGCCAAGGCGTCCAGAAGCCACGGTTGCAGACGAATCCATGCACCAGCACCATGCCGCGTTGCCCCGGCGCGCCCGGGTTATCCGGCACGGCCTCGGCGAAGAAGGGCTGCCACCAGCAGAAGACGCGCGGAGCGGCGGTCGCCTCGCCCCACCACGCGCGCAACAACTGCATTGCTGTGGCCCGGGGCGCGGCGTCGCCTCGGTTGACCACTGAAATCATCACGAACTCGAGGCCCAGCACGAGCGCGTAGCCGAACACGATCAAGGCGGCACCGCCGACCGCGAACCACGGCCGGTCCAGCGCAAGCGCCCATGCAGCCCAGGCCGCGGCAGCGGCCAGCAAGAACAGCGTGATGCACTGCTGAAGTCGCGCGAGCATCGGTTCAGGCCAGCACCACGTCGCGCCCGTTCAGCCGCTGTGCCAGCTGCGTCGCCAGCTTGGCGGCGAGCCCGTAGATCGACAACTGCGGGTTGGCGCCGATGCTGGTCGGGAACAACGAGCCATCGTGCACGCTGAGGTTGTCGACCTGCCAGTGCCGGCCGTCGGGCTGCACCACGCCCAGCCTTTCGTTGCCGGCCATGCCGCAGCCGCCCATCACGTGCGCGCTGACCACGCGAGCGCGCAGCGGCTCCATGGCGAGCGCGCCGATCGCCTCGCGCGCTTCGGCCCACGAGCCGTACGGCCGCGCCTGCTCGTGCACCGGCACCACCGTCTTCGCGCCGGCCGCGAACTGGATCTCCGCCATGCTGAGCAGCGCGCGGCGAGCGCCGTCCATCACGAACGGCGTGAGCCGGTAGTCGAGTTCCGGCGTCCCGTCGCTGCGCAGGCGCACCCGGCCACCCGGCGATGCCTCATGGAAGCCGTCGCGCAGCAGCGCCAACAGCGCCTGCGTGTGCGGGAAGTCGGCCAGCATCTGCGCCTGCTCGCGCCCATACCCCGCAAACGTCGACGCGAAGATCACCGGGTGCAGCGGCGGCGCTTCCAGCTTGTAGCCGATCGGCCCGTCTATCGGCTGCGTGCCCAGGAAGTGATCGGTGTAGATCGTCTGCGGCGCGCCCTGCCAGCCCTCGACCTTCTGCTCGAAGCTGGCCGCAGAAATCACCACCGGGTGCAAGAAAGTGCGAATGCCCAGCCGCTCATGCGGGTCGGGCAGCCCGGAACGCAACAGCAGTGCCGGCGAGTTGATCGCCCCGCCCGCGACCACGTAGTGCTTGGCAACGATGCGCATGGCTTGCCGGCTCGCCGGCTCGCCGTTCGGTCGCACCGGCAGGCACACCAGCGCACCGATGCGGCCGCGCGCATGTTCGAACTGCTGCGCTCGCGTCTCGACGAACAGGCGCGCACCACCGTCCAGCGCCGCGGGGATCGTCGTGACCAGCATCGACTGCTTCGCGTTCGTCGGGCAGCCCATGCCACAGGAGCCAAGGTTCCAGCATCCTTCGACATTGCGCAGGATGGCAGGTGCCGCCATGCCCAGCTTGCCTGCACCGCGCCGGAGCAGGTCGTTGTTCTCGTTCGGCGCCACCAGCCAGGGGCCGATCTTCAGCCGACGCTCGGCCTGCGCGAACCACGGACTCATCGCCTGCGGCGTCAGCTCGCGCAATCCGAAGTGACGCTGCCAGAACTCCAGTGTCTCGTCGGGCGTGCGAAACGAGCTGGTCCAATTGATCGTCGTCGAGCCGCCGACGCAGCGCCCCTGCAGCACGGTGATCGCCTTGTCGACAGTCTTGCGGGCAGCACTTTCCTGGTACAGCGCGGTGTAGGCCTCGCTCTCGCGCTGGTTGAAGTCGCTACTGCTCTTCAGCGGCCCTTCCTCGACGATCACGACGTCGAGGCCCGCCTTCACGAGCAGTTCAGCGGTGACGCCAGCGCCTGCTCCCGAGCCGACGATGGCGACGTCGCACTGAATGCGCGCAGGCAGCACGCCGTGCGTGCCGCCGGCCACACGCCATCCGCGCGCGAGTCCTTGCTTGATCGGATCGGGAAGCTTGCTCATCGCGTCACAGGTCAGGCGGGCCCGGGTAACCCATCAGCGCCCAATGCTCGGGCACGGCATAGAACGTGCCGTTGGTGATGTCGCGCAGCGCGTGATAAGCCTGCCGCCGCAGCTCGAGCCGAGACTGCCGCATCGACTCCAGTGCTTGTTGCACATCGGGCACGCTCGCCTCGGTCCAGTCCGCGTGGAGTCCCGCCAGCGCCACGCGCCCGGGCGCCGTGCCCAGGAGACCGACGAGCTGCGAAAGTTCGCTCCGGGTGGCACGCGGCAGCGCCGAGACGAACTCTTCGACACGGGCGATCTGTCGCGCCAGTTCCTGCTCGCGCGCGGCAGCAGCCTGAGGCAGGCTGCCATCGAGCACCGCCAGGGTCACGGCGCGCAATACCTCTCGCCCCGCACGTGTCAGCCGGACGCCTTCCAGGCCCGGGCGCAGCAGCGCCGCGCCGCCCCCGGCCAGCGCGAGCAGCACGGCCGAGCCGAGACCGAGCCTCAGTAGGGTTCTGCGTTCCATCGCAAGCGAGTGTTGCATTATTCCGCAGTCGCGCCTTAGGGGCTGCGATCTATTTCAGCCTCAGAAAAACCCGAGACACCGCGCCATGCCCGACGCCGCCCGAGAGATCCTGCAGCATCTTCAAAGCGTGTTCGACCAGCGCGCGCTGCGCCAGCGCGGTGGGGTCCTCCCCGCAAAGGTCCACGCACTGAAGCGCTATCAGCAGCAACGCTTTTGCAACACCTATGCCGACCTGCTTGCGATGCCGCGTTATGCGGGCGCGGCGCGTTTTTTTCTCGACGAGTTGTACGGCCCCGAAGACTTCAGCACGCGCGACGAGCAGTTCGCCCGCATCGTGCCCACGATGGTCAAGCTGTTTCCCGAGGGCGTGGTTGACACGGTACGCCTCCTCGCAGCCCTGCATGCCCTGTCCGAGCGGCTCGATACCGCGATGGCGGGCGCCTTGCCATCCGCCCAGATCCGGCCGGCCGACTATGTGCTCGCGTGGCAGGCCACAGCCGCCTCCACCGAACGGGTCAGACAGATCGACCTGATGCTCGAGATCGGTCACGCGCTGGAACACTACACGCGCAAGCCGATGTGGGCCACCACGCTGCGCATGATGCGCGGTCCGGCGAAGGCGGCCGGCTTGCAGGACCTGCAGCGCTTTCTCGAGGCGGGCCTCGAGTCCTTCAAGGCCATGCGCGGAGCGCGTGAATTTCTCCACACCATCGCATCGCGGGAGCGCGCGCTGGTCGAGCGCCTGTTCTCGCCCGACGCTGTCGCCGCGGCGACAGCTCCCAGTCGCGCCGGCGACGATCCGTTAGTGCAACTACCGTAGGCGAACGATCGTTCGATAAGAACAATGGGCCCACCTTACGAACCCACCTTGCATGGAGTAGCAGTGACCGCGTCCAAGCCCTGGCTGAACCACTACCCGCCGAATGTGCCCGCCGAGATCGACAGCCAGCAGTACGACTCGCTGCCCGACCTGCTGGAGGAATCGTTCCGCAAGTACGCGTCGCGCCGTGCCGCCATGTGCATGGACGTTGCCATCACCTTCCGCGACATCGACGAGATGTCCGGTGCGCTGGGTGCCTGGCTGCAGCAGCAAGGGCTGCAGCGCGGCGCACGCGTCGCGCTCATGATGCCCAACGTCCTGCAGTACCCGGTGGCGATCGCTGCCGTCCTGCGTGCCGGCTTCACGGTCGTCAACGTCAACCCGCTGTACACCGCACGCGAACTGGAACACCAGCTCAAGGACTCCGGCGCCGAAGCCATCATCATCCTCGAGAACTTCGCCACCACGCTGCAGGAGGTCATCAGCCGCACACCCGTCAAACACGTCGTGCTCGCCGCAATGGGCGACATGCTGGGGTTCTGGAAAGGTGCCCTGGTCAACTTCGTCGTGCGACACGTGCGCAAGATGGTGCCCGAGTTCAAGTTGCCGATGGGCGAGGGGCGCACCGTCACACGCTTCAACGCCGCGCTGGCCGACGGCACGCGGCGTTCGCTGCACCGGCCGAAGCTGCGCCCCGACGACGTCGCGTTCCTGCAGTACACCGGGGGCACGACAGGCGTGTCCAAAGGAGCGACGCTGACGCACCGCAACGTCACCGCCAACATCCTCCAGACCGAGGCCTGGTTCAAACCCATGCTCGACAAGGTGGGCGACAAGCAGTTGACCATCGTCTGCGCGTTGCCGCTGTATCACATCTTCGCGCTCACCGTCTGCTACATGATGGGCGCCCGGATGGGCACGATGAACCTGCTCATCCCCAATCCTCGAGACATCCCGGGCTTCATCAAGACCCTGCAGAAGCACCGCATCAACATGTTCCCCGCGGTCAACACGCTATTCAACGCGATGGCAAACGACCCCGAGTTCGCACGGCTCGATTTCTCTGAACTGGTGGTCAGCAACGGCGGCGGCATGGCGGTACAGCAGGCGACCGCCGAGAAGTGGCTGAAGATCACCGGCTGTCCGGTGGTCGAGGGCTACGGCTTGAGTGAGACGTCGCCGGTCGCCACCAGCAACCGGCTCGATCTCAAGGAGTTCACCGGCACCATCGGGCTGCCGATTCCGTCGACCGACATCGCCATCCGCGACGACGACGGTCGCGACGTGCCGATCGGCGAGCCGGGCGAGATCTGCATCCGCGGCCCCCAGGTCATGGCCGGCTATTGGAACCGCCCCGACGAAACCGCCAAGGTCATGACGCCCGACGGTTTCTTCAAGTCCGGCGACGTCGGCGTCATGGATGCTCGCGGCTACGTGAAAATCGTCGACCGCAAGAAGGACATGATTCTCGTCTCCGGCTTCAACGTCTACCCGAACGAGATCGAACAGGTGGTCAACTGCCACCCCGGCGTGCTCGAGTGCGCGGCGGTCGGTGTACCCGACGCGAAGTCCGGCGAGGCCGTCAAGCTCTTCGTCGTCAAGAAGGATCCGACGCTGGCCGAAGAAGACCTTGCCGAGTTCTGCCGCGAAAATTTCACCGGCTACAAGCGCCCGAAGTACATCGAGTTTCGCGACGATCTCCCGAAAACCAATGTCGGCAAGATCCTCCGCCGCGAATTGCGCGGAGCGGCCTGACACAATGACGGCATGGTCCCGCCTTCCCGTCGCTCTGTGCCTCCGATAGAAACCGCGCTTGCCCAAGAGGGCCTGCACTTGCCCGTCAGCGGCCCCTCGTTCGGCTGGACCGTGCGATTGCTGACGGGCGCCTTCTTGTCCTGGATGGCCTTGCTGATGGCGCAAGAGCCGGTGAGAGCGGGCTATGCGCGCCTGGACACCTGGGTGCAGCTTGCGATGCTTGCCTGCGTTGTCGTGATGCTCGCCGGTTACTGGCATTTCTTCACCGGGAAGACCACGCTCACGAGCGACGGCATTTCCCAAAGCTGGTTGTGGCGCAAGCAAATGCAATGGGACGAGGTGAAATCGGCCCGTTTTATGGGGCTGCCCTACCTCGCCTGGCTGATCCCGCCGCGGCTGCTTCTGACGTCCGAGCGGGGCCGGCGGGTGCTGTTCAACGGCGGTTGCGACACCTTGCATCGCGCCTTTGCACAAGCCACCGTCGCGCTCCAGTCGCGCCGCTACGGTCTCGACGAACCGACGGCGTCCGCCCAGCACAAGCGCTCGTGACCTCACTCACGGTCACCCTGCCCATCGGCGTTGCGGTGTTGGAACGCGGCTGGCTCTCGTCCAACAATGTCGTGCTGAGCGGGGCCCCGGGCGAGCCCACCACCCTGGTGGACTCCGGGTACTGCACTCATGGCCCCCAGACCGTGGCTTTGGTCCGCCGTCATCTCGCCGGGCGGCGTCTGCATACAGTCATCAACACCCATCTGCATTCCGACCATTGCGGGGGGAATGCTCTGCTACAAAGCGCGTTTGGCGCCCGGGTCGCCATCCCGCCTGGCGAAGCAGAAGCTGCAACGCAATGGGACATGTCCCGGCTGAGCTACGAAGCTACCGGGCAGCGGTGCGAACGCTTCAAGGTAGACAAGGTCGTCGCGCCCGGCGATGTGTTCGACATCGCCGGCCGCTACTGGCAAGTGCTGGCCGCCCCCGGTCACGACCCGCACTCGATCATGCTGTTCTCGCCCGAAGAGCAATTGCTCATTTCCGCGGATGCGCTATGGCAGAACGGTTTTGGTGTCGTGTTCCCTGAAATCGAGGGGGAAACCGCCTTCCGCGAAGTTCGTGCCACCCTCGATCTCATTGCCGCTTTGGACAGCACGGTCGTGATTCCCGGGCACGGTTCGCCCTTCCGCGATGTCGAGGCCGCGCTCGAGCGCGCTTATCGACGCCTCGAGAGCTTCGAGGCATCGCCCGACAAGCATGGTTGGTACGCCGGCAAGGCACTCGCCAAATTCCATCTGCTCGAAGTGCAGCAAGAGCCTCTCGACGAGATGCTCCGATGGCTGGCCGATACGCCTTACTTTCAGCTCATCCACACTCGCTATTTCCGTGGTATCAACTACGCTTCTTGGTCGCAACGAATTATTGAAGAGCTACAGAAATCGCGCGCTGTCACAGTGAGCAACGGCGTCGTTTTCAATACTTGATATATCGTCGCCTCAAAGCAAAAACCCCCTGCATTCACTGGGAATGAGGGGGTTTGCTGGTGTAATAGCCTGACGATGTCCTACTTTCACACGGGAATCCGCACTATCATCGGCGCTGAGGCGTTTCACTGTCCTGTTCGG